>CAUPPH010000012.1:0-162082 GCA_963513125.1 uncultured Albidiferax sp.
CAGGCGGTTTTCGCGCTCCTTGATGCCGTCGATCACCTGCAAATAGCCGGTAGACAACACCGAGCCGTCGGGCAGCGCCCGGGGCACCGACGCGCAGTGCACCCAGTGCACCTGGCCGTCCGGGCGGCGGATGCGAAAGTCACAGGCAAACACCTGCATCTTTTGCAACGCCTCGGCCGAGGCGCGCTGCATGTCGGCCCGGTCTTCGGGATGCACCGGAGCGCTCATGGCCTGAAAGTCCTGTAGCACGGCATCGACGGAAATCCCCAGAGTCTCTTGGACCCGGCCACTGATGTAGGTATAGCGGCTGCGGCCGTCGGGGTAGCGCTGCAACCGGTACACCACCAGGGGCAGGGCCGAGGTGATTTCAGACAGGTCGTCCTGGGCGGCGCGCTGTACGGCCTCGGTTTCCAGCCGCGCACCGGCCTCCATCAGACGCAGTTGCTGGGCCTGGGCCTGGGCCCAGGCGGCTTCGCGCTGGCGGTATTGCAGGTACAGGGCCACCACCAGGCCCAGGGTCAGCAGCCCCTGGAAAATAGTCAGCCAGCGGGTGGTGGCCACTTGACGCTGCACCTCGATCGTGCGCCGGTCCACCATGGCCGACGAAGACTGGCTGGACTCCAGCGACAAGCCCCGGATCGGCTCACGCAGCTCCGCCAGCCGCTCCTGCACCACGCGCAACTGGTCCTGGGTGGGCAGGTGGGCGGCATCATGGTCAAACACCGGGTTGGCCACCACCATGAATTCATGGATGGCCATGCGCACCGACTTGAGCAGATCTTGGTCGTGCAGCAGGATCGCCGACTGGCCCAGGTCCAGCGATGCAACACGGCTGTAGAACAGGTCGTAGCGCAGTTGCAGCTCTTCGGCACTCAGGGTGTCGGGGCCGAGCAGGCGGCGGTCCACCGCCCCGACCAGGCGGAAATATTCCACTTCCAACTGCACCACGTTCCACACCACATCGCGGTCGGTGCGGCGGCTGACCTGGCTCAAACCCTCCTGCTGGTAATACTGGAATACCGCAATGGCGGCGTATACAGACACCAGCACGGCCACCAACAGGGCCAGGAGTTTGCTGCTTCGGGTCATAAGAGGGTGTTCAACGGCATCGCGACGTGCTTACAAAAAAACACATTGTGGCGTATTTAAACCGGCTGAGCCACCGCACGAACCGATACGCTGCAGGCGCGTTTTTGCTATTCTTTATAGAGCTTTATACGCCCTACTGACCTGCACATACTGCCATTTTCATTACAAACTATAAGCCTGCCGCGCCTGTAACACCACGCAGTGGATGAACTGCAGCTTGGCCACCACCGGGGTGGTGAGCACGAAGGGATAGAAGTCTTGCTCACCCATGCTGCGCGACATCTCGTTGAGCACGCCGGTCAACTCGATCCAGGCGTTGGCGATTTTCAGGAAGCTGTCGGCGCTGGGGTCGTCGGGCCGCCACAGGGCCTCGCGGGTGAACGGGGCATGGGGCAGCTCCACGTCATTGGCATCCAGGCCAAAGCGCATGGCCGTGCCCAGGGTGTCCACCATGTGCAGGTAGTGCGCCCAGGTTTCGGCCCAGTCCTCCCAGGGGTGGGTGCTGGCGTAGGTGCTCACATAGTGCTGGGCCCAGTCGGCAGGCGGGCCTTCTTCGTAATGGTGCTTGAGGGCGGCGGCATAGTCGGCACGCTCGTCGCCAAACAGGGCGCGGTAATCCGCCAGCCAGGGCGTGTCCACGATCAGCCGGTCCCAGTAGTAGTGGCCCACCTCGTGGCGAAAGTGCCCCAGCAGAGTGCGGTAGGACTCGCCCATTTGCGTGCGCACCTGTTCGCGCCGGGCATCGTCGGCCTCGTCCATGTTCAGGGTGATCAGGCCGTGATCGTGGCCGGTCAACACCGGTTTCTCGGGCGTGGGGCGCAAGAAGTCGAAGGCCAGGCCCAGCCGCTTGGGGTGCTGGGGCTGGCGCGGCTCCACCGGCAGGCCCATCACCATGAGTTGGGCCACCAGATGGCGCTTGGCGATCTCCAGCGCCCGCCAGGCGACCAGGTTCTCGGGCAGCTCGGGGTCGGACACCTTGCGGTTCAGGCTGCAGGCCAGGCACACCGCGTCGTGGGGCCCGTCGCCGGGCAGCAGCCAGTTGCAGCCGATGGCGTGCAGGTTGGCGCAGCGCCGAAAGCGCGGGCCGTCCGGGGCCTTCCACAGCGTCCACAGGTTGGGGTGGTCCTCTACAGCAGCCAGGGGCTCCAGGCGGGAACTGCCCGTGTCGAAGCCCAGCGGCGTATGGCAGGCCAGGCACTCGCTGTTGCGAAAGAACACCGGCCGCCCGCACTGGCACACGTAGGCGCGCGACCGGCGAATGGCACCGTAGTCCTCCTGGGGCACGGTCCAGAAGCTGTCGAACAACGAGAAGGGGCGAAATACAGCAGAAAAGAAGTCCATCAAGGGAGTCTATGTGCAGCGGGGCCGGGTTGTCTGTGCGCCAGGCCGCACAGGCTTGTGTGTACGTTCCAAGCCACCCCGGTAGATTCCCTATGCGGCTGGCACGGTGGTTGCTATATCGTCTGCACTTCTTGACCGTTTGGTCAGGATTTGAACGCCACCCAGCCAACGCCGGGCCCCGCGTGCCGCACTTTGGTGCAGCCCAGGGCCCGAATGCCCCAGCCACAGGAGTTACCGTGCCCGCCACCTCCCCCCAGGACATCCGCGCCGGCCGCCTCAGTGCCGCCCAGTACGCGCAGCACTTTGCCGATGCCACCCCGCCGCTGAACGCGTCGCAGGCCATGCTCGAATCCGAGCGCTGCCTGTACTGCTTTGACGCGCCCTGCCAAACCGCCTGCCCCACCGATATCGACGTGCCCAGCTTCATCAAGCGCATTGCCGACGGCAACCTGCGCGGCGCGGCCCGCACCATCCTGGAATCCAACCCGCTGGGCGGCATGTGCGCCCGGGTCTGCCCCACCGAGGTGCTGTGCGAGCAGGCCTGCGTGCGCAACACCCAAACCGACACCCCCATCCCCATTGGCCGCCTGCAGCGCTTTGCGGTGGACGCACTCATGGCCAGCCCCCAGCCGCAGGTGTTCACCCGCGCCGCCGCCACCGGCAAGCGCATCGCCGTGGTCGGCTCCGGCCCGGCAGGCCTGGCCTGTGCGCACCGCCTGGCACGGCTGGGCAACGACGTAGTGATCTTCGATGCCCAAGCCAAGGCGGGCGGCCTGAACGAATACGGCCTGGCCACCTACAAAACCGTGGACGACTTCGCCCAGCGCGAGGTGCAGTGGCTGCTGGACATTGGCGGCATCCGCATCCAGCACGGCTGGCGCTTTGCCGGTGCGGCCTCGCTGGACACCTTGCAAACCGAATTCGACGCGGTGTTTCTGGGCCTGGGCCTGTCCAAGGTGCAGGCGCTGGGCCTGCCGGGCGAAGACCTGGCCGGGGTGCGCAACGCGGTGGACTTCATCGCCGAGCTGCGCCAGGCCGACGATGTAGCCACCGTGCCCATCGGCCACCACGTGGTGGTGATTGGCGGCGGCATGACTGCCGTGGATGCCGCCGTGCAGGCCAAGCTGCTGGGGGCCAAGGTGGTGCACATGGTGTACCGCCGCGGCGTGGAAACCATGGGTGCGTCTGCCGCCGAACAGGAGTGGGCGCAAACCCACGGCGTGGTGCTGCACCAGTGGATGGCACCGGTGGAGATTCTGGGAGCAGAGGGCCATGCCACCGGCGTGCGCTTCGCCCAGCAGGCGCTGGTCAACGGCAAGGTGCAGCCCACGGGCCGCGAGCTGACCTTCCCCGCCGACATGGTGTTCAAGGCCATTGGCCAGAAGCTGGACGACAGCCCGCTGCAGGGCACCGGCCTGGTGCTGCAAGGCGGGCGCATCGTCACCACAGAGGACGGTGCCACCAACCTCGCCAAGGTCTGGGCCGGTGGCGACTGCCGCGCCGGGGGCCGCGACCTCACCGTAGAAGCCGTGGAGCACGGCAAACGCGCCGCTGAAAGCATGCACAAGGAACTGAACCATGGCTGATCTCTCCACCATCTTCGCGGGCATCAAAACCCCCAACCCCTTCTGGCTGGCCTCTGCGCCGCCCACCGACAAGGCCTACAACGTCCACCGCGCCTTCGAAGCAGGCTGGGGCGGCGTGGTCTGGAAAACGCTGGGCGAGGCCGGGCCGCCGGTAGTCAATGTGAACGGCCCGCGCTACGGCGCGCTGCTGTCCAACGACCGCCGGGTGCTGGGCTTCAACAACATCGAACTCATCACCGACCGGGATCTGGAACTCAACTTGCGCGAGATCACCGAGGTGAAGCGCCTGTGGCCCGACCGCGCCATGGTGGTGTCGCTGATGGTGCCCTGCGTCGAAGAAGCCTGGAAGGCCATCCTGCCGCGCGTGGAAGACACCGGTGCCGATGCCATCGAGCTGAACTTCGGCTGCCCGCACGGCATGAGCGAGCGCGGCATGGGCGCCGCCGTGGGCCAGGTGCCCGAGTACATCGAAATGGTCACGGCCTGGTGCAAGCAGTACAGCAAACTGCCGGTGATCGTGAAGCTCACGCCCAACATCACCGACGTGCGCCTGCCCGCCCGGGCGGCGAAGCGTGGCGGGGCCGATGCGGTGTCGCTGATCAACACCATCAACTCCATCATCGGCGTGGACCCCGACACCCTGCTGATGAGCCCCAGCACCGGCGGCATGGGCTCGCACGGCGGCTACTGCGGCCCGGCGGTCAAACCCATCGCCCTGAACATGGTGGCCGAGATCGCCCGCGACCCGCTCACCGCGGGCCTGCCCATCAGCGGCATTGGCGGCGTGGGCAACTGGCGCGACGCGCTGGACTTCATCGCCCTGGGCGCGGGCACGGTGCAGGTGTGCACCGCCGCCATGGTGTTCGGCTTCAAGATCGTGCAAGAGATGACCTCGGGCCTGTCGGACTACATGGACAGCAAGGGCTTCAAAAGCCTGGACGACTTCCGGGGCCGCGCCGTGCCCAAGGTGACCGAGTGGCGCAACCTGAACCTGAACCACGTCAGCAAGGCCGTGATCAACCAGGACAGCTGCATCTCCTGTGGCCGCTGCCACATTGCCTGCGAAGACACCTCGCACCAGGCTATCACCCAAACCAAGAACGGCGTGCGCCACTTCGAGGTGATGGAAGACGAGTGCGTGGGCTGCAACCTGTGCGTGCTGGTCTGCCCCGTGCCCGACACCATCCGCCTGCGCGACCTGCAGCCCGGCGAAAAAGACTTGCGCACAGGCCGCACCGTGAGCGATAAACATGCGGATTGGACCACCCACGCCAACAACCCGATGCGGGCCTGAATTTAAGCCAAATCAACCTCTAGCGCATATAACACCTGCGCAAGCAGCTACTTATTTAGGAGCAACCATGTCCAGTGTCTTGATCCGCGGCGGCACGGTCGTCAACGCCGACCGCGCCTTCCGCGCCGATGTTTTGTGTATCGACGGCCAGATCGCCGCCGTGGGCGACAACCTCGTGGCCCCCGCCGGGGCCGAGGTGGTGGATGCAGGCGGCCAGTACGTGATGCCCGGCGGCATCGACCCGCACACCCACATGCAGCTGCCGTTCATGGGCACCACCACCATGGACGACTTCTACAGCGGCACGGCGGCCGGGCTGGCGGGTGGCACCACCACCATCATCGACTTCGTCATCCCCAACCCGAAACAGCCGCTGATGGAGGCCTACCAAACCTGGCGCGGCTGGGCCGAAAAGTCGGCTTCCGACTACAGCTTCCACGTCGCCGTGACCTGGTGGGACGAGAGCGTGCACCGCGACATGGGCACCCTGGTGCGCGACGAGGGCGTGAACAGCTTCAAGCACTTCATGGCCTACAAAAACGCCATCATGTGCGACGACGAAACCCTGGTGAACAGCTTCCAACGATCGCTGGAGCTGGGTGCCATGCCCACCGTGCACGCCGAAAACGGCGAGCTGGTCTACCTGCTGCAGGCCGACATGAAAGCCAAGGGCATCTTCGGCCCCGAAGCCCACCCCCTGTCGCGCCCGCCTGCGGTCGAGGCCGAAGCCGCCCAGCGCGCCATCGCCATCGCCAACGTGCTCAACGTGCCGATCTACGTGGTGCATGTGTCCTGCGCCGAATCGGCTGGGGCCATCGCCCGCGCCCGCGCCGCAGGCCAGCGCGTGTATGGCGAGGTGCTGGCCGGGCATTTGACGGTGGACGACAGCGTCTACCGCAGCGCCGATTTCGCCTACGCTGCAGGCCACGTGATGAGCCCGCCGTTTCGCAACAAAAGCAACCAGGACGCGCTGTGGCACGGCCTGCAGGCCGGGCACCTGCACACCACAGCGACAGACCACTGCACCTTCTGCGCCGCCCAAAAGGCCGCTGGCAAAGATGATTTTTCAAAAATCCCCAACGGCTGCGGCGGCGTGGAAGAGCGCCTGGCCGTGATCTGGGACGAAGGCGTGAATACCGGCCGCCTCACGCCCAGCGAGTTCGTGGCCGTTACATCCGCCAACGCCGCCAAGCTGTTCAACATCTACCCGCGCAAAGGCTGCGTGGTGGCCGGGGCCGATGCCGACCTGGTGGTGTGGGACCCGGCGGGCACCAAAACCCTGTCCGTCAAGACGCAAAAGTCGCTGGGCGACTTCAACATCTTCGAGGGCCGCACCGTCACCGGGGTGCCCAGCCACACGCTGAGCCAGGGCAAGGTGGTCTACGCCAATGGCGACCTGCGCGCCGAGCGCGGCGTGGGCCAATACGTGAAGCGCCCCCCGTTTGGCCCGCAGTTCGATGCCCTGGCCAAGAAGACCGCGCTGCAAGCGCCCCATCCCGTCACCCGTTAATGGCCGCCCGCCCCCACCCCAACCCTCCCCCGTGGGGGGAGGGCGCAATGCATGACTCCCTCCCCCTCCGGGGGAGGGCCGGGGTGGGGGCAAGCCGCCACCCACCCAAGCCAAAGGAACCCCATGACCCCGAACCTTGAATCCCTGCGCATCAACGGCCCGCGCCTGTGGGACTCGCTGATGGAACTGGCCCAGATCGGTGCCACGCCCAAAGGCGGCGTGTGCCGCCTCACCCTCACCGACCTGGACAAACAAGGCCGCGACCTGGTCACCCGCTGGGCCACCGAGGCAGGCATGTCGGTCACCATCGACAAGATCGGCAACGGCTTCATGCGCCGCCCGGGCCGCAACAACAGCCTGCCGCCCATCATGACCGGCAGCCACATCGACACCCAGCCCACCGGCGGCAAGTTCGACGGCAACTACGGCGTGCTCGCGGGCATCGAGGTGGTGCGCACCCTGAACGACCACGGGATTGAGACCGAAGCCCCCATCGAAGTCGCGTTCTGGACCAACGAAGAAGGCTCGCGCTTTGTGCCCGTGATGATGGGCTCGGGCGTGTTCGCTAAAGCCTTCACCCTGGAGCACGCCTACGCCGCCACCGACCTGGAAGGCAAGACGGTGCAAGGCGAATTGGAGCGCATCGGCTACGTGGGCGCGCAAGAGCCCGGCGACCACCCCATAGGCGCGTACTTCGAGACGCACATCGAACAAGGCCCGGTGCTGGAAGACTTTGATGTCACCATCGGCGTGGTGCAAGGCGTGCTGGGCATCCGCTGGTTCGACTGCACCGTCACCGGCATGGAAGCCCACGCCGGCCCCACGCCCATGGCGCTGCGCAAAGATGCCATGCTGGCCGCCACCCGCATCATGCAAGACGTGGTGGCCGCAGCCCACCGCCACCCGCCGCATGGCCGGGGCACCGTCGGGATGGTGCAGGTGTTCCCCAACAGCCGCAACGTGATTCCGGGCCGCGTGAAGTTCAGCATCGACCTGCGCAACAGCACCGACACCCTGGTGGACCAGATGGCCGAAGAGGTCAAAGCCTTCGCCGCCACCGTGGCGCAAGAGCACGGCGTGGAGGTGAAGATCGAGATGGTCTCCAGCTACTCGGCCATCGGCTTCCACCCCGACTGCGTAGATGCCGTAGGCCGCGCCGCCGCCAAGCTGGGCTACTCGAACATGCCCGTCGTGTCCGGCGCGGGGCACGACGCGGTGTACATGGCCAAGCTGACATCCAGCGGCATGATCTTTATTCCCTGCAAAGACGGGATCAGCCACAACGAGATCGAGGATGCCAAGCCGGAGCACATTACGGCGGGGTGCAATGTGCTGCTGCATGCGATGCTGGAGCGGGCGGGGGTGGTTTGACCGACCTTCGAAAGAAGAATACGAGAGACACTGAGATCTAGCCCCGTATTTATTGCGCAAGTAGCTTCAAATTTTGGAGCAAAAGTCAGGGACAAAATAACCTCTATCGGCCAAGAGAACCTTCCTGGCCCCTTCTAGCTTGACTTCAGTTCGAACTTGCCAAGTGCGCGTCCCAGTTACCGATTTTTCCAAACGACTCGACCGACGAATCCCAAGGTTGGAAATCAGCATCATCATCAAATAATGAGAGGTTTTCAGTGTTGCTTACCGTTAGCTGAAACAAAAGACGCATATCGAGAGGGGCATCAGTATTGATCCTTCTGAGTACCACCTTGACACCAGCTGCGTTGCGTTGAATTTCTTTTACTACAGCTTTGCTAAAGTACCGAGGAAGATATCCAAGTAGTGATTTTGGGTCATCGCTTCGCAGCACGACAGCAGAGCCATCGAACTGATTTTGAACATCCAACATCAAATACGCCTGCGAACCTTCAGCAATCAAACCAGAGAAATCCGCAGGCAAGAGATGACGAAGTCCGCGCGAGAAAAAATCCAACGTGAGCGTGGATCCCTTTACGTTCGGCTCTGGAATTAACTCCAGCGAATCAGTAGCACGAAGCCCTCCAGTTACGCCCAAAATTGCTAATGGATCATCTGTTGGCTGCTCTTCAAGTCCAAGCCATCGCTTGTAACTTTGAAATTCGGGTCTGGATTTACTAATGATTCGATTTGAGAAAAAAGGGAAAAGCTCAGGAGAAAAATAAACCCTATCAAGAGCAGCCATTCGACCAAGACCACTGAATCCAATGGCTCGCCCGGCACCCTTTGTGTAGCGAAGTTGATAGCCGCCATCCAACCTTGACAGCTTAGCAACTGGCACCCACTCACGGCTCAATTCGTTTTGCCAAGCAACGTATAAAGAAGTCATAAATTAATAGTTACACCGAGAATTCGATCGCGATTCAATTGAAGCAATCGTTTTGTGAATGTCTTGGCGGTATCGGTCATCCATCCGTGCGGAATTTGATCAAAAATAATATCTAGCTTCTCGTCAGTAATCAATCTCAATCTTTCTGTCCATTCGATGGCGGCACCGGGTGCATGCATAGCAATGGAAGTAAAGGCTTCAAAGGTGGTCAACGAATGTTTCGCATTCGATCCAGTTGGATACAAAGCAGAGTGCGCTCTTTTCAAATACGTAGAAATATGCTGCCCCATATCCTTTGTATTCAACATAGATAAGCGCTTCTCGTCTGTTTCATTTCGCCCCATACTGGACCCATGATCAAAAGTAGCGGCGAGATAACTATTTCCGTCACTGGCTCGCAAAACAGCCCAATTCTGATCATGTCGGTCTTGATTCGCAATCCAACAATCAAACATCAAATAGCCAACGAATACATCCAATGCACTTCGAATGCCATCTGTTTGTTTAAACCCATACGGAGCACCGAGAGTGTCTGCGCTTGCCCTCAAGTATCCCACCACCCTTCGCAGGGTATGCGCTCTACGCCGGTACAACTTAGCTTCAGTGTGGTCATAGTCGTCGACGTACGCCGAGAGCAACTCATTTCCGTGAATCAGCCTTGCACCACCCGACACCAATGAAATGCCGATCACACCGTCTTTATTGCCGGACTGTGCCAACTCATAAAGAGCGTGCGGAAGGTTCAGCAAATTAGCCAATTCACAAGCAATCTTTTCCGCCCAATTCTCACCCGTCCCCGGTCGACCTTCTTTGAACAGGGCAACCCCATAGCTGTGATCACGGTACCAAAATTTGTACTTTGTCCCGAGCTGCTCAGTTTTCTCCGCAGCGTTCTCTGGTACTTGAACTACTTTAAACAAGGTGGAGATCGATGTGAAGGGTAAATAGTCTTACGGATTCTTTCCATCCTATCTCAGGTTCAACGCATCCTTACGAAGCCACATTGCACAACGGGCGTTGTGGGATCGGTAGATATGTTGCTGGCTTGTCGCCAGAGTAGCGGCCCAAGCTACGCAACGCCTCTCAGGCTGCTGTGCTTTCTATCTTTCGCCTCCCATGCATCACTCCAAGGGCGGTAATACCTGTAGCCGCAAAGCTAAAAATTCTGCCTCCAACGCAGCTAACTCAACCGCTAACCCGCCGCATCTTTGAAAACCCCTATCCGATACATAAATTTTATTGAATTCTTATTTTCATAGTAATTACTTACCATGATGGCTCGTGTCAGAGATTTACGGCACGATGTACCGGCCAGTTCAGCCACCCAACAGACAACACCAAGGAGCTCCCCATGACCACCGAAGCCAAATGCCCTTTCCACCACGCCGCAGGCGGCGGTACGACCAACAAGGATTGGTGGCCCAAACAAGTGCGGGTGGATTTGCTGAACCAGCATTCCAGCAAATCCCACCCGCTGGGCGAAACCTTCGATTACGCCGAAGCCTTCAACAAGCTGGACTACAAGGCGCTCAAGGCCGATCTGGTCAAGCTGATGACCGACAGCCAGGAATGGTGGCCGGCCGACTTTGGCCACTACGGTCCGCAGTTCGTCCGCATGGCCTGGCACGCTGCCGGCACTTACCGCACCCAGGACGGCCGGGGCGGTGGCGGGCGGGGCCAGCAGCGCTTTGCGCCGCTGAACTCCTGGCCCGACAACGTCAACATCGACAAGTCGCGCCGCCTGCTCTGGCCCATCAAGCAGAAGTACGGCCAGAGCATTTCCTGGGCCGACCTGTTCATCCTGACGGGCAATGTGGCGCTGGAATCCATGGGTTTCCGCACCTTTGGCTTTGGCGGTGGCCGTGCCGACGTGTGGGAACCCGACATGGACGTGAACTGGGGTGCCGAGACCACCTGGCTGGCCACCGACAAGCGCTTCAGCGGTGAAGGCGACCGCAACAAGGGCGAGCGCGAGCTGGACAACAACCTGGCCGCCACCCACATGGGCCTGATCTACGTGAACCCCGAAGGCCCGAACGCCAGCGGCGACTACCTGGCCGCCGCCAAGGACATCCGCGCCACCTTTTACCGCATGGCCATGGACGACGAAGAAATCGTGGCCCTGATCGCCGGTGGCCACACCTTTGGCAAGGCGCATGGCGCGGCACCCGAATCGCACAAGGGCCCGGAGCCCGAAGGCGCGGGCATCGAGGCGCAGGGCCTGGGCTGGAACAGCAACTTTGGCAGCGGCCACGGCAAAGACACCGTGTCCAGCGGCCTGGAAGTCACCTGGACCACCACCCCGGCGCAGTGGGGCAACAACTACTTCGAGAACCTGTTCAAGTTCGAGTGGGAGCTGACGCACTCGCCCGCCGGAGCCAAGCAGTGGGTGGCCACCAACGCGCCGGACATCATTCCCGACGCGCACATTCCGGGCAAGTTCCACAAGCCCACCATGCTGACCACCGACCTGACGATGCGCTTCGACCCCGAGTTCGGCAAGATCTCCAAGCGCTTCCATGAAGACCCACAGGCCTTTGCCGAAGCCTTTGCCCGCGCCTGGTTCAAGCTGACCCACCGCGACATGGGCCCGAAGGCCCGCTACCTCGGCCCCGAAGTGCCCAAGGAAGACCTGATCTGGCAAGACCCGCTGCCCGCCGCCAGCCACCAGCCCACGGCGGCGGACATTGCCGACATCAAGGCGAAGATCGCGGCCTCGGGCCTGACGGTCAGCCAACTGGTGTCGGTGGCCTGGGCCTCGGCCTCCACCTTCCGCGGTGGCGACAAGCGCGGCGGTGCCAATGGCGCGCGCCTGGCCCTGGCCCCGCAGAAGGACTGGGAAGTCAACCGCATCGCCGTGCAAGCCCTGCCCACGCTGGTGCAGATTCAGCAGGCATCGGGCCAAGCCTCGCTGGCCGACGTGATCGTGCTGGCAGGCAGCGTGGGCGTGGAGCAAGCGGCCAAGGCGGTGGGCATTGCCGTGGAGGTGCCGTTCGCACCGGGCCGCGTCGATGCCACGCAAGCGCAGACCGATGCCGAATCCTTCGCCGCGCTGGAGCCCGTAGCCGATGGTTTGCGCAATTACAAAAAAGGCCCCATCGGTGCCGCCACCGAAGCCCTGTTGATCGACAAGGCCCAGTTGCTGACCCTGACCGCGCCCGAGCTGACCGCCCTGGTCGGCGGCCTGCGGGTGCTGGGAGCCAATGCCGACGGCAGCCAGCACGGCGTGTTCACCGACCAGGTGGGCGTGCTCAGCAACGTGTTCTTCGTGAACCTGCTGGACATGGGCACCACCTGGACGGCGGTGGACAGTGAAGGTGAAGTGTTCCAGGGCCGCGACCGCAAGACCGGCCAGGTGAAGTACACCGCCACCCGCAATGACCTGGTCTTCGGCTCCAACTCGGTGCTGCGCGCCTATGCCGAGGTGTACGCCAGTGCCGACGGCCAGCAGAAGTTCGTGGCCGACTTCGTAGCCGCCTGGGCCAAGGTGATGGATCTGGACCGGTTCGATCTGGCGTAACTGGAAGGGGTTAAGGCCCCGTGGGTAACTGCGCCCCGGGTGGAGCACATCGCGTGCTGCACCCGGGGCGCAGTCAATTTACAACCGGACTCCTTGGCGCAACGCGGCGTTCTCGGCCTCCAGCGCCGCCACCCGCTGCTCCGCAGCCTCCAACGCCAGCGTCAACCGCTGCACCTCCGCAGCCAACCCATCCGCCACTTCCGTCACCCGCTCACGCGTACCGTCGCGGGTGTGGGCCAGTTGCGTGCTCAGGCCATCCAGCCAGCGCAGGATGTCGACCCGCGTGGTGTCTTTGTGCAGCGGGGTTTGCAGCGTGGCTTTTTTGACATCGGCCCGGCGGCACAGCTCGGACTGGGTCACGCGGCCATGGTTGAAGGGGTAGATGCCGTGGTGCGCCGCAATCTCGGCCTCGATGTCGCCCATGGCCTGGCGCAGGCGGGCCAGCGCGGCGGCGGTGCGGGCGTTGGGTTTGTCGGCGGAAGGAGTGGAATCGGCAGTCATGGCAAAAATATATGGGAAATCGGCCTGTAGCGCTTATAACAAGGGCGATAACAGCTATTTTTTCAATAGCAATCAAGTTTTCCGCATGCACTTGAAGATCAGCACCCAGAAGCTCAGGATCAGCGAAGCCACGGGGAATTGCAACGCGGTAGGCATGCAGTAGATGACCAGCACACCCGGAATCCACACGCACCACAGGGCTACGAGCAGGGGCAGGTAGTGGCGGCCCAGGAAGTCGGCCGACACCACCCGTGCCCAGGTGCGGGCGCTGAAGCCGTCGTCGCGCCAGGCGAACATCGCGATGACGGCGAAGTTGGTCATGGGCGAGTAGACAAACTGGTCCAGCAGGATCTTTTTGGCCAGGGTGGCGGCATCCACGCCCTCGCCAAACAGGTGCACTTGCAGCGCATAAAACAGGTCCACGGTGATGCCGATGGAGCCAAACACCAGAATGGCGTAGGCCATGTCGGCCCACATCGTGGTGCGCCAGGGCTGCTTAAGCACCCACTGGCCCAGGGCCTCGGGCAAGAGCACGGCAAACACGGCGTACGAGGCAAACGCAAAAGGGTAGCCCCCCGCCTGCTTGGCGCTGCCCCAGGTGGCCAGGCCCGCCTGCACGGCCGGGCTGAGCGCATAGGCCAGCACCAAACCGGCCAGACCGCACCACAGCACCAGCCCCGGCAGCAGGTTGGCTTTGACCGCCGCGCGCACCTGCTGCAGCGGGGTCATCGGGAGCGCGCGTTCCATGCGGCCTACTCGGCCAGCGCCAATTCCGCCAGCTTTACCGCGCCGTCAAAACTGCGCGCGCCGCCGATGAACAGGTTCAGGTGGCAAAACACGCTGTCGGCCACGCCCGTCACCGTTGCCATTTCCTGGTCGCGCAGGCCCGCCCAGGATGCGGGCAGGTCTTTGCGGGTGTCGAAGGAGCCGGGCTCCACCGGCACGGTCTTGATCTGGTACTGGTCGCCGTCGGAGTCGGGGTAGACCACAAACAGCACCTCGGGCATTTCGTCCACCACCACGCGGGTCCAGGGCATGCCGCCTTCCTTGAGGTGCAGCAGCCGACCGCCCAGCAGGCGCGGGGCTTGGCGCACGGTGTCCACGGCACGGATCTGGGCCACCTTTTTGCCGATGGCGTGGTCCAGAAACTTGCGGGTGATGGCGATGGCCTCGCGAAAGCGGGTTTCCAGCAGCTGGGCCTTGGCGGCCAGGTCCAGGCCCTGCTCTTCCAGCCAGTGGGTGTTGAGCTGGGCGATCAGGGCCGACAGGCCAAAAATGCCGGGCGACACATCGCCCTGGCCGGTGTCCACGATGTCCAGGTACTGCACCAGTGAATGGTCGATGGTGCCCACCACGCTGGCCACCGCCGCCTCGTCCAGCGTGTGGCCATGGCTGGCCGCCCAGGCGCTGACGTAGGCGGCGCCATGGGCCGACCACACCAAACCCGCACTGGCGTAGCCCACGCCGGGCACGGGCTGGCCATCCACCAGCCGGGCCGGGCGCGCGCCTTCGAAGCCACGCTGGTGGTGGTCAAACCGGCCCGTGGCGGCATCCCAGGTGCCGCCCACGTCCACCACGAAGTCTGCCGTGGCGATGCGGTCTTTATTGCGGGTGCGCAGCAGGGTGTGCGATGGGAAAACCCCCATCAAAACACCCACGCCAAAAACGTCGTCGGCGTGGAAAGTGCCACTGTGGGTGGCGATGCAGGTGGGGGTGGCGGTATCGGTCATGGGGCGATTTTAAACACCAAAAATAACAACCAACGCCCGTAAATCGGGCGCTATATGCTACTTATTAGATAGCGCCTCAAGCCCGCAGCCGCGCAGCAGCAAGGCCACTACATGCTCGGTGGCGCGGGCCTGGTCGGCGCGGGTCAGCTTGGGGCGGCCCAGCACGGCGCAGACCTGCACGTCAAAGTCGGCATAGGTTTGCGTGGCCGCCCACAGGGTGAAAAACAGGTGGATGCTGTCCACCGGCGCCATTTTCCCGTCGGCAATCCACTGGTCGATGACGGCGGCCTTGGCCCGCACCGTGCTGCGCAGCTCGGTGGCCAGCAGTTGCCGGACCACGGTGGCACCGTGCAGCAACTCGTTGGCCCAGACCTTGGAGGCATGCGGGCGGGCTGCCGACATGGCCATCTTGCTGCGGATGTAGCCGCCGATGGCGGTGGCCGGGTCGGCATCGGGGGTAATGCCGTGGGTGGGGGCCAGCCAGTCCTCCAGGATGCGGGCCAGCACCGCGCGGTACAGAGCGTCCTTGTTGCCAAAGTAGTAGTGCAGGTTGGCCTTGGGCAGGCCGGATTCTTCGGCGATCTGGGCCATGGTGGCACCGCTGAACCCGGCCCCGGCAAACACGCGCTCTGCCGCCGCCAGGATCCGCTCTTCGTTGGCCTGGCGGATCTGGCCTTTGGTATCCGCTGGGGCTGGGGTAGTGGCTATCACTTTTTGCTGGCCGCTTCCCAGACGATGTGGCTCATGGCGGCGGCACCGGGGTCTTTCTTGATCACCGGCGTGCTGCCGCCCGACATCAGCACCTTCACCGTGCGCGCGTAAGCGGCGGGTTCCAGGTAGCCCATCTTGGGGGTGTTGGCGGTGGTGATGAGCTTGGCCACGTTTTCCATCTGGCGCTTTTGTACCGCCAGGGTGGCGCTACCCGACATGTCGTTGGAGACCACGATCTTGGCGGCTTCTTCGGGGTTCTTCACCGCGTCGTTCCAGCCCTTGAAGGTGGCCCGCAGGAACTTGCCCATGCGGGCCACAAAGGCCGGGTCCTTGAGCTTGGCCTCCATCACGTACAGGCCGTCTTCCAGCGAGGCCGCGCCCTGGTCTTCGTAGAAGAAGGTGACCAGGTCGCTCTCCTTCACGCCCGCGTCGATGATCTGCCAGTACTCGTTGTAGACCATGGTGGACACGCAGGCGGCCTGGTTTTGCAGCAGCGGATCGACGTTGAAGCCCTGCTTGAGCACCTTGATGTCGGTGTCGGGCTTCAGGCCCAGCTTGGTCATCCAGTTCAGGAACGGGTATTCATTACCGCCAAACCACACGCCCAGGGTTTTGCCCTTCAGGTCTTTGGGGCTGGTGACACCGCTGGCTTTCTTGCAGGTGAGCATCAGGCCGGAGCGGTTGAACACCTGGGCGATGTTGACCAGCGGCACACCGGCTTCGCGGGCGGCCAGCGCGTCGGGCATCCAGTTGACGATCACGTCGGCGTTGTTGCCCGCAATCACCTGCACCGGCGAGATGTCGGGGCCGCCGGGCTTGATGGTCACGTCCAGGCCCTCGGCCTTGTAGTAGCCCTTGGCGGCGGCCACGTAGTAGCCCGCAAACTGGGCTTGCGGCACCCATTTGAGCTGCACGGTGAGTTTTTCTTGCGCCTGGGCGGCGAAGCTGCCGACGGCCAACACGGCGGCCAGCAGGCAGGGGCTCAACTTGGATAATTTCTGCATCGAATACTCCTAGGGGGTGGGGAACTTACCGGGAACGAACGGAAGGGTGCCAGAACGCAAAGCGCCGCTCCAGCTGCACCAGCAAGGCGTAGGCCAGCGAGCCGGTGAGGGCCGCCACCACAATCGCGCCCCACACCAGCGGCATGTGCATCTTGGCCGCCTCGGTGGAAATGCGAAAACCCAGCCCGGCTGTGGGCGAACCAAAAAACTCGGCCACGATAGCCCCGATCAGCGCCAGCGTGGCATTCACCTTGAGCGCACCAAAAATGAACGGCAAAGCACTGGGCAGGCGCAGCCCCAGCAAGGTTTGCCAGTAACCCGCCGCATAGCTGTGCATCAACTCGCGCTCCAGCTTGCCGGCTGCCTTTAAACCCGCCAGGGTGGACACCAGCATGGGGAAGAAGGTCATCAGCACCACCACCGCCGCCTTGGACGGCCAGTCAAAACCAAACCACATCACGGCAATCGGTGCCACCCCGACCAGCGGCACGGTGCTGGTGAGCGAGGCAATCGGCAACAGGCCGCGCTGCAAAAACGGCAGGCGGTCGATGGCGACGGCCACGGCAAACCCCAGGCCACAGCCCAGCACCCAGCCAGTGAGCACCGACTTGAGCACGGTCTGCACAAAGTCGCCCCACAGCAGCGCCCCGCCCTCGCCCATGGCCTGCACGATCTGCAGTGGCGACGGCAGCAGCACCCGGGGCACCCCATACGCGGTGACCAGCAGCTGCCAGAAGTACAGCAGCCACAGGCCGAACAGCCCCGCGGTCAGCAGGCCGTAGACAGGCCGCCCGTCCAACGCGGCGCAGGACCGCACCGTCCATACGGCCAAAAACAGCACCCCTAAAAATAAAGGCAAAAATAGGCCGCTAGCGCTTGATGAACCTGCGGGAGTAGCTATAAAAATAGCAGCAAGCAGCAGACTGGCTGCGACACAACCCAGCACCGCCCCCGGGCTGCGCGCCTTCATGCCCGGCCCCCGAAACGGCGCAGCACCAGCCGCTCCACGCCCAGCACGGCAGCGGTCAAAGCCAGACCTAGCAAGGCCGACATCAGCAGCGCCGACCAGATCGCCACGGTGTTGCCGTAGTACGAGCCCAGCAGCAGCTTGGCCCCCAGGCCCGCCTGCGCGCCGGTGGGTAACTCGGCCACCATGGCCCCCACCAGACTGGCGGCAATGCCCACCCGCAAGGCCGGAAACAAAAACGGCAGGGCCGCAGGCAGGCGCAGCAGCCAAAAGGCCTGCCAGCGCGAGGCGGCGTAGGTATAGAGCAGCTCGGTGTCGATCTGCTGCGGCGAGCGCAGGCCCTGCACCATGGCCACGGTGACCGGGAAGAAGCACAGGTACATGGCGATCACCGCCTTGGGCCACACACCCGAGAAGCCCAGGCTGCCCAGAATTACCAGCACGATGGGCGCAATGGCCAGCACGGGGATGGTTTGCGAGGCCACGATCCAGGGCATCAGCGCCCGGTCCAATGTGCGCGAATGCACGATGCCCGCCGACAGCAGCAGGCCGAACAGCGTGCCCATGGCAAAACCCAGCAGGCTGGAGTGCGCCGTGACGGCCACATGGAACAACAGGTTGCGTGGCGAATCCACCGGCCAGTCGACCAGGCTGGACCAAAAATCCACCGCCACCTGCTGCGGCGATGGCAGCACCGGGCGCTGCATGGACAGCGTGGTCTGGACCAGATCCGTCCAGCTCCAGGCCGTGCCCCGGGGGCTGAGCACGCGCTCGATGGCACCCGGCGCGTTCAGCCACACGGCCCCCGCGTACCACAGCACCAACCCGCCCAGCAGCACGGTGGCGATGGGCAAGCCGCTGTGGAGAGCGGCGCTGCGCTTAGTGGTGGCCATCCGCCAGGGACTCGCGTACAGCGTGGGCCAGGGCCATGAATTCGGGCGTGTCGCGCAGGCCCAGGTGGCGCTCGTCCGGCAGGGTGGAAGCTATCACCTTGACGATGCGCCCGGGCCGGGGCGACATGACCACGATGCGGGTCGACAGGTACACCGCCTCGGCAATCGAGTGGGTCACAAACACCACCGTTCGGCGCTCGCGCTGCCAGAGCTGCTGCAGTTGCTCGTTGAGCCGGTCGCGGGTGATTTCGTCCAGCGCCCCAAAGGGTTCGTCCATCATCAGAATGCGCGGCTCGAACGCCAGCGCCCGGGCAATCGACACCCGCTGCTGCATGCCGCCCGAGAGCTGCCAGGGGTATTTTTTCTCGAACCCATGCAGGCCCACCCGCGCCAGCTGGTCCATGGCGATACGCTGGCTCTCGGCCTTGTCGCGGCCCTGGATGTGCAGCGGCAGCAGCACATTACCCAGCACCGTACGCCAGGGAAACAGCGCCGGGGCCTGGAACACATAGCCGTAAGAGCGGGCCATGCGGGCAGCCTGTGGGCTGACTCCGTTCACCAGCATGGTGCCGGAGCTGATGGGTTCCAAGTCGGCAATGGCGCGCAGCAGCGTGGTCTTGCCGCAGCCCGAGGGGCCGATCAGCGAGATGAATTCGCCCGGCTGCACCGCCAGGTCGATGTCTTGCAGGGCATGCACCGGCGCGTCGGCGGCGGGGTAGATGACGTTGGCCCGGTGGACCTCCACAGCCAAGGGCTCAGACGCTGGCATGGACACAATGGCAAAAAATTTGAAGCATATAAACCCACTATAAAGCTAACCAAACGGTCAGCTTCTTGGGGTTTAAGCTAGTTTTGTGCCAATATTTTGGAGGCACCTGCACCGCCAGGGTGCGGTTGGCTCAGGCCGGACTTTCGGGGGACTGCATCTGCTCTGCGTCCACTTTCGCCCACTGTTTGCGGATGTCCAGCAGCTCGGGCAGGATGCCCTGGAAGGCGTGGACCACCATGGGGTCAAAGTGCACCTCCACCCCGGCATGGATGTAAGCCAGGATTTTCTCCATCGGCCATGGCTCCTTATAGGGTCGGCGCATGCTTAGGGCATCGAACACATCGGCCAGCGCCACGATGCGGGCCGACTTGGGGATTTCCTGCCCGCGCAGGCCGTCCGGGTAGCCGCTGCCGTCCCATTTTTCGTGGTGCCGTAGCGCGACTTCGGCGGCAAGCTGGAACACCGGGGCTTCGCTTTTGCTCAGGATATCAAAGCCAATTTGCGGGTGGGTGCGCATCACCTCCCATTCGACTTCGTCCAGCGGCCCCGGTTTTCGCAAAATCGCCTGCGGAATGCCCAGCTTGCCGGTATCGTGCATGGGGGCGGCCAGCTCCAGCCGGGTGCTGCTGGCGGCATCCCAGCCGCAGGCCTGGGCCAGTACGCGGGCATAGGCCCCCATGCGCCAGATGTGGGCCCCGGTGTCGGTGTCGTTGTAATGCCCGGCATGGCCCAGCATCAGAATCGCGTCGCGGTAGCTTTGCTCCAGCGCCGTGGCCCGCACCCGCGACAGATGCGCCGATACGCGCGCCAGCACGATGGGTGGGGATACCGGCTTGGTGATGTAGTCCACCGCACCCGCCGCAAAGCCCGCGGCTTCGTGCGCCATGTCGTCATAGCCCGTCACAAAAATCACCTGCACGCTTTGGGTGGCATCGCGCTGCTTGATCAGTCGGCACAGGTCGTAGCCGTTGGTATCGGGTAACCCAATGTCCAGCAGCACCAGGGCCGGGCTGTGCTTGACGACCGCCGCCAGGGCTTCGGCACCATTGCGGGCAAAGGCCAGCACATAGGTTTTCTGCAGGATCTCGCGCATGATCCCGAGGTTTGCGGGCTCGTCATCGACGACCAAAATAGTGGGAACAAACATGGTCTACTCCTTGGGTGCAATGCCGTAGTGCGCTGCCAGCAGGCGGCTGCAGGCCTCGGCTCCCCGAAAGTCGAAGGCGCGCACGCAGGCTCGGATGGCCGCCAGATCCTGCTCAGGCACATGCTGTGCCAACCGGGCCAGCGAGGCCTCTACCGGCGCAGGGTTGTCGGTATCCAGCGCCTCCAGCAAGGCCTGCATCTGCGTTTGCAGGGCCATATGGGCCTCAGGAGAATCAGATTGTGCCGTGGACTCAAGAGGGTCGGGTACCACCACCGTGGGGGCGAAGCGCGCGATCACTTCCAGGGCTTGCCGCAGCGCGTCGTCCAGGCGGGCCAGCACCGGTATCGGGTCATAGCCCATGGACAGCACCCGTTCTGCCTCACCGGCCAGACGGTAGGTGGCGGGCAAGGCCATATTGGCGGCTACACCGGCTAGCTTGTGGGCCAATGCGGCGGCGGCGGAGCGGTCGTCTGCCGCCAGACTGGCATGCATGTCGGCCACCGCATGGCCATAGCCGGTGGAGAAACGCCGCAGGTATTCGCGGTAGACCGGCAGGTTCGACCAGATCTGCAGGCCCTGCGCAACATCCACCACCGAGGTGTCCAACAGCGGAATGGTCTCCATGGACACTGCAGGCGGCGCCTCGGATGCCATGGGCATCGCACGGGGCACCAGGCCAGGCTTGCGCCGTCGCAGCCGCTGGATCAGTGCCACCGTAGAGGGCACGTCAAAGGGTTTGCTGATGAAATCGGTCATGCCCACGGCCTGCGCAGCTTCCTGCTGCGATTTGAAGGCCCCGGCGGTCAAGGCCACGATGGGCAGGTCGTTGAACTGCGGCATGCGCCGCAGTTGGCGGGTGGCTTCGATGCCGTCCAGGATCGGCATCTGCACGTCCATCAGCACCAGGTCCACCTCGCTGGGGTGGGCCAGCAACCAGTCCAGCGCCGCCTGGCCGTCCTCGGCCAGCACCACCTCGGCCCCCTGCTGGTGCAGGATGCGTTGCGCCACTTCACGGTTGATTTCGCTGTCGTCCACCACCAGTACCCGCACGCCGACCAAGGCCTGGCCCACCGGATGCTGCACGGCCTGTGGCACGCCCACGGAGTGGGCGCGTTTGCGCTGCGCGTTCATCACCGCGTTGTACAGGGTGGAGGTGGTGACGGGTTTGCTCAAAATCGCATCCACCATGTCGGCCCCCGGTTGGCTGGCCAGGCTACTGAGCGAGTAGGCGGTGGCCATGATCACGATGGGGCATTCGTCGGGCGGTACGCTGCTGCGGATGGCCTGGGCGGTCGCCAGACCATCCATGCCCAGCATTTTCCAGTCCAGCACCACCACATGGGGCAGCTTGCCATTTTTACGGCTCTGCACCTGCGCCAGTACCGCTTCGCCGGAATCCACGGCGCTGACCTGCCAGCCCAGGCCCTGGGCAATATCCACCACGGCGCGCAGGGCGATCTGGCTGTCGTCGGCAAACAGGGCATCGATGCGGACCATGTCGGGCGACGAAAAATCGGTACTGGGAATCTGCTGCAGCGGTACGGTGAACCAGAATTCACTGCCCTCGCCCACGTTGCTGGTCAGGCCAATCTCGCCGCCCATCAAGCCCACCAGCTGGCGGCTGATGGTCAGGCCCAAGCCGGTCCCGCCAAAACGGCGGGTAGTGGAGCCGTCGGCCTGGGTAAAGGCCGAGAACACCTCGTTCTGCAGCGCCGGGGCGATGCCGATGCCGGTATCCACCACGCTGAACCGCAGGATGAGTGTGTCTTTATGCACGCTGAGCAGCTCGGTGCGCAGCTCCACCTGGCCCGCATGGGTGAACTTGATGGCGTTGCTGGCCAGGTTGGTCAGCACCTGCTCCAGGCGCAAGGCATCACCCTTTACCGCACTGATGCCCGCAGGCAGGGGCTGGATGATGATTTCGATATTTTTATTGCCCGCAGCGACACCCATGGCACTGGCCAGGTTGTCCATCACATCGCCCATGCGAAACGGCGTGCACTCTATGGCCATGTGCCCAGCTTCGATTTTGGACACATCCAGCACGTCGTTGATGATGCCCAACAACGAGCGGCCCGAGGTCCGTATCTTGCGCACCAGGTCGTGGGCATTCGGGTCCAGCTGCGCCTGTTCCAGCAGATAGGCCAAGCCCAGAATGGCATTCAGGGGTGAACGGATTTCGTGGCTCATGTTGGCCAGGAACTCGGCCTTGCTGCGGTTGGCGGATTCGGCCACGTCACGGGCCTGCAGCAAGGCTGCCTCGGCCTGTTTCTGGGCCGAAATATCCTGCGCAAACACCAGCGTGGCAGGCCCATCGGCCAGCACCACGCGGGCGGTGGTTTTGAACACCGGCACCAGGGAGCCGCCTTTGTCCAGCGCAACGGCCTCAAACATCTGCTCCAGCGGGGAGTCTTCCTCAATCAACGCAGCCTGGGCATGCAACAGCGTGCGGGCCTCCTCCGACAGCATTGCGCTCCAGGGCAGGCCGACCAGATCGGCGGTGGCCGCATAGCCGTGCAGGGCACCATAGCGCGGGTTGGAGTACACAAAATGCCCAGCCCGCAAAATGGCAATCGCCAGGGGCGCGTCTTCGATCAAGGTACGAAAACGCGCCTCGCTCTGGCGCAGGGTGTGGGCCATACGGCGCTCAGTCACATCCCGGAAGGTCAGGATCACCTGGTCCACCTGGCCTTCGGCATCCAGAATGGGGGCCGTGCTGTATTCCAGAATCACCGACTGGCCTGTGTCCGTGCGGCGCACCGTCACCTCAAAGTCGCGGACAAAATCACCATCGCCCCCGCGCAGGCTGATCCATTGCCCCGCCGGCACGACTTCCCCGCTGGGCAGCGTGACTTCGATCTTGGAGCGCACCACGTCTATCGGTGTTGCCGCATCAAACAGGCCATGGATGCTGCGCGCGGCCAGGTTGATGCGCACGATGTCCTTGTGGCGGTCAAAAACGAAGACCCCCTCGGTCATGTTGTCGAACACGGCTTGCAAGCCATTGCGCGCGCGCACCACTTCTTGCTCGGCCAGTTTGGCCGCCGTGATGTCCATATGGGTACCCATCAAGGTGATGCCCCGACCCTGCGCGTCACGCTCGATTGCCTGGGCCCGCCCCAGAATCCAGATCCAATGGCCCAACCGATGCTGGATGCGGTAGCTCACCTCGTACAAGGGCTGGCTGCCGTCGATGCAGGTTTCGCGGACCCGCTCGCACACAGGCAGGTCCTCGGGATGGATCCGGCTACGCCAAAACTCGGGGTCATTCTGGAAATCCTGCTGCGTATATCCGACCATGCCCAGCGAGATGTCGTCGTAGGTACGCTCTCGCGTAGGTGCATGGAGACTCCACAGGCCCAAATTGCCGCCACGCAGCGCCAGCTTCAGCCGGTCGGCGGCTTCCACGCGCTCGCTGTCGCGTTCAAACGCCAGGTCCTCCATGCGCGACCGCCGCGTCTGGGCCCACCACAACCCACCGCCGCAGAGCAAGGCCAAGGCGGCATACAGCACGCCGTTGGTGATGACCTGGCGCTGCAAAGGCCGCAGGATCGCGCCCAGGTCACGGCTGAGGCCAATCACCAGGCCTTTGTCCATCTGCAGAGCGGCCGGCTGGATGGTGCGCAAGGCCGTCAGACGCTGCTCACCGGTTCTGGGCAGGGTGCCCGTCAACACGTTATTGGACTTGCCGCTGGCCAGGTGCCGCTGGAAAAAAGTACCTGGCCGGTTGTAGTTGGTTCCGTCAATATTTGCCCTGAGCGGAAAATTCAAGAACTGCAGCCCATCGCTGTGGACCACAAAACCCCACACGTCCGGGGCATACATCACCGGTCGAAAAATGCTGGCGAAGTACGCTGGATCAAGCGTGGCAATCACCAGCCCCGCAAACTCCCCATCGCCGCCGGGCACCATCCGGGCGGTATTGACGACCAGGTCATTGCGCAAAGACATGTAAGGCGCCGACACATACAGGGTTGTGCTGCTCGGTTGCGCCTGCACGGTCTTGAAATAGACCCGCTGGCTGAAATTGACCCCGATCAAATCAGGGCTGTGCGCCGCAACCGCCACGCCGTGCGCGTCCATCACCACCATGGCCCGGACACCCGGCATGGCATTGACCAGCGCACGCAAGCGCTGGGATACATCTTGGGGTTTGGTCGCCCCCGGAACGGCCAGGAAGTCCTTGACAACCTCCCCCATCGCCAGACTGATGACCGCCAGATTGCCCTGGATGTCGGTGGCAATCACATTCGACTGCACCTGCAAGCGGTCCTGCTCGGTGGCCAGGGTCCGCTCCCGCTCGACGGAATGCATATAGGCAATAAAGCCCCCTACCAGGGCGAGTACCAGCAGCAGCAGCAGCCATTCAAGCAATTTGCGCCGCGAAACCAAACGTCTGGTGTGGGTAAGCATCTGACCCATGCTAGCCCACTTTGCCGAACAGACTGTTACATTCGCGCACTTTCAGCCCAAAAAATGGAGGATCGCCTCCTCTATTTGTATGAAAACTTGAGCCTATTCCAAACATCAAAAAAGCCCGCGAGCACAAGGCCTGCGGGCTTTTGAAACCACTGGATCCCAGCAGGCGCTAGAACGGAATATCGTCATCCATATCATCAAAGCCACTGGAGGCACGGGCCGCTGGCGGCGGAGGTGCCGGGCGGGGTGCTGGGGCGGCCATTGGCGGACGGCTGGCGGGTGCCGGAGCCATGGGGCGGCGGGCCGGTGCGGGGGCCGGGCTGCTGTCGTATCCACCGTCGTCATAACCACCGTCATTGCCACCACCCTGCGGGCCACCCATGCCCTGGCGGCTGCCCAGCATGGTCATTTCGTTGGCGACGATTTCGGTGATGGACTTTTCCACGCCGGTGGCATCGTTGTACTTGCGGCTGCGGATGGAGCCCTCTACATACACCTGCGAGCCCTTGCGCAGGTACTGCTCGACGATACCCGCCAAACCACCCCGGAACACCACGCGGTGCCATTCGGTGGCTTCGCGACGCTCGCCGGTTTGCTTGTCTTTCCAGGTTTCGGTGGTGGCGATGGTGACATTGGCCACCCGGTCGCCACTGGGGAAGGTGCGCACCTCGGGGTCGCGGCCCAGGTTGCCGACGATGATGACTTTGTTGACGGATGCCATGGTGAATTCCTCTTAAGGGGATAGATTATGCGTTGACTTTGGCGGGCGCCTGCATGGGCCAAGCCACCGCCAACCACACCAGCATGGCCAGCCCGCAGGCGATGAACAGGCTGTGTGCACCGCCCCATTTCAGCAGTGCGCCACCGACCAGTCCACCGACAAAAAAGCCCAGAGATTGCAGCGTGTTGTACACCCCCAGGGCCATGCCGCGCACATGCCCTGGAGCCAGGCGAGAGGCCAGGCTGGGCTGGCTGGCCTCCAGTACGTTAAAGCCGCAAAAAAACAAGAACAGCAGCGTGGCCAGCAGGCTGACCTGCGGCGCATCCACGGCCCACCACAAACCAACCTGTACCAGCGCAATCAAACCGATGGAGGCCAAAAACACGGCCCGCAAATAGCCCCGCCGCTCTAATGGAAACAGGCTGCCCCCCATCACCACGAACGAGCCCAGCACAGCGGGCAGGTAGATCCACCAGTGCGCAGTGGTATCCAGCCCCGCCTGCACCAGCAACGCAGGAATGGCCATCCACATCGCCAACTGCACTGCGTGCAGCACAAATACACCGATGTTCAGCCGCATCAGCCCGGCATGCACCAGCACCTCAGCCAGCTTGCCGCGCGGCTGGTTTTTATGCGCCAGCGGTTCAGGCGGCACTACCCACAACACCACCGCCACGCCCCCCAGGGCAAGGCACGCGGTCAAGGCAAACAAGCCTTGCAAACCCACCAGTGCTGTCAGCGCCGGGGCCAGCACCAGTGACAGGGCAAACATCAGCGCAATGCTGCTGCCCACCAGCGCCATGGCCTTGGTGCGCACCGCGTCGCGGGTCTGGTCGGCCAACAATGCCGTCACCGCCGCCGATACCGCGCCCGCACCTTGCAGGCTGCGGCCCAGGGTCAGGCCAGTCAGGCTGTCGGCCAAAGCCGCCAGCACGCTGCCCGCAGCAAACACCAGCAGCCCCAGCACGATGACGCGCTTGCGGCCAAACCGGTCCGAGGCCATGCCAAACGGCAGTTGTAGCAACCCCTGCGTGAGCCCGTATATGCCCATGGCCAAGCCCACGCGGGCCGGGTCATCGCCGCCAGGAAACTTGGCCGCCTCCAACGCAAACACCGGCAGCACCAGGAACAAGCCCAGCATGCGCAGCGCAAAAATCAGGGCTAGCGACAGGCTGGCGCGCCGCTCCAACGGGGTCATGGTGACCGACGCAGGTGCTGAGGCTGTGGGAATTGGGATGGAGGGTGAGGACACGCAAAAAACCGTTGGCAAGCAAACAGCTTGCAATTGTCTATCATCGCGGGTTACCCCCAGTTTGGCTCCACCTTGAACTCTGCCCTCACCGATACCGCAACCGACGGCATGTACCTGCGCAATGCCCTGCAGTTGCAGCGCATCAGCATCCGGGGCGCACGCACCCACAACCTGAAGAACATCGACCTGGACATCCCGCGCAACCAGTTGGTGGTGATCACCGGCCTGAGCGGATCGGGCAAGTCCAGCCTGGCGTTTGACACCTTGTACGCCGAAGGCCAGCGCCGATATGTAGAAAGCCTGAGCACCTACGCGCGGCAGTTTTTGCAGCTGATGGACAAGCCCGACGTGGACCTGATCGAAGGCCTGAGCCCGGCCATCTCCATCGAACAAAAGGCCACCAGCCACAACCCGCGCTCCACCGTGGGCACGGTGACCGAAATCCACGACTACCTGCGCCTGCTGTTTGCCCGCGCCGGCACGCCCTACTGCCCCGACCACGACCTGCCGCTGCAGGCCCAGACGGTAAGCCAGATGGTGGACGCGGTGCTGGCCCTGCCGGTCGACACCCGCCTGATGGTGGTCGCCCCTATCGCCCGCGAGAAAAAGGGCGAATACGCCGACGTGTTTGCCGACATGCAGGCCCAGGGCTATGTGCGCTTTCGGGTAGATGGCGAAACCTTTGAGTTCGACGCGCTGCCCAAGCTGAAAAAGACCGAAAAGCACAACATCGACGTGGTGATCGACCGTGTGAAGGTGCATGGCGACACCGAGCCGCAAGCCATGGCCGCCCAGCGCCAGCGCCTGGCCGAGAGTTTCGAGGCCTCCCTGCGGCTGGCCGAGGGCAAAGCCATTGTGGTGGAGATGGGCTCGGGCACCGAACACCTGTTCAACGCCAAGTTCGCCTGCCCCATTTGCAGCTATTCCATCAGCGAACTGGAGCCGCGCCTGTTCTCGTTCAACTCGCCCGTGGGGGCCTGCCCGGCCTGCGACGGCCTGGGCGCGCAGGAGCTGTTCGACCCCACACGGGTGGTGGCCTTCCCGTCGCTCAGCCTGGCCAGTGGTGCCATCAAGGGCTGGGACCGGCGCAACGCCTATTACTTTGCCATGCTGGAGAGCCTGGCCAAGCACTACCAGTTCGACATCGAACAGGCGTTCGAGGCCCTGCCCGCCGCCGCCCAGCAGGCGCTGCTGCACGGCTCGGGCACCGAAGACATCAAGTTCAGTTACGTGATGGACTCTGGGGCCTCCCAGGGCAAGAAGGTCAGCAAAAAGCACCCCTTCGAGGGCATCATCCCCAACATGCAGCGGCGCTACCGCGAAACCGACTCGAACCTGGTGCGCGAAGACCTGGCCCGCTACCGCACCACCCAGCCCTGCACCACCTGCCTGGGCTCACGGCTGCGGCGCGAGGCACGGCATGTGAAGGTGGGCGAAGGCGACCAGGCCCGTGCCATCTTCGAGATCAGCCACACCACGCTGCGCGACTGCTTCACCTACTTCAACACCCTGAAAATGGGCGGTGCCAAGGGCGAAATCGCCGACAAGATCGTGCGCGAGATCGGTCTACGCCTCAAGTTCCTGAACGACGTAGGCCTGAACTACCTGAGCCTGGACCGCAGCGCCGAAACGCTCAGCGGCGGCGAATCCCAGCGCATCCGCCTGGCCTCGCAGATCGGCTCGGGCCTGACCGGCGTGATGTACGTGCTGGACGAGCCCAGCATCGGCCTGCACCAGCGCGACAACGACCGCCTGATTGCCACCCTGCAGCACCTACGCGATATCGGCAACAGCGTGCTGGTGGTGGAGCACGACGAAGACATGATGCGCGCCGCCGACCACGTGATCGACCTGGGCCCCGGCGCAGGCGTGCACGGCGGGCGGATCATGGCGCAAGGCACGTTCGATGAGGTCAAGGCCAACGCCGCCTCGCTCACCGGCCAGTACCTGGCGGGCACGCTGAAGATCGAAGTGCCCACCGAGCGGCAAAAACCCACGGCCCTCATTCCTGGTGAAGGCTGGCTGTCCATCGTCGGTGCCACCGGCCACAACCTAAAAAGCGTCAACGCTGACATCCCGGTGGGCCTGTTCACCTGCGTCACCGGCGTATCGGGTTCCGGCAAGTCCACCCTGGTCAACGACACGCTGTACACCGCCGTGGCGCGCCAGCTCTACCGCGCCCACGACGAACCGGCCGAGCACAGCGAAATCCTCGGCATCGAGCAGTTCGACAAGGTCATCAACGTGGACCAGTCGCCGATTGGCCGCACCCCGCGCAGCAACCCGGCCACCTACACCGGCCTGTTCACCCCCATCCGCGAGCTGATGGCCGAGGTGCCGATGGCCCGCGAACGCGGCTACGGCCCCGGGCGCTTCAGCTTCAACGTGGCCGGTGGCCGCTGCGAGGCCTGCCAGGGCGACGGCATGGTGAAGGTGGAAATGCACTTTCTGCCCGACGTGTACGTGCCCTGCGACGTGTGCAAAGGCCAGCGCTACAACCGCGAAACGCTGGAGGTCCTGTACAAGGGCAAAAACATCGCCCAGATCCTGGAGCTGACGGTGGAGGCGGCCTACACCTTCCTGCAGGCCGTGCCCACCATTGCGCGCAAGCTGCACACCCTGCTGGATGTGGGCCTGAGCTACATCAAGCTGGGCCAGTCGGCCACCACGCTCTCAGGCGGCGAGGCCCAGCGGGTCAAGCTGGCGCTGGAACTGAGCAAGCGCGACACCGGCCGCACGCTCTACATCCTGGATGAGCCCACCACCGGCCTGCACTTTGCCGACATCGCCCTGCTGCTCAAGGTGCTGCACCAGTTGCGCAGCGCGGGCAACACCATCGTGGTGATCGAGCACAACCTGGACGTGATCAAAACCGCCGACTGGCTGATCGACATGGGCCCCGAAGGTGGTGCCGGTGGCGGCACCGTGGTGGGCGTGGGCACGCCCGAAGAGATTGCCGCCAACCCGGCCAGCCATACCGGGAAATACCTGGCGCGGCTGCTGTGACCGCCACTGCCACCTCCATCTTCACCCAGCGCAAAGTCGTCTTCCTGCTGGCCTCGCTGTGCTGCCTGCTGTGGGGCAGCGCCTACCCGGCCATCAAGAACGGCTATGCGATGTTCCATATCGCGGCCAACGACATCCCCACCAAGCTGGTGTTTGCGGGATACCGCTTTGCGTTTGCAGGGCTGGTGCTGCTGGTGTTTGCGGCCATCAGCCAGAAGCCGGTGTTCGCCATCAAGCTGCGCACCTTCGGCCAGATGACCTTGCTGGGCCTGACGCAGACCAGTCTGCAGTACGTGTTTTTCTACATCGGGCTGGCCTATGCCACGGGGGTGAAGAGCTCCATCATGAACGCCACCGGCACCTTCTTCAGCGTACTGCTGGCGCACTTCATCTACCAAAACGACCGCCTGAGTTTCAACAAGGTGCTGGGCTGCGTGGTGGGCTTTGTGGGGGTGATGGTGGTCAACTTCCGCCCGGGCCTGCTGAGTTTTGATTTCACGCTGCTGGGCGAAGGCAGTGTGGTGCTGGCGGCCTTCATCCTGTCGGCGGCCAGCATTTACGGCAAGAAGCTATCGCAGCAGGTGGATTCGGTGGTGCTCACCGGCTACCAGTTGGCGATTGGCGGGGTGGCCCTGCTGCTGCTCGGCTTTGCCACCGGCGGCGCGCTGGAGGCCTTTACCTGGGCCTCTGCCGCCCTGATGCTCTACATGGTGGCGCTGACCTCGGTGGCGTTCTCGCTGTGGACGATTTTGCTCAAACACAACCGGGTCAGCATGGTCACGGTGTTCAACTTCATGGTGCCGGTGTTCGGCACCTTGCTGTCGGCGCTGTTTCTGGACGAACGCTTTCTGGAGTGGAAGAACGCGGTAGCGCTGGTGCTGGTGTGCGGCGGCATCTGGCTGGTGACCAAAGAAGAAACACCCGCCCCGCAAAAAATATAAAAAATAGGCTGCTTACGCTTATTCCACAAGCGCATGCAGCTACTTATTTAGTAGCGAAGTAGTTTTTGACGGCAACCACTTGGCGCACGATGTCCATGACGGTGCCCGGCTGCCACTGCTGCACGGCACGAAAGCCGCGCCAGATGAAGAAGCCCCGCTTGGCCCAGCGCCATACGCCCTTGGGTTTGACCAGCACCAGCCCGCCCAGCAGCAGCGCGGTGGCTACAGGCCGCTGGCGCACGTAGGCCACAGCTTCGGCCACCAGAGCGCTCAGAACATTGCTGGCGTTGGACACGCGCTGCAACGGGGCCAGTTCGCGGGCCAGATTGGCACGCTGGGCCTGGATGCGCTCCGTCAGGCGGGCACGCTCCTGGTCCAGCTCAGCGCGGGTCTTTGCCATGGTCGTCGCTTGCGGCTTTGAGTTGACGCAGGTCTTCTTGCAGCTCGGCCAGGCTGCCGGCAAACACACCGTCGAGGCTGCGGGTAGAGCGGCTCAGCTTGGCAAAGCACACCAGCGCAGCCCCCAAAAACATCACGATCAGGCCCGACAGCACCCACACCCGCTGGTCCCACAGCAAGATGACCGCCAGCCCCACCACCAGCAGCACGCCCAGGCCAGCGCAGGCCACCATGGCCAGCACCAAGGTCAGCTCGCGCAGGGCGCGGTGCTTCTCGGTCAGTATCTCGTTACCCAACAGCTGCAGGCGCGTGTGCGCCATCGCCAGCAAGGAGATAGGGATATTTTTCAAGGCGGCGAAGGGTCCGCCGCCAGATGCGCTACGCATACGGAACCCGTGGGGGTTCGCTTAAGCGTTTAGCGGCGACCGATGATCAGGCCAACCAGTAGGCCCACGCAAGCGGCCACGCCCACGGCGGTCCAGGGGGATTCGTGTACGTAGTCGTCGGTCGCGCGGGCGGCCTTCTTGGTGTGGTGGCGCAGGGCGGCTTCGGCATCCACCAGGCGCTCGCGGGCATCGCTCAGGCGGGCCTTGACGCGGGCGCGCAGCTGGCTGATTTTGTCGCCGGACTGGTCGGCGGTGTCGCTCAGCATTTCTTCGGCCTCGGAGATCACGGACTTGATGTCGCTGACCAATTGTTCTTGGGTATCGATGGCGGCTTGGAAGGCTTTGGACATGTGCGTCTTTCGGTTAAAGAGTTGAAGATGGACGGGATAAAGGTTATCAGATTGAATTGGCGATTTTCACAACCAGCGACACGATATTGACATTTAGAAACACTTTAAAACCGCGAAAACCCGCTTGCTTAAAACGAGGTCCAGTCGTCGTCTTTTGGCGCGTTGGCCACCACAGGCGCAGCGAGTACTTTGCGGGGTGCTACGAGGGCCGACGGCTTACGGTCCAGGGCCGGGGTTTTGGCGGTGGGCGGCGGCTTATGGGCGGGGGCGGCGACCTGCCGGGCCACTGCAGCCGCGGGCCGCGTGGGGGCGACCGCGAGGCCCGCGCCAGCGTCTAACTTGAAGACCGACACCGCCTGGACCAAACCGTCCGCCTGATTTTGCATGCTGCTGGCCGCAGCAGCCATTTCTTCTACCAAGGCGGCGTTTTGCTGGGTGGCCTGGTCGATTTGCATCACCGCTTCGCCGATTTGGGCCATACCGGTGTTTTGTTCACTGCTGGCGGCGCTGATCTCGCCCACGATGTCGGTCACACGGCGGATGGAGCTGACCACTTCGCCCATGGTGGCCCCGGCCTGGTCCACCAGCACCGTGCCGCGCGCCACCCGCTCCACACTGGTGGAGATCAGGCTCTTGATTTCTTTGGCGGCATCGGCGCTGCGACCGGCCAGAGAGCGCACTTCGCTGGCCACCACGGCAAAACCCCGTCCCTGCTCGCCTGCGCGGGCGGCTTCCACGGCGGCATTCAACGCCAGAATATTGGTCTGGAAGGCAATGCCATCGATCACGCCAATGATGTCGGCAATGCGTTTGGAGCTGTCGTTGATGCCTTGCATGGTGGTGACCACCTCGGCCACCACATTGCCGCCTTGTACCGCCACCGTACTGGCGTTCATGGCCAACTGGTTGGCCTGGCGGGCGTTGTCGGCGTTTTGCTTCACCGTGGCCGATAGCTGCTCCATGCTGGCGGCGGTTTCTTCCAGGGCGCTGGCCTGTTGCTCGGTACGGGCGCTCAGATCGTGGTTGCCCTGGGCAATCTGGTGGCTGGCGCTGGCCACGCTTTCCGAGCTTTGGCGCACGGTTGCCACCACCTGGGCCAGACTTGCCTGCATGAGCTTGAGCTGCACCATCAGGCTGGTGGTGTCGCCGGGCAGCACCTGGATGGGTTGGCACAGGTCGCCACTGGCCACGGCGCGGGCCAGGTCGGCCGCCGCCCAAGGCTCACCGCCGAGCGCGCCCACCAGGCCCCGTGTAATGACAACCCCCATGCCAATGGCTGCCGCCGCAGCCGCAGCGCTGGCCAGCAACATCCACATCCGTGCGCGGGTGAAGTGGCCCTCGGCCTCGGCCACGCTGGTATTGCCAATCTCATCGCTGGTCAACAGGAAGTCGTTGGTGACCTTCAACAGCGCCGCCAGCAAGGGGCGGCAATCCTGGTTGATTTTGGCAATGGCTTCGTCCTTTTTGCCGTCCAATACCATCTGGACAATCGCCAAGGCCACCGGACCATACAGAGACTCGATGCGGTTGATCTCCGCCAACATGCTCCGACCGTCGGCTTTGGGCGACTTATTGGCCGCCGCATTGAGCTTGGCAAGACTGTCCTGGGTGTCTTTGTGGGCCCGCAACACCGCAGCATTTTCGGCATCCCGGTCTGCCAGTGTGCTTGCCAGCACCAGATTGCGTGCGGCAATCGCCCGGCGATTCACCGCGCCCTGCACCGAAACCACCAGCCTCTCCTGGGCCACGTCCACCTCGTTGAAATGCACGAAATCAACGTGCGCTTCGTTCAGTGCGCGCGTCCCGACGAAGGACACCACCAGCACCAAGGCCACCAACAGGCCAAAAGCCCATGTCAACTGGCTCTTAACTGTCATTTTTTTCATGTTCATGGCGTACTACTTGGTGGTTGAACAAGAGGAGGCGGGTCAGCAAGTGATCCAGTCACCTGCGGAATCGCTAACGCGCTACAGGGCTTCAGCCTGTAAGGAAGTGTAAATTGGCAAATCAGACTTGGCTAGTCGGATTTTGTGGCGCGCCAGGGCGGGAGGCACCGCCGCTAGAAATCCACGGGCAGCGCCACTACACTGCGTTGAAACGTGTTCGCGGCCTCTTTGGGGTTGCGATCCCGTTCTTACAAGGTACGTAACATGAAAAAGCAACAGCCGGAACGGTTTTGGGAAGTCGACCTGGGCGCACTGCTGCTGCTTTGGTGGAATGACATTTCCACGTTTGTCAAAACGGCCGTGATGTTTTGCGCGCTGTCGCTACCGGTGGTGATTCCGGCGCTGATCATGTGGTTCATGCTGGTCAACAACATCAGCTTCGAGACAGTGCCCTAGAACGTGTTGACGATCTCCTTGGGGTCGCCAAGGAGATCGTCAACACGTTCTTAAGCGCCCAACCTAAACCACTGTCAGGCGCGGCCCAGCGCAGGTCGCGGGGAATGGGCGGGTAGCTTGCGGGGTGCGGGCACCACCGTGCCCACCCGCACAATCGAAGGCATACGCCCTTGCCCCAGCTGGAACACCGCGACCGCATCCACCAACTCTTGTGCCTGGCTCTTCATGCTGCTGGCGGCGGCGGCCATTTCTTCTACCAAGGCAGCATTTTGTTGAGTGGCATGGTCCATCTGCGTGACGGCCTCACCCACCTGGGACACCCCCGCGCTTTGTTCGGTGCTGGCCGCGCTGATCTCGGCCACGATGTCGGTAACGCGGCGGATGGCCTGGACCACTTCGGTCATGGTGGCACCGGCCTTGTCCACCAGGGTGGTGCCTTTTTCGACCCGTTCCACGCTGGCCGATATCAGCAGCTTGATCTCTTTGGCGGCTTCTGAGCTGCGGCCTGCCAGATTGCGTACTTCGCTGGCAACCACCGCAAAACCCCGGCCCTGCTCGCCCGCGCGGGCGGCTTCCACGGCGGCGTTCAGCGCCAGGATGTTGGTCTGGAACGCAATGCCGTCGATCACGCCGATGATGTCCGAAATCTTTTTCGAGCTTTCGTTGATGCCCTGCATCGTGGTGACCACCTCGGCCACCACCTCGCCGCCCTGCACCGCCACCGTGCTGGCGCTATGGGCCAGTTGGTTAGCTTGGCGGGCGTTGTCGGCGTTTTGCCGCACGGTGGAACTCAGTTCCTCCATGGATGCAGCGGTTTGCTCCAGTGCACTGGCCTGGCTTTCGGTGCGGCTGCTCAGGTCGTGGTTGCCCTGCGAGATTTCGGCACTGGCGGTGGCAACCCCCTCGGAGCCCTGCCGCACCGTGGTCACCACCCCGACCAGGCTGTCCTGCATCAATTTGAGCTGCGCCATCAGGCTGGTACTGTCGCCGGTCTGAACGTGGATGGGCATGGTGAGGTCACCCTGCGCCACCGACCGCGCCACCTCGGCGGCCACCCGGGGCTCACCGCCCAGCGCACCCACCAGGCTGCGGGTGATCAGGAAGCCCATGCCCAGTGCCGCCGCAATCGCCAGCGCACTGGCCAACATCAGCAGCCGCCGCGCCTGGATGTAGCCGCTGCCTTCGTCCAGCCCGCCTTTGCTGGCCGTACCGCTGACCTTGACCAGCGCCGCCAACAGGGGGCGGCACTCGGCGTTGATCTTGGCGATGGCTTCTGCGGTTTTACCCTCTACCGCCATCTTGGTGATGTCGAGCGCTATCGGCCCGTACAAAGCCTCGATGCGGGTCATCTCGGCCACCATGCGAACGTCACCAGGGTCGGCAGCCGGGTTGCTTTTGATCACCGCGTTGAGCTGGGCCATCGAATCCTGCGTGGCCTGGTGGGCCTTCACGATCGCCAGTCTTTCCAGCTCACGGTCTTCCGGCTGGGTGGACAGCACCAGATTGCGCGCCGCAATCGCCCGGGCGCTGATGGCTGCACGCACATCGTCCACCAGCTGGTTCTGCTTAACCACCACCTCGTTGTAGTTGGTAAATTTTTCGTGGGCGTTGTCCAGTGCCTGGATCGCCACCAGGGCCACCACCAGCACCAACGCAACCAAAGCACCGAAAGCGAAAGTCAGCTGACCTTTGACGCTCAGATTTTTCAAGTTCATCGCTTACCTTTCAGATTTGAAACAACTACATCGCCAACCTAGACGGGGTTAGGCCAGTTTGTTTCAAAAAGTAAGCAAATGGAGGCAATTGAAACCGGAACGTCCTCAATTTCAACTACGAATAGGCGCACACCGATAGCCGTCACGCACCGCTTTTATGCATAAAAACAGAACTTTGCGCCCATCAAGTAAGCGCAGGTAGCTACTTAATTTATAGCAGCCGCGCCGCTTGCAGGGTATCGCGCGTTTCCAGCGCCACGCGGCGAGCCGCATCGGCAAAGTCGTCACCGCTAGAGGCGTAAAGAATCGCCCGGGACGAGTTCACGACCAGCGGGCCGTTGGCCGTCCACCCGGCCTGCACCGTGGCGCGGGCATCGCCGCCCTGCGCACCCACGCCGGGCACCAGCAGCGGCACGGTAGGCGCCAGGGCGCGCACCCGGGCGATTTCTGCCGGGTAGGTGGCACCTACCACCAGGCCGAGCTGGCCATTCAGGTTCCATGGGCCTTGGGTGAGCTGGGCAATGTGTTCAAACAGCCGGGGTTGGCCGGGCACATCGGCCAGGCGCTGGGGCTGCAGATCGTCACCGCCGGGGTTGGAGGTACGGCAGAGCAAAAACGCGCCTTTGCCGGGGTACTTCAGATACGGCTGCACCGAGTCAAAACCCATGAAGGGCGACAGCGTGACGGCATCGGCCTGGTAGCGCTCGAAAGCCTCCACCGCATACTGCTCGGCCGTAGAGCCGATATCGCCGCGCTTGGCATCCAGAATGATGGGCACATGGGGTGCGACGCGGCGGATGTGGGCCACGATGCGCTCCAGCTGCTCTTCGGCGCGGTGGGCGGCAAAGTAGGCGATCTGCGGCTTGAAGGCGATGGCCAAATCAGCCGTGGCATCGACGATGCGGGCGCAGAAGTCGGCAATCTTGCTGGCATCGCCACGCCATGCGCCCGGGAAGCGGGCCGGATCGGGGTCGAGCCCGACGCAGAGCATGGAGGCATTGCGCTGCCCGGCGGTGTGGAGCATGTCTAGGAAGGTCATGGGCCAGGATTTTACGGGTGAGGATGTAGCGGCTTGCACAATGCTGGCCCGCCCCCACTTGTTGCTTTTACAGAAAGCCCGCCATGCCAGCCATCCTGCAAGTCCAGCCCCTGGGTTTCCCGTGGGCCACCATCGACCCGTTTTTGTTCTGTGCCTACCACGACGATGCTTATCCGCAAGCCAACGCGCAGATGGGCCCGGCCACCTCACTGGCGGGCCGCTCCATCGGCCAGGACTTCAGCCGCAAGGACGGCTGGAGCATGTACCACGGCGACACCGTGCCCGGCTTTCCGCCGCACCCGCACCGGGGCTTCGAGACTGTCACCATCGTCCGCAAAGGCCTGGTGGACCACGCCGATTCGCTGGGGGCCAGTGCCCGCTACGGCGCAGGCGACGTGCAGTGGCTGACCACCGGGGCGGGCATCGTGCACGCCGAAATGTTTCCGCTGCTCGACCAGAGTGAGCCTAATCCGCTGGAGCTGTTCCAGATCTGGCTGAACCTGCCCGCGCGCAACAAGATGGTGGAGCCGCACTTCACCATGTTCTGGCAGCACGAGGTGCCCAGCGCCACCTTTACCGACGCGGCCGGTTTGACCACCGAGGTGCGGGTGACGGCGGGCAGGCTGGCCGATGCCACGCCCCCGGCCCCGCCGCCCGACTCCTGGGCCGCCCAGCCTGAGGCCGACGTGGCCATCTGGACCATCACCATGGCCCCCGGGGCCCGCTGGACCCTGCCCGCAGCTTTGGGTGCCGACACGCAACGCCAGCTGTATTTTTTCAAAGGCCAGTCGGTGGTGGTGGACGGGCAAGCCCTGTCCAGCCACGCGGCCATCACCCTGGATGCCGGGGTAGACGTGGAGCTGGTCAACGGCCCGGTGGCCAGCGAATTCTTGCTGCTGCAAGGCCGCCCGCTGAACGAGCCGGTGGCCCAGTACGGCCCGTTCGTGATGAACACCCGCGCCGAGATCGAGCAGGCCATGGCCGACTACCGCCGCACCCAGTTTGGCGGCTGGCCCTGGGGCGACGCAGCACCGGTGCACGGCAAAGACCCGGCGCGGTTTACGCAGATGGTGGGTGGGGAGAAGGTGTTGGCAGGCACATAAAGGCGTACCCGGCGCGCACTTGAATGCTACGCAAATAGGAGCTGCTCGTGCTTATCTGATCAGCACGGAAAGCCGATTTAGCTTAAATTTTGGACCGGTCACGCCGGTGCGCGAAAATACGTCCTACCTCCCTTCCCATGCCCTGACCGACTCCCCTATGAAAATCGAAAAAAACACCGCCGTCACCCTGCGTTACAAGGTGGCGGATGCCAAAGGCCTGCTGATCGAAGCGCCCAAAGACCCCATGGTCTACCTGCACGGCGGCTACAACAACACCCTGCCCAAGATCGAAGCCGCACTCGATGGCCGCGTGGCGGGCTACTCGGTCACGCTGGACCTGCAGCCCGAAGATGCGTTCGGCCTGCGCGACGAATCGCTGGCGCGCAGCATCCCCAAGAGCGAGTTCCCGCCCGGCGTGAAGGTCGGCGGCCAGCTCAAGGGCATTAACGATAACGGCAGTGAACAAATCTACAACGTCGTCAAGATCAAGGGCGACCAGGTGCTGCTGGACGGCAACCACGCACTGGCGGGCAAGGCGCTGCGCTTTACCGTCACCGTGACCGGCGTGCGGGCCGCGTCTGAGGAAGAAATCACCCACGGCCACGTACACGGCGAACACGGCCACCACCATTGATGTAGCGCCCCCGGTATGGCCCCCTCCCCCGCCGGGGGAAGGTTGGGATGGGGGCTCGGGGTCTGTACCGTCGCTGGCCCCCACCCCAGCCCTCCCCCGGTGGGGGAGGGAGTAAAACCTGCACATTTTGATCCGTTCATTTTTAGGAAACCGCACCATGACCACCCCCATCGCGCCCCGCGACAAGGCCGACATCCTGGCCCAGGCCCTGCCCTACATCCGCCAGTACCATGGCAAAACCATGGTCATCAAGTACGGCGGCAACGCCATGACCGACCCGGCGCTGCAACAGGCCTTTGCCGAAGACGTGGTGCTGCTCAAGCTGGTGGGCATCAACCCGGTGGTGGTGCACGGCGGCGGCCCGCAGATCGAGGCGGCACTGGGGCGGCTGGGTAAAAAGGGCCAGTTCATCCAGGGCATGCGCGTTACCGATGCCGAGACCATGGAAGTGGTGGAGTGGGTGCTGGCCGGCCAGGTCCAGCAAGACATCGTGGGCCTGATCAACCAGGCCGGTGGCAAGGCCGTGGGCCTGACCGGGCGCGACGGCGGCATGATCCGCGCCAAGCAGTTGCGCATGGCCGACAACACCGACCCCAGCGTGTTCCACGACATCGGCCAGGTGGGCGACATCGAGAGCATCGACCCCAGCGTGGTCAAGGCGCTGCAGGACGATGCCTTCATCCCGGTGGTCAGCCCCATCGGCTTTGGTGCCGACAACACCAGCTACAACATCAACGCCGACGTGGTGGCGGGCCGTCTGGCCATCGAGCTGCAGGCCGAAAAGCTGCTGATGCTGAGCAACATCCCCGGCGTGCTCAACAAGGCGGGCGAGCTGCTGCCCGACCTGACCGCCACCGACATCGACGCCCTGTTTGCCGACGGCACCTTGTCCGGCGGCATGCTGCCCAAGATTGCCGGTGCGCTGGATGCCGCCAAGAGCGGCGTGAAGGCGGTGCACATCATCGACGGCCGGGTGCCGCACGCGCTGCTGTTGGAAATCCTGACCGAGCAGGCCTTTGGCACCATGATCCGGTCGAGCTAAATGGCCGAGGCATTGGCGGAACACTCGGCAGAGGAAGCCCCGCGCAAACGCCCCAAGCCGGGCGAGCGCCGGGTGCAGATTCTGCAAACCCTGGCCACCATGCTGGAGCAGCCGGGCTCCGAGCGCATCACCACCGCCGCCCTGGCGGCCCGGCTGGACGTGAGCGAGGCCGCGCTGTACCGACACTTTGCCAGCAAGGCGCAGATGTTCGAGGGGCTGATCGAGTTCATCGAGCAGTCGGTGTTCTCGCTGGTGAACCAGATCGTGGCCACGGCGGGCGACGCGCCGGGCCCGCTGCAGGCGCGCCGCATCGTCTCGGTACTGCTGCAGTTTGGCGAGAAAAACCCCGGCATGGCCCGGGTGATGGTGGGCGACGCGCTGGTGTTTGAAAACGAACGCCTGCAGCAGCGCATGAACCTGTTTTTCGACAAGATCGAGGCCACCCTGCGCCAGTGCCTGCGCCACAGCGACCCGGCCAGCAACCCAGTCAGTGAAACCCCCACGGTGGACGCGCAGGTGCAGGCGGCGGTGCTGACGGCGTTTGCCGCGGGCTGCCTGCAGCGCTTTACCCGCTCGGGGTTCAAGCGGCTGCCGACCGAGCAGCTGGAAGCCAGTTTGCGCGGATTGCTATATAAACAGTAGCTGCTTACGCTTAATTTATAAGCGCGCGAGACCGATTTAGCTCTAAACCGCTGCAGCCGATTTGTATGGCTTATAAGGCTTGGATGCGCTGAACGGGCTGGTGTAAGGCTTGGTGTTGAACTTGCCGTGCGGCAGGCTGGCCAGGCGGGTGAACAGGCGGCTGCAGTAGCCGTCGATGCCGAGGCATTTGTTCAGCTCGTCCACCGGCAGCGGGCCAGACACCACCACGATGTCGTTGGCATAGTCTTGCGCCCCGGCGGCCCGCAGCTTGCGCCGTGCGCCCATGGCCCAGGACTGGATGCGGGTGGGGTTGCCGTGCTGGTGCAGCTCGCCGGTGCTGACATCGAACGCAATGGCTACCGTGTCGGTCTTCAAACGAAAGCGACGCTCCCCCGTGACCGCGCTCGGAGGCGTGTCCATGTCGTACAGGTAGTAGCTGCCGCCTTTGAGTTGGTATTGCAATTCCATAGCGATTACGGGATATAGCCCGCATTGTGGATGATTTTTTTCACGCCCAACGCATAAATTAGCCGCCAATTGCGGGTTAACTCGCTGCCCATCCCGGCTTTTACCGGCAGTTACAGACAGGGCTTGCCAAGCTGGTAAAGCCCTGGCAACACCCGCCCACCGATAATCGGGGCATGACTACACCGAATACGAACCCTTCTGCCACCGATTTCAGCAGCCTGCCGCTGGCCCCCGCCATGCTGGCCAACCTGGAGCAGCTCGGGTATTTGCAGATGACCCCGATCCAGGCCGCCAGCCTGCCGCTGGCGCTGCTGGGGCAAGATTTGATCGCCCAGGCCATGACCGGCAGCGGCAAAACCGCAGCCTTCGCCCTGGCCCTGCTGGCCAACCTGAACGCCCGCCGCTTTGCGGTGCAGGCCATGGTGCTGTGCCCCACGCGCGAGCTGGCCGACCAGGTGAGCGTGGAGATCCGCCGTCTGGCCCGCGCCGAGGAAAACATCAAGGTGGTCACCCTGTGCGGCGGCGTGGCCCTGCGCGGGCAAAACGCCAGCCTGGAGCACGGCGCGCACATCGTGGTGGGCACGCCAGGGCGCATCATGGACCACCTGGAGCGCGGCCACCTGGACCTGTCGGCCCTGAACACCCTCGTGCTGGACGAGGCCGACCGCATGCTGGACATGGGCTTTTTTGAAGACATGGCCACCGTCATCAAACAGTGCCCCAAAGAGCGCCAGACCCTGCTGTTTTCGGCCACCTACCCCGAGGGCATCGAGAAACTCAGCCAGCAGTTCATGCGCCAGCCCAAGACCATCACCGTGCAGGCGCAGCACGCTACCAACAAAATCGCCCAACGCTGGTACCAGGTGGAAAAGTCCGAGCGCCTGGCCACCGTGGGCAAGCTGCTGAACCACTTCCGCCCGGCCAGCACGCTGGCGTTTTGCAACACCAAGCTGCAGTGCCGCGCCCTGGTGGCCGCCCTGCAGGCCGAAGGCTTCAGTGCGCTGGCGCTGTACGGCGAGCTGGAGCAGCGCGAGCGCGACCAAGTGCTGGTGCAGTTTGCCAACCGCAGTTGCAGCGTGCTGGTGGCCACCGACGTGGCCGCGCGCGGGTTGGACATTGCCGACCTGGCCGCCGTGATCAATGTGGACGTGACACCCGACTCCGAAGTGCACATCCACCGCATTGGCCGCACCGGCCGCGCCGGGGCCGAGGGCCTGGCGTTGAACCTGGCTTCGATGAACGAAATGGGCTTTGTCGGCAAGATCGAGGTGCTGCAAAACCGCGAATCCGAATGGCACAAGCTGGAGGAACTCACCCCCACCAGCAAAGAGCCGCTGCGCCCGCCCATGATGACGCTGCAAATCACCGGCGGCCGCAAGGAAAAGATCCGCGCAGGCGACGTGCTGGGCGCGCTGACCGGCGACGCAGGCTACACCCGCGAGCAGATCGGCAAGATCAATGTGAACGAATACTCCACCTACGTGGCGGTAGACCGCCGCATCGCCCATGAGGCCGAACGCAAACTGAACGCGGGCAAGATCAAAGGCAAGAGCGTGCGGGTGCGCCTGATGACGGGCGTGGACGAATAAGCATCAAATCGGCCTCTATCGCATATACCACCTGCGCTAGTAGCTATTAAATTTGAATTAAATACGACCCTGAGCGCAGCATCTCCACGTGCGGGATGTTGTCTTCCAGGTACATCTCGGACACCGGCACAAAGCCGAAGCCCTGGTAAAACTGCAGCAGGTACTGCTGGGCGCTGATGCGGTTGGGCTGGCCGGGCCAGGTGGTCGCACAGCGCGCCAAAGCCTCGGCCAGCAGCAACTGGCCCATCCCCTGGCCCCGAAAGGCGGGCGCAGTGAGCACCCGGCCCAGCGAGGGCTCAGGGTATTTGCTGCCGGGGTCGGTCACCCGCAGGTAGGCCGCGAGCTGGTCGCCCGACCAGGCCAGCAGGTGCCAGCATTGCAGGTCGTAGGCATCGGCATCCGGGTAGACGCAGTTTTGCTCCACCACAAACACCGCCTCGCGCTGCACCATGGCGGCGTGGAAGTCTGGCGCGCTCAAGTCCCCCAACCGCGCCCACTGGAAACGCAGCTCAGCCTTGGGCATTCTGCAGGGCAGCGATGCGTTGCTCGATCGGTGGGTGGGTCGAGAACAACTGGCCAATGCCACCGGCAATGCCGAAGGCGGCCACGCTCTTGGGCAACTCACCCGTGTGCAGGCCGCCCAGGCGGGCCAGGGCGTTGATCATCGGCTGCTTGCGGCCCATGAGCTGCGAGGCTCCGGCATCGGCACGGTATTCGCGGTGGCGCGAGAACCAGGCCACGACGATGGCGGCGGCAAAGCCCAGCACGATGTCGAGCACGATGGTGGTGACCATGTAGCCGATGCCAGGGCCGCTGCTGCGGTCGTCGCCCTTGCGCAAGAAGCTGTCGACCGCGTAGCCGATCACGCGGCTCAAGAAGACCACAAAGGTGTTCATCACGCCCTGGATCAGGGTCATGGTGACCATGTCACCATTGGCCACGTGGGCCACTTCGTGGGCCAGCACGGCCTCGATTTCTTCGTGCGTCATGCCTTGCAGCAGGCCGGTGGACACGGCCACCAGCGACGAATTCTTGAACGCGCCGGTGGCAAAGGCGTTGGGGCCGCCTTCAAAAATACCGACTTCGGGCATGCCGATTTTTGCCTTGTCGGCCAGGCGGCGCACGGTTTCCACGATCCAGGCCTCATCCGCGTTTTGCGGTTGGTCAATGACGCGCACGCCCGAGGTCCACTTGGCCATGGGCTTGCTGATCAGCAGCGAGATGATCGCGCCGCCAAAGCCCATCACCAGCGCAAAACCCAGCAGCGAGCCGAGGTTAAGCCCATTGGGCGTGAGGTAGCGGTTGACCCCCAGCAGGCTGGCGACCACGCCCAGCACGGCGACGACCATCACGTTGGTCAGGATGAAGAGAAGAATACGTTTCATGGGGCTTTCCTAGGAAATAACTGGGGTTTAGATGGGGCACGCGCCAAGAAGTTCAAGCCAGAGAATGCGCGCGCGGTGGGCGAAAGACCTGGGTGTCGGCATAAAAGTCAGCCTGGGCATTGTCTGCGCACCAGCCCGGCACGCCCAGCACCGGCAAGGGAAAAAAGGGCTTGCTGCCGAGGTGGGCCGCGCTGAGTTGCTCCGCGATGGCGGCATCCACATTTGCTATCGAATGAATAGCTACTGGCGCACAGTAAATATGGGCTGTGATCGGTTTTCGTGGGTAAACCAGTTTTTCCAGCAGCGCGTGGCCAAACAGCACCAGCTGGGCCTGCGACCACAAGGGCCGCAGGGTCACAAACAGGCGCTGCCAGTCTTGCACCTGCAAGGCTTCCCACAGCGCGGGCGGGGCAACCAGAAAGGCCGCATTCTCGTCGAACACCGTCAGCGCATCGCGCACCGGGCCACGCAAAGGCCGCACGCCATCGGCTGCAATCTGCGCCGCCTGCAACTGGTTGAGCCGGGTTTTGGTCTGCGGAAAATGGTGCCAGCACAGGCCGTTGAAGAAGTCGTGCAGGTTGTCGCGGCTGGGGCACTGGCGGGTGTGGAAGATGAAGTGCTCATACGCCTCGCCGGGCGGCAGTGCCGACTGGGGCACGAACTGCACCGGGGCGGGCGCGGCAGCGTTCAAGGCCGCAGCAATACCCTGGTGGGCCTGCGCGGCCACCGCCTGGCCCACCGCGCGGTACGGGGCCAGCCAGGGGGCAGACCAGTCGATATCCGGCAGGCTCATCCCGCCAGAAAGCGCAGCCGGGTGGGCTGGATTTCGGGGCTGAGTTCAAAGTGCGCGGCGTATTTTTTGAAGAACTTGATGGAAGAGCCGTTTTTGCCGATCAGCTTGGCATCGTGCAGCAGCTTGACGGCATCGTTCAAGGCCACGGTTTGGCCGTCTTGCAGGCCGGGCACGACGGCCAGGATGGCGGCGACGGCTTCTGCCAGCGCAGGCTGGGCAGGTGTGGCAGCAGGGGCCGGGGTGGGGGTAGAAGCCGGAGCAGAAACTGGCGCGGTTGGGCGAGCCTTGGGTGCGGCTTTGGCACGCGGCACGGTCTTTTTAGCCGCTGCCGCGCGGGTTTTGGGCGCGGGAGCCGGTGGCGCGTCGGCCGCACTCTTGGAGCGCACGATGAAGACCTGCTCGTAGTAGGCGCGGATGTCGGGCGAGAGCTTGGTTTTTTGCGAGAAGCAGATCAACCGCACGCCGCGTTCGCGCAGGCGCAGGGCCAGCGGGGCAAAGTCCGCGTCGCCGGTGCCGATGGCGATCACTGCGGGCGCGCACTCGTACCAGAGGTCGAGCGCATCCACGGCCAGCAGCATGTCGGTGGTGTTCTTGGTCAGCGGGTCGTTCAAGATCGGGCGGATGGCCAGTTCACGCATCACCGTGGCCAGGCCCTTGAGGTTGTCGGCACTGCCGTAGGCGCGGCGTATCGCGACCGGGCCGACCAGCTCGGTCAGGCGGCGCAAGGCCTCTTCCACCGATTCGGGCGAGGACAGGTTGTCGGCATCGATCAGCAGCGCAACGCCGCCACGGCCTTGCAGGGAAGAGGACTCTTGCATGTTTAAAGCTCCAGGGGGTTAAGCAACCAGCTTCCACGGCAGGGCTTCGCCCGAGCGCAGAGGTTTGAGTTGCGCTTCGCCAAAGGCAAAGCTGTCCGGCGGCGTCCAGCTCTCGCGGGCCAGGGTGATGGTGCCGGTGTTGCGCGGCAGGCTGTAGAAAGCGGGGCCGTTGAAGCTGGCGAAGGCTTCCAGCTGGTCCAGCGCACCGGCGTTGTCGAAGACTTCGGCGTACATCTCGATGGCAGCGTGCGCCGTGTAGCAACCGGCACAGCCCGAGGCGTGTTCTTTCAGGTGGGTGGCGTGGGGTGCGCTGTCGGTGCCCAGGAAGAATTTGGCGCTGCCGCTGGTGGCGGCTGCGACCAGCGCCAGGCGGTGGGTTTCGCGTTTCAGCACCGGCAGGCAGTAGTAGTGCGGGCGCACGCCACCGGTGAAGATGGCGTTGCGGTTGTACAGCAGGTGCTGGGCGGTCAGGGTGGCGGCAGTGAAGTGGTCCGCATCCCGCACGTATTGGGCGGCTTCACGCGTGGTGATGTGCTCGAACACGATTTTCAGCTCGGGAAAGTCGCGGCGCAGCGGGATGAGTTGCTGGTCGATGAAGACGGCTTCGCGGTCGAACAGGTCGATGTCGGCGCTGGTGACTTCGCCGTGCACCAGCAGCAGCATGTCGGCGCGCTGCATGGCTTCCAGCGTCTTGTAGATCTTGCGCAGGTCGGTCACGCCCGCATCGCTGTTGGTGGTGGCCCCGGCGGGGTAGAGCTTGGCGGCGACGATGCCAGCGGCCTTGGCGCGGGCAATCTCGTCGGGCGGCAGGCTGTCCGTCAGGTACAGGGTCATCAACGGGTCGAAGGCCATACCCTCGGGCACTGCCGCCAGGATGCGGTCGCGGTAGGCCAGGGCCTGGGCGGTGCTGGTCACGGGCGGGCGCAGGTTGGGCATGATGACGGCGCGGCCAAACTGGGCGGCGGTGTGCGGCACGACGGTGTGCAGGGCATCGCCGTCGCGCACGTGCAGGTGCCAGTCGTCGGGGCGGGTGATCGTGAGGGTCGTGGTGGTGGCAGAGGTCATGGGCGGAATTGTCGCATTGCGGATTTCAGACAAAAAAAATCCTCCGAAACCATGGCAGGCCTCGGAGGATTCTCGGGAGTCGGCAAAGGTCAGTGCGCCAGGATCTTGTTCAGAAAATCCTTGGTGCGCGGCTGGCGGTTTTCAGGGTGGCTGAAGAACTCGTCCTTGGAGCAGTCTTCCAGGATCTTGCCGCCTACGTCGATGAAGATCACGCGGCTGGCCACCTTGCGGGCGAAGCCCATTTCGTGGGTCACGCACATCATGGTCATGCCTTCTTTGGCCAGGGTGACCATCACGTCCAGCACTTCGCCGACCATTTCGGGGTCGAGTGCGGAGGTGGGCTCGTCGAACAGCATGACCATCGGGTCCATGCTCAGCGCCCGGGCAATCGCCACGCGCTGCTGCTGGCCGCCGGAGAGCTGGCCGGGGAACTTGTCCTTGTGCGCCATCAGGCCCACGCGGTCCAGCATCTTCAGGCCGCGCACCTTGGCATCGTCCGGGGTACGGTTCAGCACCTTGATCTGGGCCAGGGTCAGGTTTTCAGTGACCGACAGGTGTGGGAACAGCTCAAAGTGCTGGAACACCATGCCAACGCGGCTGCGCAGCTTGGGCAGGTCGGTCTTGGGGTCGTGCAGGGCAATGCCGTCCACAAACAGTTCGCCCTTCTGGAAGGGCTCCAGCGCGTTGACGGTCTTGATCAGGGTGGATTTGCCCGAGCCCGACGGGCCGCACACCACCACCACATCGCCTTTTTTGATGCTGACGGTGCAGTTGTTCAGCACCTGCACAGGGCCATACCACTTGGATACGTTTTTAATTTCAATCATGTTTTAGTCCTCGGCTCGAATGACAGTGCTTGTTAGCGGATGATGGCAATCTTGGCTTGCAGCTTTTTAACCAGGTACGACAGGCCAAAGCACAGGATGAAGTACACCACGGCAGCCAGCAGGTAGGCTTCTTCCGGGCGGCCATAGATCTTGCCTGCGGTGGTGAAGCCCTTGAGCAGGTCGTAGGCACCAATGGCGTACACCAGCGAAGTGTCCTGGAACAAGATGATGGTCTGCGTCAGCAGAATCGGCAGCATGTTGCGAAACGCCTGCGGCAGGATGACCAGTTTCATGTTCTGCGCGTAGGTCATGCCCACGGCCTGGCCCGCATGCACCTGGCCACGCGGGATGGACTGGATACCGGCCCGCATGATCTCGCTGAAATACGCCGCTTCAAACGCAATGAACGTAATGATGGCCGACAACTCTGCGCCGATGGGCCGCCCGATCATGAACGGGATCAGCAGGAAGAAGCCCAAAATCACCATCACCAGTGGCAGCGAGCGCATGCCGTTGACGTAGAAAGTGGCGGGAATCATCAACACCTTGCGGCCCGACAGGCGCATCAGTGCCAGCAGAGTACCGAAGAAAATGCCGCCCACGGTGGCAATCGCCGTCAGTTGGATACTGAAGATGAAACCTTGCCGAACAAACTTGCTGACGATTTCCCAGTTGAAAAAACTTAAGTCTAGTCCGCCCATATCAATGCCCTCCGCCTGTTCCACCGGCCACGACGAAGCCGGGGATCTGGATTTTTTTCTCGATAAACGCCATGACACGGTTCACCGCAAACGCCGATGCGGCATACAACGCACACACGGCCAGATACACCACGATGGGCTGCGATGTTTCTTCGCCGACCTGGGTGAAGTAGAAAGTCAATTCGGGGATGGACACCGCAAACGCCACCGAAGAGTTCTTCAGCAGGTTCATGGATTCACTGGTCAGTGGCGGAAAAATGATGCGCACAGCCATGGGCAGAATCACGTAGCGGTAGGTCTGCGCCGTGGTAAAGCCCACTGCCATGCCCGCGTAGCGCTGGCCTTTGGGCAGCGCCTGGATACCGGCCCGCACTTGCTCGGCAATCCGCGCCGAAGTAAAAAAGCCCAGTGCCAGCACCACCAGCACAAAGCCGGGAATCTGCTGCATCGGTGGGATGATCTTGGGCAGCACAAAGTACCAGATAAAGATCTGCACCAGCAAAGGCACGTTGCGGAACAGCTCGACCCAGACGTTGGCAAAGCGCACCAGCAAGGGACTGTTGGGCAAGGTGCGTAGCGTGCCCATGAAAGCACCCACCACCACGGCCACCACCCACGAGCTGCCCGCCACCGCGAGAGTCCAGCGCCAGGCCTCCATCAGCCATTGCAGATAGGTGCGCCCACTGCCGTCATCGTTGAAAAATACCTGCCAATCCATAAGTCTCTCCATCCTGGTGTTGCTTGCCCGCCGCCGCCTGCGACGCTACGCAGATGCCTTAAAGCAAAAACCCTGCCCCCAGACTGTGTGGGCAGGGTGGTGTCCCGCCAATACTTTATTGCGTATTGCGCGGCGCTTTACTTCTTGGCGTAGTCTTCAGCGGGTTTGTCGCTCAGATTGGCCCAAGCGGCTTTGGTGGCATCGCTGGCAGGCAGGCCCACCTTGGCATTCTTGGGAGGAATAGGTTGCATGAACCACTTGTCGTACAGCTTGGCCATTTCACCCGACTTGACCATGGCGGCAACCGTATCGTCGGCCAGCTTCTTGAAGGCCGGGTCGTCTTTGCGCATCATGATGGCAATGGGTTCCACGCTTAGTACTTCGCCAACAATTTTGTAATCGGCGGGGTTCTTGGCAGTGGAGATGTTGCCAGCCAGGATTTGGCCGTCCATCACAAACGCATCTGCGCGGCCCGACTCCAGCAGCAGGAAGCTGTCGGCGTGGTCCTTGCCGAAGACCTCTTTGAAGTCGATGCCGGTGGCGCGCTCGTTCTTGCGCAGCAGCTGCACAGACGTCGTACCGGTGGTGGTAGCCACATTCTTGCCATTCAACTGGGCAATCGAGGTAATGCCAGAGTTGGCCTTGACCGCGATGCGCACTTCTTCCACATACACGGTGTTGACAAAGGCCACGTCTTTTTGGCGGGTGGCATTGTTGGTGGTGGAGCCGCATTCAATATCCACCGTGCCGTTTTGCACCAAGGGGATACGGTTCTGCGAGGTCACCAACTGGTACTTCACATCCAGTTTTTTGCCAATGGCTTTTTCCAGATTGGCAATGATGTGCTGGCAAATTTCATAGTGGTAGCCCGCATATTTACCGTCGCCCAAGGTAAAAGCGAGTGAGCCCGAAGAATCGCGTACACCTTGCGTAAAGACGCCCGATGCCTTGGCTTTGGCGATGGTGTCGTTTGCTTGTGCAAATGCGCCACCGGCAGCTAAAGCGAGTACCGCGAGGGCGAGCAAATGTTTCTTCATGAAAACTCCAAGGTAAAAGATAAGAACTACACAACGCAAATTTTAAAGAAACAGGTGCAAGGGATTACCCTCGCGCCCATTTTTGGTGCATGCAGAGCGATCGAAAACAATCGACTTCTACACTGTATGCAGACTTTGTGCCTGCACGGGAAACGCTCCACCGGGGCGTTCTGACCGCCGAAGTCGGGCAGCCAAAACTATATACAAAACCAAATTCAATGTAATAGTGAATGCCCTGATTCATGCCAAAATATCGCATGCATTTTGTATGCCATGCCTAACGACCGCCACGGACCAAGGCCATGGGTTGGGTCAGCTTCTCGGGCACCAGCAGAGCTTCGAGTTCGGCGCGGGTCATGATGCCCAGCGACTCGGCCACTTCGCCGATGGGGGCGCCGGTTTTCATGGCGGTTTTGGCGATCAGGGCCGATTTTTCGTACCCGATCAAGGGGTTCAAAGCGGTAACCAGCGTGACCGATTCGCGCACGCGTTTGGCCAGCAATTCGCGGTTGGGCTCGATACCGGCCACGCAGTTGGTCTGTAGGGTGCGGCAGGCCTGGCTGAGGTGTTCGATGCTCTTGAACAGGCTCCAGCCCATGATGGGCTCGAACGCATTGAGCTGCAACTGACCGGCCTCGGAGGCCATGGTCACCGTCATGTCGTTGCCAATCACCTCGAACGCCACCTGGTTCATCACCTCGGGGATCACCGGGTTCACCTTGCCCGGCATGATGCTGGACCCCGCCTGGCGGGCGGGCAGGCGGATATCGCCAAACCCGGCCTGCGGGCCGCTGGAGAGCAGGCGCAGGTCGTTACAGATTTTGCTGAGCTTGCAGGCCACGCGCTTGAGCACGCCAGACAACTGCACAAAAGCGCCCGTATCCTGCGTGGCTTCGATCAGGTTGCTGGCTTTTTCTACCGGCACGCCGCTGATGTCGGCCAGCAGTTGGCAAGCGCGGTCGGAATAGCCGCCGGGGGCGTTGATACCGGTGCCGATGGCGGTGGCACCCAGGTTAATTTCCTGGATCAGCGCACGGGCTTCGCGCATGCGGGCCTCGTCTTCGCCGATCATGATGGCGTAGGTCAAAAACTCCTGGCCCAGGGTCATGGGCACGGCATCCTGCAACTGGGTACGGCCAATCTTGAGGATGTCCTTGAACTCCAGCGCCTTGGCCTCGAAACCTTCGCGCAGAAACGCCATGGAGGCCAACAGCCGCTCGATGCCCAGCCACAGCGCAATACGCACCGCGGTGGGATAGACATCGTTGGTACTTTGCGAGGCGTTGACGTGGTCGTTGGGGTGCAGCACGTCGTAGCGGCCTTTGTCCAGGCCCATTTTTTCGAGGGCCAGGTTGGCGATGACCTCGTTGGCGTTCATATTGGTCGAGGTGCCCGCGCCGCCCTGGATCACGTCCACCACAAACTCCGCATGTAGCTTGCCTGCCACCAGGTCGTCACAGGCCTGCACGATGGCATCGGCCAGCTTGGCATCGAGCACGCCCAGTTCTACATTGGTGCGGGCAGCGGCGGTCTTGACGAAGGCCAGTGCGCGGATCAGGTCCGGCATGGCCGAAATGCGGGTGCCCGAGATGGGAAAGTTGTCTACCGCGCGGGCGGTGTGCACGCCCCAGTAAGCGGCTGCCGGAATCTGCTTTTCACCCAAAAAATCATGTTCGATGCGAAAGTTGGTAGACATACAAAGCCTGGGCAGTGAAGGAGGTGGCGAACTGTAAGGGCGCGCTTATCCAAACACCAATGCCGTTTGCAAGCAGGCTTATGCATTGCTGTCATAGATTTGTCATACCTGCCATGCCGCAATGGCATGGCAGCGGTACGGCTACTTCACCGGCTTCTGCGAAGCCAGGTAAGTCCACAAGGCCTGCGCCGTACCCTTGGCCGCGGCGGGGCCGTTGGGTTTCTCGCGGTAGGCGCGCACGTCCATGGTCATCTCCAGGCCGGTCAGGCCGGGCGGTGCGGCACTGACCAGCTTGCGGGCGCGCAGCTCTTTCTTGACCGCGCTGTAGGGCAGGAAGGCAATGCCGTGGCCTTCCAGGGCCATGGCTTTGAGGCCTTCGGCCATGTCGGTCTCGTACACCCGGTCCAGGTGGATGGGCGTGGTCGACTGCTTCAGGATCATGTCCACCGTCTGACCCAGGTAGGCACCGGGTGCATAACCCAGGTAGGGCAGCAACTGGCCCGGGCGGCCCGGCAACTGGAACAGCGGCGCGCCATCGGCATCGGCCTTGACGTAGGGCGCAATCACCTCCTGCCCCAGGCTGACCATCTCGTAGCGGTCGGCGGCCAACTGGAAGGGCTGCGAGGTGTGGTGGTAGGCAATCAGCAGGTCGCAGCTGCCCTCGACCAGGCGCATCACCGCGTCATGCACATTCAGGGCGATCAAGCGGCTTTTGATGGGGCCAAACTTTTCGCGCAGCAGCGACACCCAGGCCGGGAAAAAGGTGAACGCCAGCGTGTGTGGCACGGCAAATTCGATCACATCCTGCCCGGCCGAGTGGTGGCCGCGCAGCATGGCCCGGGTGCTTTGCAGCGCCTGCAACACCTCCAGCGACTGGGCGTACAGGGTTTCGCCCGCCGGGGTCAGGCGCGTGGGGTAAGAGCTGCGGTCGACCAGGTCGGTGCCCGCCCAGCCCTCCAGCGCCTGGATGCGCCGCGAGAACGCAGGCTGGGTCACGTGCCGCAACTGGGCAGACCGGCTGAAGCTGCGGGTTTCAGCCAAGCTGACAAAATCTTCAAGCCATTTGGTTTCCATACGCGGATTATGGACGCGCCTTAGATGGGTGAAACCACGGCTTGACCCGCAAAATGCCGCGTCGCGTTCTCGATAAAGCGCTGCACCGACGCTTCGATCGCCTGGGGCGACCAGCCGCCCACGTGCGGGGTTAGCACCACGTTCGCCACGGTGTCCAGATCCAGCAGCGCGGCGGGCGGCTGGGGTTCGCTCTCGTACACATCCAGGCCCGCACCGGCAATACGACCGCCGCGCAGAGCATCGGCCAGTGCGGCGGTATCCACCACGCTGCCACGCGACACATTCACCAGATAACCGCCTTCGCCCAGCGCAGCCAATACCTCGGCCCCGACCAGGTGGCGGGTGGCCGGACCGCCGGGGGTGGCCACCACCAAAAAGTCGGCCCAGGCGGCCAGTGCCACCAGGTCGGCAAAGTAGGTGTGTGCCACCTGGGGCTGGGGCGTGCGCCCGTGGTAGCCGATCTGCATGCCAAAGCCCAGCGCCCGCTGCGCCACCTTGTGGCCAATGCCGCCCAGGCCGACGATGCCCAGGCGGCGGTTCGACACGCTGGCGGGCAGGGGCAGGACATCGCGCCACAGGCCCTGGCGGCACTGCGCGTCCAGCCGGGGCACGTTGCGTACTACGGCCAGCAGCAGGGCGAAGGCGTGGTCGGCCACGCAGTCATCGTTGGTGCCTGCGCCGTTGGCCAAAGCCAGGCCACGCGCCCGGGCGTGGGCTACGTCGATGTTCTCGAAACCCACGCCCAGCGCGCAGACGATTTCCAGCGCGGGCAGGGCATCCATCTCGGCGGCCGTCAGGCCCACGCTGCCGATGGTCAGCACCGCGCGGATGGTGGCGCTGTCCGCCGCAATGTGGGCGGCCCGTAACGCGTCAGTCGGGGCATACAGCAGATCGAAATGCGGCTCCAGCAGCGCCTGGTGGTGCGGTGCCATGAAGTTCAAAACCAGAACCTGGGGGCGGGACAAAGGCATCTTTACATCTCTCAATTACTATCAAATGAATAGCTTATACCGCTTATTCAATAAGCGCTGGAGGCCTATTTTCCTTAAAAATCTACTCTGCACTTTGCTGCAACGCCCACATGGCGGCGTAACGTCCGTTGGCCACCAGCAGCTCGGCATGGGTGCCGCGCTCCAGGATGCGGCCCGCGTCCATCACCAGGATCTCGTGCGCGTCCACCACGGTGGACAGGCGGTGGGCGATGACCAGCGTGGTCTTGTTGCGGGCGGCGGTTTGCAGCTCGGCCTGGATGGCGCGCTCGTTGGCCGAGTCCAGCGCCGAGGTGGCTTCGTCGAAGATCAAGATGGGCGGGTTCTTCAGCAGGGTGCGGGCAATCGCCACGCGCTGCTTCTCGCCGCCCGACAGCTTCAGCCCGCGCTCGCCCACCATGGTGTCGTAGCCCTTGGGCGTGGCACTGATGAAGCCGTGGATGCGCGCCGCCCGGGCGGCCTCTTCCACCTGGGCGCGGCTGGCACCGGGCTGGCCGTAGGCGATGTTGTATTCCACCGTGTCGTTGAACAGCACCGTGTCTTGCGGCACGATGCCAATGGCCTGGCGCACGCTGGCCTGGGTGACGGTCCGGATGTTCTGCCCGGCAATCAGAATCTCGCCTTGCTGCACGTCGTAGAACCGAAACAGCAAGCGCGCCAGCGTGGACTTGCCCGAACCCGACGGCCCAACCACGGCCACGGTTTTGCCCGCCGGGATGTGCAGGCTGATGTCTTGCAGAATGGGCCGCGCCGGATCGTAGGCAAAGAACACGTGGTCAAAGCGCACATCGGCATGGCCGTCGCCGGGCTCCAGCCGCAAGGGTTGGGCACCGGCTGCGTCGGCGATTTCGCGCTCTTTCTCCAGCAGGGCGAACATCTTTTCCAGATCGGTCAGGCTCTGCTTGATCTCGCGGTAGATCACGCCCAGAAAGCCCAGCGGAATGTAGAGCTGGATCATGAAGGCGTTGACCATCACCAGGTCGCCCAGGGTCATGCGCCCGTCCACCACGCCCTGGGTGGCGCGCCACAGCATGGCGACCAGGCCGGTGGCGATGATGAGTTGCTGGCCGGTGTTGAGCAGGCTCAGGGTGCGCTGGCTCTTAACCGAGGCGCGCCGGTAGCTTTCCAGGTTCTCGTCGTAGCGCTTGGCTTCAAAGGCTTCGTTGTTGAAATATTTGACGGTCTCGAAGTTCAGCAGTGAATCGATGGCGCGGCTTTGGGCGTTGGAGTCCAACGCGTTCATCTCTTTGCGGAACTGGGTGCGCCATTCGGTCACCGTGACGGTGAAGGCGATGTAGGCCACCAGCGCAATCAGCGTGATCCAGGCAAACCAGATGTCGAACTTGACGGCCAACAGAGTCAGCACAAAGCCCACCTCGATCAGCGTAGGAATGATGCTGTAGAGCGAATACGAGATCAGCGAATTCACCGCCCGGGTGCCGCGCTCGATGTCGCGCGTCATGCCACCGGTCTGGCGCTCCAGGTGGAACCGCAGGCTCAGGGCATGCAGATGCTGAAACACCTCCAGCGAAATCCGCCGCGACGCGCCCGCCGTGGCCTTGGCAAACACCAACTCGCGCAACTCGGTAAACAGCGAGGTGGACAGGCGCAACAAACCATAGGCCACCAGCAGCGCCACCGGCACCACGATCAACGCGGGAAGGGAGTCGCTGCTGAGCTTGCCGCCAGTCGGGCTCATCGTGTCGACCAGCTGTTTGAGCAGCAGCGGCACGCTGACGCTGGCCGCCTTGGCCCCCACCATGAAGGTCAGCGCGGCAATCACCCGCCATTTGTACTCCCACAGGTAAGGAAACAGGCGGCGCAGGGTGCGCCAATCGGATTGGGGTGGCGCAGCATGGGGCAGCACCGGCATGGAAGCAGGGGGGGCAGTTTCGCCATAGCGGCGCATGGGGGACAATCTCAGTTATTTGCTTTGGATTGTCCCTGATGTCTACAAATTCCGATGCCCCCGTCTCCTTGCCCACCGACATGGAACTGGTACTCAAAGTGGTTCCCATGCCCGCCGACTGCAACGCCAGCGGCGATATTTTTGGCGGCTGGGTGATGGCGCAGGTGGATCTGGCGGGATCGGTGATTCCGGCACGCTATGCCCGCGGGCGCGTGGCCACCGTGGCGGTGAAAGAATTTATCTTCAAGCAGCCGGTGCGGGTGGGGGATATCTTGACGTTCTACGCCTCCCTGGTCCGGCTGGGCCGCACCTCGGTCACCGTCAGGGTAGAGGTGTTTGCCGAGCGCCTGTACCTCCAGGGCCAGTACATCAAAGTCACCGAGGCCACGCTGACCTACGTCGCCATTACCGAGCAGGGCGAGCCCCGCACCCTACCCGTTGCCATTTGATACTGTCCCATGCCCCACAACACTGCCGCCCTGAGCCTGGAATGGACCACCCTGCAAAACAACTACGAACAGGCCGAGCGCAGTGCGCTGCTGGTCAAACTGGCGGCTGTTGTGCTGTGTGTGGCGGGTTACGCGCTGGGCGTGCCGTATGAGCTGATTGGCGGCACGGCGCTGCTGCTATGGGTGCAGGAAAGCCTGTGCCGCACCTCCCAGGCCCGCCTGGGCGAACGCATCGTGCGGGTGGAGGCGCTGGTGAAAAACGCCGCACCGGCCAGCGCCGCCTGCCAGTTGCACACCGAATGGCTGGCCAGCCGCAAAGGCAGCGCCGGTTTGCTGGGGGAGTACGCGGCCCATGCGCTGCGGCCTACGGTGGCGTTTCCGTATGCCGTGCTGGTGGTGGTGGCATTGGCCGCTTACTCGGGGCAATAAGCCGCCAGAGCGGCAACTATCAGTGCTTGAGCACTTTTCGGATGGTGGCGGCCAGCTCTTCGGCGACGAACTTGCCCACATAGGCATCGGCCCCCACGCTCTTCACGTGCACCTCATTGGCCTGGCCGGACAGGGATGAATGAATGATCACCGGCACGGCTTTGAAACGGCCATCCTGCTTGATTTTGCGGGTCAAGGTGAAGCCGTCCATCTCCGGCATTTCCAGATCGGTCAGCACCAGGGCCACTTTGTCCTCGATGGACTTGCCTTCCGCAGCCGCCGCGTCCGACATGGTTTGCAAACGGTCCCAGGCTTCCTTGCCGGTTTTGCACATCACGAACGGTACGCCCAAGGCCACCAGGCCCTGCTCGATCAGGGTGCGGGCGAGCATGGAGTCGTCTGCCGCCAGCACCACCGCGCCTGGGCGCAGCTTCACTGCGGGACCAATACTGGCCGCATCGACATCGGGTGCCGAAGGCGGCATCACGTTGCGCAGAATCTGCTCCACATCCAGCACCTGGGCCAGCCGGGTGTTGTCGATGTCGCCATCCAACCGGGCAATGCTGGTGATCATGCCGCCTTGGGTGTTGGACTCGGCCGACAGCACCTGGCTCCAGTCCAGACGCACGATCTGATCCACCTCTTCGACCGCAAACGCCTGGGTGGAGCGGGCATATTCGGTGACCATCAAGATGTTCAGCCCGTTTTTAGGCAAGCAACCCACGGCCCCCGCCAAGTCGATCACCGGGATCACCTGGCCCCGGATGTTGGTCATACCCAACATGTGCTTGGTAGACCCGGCGACCGCCGTGATGGTGGGCATCACCATGATCTCGCGCACCTTGAAAACGTTGATGCCGAACAGCTCACGCTGGCTCGAATGGGCAGCCTCTCCCAAGCGAAACAGCAACAATTCAAACTTGTTACTGCTGGTGAGGTTGGTGCGTTCGTCTACTTCTTGCTGAACTGTGGCCATGGATTTCCCCTTTGTGCGAGCTATTAGAACCGGAATTAATTTTTTTACAAGCGCACACAACTAGACGTTGTGCGGACGACCCTGTACGGCCTGACACCCCCCCACTAATGCCTCGCCAGTTTGAAAACCGCCACCGCCTGCACCAACTGCTCGGCCTGTTGTTTCAAGCTGTTGGCCGCCTCGGTGCTGCGCCCTGCCAAATGGCGCACTTCGCTAGCCACCACCGCAAAGGCAAGGCCTAAACGACGACCGATCGGAATGTTACGGATTGCTTGCATCAATGACTTGAGCCCGAATGAATGGTGTAACGCATGGGGCGAATGACCCAGACTTCGTAAAGAATGTAACAGCACGCAAAACGGGTTATCGATCTGCCGCGCAGGCGTTTTTCAGCCCGGCTTGCCCAGCAAAGCGTCCTTGAGCTTCCAGTCCGCCGGACTGCTGCCCAGCCAAATCCGCAGCAAGGCATTGAAAAACTCGGCTTCGGGGAACGGTTCCCCCTCTGGCTTGCCCTTGACCCGCAGCACCGTACCCACGCCGGGTGTCCAGTCGAGTTCAAAGGTGTCGCCGGGTAGCAGCTTTTTGTAGTCCGCAAACACCTGGCCCATGCGGTACAGGCTGGGCACCAGCTTGGACAGTTCGCTGCGGCCCGTGTTGTCTTCCACGCCCCGGGTGAACAGCTTACCCAGCGCATTGGCATCGATCTCGCGCAGCATGGTGATACTGATGCGCTTGGGCCCGGGCATGGCCATCACCTCCTCGGGGGTGTTGGCCTTTTGGGGCAGATACAAGCCAGCGGTATAAACCTTGAAAACCGCCTTGTAACGTACACCCGCGCCATTGAGAAGCAGCGCCGAGCCACGCTGGTCCACACTGTCGGCATAGGCCACCCCCACCACCGTCGCGGCCCGGACCGGGGCCGTGGCGGCCAGCAGACCCAGCCAGAGGGCCGCCCCCATGCAAAGTGACTTCATTAGAACCAACCTGTTGAATTGGGGCATCTGCCGCCGAAGGCGATATTTTGACGTGTTCACGCCACGGTGTACAAAACGCCAGGGTGAGATGCCCACCTCCCGCCGCGTGTTTGCTACACTTTACGCATGTCCATTCCACGCACGATCATTGCAGGCTGCCTCGGCCAGGGAGCCTGGTCTTGGCGCAAGCCAAATTCTGCGCGCACCTGAATAGCACGGCGCTGCCGTGCGCCCCACGCCTCTCCCCCGCGAGGCTGAATCGACATACAGCACCCCGTGCTGTGCCCCAGGCCCATTCATAGCATTGATAGAACGGGCCGGGACTCTCTCACAAAGGCACTTCCGTGATCACCGAACTTGAATTCAAAAGCCTGGCCCAGGACGGGTACAACCGCATCCCCTTGATGTTGGAGGCCTTCGCCGACCTGGAAACCCCACTCTCGCTCTACCTCAAGCTGGCCCACACCCGCAATGGGGGGGCTTACAGCTTCCTGCTGGAGTCGGTGGTGGGTGGCGAACGCTTTGGCCGCTACAGCTTCATCGGCCTGCCCGCCCGCAGCTTTCTGCGCGCCAGCGGCTTTGGTGCGGCTGCCTCAACCGAAGTGGTGCGCGACGGCATCGTGGTGGAAACCCACCAGGGCAACCCACTGGACTTCATCGAGGCCTACCAGAAGCGCTTCAAAGTGGCCCTGCGCCCTGGCCTGCCGCGCTTTTGCGGCGGCCTGGCGGGCTACTTTGGCTACGACGCGGTGCGCTACATCGAGAAAAAGCTCGAAGCCACCTGCCCGCCGGACACCCTGGGTTGCCCCGACATCATGCTGCTGCAGTGCGAAGAGCTGGCGGTGATCGACAACCTCTCGGGCAAGCTGTACCTCATCGTCTACGCCGACCCAACCCAGCCCGAGGCGTATGCCAGCGCCAAAAAGCGCCTGCGCGAGCTGAAAGAGCAGCTCAAGTATTCGGTCAGCGCGCCCATCGTCAAGCCCACCCAAAGCCACCCCACCGAGCGCGAATTCGCCAAGGCCGACTACATCGCCGCAGTGGTGCGCGCCAAGGAGCTGATTGCGGGCGGCGACTTCATGCAGGTGCAGGTGGGCCAGCGCATCAAGAAGCGCTACACCGAATCCCCCCTGTCGCTGTACCGCGCGCTGCGGGCGCTGAACCCCTCGCCCTACATGTTCTTCTACAACATGGGCGACTTCCATGTGGTGGCCGCCTCGCCTGAAATTTTGGTGCGCCAGGAATCCATGGCGAATGGGGAACAAAAGGTCACCATCCGCCCGCTGGCAGGCACCCGCCCCCGGGGTGGCTCGCCCGAGGCCGACCAAGCTGCCGAAGCCGAGCTCATCAACGACCCCAAGGAGCGCGCCGAACACGTGATGCTGATCGACCTGGCCCGCAACGACATCGGCCGCATCGCCAAGATCGGCACGGTCAAGGTCACCGAAGCCTTTGCGGTAGAGCGCTACAGCCATGTGATGCACATCGTCAGCAACGTGGAAGGCACGCTGCTGGATGGCATGAGCGCCATCGACGTACTCAAAGCCACCTTCCCCGCAGGCACGCTGACCGGCGCGCCCAAGGTCCACGCCATGGAGCTGATCGACCAGCTAGAACCCACCAAGCGCGGCCTGTACGGCGGCGCCTGCGGCTACATCAGCTATGCAGGCGACATGGACGTGGCCATCACCATCCGCACCGGCATCATCAAGAACCAGACCCTGTACGTGCAAGCCGCCGCCGGGGTGGTAGCCGACTCGGTGCCCGAGCTGGAATGGAGAGAAACCGAAGCCAAAGCCCGCGCCCTGCTGCGCGCTAGCGAACTTGTTGAAGAAGGTTTGGAGTGACCATGAAACTGCTGATGATCGACAACTACGACAGCTTTACCTACAACATCGTCCAGTACTTCGGTGAACTGGGGGCGGACGTGGAGGTGGTGCGCAACGACGAAATCACGCTCGCAGACATCGCCGCCCGCGCGCCGGACCGGCTGGTGATCTCCCCCGGCCCGTGCTCGCCCAAGGAAGCGGGCATCTCGGTGGCCGCCATCCAGCACTTTGCGGGCAAGCTGCCCATCCTGGGCGTGTGCCTGGGGCACCAGGCGATTGGCGCGGCCTTTGGCGGCACGATCATCCGGGCGCAGCAGCTGATGCACGGCAAGACCAGCGTCATCACCACCACGCAGCAGGGCGTGTTTGCCGGGCTGCCGGAGCAGTTCACGGTGAACCGCTACCACTCGCTATCCATCGAGCGCAGCACCTGCCCGGCCGAGCTGGAAATCACTGCCTGGACCGATGACGGCGAGATCATGGGCGTGCGCCACAAAACGCTGGCCATCGAGGGTGTGCAGTTCCACCCCGAGTCCATCCTCACCGAGCATGGCCACGCGATGCTGAAGAACTTTCTGGACCAGGGAGCACGGTAATGCTGGACGGCTTGGGCATCAACCACCTGCCGCTGTTCATCCTGTCGGGCTGGCTGCTGAACCTGACCCCGGGGCCGGACGTGTTCTACATCCTCACCCACGGTCTGCGCGGCGGCTGGCGCGCGGGCGTGGTGGCGGCACTCGGCATCACCGCAGGCTGCTTCGTACACATCTTCGCCGCCGCCGTGGGCGTGAGCGCGCTGATCACTGCGTCGGCCACAGCCTTCACCGTGCTCAAGTGGCTGGGCGCGGCCTACCTGGTGTGGGTGGGCATCCAGATGCTGCGCGCGCCCAAACCGCTGGATGCTACATATTCAATAGCTACTAACGAGGATGGAATAAGCGCTAGCGGCCAAAAAAGCTTAAAAACCGTGTTCATCCAGGGCTTCTGGACCAACGCGCTGAACCCCAAGGTAGCGCTGTTCTTTCTGGCGTTCTTGCCGCAGTTCATCACCCCCGGCGCGGCGCAACCCACACTGGCGTTCCTGCTGCTGGGCCTGTTGTTCAACCTGAACGCAGTGCCCATCAACCTGGGCTACGCCCTGCTGGCCGCCTGGGCTGCGCGCCGCATGGGCGCAGTGCGGCGCGGCATGCACTGGCTGGAACGCTGTGCGGGCGCACTGTTTGTCGGTTTTGGTATCAAACTGGCCTTGTCGGCCAAACCCTGAAAGCGAGTCACCCCATGATCACCCCCCAAGAAGCCCTGCAGCGCACCATCGAACACCGCGAAATCTTCCACGACGAGATGCTGCACATCATGCGGCTCATCATGCGCGGCGAAATGTCGCCGGTGATGATGGCCGCGCTGATCACCGGCCTGCGCGTGAAAAAGGAAACCATTGGCGAAATCACCGCCGCCGCCCAGGTGATGCGCGAGTACTCCACCAAGGTCTTTGTTGCCGACAAAACCCACCTGGTGGACATCGTAGGCACCGGCGGCGACGGCTCGCACACCTTCAACATCTCCACCTGCGCCATGTTTGTGGCCGCCGCCGCCGGGGCCAAGGTCAGCAAACACGGCGGGCGCAGCGTCAGCAGCAAAAGCGGCAGCGCCGACGTGCTGGAAAGCCTGGGCGTCAACATCAACCTGACCCCAGAGCGCATTGCCCAGTGCATCGCCGAGGTCGGAGTGGGCTTCATGTTCGCCCCCAACCACCACCCGGCCATGAAAAACGTGGCCCCGGTGCGCAAGGAACTGGGCGTGCGCACCATCTTCAACATCCTCGGCCCCCTGACCAACCCCGCCGGCGCGCCCAACATCCTGATGGGCGTGTTCCACCCCGATCTGGTCGGCATCCAGGTGCGCGCCCTGCAGCGCCTGGGCGCCGAGCACGCGCTGGTGGTCTACGGCAAGGACGGCATGGACGAAGTCAGCCTGGGCGCGGCCACCGTGGTGGGCGAGCTGAAGAACGGCGAAATCAGCGAATACGAGATCCACCCCGAAGATTTCGGCATGACCATGGCCAGCCACCGCAACCTGCGCGTAGAAACCCCCGAGCAGTCCAAAGCCATGCTGCTGGGCGTGCTGGACAACGACCACGGCGCGGCGCGGGACATTGTGATTTTGAATGCCGGGGCTACGCTGTATGCGGCCAATGTGGCCGAGTCGATGGCTGCTGGCCTGGTGCTGGCACGTCAGGCGATCGAGTCGGGTGCGGCGCGGGCGAAGCTGGGGGAATTGGTGGCGGCTAGCCAGGCCAACTTATCGGCGTAACGGATAGCGATTGCACCCTCACACAATTGCTACGTTTTAAATAGCTGCCTGCGCATATTCCACCATCGCTAGCGACCTATTTCCTTCTTAATTTCTCAGCAGGGCCAGGGCGGCGAAGCGGGTGCCCAGGGCAAAGAGCAGCCGCAAGAGCCGGTGATCGGCACTGGTCGCCAGCGGGGCCGCAGGCACGAGCCGCTATTGAATCAGGCGCAGCCAGAGCCACATTGCGTGGTCTTGGTGGCGGCTACAGCGAATGAGAAGCCAGGGTCGGCAGAGTGGGTAAAGGGGCTCACAAATGAAACACGCTGTTACTATCGCCCCCCGCATGGACGTTGCATTTCGCTCTACAGCACGGCGGCCCCACGCTCACCACCCTGAAAGACCCTGAGATGAACGCGATCCGCAACCTCCGCATTGGCCGACGCCTGATGCTTGCTTTTGGAGTGATTCTGCTCATCCTGGCCACCAGCGCCGGGGTGGGTGTCTGGCGTCTGCAGGAGCTGGCACAGACCACCCGGGCCATGGGCACGACCGAAAACGAAAAGCTCGCCTTGGCGGTGCAATGGCGCCAAACCATCGACCTGAACTGGGTCCGCACCCGCGCCAGCATGCTGGATGCCGACACCAGCCACATCGCCAGTTGGCAGTCCGAGATGGACAAGACCTCGGAAGTCACCCTGGCCGCGCGCAAGCGGCTGCTGGAACTGGTCAAGTCCGACGAAGGCATGCGGCTGATCGCCGAAATTGATGTTGCCCGCGAGGCCTACCGCACGCCGCGCGCACAGGCGCTCAAGCGCAAACTGGCTGGCGAAAACGTCATGGAGACTCTGGAGAAAGAGCTGCAACCGCTGGCCCTGAACTACCTCAACGCCATCTCCAAACTGGAAAAGCGCCAACAGGATATCTACGATGCCGCCCTCACGCAGGCAGAACAGAACGCGGCCCAGGGCCAGACCATTCTGGTTGTCTGCGGCGTGGCATCCATTCTGCTGGGTGCATTTTTCGCCTTCGTCCTGTCACGCTCCATCGTCACCCCGATCCAGCAGGCATCGGCCAGCGCACGCCTGATTGCCGAAGGTGACCTGACCGAAAATGTGCTTATCGAAGGCAGCGACGAGGCCGCCGATCTGTTGCATGCGTTGAAGGAAATGCAGAACAACCTGTCGCGCGTGGTCTCGGGCGTGCGCGGTAACGCGGAGAGCGTGGCCTCGGCCAGCGCCCAGATCTCGCAGGGCAACCATGACCTGAGTGCCCGCACCGAAAGCCAGGCCAGCGCACTGGAGCAAACGGCGGCCTCCATGGAAGAGCTCAGCTCCACCGTCAAACAGAATGCCGACAATGCCCGCCAGGCCAACCAATTGGCGATGAGCGCCTCCACCGTGGCCCTGCAAGGCGGCGAGGTGGTCAGCCGCGTGGTGGAAACCATGAAGGGCATCAATGACAGCAGCAAGAAGATCGCCGACATCATCAGCGTGATCGACGGTATTGCCTTCCAGACCAATATCCTGGCGCTGAACGCCGCGGTCGAAGCGGCCCGGGCCGGCGAGCAGGGCCGTGGCTTCGCGGTAGTGGCCAGCGAAGTGCGCAGTCTGGCGCAGCGCAGCGCTGCCGCCGCCAAAGAGATCAAGACCCTGATTGACAACAGCGTCACCCAGGTCGGCCAGGGCACGATACTGGTGGACCAGGCCGGCAGCACCATGACCGAGGTGGTCAGCGCGATCCGCCGCGTCACCGACATCATGGGCGAAATCAGCGCCGCCAGTACCGAGCAAAGTCTGGGCGTGGTCCAGGTGGGCGAGGCGGTCACGCAGATGGACCAGGCGACCCAGCAAAACGCTGCACTGGTGGAAGAATCGGCCGCCGCCGCAGGTAGCCTGCAGAACCAGGCCGAGCAATTGGTGCAGGCGGTATCGGTGTTTCAGCTCACAGGTGGACGGTCTTCGGCCCGGTTGTTGCGCTAAAAAGGCCGTGCCCAATGCCGTATTTCTTAAAAGAAATACGGCATTGGCGCTTATTCATACGGCACAACAAGCTATAAAATAAATAGCAAAATATCACCCCCAACGCCGCGCCACCCACGCGTCCAGCGACACCCTCCCCGGCCCCTGCGCCACCAGATACAGCAACAGCGCCGCCCAGGTTCCGTGGGTGGCGTAGGCACCAGGGTAGACGAAGAGCTGGATGGTCAGCGTCATGCCCAGCAGGGCCAGAGCCGCGAAGCGGGTGCCCAGGCCGAACAGCAGCAGCAGCGGGAACAGGTGCTCGGCTCCGGCGGCCAACGGGGCCGTCAGCTCGGGCAGGGGCATGCGGTATTCGTCGCGGAACAGGTCTACCGCTGTGTCGGACAGGCGCGGCCAGCCTAGCTGGAAAGTACCGCTGACGATGTCCACCGCAAAGCCTTGCACCTTGGTTTGGCCAGACTGCCAGAACACGGCGGCGATGGAAAAGCGGGCCAGCAAAGCGATGAGGCTGTGGGGGATGCGGCTGAGCAGCGCGATGCACTGTTGTAGAAGGGTGGCCATGGTGTCAATCCTCGAAAGTCAGGTGGGTAAGGCACTGCTGGCGGATCAGCAGGGCCAGGGTGGCGGGCAGGTCCAGGGCGGGGTCGGCACTGGCGGCGGCCAGCAAGGTGTGGCCGCTTTGCAGCGCGGTGATGAAGCCCCCGGCGGCGGCGGGGATGCACAGAATGTCAACCTCCAGGCCCCCGCGCAGCACCAAGGCGGTTTGGGGCTGGTCCACATCGGCTACGGGCTCGCCGCCGTGGTGGGCCGCCCACAACGAGAACACGGCATACGCCGAATCCACCACGCAGACAGACGGGTGCAGGCCCAACCGCAGCGTGGCCAGTTGGGCCGGGTCGGCCAGGGCGGCTTGCAAAGCCTCGGGGGCAATGGCCGGCACATCGGCGGCGTGGTAGGCCTGCACCTGGCAGCGCTCCAGCCGGGCCACGTCGGCCAGGTAGGGCACGCTGGCGGCGGGGGCGAAGGCGGTGATGAAGGCGGGCAAGTCCGCGCCGTACCCGGCCATCACCCGCGAACGCGGCGGGTGGGCCTGCACGTACAGCCGCGCCATGGCCCGGAAGAAGTCCACACCCACCAGCGCTTGCACTACAGAGTAGGTGGCGGCCAGCGCGTCGATCAGCGAGACCACCACGTTGTTGCGGTAGACGGCAAAACGCACGGCGGGGTCGGAGCCGTTCCATACCCGCAGGCCGGGGGGCGCGGGCAGTGCGGGGTCGAACAGCGCGGCGGCAAAGGCGGTTTGCGCAGTCATGCCCGTGCCTGCAAATAGGTTTGCGCCGCCTGCGCTTCGGCCAGCAATACCGGCAGCGCGGGCACGTCGTTGTCGCGCTCGATCAAGGTGGGCACGGAGCCGGTCAGGCCCAGCGCAAAGGCGTACAAGTCCCACACAGGCTGGGCCACGGGTGCGCCGTGGCTGTCGATCAGCAGCGGGGCGCCAGCGCCGTCTTGTGCCTCGGCAAAACCGGCCAGATGGATCTCGCCCACGGCCTGCAGCGGCAGCGCCTGCAAATAGGCTTGTGGGTCGAAATCGTGGTTCACGCTGCTGACATACACGTTGTTCACGTCCAGCAGCAGGCCGCAGCCGGTGCGGCGCAGCACCTCGCGGATGAAGGCGGATTCGCTCCAGGTGGAGGCCGTAAATTCCACATAGGTGGCGGGGTTCTCCAGCAGCATGCGGCGTTGCAGGCGGGTCTGCACCTGGTCGATGTGGTCGCACACGCGCTGCAGGGTGGCGGCGGTGTAGGGCAAGGGCAGCAGGTCGTTCAAAAACACATCGCCATGGGTGGACCAGGCCAGGTGCTCGGAAAAGGATTGGGGTTGGTAGCGGTCAAGCAACCAGGCCAGCGCATCCAGGTGGTCGGTGTCCAACTGTGCCTCGGCCCCGATGGACAGGCCCACGCCGTGGATGGACAGCGGGTAGCGCTCGCGGATGCGGGTCAGATGGTGGTGGAAGGGGCCGCCGTCAACAAAATAGTTTTCGGCGTGCACCTCGAAAAAGTCCAGGTCGGGCGCGGTATCCAGAATCTCCCGGATATGGCCGGACTTGAGGCCGATGCCCACACCGGGCGGCAAAGATGTGGGCATGGCGGGCCTGGGGACGTAGTTACATTTTTGCGGTGAAAGCCATCTTCTGGCCCATGCCGGTGGGCGAGGTGGGCGACTTCATGGTTTCGCAGGTGCCAGCGGGCACGTACTTCCAGGCATTGGCCTGGTAGTCCGTCTTGGAAGTGCCTGCACACGTGGTGCCCGCACCGGCGGCGCAGTCGTTCTTGGCGGCCATGGACACGCCGTAGCAGCGCTCTTTGTCGGCAGCGGCAGCAGGCGCGGCGGCCATCGCCAGGGCAGAACCCAGGGCCAGGGCCAGAACAGCGGTGGAGGTGAAGGATTTGTTGGCAGCAGTCATGGAAATCTCCGGTTAAAAAAGCACGTGGGGTGGAAGGTCAGCAGGGTGTTTCGCCTTGCTGTGGAGTAGTCGGGGGCGGCTGGCATTTCTTACGCAACTTTCGGTTTATTTTTACGGTGCATCAAAAGATAGACCGCCGGGATGACGAACATCGACAACAACGGCGCGGTCACCATGCCGCCGACCATGGGCGCTGCTATGCGCTGCATCACCTCGGAACCCGTGCCGCTGCCCCACAAAATAGGCAGCAGGCCGCACAGGATGACGGCCACCGTCATGGCCTTGGGGCGCACGCGCTGCACGGCACCGTGCATGATGGCCGCGTGTATTTTTGTATCGAAATCAGGCTCTAGCGCAATATTTACGGGCGTAGATTGCTTCAAATACAGGAGCATGATGACCCCAAACTCAGCGGACACCCCGGCCAGCGCAATAAAGCCCACCGCGCCCGCTACCGACAGGTTGTAGTCCAGCAGATACAGCAGCCAGATGCCCCCGACCAGCGCAAACGGCAGGGTGGCCATGATCAGCACCGCGTCGCCCACGCGCTGAAAGGTGAGGTAGAGCAGCACAAAGATGATCAGCAGGGTGAACGGCACCACCACTTGCAGCTTGGCCGTGGCCCGCTCCAGGTACTCGAACTGGCCCGACCACGACACGGCGTAGCCCGCTGGCAGCGCCACGCTGGCAGCCACGGCTTGTTGCATGTCTTGCACCGCAGACCTTAAATCGCGACCCCGGATGTCCACATACACCCAGCCAGACAGACGGGCGTTTTCGCTGCGCAGCATGGGCGGGCCGTCGGCTATGTGGATGTCGGCCACATCGCCCAACACCAGCCGTGCCCCGCCCTCGGAAACAATGGGTAGGCTACGCAACTGGGCCACCGAGTCGCGCATCTCCCGGGGGTAGCGCAGGTTGATGGGGAAGCGCTGCGTGCCATCCACCACCTCGCCAATGTTGTCGCCGCCCACGGCGGTGCCGATGATGGTTTGCACGTCGGCGATACCCAAGCCGAAACGGGCGGCATCGTCGCGGCGGATGCTGATGTCCACGTAGCGCCCGCCGGTCAGCCGCTCGGCCAGCGCGCTGCTGACACCGGGCACGGTTTTCAGGGTGCGCGCTATCTCGCCCGTGAGGCGGTCGATGGTGGCCAGATCGGGCCCGGCCACCTTCACGCCCACCGGGCTTTTGATGCCGGTGGCCAGCATGTCGATGCGGTTGCGGATGGGCGGTACCCAGATGTTGGCCAGGCCCGGTACCTGGACGATGCGGTCCAGCTCGGCCACCAGTTGGTCCTGCGTCATGCCAGGCCGCCATTGGTCACGGGGCTTGAACTGCACGGTGGTTTCGAACATCTCCATCGGCGCGGGGTCGGTAGCAGTGTCTGCCCGGCCGGCCTTGCCGTAGACGCTGGCCACCTCGGGCAGGGTTTTGATCAGGCGGTCGGTTTGTTGCAGCAGCTCGGCCGCCTTGCCCGCCGACAGGCCCGGCAGCGCAGTGGGCATGTAGAGCAGGTCGCCCTCGTCCAGCGCGGGCATGAACTCGCCGCCAATGTGTTGCAGCGGCCACAGGCTGGCCACCAGCAGCAGCCCCGCCCCCAGCAGCGTGGCGCGCGGCCATTGCAGCACCTTGGCCAGCAGCGGGCGGTAGGCGGCGATCAGCCAGCGGTTCAACGGGTTGGCAGCCTCGACCGGAATTCGGCCCCGTACCAAATAGCCCATCAGCACCGGAATCAGCGTGACCGACAGGCCCGCCGCTGCCGCCATGGCATAGGTTTTGGTAAAGGCCAGCGGCGCGAACAAACGCCCTTCCTGCGCCTCCAGCGTGAACACCGGGATGAACGACAGCGTGATGACCAGCAGCGAGAAAAACAGCGCCGGGCCGACTTCCGCCGCCGCGTCTCCCATGACCCGCCAACGCGCGGCGCCTTGCAACTTCTCGCCGGGGTGCGCATGGTGCCACTGCTCCAAATGCTTGTGGGCGTTTTCCACCATCACCACCGCCGCGTCCACCATGGCACCAATGGCGATGGCGATGCCGCCCAGCGACAGGATGTTGGCATTCACCCCCTGGTAACGCATGGCGATAAAGGCCACCAAAATGCCGATGGGCAGCGAGACGATGGCCACCAGGGCCGAACGCAGGTGGCCCAAAAACACCGCGCACACCACGGCCACCACCACAAACTCTTCCAGCAGCTTGAGGCCCAGGTGGGCCACGGCGCGCTCGATCAAGCCCGAGCGGTCGTAGGTGGGCACGATCTCCACGCCGGGGGGCAGGCCCGCTTGCAGGCTGCGCAGCTTGGTTTTGACGGCGGCAATGGTCTCTAGCGCGTTCTGGCCCGAGCGCATCACGATGACACCGCCCACGGCCTCGCCCTGCCCGTCCAGCTCGCCAATGCCCCGGCGCATCTCGGGGCCGAGCTGGATACGGGCCACGTCGCCCAGCCGTACCGTCACCCCGGCGGCATTCGCCACCAGCGGGATGGCGCGAAAGTCGTCCAGCGTGCGCAAGTAGCCGCTGGCACGCACCATGTACTCGGCCTCGCCCAGCTCCAGCACCGAGCCCCCGGCCTCCTGGTTGTTCTTCTGCACCGCCTCGGTGAGTTTGCCCAGAGGAATGCCGTAGGCCGCCAGCTTCTGCGGGTCGGCCACGATCTGGTACTGCCGCACCATGCCACCGATGGTGGCCACCTCGGCCACATTCGGCACGGTTTTCAGCTCCAGCTTCAAAAACCCGTCTTGCAGCGCCCGCAACTGCGATGCGTCTTGCCCGCCGGTGCGGTCCACCAGCGCGTACTGGTAGACCCAGCCCACGCCGCTGGCATCGGGCCCCAGCGTCGCCTTGGCACCGGGCGGCAGGCGCGATTGCACCTGGCCCAAGACTTCCTGCACCCGCGACCGAGCCCAGTACAGGTCGGTGCCGTCCTCGAACAGCACGTACACAAACGAGTCGCCAAAGAACGAGTAGCCGCGCACGGTCTTGGCCCCTGGCACCGACAGCATGGCGCTGGTCAGCGGATAGGTGACCTGGTTTTCCACCAGCTGCGGGGCCTGGCCAGGGTAGCTGGTGCGGATGATGACCTGCACGTCAGAAAGATCAGGCAAGGCATCCAGCGGGGTTTTCAACACGCTGAAAACGCCCCCGACGCAGAGAATAAGCGTGGCCAGCAGCACCAGAAAACGGTTACCGATAGACCAGCGGATGAGCCGGGCGATCATGGCGTGGCTCCGGTGGCCATGCGCGCCTCTACACCCTTGAGGCTGGCTTCGGAGTCGATCAGGAACTGGCCCGACACCACCACCCGCTGCCCGGCTTGCAGGCCGCGCAGCACCACAGTCTGGCCGTTGGCTTCGGCCCCGGTTTCCACCACCACCGGGCGAAAGTGGCCGTCTGCCTCGGCCAGCACCAGCACCGTACGCCGGGCGGTGGGAATCAGCGCCTCGGTAGGCACCTGCAGACCCGCATCCACCACCACGCTGCGCACGCCCAGGTTCTGCTGCATGCGCGGGCTGACGGTGACCGTGCTGGCATCCGCCTCGACACCCCCTGCGCTACCGGCATACACCGGTACCAGCATCATGTCCATGAAGGGCGACTTGGCGGGCGCGTCGAACTTATTTCCCGGCACCATGGGGTCGTGGTAATACAGCACCTTGCGGCCCACCGCGGGGTCCAGGTCACCCGCTTTGATGCCGCCAGCGATGTGACGGCGGGTGGCGGCCTCCCCTTCCGCAATGCTTTGCGGTACAGCCACAGCAACAGGTGTGGCCACGGTGGCCCCCTGTTGCAAGCCCAATTGGTACAGGCCATAACCTCCACCCACTCCGGCCAACACACATACGGCAATGCTTAATTTTTTCATTCCAGTCTTCCAACGTCACCTACAAGGAACGCCCAAAGCGCGCATCCATGGGACGCAGCAGCCCGAGCCCAGCACGATGCCGGGACGGTCTACAGACGGAAGACTTGGTTGAAAAGGTACAGCGGCGGACTGCCGGGTGGCCGCGCAGGGTTCGCCGCCGGAACGGCCCAGACCGCCAACGCCTGCATGGGCAGCAGCCAGGCCAGCATCCACAGCGTCGCCCACACAGACGGCGGCAGATCCACGCCGCTGCTGTGGTGGGCCGATTGCGCAGGGGCATCGCCCGTGGCCTTGCACAGATTGGGCTGCGCCGGGTCCATCTGCTCGGCAGGCATGCCATCGCAACCCGGCATGGTGCTGGCTGCCGCCGGTATCAGCCACTGGGGGCACACATAGCCAGCGGTGGCCAACTGCGCAAACAGCACGCACACCACCACCCACAGGGCGATCCAGAGGCGGCGTATAGGCGGGCGCAGAAGCATGCATCCAGTTTGCCACAGCAGTTTCTCGCAGCACTAAACTGGGGTTTTGTTCCACCGGCACTGCCCTATCCACCATGCTTCTCTCCACGCTTTTAGGCACCCAACTGCCCCTGGTCCAAGCCCCCATGGCCGGGGTCCAAGGCAGCGCCCTCGCAGTGGCGGTCAGCAATGCGGGCGGCCTGGGCTCCTTGCCCGCCGCCATGCTGGGGCTGGAGGCCCTGCAGGCCGAGCTGACCCGCATCCAGGCGCAGACCACGCAGCCCTACAACGTCAATTTTTTCTGCCATACCCCACCGCCGCCTGCCATCGACACGCCCTGGCATGCGGCGCTGGCACCGTACTACCAGGAGATGGGGCTGGACCTGGCCAGCATCGTCCCCGGCCCAGGCCGCGCGCCGTTCAGCGCCGAGGCGGCGCATCTGCTGCGCACCTTCAGGCCGCCGGTGGTGAGCTTCCATTTCGGCCTGCCCAGCCCCGCGCTGCTGGAGGTGGTGCGCAGCTGGGGGGCCAAGGTGCTGTCTTCGGCCACCACGGTGGACGAAGCGCTGTGGCTGCAGGCCCAGGGGGTGGATGCCATCATTGCCCAGGGCCTGGAGGCGGGCGGACACCGCGGGCATTTTTTATCGGACGACCTGACCCGGCAGATGGGCACGTTCGCCCTGCTGCCGCAGATCGTGCGGGCCGTAGATGTGCCAGTCATCGCCGCCGGGGGCATTGCCGATGCCCAGGGTGTGGCGGCTGCGATGGCCCTGGGTGCGGCGGGGGTGCAAATCGGCACCGCCTACCTGCTGTGCCCCGAGGCCACCACCAGCGCCATCCACCGGGCGGCGCTGCAAAGCGAGGCAGCCCGGCACACGGCCTTGACCAATGTATTCACTGGGCGGCCCGCGCGCGGCATCCTGAACCGGGCCATGCGCGAACTGGGGCCACTCAGCGCCGTAGCCCCGGCCTTCCCCATGGCCACTGCCGCCATGGCCCCGCTGCGGGCGGTGGCGGAGCGCTTGGGGCAAGGAGACTTCTCGCCGCTGTGGTCGGGACAGAACGCCAGCGGGTGCCAGGCGCTGCCTGCAGCCGAGCTCACCCGGTGGCTCGCCCAGGGCTTTTAGCGCACCGGCAAGTTACACAAAAACACAACTCGGACGGAGTTACACGCGATTACCGAGGGCATCTACCGATGCCGCGCCATGGCTTGCAAGGACAATGTAACCGCTTACATTGCATGGATGTGGGAGCCCCATAACCCACACCATGCCTGTTTTTCCACCCCCCATTGGAGACACCATGCAACATCCTTTATCGACCCACCGACGCAGAGGCCTGGCGGCGCTGTGCAGTGCCGCCTTGCTCGCCGGATGCGGGGGCGGGTCTGACACGACCGCGCTCACCGGCCTGCAGGCCAAGGCGGCACCCGCCACCACCCTGCCCCAGTACACCGATTGGCCGCGTATCACCAGCGAGCTGCCCAGCAGCCCCGCGCTGGAAGCCCGCATCAAGACCATCGTGGAGGGCATGACCCTGGCCGAAAAAGTGGGCCAAATGACGCAGCCTGAAATCAAAAGCATCACGCCCGACCAGGTGCGCCAGTTCTACATCGGCTCGGTGCTCAACGGCGGCGGCACCTGGCCGCAAAACAACAAGCGCGCGCTCTCCAGCGACTGGGTGAAGCTGGCCGACGACTACTGGATGGCCTCGATGGCCACCGACTCCAAGGTGAAAATTCCGGTGATCTGGGGCACCGACGCGGTCCACGGCCACGGCAATGTGTATGGCGCGACGCTGTTCCCGCACAACATCGGCCTGGGTGCCGCCAACGACCCGGCGCTGGTGCGGCGCATCGGCCAGGCGGTGGCCGTACAGGTAGCCTCCACCGGCATCGACTGGAGCTTTGCGCCCACGCTGGCGGTGGTGCGCGACGACCGCTGGGGCCGCACCTACGAGGGCTATTCCGAAGACCCGCTGATCGTCAGCAAATACGGCTACGAGATGATCAAGGGCCTGCAGGGCGATTTCACCAAGCCCACCAACGTGATTGCCAGTGCCAAGCATTTCATGGGCGACGGCGGCACCGACCAGGGCAAGGACCAGGGCGTGAACATGTCCAGCAAAAACGACATGGTCAACATCCACGGCCAGGGCTACTACACCGCATTGGGCGCGGGCGCGCAAACGGTGATGGCCTCCTTCAACAGCTGGACCAACGAGAGCCTGGGCATCACCATGGGCAAGATGCACGGCAGCAAGGAAATGCTGACCGATGTGCTGAAAACCAAGATGGGCTTTGACGGCTTTGTGATTGGCGACTGGAACGGCCACGGCCAGGTGCCCGGCTGCAGCGATGCCAGTTGCGCCCAGGCCATCAACGCCGGTGTGGACATGATCATGGTGCCCGACCAGTGGCAGCCCTTCATCGCCAACACCATCGCCCAGGTGCAAAACGGCAGCATCCCCATGGCCCGCATCGACGATGCCGTAAGCCGCATCTTGCGGGTGAAGCTACGCGCCGGTATCTTCACCGCCAAGCGCCCACTGGAACGCCCCAACGCAGGCAATGCCGCCCAATTGCAACACCGCGTGCTGGGCCGTGAAGCGGTGCGCAAGTCCCTGGTGCTGCTGAAAAATGACAACCAGTTGCTGCCCCTGGTGCGCGGCCAAAAAATACTGGTGGTGGGCAAATCGGCCGACAGCATCCCGAACCAGACCGGCGGCTGGTCGCTCACCTGGCAAGGCACCTCCAACACCAATGCCGACTTCCCCAACGCCGACAGCATCCTGGCGGGCATCCAGGCCGCCACCGGTGCCGCCAATGTCACCTACAGCGCCACCGGTGCAGGCATCAACGTAGCCGATTACAAGGCGGTGATCGCCGTGGTCGGTGAAACGCCCTATGCCGAAGGCGTGGGCGACATCGGCAAAACCGGCACGCTGGAACACGCCCGCCGCTACCCCGAAGACCTGGCCGTGCTGAACACCGTGAGCGGCAAGGGCGTGCCGGTGGTCACCGTGCTGGTCACCGGCCGCCCCGTGCTGGTCAACAAGGAAATCAACCGCTCGAACGCCTTTGTGGTGGCCTGGCTGCCCGGCACCGAGGGCAAGGGCGTGGGCGACGTGCTGTTCCGCACCTACAACGGCAAGGTCAACTTCGACACCGTGGGCAAGCTGTCTTTCTCGTGGCCCAAGTCGGGCTGCCAGACCCCGCTGAACGTGGGCGATGCCGCCTACGACCCGCTGTTTGCCTACGGCTACGGCATGCGCTACGCCGAGCAGAAAACCCTGGCCCCCCTGGACGAGACCGTGCCCACCCTGGGCTGCGGGCAAACCGCCGGTGGCGGCACCACCGACGTGGACCTGGAGATCTTCAACTCCACCGACAAGGCCCCGTTTGCGCTGGGCATCGGCTCGCCAGAAAACTGGGGCGGTACCCTGCTGGGCTCCGATCTGAACGCGGTCATCGCCCACGCCACCCTCAAGGCCGAAACCACCCAGGTCAACGTGCAGCAAGACGGCAAAAAGCTCACCTGGACTGGCACCGGCCAGTTCTACGCGCAGCAGCCCGGCACCAGCGACCAGCAGAGCTACCTGAACTCGGACGCGGCGCTGGTGTTTGACACCATCGTGCACCAGCTGCCCGAAGGCCTGGTCAAGGTGCGCGTCGATTGCAGCTACCCCTGCATCGGCGAAGTGGATGCCACCACACTGTTCAGCACCTTGGGGCTGAACACCAAGCGCACCGTGAAGTTGCCGCTGAGCTGCTTTGCCGCCAAGGGCACCGACTTCGCCACCATCAACACGCCGTTCCTGGTGTACACCGAGAAGGCCTTTACCGCCTCGTTTGCCCACATCCGCTGGGTGCCCGGTGCCGCCAAGGATGCCGACGCAGTGGCCTGCAGCACCCTGGTGCCGCCCGATGTCGCCCTGCCCACCCCCAAGCCCGGCCCCACCTACACCGTGTTCAACAACGGCGTGGTGTCCGATGGCTTCAAGGCCAACACCTATTCCACCAACAATGTGCACACCAGCTTCAGCGTGCTGCCCACGGGCGAGCTGGCGCTGAACTTTGCCGCCGACGGGGGCGATGGCCTGCTGTTCTTCAACGACAGCGCGCCCATCAACCTGGGCAACTTCACCGGCGGCAAGCTGCAGTTCGACATCAATGTGGGCAACTACGGCAGCAACACCGGTGGCCTGGTGGTGAAGATGGAAAGCGCAGGCACCAACTGCAACACCGGCGACGTGCTGTTTGGCCGCCCCACCGCCGGTGGCTGGCAGGCCGTGAGCATCGACATGGCCACCATCACCGCCGCCCAGTCGGCCTGCTTTGACCTGCGCCGCACCAGCGTGCCGTTTGCCATCTTCCCCAAATGGGGGGACCAGCAAGGCGTGCAGTTCCAGGTGCGCAACGTCCGATTCGTCCAATAAGCCTGAAAGGGAAAACACATGTTCAAAACCCAACTCCTCGCGGCAGCCCTGCTCGCCTGCGGCCTGGCCACTTCGGCCCAGGCTTCGCTGGTCACCTTCACCGGCGGCACCGTCACCCGCAACGATGCCTCCACCGGCGCGACCAACAACGCCATCAACTGGGACGATGTGCAAAGCTACGAAGAGGCGGGCTTCCGCTTCACCTTCATCGGCACCGACTCGGCTTTTTCCAGCAACGTGGGCGACTTCTACGAGGTCGGCAACGACGTGCTGCAAGGCCACTGGGCCACCGGCAACTTTGGCTACCTGACGCAGATCCGCCTGACCCGCGCCGACGGCGGTGCCTTCAGCCTGGGCGGCTTCGACATCGTCGCCAACACCGATGTCGGCGGCGGCCCAGCATCGGGCAATGAGCAGGTCTTCCTGCACGCCTCGGCCGACGGCAGCAGCGACGACTTCGCGCAGTTGCTGCCCAGCAAAGACACGGGCTTTCCGGCCACCCCGTTCGCGCTGGGCAATCCATTCAGCAATGTGCGGGCCATCTGGTTCGACGTGACCGGTGCGTCCGACAGCTTCGGCATCGACAACCTGCAAGCCAACGCCATTCCCGAGCCCGGCTCGCTGGCCCTGCTGGGCGTGGGGGCCTTCGGGCTGTGGGCCACACGGCGGCGGACCCGCTGAGGCGTATGGCCGGGCGGTAACATCTGGCCACGGAGGCATTTGATCCTCCGGCAACCTGAGTTTCCGCCCATGTCCACCATCCACACCGTTGCCGCCCTGGCCGGTGTCTCCAGCGCCACCGTCTCCCGGGTCATGAACGACCCGCACAAAGTGCGCGAAGCCACCCGCCTGAAGGTCGAGGCCGCCATGCGCGAGCTGGACTTCTCGCGCAACAGCTTTGCCGCCTCGCTGGCCTCCCGCCGCTCGGAATGCGTGGGGCTGGTGGTGCCGCATTTGTCCGGGGCGTTTTTTGCGCCGCTGGTCAACGAGGTGGAAGAGGCGGTCAGCGCCGTGGGAAGCTACCTCATCGTCACCTGCGGCAAGAACAGCGTGGACGAGGTGGCCAACGGCCTGCAATTTCTGCGGCAGCGGCGCTGCGATGCCATCATCCTGTATCCCGGCCAGTTGTCCGACCAGGCCCTGGCCGAGATGCTGCGCCACAACCCGCACATGGTGGTCATCCACCGCACCGTGCCGGGGTTTGAAGCCCGCTGCGTGCAACTCGACAACCACACCGGCGGCCAGCTGGCGGCCCAGTATTTGCTGCGCTGCGGCCACCGCAACATCGGCGTGATTGCCGGGCCGCGCTCCAACCCCGAAAGCACACAGCGCCTGGCCGCTTTTCGCAGCACGCTGAAAACCGCCGGACTCCCGCTACCGCCCGAGCGGGTGTGCGAGGGCGATTTCCACTTTGCATCGGGCAGCACCTGCATGGCCGAACTGCGGGCCCGCCAACCAGGTCTGAGCGCCGTGTTCTGCCTGAACGACCAAATGGCTTTTGGCGCGCTGAATTTTTGCCGGGCTGCCGGTATTGCGGTGCCCACCGAGCTGTCGCTGATCGGCTTTGACGACGTGGAGTACGCCGACCTGATCCACCCGCGCCTGACCACCGTACGCCACCCCGTCGCCGCGTTGGCCCGCACCGCCGCCCAACTGGCCTTGCGCCTGGCCGCCGGGGAGGCATTGACCGAGCCCCAGCGCCTGCTGGAGCCTACGCTGGTGGTGCGCGACTCCGTGCAGGATCAAACCAACGTTTAGTGCTTCTCGGGCTTGGTCAAGTCCAGCACGTTCACGCCCGCTGGGGGGCGGTGGCGGTGGAGCCAGCGCGGGTCGGCCAGGCTGCGCTCCACGTCGGCCCGTCCGGCAGCCCAGTGCTCGCGCACCGTGGCGCGCGAGAACTCGTAGTCTTTGGACTGGGTTTCAAAGTGCTTGCTGCGGTGGATGAGGTGCACGATGGTCACGGCCGAGGCCGATCCGGCGTTCAGCAGCTTCTTGAGATCGGGGTCGTTGGCAAATTCGGGTGGCAGCTTGGCGGCCAGCTTTTGCGCCGCACTGGCGAGCTTTTGCTGCGCCGCTACCTGGTCGGTGTTGAAGCGGGTGCGGCTGGCAAACTGGATGTCTTTGCCCCGCTCGGCCACCTCGTTCAGGTTGCGGGGCATGTGGCCACGGGCACTGAACAAATCCACCTGGAACACCAGCATGTCTTCGGCCGCAGGCTGGTCGATCACGTACTGCAGCGGGGTGTTGGACACCAGCCCGCCGTCCCAGTAGAACTCGCCGTCCACCTCCACCGGCGAAAAGCCCGGCGGCAGCGCGCCACTGGCCATGATGTGCTGTGGCCCCAGCGGTTGACCGTACAGGTGGTCGGCCGAATCAAAGTAGGCAAAGTTGCCACTGGTCACATTCACCGCGCCCACCGACAGCCGCACGTTGCCGTCGGGGCAATGGCGGTTGATGCGGTCAAAGTCCACCAGCTTCTGCAGCGTGGCACGCAGCGGTTCGGTGTCGTACATGCCCAGCGCCGCCAGCGTGCCCTGCGGCTGAAACTGGGCCGCCGGCACGCGGGGCTTGAAGAAACCCGGCACACCCAGCATCGACACCATGGCCGCACTGGATTCGTTGAAAAACTCGCGTGCCTGGATGCCCCACTCGGCAGGCGGGGGCGGAGCCACCAGTTGCGACGACACGCCCTCCCAAAACTCCTTCAGCCGTGGCACCCGCAGCGCCGGGGGGTTGCCCGCGATGATGGCTGCATTGATGGCCCCGATGGACACGCCCGCCACCCATTCGGGGCACATACCGTTTTCTTCCAGCGCCTCATAGACACCCGCCTGGTAGGCCCCCAGTGCGCCCCCGCCTTGCAGCACCAGCGTGCATTGCTCGTGGTGCGGGCCGGGCGGGGCCTGTTTGGATGCCACAGAAGAGGAGATAGAAGCCACTTGAAACCTTTCGGACAAAGCCATGTTGCAGGCCAGTATAGGGGTGGGTTTGGCCCCACCGATGTCCGCCCCGCAAAGACACTTTGCACTCAAAATACTACTAAATTTATAGCTACTTCCGCCTATGGAATAACCGCTAGAGGCACTTTCCATATAAATTTCCAAAGCAGAACGCAGCTACACAAACTCCCTCCACGCCCCCGGCTGCAAGTCGCCCAGTGCGTAGGCCCCGATCTGCACCCGCACCAGCCGTAGCGTGGGCAGGCCCACCGCCGCCGTCATGCGCCGCACCTGCCGGTTGCGCCCCTCGCAGATGCGGATCTCCAGCCAGGCGGTGGGCAGCAGCGCGCGGTAGCGTACTGGCGGCGTGCGCGGCCACAGGCCGGGCGGCTCGGCGATCTGCCGGGCCTCGGCGGGCAGGGTCATGCCGTCATTGAGCAGCACGCCCTGGCGCAACGCCTGCAAGGCCGCGTCAGAAGGCGTGCCGTCCACCTGCACCTGGTAGGTTTTGAACTGCTTCTCCTGCGGCTGGGTGATGCGGGCATTGAGCACGCCGTCGTCGGTCAGCAGCAGCAGCCCCTCCGAATCCCGGTCCAGCCGCCCGGCCACGCGCAGGCTGGGGTCGGTGATGAACTGCGCCAGCGTAGCCCGGTCACCGTCGGGGCGGAACTGGGTGAGGACGTTGAAGGGTTTGTTGAAGAGGATGATTTTGGGCATGGGCAGGCGCAGCTTAACGCCGAACCCACCTGCCGCCGATCCACCTCAAGGCATCGCCGCCAGCAGCGCCGCATTGCCGCCCGCTGCGGTGGTGTTCACCGTCAGCGTCTGCTCGGCGCAAAAGCGCACCAGGTAGTTGGGGCCACCGGCTTTGGGCCCCGTGCCGCTCAGGCCTTCGCCGCCGAAGGGCTGCACGCCGACCACCGCGCCGATGATGTTGCGGTTGATGTAGACGTTGCCGATGTGGGCGCTGGCCGCCAGGCTGTGGGCACGGCTGTCGATGCGGGTCTGGATGCCCAGCGTGAGGCCGTAGCCCAGGGCGTTGATCTGCTCGATCACGGCCTGCGGGTCGCCCGACCAGCGCACGATGTGCAGCACGGGGCCGAAGATTTCCTGCGCCACATCGGCCACCTGTTTCAGCTCGAAAGCTTGTGGCGCTATCAAGTTAGTAGCTGCTTGTGCTGGCGGAACAAGCGACAGCAATGGTTTTGCCGATGTATTCAGGCGCTGGATGTGTTTCTGGATACCGTCGAAGGCTTCCTTGTCGATGACGGGGCCCACGTCGGTGGCCCACTCTGCGGTGTTGCCCAGCACCAGCTCTTTGGCCGCGCCCTGCACCATCTCGATGACGTGGTCGGCAATGGCTTCGTGCACGCACAGCAGGCGCAGGGCGGAGCAGCGCTGGCCTGCGCTGCGGAAGGCGCTTTGCACCACAGCATCCACCACCTGCTCAGGCAGGGCGGTGCTGTCGACCAGCATGGCGTTGATGCCGCCGGTTTCGGCGATCAGCGGGATGATGGGGCCGTCTTTGGCCGCCAGGGTGCGGTTGATGATGCGCGCCACCGGCGTGGAGCCGGTGAACACCACGCCCGCAATACCGGGCAGCGCCACCAGGGACGCGCCCACGGTTTCGCCGGGGCCGTGCAGCAGCTGCACCGCGCTCTCGGGCACCCCGGCGGCGTGCAGCAGGCGCACGGCCTCCAGCGCGACAAACGGGGTTTGCTCGGCTGGCTTGGCCAGCACCGTATTGCCGGTGGCCAGGGCGGCGGCCACCTGGCCCATGAAGATGGCCAGCGGGAAGTTCCAGGGGCTGATGCAGACCCACACGCCGCGCGCAGTCAGGCGCAACTCGTTGGTTTCGCCCGTGGGGCCGGGCAAGGCGACCGGGGCCATGATGCGCTCGGCCTCATCGGCGTAGAAGCGCAAGAAGTCCACGGCTTCGCGCACTTCCGACACGGCATCGCCCCAGGTCTTGAAGGCTTCCTTGACCAGGATGGCGCAGAAGCGCGGCATCTGGTGCTCCAGCAGGTCGGCGCTTTGGCGCAGCAGGGCGGCGCGCTGGGCGGTGGGTGTTTTGCTCCAAGTTTTATAGCTGTTTGCGCTGGTGGAATAAGCGCTAGAGGCCAATTTGGCATCAAACTCGGGCACGGGTGGCACCACGGTGTTGTCAAAGGCGGTTTGCAGTGCCGCGCGCTGGGTAGCGACTTCCAGGTCCAGCCCGGCGCTGTTTTTGCGGCCATGGCCAAACAGCACGGGCGGCAGCACAAAGGCCGATTGCGGCTCCAGGCGCAGGGGCGAAACCAAAATTTCTTCCATGCCCACCGACTCGTCGGCCAGCTGGTGCACGAAGGACGAGTTGGCGCCGTTTTCCAGCAGGCGGCGCACCAGGTATGCCAGCAGGTCGCGGTGCTTGCCCACGGGGGCATACACGCGGCAACCGATCAGCGGGTTCTTCAGCACCTCGCGGTACACGCCCTCGCCCATGCCATGCAGGCGTTGCAGTTCGAACGGGTTGCCGCTCTTGGCGGCCAGGTGCAGGATGGCGGCGATGGTGGCCGCATTGTGCGTGGCGAACTGGGGGTAGATGGCATCGGGCGCATCCAGCAAGGCCTTGGCGCAGGCCAGGTAAGACACGTCGGTGTGGTGCTTGTGGGTGAACACGGGGTAGTGCGGCAGGCCCAGCTCCTGGGCGCGCTTGATTTCCGAATCCCAATACGCGCCTTTGACCAGGCGGCACATCAGGCGCAGCTTGTATTTGCGGCCAATGAACGCGATGTGCTCGATGAGTTCCAGCGCCCGGGTCTGGTAGGCCTGCATGGCCAGCCCAAAGCCGCGCCACTGCGGCTGGTGCTGGGACACCAGGGCGGCCAGGGCTTCGAACACGTCGAGCGACAGCTCCAGGCGGTCCACTTCTTCGGCATCGATGGTCAGGTTGATATTGGCGCGGGCGGCCTGCTCGCACAGGCTCCACACGCGCGGCACCAGCTCGGCCAGCACGCGCTCGCGCTGGGTCCATTCGTAGCGCGGGTGCAGCGCACTGAGTTTGATGGAAATACCGTCGTTTTGCTCGGTAGCGCAGGTATTACTTGCGCGTGTTGCTATTGATTCAATAGCATTTTTGTAGCTTTGCAGGTAGTTCAGTGCATCCGCATCGGTGCGTGCGCCCTCGCCCAGCATGTCGTAGCTGTAGGTGAGCTGGGGCTGCTTCTTGCGGGCGGAGGCGGCCTCGTCCATGGCATCGCCAATGGTCTGGCCCAGCACGAACTGGCGGCCCAGCAGCTGCACGGCGCGCACGGTGGCCGCTACCACGGTCTTGGCACCCAGCTTGGTCAGCAGGCCTTGCGGAGCCTCGGCTTCGGGCAGGAATTTTTTCGACAGGGCGATGGCGCTGCTGGACAGCTTGGCCAGGGTGGAGCGGCCCAGCACCGAGGCTGCCCCCGTTTCGTCCATGCCGTCAAAGTCGGCGCGGCCCAGCTGGTCTGCCGTGAGGGCGATCGCCGTTTCGGCATCGGGCACGCGCAGCAGGGCTTCGGCCAGGCGCATCAGGGCCAGGCCCTCGGCGCTGGAGATGGGGTATTCGCGCAGCAGGCTTTCCATGGCCCAGAACGGCGGCGGATTGTCGCGCACGGCCTGCACCCAGGGGCGCGCGGGGGCGGAAGCTACACCCCAGTCCAGCGCGCCCGACAAGGCGGCAAGACGGTGGGCAACGGTTTCGGACTCGGAGCGGTAAGGGCTGGGCAAACGCATGGTAGATTTCCTGGTGAGTGACTGCAATAACCGCTAGTTTGCCGGGTTAAAACAAAACAATCTCACCAAATAAATCCAACCAACTAGTGATTAATTTCGAATTTTTTGACTATCCAGAAATGATTGGGAATGCGTTGCGCAAGCCCGAAATCAGCATTTGCACCGCCATGGCCGCCAGCAGCAAGCCCATCAGGCGCTCCAGCGCGATCAGGCCGGATTTGCCAATGCGCCGCGCCAGCCCACTGGCTGACAACAGCACCACCCACACCACCACCATGCTCAGGGTGATGGCCCCGGCCCAGCTCAGCATGCGCTCGGGCTGGCGCGAGGCCAGCAGCAGCACGGTGGCCAGGGAAGACGGCCCGGCGATCATCGGAATGGCCAGAGGGACCAGCATGGGCTCGGCCTCTTGCTCAGGGCCGGAGAAGCTCACGCCCATGCTCGGGAAAGCCATGCCCATGGCGATCAGGAACAAGATCACGCCACCCGCGATTTCCAGCGAGGCATCGGTGAGGTGCATGACGTGCAGCAGCCGGTCGCCAAACAGCATGAAAACCAGCAGGATGGCCAGCGCAAACAGGCATTCCCGGGTGATGACCCAGAAGCGCCGCTCTTTGGGCGTGTTGCGCAGCAGGCTGAGCACGATGGGCACATTGCCCAACGGGTCGGTGACGATCAGCAAGACCATCAACGCCGACAAAAAGTCATGTTGCATCCGTCACCTGGCGCATCAGCGTGCTTTTGCCAAACAGGCTTTCGACCAAATCCACCGCCAGCTCGGCGGTCTGGTTGCGCACGTCGAGTGCGGGGTTGAGCTCCACAATGTCCAGCGAGGCCAGCAGGCCGGTGTCGGCAATCATTTCCATGCACAACTGGGCTTCGCGGTAGTTGGGGCCGCCGCGCACGGTGGTGCCTACGCCCGGGGCGATGTCGGGGTCGAGAAAGTCCACATCCAGGCTGACGTGCAAATGGGTGTTGGCATCCAGCCCGTCCAGCGCCATTTCCATGGTGTGGCGGATGCCCATCTCATCGATGAAGCGCATGTCGAAGACTTCGATGCCCTGCTCGTGCACAAAGCGTTTTTCACCCGCATCGACGCTGCGGATGCCGATCTGCACGATCTCGCGGGCGCTGATGGCAGGCACATGGCCGCCGATTTGTACCAGCTCTTGCGGGCCGTGGCCGCACAGGCAGGCCACCGGCATGCCGTGGATGTTGCCGCTGGGGGTGAGCGCGGCGGTGTTGAAGTCGGCATGCGCGTCCAGCCACAGCACGCGGAGCTTTTTGCCGGTGTCGCGGCAGTGGCGGGCCACGGCGCTGATGGAGCCAATGCCCAGGCAATGGTCGCCGCCCAGCATGATGGGCAGACGGCCTGCGCTGAGCTCTTTGTAGACCACGTTGTGCGCCAGCTCGTTCCACTGGGCCACTTCGGGCAAGTGGCGGTAGCCGTCCACCGGGGGCAGCCAGGGGTTGGCCGGACCGCGGATGTTGCCGCAGTCGCGCACGTCCAGCCCGGACTGCTCCAGCGCCTGCGCCAGGCCCGCGACCCGCAGGGCTTCAGGGCCCATGCGCGCGCCGCGTACGCCCGCACCGATGTCGGTGGGGACACCAATCAGGCTCACGCCCTGGGTGGAATGGTTCATGCTGTTTGTGTGTCGGCTAGAGAAACAGGTGCCACAAAGCGCGAAGCCGTGGGTCGTACCAGACTATACAAATCTTTCGGGTCGGCGAGGTCGGGAATCAGCGCCAAACGCTGGCCCAGGCCCAGTTCACGGGCGGTGTCGCGCATGAAGCGCAGGGCCGAATAGTCTTCCATGGCAAAGCCGACGGAGTCGAACACGGTGATCTGTGTATCGCTGGTGCGGCCCACGGCGGTACCGTTCAGCACCTGCCAGAGTTCGGTGACGGCAAAGTCGGCGGGCAGTTGCTGCAGGTCGCCTTCGATGCGGGTTTGCGGCTCGTATTCCACAAACACGCTGGCGGCACGCAGCACGTCGGGGTGTAGCTCGGTCTTGCCGGGGCAGTCGCCACCCACGCCATTGATATGCATGCCGGGTTCAATCATCTCGGGCGTGAGGATGGTGGCGTTGGTTTTGTCGGCGGTGACGGTGGTGACGATGTCGGCACCGCGCACGGCCTGGGCGGTGCTGGTGCAGATCACCACACGCAAACCAGTGGTGCGCAGGTTATCGGCCAGCTTGGCGGTGGCCAGCGGGTCGGTGTCGAACAGGCGCACTTCTTCAATGCCCATCAGATGGTGGAAAGCCAGGGCCTGGAATTCGCTTTGCGCGCCGTTGCCGATCAGCGCCATGCTGCGGCTGTTGGGGCGGGCCAGGGCGCGGGCGGCGACCACCGAGGTGGCGGCAGTGCGGATGGCGGTGGTCAGGGTCAGCTCGCTCAACAGCTCGGGCACGCCGGTGGCCACGCTGGCCAGCACGCCAAACGCCATCACCGTGGGCAGGCCGTGCAGGGCATTGTTCTTGGGGTGGCCGTTGACGTATTTGAAGGCGTAGCTCAGGTCGTCGGCAATCGGCATCAGTTCGATCACGCCGTCGGTGGAGTGGCTGGCCACACGGGCGCACTTGTCAAACGCTTCCCAGCGCAGAAAGTCGGCCTGGATGGTGTCGGCCATGCCACGCAGGCAGGCATCCAGCCCCTTGCGTTGCACGATGGTGGCTACGTCATGGGCGCTGAGGAACGGGGTGGAAACGAGGGAGATGGTAGTCATAGTGCGGGCCTTAGTGGGGAATGCATCTAGTGTCACCACACGGCATGCCAATGTAAATCGCCAATATTGCTAGCTTTATGCATGAATATTGACGTTATGACACAAACTATTACCACAATGACCAATCGACCATAAAAAAAGCCACCCGGCAAACCGGGTGGCTTTTTTGTGCTTTTAAATTCAAACTAGCTTACGCCAGCGTGGACTTAGAAGGAGTGCTGAATGCCAATAGCGTAGATGTCACCCTTGGTCTTGTCATTGGTGACAGGAGCCTTGTACTCAGCATAGGTCGCTGCGGTGTACACAAAGGTACGCTTGGACAGGGCGTACTTGGCACCCAGACCGAAGCTCTGACGCTTCTCGCCGGTCACGCCGAATTGCTTGTCCTTGGAGTAAGCGTAGCCACCGGTCACGGTCAGAGCGGAGCCAACAGGCACGTCCACGCCCACTTGGAACTGGTTCGATTTGGTTTCGTCGGTAGCAACGTGGCGGCTGTAGCTACCCAGCAGCTTCACAACGCCCAGGTCGTAGGAAACGTTAGCCAGGGTGTCTTTGTTGGCAGCATCAGCAACCGAACCAACACCAGGAGCAGCACGCTTGTCTTCTTGGTAAGCCAAGCTAGCGTAGATAGGACCACCAGAGTACTGAACGTTCACAGCAGCAACACCCTTGGCGCTGGTAGTGGCAGTCTTGTTCTCACCCAATGCGTAGCTGACCGTAGCGGTCACGCCACCAAACGAAGGCGAGGTGTAGTACAACGAATTGCCAGGAGCGCCAGCGTAGTTGAATGCCCATGCAGCGTATGCAGGTGCGTAGTTGGAATCAAACAGCGAATTGCTGTTGATAGCGGTGTCGTCGAACGCGGTTTTCACGTTACCGATACGGACTTCACCGAAGCCGCCAGCCAGGCCAACATAAGCTTGACGATCAAACATCGAGCCAGGGGTACGCGAAGAACCGTTATCAACGTTGAAGCCGTTTTCCAGAACGAACAGGGCCTTCAGGCCGCCGCCCAGATCTTCAGAACCTTTCAGGCCGAAACGGCTGCCGTTCACGTTGCCGCTGGAAACTTCGTTCTTGCGAACGCCGCCGTCAACTTTGGAAGACTGCAGACCAACGTCAACCAGACCGTACAAAGTTACGGAGGACTGGGCCATCGCGCCAGTGGAAGCCAAAACGGCCAGAGCAATCAGACTCTTTTTCATATCAATGTTCCTATCGGGTTAAAAAGAAATAACGTAGAGAAGTGTGCATCAAAACCCAAAGCTACTAGCGATAACCCTATAAAAACGATCATGCTTTGTTGCTTTTAAAACACACCTCGCGGTCACTTCTTTCGCCTTGGGCTGCATTGACTTTGTCGTGTCATAACTGGTTTTCCCCAATGAATGGCCGCAAAATGCAGACATGGATGTGACCGACCAACAGCTGATTTCATATTTACGTAAAGATGCCCGCACCACGGTGGCAACCTTGGCGCACAAGCTCGGGGTGTCGCGCGGCACGGTCACCAACCGCATTACCAAACTGGAGGACGCAGGCATCATCGTCGGCTACACCGTGAGGCTGCGGCCAGATGCCGAGCCCCATGGCATTTCAGCGTGGATGTCGATTGCCGTCGCAGGCAACGCGACCCGCGCGGTCATCGACAGCCTGCTGGGTGAACCCGGTGTGGCGACCCTGCACGACACCAACGGCCAGTGGGATTTGCTGGCCGAACTGCGTGCGGCCCACCTGGCCGAGCTGTCACAGGTACTGGAGCGCATTCGGCTGGTGCGCGGCATCAGCAGCACCGAAACCAGCATCCACCTCGCAACCTACCGCCTTTCGTGACCCTAGTGACCATACTTCCGTGATAACGCCAACTGCCGACCTAGACCGTATCGACCTGAAGATCCTGGGATTTCTGCAGGAGGATGGCCGCATTTCCAACCTGAAGCTGGCAGAAAAGGTGGCTCTCTCGCCCACAGCAGTGCTTGCACGGGTGCAGCGCCTGACCAAAGACAACTACATCCTGGGTTACGAGGCGCGGCTGAATCCATTGCAACTGGGCGCGTCGATGATGGTGTTTGTGGAGGTGCTGTTGGACCGCACCACGCCCAATGTGTTCGATGCATTCAAGGCCGCCGTGCAGGTGCGCCCCGAGATCATGGAATGCCACATGGTGGCGGGAGGTTTTGACTATCTGCTGAAAACCCGGATGGCCGACATGCTGGCCTACCGGGAGTTTGCGGGTACGGTGCTGTGGCAGTTGCCTGGCGTACGCGAAACCCGTACCTACGCCGTGATGGAAGAGGTCAAAAACTCCACCCGTCTGCGCCTGCCATGAAGCGCCCCACCCTTTTATCCACCATGCTGCGCACCCTGTGGGGCAGCGCCTTGTGCTTGGTGAGCAGTCTGACGCTGGCGCAGCAGCTTGGCACCGCTCCACCGATGGCGGTGGGACGGATCGGCGTGACCGAGACGCTGCTGGGTATCCTGGGTTATGCCCGCTGGCCGAACGAATCCATGCCACTGCGCGTGTGTATTGCAGGGCGCAGTATGCATACCGACCAGTGGTTGAAAAACGGATTGGCGGCCTTGCCCCAGCGGCCTATCGTGGTGCAGGCGCTGGCACCTAGCAGCGACGCGTCCATCGCCGTCCAGTGCGATGCCTTGTATATAGGAACGCTGGACGATGCGGCTTCGCGCCGCATATTCTCCAACGTGGTGGGGTATCCGGTACTGACTGTCAGTGAACGGATTCCACCCTGTGCAGCGGGAGCCATGGTCTGCCTGGATGCCAGCAACCAGAATGGCGTGCAATTTGAAGTGAATCTGGATGCCGTTGCCCGCAGCGGCGTGCGGGTCAATCCGCAAGTCCTGCGACTCGGGCGGCCCGCTGGGAAGATGGCTCCATGAACCGGCCCAGCCCTCCCAAGCCCGCCACGGACCGCGTCAGCCTGCTGGCCACACTGCAACAGGCCCATTTCAGGGTGGCCACGCTCATGATGCTGGCAGTGGGTTTTGCATTGACGCTGGCCGCCTTGGTGGCCTTGCGTACCGCCGCCGACCAGAACCTGCAGTTGGTCGCGCGGTCGATTGCCTACACCACTGAAGCCGCTGTGGTGTTTCGTGACACCATTGCCGTCCAGGAGTCGTTAGGGCTGATCGCCCGCCAAGAGTCGCTGGCCAGTGCACAGATTGTGGATACCCGCGGTACGCTGCTGGGACGCTATGTGCGCCCCACCGACCGCTTGCCCGATGTCGTTGGTGACCGGATCGTGGCGCTGCTGTTGCCACAGCCCACCATCGCACCGGTGATGTACCAGGGCCGCCGCATCGCCGAGGTGCGTTTGCGCGGCGACGGGGCGGGCTTTGTAGGCTTTATCTTCATGGGCCTGGCCGGGATGCTGGTGTGCTTGACGCTGGGTGCGGTCGCCGTACGCCAACTGTCGCGGCGTATCCAGCGCGACATTCTGCAGCCGGTTCTCGCCCTGACGGCAGTCACCTACGCCGCCCGGTTTGATCGGGCCACGTCGGCGCGCGCACCCGCGTCCCGTATCGCCGAATTCCACCAACTGGGGGAAGACTTCAACGCCTTGCTGATGGAAATCGAGGTCTACCAGACCCAGTTGCACCAGGAAAACAAGTCGCTCTCGCATCTGGCCAACCATGACAGCCTGACCGGCCTGCCCAACCGCGCCTACTTTCGGCGCCGCCTCACGCGGGTGTTGCAGGACATCCAGGCCACTGGCGGCGGCCTGGCCGTGTTGTATCTGGATAACGACCACTTCAAGTCGATTAACGACCGTTATGGCCACGCCGTGGGGGATGCCCTGCTGGTCGAGGTGGCCGACCGGGTACGGGCTCAGGTACGCGAAAACGATGTGGTGGCCCGCCTCGGAGGTGATGAATTTGCCATTCTGCTGGCCCCATTGCACAACGTGGAAGATGCCGCCCGGATTGCCGACAAAATCATCGCCAGCATGACCACGCCATTGGAAGCCCGGCCACAAGACCACATCGTGCCGTCCTTGAGCATCGGCATTGCGATCTACCCAATCCACGGGCAAACTGCTGAGCAGTTGCTGCGTGCCGCCGACCGGGCGATGTACCGGGTGAAAAGCCAGCAACGCGGCCAGCGCCACATTTTTGACGACCAAACGGATGGCAGCGATTCGATGCATCCCCCCGAAAAAAGAGAAGTTCAGTAATGCAACCGCACCCCAACCCGCCCCGCCTCTTCGGCTTAACTCCTCAGACACGCCGCCATATTCTCAGATCCACCGCCCTGCTCACGCTGAGCGTGTTGGGTGCCTGCCAATCGACTGCGCCTGCTGCCCCCCCACCGCTTGACCGTGCGACCGAGCTGCAGCGCCTGGGCTTTGTGCGTACTGACGAAGGCTGGGAGTACCCCATTTCCGGAAAGATATTGTTCGACACCGCATCGGACGCACTGGATGCCGAAAGCCAGGGTGTAACAGGACGCATCGGCAGTGCCCTGGCCAAATTGGGCATTAACCGATTGCGGGTTGAAGGGCATACCGACAACGTGGGCCCGGCAGCATTCAACCAGACCCTGTCCCTGCGCCGGGCAGAAGCTGTGGCACAAGCCCTGGCATCCCAGGGTTTGCCTATGGAAGGTATAGAAGTACGCGGCTGGGGCAAGGACCGCCCGGTGGTGTCCAACGACACCTCCGCCGGACGGATGCAAAACCGCCGCGTGTCGGTGATCGTGCCAGCCCAATAACCCGAACGCTACGGCTTACCGAGCGCCAAAAATAGCCGTACCTACGCGCACCATGGTGCTGCCCGCAGCCACTGCGGCCTCCAGGTCGGCCGTCATGCCCATCGACAAGGTATCAAAATGTGGCGCACCCGGCACGGCGGCGGCAACGATGTGTTCAAACAAGGCTTTGGCCTGCGTACACACAGCCAGTTGCCCCGCATAGTCCGCGGCAGGCTCCGGAATCACCATCAGCCCCCGCAAACACAAGCGCGGCAGGGCCGCCACCTGGATAGCCAAGGCCAAGGCCTGTTCAGGCGGCACGCCGGATTTTGTCAGCCCGCCATCCACATTGACTTGCAGGCAGATCTGTAACGGCGGCAGATCTGCCGGGCGTTGATCGTTCAAACGCTGGGCAATTTTGAGCCTATCGATGCTGTGCACCCAGTCAAAATGCGCTGCCACCAAGGCCGTTTTATTGCTTTGGATGGGACCGATGCAGTGCCATTCCAGCGGCAAATCCTGCAAAGCGGCAATTTTGGCGACGGCTTCCTGGATGTAATTTTCGCCAAAACGTCTCTGCCCAGCTGCAAAAGCCTCGCGCACCGCCTCCGGCCCCCAGGTTTTGGAAACGGCCAGCAGGTCCACGCTGTCGCTGGGGCGCGATGCACGGGTACAAGCTGTAACCATGCGCCCACGAACGCCTTGGAGATTGTTACTAATCGTAGTCATAATCAAACCTACAGCGTACCAAACATCAAGGGGCTCCGTGGACATCACCCAACTGCTCGCATTCAGCGTTAAAAACAAGGCTTCGGACTTGCACCTGTCGGCCGGGCTGCCGCCCATGATCCGGGTGCATGGCGATGTGCGCCGTATCAACGTCGATCCGCTGGACCACAAAACCGTCCACGCCATGGTCTACGACATCATGAGCGACAGCCAGCGCAAACAGTACGAGGAGTTTCTGGAGGTCGATTTCTCGTTCGAAATCGAAGGCCTGGCACGCTTTCGGGTCAATGCGTTCAACCACGCCCGGGGTGCCGGTGCGGTTCTGCGGACCATCCCGTCCAAGATTCTCACGCTGGAGCAGCTCAACGCACCCAAGATTTTTGGCGACCTGGCCCTCAAGCCGCGCGGTATGGTGTTGGTGACCGGGCCAACCGGTTCCGGCAAATCCACCACGCTGGCCGCCATGGTGAACCACCTTAACGAGACCGAATACGGCCACGTGCTGACGGTGGAAGACCCGATCGAGTTTGTCCACGAATCCAAAAAGTGCCTGATCAACCAGCGCGAAGTCGGCCCGCACACGCTGAGCTTTGCCGCTGCGCTGCGCTCGGCCCTGCGCGAAGATCCGGATGCGATCCTGGTGGGAGAAATGCGCGACCTGGAAACCATCCGCCTGGCCATGACCGCAGCCGAAACCGGGCATCTGGTGTTCGGCACCCTGCACACCTCCAGCGCCGCCAAGACCATCGACCGGATCATTGACGTGTTTCCGGCTGAAGAAAAGGAAATGGTCCGCGCCATGCTGTCGGAGTCGCTGCAGGCGGTCATCTCGCAAACGCTGTGCAAGACCAAGGACGGCCAGGGTCGGGTGGCTGCACACGAAATCATGTTGGGCACCAGCGCCATACGCAACCTGATCCGTGAAGCCAAGGTCGCACAGATGTACTCCACCATCCAGACCGGCAACAGCGTCGGCATGCAGACGCTGGACCAGAACCTGACCGATTTGGTCCGCCGCAATATCATCAGCCCGGGTGAAGCCCGGGGCAAAGCCAAAATTCCGGAAAACTTCCCGGGATGATTTTCCAGATGCACATGACCCACCACGATTGGAGCGCCCCATGAAGGGTATTCTGGAGTTTTTACTCCACAAGTCGGAACCCAAACCCGAGGCAGCTCCGCGGGACTCGATGCTGTTCACCACCGCGTTCAATGGCCAAAATATCGACCCTTCGATGCTGGTGCCATGGGAAGCACGGGCCATCGAGGTCGGTGCCAAGCGACTGCCCACGGCCAGCAGCGTACGTACGCTACAGGCCTTGTGGGGCAAAGACAAAAACATGGAACAGCTCGACGCGGCGTCCATCGAGCGCATGGAGCGCTTCTTCCAGTTTGCCCTGGTGCCCGGCGGGCGCGACATCATCCGCCAGGGCGAATACGGCAACTTCATGGTGGTGCTACTCAAAGGCACCATTGCGGTAGACCGGCTACAGCCCTGGGGCGAGCACCTGCGACTGGCCGAAACCAAGCCGGGTGACATCCTGGGGGAAATGTCGCTGCTCGACAGCGGCATCCGCTTCTCGGCCTGCACCACGCTGGACGACTGTGAAATCGCCGCACTCAGCGCCGAATCGATGGACGACATGATGAACACCGACCCCCGGTTGGCCGCTTGCCTGATTGCCCTGCTGGCGCGCAAACTCTCACTGCGGCTGCGCGCCATCAGCGCCCGGTTCAGCGACCGTCCCAACTAAGGCCCGCACGATGGAACGCGACCAAGCCAGCAAGTTCATCAACGATCTCTTGAAACTCATGGTCAGCCGCAACGGCAGCGACCTGTTCATCACGTCCGAGTTTCCGCCCGGCATCAAGGTCGATGGCAAGGTCACCAAAGTCTCGCCCCAGCCGCTCACGGCCGGCCACACGCTGGCCCTGGCCCGTTCGGTGATGAACGACAAGCAGGCCGCCGAGTTTGAGCGTACCAAGGAGTGCAACTTTGCGATCTCGCCCGCGGGCATAGGCCGCTTCCGCGTCAACGCCTTTGTACAGCAAGGCAAAGTGGGCATGGTGCTGCGGGTGATCCCGGTCAGCATCCCCACAGTCGATGGCCTGGCCATGCCACAGATCCTGAAAGACGTGGCCATGACCAAGCGCGGCCTGTGCATCCTGGTGGGCGGCACCGGTTGTGGCAAATCGACCACCCTGGCCGCCATGGTCGATTGGCGTAACGAAAACTCGTACGGCCACATCATCACCATCGAAGACCCGGTGGAATTTGTGCACCCGCATAAAAACTGCGTCATCACCCAGCGCGAAGTGGGCCTGGACACCGACAGCTGGGACTCCGCCCTGAAAAACTCGCTGCGCCAGGCCCCCGATGTGATCCTGATGGGGGAAATCCGCGACCGCACCACCATGGAACACGCCATCGCCTTTGCCGAAACCGGCCATCTGTGCCTGGCCACACTGCACGCCAACAACGCCAACCAGGCGCTGGACCGCATCCTGAACTTCTTTCCCGAAGAACGCCGTGCCCAGTTGCTGATGGATTTGTCGCTGAACCTGCGCAGCGTGGTGTCACAACGCCTGATTCCCCGCCAGGACGGCAAGGGCCGGGCCGCCGCGGTGGAGATTTTGCTCAACACCCCGCTGATCTCCGACCTGATCTTCAAGGGCGAGGTCACCGAGATCAAGGAGATCATGAAGAAGAGCCGCAATCTGGGTATGCAGACCTTTGACCAGGCCCTGTTCGATGCCTACGAGAGCCAGCTCATCAGCTACGAAGATGCCCTGCGCCACGCCGATTCGCTCAACGACCTGCGTTTGCAGATCAAGCTCAACAGCCAGCGCGCCAAGACCCAGGATTTGGCTGCTGGTACCGAGCATTTCGCGATAGTCTGACGCTCACACCACGCCCTGCCCCGCCAGGAGCGGGTCGGGTGGTTTTTTAGTCTCAGTTTTTTATTCCTATGCCTAGTACCAATCCCAAAGCCTACACCTCCGCTCCTTCCAAAAAAGTCGCATTTCTCGGCCTGGGGGTCATGGGGTATCCGATGGCAGCGCACCTGGCGCTGGCGGGACATTCGGTGACCGTCTACAACCGAACTGCTACAAAATCAATAGCATTTAACGCTGAATACATAAGCGCTGGAGCCCCAAAACATGCTGAAACACCGCGCCTGGCGGCACGGGGGGCGGACATCGTGTTTTGCTGCGTGGGCAACGACGCAGATCTGCGCTCGGTCACGCTGGGGGCCGACGGGGCGTTTGCGGGCATGGAGCCCGGCGCGATTTTTGTGGACCACACCACCGCCTCGGCCGAAGTGGCCCGCGAGCTCGACGGTGCCGCCCGCACCCTGGGCCTGCGCTTCATCGATGCACCGGTGTCTGGTGGCCAGGCGGGCGCGCAAAACGGCCTGCTGACGGTGATGTGCGGCGGTGACCAGGCGGCTTTTGATGCCATCGCCCCCACGGCCATGGCGTTTTCACGCGCCTGCACCCGGGTGGGTGACAGCGGCGCGGGCCAGTTGGCCAAGATGGTGAACCAGATCTGCATCGCCGGGCTGGTGCAGGGCCTGAGCGAGGCCGTGGCTTTTGGCCAGCACGCCGGGCTGGACATGGTGCAGGTGCTGGAAGTCATTGGCAAAGGCGCGGCCCAAAGCTGGCAGATGGACAACCGCGGCAAAACCATGGTGGCCGATCAATTCGACTTCGGCTTTGCCGTGGACTGGATGCGCAAAGACCTGAGCCTGGTGCTGGATGAAGCCAAGCGCAACGGTGCACGTTTGCCGGTCACCGCGCTGGTCGACCAGTTTTATGCCGACGTGCAACAGATGGGCGGCCAGCGCTGGGACACCTCCAGCCTGATCAAACGGCTGAAGTAACCCGGAATTACTTGGTGTTGGAGAGCCGTTGCAGCTCTTCTTCGCCCAATATGTCAAAGACCCGCACCACCTTTTGTACGCCGCTGATGCTGCGGGCCAGGTCGGTGGCGCGGTTGGCTTCGCGCAGGGAGACGCGGCCCATCAAATAGACCGTGCCGCGCTCAGTGACCACCTTGAAGACGTTGGACTGCACGTCTTTGGCATCCACCAGCGTGGCCTTGACCTTACCGGTCACCAGGGTGTCCGAGGAGCGCTGCGACAGCGACGAGGGGCCCAGCACCGCCACTTCATTCACCACCGAGCGCACGTTCTCCACCTTCAGCACCAGATCTTGCAGCTTTTGCACATCGGCGGCAGTGGGTACTTCGCCGGTCAGCAGCACCTGGCGGTTGTAGCTGGTGACGTTGACGTGGGCGCTCTCGCCCATGCTTTGGCCGATGCGGTTGTTGGCGCGCAGCTCGATGCCTTCGTCTTCCAACTGGGCCCCCGAGGTGCGCCGATCGGTGGCCATAAACGCACCACCCACCGCCGCGCCTCCCACCATCAAGGGTACGCAAGCAGACAGGCTGGAGCCTAAAACAACAGCCGCCGCAGCGGTCAGGAGAAAACGGTGCATGGAGTCTTTCGAAAGGAAAAAGGTCAAAGCGAAGGCTCGATATCGCCCAGCAACTGGGAATCTACGCCGTCGCACAGGCAGTGCAGCACCAGCAGATGGACTTCCTGGATGCGTGCGGTGCGGTCGTGCGGCACGCAGATGTGCACGTCGGTTTCGCGCAGCGCCGCACCCATCTTGCCGCCGCCCTTGCCGGTCATGGCCACCACGGTCATCTCGCGCTCGTGGGCGGCCTGGATGGCCAGCAGCACGTTGGCCGAATTGCCGCTGGTGGTGATGGCGAGCAGCACGTCGCCGGGCTGGCCCAGGGCGCGCACCTGCTTGGCGAAGATGACGTCGAAGTTGTAGTCGTTGCCTATTGCCGTAATGATGGAGCTGTCGGTGGTGAGCGCAATCGCGCCCAGCTCGGGCCGCTCGCGCTCGAACCGGCCTACAAACTCCGCCGCAAAATGCTGCGCATCGGCTGCCGAGCCGCCGTTACCGCAGGCCAGCACCTTGCCGCCACTGGTCACAGCCGCCAGCATGGCCTGGATGCCTGCCGCGATGGGTTTGCTGAGTGGCTGCGCAGACTGGTACTTCAGGTCGGCGCTGTCAATGAAATGTTGCTGAATGCGTTGTTCAATCATGGTGCGGAATGATAACTGTGCTGTGATAGCGTGTTTGTAATTGAAAGTTCAGCTTGCATCAAAGGCCGCCTGCAGCCACTGGATGCCCGCGTACTCGATCAGCACCACGTCGAACCGGCACGGCGGCGGGGTGCGCAGGCGCATCAAATAGCTGCGGGCGGCGAACACGATGCGCCGTTGCTTGGTGGCGCTGATGCTGGCCGCTGCGCCGCCAAACGCCGCCGTGGCCCGCTGGCGCACCTCGACAAACACCAGCGTGCCGTCGGGCGCGCGCATCACCAGGTCGATTTCGCCGCCGCCGCGCCCGGGGGTCCGATAATTGCGCTCCAGCAGACGCAGGCCCTGGGCCTGCAAATGCGCCAGCGCCCGGTCTTCGGCCGCATCACCCGTCTGTTTGGTGGTGCCCGGCCCGGCCAATCCGATTTTTTTGAGGAAACCCATTGAGCGCTTCTTTTGCTTCCGCCTTGAAAGCCGCCCAGGAGGCAGCCGCTTCGCAGCATTATCCGGCGGGCACGCTGTACATCGTGGCCACCCCCATCGGCAATTTGTGCGACATCAGCCTGCGGGCGCTGCACGTGCTGGGCATGGTGGATGCCATTGCCTGCGAGGACACGCGCCACACCCAGGCCCTGCTGCGCGCCTACGGCATCGACAAGTCCAGCGCGCAACTGTTGGCGGTGCACCAGCACAACGAAACCGAGGCCGCGCAGAACGTGGTGCGGCGGCTGCAACAGGGCGAGCGCATCGCCTACGCCAGCGACGCAGGCACCCCGGCCATCAGCGACCCCGGCGCACGGGTGGTGGCCGCGGCGCGGGCCGTGGGCATTGCAGTGGTGCCGCTGCCCGGCGCCAGCAGCATCACGGCGGCGCTGAGTGCGGCGGGCATCGTGCAGGACGCGGGTTTTGTATTCATCGGCTTTTTACCCAGCAAGGCCACTGAGCGCGACAACGCCGCCCTGGCGCTGCTGGCCGAGCCGCGCGCCGTGGTACTGCTGGAAGCCCCGCACCGCATCGAGGCCCTGGCCCGCAGCCTGGCCTGCCTGGGCCCCCGCCCGGTGACGGTGGCGCGCGAGATCACCAAGCAGTTTGAAGAAATCGCCACCGTGCCCGCACAAGACCTGGTGGCCTGGCTGGCAGCCCAGTCGTCGCGCACGCGGGGCGAGTTTGTGCTGGTCATCCACCCGGCCCCACCCAACGAGGCCCCGGCGCAAGACCTGCGGGTGCTGAAACTACTGCTGGCCGAGCTGCCGCTGAAAACGGCGGTGCAACTTTGTGCCGACATTACCGGCCAGCCCCGCAAAGGCCTGTACAGCGCCGCGCTGGAACTCAAGGCGGAGTCCGATGATGCTGGTGAAGACTCCTGAATTCATAGCTGCTCGCGCCCATTCAATAAGCGCAAACAGCCTATTTCATTCAGATTTTGGCGGCCAGAGGAAGCTCAAGGGGTGCTGGCGCAGCCGCCGCAGCACCGCGTAACGCAGGCGCTGGCGGTCCAAGCCGGTCACGCTGTGCGCGCCCAGCGCCAGTTGCAGCGCCAGGAAAAAGCTGACCGTCAGGTTCAGCACGCCGATCAACGGAATCGCAGCCACGCACCACCAGAACACCGGCATGGTCCACACCAGGTTGCCGTACGCCGCCGCCGCCGCCGACAACTGGCCGGTGGACAACGTTACGTGGCGCGCCTCCAGCCCCAGACCCACAAAAGCCAGCACCGGTGGCAGCAACCCGAGCATGAAGCCCAGCGAGATGTTCGACGCAAAGCCCGAAATATGCTCGCGCATGAAGCGGGCCCAGCGGTCGGCGCGGGCCACGCCCAGTACGCGGGTGATACGTGGGTTGTAGCGCAGGGCCGAATCCAGCTGGTGCAGCACAAACCAGTTCTCCACCGCGCCCGCAATCAGGCTGGAGGCAAACAGCAGCACGCCGGTAAAGGCGGCAAACAGCAGGGTGCTGGGACTCAGCAGGCTCAGGGTGTGGAACACGTGGTCGGCCTCGACCCGGCTGACCATGTGCTTGCCGCTGGCCCAGAACATGGCAAAGCTGATCAGCAGTACGCACGGCGTGACCATGCCCACATTGCCCAGCACGGCCGCCACCTGCGAACGCACCAGGTGGGTGACTTCGTCGACAAAATCTTCAATTGCCTGGCTGTTGCCCAGGTCTTTGAGCTTGGCGGCCATGGCGGGGGCGGTCATGGCGGGTTGCTTGGTAGCCAGCGTCCAGTGCAGCAGCTGGATCATCACAAAGCTGGCGGCATACATCACGCCCGACCACATGCCGGCCCAGAAGGCCGTCAGGCCCACCGCGCCGATCAAAAACTTCAGCAAGGTGGTCAGCGAGGTGGCCGCGCCCCCACCGGCGGCCTTGACCAGCATGCCGCGGTACTCGCTGCGGTCGCGGGTGATGTAGTGTTCGCCGGTTTCGGCACTGCGCTCGGTCACCTTGGCGGCCAGCATCGAGGCGTTACCACTGACCAGCGCGCGCAGGCTGCGGCGCTCCTGCCCGGCATAGGTCAGGCGTACCACCAGGCGGCTGGCGCTGGCATCGGGGGTGGACGACAGCAGGCAGTCCATCAGATCGCGCACCCGCAGCAGGCGTTCGCGCAGTTGGCGCAGCATGAACACCAGGTTCACCGAGATGCCGTGGTCGTTCAGGTGCGGGTATACGCTGGCGGCGGCCTGGCGGCACAGCTCCAGCCGCTCGCGCAGGCGCTGGGCGGCGGCCTCCAGCTCGGGCAGCTCGCGCGGCGTAGCAATGAAAGCCCGGCGCAGGGCATCCACCTCGGCCGACAGGCTGTTGAATGGCTCGTCGTGCCGGGCAGCGGCGCTCATGCGCAGGCGCAGCTCCGATGCCACGCCGGTGGCCATGATCTGGTTGCTGCAAAAGGTGATGGCCTGCAGCAGTTCGTCCTGCCACAGCGTGATGCCCGGCGTGCGCGACGGCGACGACAGCAAATGGCCGATGCGCGCCAGCGTGGGCGCATCCAGCGCCGCCAGCCAGGCGGCATCCAACGTATTCGGCAGTACCAGGCTGAACAGCTCGGCGGCATCGGTGGTCTCGGGCGTACTGGGCAGCAGCTTGCAGCGCAGCCGGTAACCCAGTTCGCTGAAAAACGCGGTGCGGGGCGAAAAACCGTAGTCGGACAACACCATGGTGCTGTCCACCGTGTCGGCCAGCACCTGCCACCACGTCCGCACACGCACCTGCAGCTCGGGCCGGGCATCCACCGCATCCAGAAACCGCTGCACCCGGCTAACCGAGTCATCGGGCGCAAGCTTGTCGCCGCGGATCCATTCCAGCAGGCCAATCAGCCACAGATGGCGCTGCGCCAAGGGCGCGTCGGCATCCAGCGTATCAAGGAGCGAGGTGAGTGTGTGAGTGGTCAATGCGAGGGGTGTTCTCTAGGGTTTTGGAGCAGTCCATTCTAGAGAAGTTGGTGCGGCTGGCGGGGATCGAACCCACGACCCTTGGCTTCGGAGGCCAATACTCTATCCACTGAGCTACAGCCGCAACGTGGGCGATTGTAGCCGCTGGCCGTGGTGGCCAAAAACCGGTGGCTCGCTGGGCCTGTAAAGGGGCGACGGTTATACTCGCGGGCTAATTAGAGCCCCCGATTTGACCCCGATGTTTTGAGGACACCATGAGCGCCAACCCCCATGACCACGCAGCAGAAGAAGACCACACCGGTCCCATCAAAAATCCCAAGCAACTGCTGCTGGCGGTGTTTTTCTCGTTCGTGATCCCCATTTTTGCCATTATTGGCCTGGTGTATTACGTGGTGTCGGACGCCAAACCGGCGGGCACCAACTCGGTGGACACCATGACGCTGGGCGGCATGACGGAGCAGTCGCAAAGCCAGGCCCTGGCGGCGCGCATCCAGAAGATCGGTGCCGTGGAAATCCGCGATGCCAATCGCGAGCTCAAATCCGGTGAAGATGTGTTCAAGGCGCAATGCGCTAGCTGCCACGCTACCGGCCTGGCGGGTTCTCCCAAATTTGGCGATGCAGCAGCCTGGGGTCCGCGCATCAAGACCGGCTATGAAACTTTGTTGCATTCCGCCGTAGCCGGCAAGGGTGCCATGGGCGCGCAAAGCGGTGGCGACTTTGACGATACCGAAATCGCCCGCGCCGTGGTTTACATGGCCAATGCGGGTGGGGCCAGCTTCCCGGTGCCGCAAAAGCCCGCTGCTGCTGCCCCCGAGGGCGCAGCGTCTGCCGCGCCCTAAGCACCCCACACCCTTTAAAAAGGCCGGTTCACCCGGCCTTTTTTATGCATGAAATAAGCTCTCTGCGCTTATATAACAAGCGCAAGCAGCTATTATTTTGGTAGTAACTGGGGGCTGGACACGTAGCCGAAGCGCTCGGGGAGGCGGGCGGCCTCCTCGGGCTGGGGCACCCACAGGCCTTTTTCCACCGCGTCGGCGGCAAAACCCATGTCCAGGGTGTGCACCAGGCCAAAGCCCAGGTCGGTGTCCAGGTACAGGTGGCCCAGTTCGTCCAGCACGCAGCGCTGCACCCGGGCGGCCTGACCGGTGTGGGCCTGCACCGAAAAATCAGGCTGTACGCGCCACACATAGGGCGTGCGCTCCAGCTCCACATACACCCGCTGCGGGCCGTTCTGGAAGAACCAGCGGCCCTGGCGGTCGCTCTCGTAGTTGCGCTGGATGAAGTCAATGAGTTTTTCGTGCAGCAACCGCGAGCCCTTGCTCTGCGCGGTGGTACCGGGGCCCGCAAACGGCCCTGCGGCCTGGGCCGGGTCGTCGCGCATGTACCAGTTGCCGCGCGCGTCCAGGCCCAGCCAGCCGTAGCAGTCGGGCACGTTGGGCCATTTGGCGATGGCTTGTTTGACGATGTCGTCCATAGTTGCTTATTTAATTGCCTGTAAAAGCCAGCCGCCGACGGCATCGGGCATGCTGCGCACGTGGCCGGGGATGGGGCCGTGGGGAAAGCCGACATGGCCACCGTGGCTGGGCTGCCACAGGGTCACGTGTGCGCCCACCTCGTCCTGGTGCGGCAGGCTCCAGGCGGGTACGAAGGGGTCGTTGCGGGCATGCACCACCAGCGCCGGGATGCGGATCTGCGCCAGGTGCGGTTTGGCCGAAGCGCGGGCCCAGTAGTCTTCGGTACTGTTGTAGCCGTGCAGCGGGGCGGTGAAGATGTTGTCGAACTCGTACAGGTCGCGCGCGGCCATCAGCGCCTCGCGGTCGAACAGGCCGGGGTGCTGGTCGAGCTTGCGCAAGGCCTTGGGCTTCATGCTGCGCAGGAACATGCGGGTGTAGATCTGCCGGTTCACACCACGCCCGATGGCCCAGCCACTGGCGGCCAGGTCGGTGGGTGCGCACACGGCGGCCACGGCGCGTACCACCTGGCGCGCCTGGTCGCCCATTTCCTCGGCCCAGCGCAACAAGGCGTTGCCGCCCAACGAAATGCCCACGGCGATGACCTTGCCCTGGTGCCAGGCCTTGAGGCGCTTGAGCACCCAGCCCACCTCTTCGAAATCGCCCGAGTGGTAGGCACGCGGCCCGATGTTGAGTTCGCCGCTGCAGCCCCGAAAGTGCGGCACCACAAAACCCATGCCATGGGCCCGCGCGTAGTCGGCAAAAGCCTCGGCATAGTGGCTGCCCGACGAGCCCTCCAGCCCGTGGAACAGCACCAGCAGGGGCCGTCCGGCCTCGCTGGCGGCCGGGTCGGCGACGTGGGCGGCCGGGTCGCAAAAATCCACGTCGATGAAATCCAGGTCGGGCGTGATCCAGCGCTCGCGCCGGAACTGCGGTCGGGGTCCGAAGGCGCGGCGCGAGTACAAGGCGGGCCAAATGGTTTGCGCATGGCCGCCGGGCAACCACCAGGGCGCTACATAGTTCATAGCTGGTTGTGCTGATGGAATGGGCACGAGGGTCAGATTTGGCAGAATTTATTAATGGAGCAGCGCCGACGCGCCCCCCGACTCCTGCAGGTCGCGACCCGTGCCGGGGCTGGCGTGGTGGGCCACCATGCGCCAGCCTTGGGCGGTCTTGTGGTAGACGTTGGTAGCGATGGCAAAGGCTTCGCGCGGGCCGTCGGGGGCCATCACCTCGATGCGCTCGACCAGGCTGTGCACGGCGCTGGCCAGCGCATCGATGCGGCGTACGTGCTCGGGCCAGGCCCGGATGCGGCCTTGGCCGAACATGGCCTCGAAGCTGGCGCGGATGGCGGCAATACCCACCACGCGCGCGCCACCGGGGTGGACGCAGACCACATCGTCCTCGTCGGCCCAGCAGGCCACCAGCTTGTCAATGTCGCCATTTTGTAAGGCATCGTAAAAGGCGGCTTCGGTGTCGTCGGCAGTGCCGCCCACGGTGGCGGCCTGGAGTTTGGCTTTGGGCATGGCTTACACGGGGGTTGGGCGGGATTGGGAGAGGGTTGATTTTGCCTTGCTTTGGGTGGCCGCCCAGGCGGCATGTGCTAAGGTCAAACGCTATAGCGGCCCGCATGCGGCCCATTTGGAGGAATTGACATGAAACGCTGGTTACCCGCCCTGCTACTGGCTGCCGCCCTGACCGGCTGCGGCTACAACGACTTTCAACGCCTGGACGAGCAAAGCAAGGCCGCCTGGAGCGAGGTGCTGAACCAGTACCAGCGCCGCGCCGACCTGGTGCCCAATATCGTGGCCACCGTCAAGGGTGAAGCCGCGTTTGAGCAGGACACGCTGACCAAGGTGGTGGAAGCCCGCGCCAAGGCCACGTCCATGCAGGTCACACCCGAGACGCTGAACAACCCCGAGGCCTTCGCCAAGTTCCAGGCCGCCCAGGGCGAGCTGGGCAGCGCCCTGAGCCGCCTGATGGTGACGGTCGAGAAATATCCCGACCTGAAGGCCAACAAGGGTTTCAGCGACCTGCGGGTGCAACTGGAAGGCACCGAAAACCGCATCACCGTGGCGCGCAACCGCTTCATCGGCACGGTGCAGGAATACAACGTGCTAGCCCGTAGCTTCCCCAGCAACCTGACGGCCAAGGTCATGGGCTACGCACCCAAGCCCAGCTTCACGGTGCAGAACGAAGCCGCCATCTCGGCCCCGCCGGTGGTGGACTTCAAGAAGTAAATGCCCAAGCTGCTGCGCCTGCTGGTTGCGTGCTGGCTGGCCCTGCTGGCCCAGGGTGGATACGCCCAGAGCGTGCTGCCGGTGCCCACGCTGACCGGCCACGTGATCGACACCACGGCCACCCTCAGCGCAGCGCAGTTGCAGGCACTGGAAGCCAAGCTGACCGCCTTTGAAGGCAGCACGGGCGCGCAGGTGGTGGTGCTGATGGTGCCGACCACCCAGCCCGAGGACATTGCCAGCTACGCCAACCGCGTGGGCAACGCCTGGAAGATTGGCCGCAAAGAGGTGGGCGACGGGCTGATCCTGCTGGTGGCCAAGAACGACCGCAAGCTGCGCATCGAGGTGGCCAAGACGCTGGAGGGTGCAATTCCCGACCTGGCGGCCAGCAACATCATCAATGACGCGATCACGCCGCGCTTCAAACAGGGCGATTTTGCCGGGGGCATGGATGCCGGGGTGGATCAGATCATGGCGCTGATCAAGGGTGAGGCCCTGCCCACCCCTACGGCCCAGGCCGCGCAGCAGGACTTGGGCTTTGACTGGCAGGAGCTGCTGATATTCGCCGTGTTTGCGGTGCCGATTGCCGGTGCCATTGCCCGCAGCATCTTTGGGGCCAAGCTGGGTTCGCTGGTGACGGGTGCAGGCGTGGGTGCGTTGGCCTGGATCGTCTCGGCCAGCCTGCTGATTGCGGGCGTGGCAGGGGTGGCGGCACTGCTATTCACACTGGTGTCGCGGGCCGGGTCGTCGCCTTTGGGCGGCGCACTCGGTGGTGGCCTGGGCGGCGGCTTCGGCGGCGGTGGCTTCGGCTCGGGCGGACGCAGCAGCGGTGGCGGCGGCTTTAGCTCGGGCGGCGGTGGCAACTTTGGCGGCGGCGGCGCGTCCGGGGGATGGTGATGGGCCTGTGGAACCAAATACAACGGCTTTTGAAGCATTGCTGGCACGATGCCGGGGATGCACGCCGTGCAGTGCCTGCCGACCTGCTGGAGCGGTTGACGCGAAGGGTTAGCGCCAGCGAACAGCGCCACACCGGCGAGATCCGCATCTGCGTGGAAGCCGGCCTGCCGCTGAGCTACCTGCGGCGCAATGCATCGGCGCGTGAACGGGCGGTGATGCTGTTTGGCAAGCTGCGCGTGTGGGACACCGAGCACAACAACGGCGTGCTGATCTACCTGCTGCTGGCCGACCACGCGATCGAGCTGGTGGCCGACCGGGGCCTGAACGCCCGGGTGTCACCAGCCGACTGGCAGGCGATGGTGGCCCACCTGGGCACGGCCTTGCAGGCGGGCCAGGTCGAGCAAGGCCTGACGACGGCGCTGGAAGAGGTGTCGGCGGTGCTGGTGCAGCATTTCCCGCTGGCCCCCGACAGCATGCGGCGCGACGAGCTGCCCAACGCACCGGTGCTGATCCTGTAAGTGTTTAATTGAAATTCAGGGCCTTTTTTGAGCATCCAAAATAAGGCCTTGCGCTTATTGATCCAGCGCTAGAAGCTCCTATTTTTGACATCAAAAATAAGAGCAAATACCTCTGAATAAAGCCCACAAAAAAGCCGCTCAAGAGCGGCTTTTTGGGGAGTGTCAGTAGCGACTAGCGGTTGCGGCGGAACTTGCGCAGGGCCGAGATCTGGGCGGCCATGATGGCCAGCTCGGATTGGGCCTTGGCGATGTCCAGCTGGCCTTTGGCGTTGCGCAGAGCTTCTTCGGCGCGGGCCTTGGCGGCGTTGGCTTTTTCTTCGTCCAGGTCCTTGCCGCGGATGGCCGTGTCAGACAACACGGTGACGCAGTTGGGTTGGACTTCCAGAATGCCACCGGCCACGAAGATGAATTCTTCGGTGCCGTCGGCCTTTTCAATGCGCACCGAACCCGGCTTGATACGGGTGATCAAGGGGGTGTGGCGCGGATAAATGCCCAGCTCGCCCGCTTCGCCTGGCAAAGCCACAAACTTGGCTTCGCCCGAGAAGATGGATTCTTCGGCACTGACAACATTCACGAGAATGGTGGTCATAGGTTTCCTTTGGGTCCAGCGTGGTGAAGTGCAGAGCGCGACCTAGGCCGCACTCTGCAGAAGGGGTTTAGACCTTCTTGGCCTTCTCGATGGCTTCGTCGATGGAGCCGACCATGTAGAACGCTTGTTCTGGCATGTGGTCGCATTCGCCGCTGACGATCATCTTGAAACCACGGATGGTTTCCGACAATGGCACGTACTTGCCGGGCGAACCGGTAAACACTTCGGCCACGTGGAAGGGCTGGCTCAGGAAACGCTGGATCTTGCGGGCACGGGCCACGGCCAGCTTGTCGTCGGGCGCCAAGTCGTCCATACCCATGATCGCGATGATGTCGCGCAGTTCGCGGTAGCGCTGCAGCGTGCCCTGCACGGCGCGGGCCGTGTTGTAGTGGTCTTCACCAACGACCAGCGGGTCCAGCTGGCGGCTGGTCGAGTCGAGTGGATCGACCGCAGGGTAGATACCCAGCGAAGCGATGTCACGGCTCAACACCACGGTGGAGTCCAGGTGGGCGAAGGTGGTGGCAGGCGATGGGTCGGTCAAGTCATCCGCTGGCACGTACACGGCCTGGATGGAGGTGATCGAGCCGACCTTGGTGGAGGTAATACGCTCTTGCAGACGGCCCATTTCTTCGGCCAGGGTAGGCTGGTAGCCCACGGCGGAAGGCATACGGCCCAGCAGTGCGGACACTTCGGTACCGGCCAGGGTGTAGCGGTAGATGTTGTCCACGAAGAACAGCACGTCACGGCCTTCGTCACGGAAAGATTCCGCAATGGTCAGACCGGTCAGGGCCACGCGCAAACGGTTACCTGGAGGCTCGTTCATCTGGCCGTAGACCATGGCCACTTTGGACTCTTCGAGGTTCTCGAGGTTCACCACGCCGGAGTCGGCCATCTCGTGGTAGAAGTCGTTCCCTTCACGGGTACGCTCACCCACACCAGCAAACACGGACAAGCCGCTGTGTGCCTTGGCGATGTTGTTGATCAGCTCCATCATGTTCACGGTCTTACCCACACCGGCACCACCGAACAGGCCCACCTTGCCGCCCTTGGCGAACGGGCAGATCAAGTCAATCACCTTGATGCCGGTTTCCAGCAGTTCTTGCGAAGGGCTGAGTTCGTCGTACGCGGGGGCTTTGCGGTGGATGGTAGCGGTCAGATCCTGGCTGACGGGACCACGTTCGTCGATGGGCGAACCCAGCACGTCCATGATGCGGCCCAGGGTGGCCTTGCCCACGGGCACGGTGATGCCCGCGCCGGTGTTGTAGACCATCAGACCACGGCGCAGGCCGTCGGAAGAGCCCAGCGCGATGGTACGGACAATGCCGTCACCCAGCTGCTGTTGCACTTCCAGGGTCAGCACGGAGCCTTCCATTTTCAGCGCATCGTAAATGCGGGGCATGCTGTTGCGGGGGAACTCGACGTCCACCACGGCACCAATACACTGGACAATTTTTCCCTGAACGCGGGCGTTCACTTCTGCATTTTCTTGAGCCATTTTTGCTCCAATAAATTGAGTCTTGAAATCGGTGACGGACTGGGACAGTGGCGCAGCTTAAACAGCCGCCGCACCTGCCACAATTTCCGACAATTCTTTGGTGATCGCGGCCTGACGGGTCTTGTTATAGATCAGCTTAAGCTCGGCAATCACGCTACCCGCGTTGTCGGTAGCAGCCTTCATGGCGACCATGCGCGCGGCATGCTCGGAGGCCATGTTTTCCGCGACCGCCTGGTAGGCCAGCGCCTCCACGTAGCGGATCAACAAATTGTCGATCACCGACTGCGCATCGGGCTCATAGATGTAGTCCCAGGTGTTGGCCTTGCCGGTTGCCTTGGTTTCCGCCTGCATCTTGGCCGACGACAAGGGCAACAGCTGCTCCACCACCGCTTCTTGCTTCATGGTGCTGACAAACTTGTTGTAGACCATGTAGACAGCGCTGATTTCACCCTTTTCGTAGGCATCCAGCAGCACCTTGAGCGGGCCGATCAGCTTGTCCAGGTGCGGCTTGTCACCCAGATGGGTCACATGCGCTACCACCTGGGCACCAGTACGGTTCAAAAACCCGAGACCTTTGCCGCCCACCGCCACGGTTTTCGCGGTCAAGCCTGCGGCCTGCGCAGCGCGCAGTTTCAGGGTCAACGCGCGGAACAGGTTGGTATTCAAGCCGCCACACAAACCCTTGTCGGTGGTCACCACCACAAAACCCTCGGCCTTGGCGCCGTTGGGTTTCATGAAGTTGTGCACGTACTCGGGATTCGCCTGGCCCAGGTTGGCTGCGATGTCACGGATCTTGTCGCTGTACGGGCGGGCTGCCTTCATCCGCTCCTGTGCTTTACGCATCTTGGAGACGGAAATCATTTCCATCGCCTTGGTGATCTTCTTGGTGTTTTCCACCGATTTGATCTTGGTGCGTAGTTCCTTGCCTGCTGCCATGACGGGCTCCTAGTTAAGCGAACGTCTTCTTGAAGGCGGTGACAGCAGCGTGCAACTCAGCTTCCGCTTCCTTGTCCAGTGCTTTCGAGGCTTCAATCTTGGCCAACAAAGCCGCGCTCTTGTCCTTGAGGTAGCCGTGCAGGCCGTGCTCAAAAGCCAGGATCTTCTTGACTTCGATGTCGTCCATGAAGCCCTTGTTCACTGCGAACAAAGTGGCACCCATGAGGGACACGGACAAGGGGCTGTACTGGGCTTGCTTGAGCAGTTCGGTCACGCGTGCACCGCGGTCCAGCTGCTTGCGGGTCGCTTCGTCCAGGTCCGACGCGAACTGGGCGAAAGCCGCCAGTTCACGGTACTGCGCCAAGTCGGTACGGATACCGCCAGATTGGCTCTTGATGATCTTGGTCTGGGCGGCGCTACCGACGCGAGACACCGAGATACCGGCGTTGATCGCAGGGCGGATGCCGGCGTTGAACAGCGAGGTTTCCAGGAAGATCTGGCCGTCGGTGATCGAGATCACGTTGGTTGGCACGAAAGCAGACACGTCACCGGCTTGCGTTTCAATGATGGGCAGAGCCGTCAAAGAACCGGTCTTGCCTTTGACTTCACCCTTGGTGAAAGCTTCGACATAGTCGACATTCACGCGGGCGGCACGTTCCAGCAGGCGGCTGTGCAGATAGAACACGTCGCCAGGGTAGGCTTCGCGGCCTGGTGGACGGCGCAGCAGCAAGGAAACCTGGCGGTAGGCCACGGCTTGCTTGCTTAAGTCGTCATACACGATCAGGGCATCTTGGCCGCGGTCGCGGAAGTACTCGCCCATGGTGCAGCCGGAGTAGGCCGAAACGTACTGCATGGCAGCCGATTCAGAAGCCGAGGCCGCCACCACAATGGTGTATTCCATCGCGCCAGCCTGTTCCAGGGCACGCACCACGTTTTTGATCGACGAGGCCTTTTGGCCAATCGCGACATACACGCAGCTCACGCCCTGGCCCTTTTGGGCGATGATGGCGTCGATGGCCACAGCCGTCTTGCCGGTCTGGCGGTCACCAATGATCAGCTCGCGCTGGCCACGGCCGATTGGCACCATGGCGTCGATCGACTTGATACCGGTTTGCATGGGCTGGTCGACCGATTTACGGGCAATCACGCCGGGCGCGACTTTTTCGATCACGTCGGTCATCTTGGCGTTGATCGGGCCCTTGCCGTCGATCGGCTGGCCCAGTGCGTTCACGACGCGACCGAGCAGCTCGGGACCGACCGGCACTTCCAGAATGCGGCCCGTGCACTTCACGATGTCGCCTTCAGAGATGTGTTCGTATTCGCCCAAAATCACGGAACCGACCGAGTCGCGCTCCAGATTCAGTGCCAGGCCGTAGGTGGGCTGGCCATCGCTACCGGCGGGGAACTCCAACATTTCGCCCTGCATCACGTCGGACAGGCCGTGCAGACGGCAGATACCGTCGGTCACGGACACCACGGTGCCCTGGTTGCGGATATCGGTTTGGGCCGTCAGGCCTTCGATGCGGCTCTTGATCAGCTCAGAAATTTCTGCGGGATTGAGTTGCATGACTCTTTCCTTCTCTTTCTTTAGTTAGCAAACAACCGGAGCCATGGGCTCTGGCCGAAAACGCTGGCACAGACCTTAACCAGAAGGTTAAGCAGTCAGGGCCAATTTCATATGTTCCAGGCGGGCTTTGATCGAGGTGTCCAACACCTCGTCACCCACCACGACGCGAATTCCGCCAATCAACTCCGGCTGCAAAGCCACTGTGAGATTGAGCTTGCGTCCAAAACGCTTTTCCAGCGCCGACGAGACGTTGGCCAGGGCATCTGCGTCGATCGCAAAAGCACTGAACACGGTCGCGTCAGAGGAGCCGCTCCGGGCATTTTTCAATGCACGGAACTGGGCAGCAATCTCGGGAAGAGCGGCCAGGCGCCCGTTCTCGATGACCATGCGCAAAAAGTTTTTTGCAGCATCTGGCAGGGCCGACTTGGCCACACCGGCTACCACCTCAAACACCTGGTTCACCTCGACCTTGGGGTTGTCGGCAAACTGGAGCAACTGGGGGTTGGCTGCAATCGCGGCCAATTCATCGACCCATCCGGCGGTGCCGTCCAGGTCAGACGCAGTGGCCTTGAACAGCGCTTCGGCGTAAGGACGGGCAATGGTTGCTATTTCAGCCATGGTCGTTCTGCCGCTCAGAGTTCGGTTTGGAGACGGTTCAGCAAGTCCGCGTGGACACCGGCATTGACTTCCTTGCGGAGAATCTGCTCGGCACCCTTCACAGCCAATGCAGCCACTTGCTCACGCAGGGCCTCACGGGCTTTGACGGTTTGCTGCTCGGCTTCGGCACGGGCTGCGGCGACGATCTTGTTGCCCTCTTCCGTGGCACGGGCCTTGGCCTCTTCCACGATCACTTGGGCACGGCGATCGGCATCAGCCAAACGCGACGCGGTCTCGGTGCGCGACTTGGCCAGTTCGGCTTCCACGCGCTGGTTGGCGCTGGTCAGCTCGGACTTGGCTTTGTCGGCGGCAGCAAGGCCGTCAGAGATTTTCTGCACCCGCTCGTCCAGGGCCTTAGTGATGGGAGGCCACACGAATTTCATCGTGAACCACACCAAGATCGCAAAGACGATGGCCTGCAGAAACAGGGTTGAATTAATGTTCACGGCTTAATTCCTTTCGGTCGTGAAAGGTCGGCCAAAAATTAAATCGCGAAAGGCTTAGCGAATGCGAACAGCAGGGCAATCGCCACGCCGATCAGGAAAGCCGCGTCGATCAGACCGGCCAAGATGAACATCTTGGTTTGCAATTCGTTCATCAGTTCGGGCTGGCGTGCCGACGATTCGAGGAACTTGCCGCCCATCAAAGCGATACCGATGGAGGCGCCCATAGCGCCCAGGCCAACGATCAAACCACAAGCCAGAGCGACGAGACCGAGAATGTTTTCCATGATTAATCCTAAAAAGTACAGGTAAAAGAAAGAGAAAAGCGAAAACTAACCTTAACGCCCACGTTAAACGAAGTATTTAACAGTGGAGTTAATGCGACTCGTGAGACTGGCCCACATAAATCAGCGTCAACATCATGAAGATGAAGGCTTGCAAGGTGATCACCAGAATGTGGAAGATGCTCCACGCCGTACCGGCAATCACATGCCCAACACCTAGCCAGAACATGCCCGCGAGGGGGTTGAACTGCCAGGCCCACGCGCCACCCATCAGGGCGATCAACATGAAAACCAATTCACCAGCAAACATATTGCCAAACAACCGCATGCCGTGCGAGACCGTCTTGGCGAGGTACTCGATCATTTGCATCAAGAAATTGATGGGGTACAGAAACCAGTGGTCACCAAACGGTGCTGCCACCAATTCGTGCGCCCAACCGCCCAGGCCTTTGATCTTGATGTTGTAGACCAGGCAGACAAACAGAACGCTGACCGACAGGCCCAAGGTGGTGGACAGATCGGCAGTGGGCACGACACGCATGTAGGCGTGGTGCGGGTCGCCGCCGGTGGATGCATAGTAGTGCTCCCAGATCTTGGGCAAGATATCGACCGGCAGCATGTCCATGCCGTTCATCAAGAAGATCCAGACAAACACGGTCAGAGCCAACGGAGCCACCAGCTTGCGGCTCTTGGCGTTATGGATCACGCCCTTGGCCTGGCTGTCTACCATTTCAGACAAGATTTCGACCGCGGCCTGGAAGCGACCGGGCACGCCCGAAGTGGCCTTGCGCGCAGCGCGCCACAAAAAGAAGCAGCCCACGATACCCAGGATCACCGAGTACAGCACCGAGTCCAAATTGAACAGGCTGAAATCCACAATACTCGTTTGCTTGACGCTCTCAAAAGAGAAGTCTTTTTGCAAATGCTGCAAATGGTGAACGATGTAGTCGCCCGCCTTGGGGCCTTGCGTAGCCACATGTTCGGCGGCGTTTGCAGCAGCGTTTGCAGCAGCGTTTTCAGTCGACATATTTAAGTCCATCAATCCTGTTAAGCCGTACGTTGGCGTTTGGCGCGAAACATCAGCGCAATCCAAACCACCTTCATGGTCACTACAAAGCCGACCAACAAGGCCAGCCAATTCAATTCTGGAACCAGCCGAGGTGCCGCAAACAGCATTGCTACTGTTACGACAATCTTGACCAGTTCCCACACAAAAAACCCTGCCATGGCCGCACCCGGAATAGTCCGGGCCAACTTGCCAGTGACACCGCGCGCAAACAGCGCTGCAGGCACCACCACCGCCACGGCCCCGTACCCCGCCGACCAGCCCATCGCAGGCTTACCGGTCACCAGCCATGCGGCCAAAGCCACCAGACACCCGGTTGCCAACTGGCCCCACACGATCGCCCAAATGGACATCATGGGAGTCTGCTGGCGCCAGGCCTGCGCTTGCGCAGCCGTCAAGGGCTTGAAATCGTCTTCGACTACCCCATCTCTTATTTCATCTTCCAGATTCGCAAGTGCTTTTGGAGAAGCTTTCGGGGGCATTGCTGGCGACATGATTGACTGACTGTATGACACCTGATTGACACCCGACTTACGCACTGAAAAGTTTAGTAAAGCCCACTATTATACGAATATTCCCTTGACACCCGCAAGCGCTTTGGCGTGCATACAACTGTAACGCCTTGTCGCACGTGTTGGCCCGTAAGCCCGCCTCAAAAAAGGGAGTGTCTCCAGCGCGCTGCATTGTGGCATTACTTCCTTGACCGTCTTTTTTTGCCCATGCAGCACCACACCGCCACCGGCTTCAAGAACAACTATACCGATGCCGTTCCCGGCTCCACCCGCGACCTGCTGCGCTGGCAGTGGAACGCCAGGCGCAAGAACCTGCCGCCACCGCCGCAGATCCCCACCCCCGTGGTCGCACCCAACCTGGCCGCCATCCACGCCAATGCCGGGGCCGCCATGCAGCCCGCCATCACCTGGATCGGCCATGCCACCATGTTGGTGCAGGGCAGCGGGCTGAACGTGCTGACCGACCCGGTGTTCAGCGAGCGCGCCTCGCCAGTGCAATGGAGCGGGCCGCAACGCGCCCAGCCACCAGGCGTGGCCCTGGCCGACCTGCCGCCCATCGACGTGGTGGTCATCTCGCACAACCACTACGACCATTTGGATACAAATGCGGTGATTGCGCTGGACAGACGGGCACAAGGCGCTACGCTTTTTATCGTTCCGCTGCGCCTCAAGGCCTGGTTCACCCGCCAGGGCATCCATAACGTGGAGGAACTGGACTGGTGGCAGCAGCACACCGTGCGCGGCGTGGAATTCCACCTCACCCCCGTGCAGCACTGGACGGCCCGCGCCCTGGGCGACCGCTTCCAGACGCTGTGGGGCGGCTGGGCCGTGTTCGGGGCCGACTTCCACTGGTACTTCAGCGGCGACACCGGCTACAGCCAGGACTTCAAAGACACCCGCACGCATTTCCAGGAGCGCAGCCCCGACGGCTTTGACATCGCCCTGATCGCCGTGGGTGCCTACGAACCGCGCTGGTTCATGCAAAATCAGCATATCAACCCGGCCGAAGCCGTGCAAATCCACCGCGACCTGCACGCCAAACGCAGCGTAGGCGTGCACTGGGGCACCTTCAACCTGACCGACGAACCGCTGGACCAGCCCCCGGCCGACTTGGCCGCCGCCCGCATCGCCCAGGGCGTGTCCGAGGACGACTTCTTCCTGCTGAAAATTGGCGAAACCCGCCAGCTGCCCGCCCGCAGTCCAAAATAGCGCCCCATGCACACCCTGCCCGACTACCCCTGCTACCTCAACGGTGCCTACACCCCCCTGTGCGACGCAAAAATCAGCGTCATGGACCGGGGCTTCATCTTTGGTGACGGTGTCTACGAAGTGGTGCCGGTCTATGCGGGCCGTTTGTTCCGCTTTGCGCAGCACATGGCCCGGCTCGACCGCAGCCTGGCCGAGCTGCGCATCGCCAACCCGCGCACTAGGGACCAGTGGCACGAAATCGCTACAACATTGGTAGCTGGTCACGCCCACCACACCAGCACCAACGGCCAAAAACCTTCAAATCGCAACCACCTGGTCTATATCCAGATCACCCGCGGCGTAGCCCTGCGCGACCACGCCATGCCGCAAGACATTGCCCCCACCGTGTTCGCCATGGCCACGCAGATGAACCTGCCCAGCGCCACCCAGCGCAGCCAGGGCGTGGCCTGCGTCACCGCCGACGACTTCCGCTGGGAAAAAGCCCACATCAAAAGCACCAGCCTGCTGGGCGCGGTGTTTGCGCGGCAGATCGGCGTGGACGCAGGCGCGACGGAAACCGTAATGTTCCGTAACGGCTACCTGAGCGAAGCCGCCAGCAGCAACGTCTGGCTGGTGAAAGACGGCAGCCTCATCGGCCCGCCCAAAGACCACCTGGTGCTGGAAGGCATCCGCTTCGAGCTGATGGAGGAAATTTGCCGCGCCCAGGGCATCCCGTTTGCACTGCGCCGCATCACGCGCGAAGAAGTCCTCCACGCCGACGAACTGCTGCTCACCAGCGCCACCAAAGAAGTGCTGGCCATCACCACCCTGGACGGCCAACCCGTGGGCAACGGCCTGCCCGGCCCCATCTACACCCAACTCTATGCGGGCTACACCGCCGCCACCCAAGCCGCCTGAACCCTCCACACCATGACCACACCCACCACCGAACCTACAGACCCCGTCGATCCCCGCAAAGACTCGCTGATCGAATACCCCTCGCTCTTCCCCATCAAGGTGATGGGCGAAAAGGTCGACGGCTTCGTGCACGCCATGACCGCCATCGCCGCCCAGTTCGACCCCACGTTCGATGCCAGCGCCATCGAGCTGCGCGAAAGCAAGGGCGGCAAGTACCTGGGCATCACCCTCCCCATCACCGCCACCAGCCGCGAGCAGCTGGATGAGCTGTACCGCACCCTGAGTACCCATCCGATGGTGAAGATGGCGCTGTGACCGCGACGCTGGTGCCGCCCACCACCCACCTCCTCGGCCGCGTGGACTACCTGCCCACGGTGGAAAAAATGCAGGAATTCACCCTCCAGCGCCCATCGGATGAGCGTGACCAGCTATGGATTTGTGAGCACCCCCCAGTCTTCACCCAGGGGCTGGCGGGCAAGGCCGAGCACCTCTTGCTACCGGGCGACATCCCGGTGGTGCAGGCCAACCGGGGCGGCCAAGTCACCTACCACGGGCCGGGGCAGGTGGTGGCGTATCCGCTGCTGGATTTGAAGCGCGCGGGCTATTTCGTCAAGGAATATGTGTTCCGGCTGGAAGAGGCTGTCGTGCAAACCCTGGCCCATTTCGGCATCACAGGGCTGCGCGTGCCGGGTGCGCCGGGCATCTACGTGCGCCTGCAAGACCCGTTTGGCCACGCCCGGCTGGAGGCGGGGTTTACCTCCCAACAATTGGAGTCTGACCCCACGTATTTGGGCAAGATTGCCGCGCTAGGCATCAAGGTCAGCCGCCACTGCACCTACCACGGGGTGGCACTGAACGCAGCCATGGACCTGGAGCCCTACAGCCGCATCAACCCCTGCGGCTACGCCGGTTTAAAGACGGTGGACATGGCCAGCCTGGGCGTGGAGGTGGCCTGGGCCGAGGCGGCGCAGGTGTTTGCCCAGAAGCTGGAGCGTTACTTGGCGGCTTGAAGCAGCAACTGCGCCAGCGCCACATCGGCCACCAGGGTGATGCCTTGCGCTTTGGCAAACTGCTCGGCGGTGTCGGTCACACCAGCGATGCTAATGTAGATGCAGGCGATAGCGCTCTGGGCCTCCTTGGCAGCGGCCAAATCGCGCAGCGCTTCAACCCCGTGGATGGCGGCCTTCCAGCGCTTGGCGGCCACCAGGGTGGTCTGGCCGTCTTTGAGCAATTGCAAATCTGCCGCCTTGCCGTTCAAACGCGACACCGTGTAGCCCTTGGCGCGGTAGGCCGCATCCAGCGCATCGGCGAAATCGCGCCAGGGCATGGCGCTGGCCTGGGCCAGGGTGTCGGCCACGCGTTGCGGGTTGGGCAGATTCCACTGCCGCTGGGCAGCGACCACGCTGATCACCAAGAACGGCAGCACGCCGATCATCCCGAACACGATGTATTCCTTGGGCAGTATGGCCGTCACCGCCAGCCCGTAGACCAGCACCAGCAGCATGCTGATCCACCACGGCGAGCGCAGCAAAATTGCGAAAAGAGAATTTTTGGCCAGTTTGAATTTCATGGCAGGGAGTGTACGGGTGGCTAGTGCGCCCCCAAGGCCGCCAACGCCTGGTACACCTTCAGTGCCGCATACGCATCATTGGCCGCATACAGCATCTGCGTGGGCGTAAGCTGCGCCACCGCCCAGTTCGAGGTGGTGGTCTTTTTGGACTTGTGGAAGCGCTGGCGCAGCACCACGCCCACGGCGGCGCGTACGCCCATCGAGGTGCCGAAACCGTCCTTGCGGAAAATCGCGTTCAGGTCCAGCACGGCCCGCATGGTGACCCCGAACTTGGCGTGGATCTGCCCCCGGTCCTGCTCCAGCCCAAAGCCCACCTTGCGCACCGCATCCGACTGCAAGATCTCCAGCAGACAGGGGCGGCAGTCGGGCCGGTGCATCTGGAACAGATAGGCCTTGGTGGGCAGCGCAAACTGCACCACGTGTGGCCCGTCGCTGACCTCGCCGGGCGCAAACGTGGGCTTGGCCTCGGTATCAAAGCCCACCGCCCCCGCCGCCAGGATGTCGGCCGTGGCGGCGGCAAATTCGGCCTGGGTGGCGGGCACGAAGATGCGGTCCAGGGCCAAGCCTTGCATCGGTGGCAGCAGCGCGGTTTGGGCTTTGGTGGGGGCGGTGTTTTTCATGGACAGTTCACAGTGGAGAAGATCGCGGCACAGCCTGCCTGCTACGATCGTGTAACAAAAAACACATTGAGAGACAACAACATGCAATCCGACCGCAGACGGCTGGTAGGTGGCTTGTTCGGCAGCCTGTTCGCGCTGACAGCCTGGGCCCAGGCAAACAGCAAAAATGAAAAAAAGGTGATCGGCATCTCCCTGCCCACCATCACCTCGCTGCGCTGGGTGATCGAAGGCCTGGCCATGACCCGGTCGCTGGACAAACTGGGCTACCGCGCCATTTTGCAGTACGCCAACGACGACATCCCCACCCAGACCGCACAGCTCACCGAGATGCTGGCCCAGGGTGCCACCGTGCTGGTCATCAGCGCGATCGACGGCACCCAGCTGGCCCCGGTGCTCAAAGCCGCCGCCGACAAGGGTGTCAAGGTCATCGCCTACGACCGGCTGATCCGTGGCAGCCCCCACGTGGACTACTACGCCACTTTCGACAACTTCCAGGTCGGCGTGCTGCAGGGCAGCGACATCGCCAACCGCCTCGGCCTGGCGGCGGGCAAAGGGCCGTTGCGCATAGAGCTGTTTGCGGGCTCGCCCGACGACAACAACGCGCACTTCTTCTACAACGGTGCCATGTCCGTCCTCAAGCCCTACCTCGACAAAGGCCAGTTGGTGGTCGGCTCGGGCCAGATCGGCATGGACAAGGTCTCCACCCTACGCTGGAGCGGCTCGGTCGCCCGCGCGCGGCTGGCGGGCATCCTGGACAAGCACTATGCCAAGCAGCACCTGGATGCCATCCTGTCGCCCTACGACGGCATCAGCATGGACCTGATCGAGGCGCTGAAAAAGGCCGGATATAGCCAGGTTGGCCAGGGCGGCCAGCCTTTGCCGGTGATCACCGGGCAAGACGCGGAGCTGCCCTCGGTGCGCTCCATCGTGCGCGGCGAGCAAACCTCCACCGTCTTCAAAGACAACCGCGACCTGGCCCAGGTCACCGCCACCCTGGTCGATGCCCTGCTGACCGGCAAGAAGCCCACGGTCAACGACGAGAAGACGTATAACAACGGCGAAAAAGTAGTGCCTGCGTTTCTGCTCAAGCCAGTGCTGGTGGACGTGAAGAACTGGCGGGCGACGCTGGTGGACAGCGGGTATTACAAGTCGGAGCAGTTTCGGTAAGCCAGGCATAAAATAAGGCACCATTTGATGCCGCATTCCGTGCGGTACACCGGAGACCCTCCATGCGTACCACCCTGACTTTGGACGACGAGCTGCTGGCCCAGGCCCAAAAATACACCGGCCTGACCGAGCGCACCGCGCTCATCCGCGAGGCGCTCACCGCCCTGATCCAGCGCGAAAGCGCCCGCCGCCTGGCCCTGCTGGGCGGCACCCTGCCCGACCTGGAAATTGCGCCACGGCGGCGGCAACCCAATCACTGAGCGCCATGGTCCTGGTCGACACCTCTGTCTGGGTCAACCACTTTCGCACCCGCGATCCCGTCCTGTTCGCCCTGCTGCAACAGGGGCAGGTGTGCACCCATGCGTTCGTGCTGGGCGAGCTGGCATTGGGCAATCTACGGCAAACCGATGCCGCATTTGAAGCCTTGCGCCACCTGCCACGCCTGGACACGGCCTTGGACGACGAGGTACTGACCCTGATTGACCGCCAGCATCTCGCAGGCCGGGGCATCGGCTATGTCGATGCGCACCTGATGACCAGCGTGTTTTTGGCCCCAGGCTGCACGCTATGGAGCCAAGACAAGCGCTTGCAGCAGGTGGCGCAGGAGTTGGGGCGGGCGGTGGTGGTGCATTGAAAGCCCAGCCTACCGAGCTCTCGCGGCTGCCAACTTCTGCTCTAGTCGTGCAATGACCGCATCCGCATCTACGTAAATATGGGCTTTTTTGGCCTCGTCTAACGAAGACATTGCGAGGGCGATGAACTCGGACAGGATAGGTTCCGGCGGCAACACCACGGCATCGGTAGGCGACGCGGCGGCCCCATACGCAGAGACAGATGATTTTGTTTTCATGGTGTCAACATCGTACACCCCAAGCCTTTTTGGCCTCTAGCGCCCATGCCACCAGCACAAGCAGCTACGTAAACAATAGCACCCTCAATCCACCAACTTCAACCCCACCGGCAGCGACTCGCCAAACACGCGCTTGGTGTCGGCTGCGTCCAGCGCCGTCACCTCGCGCACCATGGCGATCCAGCCGGGCGCGGCGCGGGCAGCGGTGAGGCGGTCTAGCACCTGCTGGCGCAGGACCTCGGGGATGTCGCGGGCGCGGTCGCCGGTGGCGCGGGCGATCTGCGTGGCAGCAAAGGCTGCCGGTTCGGCCTGGGACCAGTCGGCGGCCAGCAGGGCCTGCAGCCACTGCGCAGCCACAACGGGGGGCACCACGTGGTGCAGGCTGGCGTACAGCGGCTGGCGGGCACCGATGCGGCCCAGGGCCCACCAGGTTTGCGGGTTTTCGCCGGGCTTTTGCAGGCGCTGCAGCAGCCAGGTGCCCAGCTGCACCTTGTTCGCCACCGACAGGCGCTCGAACGACGCGGCCATGCGCAGCATGTCGTCCAGGCCCTGCATGCGCGGGCCATCGGGTGCGGGAATGTCCGGCCCGCCCACGGGTTGCAGGTAGAAGGCAATGGCTTCGAACACCATGTCCTGCTGCTCTGCCGTCAGCCCCCCGGCGATGCGCCGCCACAGGGTCCACCATTCGGACCACTGCTGCGGCTCATGGCTGTGGGCGATGCCGGGCGCGAACAGCTCCCACATCTGCTGCACCCGCCAGTCGTCCAGCGGGTGGCCGAAGCCGGGGCGCAGGGCGTAGCCGGTGAGGTTGAACCACTGGCGCTCGTGCTGGGCGGTGCGGCGGCGGCGCTTGGCGCTGTCTAGCAATTGGGCGAACAAGGTGCGCAGCAGTGGCGTATCCCAGCCTTCGCGGCTGCCCAGCAGGCGCTCCAGGGTGGCGCGCAGCTGTTTGACTTCCTTGGCCTCCACGCCCTGGCTGCGGTCGCCGAAGACACGGGCGATGGCTACGCTGGCATCGGCTAGGCGCGGGTGCGGCGCGGCTTCCACCACCACCGGGGCATCCCCGCGCAACTGGAATTCGAGTTGCCAGCGTTGCGCGGGGTCGTCCACGGCAATGCAGTGCATCTCCAGCGTGCCGACCTCGGTGAGCGCGGTGCTGAGCTGCACCAGTACCTCGCGGGCACTGCTATCGCTTTGCACCACGGTAGCGATGGGGGGCAGACGCACGAAGCCGCCGGTGGACAAATCGACCAGCGCGCCCGGCTGGGAGCGGGTGTCGGTGACGCTGCTGGCCAGGTAAAAACGCACCGGGCGGGCCAGCCGCAGGGCGAAGGTGCGGTCGGCCAGGGTGATGGCGCGGCCCTCCTCCGCCCCAAAAGGCAGCACACAGATGCCGCGTTGGCTGGTGATGCCGTCATCTAAAACCAAAAAGTAGCTGCGCGCCGAGCCGCCGCCGATACGCGGAGCCTTGCCCGCGCGGGCCAGCGCGTAAGCCACGGCACCGCGCGCCACGGCGGCATCCAGGTGGGGGTTGTGCAGCAGTTGCAGCGGTGCGGTGGCCCAGCCGTTGAGTGTGTGGTGCAGGCGCTGGACGAGAGATTCCGCATGGAACACCCCGCCGTTGAGCAGCAAGGCATCCGGCAGCGCGCCAGGGTGGCGCTGCAAAAAAGCGGCGACGTGGCGGGTGATGGCGGCATCGCTGGCATAGGGCAGGCCGAAGGCGACCAGGCCACTGCGGACACGCTGGGGCTGGGCATCGGCAGCAACAGAAGGGAAGAAGCCTTCGACCAGGATGCTATCTAAATCAGAGCGCGACAAGCTGGTGGAACGGGCGCTACCGACCAATTTTCTTCCGCTGCCCAGCAGCGTGACAGTGGTGCTCTCCGGCGCGCCGGGGCTCCACAGCAGCTCTTTGGCGGCGCGGCAGCGCTGGGTGAGCTGGGCGAGTTGGGCGATGGACAGGCGCTCTGTGCCGCCCAGGCGCGATTCGACCAGGTGGGCGAGTGCCAGGTCCATGTTGTCACCGCCCAGCACCAGGTGGTCGCCCACGCCGGTGCGGGTCAACTTCGGCTCGCCGTCCACCATCTCCACATCGATCAGCGTCAGGTCGGTGGTGCCGCCGCCCACGTCTACCACCAGCACGCGGCGGGTGGCTTGCAGATCGGCGGCCAAGGTGGCGCGGTGGCTGTAGACCCAGTCGTAGAACGCGGCCTGGGGTTCTTCAATCAAGCGCACCGAGTGCAGGCCGGCCAGCTTGGCGGCTTGCAGCGTGAGGGCGCGCGCGCCTTCGTCAAACGACGCGGGCACGGTGAGCACGATGTCTTGGTGTTCCAGCGGGGGGTGCTGGGCATTCCAGGCGGCGCGCACATGGGCCAGGGTGCTGGCGCTGGCGGCCAGAGGCGAGACTTTGCCGACCTCGTCGGGCGCACCCCAGGGCAGGATGGGGGCGGTGCGGTCCACCGCCGTGTGCGACAGCCAGCTTTTGGCGCTGGCCACCAGGCGGCCCGGCACCTGCGCGCCCAGCGCCAGGGCGAAACGGCCCAGCACGTCGGATTCTGCGGATGGCCAGGGCAATTGCACGTCGGCCGCCAGCAGCGTGCCCGGCGCGGGGTGGAAGCGCACCGACGGCAGCAGCGGCAGCGCAGCCACCTCGCCCGCCGCCACCAGTTGGGGGATGGCGAAGATCTGGATCTTGGCCGCCCCACGCGCCGCCGTACTGGCGTAGGCCACCACGGTGTGGGTGGTGCCCAGGTCGATGCCGACGGTGAAAGCGGGTTTTGCTATCTTATTCATAGCAATAAACGCTTATTCGATGGGCGGACAGGGCATTTTTTATGCCTAAATCGCCCTCACCCCAGCCCTCTACCGCCCAGCGGGAGAGGAGGCAAGACAGGACATCCAGCCCCCACCCCGGCCCTCCCCCGGAGGGGGAGGGAGGAACGCCGGAACCCGCATGGCCCCCTCCCCCACCGGGGGAGGGTTGGGGTGGGGGCAGGCCGCCGCCAGCGATGTCCGCCTCAGCCAGCACGCACTTCAAACTCCACCTTCCAGCCTTCGCCGCCCGAGCGCGGCACGGCCAGCAGCTCCAGCGTGCCGATTTCGGACACGCGGGCATGCAGCTTCACCGGCACCACCTCGCCCACGGCGCGGCCCTCGGCGGGCAGCGTGGCTTCGATCTCGGCCAGCTCTTGCAGCTCGTCCGGGGTCCAGAAGTCCAGCATCTGGCCCACCGTGTCGTCGCGGCGCACACTGGAGCCAAAGAAGCGAAAGCGCACGGCTTCGCCCACCACCAGGCCAAACTCTTGTGGTGGCAGGGCCGCTTCGGTGCCTTCTTCCATGCCAAACGGGGCCACGCACAGGGCTTGCACCGGCGGCTCCAGCCCCGGCACGGCGGGCATGGCGGATTCCACGCCCACGTAATAGGCCATGGCCGTGCCGCCGCGGATGCGGATGCCCTGGCCACCGCGCACGGTGCCGTAGTAGGCAGCGCCCCGGGCCACGGCGAAGTCCAGGTCGGCGCCGTCGAGCAGGCGGGCAACCGGCGCGCCCTCGGCATGGAGCCAGCCGTTCAACGTGGCCAGGGTGCGCTGCACCAGCAGGTCGGACTTGAACACGCCGCCGTTAAACAGCACGGCGGTGGGGTGCAGAAAGCTCGCGTCCTGCTGCGCCGCAAAGCCGTCCAGCGCGGCGGTGGCGCCGACCTGGCGGCCCAAGAGCGCGGCCAGGTGGCGGGTAACGGCGGCATCCTGCGCATACGGCAGGCCCAGCTGGGTCAAACCCGCACGGGCGCGGGACACGGGGCGGGCGTGGCTCTCCACCTGGGGGAAAAAGCCCTCCAGAATGGTGGCGGTGAGCGCGTCGCGGGTCAGCTCGGCGTTGATCGAGCCGCCGATCAGACGCGCACCCCGGCTGGGGATGAGCAGCGGCACGGTGTGCACGTCTGCATCGGTCAGCAGTTTCTCTTTGGCCAGGCGGCAGGCGTAGGTGAGTGCGCGCATTTGCCACGGGTCCAGCGCTTTGCCCTCGGCGGCCAACTGGCGGGCCACGCCGTGGGCCAGGGCCAGGTCCATGTTGTCGCCGCCGAGCAGGATGTGCTCGCCCACGGCCACGCGGTGCAGTTGCAGGTTGCCGTCTTGCTCGACCACGGCGATCAGCGAGAAGTCGCTGGTGCCGCCGCCCACGTCCACCACCAGAATCACGTCACCCACCTTGACCTGCTTGCGCCAGCCGCCGCCGCTTTGGGCGATCCAGCTGTACAGGGCGGCTTGGGGCTCTTCCAGCAGGGTCACGCCGGTGTAGCCCGCGGCCTGGGCGGCTTCGGCCGTGAGCTCACGCGCAGCGGGGTCGAAGGACGCGGGGATGGTGACCGTCAGCGCCTGCTCACCAAACGGCGCGTCGGGGTGGGTGTGGTTCCAGGCATCGCGCAGATGCGCCAGGTAGCGGGTGCTGGCTTCCAGCGGGGAGATGCGGGCGACTTCGTCGGGCGCGTCGTTCGGCAGGATGGCGGCGCGGCGGTCCACCCCGGCGTGGCACAGCCAGCTTTTGGCGCTGGACACCAGGCGGATGGGGGTTTGCGCGCCATGGCTGCGGGCCCATTCACCGACCACAGCATCCGACGGGCTGTGCCAGGGCAGGGCTAGGTCGCCGTCGGCAAACTCGCTGGCATGCGGCAGGTAGATGAAGGACGGCAGCAGCGCATAGTCCTGCACCGCGCCGGGGGCGCTTTGCTGGGCGATGGGCAGGATTTGCGGGGGGGCTTCCGGATTCGACAAATCGACCCACGACAGTGCGCAGTGCGTGGTACCCAGGTCGATGCCGATGGCAAAGCGGGGGGTATCGCTCATAGCTCCACCTCGGCGGCGGCGATGACGCGCGGGTCGTGGCCTTCGGTGGTGCGCGGCAGGCGCACGTCGGTAGCTTTCCAGCCAGGGTGGCGCAGCGTGCCGCGGAACGGGGCGTTGCCCACCACGTTGCCGGTCAGGCGCACCGTGCCAGCGTCAAAGCCTGCCTCCAACACGATACGGCTGCCTTCGGCCTCGGGGCGCGCCGGGGCCAGGGTGAAGTGTTCCTGCAAGACCTTGCGGCAGCCGGTGTGCACCAGGCGGGCAGCGCCGCCGATGTCGGCATCGGAATAACTGGCCACGTCTTCCTGGATGAAGTCCACGAACCGGGCTTCGCGCTGCAGCAGGCCCAGCAACTGCAGGGCGGCATCGGGGGTGGCGACTTTCAGGACCGGGGGTGCTGGGGGTGCGGGCGGAGCAGGCGGAGCGGCAGGCTCGACACCATGGCGTACATCCTGCACCTTGGCGGCCAGCGTGCTGTCGCCCAAAACTGCAAAAGCGAGCGACAGGCGGGCGAAAAATGAGGGGGCGTTGTTCATATTGGTTCTCCACAAAGACAAACGGCCCGGTGATTAACCAGGCCGTAAGGCGATATTGTCCGCGATGTGCAAGCCCTCTAAGGGCCGCACACAGAAAGCAGGCTTACGCCTTAGCTTCCATTTGAGCGACTACGGCTTCCACAGCCTTGTCGGTGGCTTCCTTGGCGGAAGCTTGGGCGGTTTCAAACGCGGTGGTGGCAGCGGCCACAGCCGACTTCACCAGGGCCACAGCGTTTTCGCTGCCAGCAGGTGCGTTCTTCACTGCGGCATCCACCAGGGTGGCCAGTTCGGCCTTGGCGCCGGAGGTGGCGGTTTCCACATAGGTGCGCACTTCGGTGCTGCTGGTGGTGGCAATGGCTTGCACGTGGCGCAGGTAGGAAGCAGCCTTTTCAGGAGCAGCCTTGGCTACCTTGGTGACCAGCTCGACCAGTTCCTTGGGGTCTTTGATCGAAGCAGCGGTCAAAGCGACTTCTTCGGTTTCTTGCAGCGAGGTCTTGGCAGCTTGCAGGTTCAGCTTGACCAGGGCTTGCGTGCTGTCAAACAGGGAGTTGGACAGAGCGAACAGGCTGGCAACAGCGGATTTTTGGTTGGCGGTGATTTGTTCAAAGTTCAGCATGGTGTTTCCAATCAATAAAAGTAAGGGTGGTCAGTACAAGGTTTTATGTTGCACTGCAACATGGACTGAACTATAACGCGCACTCTGTGACCGTGCCAAGACAGGAAGCTCTAATCTTGAAGTGGTTACATTCCGAAACACAAGGTGCCGCCAGAACGCATCCTTCCAGGGATAGCTGGCCCCGGCTTTGCCGGGCCACTGGTATCGCCCCCTGCAAGGGGGTTGGGGATCAGTGCGCAGCACGGTAGCCTGGGGGTGTTCGGCAATACACCAGCGATAATCACCACCCCGGCCCAACTGACAAAGAAACCGCCCATGAGCACCACCGAAGTCGTCCGCGACGCGCAATCTGTAGAGTCGTACAACCCGCTTGCCAAGCAAAAGGCCGGTGCCAAGCTGTCGCGCATCCCCGTCAAGGTGGTCCAGGGCGAAGTGCTGAAAAAGCCGGAGTGGATCCGCGTCAAGGCCGGTTCGCCCAGCACCCGCTTTAACGAGATCAAGCAGATCCTGCGCGAAAACAACCTGCACACCGTGTGCGAGGAAGCCAGCTGCCCCAACATCGGCGAATGCTTTGGCAAGGGCACGGCCACCTTCATGATCATGGGTGACAAGTGCACCCGCCGCTGCCCGTTTTGCGACGTGGGCCATGGCCGCCCCGACCCGCTGGACGCCGACGAGCCGCTGAACCTGGCCAAAACCATCGCCAAGCTCAAGCTGAAATACGTGGTGATCACCAGCGTGGACCGCGACGACCTGCGCGACGGCGGAGCCCAGCATTTTGTGGATTGCATCAAGAACATCCGCGAACTCTCGCCCACCACGCAAATCGAGGTGCTGGTGCCCGACTTCCGGGGCCGTGACGACCGCGCCCTGGAGATTTTGAAGCTGGCCCCGCCCGACGTGATGAACCACAATTTAGAGACCGCGCCGCGCCTGTACAAAGAGGCCCGCCCCGGCTCGGACTACCTGTTCAGCCTGAACCTGCTGAAGAAGTTCAAGGCCCTGCACCCCAACGTGCCCACCAAGAGCGGCATCATGGTCGGCCTGGGCGAGACCGACGAAGAAATCCTGCAAATCATGCAGGACATGCGCGACCACAACATCGACATGCTGACCATCGGCCAGTACCTGGCCCCCAGCAACAGCCACCTGCCGGTAAAGCGCTACGTGCACCCCGACACCTTCAAGATGTTCGAAACCAAGGCGTATGAGATGGGTTTCAGCCACGCCGCCGTGGGTGCCATGGTGCGCAGCAGCTACCACGCCGACCAGCAGGCCGAACACGCGCTGGCCCACGCCGCCCCCACCCTGTAAATGGCGACGGTCGGCGGCCTCTGGTTCAACCCCCGCAATCTCGGCAACTACGTCTCGGATGCCGTCCTGGAACGGGGCTTGACCCTGTACCGGGGCCAGAAGGTGCTGGACATCGAAGTCCGGGCCATCGACAACGGCCGCTGGCAGCTCACCGGCAGCGTGCAGGGCAGCGAACGCACCCCGTACAAACAAAGCATCCGCCTGCACATCAACGTGCACGGCATGCTGACGCACTGGGATGCCGACTGCACCTGCCCGGTGGGTGTGGACTGCAAGCATGCCGTGGCCCTGTCGCTCAAGGCCGCCTACCGCACCCAGGCCACGGTCAACGCCACGCCGCCCAAGCCGCCCACCGATGCCGAACTGGCCGCCGCCCGCTTCGCTGCCGAGCAGCGCACCCGCGATGCCGCCGCCCTGAAGGTACGCCAATGGCTGGCGCAGTTTGACGCGCTGGACCGGCGCAGCAGCCCCCGGCCCGATAGCGCCCAGGCCGAGAGCTTTGTCTACACCCTGTGCCCCGGCACCACGCAGCAAAAAACCCAGCTGCTGCAACTGCAGTTGCAAAAAACCTACCTGAAGAAGAACGGCGAGTGGGCCAAGCCCAAGAACATCCTCACCCCGCCCTACCCCGGCCACCCGCTGTTCGATGCCGCCAGCCCCGCCGAGCAAGAGCTGCTGCGCATGCTCAAGGGCTTGGCCAATGGTTCCAACCACTACGCCTATGCCCTCACCCACTGCGCGGTGGTGGAAGGTGCCGCCGGGCTGCTGGCGCTGCAAATGGCCTCCGACACCGGGCGGCTGTTTACCGTGGCCGACGGCGGCTTTCTGGGCGCACCGCTGCGCTGGTCCCCCCCCCGGGAACTGGGCTGGAGCTGGCACGAATCCCCCCAGCCGCTGGCCAGCGAACCCGTGTGGACGCTGCAATCCCGCCTGGCCCACAGCTCCGACAACGCCCAGGTCTACGCTAACCACCCGCCCCTGTACCTGGATGCCATCCAAGGCACCTGCGGCCTGGCCCAAACCCAGGGCATCGCCCCCGAGCAACTGCCGCTGCTGCTGAACGCGCCACCCATGCCGCAATCGGCCATCGAGCCGCTGCAATTGCCACTGACCCGCCGCCTGGCCGCCGTGGCCATGCCGCCCACCCTCAAACCGCTACCCACCGTGCAAGGCGTGGTGCCCACTGGCCACCTGCACCTGGTGCCGGTCGACAAAAAAGACGAGCCCACCTATGGATTGCTGTGGGCCCGGCTGGAATTCGACTACGCCGGCCTGCGCGGTGGCTGGGACAACTCAGACAGCAGCGTGATCGTTTCGCATCTGGGCCAGCGCACCCTGCTGGTCCGCGACCTGCCTACCGAACAGGCCCTGGATGCCCGGCTGACGGCCCTGGGCCTGCTGGGCACGCCCGATGCGGGCTATTTTTTGCCCGGCCCGCAGAGCCAGCAGACCTGGCTGGACTGGGCCGACACCGACTTTTCCGCCTTCCGCGCCGACGGCTTTACCGTGACCCGCGACGACGCACTCACCGACTGGCTGCAGCGCGCCGATGCCCTCGACGTGCAAATGCAGGCCCAGAACAGCAACGACCCGGACGCATCGCCCTGGTTCGACCTGTCCCTGGGCATGGAAATCAACGGCGAACGCCACAACATCCTGCCCTGGCTGCCCAGCCTGCTGAACCAGTTGGCCAACGCCCCGGTGGACGAGGCCAGCGGCGACCGCGCCCTGCCGCCGTTTGTCTACATGCGCAAGCCCGACGACAGCTTCATCCGCGTGCCCACCGAGCCGCTGCGCCCCTGGCTGGCCGCGCTGCTGGAGCTGGTGGGCGACCGCCAGCACGACCTCGATGGCGACAGCCTGCGCCTGAGCCGCATGGAAGCCCTACGCGCCGGGGCCGCCCTGGGCGAAGGCGCGGTATGGACCGGGGCCAGCGCCCTGCAGGAACTGGTGGCGCAGCTGGCAGGCCGCAGCGCCCTGCCCGAGGTACCGCTGCCCGAGGGCGTGCACGCCAGCCTGCGCCCCTACCAGCAGCAGGGCCTGAACTGGCTGCAGTTCCTGCGCCGCGCGGGCCTCAACGGCATCCTGGCTGACGACATGGGCCTGGGCAAAACCCTGCAGACCCTGGCCCATATCCAGGTGGAAAAAGACGCGGGCCGCCTGACCCACCCGGCGCTCATCATTGCGCCGGTCAGCCTGATGGGCAACTGGCAGCGCGAGGCCCAGCGCTTCTGCCCCGGCCTGCGCACACTCGTTTTGCACGGGCAAGACCGCCACGAGGTGGCCGACACCACGCACGCACACGACGTGGTCATCGCCCCGTATTCGCTGCTGCAACGCGACCGCGAAGGCTGGCTGCAAGCCCCCTGGCACATCGTGGTGCTGGACGAAGCGCAGAACATCAAGAACGCCAGCACCCTGGCGGCGCAGGTGGTGGCCGGGCTGCAAACCCAGCACCGCCTGGCCCTGAGCGGCACGCCCATGGAAAACCACCTGGGCGAGATCTGGAGCCTGTTCCACTTTTTGATGCCCGGCTTTCTGGGCAGCCAGGCCAAGTTCGGCAGCCTGTTCCGCACGCCCATCGAGAAGCGCGGCGACACCGAACGCCTGGCCCAGTTGCGCAGCCGCATCACCCCGTTCATGCTGCGCCGCACCAAGGCCCTGGTGGCGCACGAGCTGCCGCCCAAGGTGGAAACCGTGATGCGCGTGGAGCTGGAAGGTCCGCAGGCCGACCTGTACGAGGCCATCCGCCTAACCACCGAGAAGGCCGTGCGCGAGGCGCTGGACAGCAAGGGCCTGGCCAAGTCGCACATCACCATCCTGGACGCGCTGCTCAAGCTGCGCCAGGTCTGCTGCGACCCGGGGCTCTTGAAGCTGGAATCGGCCAAAAAAGTCACCCGCTCCGCCAAGCTCGACCAGCTGATGGAAATCCTGCCCGAGATGCTGGCCGAGGGCCGCAAGGTGCTGCTGTTTTCGCAGTTCACCAGCATGCTGGAGCGCATCGAGGCCGAGCTCAAGGCCCGCAGCATCCCCTGGGTCAAGCTCACCGGACAGTCGCAAAAGCGCGATGCCATCATCGACCAATTCACCAGCGGTGCCGTGCCGCTGTTTTTGATCAGCCTGAAAGCGGGTGGCGTCGGCCTGAACCTGCCGCAGGCCGACACCGTCATCCACTACGACCCCTGGTGGAACCCCGCCGTGGAAACCCAAGCCACCGACCGCGCCCACCGCATCGGCCAGACGCAGAGCGTGTGGGTGGTGAAGCTGGTGGCCCAGGGCACCATCGAAGAACGCATCCTGGCCCTGCAAGAGCGCAAGGCCGCCCTGGCCGAGAGCATGTACAGCGGCGCCCAGGGCCGCAAGGAGCCGCTGTTCTCGGAAGACGATTTGCAGGAGCTGCTCAAGCCGCTATCCAAATAAGAGCTGCTTGCGCCCTAGGAATAAGCGGTAGAGGCTGATTTCTTATAAATCCAGATCGATGGCCTGCGAGGCAGGCTTCGCAACCGCTATCCTTGTTGACTTATAGACGCAGAGATATTGCACCCATGCCCCACCAAAAACCCTTCTCCATGATCCGCGAATTCCACCTGGCCGACTGGTTTACGCTGGCCAACGCGGTGTGCGGCGTGGGGGCGCTGTTTTCGACCATGACTTTTCTGGAAGTGGGCGATGTGCGGCACATCTACTTTGCCTGCTGGCTGGTGCTGGCGGCGTTTGTGTTCGATGTGTTCGACGGCAAGATTGCGCGCTGGCGGCAAAAAACCTCCATCCTGGGGCGCGAGCTGGATTCGCTGGCGGATGTGATCTCGTTCGGCGTGGCCCCGGCCATCATGGCCTATGGCTGCGGCATGCAGGGGCTGTATGACCGCATCGTGCTGGCGTTTTTTGTGGCCTGCGGGGTGTCGCGGCTAGCCCGCTACAACGTGACGGCGGAGACGCTGTCGCAGGGCTCCGACAAGGTGAAGTACTTCGAGGGCACGCCGATTCCCACCTCCATCGTGCTGGTCTTCATGCTGGGCATCGCCGCCTGGATGGGCCATGTGCGGGACGACCTGTGGGGCGGCGCGGTGGTGCTGGGGGGCTTTACGCTGCATCCGCTGGTGCTGCTGTTTGCGCTGTCGGGCTCGCTGATGATCAGCCGCATCCGTATTCCAAAGCCTTAACACTACCATTTCGATAGCTGCTTACGCCGATGGAATAAGCGTTAGGAGCCAGTTTGGCTCCTAACTTGAGCCTCTAATACTTGTTCAAGGGCCCCAACCCGGAATCCACCCGGCAGGGCTCGCCTTCGGGGCGGGCGGTGAGGGGTTCGGCCATGGCCAGGACCGGGTCTTCGGACTCCAGCACGCGCTGCGCCCAGGGCCCCAGGCGGGCCGTGTCGGCGCGCAGCACCTCTTGCTTGACGGCCAGAATCTGCGCCGGGTGCATCGAGAAGCTGCGCAGCCCCAGGCCCAGCAGCAGCCGGGTCATGGCCACGTCGCCGGCCATTTCGCCGCACACGCTCACCCCCTTGCCCTGGGCCTGGCTGGCTCGGATGGTGTCGGCCAGCAGGCGCAGCACGGCGGGGTGCAGCGGGTCGTACAGGTGGGCTACCGATTCGTCGGCGCGGTCGATGGCCAGGGTGTACTGGATCAGGTCGTTGGTGCCGACCGACAAAAAGTCGAAGTATTTGAGGAACAGCGGCAACGTCAGCGCGGCAGCCGGGATCTCGATCATCGCGCCCAGTCGCAGCGGGCCGTAGACCACACCCCGGTTGTCCAGCTCGGCACGGGCGAAGTCCAGCAGGGCCAGGGTCTGGCGAATTTCGCTGCCGTGGGCCAGCATGGGGATCAGCAAATTGACCTGGCCGTGCACCGCTGCCCGCAGGATGGCGCGCAACTGGGTCAAAAACATGGCCGGGTCGGCCAGGCTCCAGCGGATGGCGCGCAGGCCCAGGGCCGGGTTGAGGTGGGTGTCTTCCTTGTGGCCTTTGTCCAGCGGCTTGTCGGCCCCGATGTCCACCGTGCGGATGGTCACCGGCATGCCCTGCATGCCTTCGACGGCGCTGCGGTAGGCCTGGTACTGCTCTTCTTCGTCCGGCAGGCTGCCTTTGCGGCCCATAAACAAAAATTCGCTACGGAACAGGCCCACGCCCACGGCCCCGGCGATCACTGCGCCCACCGCGTCTTCGGGCATTTCGATGTTGGCCAGCAGCTCGACCTTGTGGCCGTCCAGGGTGATGGCCGGGGTGTGGCGCAGGCGGGTTAAACGTTCGCGCTCCAGCTCGCCTTGGCGCTGCTTGAAGCCGTATTCGGCCAGGATGATGGGCGAGGGATCGACCAGCACCACCCCAGCATCGCCGTCGATGATGACCCAGTCGTCCTGGCGCACCAGTTGGCTGGCGCTGCGTGCGCCCACCACGGCCGGAATGTCCATGCTGCGCGCCACGATGGCGGTGTGCGAGGTTTTGCCACCCACGTCGGTGACAAACCCGGCGAACACGCTTTGCTTGAACTGCAGCATGTCGGCGGGCGACAGGTCGTGGGCAATCAGCACCAGCGGCACGGTCAGGCTCTCGTCGGGCGACATCTGGTGCGCGCCGCCCTTGCGCCGTTCTGCGGGCGATCTGGGCGGCGACACGGCGATGGGCGAAACCACGCCCTTCATGTAGCGCAGGATGCGCTCGACCACCTGCTCCAGGTCGGCCTTGCGCTCGCGCAGGTACTCGTCCTCCATCTCGTCGAACTGGCGGGCGATGATCTCCAGCTGGGTGGTCAGCGCCCATTCGGCGTTGTACAGGCGGTCGGTGATCCAGTGCTTGACGCCGGTGGTCAGGGTTTCGTCCTCCAGCAGCATCAGGTGCACATCGAGCAGTGCGGTCAGCTCGGGCGGCGCGTCCTTGGGCATGGCTTGCTGCAGGCGCTGCAGCTCGTCCACCACGGCATTGCGGCCCACGCGCACGCGGTCGATTTCGGCCGGGATCTGCTCGGGTGTAATGAAGTAATGCGCCACCTCCACACGGCTGGAGCCGACCAGCACGGCGCGCCCGATGGCGATGCCGCGGGCGACCGGTAAGCCGTGGATGGCGAAGGTCACTGGCCTTCTCCGAACTTATCGGCGATGAGGGCGAGCAATGCGTCCATGGCTTCCTGCTCTTGCGGGCCGTCGGTGTCGATCACCACGGTGCTGCCGATGCCAGCGGCCAGCATCATCACGCCCATGATGCTTTTGGCGTTGACACGGCGCTCGCCCCGGGCGATCCAGACCTCGCAGGGGAAGCTGCCCGCCAGCTTGGTGAGCTTGGCGGAGGCGCGGGCATGCAAACCCAGTTTATTGTTGATGGTCGTGGAGGTTTGGATCATGCTTCTTGCGGGCTTGGTTCTGGGGTGCGGTGATGGCGACTTGCATGATGCCCTGCGTGCCGCCGATCAGCGCGCGGGCCACCAGGGCCTCCAGCGATTCATGGCGGTAGCTGACGGTGCGCAGCAGCATGGGCAGGTTGACACCGGTGATGAGCTTGGAGCGGACCCCATCCACCAGCTTCTGCGCCACATTGCAGGGCGTGGCACCGAACACATCGCTCAGCACCAGAAATTGCCCGGAGCCCTGTTGGTCTATGGCAATACGGGCCATGGCAAAGGTTTCTTCGGGCGGGGTATGGGGTTGCACATCCAGTGCCACCACGCCGCTGGCGCAGTCGGGAAACACGTGCAGCGCGCACTCGCGCAGGGCATGCGCAAGCGGGGCGTGGGCGATGATGAGGATGCTGTTCATGCGGGCTCAATTATGGGCGAGGGTGGATTCCCTCGAATTGCAGGCCGGTAAAGAAAGTGTCCGCCACAGCGGTATCGTTTTTATCGGCATACACCACCGCATTAAACAGGTCGATGCCGTCGGGCTGGATACGGGCAAACCACACGGCCTGGGCACTGACCGGGCGGCCATCGGCGCGCTGGCCCTGCACTGCCCAGCGCACGCCCAACTGGCCGCCGGGAATCTCGAACGACTGGGTTTGCGGGCGGGTCGCACGCAGGTTGGTCAAGGTAGCGGTCTGCCAGCCCGCCAATGCCGCGCTGACCTGGGCGGCATCGGCCAGGCGCACATGGGACACGGCAAACGTGGCCTCGGCGGCATCGCAGCCCTGCATGTCCAGTGCCACCGTGGCCCCAGCCATGGGCACGTCGCGCGTGGCTTTGTCGGGTTTGCAGGGCAGCAACATCGACAAATCGTGGGCATCTGAGCGCGCGGTGCGCCAGTTCAGTGCCGGGCTGCAGGCCACCAGCCCGGCCAGGGTCAGGCAAGCGACGCGGCGAAAGCTCAAAACGTCGCGCCAAAAACCTTCTTCAGCACCGCGCTGCCGGTGCCCACCGGGTCCTGTCGGATGGCTTTTTCTTGCTCGCCAATCATGGTGTACAGGCCGTCCAGGGCCTTGCGGGTGATGTAGTCCTGGATGGACGCGTCTTCTTTCTTCACCAGCCCGAACCCGGCGGCCTTGCTGGCGAACTGGTTGTACTTTTCGGCCGCACCCACTTTTTCGGTGGATTTGGTGACCACGGGCAGGAATTTGGTGAACAGCGGCTCACGGGTTTTGTCGGCAAAAAACGTGGTCATGGCGTTGTCGCCGCCGCTGAGGATGTTTTTGGCATCGGTGAAGTTCATGCTTTTCACTGCACCCACCAGCGCGTCTTTGGCCAGCGGCACGGCGGCTTCGGCGGCGCGATTCATGCTGGTGATGAGCTCGTCCACGCGCTTGCCCTGGCCCAGGTTTTTCAGCATCTTGGCCGCAGAATCCAGGTAGCCGGGCAAAGGAATGCGAACTTTTTCGTTGCCCAGGAATCCATCTGTCTGGCCCAACAGGCCTACCGCTGCCACGGCGGCCTTTTCCAGCGCGGCTTTCAGGCCCTGGTTGGCCTCTTTGTCGGTCAGATCGGCCAGCGACAGGGCGTGGACCTGCTGTGCCGTAGCAAACACCAACACGCCCAACGCTGACAGCGCGGCAGAATTAAAATGGCGACGATGCATAGGAACCCCTTGGTATGAAAAAAACGTTTGTAGCCGCCAGCGTAGCAGCCCTGCTGGCCCTGGGCTCGGGGGCCTATTATCTGACCACCAGCAGCGCCAGCGCCGCCCCCATGGCCACCTATGTGCTGCTGGACGGCAGCCAAAAAACCACTGCCGACCTCAAGGGCCAGGTGACGTTGGTCAACTTTTGGGCCACCAGCTGCACCACCTGTGTGGCCGAGATGCCCAAGATCATCGCCACCTACGATAAATACCACGCCCAGGGCTTCAACACGCTGGCCATCGCCATGGCCTACGACCCGCCCAGCTACGTGGTCAACTATGCGCAAACCCGCAAGCTGCCGTTTGACGTGGCCATCGACAACACCGGTGCCGCCGCCCATGCCTGGGGCCCGGTGCAATTGACCCCCACGACCTTCCTGGTCAACAAGCGCGGCGAGATCGTCAAGCGCTTCGTGGGCGAGCCCGACTTTCCCGAACTGCACAAGCTGATCGAAAAACTGCTCAAGGAAGCCTGAGCCGGTTTTTTTTATAAGAAATAGGCCTCTAGCGCATATTTAACCTACGCTAGCAGCTACAAAAAATAGAGCAAAAGCAAATTCTGCCCCCAGCGGTGCTCGACTGCCCTAAACTGGCCCCGTCGCAGCCCGCCACCGCACCGCCTTGAACACCCCAGAGATCGCATCCGTCAGCTTGCTCACGCCCACCCAGCCTGAGGAACTCGATGCCACCCGCGCCATTTTTCAGGAATACGCCGACCAGCTAGGCGTGGACCTGTGTTTCCAGTCGTTTGACACCGAGCTGGCCACCCTGCCCGGCGACTACGCCGCCCCGCGTGGCGCGCTGCTGCTGGCCCTGGTGGACGGCGCGCTGGCCGGTTGCTGCGCCCTGCGCCCGCTGGACAACGTGGACTACGCCAATGCCAGCGAAATGAAACGCCTGTATGTGCGCAAAGCATTTCGGGGCTTCGGCCTGGGCCGCCAGCTGGTCGAAGCCGCGCTGGATGCCGCCCGCGCTGCCGGATACGACTGCGTGCTGCTCGACACCCTGGTCGAGATGGAAGCCGCCCGCACACTCTACGAGGACCTGGGCTTCGCCGAGGTGCCGCCTTATTACCACAACCCCATTGCCGGGGCGCACTACCTCAAGGCAGACATTTAAGTCCCGCAATCGGTTACAGCAGACGGCCCCGTATTAATATCCGTCCACAATTTGTAACTCTCTCACCCGGTCTGCCCATGCGCCCATTTTTATGTCTGTCCACCCTGCTGTGTGCCGCCCTGCCGGTGTGGGCGGCCAATGTGCAGGTGCAGTTGCAAGACAGCGCGGGCCAAGCCCTGCCTGGCGCAGTGGTGTACCTGGAGTCGAAAGACACGGCGGCGGCGGCCAAGCCCCTGCAAGGGGCCGAGGTGGCCCAGGCCAACCGCCAGTTTGACCCGCAGGTGCGCGTGGTCACCGTGGGCTCAGCCGTGCAGTTTCCCAACCACGACACCGTGCGCCATCAGGTGTATTCGTTCTCGGACACCAAGCGCTTCGAGCTCAAACTCTATGCGGGCACCACCGCCAGCCCGGTGGTGTTCGACAAGCCCGGCATCGCGGTGCTGGGCTGCAATATCCACGACAGCATGGTCGCCTGGGTCATTGTGGTGCCCACGCCCTACTTTGGCCGCAGCGGAGCCGATGGCAAGCTCAGCCTGGACAACGTGCCTGCGGGCAACTACCGCCTGCGCACCTGGCACACCCGCCTGCCGGTGGGCACGCCCGCGCTGGACCAGGCCCTGACGGTGCCCGCCACCGGTGCCACGGTGGCCGTGCGGATGGCCGGACTGGTCCCATGATCTCGCGCGTGCTGCGGCGCCTGCACATGGGCGGCTGGCGGCTGTCCACCCGCATTGTGGTGCTGTCGTTGGCGCTGCTGATGGTGGTGCAGGCCGCAGTCTTGGTGCTGGTGCACCTCAGCATCGAGACCAATGCCCGCCGCCAGGTGGCCAGTGACCTGGTGGGGGCAGAACGGGTCTGGAGCAGCCTGGTGGAGCAAAAAATCCAGCGCCTGACGCAAGGTGCCGTGGTGCTGGCAAACGACTCCGGCTTCAAGGAAACCGTCACCTCGCTGGATGAAGCCACCATCCGCTCGGCCCTGGAAAACTACGGCGAGCGTACCGGTGCGGGTGTCACCGCCTTGCTCGATATCAGCCTGAAGCCGATCGCCGTCAGCGCGGGCAACACCGCCATCCCGACCGACTATCTGCAGCAGATCGCCACGCCGCTGCAAAACGGCAAGCAGATCGGGCAGCTCGCCGTGGTGCAAGGCCTGCCTTACCTGTTCGTGATGGTGCCCCTGAAGGCTCCGCTGCAAATCGGCTGGATCCTGATGGGCTTTGCCACCGACAAGACACTGGCAGAAAACCTGTTCAAGCTCTCCAACGTCAGCCTGGTACTGGCGCTGAGCACCGATGGCGGCAAAACCAGCACGGTGCCCATCTCCACCCTGCCCGCCAACACCCTGGCCGATCTGCAAAGGGCGGGTCTGGCCAGCCGCGAATTCAACAGCCAGGGCGACACGCTGATCATCCGCCACATAGCCCCTCACACCATCGGCGGCAGCGTCGATGTGCTGCTGGCGCACTCTCTGAACCAGTCCACCGCGGCGTTTGAAGACCTGCAACTGATTCTGCTGGGCATCACCGCCCTGGGCTTGCTGCTGTTTGGCCTGGGCAGCACCCTGGCCGCCCGCAGCGTGACCCAACCCCTGCGCTCGCTGGCGGACGATGCCAAGCGCCTGGGCGATGGCGAATACGACCAACCCGTGCAACACACCAAGCGGCACGACGAAATCGGCGATTTGGCCAAAGCCTTTGACCAGATGCGCAACGACATTGCCGACGATAAAACCCAGATCGAAAGGCTGGCCTATTGGGACGATCTGACCCAGTTGCCCAATCGGCTGAACTTTCGCAATCTGCTGAAAAAAGAGATGGACCAACGGCCCGCCCTCAGCGGTGCCCCACAGCAGCCGCTGGCCGTCATCACCCTCAACCTGGACCGCTTCAAACACGTCAATGACATTTTGGGATACGCCTTGGGCGACCGTCTGCTGAAGGCCGTTGCCACGCGCCTGCTGGACTGCATGGACGACAACGGGGCACTGGTGGCCCGGCTGGGGGGCGATGAGTTCTCGGTGCTACTGCACCAAGCCGATGCCGAGGCTGCGATCAAGATGGCCAAGGCCATTGCCTCGGCCTTTGAAGCCCCGCTGCGGGCTGCCGACCAAGCCGTGGACCTGAGCGCCAGCATGGGCATCGCCTGCTGGCCGCAGCACGCGCAGGACGTGGACACCCTGCTGGGCCGCGCCGAGGTCGCCATGTACGTGGCCAAGCGCAAAACCACCGTGTTCCAGCTCTACGACCCGGCACTCGACTCGTCCAGCAAGCAAACCCTGTCGCTGCTGTCCGAGCTGCGCCGCGCGGTAGAGCACAACCAACTGCGGCTGTTTTTGCAGCCCAAGATCGAGCTCACCACGGGCAAAGTCATCGCCGCCGAAGCCCTGGTGCGCTGGGAGCACCCGGAGCGCGGCCTGGTGCCGCCCGACTCCTTCATTCCGTTTGCCGAGCAAACCGGCTTTGTGCGCCAGCTCACCCTGTGGATGTTCGACGAGGCCGCGCGCCAGTGGGCCGGGCTGCAACAGCCCGGACAGCCCATGCGCATTTCCGTCAATCTGTCTACCCGCGACCTGATGGCGCTGGACTTCCCGGACGAGCTGGACAAACTGTTGGCCAAGCACGGCGTGGCCCCCGAAGGCTTCTGCCTGGAGATCACCGAGAGCGCCATCATGGACGACCCGCTGCGCGCCGAAGGCACGCTCAACCGCCTGTCCGAACGCGGCTTCAAGCTCAGCATCGACGACTTCGGCACCGGCTATTCGTCGCTGGCCTACCTCAAGCGCCTGCCGGTGGACGAGCTGAAAATCGACAAATCTTTTGTGATGGGCATGGAACGCGACCCGGACGATGCCAAGATCGTGCGCTCCACCATCGACCTGGCCCACAACATGGGTCTGAGCGTGGTAGCCGAAGGCGTGGAAAACGCTGCCATCTTTGACCTGCTGCGCGAACAAGGCTGCGACGAAGCCCAGGGCTACCACATGAGCAAACCGCTGCCGGTGGAGAAGTTCAAAGAATGGCGCGAGCGCTGGGCCGAACGCGCCGAGGCGTAACCCGCCCGGCGTAGCGCAAAATCCCCCACAGCGCAGCACCCCGCCGCGCGCAACCCAGGAATCCACCCATCTCATGAACGCCCTCAAACTTGTCGCCGTCACCCTCATCGCCGCAGGCGTATTGGCCCTGGTCTACGGCAGCTTCAGCTATACCAAGGACACCACCGCCGTCAAAATCGGACCGCTGGAGCTGTCAGTGAAAGAAAAGGAAACCGTGAACGTACCCATCTGGGCCGGCGTAGGCGCGATTGTGGTGGGCGGTTTGCTGCTGGCGTTTGGCAGCAAAAAGGGTTGATTTCCGATATTTGCTATTAAATACATAGCTATTTGCGCGCATGAAATAAGGGCGGGCAGTCCAAAAAGCATCAAACCTTGATGGGCTGGGCCACCCCCCCCGGCTGGCGGTTCACCAGCACGATGCCCGCGCCCACCAACGCCATAGCGCCCAGCAACCCCGCCGACAGCGGCTCGCCCAGCCACCAAGCACTGAATAGCAGGGCGAACACCGGGGTCAAAAACACAAACACCGACATCCGCGTGGCCGGGTAGCGGCCCAGCATCCACATCCAGGCCAGGTAGCTCACAAAGCCACCCACGATGGCCTGCAGCAGCAGCGAGCCGGTGGCAAAGCCGCTGAAACGCAAGCTCCACGGCTCGCCCAGCGCCCACGACACCAGTGGCAACGTGGCCGCGCTCACGCCCACCTGGTAGAGCAACTGCTTTTCGGGCGGCACGCGGGCAAACGACGTGGTACGGATCACCACCGTGGTCAGCCCCCACATCAGCCCCGCCAGCAGACCCAGCGCATCGCCCAGCCAGGCCAACGGGTAGGCATTGCCCGCAGGGTGGCGGAACAAGCCCTCGCCCATGGCCAGCGCCAGACCCGCAAACGCACAGCCCAGGCCCAGCCACTGCCCGCCGCGCAGCCGCTCGCCAGGAATGAAGCGCGGCAGCAGCAGCGCCACCCAGAACGGTGCGCTGTACAAAAACACCGTCAAGCGCGAGGCCAGGGTGTACTCCAGCCCGGCGTGGATGCAGGCAAATTCCGCCGCAAACAGCAAGCCCGCCAGCAGCCCGAAACGCCACGCCCCCGCCGGTTCCGATGCAAAACCCAGCCGCACACCGCGCCACCGGCACCACAGCGCCACCGCCACGCTGGACACCGCAAACCGCACACAGGCCTGGAACACCGGCGGCACCTCGGCCATGGTGGCCTTCACCAGGGTCTGCTGGAAACCCCAGAACATGCAGCAGGCGAGCAACAAGGCGATGGCGAGGGGGTCGAGTTGGGTTTTGCGGGGGATGGACATGTGGAAATTATCGGTGCCGCGCCCGGCGCATAATTTGCCCGCGCCGACGCTTTGCCGTGCGGTTACGCCACTACCAAAAGGTTTTCCATGCCGTCCATCGACACCTGCCTCGCCTTCTTCGCCCTGGTTTTCATGCTGGGTTTTGCGCCGGGGCCAGATAATATTTTTGTGATGATGCAGTCGGTGACCCAGGGCCGCAAAGCCGGGTTGGTGGCCATGCTGGGCATGTGCGCGGGGCTGGCGGTGCACACCCTGGCGGTAGCGCTGGGCCTGGCGGCCATTTTTGCGGCATCAGCCACGGCGTTTACCGTACTGAAGGTGGTGGGCGCGCTCTACCTGGCGTATCTGGCCTGGCAGGCTTTTCGGGCCCCGGCGGGCACGCTTTCAGCACCGGTGGAGCAGCAGCCCGACCTGCGCCGCATCTTCCTGCGCGGCTGGGTGATGAACCTGACCAACCCGAAAATCGTGTTCTTCTTTCTGGCCTTGCTGCCGCAGTTTGTACACGCCGAGCGCGGCCCTATCGCCACGCAAATTGGCGTGCTGGGTGCCATCTTCATCGCGTCCACATTGATCACCTTTGGGGCCATCGCCTATTTCAGCGCCACCGTCAGCACCCGGCTGCGCCGCTCGCCCGCCGCCCAACTGTGGCTAAACCGCATGGCGGGCACGGTGTTTATGGGCATGGCGGCGCGGCTGGCGATGGCCGAACGCTGAGACTATAGCTACATAAAATATAGCTGGTTGCGCCCTATCTATAAGCGCAGGCGGCCTAAAAATCTACTGATCCAGGGCATCCTGGGGCGCAAACCGGTCAAACCCCACCAGCGCCGCCACCACCCCCACGGCAGCCACGGGCCCGGCCAGCGGGTGCAGGATGGATGCCAGAAGCGGTGCCACCAAGACCAGGTGCTTCAGCCCCCAGCTGTACAGCATGCCGGCCCGGCGCACGTAGGCGCTGCCCACGGCCCGCCATCGCTCGCGGGCGGCGGAGCCGATGGGCATGGCGCAGATAAAGCTGGCATGGTGGTAGTAGCGCACCGCCGTCACCGACGACACCAGCGATGCCAGCAGCACCGCCAGCAACAGCAACTCCAGCGCCAGCCGGGCGGTAAAAATGGGCCCGTCGGTTGCGGCATCGATGCTGGCGTGCAAGGCAGGCACGGCCAGCGTGGCGGTGCCCATCAACCCCAGCGCGGCGGTGGAGGCCGCCATGGTGGCCGACATCAGCGAGTTGCGCAGCGTCTGCACCGCCAACAACTCCGAACCGTTGTGTGCCGACACGGCGGCAAACCACTCCTCGCGCAAGGCGGCATGGGCGGTACGGGCCAGGCGCTCCGGGTGACGGCGCTGGGCTATCGCCAGTAGCACCTCGTACCCTGCCAGGATCAGTAAGGTGGCCAATGCAGCCAGCCAGCTTGCGTTACCGGTCATGGCGGCGTGGTTACCGGCGTTCCAGCCACGCGAACAGACCCATGCCCACCAGCATGGCCGCCACGAACACTCCGGCCTTGACCAGTCCCATGCCCACCCCGACCAGCGCCGGGCCCGGGCAGAAACCCGCCACGCCCCAGCCCACGCCAAACAGCAGGCTGCCCCCCACCAGGCGGCGGTCGATGTGGCGGGCGCTGGGCAGCAGCATGGCACTGCCCAGCAGCGACAGGCTGCGCCGCCGGGCCACCGCAAAAGCCACCGTACCCACGGCGATGGCCCCGCCCATCACGAACGCCAGGGACGGGTCCCACAGGCCACCCAGGTCCAGAAAACCCAGCACCTTGGCCGGGTTGGCCATGCCCGAGACGATGAGGCCCAGGCCAAACACCAGGCCCGATAACAAAGCAGCGATAAAAACCATGGAGTCTCCTTAGAACGTGTTTACCAACCCAAGATGTGGCGCACCACAAACACCGTGACAAAGCCCGCGGCCATGAAGGCGACCGTGGCCACCAGAGAGCGCGGCGACAGGCGCGACAGCCCGCACACGCCGTGCCCGCTGGTGCAGCCAGCGCCATAGCGCGTGCCCAAGCCCACCAGCAGCCCGGCCAGCACCAGCGTGCCGGTGCCCGCGTCGATCTGCGGCGCGGGCAGCGGGGCAAACGGTAGGTACACCCACGGCGCGCCCACCAGGCCCAGCACAAAGGCCAGCCGCCAGGCGATGTCGCCCCGCGTGGGCACCAGCAGCCCGCCCAGCACACCGCTGATACCGGCAATGCGCCCGTTCAGCAATACGAACATGGCTGCGGCCAGGCCGATCAGCGCGCCACCGGCCAGCGATGCCAGCGGGGTGAAATGGTTCCAGTCGATGGCCATCACGCCTCCTTGGGACAGTACAAGCGGTACAGCACCGCCAGGATGTCCAGCATCGCCGGATCGGCGACGCTGTAGTAGATGTTCTTGCCGTCGCGGCGCGGGCTGATCACGCCTTCGCTGCGCAGCACGCCCAGCTGCTGCGACAAGGTGGGCTGGCGGATGTCTAGCTGCAGCTCCAGGTCGCCGACGCACATTTCGCCTTGCGATAACTGGCACAGCAACATCAAACGGTCTTCGTTGGCCAGCACTTTCATGGCGGCCACCGCATGGTGGGCGGCACCCCGCAGCACGGCGGGGTCGATGGCAGGGGGGGCGTGTGTCATGGGTAAGCGGAGAGTGGATTTGCATTCATTATATTTATTTATATAATATATGTCAACCAACTGTAGGACAGCACCATGACCGCCCGCTTGCACACCGAAGGCTTTTTTGACCCAGCAACCTGGACCGTGTCTTACATCGCCTGGGACCCGTCCACCCGCCGCGCCGCCGCCATCGACCCGGTGCTGAACTACGACTTCAAGTCGGGCCGCACCGCCACGGTTTCGGCCGACCGGTTGGTGGCCTATGTGCGGGAGCAGGGCCTACAGCTGGACTGGATTCTGGAAACCCACGCCCATGCCGACCACCTCTCGGGCGCGCGCTACCTGCAAAAGCAGCTGGGCGGGCGCATCGCCATCGGTGAACGTATCCGCACGGTACAGGCCACGTTCAAAAAGCTGTTCAACCTGGAGCGCAGCTTTGTGCCCGACGGCAGCCAGTTCGACCACCTGTTCCAGGACGGCGAAACCTTCCACATCGGCGAAATCGAGGCCACCGCCCTGCTGGTGCCCGGCCACACCCCGGCCGACATGGCATACCAGGTGGATGGCGCGGTGTTTGTCGGCGACACGTTGTTTATGCCCGATGTAGGCACGGCCCGCGCCGACTTTCCGGGCGGTGACGCGCACCAGCTCTACGCCTCCATCCACCGCCTGCTGGCGCTGCCGCCCGACACCACGGTGTACGTGTGCCACGACTACCCGCCCACCGCCCGGGCACCGGCTTGGCAGACCTCGGTGGCCGCGCAGCGCGCCCACAACATCCATGTGCGCGACGGCATTTCCGAAGCCACCTTCGTCGCCATGCGTACCGCCCGCGATGCCACGTTGGAGGTGCCCACACTGATCCTGCCGTCCATCCAGGTGAATGTGCGTGCGGGCAACTTCCCGCCCGCCGACGACAACGGTGTGGCCTACCTGCGCATCCCGCTGAACGCGCTGCCTGCGCACCGCTGACCGTCTCAGCGGGTTGAAACAGCCCTGCCGCAACACGCGGCATTTGCTCTATTTTGAATAGCTGGCTACGCTGATTGGATAAGCACGAACAGCCTAAAACCCATACAACCCATCTGCGGGCATTCCGAAGGCCTGGCGGATAAGATGGCCCCTTCCCCCGACCAATGGATACCGCCATGACCCGCACCCGCTCCCTGCTGCTGACGGCCTGCGCCATGCTGGCTTTTGCGGGCAATTCCCTGCTGTGCCGCCTGGCGCTGCGCCACACCGCCATCGATGCCGCCAGCTTCACCAGCGTGCGGCTGGTGGCCGGTGCGCTGACGCTGTGGCTGCTGCTGCAATGTCGCCGTGGCAGTCGGCCCAGCGGTAACGGTAACTGGGTTTCCGCCGCGGCCCTGTGCGCCTATGCGGCGGGGTTCTCCTGGGCCTACGTGCACCTGTCGGCGGCCACCGGCGCGCTGCTGCTGTTCGGCGCGGTGCAGGCCACCATGCTCGGTCACGGCCTGTGGACGGGCGAGCGTTTGCGGCCCGTGCAATGGGCCGGTGTGCTGACCACCCTGGCCGGGCTGCTGGCCTTGCTGCTGCCCGGCCTGGCCGCACCGCCCTTGCCCAGCGCCGTGCTGATGCTGGGCGCAGGCGTGGCCTGGGGCGTGTACTCCCTGCGCGGCAAGGGCGCGGGCGACCCGCTGGCGGTGAGCGCGGGCAACTTTCTGCGGGCGGTGCCCCTGGCGCTGGTCCTGTCGGCGGCCAGCTACGCCCACGTGTCGCTGGACACGGCGGGGCTGCTGTACGCCGTGGCCTCGGGCGCGCTGGCATCGGGCATCGGCTACGCCATCTGGTACACCGCCTTGCCCACGCTGTCGTCCACCGCAGCGGCCAGCGTGCAGCTCAGCGTACCGGTGCTGGCTGCGCTGGGCGGCATCGCCTTTCTGGGCGAATCGGCCAGCCTGCACCTGGTGCTGACATCGGTGGCCATCCTGGGCGGCATCGGGCTGGTGATCTGGCAGAAGCGGCGGGGGTAGATGAATTAGGAACGCAGGCTCCGTATAAACCTTAGAGGTTTTGGCCTCTCGCGCTTACTCTATAAGCATGAACAGCTATTGAATGCATAGCAATTACTTTACCGGCGTAGCCGTACCTGTCGCGGGTCGTAGACCACCGTACAAATCCCCACGCCAGCCGCACGCCAATACTCAAGCCCCATCGGGAATCTCGGGCTCGACCAGTTGCGCCAGCAGGCCCAGCGACTCCTGCCAGCCCAGGTAGCAAAACTCCACCGGAATCACCGCCGGAATCCCCTCCTGCACCACGCTCAGTTCGGTGCCACAGGCCACCGGCCGCAGAGTCACCGTCACCTGCATCTCGCCCGGCAGATTGGGGTCGTCAAAGGTGTCGGTGTAGCGGATCTGCGTGTGCGGCGTGAGCTCCAGGTAGGTGCCACCAAAGGAATGGCTGCTGCCGGTGCCGAAGTTGGTGAACGACATGCGGAAACTGCCCCCCACCCGCGCATCCAATTGGTGAATCTTGGCCGTGAACCCGTGCGGCGGCACCCACTTGACCCAGGCATCGGGGTCGAGGAAAGCCCGGTAAACCCGCTCGGGCGGGGCGCGCAGGACGCGGTGGAGGCGGACGGTGTTGGGGGTGGGTGTATCCATGCTGGGCTCCTGTGCAGACTAACCCACCATTTTCCGGGGAAATGCGGTGGGGCTGCTGTAACAATTAGCGCCAGCCGGGGACGGGGATGGTGCGCTTCATGAACGCGTCGAACATGGGCACAGTGAAGGCGGTGTGACCGTGGTTGGGCCTTACGGATTGCCGCAAGCTAGCGTTGTTGCTCGTGGAGCCCTGAAAATCTTTAGCTTTTAAATCTCTCCAAAAACTCTGGAAAACTTCTAGTGATAACTTTTAATGTTCCAAAAACTAATCGGCATCTACTTTTAACGCTAACCCTCATCTGTGCGTTTGCAGCTTCGTCATGCAGAAAATCCGAAGAAGTTACTGCCAGTAAGCAACCGACGGTAACCCAAGCCATCGCTATTTACTCCAATGAATTGGTGGGGCAGCACCCAGCTGACCTTGTAGGGGCGGCACCCGCAACCCAGACAAGTCGTTTGCCGCTTTCGTACATGACTTACATCACTGCCAAGAACCCTACGATGCTGACCAGAGAAGGGGCCGCGACCAATAAGGATGTTTACGAATACAACCTGAACGTGACCGAAAATTGGGAAAAAATGTGGTGTACAGCAGCTTTGAAATCCATCATGCAGAAGTACGGTGTGTCAGTTGTTGTAGCGCAACTTGTAGACACAGAACGTCGAAAACATTCCCTAGCGGTTTGTGGAAACTATTCTCCACCTACGCCACCACCGCAAAGTGGGGCACCAGTGGCAGACGAGGGTGGATTCACCACTGCGCAAATTTGCAAGGCTGCAATGTCTGTCGAATATGGGCGAGAGCCAGGAATTATGGCGGCGACCGTGCTAACAGATCATGTACAAGTCAAGTACGAACGCCCCTCAGATGGCAAGAGTTTCAGTTATCGATGCCGCTTGAATAACGGTCAAGTCCTTTTGTGGGACGACTCGCTTGTAGGGGCGCGTTGGTATGGGAGCGAGCCCAATGACACCAAATTGATTTATTTCGCAAAAGATGGGCAATTGCGGATTCAAGATGTAATTCGCGAAGAAGTAAATCGGGAAAAAATCTTTTCTCGGAATGACTTGATGTAGCGCTAATTGATGTGGCGGTACAAGCAACTCGCATCTCCATACTTAGCCCACGGCTCGGCGCACTTGGGAAAAAGCATCTTCTGCGGAAACGAGCTTGGCGGTGCCTTCGTCCACTTCGCCAAGTCTGCGCAGAATTTCTGCATCCCATGCGGACTCCACCTCATCATTTGCACCCTGGTGGATCACCAGTTCGTACTGGTTGGTGATGGCACCGCAGGCGCGGATGAGGTGCTCCAGTTCGTCACGGTTCACGGCGCTGGCTCCTGGCCGAGGACGATGCCTTTTTTAAGGCTGCCCAGCTCGGCGAGGATGCGCTCGCGCACAGCGGGTGGCAGCACGGGGGTCAACGGGGATGCCTGGCGCAGCTCCTGCGCGCGACGCGTGCGGCCTAATGCCTTGCGCCACTGGCCGCCCTCCAGGATGTCTTTCCATTCCAGCCACAGGCTGGTCGAGCGGTGGTTGCCCGCGCTGAGCCAGGTCTGGAGGAGGTCTTGGGCCTGTTGCAGCAGGGCGGGGTCAGCGCGCACCCGCCTGACAGCTTCCTCGTGCAGCACCAGGCTTTGCAGGTCCTGGGCCTGGTGGCGGGTGGGGTCGGTGGTCACCATCACCATCACCTGCACCTGGGGCGGGCTGCGCAAGGAGCGGGCGGCGGCGGAGTCGGCTGGGGCGGGGTGCAGCACATCGCCTGCCAGCAGGGCCAGGTCACTGCCAACGCCCAGCAACGACATCACGCGCAGATAAGTGCCGATGGACGGGGCGGGGTCACCGGCCTCCACGGCGCTGAGGGTGGTGCGCGAGATGCCCACGCGGCTGGCGGCTTCGACGGTGCTCAGCTTGCGCGCCTTGCGCAGGCGGCGCAGCCGGTCGCCAAGTTGCAGCAGCAACTGGCGTTGCAGGATGGCGGAATCGACTAGCGTGTTCATATGTCCAGCAATTTAATCAAAACATCCTTATTTGTCTAGTTTACTGAACATATGAAATGAACCACGACCCACCAAAAAGCCCCGCCGGTCTCACAACCGCGGGGCTTTTCCATGGCACTCATGCTACGAAATCAGTAGCTGCTCGCGCCTATTCCATAAGCGCTAGAGCCACTTTTCGCTCAAATCCTCTTACACCAACAGCGCATTCACGCGCTTGACGTACGCAGCGGGGTCCGCAGGCAAACCGCCCTCGGCCAGCAGCGCCTGGTCAAACAGGATGTGCGCCAGGTCGTTGAAGTGCACCGAGCCTTCGAGCTTTTTCACCAGTGCGTGCTCGGCGTTCACTTCCAGCACCGGCTTGACTTCGGGGGCGGTCTGGCCGGCTTGTTTGAGCATGCGGGCGAGCTGGGTGCTCATGCCGTCGTCTTGCACCACCAGGCAGGCGGGGCTGTCGACCAGGCGGGTGGTGACGCGCACGTCTTCGGCCTTGTCTTTCAGCGCCTCTTTCAGCTTGGCCAGCAGGGGTTTGAAGGTTTCGGCAGCAGCTTCGGCGGCTTTCTTTTCGTCTTCGTCGAGCAACTTGCCCAGATCGACCGCACCCTTGGCGACGGACTGCAGGGGGGTGCCATCGAAGTCTTGCAGGTAGTTCAGCGCCCACTCGTCCACGCGGTCGGTCATGAGCAGGACTTCGATGCCCTTTTTCTTGAAGACTTCGAGCTGCGGGCTGTTCTTGGCGGCGGCGGCGTTGTCGGCGGTGATGTAGTAGATGGCTTCCTGGCCTTCTTTCATGCGCGCCTTGTACTCCGCCAGCGACACGGTGGTGGTGTCGGTGGTGTTGCTGGCAAAGCGCAGCAGCTTGGCCAGGCGGTCGCGGTTGGCAAAGTCTTCGCCCAGGCCTTCTTTCAGCACCGCGCCGAACTCGGCGTAGAACTGGCTGTACTTGCCGACCAGGGCCTTGTCTTCGTCGCTGACTACATCCGTCACGCCATCGGCCGAGGCTTCAGGCAAGGCGTTGTGCTTGGCCAGATCTTCCAGCATGCCCAGCACGCGCTTGGTGCAGCCTTCGCGGATGGCTTTGACGTCGCGGCTTTCCTGCAGCAGCTCGCGGCTCACGTTCAGCGGCAGGTCGGCGGAATCGACCACGCCTTTCACAAAGCGCAGGTAGCTGGGCAGCAGGGCTTCGGCATCGTCCATGATGAAGACGCGCTTCACGTACAGCTTCAAGCCGCCCTTTTTGTCGCGGTTCCACAGGTCTTGCGGAGCTTTGCCGGGAACAAACAGCAGCTGGGTGTATTCGGTGCTGCCTTCGACGCGGTTGTGGGTGTGGGCCAGCGGGGCTTCGAAGTCGTGGCTGATCTGCTTGTAGAAGTCGTCGTACTGCTCTTGGGTGATGTCTTTCTTGGCGCGGGCCCAGATGGCGCTGGCCTTGTTGACGGTTTCCCATTCGCCGGTGTTGACCATGCCACCGGGCTGGCGGCCGCCTTCTTCATTGCTGGGATCGATCAGGTCGCCGTCTTTCCACTCTTCCTTTTCCATCAGGATGGGCAGGCTGATGTGGTCGGAGTATTTGCCGATGATGGACTTGAGCTTCCAGGCGGATGCGTAGTCGAGCGCGTCGTCGCGCAGGTGCAGGATGACGCTGGTGCCGCGCTTTTCGCGGGTGATGCCTTCGACTTCAAACGCGCCGCCACCGCTGGCACCGCCGTCGCTGGACCAGCGCACGCCTTCCGTGGCGGGCGTACCGGCACGGCGGGATTCGACGGTGATGCGGTCGGCCACGATGAAGCCAGAGTAAAAGCCCACGCCGAACTGGCCGATCAATTGCGAGTCGGCCTTCTGGTCGCCCGACATCTTGCTGACGAAGTCCTTGGTGCCGCTCTTGGCGATGGTGCCCAGGTTGTCGATGGCTTCCTGCTGCGTCAGGCCAATGCCGTTGTCGGTGATGGTCAGGGTTTTGGCATCCTTGTCGAAGGCCACGCGCACTTCCAGATTGGGCGCATCTTCGTACAGACCGGGGTTGGCAATGGCCTCAAAGCGCAGCTTGTCGCACGCGTCGGAGGCGTTGGACACCAGCTCGCGCATGAAGATTTCTTTGTTGGAATACAGCGCGTGGGTGACGAGGTGCAGCAGTTGGGCCACTTCGGCCTGGAAGGAAAGCGTTTGCTTGGTCATGTTCGTGTGTGTGGAGGGTTCAACAAAGAGGTATCGGCACTCGGTGGTACCGGGCAACCCTCAATTATGGCCGGGCGGGCAGATTGCAAGGCCATAGCAGCCAAGAAGGTTCCCAGGTGTCAATGAACTTGGACATTTGTAAATGGTTATTACAAATTTCCCGGCAAAAAACTGCCGATTGTGTGAATTAGTTGCCCACGTCACATTCACCTGCGACGATGATGGCCGCCGCGTGCTGCTTTCGCACCAGGCGAACAGCATGTGGAATACAACAAAACATTGGAGTGAAACTATGGATAGCAATCTTAAAAAGTGGTCCGCCGAATTCATCGGCACCTTCTGGCTGACGCTCGGCGGCTGCGGCAGTGCCGTACTGGCCGCCGCCTTCCCGGGCGTGGGCATCGGCCTGCTGGGCGTGTCGCTGGCGTTCGGCCTGACGGTGGTGACCGGCGCGTACGCGCTGGGCCCCATCTCGGGTGGCCATTTCAACCCCGCGGTGTCCATCGGCCTGGCCGTGGGCAAGCGCTTCCCCGCTTCCGGCCTGCCGGGTTACATCATCTCGCAGGTGCTGGGCGCGTGCGCCGCAGCCGGCGTGCTGTACCTGATCGTCTCGGGCAAGGCCGACTTTGATGCCGCCAAGGCCTTTACCGGCGCGGGCGCATTTGCCACCAACGGCTTTGGCGCCAACTCGCCCGGCGGCTTCAGCATGCAGTCGGTGCTGATCTGCGAAGTGGTGATGACGGCCATCTTCCTGATCGTGATTCTGGGCTCCACCGCCAAGCGCGCTGCCGGTGCCTTTGGTGGCCTGAGCATCGGCCTGTGCCTGACGCTGATCCATTTGATCTCCATCCCCGTGTCCAACACCTCGGTGAACCCCGCCCGCAGCACCGGCCCCGCGCTGTTTGTGCCCGGTGCCATGGGTGATTTGTGGCTGTTCTGGGTAGCGCCCATCGTCGGTGCGATTCTGGGTGCCGTGATCTACAACGTGCTCTTGAGCGACGACTAAATTTGGCTCACCCCCAGGCTACGCACTTCGTGTCTTCGCCAACCCCCTTGCAGGGGGCGATACCAGTGGCCTGGCAAAGCCAGTTCCACGGTATCTCTGGAAGGGATACTTAGACACGACGTTTATTGGCCATTTAGGCTGCTAGCGCTTATGAGATGGGCGGTAGTAGCTATAAAAAACATAGTAATCAAAAAAGCCGCGATCCGCCGCGGCTTTTTTGTGTCCATCAGGTTTTCTCGGCCGCACGCAGGGCCACCAGCCCGGCGATGACCACGATGGCCCCGCCCAGTACCGTGGTGGCACGTGGCACCTCACCAAAGAACAGATAGCCCCAGGTAGGGGCACACAAGATGCCGATGTATTCAAACGGCGTGACGACGCTAGCCCGGGCCATACGGTAAGCGCTGGTGAGAAACAGCGTGCCCACGGCGGCCACCACGCCGCACACCGCCATCAGCGTGCCATCCAGCCAGGTGGGCATCACCCAGGGGCGCACCAGGAACGACAGGCTGGGGTGCTCGGCCCGCACGATGCCCAGCTGGTGCAAAACCACGGCGGTCACCAGGGCCCCCAGCAGAAAAAACGCATTCTGGTGGAACGACATCACCGACGCGGCCTGGCTGGTGCCCAGTCGGCGCGCCATCAGCATGGAGCTGCCGTACATGGCCGCCGACAGCAGCGACAACAAGGCCGCGGGCTCAAACAGGCCGCTGCCGGGCTGCAGCATCACCATCACCCCGGCAAAGCCCACCATCACCGCCAGCCAGACTTTCCAGCTGGATTTTTCGCCCAGAAACGGCCCGGCCAGCGCGGTGACGAACAAGGGCACGGTGAAATACAGCGCCACCGCATCGGCCAGCGGCAGGGCCGGAAACGCCATGTAGTAGGCCGTGTACGACACAAACAAAATCAGCGCACGCAGCGCCAGAATACCCCAGCGGGAGGTGAACAGGGCCCGCCAACCCACCTCGCGCTGCACCAGGGCCAGCAGCACCGGCACGCCCACCAGCGAGCGGATGGCCACCACCTCGGTGAGCGGATAGGCCCCACTGACCTGTTTGATGATCGCGTCCTGCAGAGAGAACACGAGTACGCCCAGGCACAAACACAAGATGCCGCGCGCGGTATTGGATTGCATAAAAATTGGAATGAAAAAGGGCCGGACTCGAAAGCCCGGCCCTCGGGGTCTACAGGCTGCGGATCAGGCAGTTGCCGCTGCGCGTTCGGCCAGCACGCCGTCCAGCCAGTCCACCCGCATTTCCGGCACGGCGGTGATCAGCTTGCGGGTGTAGGGATGCTCGGGGTTGTGGAAGATCTTGTCGGTCTGGTCGAAGGCCACAAACTGCCCCTGCAGCATCACCGCCGTGCGGTGGGCGATGCGGTGCACGACATCCAGGTCGTGGGTGATCAGCACGTACGACAGGCCCAGCTCCGACTGCAGCTTGCGCAGCAGCTTGAGAATTTCTTCGGCCACCAGCGGATCGAGCGCCGAGGTGGGTTCGTCCAGGATGATCAGCTCCGGCTTGGCGGCCAGGGCGCGGGCGATGCACACACGCTGCTTTTGCCCGCCCGAGAGCTGACCGGGGCGGCGCTGCAAGAACTCTACCGGCAGCTCCACCAGTGCCATCAGCTCCTTGGCGCGCTCCAGCACGGCCTGGCGGCCCAGGCCAAAGTAGAACTGCACCGGGCGGCCCACGATGTCGAGCAGGTTGTGCCGGGGGTTGATGGCCACGTCGGGGATTTGGTAGACCAACTGGATGCGGCGCTTGAGCTCTTTGTCGCGGGCCTTGAGGGCGCGCGGCAAGGCCTTGCCCTGGAAGATGATTTCGCCGCTTTTGGGCGGCAGCAGGCCGGTGACGATGCGCGCCAGGGTGGATTTGCCCGAGCCGGATTCGCCCACCACGGCCACAGTTTCGCCGCCTTTGACATCCAGCGACACGCCCTTGACCACATGGAAGTCGCCGTAATAGGCCTGGCAGTCCTTGATGGACAGCACGGTCTCGGGCTTGACGGTGGCCTCGTTGGCGCGCTCGCTGGCCGCGGCCCCGCGCACAGCCACCAAGCGGGCGGTGTAGTCCTGGTTGGCGTGGGTGAGGATTTGCTGGGTCTGGCCTTCTTCGACCTCTTTGCCGTGGCGCAGTACCTTGATGCGGTCGGCCACCTGGGCTACCACGGCCAGGTCGTGGGTGATGTAGAGCGCGGCGGTGTGGTACTGCTTGATCAGCGATTTAAGCAGGATCAGCACCTCGATCTGGGTGGTCACGTCGAGTGCGGTAGTGGGCTCGTCCAGCACCAGCACGTCGGGGCGGCAGGACATGGCCATGGCCGCCATGGCGCGCTGCAACTGGCCGCCAGATGCCTGGTGCGGGTAGCGGGCGCCAAAGGTATCGGGGTTGGGCAGGTCCAGTGCCTTGAAAAGCTGGCGCGCCCAGGCCTCGGCCTCGGGGCGGGTCATCAGCTTGTGGATCAAGGGCGCTTCGCAGACCTGGTCCATCAGGGTGTGCACCGGGTTGAAGGCCGCCGAGGCCGACTGGGCGATGTAGGCCACGCGCTTGCCGCGCACGCTGCGCCGCCCATCGGCATCCAGGGCGCGGATGTTCACGCCGTCCAGAATGATTTCGCCTCCGGCGATGTGCACCCCGGCACGGGCGTAGCACATGCTGGACAGGCCGATGGTGGATTTACCGGCACCGCTCTCGCCAATCAGACCCAGCACCTCGCCTTTGCGCAGGCTCAGGTCCACGTTGTCCACAATGGCGTTGCCCGCCATGCTCTCCAGGCGCAGGCCCTTGATTTGCAGAATGATTTTTTCTTCCATGGTGAAACCGTCTTTCTTAAAGTTCTGCCTGTGCGCCCGAGGGGCGCGCATCCATGGACAACATCCAGTCCACCACCAGGTTCACCGACACGGTGAGCAGCGCAATGGTGGCGGCGGGGTAGATCGGGGCCATCATCCCGAAGTTGATGGCGGCGGCGTTTTCACGCACCATGCCGCCCAGGTCGGCATACGGCGGCTGGATGCCCAGGCCCAGGAACGACAGCCCGGCGATGAACAAAAAGTTGAAGCAAAAACGCAGGCCAAACTCCGACACCAACGGTGCCCAGGCGTTGGGCAAGATCTCGCGGCTGATCACCCACCACAGGCCTTCGCCCCGCAGGCGGGCGGCTTCCACGTACTCCATCACCGACAAATTCATGCCCAGTGCCCGCGCCAGGCGGAACACACGGGTGGAGTCCAGCACGGCAATGGTCAAAATCAGCACCGGGATGCTGGAGCCAAACACGCCCAGCACGATGAGCGCAAAGATCAGGCCGGGGATGGACAGCATCACATCGACCAGCCGGCTGAAGAACACATCCACCCAACCGCCCACCACCGCGCTGATAAAGCCCAGCACGATGCCGATGAAGAACGACAACAGGGTGATGGCCAGGGCCACGCCAATCGTCATGCGGGTGCCGTACAGAATGCGGGTGAGCATGTCGCGCCCGATCTGGTCGCCGCCCAGCCACATGGCCTTGGAGGGCTCGGCCCAGGTCTCGCCGATGTTGGCCGACTGGGCATACGGTGCCAGCCAGGGGGTAAACAGAGCGATGAAGATGAAGATCGCCACCACGGTCAGGCCGAACCAGGCCGACAGGGTGGGTTTTTGTCCGAAGAGTTTCATGGGGTTCTTCCTTGTTGTTCTTGTTAGCGTTTGTGGCGCAGGCGGGGATTGACCAAGATCACCAAAATGTCGGCCACGGTGTTGAGCAGCACAAACACCATGGCAAACACCAGGCCGCAGGCCTGGATCACCGGCACGTCGCGCTTGGAGACAGCATCCACCATCAACTGCCCCAGTCCGGGGTAAACAAACACCGCTTCGATCACCACCACTCCCACCACCAGGTAGGCCAGGTTCAGGGCGATCACGGTGATGATGGGCGCGGCCGCATTGGGCAGGGCGTGGCGGGTGATGACGCGCCCGCGCTTGGCACCCTTGAGGAACGCCATTTCAATGTAGGGCGTGGACATCACCGACAGCACCGAGCTGCGGGTCATGCGCAGCATGTGCGCGGCCACCAGCAGCGTCAGGGTAATGGCAGGCAGCGTGGTCTGGTAGACACGCTCGCTGAACGGCATGCCCTTGAACACGGTGGAGAGCGACGGGAACCAGTCCACGTTCACCGAGAAAAAGATGATCAGCAGGTAGGCAATGAAGAACTCGGGCAGCGAGATGGCAATCAGCGACAGGATATTGGCCAGCTTGTCGGAAATCTTGCCTTCGTTGATGGCCGAATACACCCCCAGGCCCACCGCCACCGGAATCGCGATCAGCGCTGCGTAGCCCGCCAGAAACATGGTGTTGCCCAGACGCGGCAGCACTTCGTCCACGATCACCAGCTTGTTGGTCAGCGAAACGCCCAGGTCGCCTTGCAGCACACCCAACAGCCAGTTCCAGTAGCGCATGTAGGACGGAATGTCATAGCCCAGCTCCTTGCGAAACACCGCCAGCGCCTCGGGTGTCGCCCCCTGGCCCAGCACCGCCGCGGCCACATCGCCGGGCAAAATTTCGGTGCACACAAAGATCAACACCGACACTGCAAACAGGGTCAGTACGCCTAAAAAAAAGCGGTTCAATATCAGTTTCGCCATAGCAATTTCCGAGTGGACTGGAGGGCAACGCAAGCGGTTGACCCAAAAAAAGCGGAGCGGGGCCAAGCCCCACCCCGCTAGCAACAGAACGCAGGCTTTCCCTTTGCGAAAAGCGCTTGCGCTGTAGCCTGGGAGCGAGCGTTAGATGAACCAGCCTTTTTCGGCGATGCGGTCATCGGCCAGGTCGTAGCGGCCAGAGACTGTCAAACCGCCCAGCTTGGTGTTGTACGCATCGATGTAGTCCTGCACCGCAAAACACACCATGCCGGAGTTCTCGCTGATCAGCTCCTGGCAGCGTGCGTACATTTGGGCGCGTTTGACCTGGTCCAGCTCGACCCGGGCGGCCACCAGCAGCTTCTCGAACTCGGGGTTGTTGAAGTGGGTGTCGTTCCAGGTGGTGTTGGCCTTGAAGGTGCTGGTCAGCTGGTTGTCGATGGTCGGGCGATTGCCCCAGTACACCGCGCAGAAAGGTTGCTTGAGCCAGACGTTGGCCCAGTAGCCGTCGCCCGAGACACGTTTCAGGTCCAGCTGGATACCGGCCTTGGACAGCGATTCCTGGAACACCTGGCCGCTGTCAGTGGCACCCGAGAAAGCGCCTTCCGAGACTTGCAACTCCACGGGGCCGGTGATGTTGGCCTTTTTGAAGTGGAACTTGGCCTTGTCGGGATCGTAGGCGTGCAGCTTTTGCTTGGGGTCGTAGTACTTCATCTTCGCGCCCACGGTGTGGTCGTTGCCGATGGAGGCGTAGCCCGAGAACACGTTGTCCACGATCTTCTTGCGGTCGATGCCGAACTTCAGCGCCATCATCAGGTCGGGGTTGCTGAAAGGTGACTTGTCGGTGTGCGCCACAAACGCAAAGCGGTTACCTGCACCCGGTGTGCGCGACAGCTTGATGCCCTTGCTCTTGGCCAGCAGCCCGGCGGTCTTGGGGTCTACGCGGTTGATCACGTCCACCTGGCCGGTCACCAGCGCCTGGGTGCGGGCGGCGGCATCGCCGATGTAGCGCAGTTCCACGCGGTCAAAGTTGCCACGGTTGGGCTTCCAGTAGTTGCCGGGCTTGCGCTTGAAGGTGGCGCGCACACCGGCCTGAAACTCTTCCAGCACATAGGCACCGGTACCGTCGGGCTTGCTGAAATCGGTCGTGCCATTGGGCACCACGATGATGTGGTAATCGCTCAGGTTATATGGCAAATCCAGGTTGCCATTGGTCATGAGAATCTGGATTTGCGTGGGCGATATTTTCTTGATGTCACTGATATCGGCCAACAGTGCTTTGGCGGGCGATTTGGTTTCGCCGCGGTGCATATTGATCGAGTAAATGACATCGTCGGCATCCAGTGTTTTGCCGGATGCAAAGGTAATGCCTTTGCGAATATTAAAGATCCAGTCGGCAGCGCCGGGTTTGACTTCCCAGCTTTCAAACAACTCGCCGGTGGCATCGCCGTTGTCGGCCACTTCCACCAGGTTGTTCCAGAGCATCAGGCTGATGTTGATCATTACCGAGTCGGCATAAGTGCGGGGGTCAAAGCTGTCTGAGGCCGAGCCACCTTCCACGCCCATGCGCAGGGTTCCGCCCTTTTTTGGTGCGCCTTGGGCCATGGCTGGCATGGCACCGAAAGTCGCTGATAAACCGAAAGCGGCGGCCCCTGTGATGAGTTGGCGGCGGTCCAAAATGATGCTGGATTCTGGATGGATGTCGTTCATGGGCATATCAAAAATTCCTTCAAAGTCGATGGACAGGGGTCCGCTGCAGAGGTCTGAAAATCATGCAACTACCCCAAGAGCAAAGTGGCTTTGCACTCGCTAACCATCATAGGGTGGGTTTTTTTTCTTGTATCGGTATATCCGCTTATTCGGACAATTGATTTTTAAAGCGCGATTCAATTATTTACACGACTTCAAGTACGTAAATGCACCTGCGTCGCAGCACCATCAATTAGTGTCGGATTTCAGCTAGCCCGATAGGGTCAGCCTGTTATGAACGAGCCACAAGCTGTCCATCCGGACAAAGTGCGGTGTTGCGAGGACCGGTTTTTTGCAGGGCTAATTATTTCGCCCGAAATTGCCGCCAAGCACGGGTTTTGCAGACGCTGCGAGGAGATCGGCCAGGCCGTTCACCCTGCCGCGCTTCCATGGCCCTGCAGTCCGCGCTGCGCACCGTACTTTGGCGTGTTGGCAGGACCGGTGCGCGGCATGCCAGCCACCGAATCGGTGCAGACCGAAAGCGCGGCAACGGCGGTTTTTGCACGCGGATGGTGCAGTGCAGCAGAAATTGCCAGTCATCGGTCCGTGTTAACTTTCCTGGGACTTTCGCAGCGCCCCTGTATCGCCCTTCGGGCTTACAGGGGGAACTTGCGTAAGTCCTGTTTCCATAGCCCACACAAGGAACCCTCTTGCGCAACATACTCGTCCCCCTGGCCTCCTTACTCAGCGGCGTAGGCATGCTGGTGGTGGGCACCGGCCTGCTGTTTGCAGCCATTGGTGCACAGGCCAGTGCGGCCCATTTTTCGGCCCTGGTGACGGGCCTGATCAACTCCGCCTATTTCGCGGGTTTTGTGTTTGGCTCCTTTGCCTGCCCGGTCATCATCCGCCGCGTCGGCCACATCCGGGCCTTTGCCTCCATGGCCACGGTGGCCTCGGCGCTGCCCATCCTGCACGCCTTGTGGACCAACCCCTGGGCCTGGGGCATGCTGCGCTTTATCACCGGCATGTGCCTGCTGGGCCTGTACATCGTGGTGGAGAGCTGGCTCAACGTAGTGGCCACCAGCCAGCAGCGGGGCAAGGTGTTTGCCATCTACATGGCCGTGTGCGGGGTGACGCTGGCGCTGGGCCAGTGGCTGATCTTGCTGGGCGATCGCCACGGCTTTGTGCCTTTTGCGCTGGTGTCCATCCTGTTCTCATTCGCCATGCTGCCCATCACACTGACACCGGTGAACGAGCCCGAGCCCACCGATGCGCCCAAGCTGGGCTTGCTGGAGCTGTTTGTCATCTCGCCGATTGGGGTGATCGCGGTGTTTGGCGCGGGCCTGCTCAACGGGGCCTTCTACAGCCTGGGCACGGTGTTTGCCACGGGCGTGGGCTTTAGCGAAACCGGCAGCGCCACCTTCATGGCCGCCACCATCCTGGGCGGCGCGGTGTTCCAGTGGCCGGTGGGGCATTTGTCGGACCGGCACGACCGCCGCCGGGTGCTGTTTCTGGTCTGCGCCCTGAGCGCGGCGGTGGCAGTGGCGGGCTACTTCATGGCCGAGGGCAACGAAACACTGCTGATCGGCCTGGGCGTGGTGTACGGCGGCCTGTCTTTTGCCATCTACGGCCTGAGCGTGGCCCATGTGAACGACCTGATCGACCCCTCACGGGTGCTGGAAGTGACCGGCGGCCTGCTGCTGCTGTACGGCATAGGCTCCACGGTAGGCCCGGTGCTGGGTGGCGGCATGATGGACTGGATGGGGCCCGCCGCCCTGATGCTGTATTTCGCCGTGGCGCTGGCGGTGCTGGTGCTGGCCATCTGGCGCTACAGCATCCACAGCACCCCGCATGCCGACGCACATGCCGTCAAATCCGACTACGTGGTCATGGGCAGCGGCTCGCAGGCGGTATTGCAGATGGACCCGCGCCGCACCGCAGGGACGCACACCGCCCCCGCCGATCTCGGACCCTGAACACCTGGTCGAGCCAATCAATTATTCGGATTGATCTTGCGCCGGGCCGGGTTGGGTGGGACAAGGCGGCCCTAAACTTTCTTCCAACCTTTGTGCTTGGAGCCCGCATGCAACTCGAATCCATCCAGACCTTCGTGGTGGCCAACCCGCCGCCCAGCTTTGGCGGCCGCTACTTTGTGTTCGTCAAGCTGCGCACCCGCTGCGGCATCGAAGGCATTGGCGAGGCCTACACCGCCACCTTCGGCCCCAAAGTAGTGGCGGCCATGGCCGAAGACCTGTTTGCCCGCGTGTTCCAGGGCGAGGACCCGATGCAGACCGAAACCCTGTGGCGGCGCGCCTATGGCGAAGGCTTTTCGCTGCGGCCCGACATCTCGCTCATGGGCGTGCTCAGCGCGCTGGAGATGGCCTGCTGGGACATCACCGGCAAGGCGCTGGGGCAACCCGTCTACAAGCTGCTGGGCGGCTTGGTCAATCCGCGCCTGCGCAGCTACACCTACCTGTACCCCGACCCGGACGAGGACGAATCCTTCTACGGCGACCCCGACCGCTCCGCCGAGCGCGCTGTGCGCTACGTGGAAGAAGGCTTTACCGCCGTGAAGTTCGACCCGGTGGGCGGCTACTCGGTGTTCGACCCGCGCCAGCCCACGCTGGAGCGCATGGACATGTCGGAGCGCTTCTGCGCCCGCATCCGCGAAGCCGTGGGCGACAAGGCGGATCTGCTGTTTGGCACCCACGGCCAGTTCACCGTGTCCGGGGCCAAGCGCCTGGCGCGGCGACTCGAACGCTACGACCCGCTGTGGTTTGAAGAGCCCACCCCGCCCGAGCGCCCGGAGGCAATGGCCGAGGTGGCCCGCTACACCTGCATCCCCGTGGCCACCGGCGAGCGCCTGTGCACCAAGTATGAATTTGCCCGCGTGCTGGAAACCGGCGCGGCCACCATCCTGCAGCCCAACCTGGGCCGCGTGGGCGGCATTCTGGAGGCCAAAAAGATTGCCGGCATGGCCGAAGCGCACTACGCGCAAATCGCCCCGCACCTGTACTGCGGCCCCATCGTGGCGGCGGCCAACATCCAGCTAGCGGCCTGTATTCCCAACTTTTTGATTCTGGAAAGCATCCAGCAGTTTGGCGGCTTCCACGCACAGCTATTGAAAAAACCGTTGCAGTGGGAAGGCGGCTACGTCATCCCCAGCAAGGAACCCGGCCTGGGCGTGGAACTCAACGAGGCCGTCGCCCTGGCCCACCCCTACGACAGCACGCGCCTGCACCTCGACATGGCGCAACACCCCCTGGGCTACTTTTGATATGAACATCTACCTGAACTTCGTCAACAACCAGTGGGTCGCCGGTGCCGGTAGCTACACCGTCACCAACCCTGCCACCGAGGAAACCGTGGGCCAGGTCAGCGCCGCCAGCGCCGCCCAGGCCCTGGCCGCCGTGGACGCCGCCGCTGCAGCCCAGCGCGGCTGGCGCAAGCTCACCAGCATCGAGCGCGGTAACCACTTGCGCGCCTTCGCCGATGCGCTGGTGGCCCGCAAATCCGCCATCGGCCTGGCATTGGCGCTGGAGTCGGGCAAGAGCCTGGAAGACTCTGAGAACGAGGCCGTCTACGCGGCAGAGATCACCCGTTTTCATGCCGAATGGGCGCGCCGCATCGAGGGCGAAATCATCCCCAGCGACACCCCCGGCGAGAACCTCATGCTGCACCGCGAACCCATGGGCGTGGTGGCCTGCTTGATCCCGTTCAACTATCCCGTCTACACCCTGCTGCGCAAGATCGCACCCGCACTCATCACCGGCAACACCGTGGTGGTGCGCCCCAGCAACCACACGCCCTGCTCGGCCTTCGAGATCGCTAAAGCCGTATTGGACGCAGGCCTGCCCCCCGGCGTGGTCAACATCCTGGCCATGGGCCACGCCGAAGCCGAAGTGCTTTGCACCCACCCCAAGGTGGCCATGATCACACTTACCGGCAGCGTGGGCGCGGGCCAGCGCGTGCTGGACTATTCGCGCGTGAACATCGCCAAGGTATCGCTGGAGCTGGGCGGCAAAACCCCGGCCATCGTGGCCGCCGACGCCGACCTGGAGCAAGCCGCCAGCGACATCGTGCGCTCCAAAACCACCCACTGCGGCCAGCTCTGCACCGCCGTGGAACGGGTCTACGTGCAAGAGGCCGTGTTTGAGGCGCTGGTGGCCAAGCTGAAAGCCAAGCTCAGCGCCCACGCCTACGGCAGCCGCACCGAGCAACCCCAGCACATGGGCCCGCTGGTCAGCGCCTCGGCGCGCGAAGGCATCCACGCCATGGTCGAGCGCGCCCTGCAAGCAGGTGCCCAGCTCGAATGCGGCGGCAGCATCCCCAGCGGCCCCGGCTACTTCTACCCGCCCACCCTGCTCACCCAGGTGCGGCAAGACATGGAAATCGTGCAGCAAGAAGTCTTCGGCCCGGTGCTGTGCGTGCTGCCCTACACCACGCTGGACCACGCCCTGGCCCTGGCCAACGACCACCAGTTCGGCCTGGCCTCCGTCCTGTACACGGCCGACTACCGCAGCGTGATGCAGGCCAGCAACGAGATCGAGGCCGGCGAGCTCTACATCAACCGCACCCCCGCCGACCCCTACCAGGGCTACCACGCGGGCTGGAAGCGCTCTGGCCTGGGGGGCGACGACGGCAAGCACGGCATGCTGGAGTTCACCCAGACCCGCTTGGTGGTGATGAAGTACTAAGCCCCCCCGCCGCAATCACTTCTTGGCGGCTGGGTCAGGCCCCGCATAGCTAAACGCCGCGACCTTGGTGCCCTTGCACAATTGCACCAGGTCATCGGCCATCACCGGCAACAGGTTGTTTATGCCGTAGTTAAGCGTAGTCACGTACTCCGCATCGGCGCCCCACATATTGGTTTTGTCGCCATGGGCACGGTAGTACTTTTCTTGCAGCATGCCGTTCTTGTCGATGAACTCGGCCTTCAAGGCGACCATGCTGAACAGTTTGAATCCGACCTGCCAGGTGTAGGCGCGGGTCAGGGTGGTCTTGACCGTCAGTCCTTCTTGCGGCGGGCTGGCATCAGCAGTTTTATCCACGGCAAAGCCAAAGTCCTTGAGGTGGGTCAGGCCATCGACAATCCAGGGGGTCGCGTCTCCTGCGAGCAGCGGGCCACGGAAAGTCGCGCCAAGAGTTTCTTTATTTTGCCGCGCGTCCTGGGTGGGGGTGATGTGGATCGGGCAGGTGTCGCGCACGGCGACAACGGGACGCTCACGGGTGTTCACGTCATAGGTGAGGTCAACAGGTACATCGGCCGCCCGGGCCAGTATCGGTGAGCCCAGCGCGCAGGCAACGAGTGAGGTCAACAGCAAATTCTGATTCTTCATGGTGTGGAGCTTTCGGTTACAGCGCGGCCGAAGCGGTCGCTGTCGAAACTTTGGGGAGGGAGTGCATCTTCTGGTCCGCACCCAACACCAGTCTGCGGGTGTCTGTCTCCTTGACGAGCTGACCCTTGATCTCGCCCGTATTGGTTGGGTAGCCCACGGTGGGCACGGTCTTCGCCGTGTCGGGCGCGCGCGGCTCAATATCACTGCGTAGAAGGCTGATCGTTTCGGCCACCGACTCCCGCAGCGCGTTGCGGAAGGTGGCCGCATTTTGCGCACTCCAGAGTGCAATCGAGGCCGTGCCACCCGGCCCCACCGGTTGCGACTGGTAATGCAGCTCGCCCCGCTGAATGGGTTTTTCCGTGCCATCCTTGATCCACATGCTCACGATTGTCTCGGCATCGAGACTGCGGAAGTCCGCGGTCAGGTAGTAACTCGGGTAGACCACCAGCAGTGCCTGCTGCGGCTGCAAGTCATTGCGCAACTGGGTAATTTCCGCCTGACTCAACCTGCGCGGCGTCATCGTGAACTGCATGATCTTCAAGGGGTAATTGGCAAACTCCCGTTGGATAGCTTCATTGAATTCCTTGCGGTAGTCCACATCCTCGATGGAGGCGTAAAACGACCCCATTACGTCCTGTGAAGCCTTCACACGCGCGTTGATGATCGAGCTGTCGATCATCGCGCCGATCAGCCCGCCTCCAAGCGCCAGACTCACATTGGAGGTTTCCACGGTAGCGATCACTTCATCCTGCACCACCACCACATGGGCCTTCAGTTCGGTGAGCTTGGCCCGGTGCTCCGGCGTGAGGCCGACCCGCATCGGCACAGCGCACCCGCCTAGCAGCAAGGCCAGTGCCATTAAAAGAGTTCCCCGCAAAAGTGACATTCGCTTTCCCCGTGTTATTGATTTAAGAAGTCGGTTGCGTCTTTGAAACAAGACAACCAACCCTTAAATAATAAATGGGTTCAGGTAACGATTCCCCGCCGACCTGCCCGACCCGCAGCCGCCAGGTTCTTTTTGCAAACCGTTACGCCAATGGCGGGTATTTTTTGGATCAAAAAGGCCGTCACCGCCGGTCGCCTGGGCTTGAGCAGCTATCAAAAGCAGAGTAAACACACCCACACGCCAGGGCAATCGCATCTAAATCGTCCGCATGCCCAGGACACACTCAAGATAATCGTTGTCCCAGCCTGCACGGCGGCGCTTACCCTGGATCCCTAGCTTCTTGCTCTTGTCCTGATTGAGCTGGGTGAGCGCAATGCGCC
>CAUPPH010000013.1:0-154843 GCA_963513125.1 uncultured Albidiferax sp.
GCACTTCCACGGCGGCAGAGCCTCCGGTGGCTGCTGCCGGGTCAAAGCCGGTGGTGCGCACGGTGAGCACCTTGGTGCCGTCCAGGCTTTGCACGGTGGCGATGGCGTTGCCGGCGTAGATGGGGCGCTCGAAGGTGTCGGCGCTGATGACCTTGGTCACGTCGCTGATCTGGCCCACATCCAGCTTGGCGGCGACCCGGGGGGCCACGTTCTTGCCCGAGGCGGTGGCGGGGAAGACGATGTGGCTGTAGGCAGAGGCCAGGGCCAGCACCTGGGCGGTGACGTTCTCGGCCAGGCCGTGGGCGAAGCCGGGCGCATCTGCGTGCAGCACCTTGGCGACTCCGGCGATCTGGGCGGCTGCGGCGGCAGCGCCAGCGGCGTTACTACCGGCGATGAGGACGTGCACATCGCCACCGCAAGCCAGTGCGGCGGTGACGGTGTTCAGGGTCGCGCCTTTGACGGTGGTGTTGTCGTGTTCGGCAATGATGAGTACGGACATGTCAGATCACTTTCGCTTCGGTCTTGAGTTTGGCTACCAGGGTGGCCACGTCGGGGACTTTGATACCGGCGCTGCGTTGGGGCGGCTCGGAGACTTTGAGGGTCTTGATGCGCGGGCTTACGTCCACCCCCAGGTCTTCGGGCTTGAAGACATCGAGCTGCTTCTTCTTGGCCTTCATGATGTTGGGCAGGGTGACGTAGCGGGGCTCGTTCAGGCGCAGGTCGGTGGTGACCACGGCGGGGAGCGAGACGCTCAAGGTTTCCAGGCCGCCGTCGACTTCACGGGTGACGCTGGCTTTGCCGTCGGCGACCTCGATCTTGCTGGCGAAGGTGGCTTGGGGCAAATCTGCCAGGGCGGCGAGCATCTGGCCGGTCTGGTTGCAGTCGTCGTCGATGGCTTGCTTGCCCAGGATGATGAGGCCGGGCTGTTCCTTATCGACCAGGGCTTTGAGGAGCTTGGCCACGGCCAGGGGTTGGAGTTCTTCGCTGGTCTCGACCAGGATGGCACGGTCGGCACCGATGGCCATGGCGGTGCGCAGGGTCTCGGAGCACTGGGTGACACCGCAGGAGACGGCGATGATCTCGGTGACCACGCCCTTTTCCTTGAGGCGGACGGCTTCTTCGACGGCGATCTCGTCAAAGGGGTTCATGCTCATCTTGACGTTGGCGATGTCTACGCCACTTCCGTCGGTTTTGACGCGGACCTTGACGTTGTAGTCCACAACGCGTTTTACGGCTACCAGTGCTTTCATAGAGTCTCTTTTTTAGGTGTGAAGGTAAAAGGTTATGCCGCGAGTGCTTCGCTAACCGGCGATTCCCAGCGGGCCAGCAGCTCGGCCTGCTTCTCCAGAGCGATTTCGGCGTTGCGGTCTTTGACGTGGCCAAAGCCGCGCACGGTTTGGGGCAAGCGTGCCAGCTCTTGCGCCAGCGGACGGCGGCGGGTGTCGAGCTCGCCCACCAGGCGGTTCACCAGCACTTCGTAGTCGGCAATGGCCTGGCGGTCGGCGCGGCTGATGGCGGTGTAGCGGAACGGGTCCAGCAGCGTGCCGCGCACCACACGGGCTTTGGCCAGCCAGCGCATGGCGTTGAGCATCCACGGGCCGTAGGTTTTCTTGACCAGATGGCCGTTCGCATCCTTGCGTGCCAGCAACGGCGGTGCCAGGTGGAAACGCGGGCTGAAGTCGCCCGTGAAGCGCTCTTTCAGGCTGTCCAGAAAGCCGGTTTCGGTGTACAGGCGGGCCACTTCGTATTCGTCCTTGTAAGCCATCAGCTTGAACAGGCTGACGGCCACTTCGCGGCTGAAGCGGTCTTCGCCGGTGCGCTCGTGCTCGATACGGGCAATGTTGCGCACAAACTGCTGGTAGCGTTCGGCGTAAGCGGCGTTTTGCCAATCGGTGAGGCGCTGGGTGCGGTCGGCGAGCACTTCTTCGAGACGCAGCGTGCGCTGGGGCATGGAGATCACCACGCCACCGGGCTTCAGGCCTGCAGCGGTGCGCACCGTGTCCAGGTCCAGGGCGGCTTGTCGCCCCCAGGCGAAGGCGGCGCGGTTCATGGCCACGGCTGCGCCGTTGATCTCGATGGCCTGCATCAGAGAGGCTTCCAGCAAGGGCACCCAGCCTTTTTGCCAGGCGTAGCCCAGCACAAACACGTTGGTGGCCACGGCATCGCCCATCAGCGCGGTGGCCAGGCGGGTGGCCTCCAGGGTCTCGATGTGCGCCACGGCGCTTTGCACCTTGGCGATCAGGCGCTCGGGTTCGGCCTGCCATTCGGTGTCGCGGGTAAAGGCACCGGTGGGGGCCACGTCGCTATTCATCACGGCGCGGGTGCGGTCCTTGGCCATGGTGGACAAGGCATCGGCACTGGCGCTGACCATCACGTCGCAGCCCAGCACTACGTCGGCCTGGGCACGGGCCACGCGGGCGGCGTGCAACTGGTCCGGGTGGGCGGCCAGGCGCACGTGGGACATCACCGCCCCGCCTTTTTGCGCCAGCCCGGCCATGTCCAGCACCAGTACGCCCTTGTCTTCGATGTGCGCGGCCATGCCCATCAAGGCCCCGATGGTCACCACGCCAGTGCCGCCCACGCCGGCAATCAGCACGTTCCAGGGCTGGTCCAGCGACGGCAGCACCGGGTCGGGCAGGCCGGTGGGGGGCGTGACCTTGTTCTTCTCGGGCTTGCGCAGCTCCGCACCTTCCAGCGTGATGAAGCTGGGGCAAAAGCCGTTGACGCAAGAGAAGTCTTTGTTGCACGAGCTTTGCTCGATCGTGCGCTTGCGGCCCAGCGGGGTTTCCAGCGGCAGGATGGACACGCAGTTGGACTGCACGCCGCAGTCGCCACAGCCCTCGCACACGGCTTCGTTGATGACCACGCGGCGGGCCGGGTCCACCAGCTTCTTTTGCTTGCGGCGGCGGCGCTTTTCGGCAGCACAGACCTGGGCGTAGACGATGACCGACACGCCCTGCAGCGTGCGCAAATGCTTTTGCAATGCGTCCATGGTGTCGCGGTGCGCGATGTGGGTGCCAGGGGGCAGATCGGTGGCTTGCGCAAACAACTCGGGCTCGTCGGTCACCAGGTGCAGCACCTGCACGCCCTCGGCCGCCACCTGCCGCAGGATTTGCGCGACCGACGGCGCACCTTCCACCGGCTGGCCGCCGGTCATGGCCACGGCATCGTTGACCAGAATTTTGTAGGTGATATTGACCCCGGCCGCCACCGCGGCGCGGATGGCCAGCGAACCCGAGTGCATATAGGTGCCATCGCCCAGGTTGGCAAACACGTGGGGCGTGTCGGTGTAAGGGGCCTGGCCGATCCAGGACACGCCCTCGCCGCCCATCTGGCTGAAGGTCTCGGTACTGCGGTCCATCCACATGGCCATGTAGTGGCAGCCGATACCGGCCACCGCACGCGAGCCCTCGGGCACCTTGGTGCTGGTGTTGTGCGGGCAGCCCGAGCAAAAATACGGGCCGCGCTGGGGCAAGCCGGGCTCGCCTTTGGCGATGGCCGTGGCCAGTGCGCAGCGGCCCATCCAGGCGCGGGCCTGCTCGGGCAGTGCGTCGGCACCCAGCACCTTGGCCAGGCGGGCGACGATCACATCGGCAATCGCGCCGGGAGTCAGCTCGCCATTGGGCGACAGCAAAATGCCGCTGCTGGGCACCTTGACCCATTCGCCCGATTCGTCGTACTTGCCCACCACGCGGGGGCGGTGCGGTTCGTTGTACAGGTGCTCCTTGATCTGGTATTCCAGCACCTGGCGCTTTTCTTCCACCACCAGAATCTCGTCCAGGCCCTGGGCAAATTCCACAATGCACTGCGGCTCCAGCGGCCAGACCACGCCGATTTTCAGCAGGCGCAGGCCCAGGCGCACGGCCATGGCTTCATCGATGCCCAGCATGGCCAGGGCTTCGTGCACGTCCAGGTAGCTTTTGCCTGCGGTGCAGATGCCGATGCGGGCGGCCGGGGCCTCCCAGTCTTGCCGGTTCAGCTTGTTCAGGCGCACGTATTCCAGTAACGCGTACAGGCGCTCGCGCTGCAGGCGGTTTTCTTGTTCCAGCGGAGGATCGGGCCAGCGGATCGAGAAGCCATCAGCCGGAATCGGAAAGCTGTCCGGGATGCGGATCTCGACCGCCATGGGGTCGATGTCCAGCGAGGACGAGGACTCGATGGTGTCGCTGATGGCCTTAAAGCCCACCCAGCAGCCCGAGTAGCGCGACATGGCGTAGCCGTGCAGCCCCATCTCGATGAATTCGCGCACGCCCGAGGGGTTGAGCACCGGGATCATGGCCGCAATCAGCGCATGCTCGCTCTGGTGCGGCAGGCTGGAGGACTTGCAGGCATGGTCGTCGCCCGCCACCACCAGCACACCGCCGTACTGTGAGCAGCCCGCGATATTGCCGTGCTTGAACACGTCGCCGCTGCGGTCCACGCCTGGCCCCTTGCCGTACCACAGGGCAAACACGCCATCGACGCGCACCTTGGGGTCCAGGGCGACCATCTGGGTGCCCCAGACCGCCGTGGCGGCCAGTTCTTCGTTCAGCCCGGGCTGGAAACGGATGTGGTGGGCATCGAGCAGCTTCTTGGCTTTCCACAGCTCCTGGTCCACCGCGCCCAGGGGAGAACCCCGGTAGCCCGAGACAAAGCCCTCGGTGTTGAGACCGTCACGGGCATCGCGGGCTTTTTGGGCCAGCAGCAGGCGGACCAGGGCTTGGGTGCCCGTCATGTACACGCGGCCCGCAGGCAGCTCGTACTTGTCACTCAGGCGAACGTCATTGGGCATAGGGATGTGTGGGGTTGTGGGGCTTGTTGCACTTGTCTCTGGCCCCGTTTATAAACATTTTCCGCAATTATGTTCATAATAGGTGGCATAGTCCAATTCAATTTTTTGTGCCCCACATTGATTTCCTAAATGTCTCTGCCCACCTACCCCGCGCCCCGCTTCACCTTGCGGCAACTGCATTACTTTGTGGCGGTGGCGCGCAGCAGCCAGATTTCGGTGGCGGCGACCAACGTCAACATTTCGCAATCGGCCATGACGCTGGCGATTGCGGCGCTGGAGAAGGTGTTGGGCGCGGCGCTGTTTGAGCGCGGGCGGCACGGCGTAACGCTCACCTTTGAAGGCCACGCCTTCCTGCAGCAGGCCGAGGCGGTGCTGCAGGCCGCCCAGGAGGCCGAGCGCTTTCCGTTCCACCGGCGCACCGATGTCAGTGGCCGCTTTGAAATTGCCGCTACTTACACGGTGCAGGGCTACTTTTTGCTGCCCGCCGTGGCCCGCTTTCGCAAGCTGTTTCCCCTGGTAGACATCGTGCCGGTGGAGCTGCCGCGCCCGGAGATCGAGCAGCGGCTGCGCGAAGGCACGCTGGAGCTGGCGGTGGTGCTGCTGTCCAACCTGGAGCAACCCGCGCAGCTGAACACCCGCGTGCTGACCCGCTCGGGCCGCCAGCTCTGGGTGTCTTCCCACCACCCGCTGGCCAGCCACGCCAGCGTGGGCTGGGCCGAGCTGGCACGCTACCCCTACATCCTGCCCATGGTGGACGAGGGGGATGTCAACGCCACCCGCTACTGGCAGGCCTCGGGCCACAGCCCGGCCTCTTGGATACGCACCTCGTCGATGGAGGCGCTGCGCGAAATGGTGGCGCTGGGCATCGGCGTGACGATTCTGTCGGACATGGTGTTTCGGCCCTGGTCGCTGGACGGGCGGCGCATCCAGACCCTGCCCATGGCCGCCGAGCTGCCCGCCATGGAGGTGGGCCTGGCCTGGGGCCAGCAGCGCGAACTGTCGGCCTGTGCGGAGGTGTTTCGGGAATTCCTGTCCAACGCACTGCAGCAACCGGCCCTGGACGAGGCTAGCAAAGCAGCCATTTACTGAACATATTTTGTAATTATGTTTAAAATAAAATCCAGAACGTGCACGAGCACGCCACACCTACCTTAGGAGACAAGACATGCACATCCAACTAACCGACAAGCGGGTCATCGTGACCGGTGGGTCCCGTGGCATTGGGCGGGCCATTGCCCGCGCTTTTGCCGCCGAAGGCGCGCGCGTCGCCATTTGCGCCCGCACAGAAGCCGACGTGCAAGCGGCGGGTGCGGACCTGCTGGCACGCGGAGCCCAGGCGGTGATCGCCCGCGCCGTGGACGTGACCGACACGGCTGCCGTGAAGCAGTTTGTGGAGGAGATTGCGCAGACCTGGGGCAGCGTGGACGTGCTGGTCAACAACGCAGGCCAGGGCCGGGGCGGCAACCTGGACACCCTGACCCCCGAGCAGATCCTGGAGCACGCCAACATCCTGCAAATGGGCCATTTCCGCTTCATCCAGGCGGTGGTGCCGCACATGCGTGCCCAGCGCTGGGGCCGCATCATCGAGATCAACGCGCTGGCGGGCACCCAGATCACGCCAGACGGCATACCGTCGGTGACCAACCGGGCGGCCTGCATCGCCATGTCCAAATCGCTGGGCATGTCGCTGCCCAAGGACAACATTTTGGTCAACACGCTGAACATGGGCTGGATCGACACCGGGCAATGGGACCGCCATTTCAAGGAAATGCCCCCCGGCACCTCGCGCGCAGAGTTTGACGCCATGGTGCTCAAGGTGGTGCCGCTGGGCCGCTTTGGCAAACCCGAAGACATTGCCGGCATGGCACTGTTTCTGGCCAGCGAATACGCAGCCTTCATCAGCGCGGCATCGATCGATATTGCGGGTGGCATGGGCGGGCAGATCGCCTACTACCCCACGCTCAAGCGCGACTTCATCGACAGCATGCACGCCCGCAACTTGGCGGCAGCGCAGCCGGTCTAGACGGTCACGGGGTAGCCCAGTCGGCCTACCGCGCGGGCGGGGGCCAGTACCCGCTGGGGGCCGATGGTGCAGCGCAACACACCGATGCGTTCGATTTCGGCTTCCACCACATCGCCTGGTTTCAAGAAGCGGCCATCTTCCAGGCCCACGCCGCAGGTGGAGCCGGTAAACACCAGGTCGCCGGGGCGCAGTGCGATGCGTGCATCCACATAGTTGAGCAGCTCGTCCATGGGGAAGATCATCTGGTCGGTGCAGTCGTGCTGGCGCAGCTCGCCGTTGATGCGCAGGCTCAGCATGACGCGGGGCTGTCCGGCACCGCCAAATTCGTCCAGCGTGGTGATCCACGGGCCAATGGGTGCGGTACGGTCCAGGGCTTTTTGGGTGAACAGGTCCAGCGAGCCCAGCAACTTGCCCGCATCGCGGGCGCTGATGTCGTTGCCCACGGTGTAGCCTAGCAGGCAGGCGCTGGCCTGGGGCGTGTCACCCAGTGGCTGGGCCAGCACGGCGACCAGTTCCACCTCGTAGTCGAGTTGCCCGGTGATGGCGGGGTACTGCACCTCGCCACCGGGGTCCACCACGGCCGAGGCAGGCTTGATGTAGGCAACGGTGTGCGGCGGTGCCACGGTGCGGCCCAGGCGCGTCAAATGGGTCAGGTAGTTCAGGCCCACGCCAAACACCCGCGCGCCCGGCTCCACCGGGGCACAGAGTTGGACACTGTCCAAGGCAATGGGCTTTGCTTGCAAATCCATAGCAGAATCCCCATATGTGACCAGCGCAGGGGCCCAAATAGCATAGGGTGCGGTGATACGCTGGACGCTGCGCAGATCGGTATCCAGCTTGGCCCAGAAGCAGTCGCCCGCCGCATCGCGCAGCCGCGCCAGCTTCATGGGGATGCGCGCAGGCGGGCCAGGATGGCCAAGCCTTCTGCGTCCATCACCTCTTCGGGCGTACGCACGCTGGGGCCGAGGATGGGGCCGACCAGTTCGTGGCCCCAGGTGCTGAGCTTTTCGGGGTTCAGTTCAAAGCCGTCGTGGTGCCAGGGCTCCAGCTCGGTGATGATTTCAAACGCAAAACCGCCGGGCGAGAAATGGTAGAACGAAACGTGCGGGTCTTGCGCGTGCTGGCCCAGCTTCATCATCATCGGCAGCTGGCGCTGTTTGACGATGTCGTAGGTTTCGCCCACATCGCGCAGGCTTTTAACGAACAGGCCGATGTGCTGAATGCCCGCCTTGTTGGGGCCGTGGCCGTAGGCAATGTCGTGGCTGGTGAGTGTGTTGAGCTTGGCACTGTAAAAGGCCGTCTTGCCCTTGCCCGCGCCCGCGCCGTAAAACCGAAAACCCATCACCTCGGTCAAAAAATGCTCCAGCGCCGGGGGAAATTCGGGGGTGATCAGCACCGCGTGGCCCAGGCCGCGCCCATCGGCCACAAAGCCGCCGTGCGGGCGGCCTGGCACAAACGAGCGGGGCATCCACTTCTGGGCATAGAACAGCTCGTGCTGGAAGCCCACCGGGTCGCGGAAGCGGATCACTTCCTTGACACCGCGCAGCTCGCAAAAGGCCGCGTCGCCCACCGTCACCTCCACACCGGCTTCGCGCAGGCGCAGGGTGGCCGCCTGGAATTCCAGCTTGCCTTTGGCTTCCCAGCCTAGATACGCAATCCGGTCCACCTTGCCGGGGTGGAAGGCGAAGCGATGGCGGCGGTCGTCGATGCGGAAGTACAGCGATGCACTGTCGGCTTCGGGCGACTTGCCTATCTGAAAACCCAAAACCTCGGGTCCGTAGGTGCGCCATTCGTCCAGCTTGGTGGATTCAAAACCGAGGTAGCCCAGGCCGAGGATGTCCATGGTGTCTCTTCTTTATTGCAAGGTAAATATCAAACCGCCAGCATGCCACCGTCCACCACGATGTCGGTGCCGGTGATGTAGGAGGCGTCGTCGGAGGCGATGAACAAGGCCGTTGCCACCACTTCGTCGGGTTCGCCGGGGCGGTCCATGGGGATGCCGTCGAGCAGCATGGCGCGCGTGGCGGGGTTGTTCAGAAACGGCAGGGTGCCGGGGGTGGCCACTACGCCGGGGCTGATGCTGACCGCGCGGATGCGCTGCTTCACACCTTCCACCGCCATCTGGCGGGTCAGTGCCACCACCCCGGCCTTGGCGGCTGAGTGCGCGCCGATGCCGGTGACGGTGGACGCGCCCCAGGCTGCTACGGAGGAGATATTGATGATGACCCCGCCGCGCACGGCCAGGTGCGGCCAGGCAAATTTGCTAGGCAAAAACACCAGGTCCAGCTCGTTGCGCAGGGTGTAGTGCCAGTCTTCCACCGACATGCTGGCCACCGAGCCAAAGCGGGCGGACGAGGCGTTGTTGTAGAGAATGTCGATCTGGCCGTATTCCGCCTCCGCAGCCTCCACCCAGGCCTGGGCCTGTGCGGGGTCGCTCAGGTCTACCGCGCCCGTACCCGCCATCTGCAGGCCCTCGGCACGCACCAGGTCGATGGTTTCCTGCTGCGCCGCCGCGTGCACGTCGCAGCCGAAGATGCGTGCGCCCTCGCGGGCAAACCGCAGTGCCGCGGCCCGGCCCTGGCCGCCGCCTGTGCCGCTGATCAGCGCCACCTTGCCATTCAAACGTCCCATGCGCTACACCTCTTTTAAATCTTCAAACAAGTCTTCAAACGAAAACGACTTCGACCGCCAAGGCCTCGGCGGGGCAGGAGGCGGCACCTTCGCGCGCCTCTTCTTCCAACTCTGCCGGAAAGGTGTCGGCATCCAGATAGACCAGGCCGTTCTCGTCCAGTTTGTAGATTTGGGGGCAGAACTGCGCGCACAGGCCATAGCCGCAGCAGCGGTCGCGGTCGGCCGTCACACGCAACACTTTTTTCTTTTCGGGTTCCATATCGTCTCCTTCAGCGCTTGCTCGTGGGTGGTTATGAAGATAAGTATATGCACATATATTTAAAAAGTGTCGACATTTTGATTGGGGTTGACCCTAGTTTGGATGCTGAAAATCCTGCCAAGATGTTGCCAAATGCAAAGGCATTATTCCCATTTCAGAATGGAACACCCCGAACTAGAATGGTTGCGGCATCCATTCAACGTAGAGCCCGCTATCCAAATGGCAACCAGAGCAACTGCTAAAAGACCATGAACCCAGAAGACACCTTGAGCGACCAGATCTTGGCGGCAAAGAACCCCGAAGAGCCCACCAGCTCGCCTGCCGAATCCCGGGCCGCTACCGGTGCCGTCATCGTCAAACCGGTGGTCAACGCCGTCCGCATCCTGCGCTACCTGACGCACACCGGGGCCCCCGAGCGCGCAGCCGACATTGCCCGCCACCTGTCCATCAACCCCAGCACCTGCTTCAACATCCTGCGCACCCTGGTGGCCGAGGATGTGGTGGACTTCAATGGGCTGTCCAAAACCTACTCCGCCGGGCTGGGCCTGGCGCGGCTGGTGGAGCAACTGGTGACCCAAGGCCAGAAGATCCAGCGCGCCGTGCCGCTGATGCACGACCTGGCGGCCGAATTTGGGGTCACCGTGAGCCTGTGGCGGCGGCTGGGCAGCGACCGCATCGTGCTGGTCAGCTCCGAATCCAGCCCGACCAATTTGCACATCGACATGCCGGCCGGCCAGCGCCTGCCGATTCTGATGGGGGCCAGCGGCCGCCTGTTCGCGGGCCGACTGGGCATCAGCGACGAAAAGCTGCGCGAAGAATTTGAACAAATCCGCTGGGCACGTTCGATCTCGTTCGACACCTACCTGCGCGAAGTCAACCGCGGGCGGCGGCGCGGCTGGGCGGTGGATGATGGCTACTTCTCCACCGGCGTGCTGGCCATCGCGGCACCGGTGTGCGACCCCTCGGGCAACATCGCATTTACGGTGTCCACCATCATGATCCGCGGCGACCGGGGTGAAGACCAGGTCGAAGTGCTGGGCGAAGCCGTGCGCGATGTAGGCATTCGGCTCGCATCTGTGCTGTTCTAGCACTCGCCTCCCGTTTTCGCACCGGGCTGCACCTCTGCGGCGGCCCTATTTCCCTCGATAAACCACGTGCTGCGCATGGATTCATCCTTGCGCGGCGCAGCCGTGTCCGGTGCCCAAAACACTCTCGTTAACCCTAGGAAAAGTGGTTTTACCCACTTAAACTGAACATAAATATTGATTGTGTTTAATTTTTTGACTAACATCCGGTCTCCAAGCCCATAACCACACCTGTAGCCGCATTGCTGGCTGCCAACTCCACTAGGGGAAACCGATGAAACTGGAAGACCTGATCCTTGTCAGCGTAGACGACCACGCGATCGAGCCACGCGACGCATTCACCCGCCACATGCCCGCCAAGTACAAAGGCCGCGAGCCGCATGTGGTCAAGAAAAATGGCCGCGATGTCTGGCTGTTTGAAGACAAGGCCACCGGCTACATGGGTCTGAACTCGGTGGTGGGCCGCCCCAAGGAAGAATATGGTATGGAGCCTTTGGGCTACGACCACATGCGCCTGGGCACCTGGGACATCAAGTCCCGCGTGGAAGACATGAACGCCAACGGCGTGCTGGGCTCCATGTGTTTCCCCACCTTCCCTGGTTTTGCCGGACAGCGTTTCCAGGGCTATGCCGACCGTGGCGTGTCGCTGGCCGCCATCCAGGCGTACAACGACTGGCACTTCCACGACTGGTGCAATGCGGCTCCCGGCCGTTTCATGCCGCTGATGTTGATCCCATGGTGGGACATGCAAGCAGCAGCGGCCGAAGTGACCCGCATGGCCAAGCTGGGCGTGCACGCGGTGACCATGTCCGACAACCCCACAGTGCACGGCTACCCGTCCATCCACAACGCCCATTGGGACCCGCTGTGGCAAGCCTGCTCGGACAACAATGTGGTGATCTGCTGCCACATCGGCAGTGGTGTGACCGCTGCGCACGCGTCCGACGAGTCGCCTATCGATGCCTGGATCACGTCCATGCCGATCTCGATCTCCAACTCCGCCGCCGACTGGCTGTGGGCCCCTATGTGGAAGAAGTTCCCCAAGCTGCGCATGGCCTTGTCCGAAGGCGGTATCGGCTGGATTCCTTATCTGCTGGAACGCGCCGACTTCACGCACAGCCACCACAATGCCTGGACCATGTCCAACTTTGACGGCAAAAAGCCCAGCGATGTGTTCAACCAGCACTTCATTACTTGCTTTATTGAAGATGCGTTCGGCCTGAAGAACCTGGACTCCATGAACGTAGACAAGGTCACCTGGGAATGCGACTACCCGCATTCGGACTGCACCTGGCCTAATTCGGCCGATGTGTTCTATTCGCAAGCCAAGCACTTGAGCGACGATGTGATCAACAAGATCACCCACCTGAACGCCATGCGCGAGTTCTCGTACGACCCGTTCTCGATTCTGGGCCGCGAAAACTGCACAGTCGGCGCGCTGAAGGCCCAGGCCAAGCACGTCAGCATCGAGCCCGCGCTGGGCATGGGCGGTGCCGCACCGGTGCGCGACCCGAACAAGCCAGTCACCTCGGGTGACATCAACCGCATGTTCGCCGACGCCAACGCAGAAACCGTTCTGTAACCTGGCCCCCGAACCCGCTCTGCGGCCGGCCCAGGCCGCCGCAGAGCAGTTCTGCATCCCCACGACACATATCCCAGAACTCCAGGACACCACCATGCGGACCGTATTCCGAGAAGACCACGAACTATTCCGAGAGCAGGCGCGGCGCTTTATCGAAAAAGAAATCGTGCCCCATCTGCACGCATGGGAAAAAGTCGGCATCGTCCCCAAAGAGGTCTGGACCCAGGCGGGCGCAGCCGGTCTGCTGTGCTCCACCGTGCCCGAAGAATACGGCGGCTCGGGCGGCGACTTTGGCCACTCGGCCGTGATGATCGAAGAGCTGGCGCGCGTCAACGCCACCGCCATCGGCTTCACCACCCACTCTGAAATCGTGGCCCCGTACATCGTGGCCTACGGTACCGAAGAACAAAAACACCGCTGGCTGCCCCGCATGGCCAACGGCGAACTCATAGGCGTAATCGCCATGAGCGAACCCGGCATCGGCAGCGACCTGCGCGCCATGCGCACCACCGCCCGGCTCGACGGCAGCGACTACATCGTCAACGGCCAAAAGACCTTTATCACCAACGGTGGCAACGCAGGCCTGATGGTCACCGCCACCAAGCTGGACCCGCAGGCCAAAGAGCTGACCCTGGTGTGCGTGGAAGAAGACCGCCCCGGCTTTTCCAAAGGCAAGCTGCTGGAGAAGATCGGCCTGAAAGGCCAGGACACCTCTGAACTGTTTTTCGACAACGTGCGGGTGCCGGTAGAAAACCGCCTGGGCGAAGAAAACCAGGGCTTCAAGTACCTGACCCACCAGTTGGCCTGGGAGCGCACCATCATCGGCATCCGCGCCGCCGCCTGCATCGACGCGCTGCTGGAAGAAACCATCCAGTACACCCGCGACCGCAAGGTGTTTGGCAAAACCGTGTTCGACTTCCAGAACACCCGCTTCAAGCTGGCCGAGGTGAAAGCCCAGGCCACCATGCTGCGCGTGTTTGTGGACGACTGCCTGGCCCAAGCCATGCGCGGCGAGCTGACCGCCGAAGTGGGTGCCATGTGCAAGCTGCTGGGCTCGGAGATGCAGGGCAAGCTGCTGGACGAGCTGCTGCAACTGCACGGCGGCTACGGCTTCATGAGCGAATACAAGGTGGGTCGCGCCTGGGTCGACGCACGCGTGGCGCGCATCTACGGCGGCACGTCAGAGATCATGAAAGAAATCATTAGCCGGTCGCTGTAAGCGCTTGGCATTCAACCCCCAGGAGACACGCATGCACCAACTCACCTACATCAGCCACGACGGCCAGCACTCCGAGGTGGAGGTGTCCAACGGCAGCACCGTGATGCAAACCGCGCTGGAGCGCGGCATTCCCGGCATCAACGGCGACTGCGGTGGTGCCTGCCAGTGCTGCACCTGCCATGTGTTTGTGGAAGAGTCGTGGCTGGCCAAGCTGCCGCCCATGGACGACATGGAAGACGCCATGCTGGACTGCACGGCAGAGCCCCGCCGCCCCAACAGCCGCCTGTCGTGCATGCTGCCCATGGGCCCCGAGCTCGCCGGGCTGGTGGTGCATTTGCCAGCCAGCCAGATTTAGCAGCCCCGCACCCAAAGCAAAATGCCACAGACTTTCACAGTCTGTGGCATTTTTTGGCTAATTTTTTAACCTAAAAATCAGCCTCTAGCGCATATTCAACCTGCGCTAGCAGCTCCTATTTTTGACATCAAAAACAGGAGCAGACCCGGTTCAATCCCAGAGCACATGCACGTGGTGCGGGCCACGCAGTTGCGCCCCGGTGATCTTGGGCGCGGGCTTGCTGGGGTCCAGGCGCAGGTTGGGCAGCAGGTCCAGAATCACGTTCACGGCCACCTGCATCTCGGTCTTGGCGATGTACTGGCCGATGCACATGTGCGGACCAAAGCCGAAGCCGAACGAGGGCTTGGGGCGGCGGTCGATGTCAAACTTTTCGCTGTTCTCGAAGGCCTCCTCGTCGCAATTGGCCGAGGCCACGATGCACTGCACCATCGCGCCCTTGGGAATCTGGAAGCCGCCGATTTCCACGTCCTTGGCCGCCTGGCGCACCTTGAAGGTGGCCACTGGCTCCAGGCGCACGGCTTCGTCGATGGCCTTGCCGACCAGGCTGCGGTCTTGGCGCACCCGCTCCAGCACCTCGGGGTGTTGGAGCAGCAAGGTCATCAGCGAGCCAAAGGTGCGCGTGGTGGTCTCGCCCGCAGCGGGCAGCAGGGAGCGCACAAAGGTGGTCACCTCGTGGTCGTCCAGGCGGCGGCCTTCGTACTCGGCGCAGATCAGGCGGCTGATCAAATCTTCCCCAAACACACCGGCAGCGCGCACCTGGACCACCGCCTCCTTGACACCGTCGTACAGCGCCTGGGCGGCATCCATCGCAGCCTTGCGGGCCAGCTTGGCCTTTTCGGCATCTACCTGCGGACCGGCCAGAATGGCCAGCGCCCAAGCGGCATATTGCTCGACCTTGTCCGGGTGTTCGTCAGGGAAACCGATCAGGGAATAGATCAACCGGATCGGGAAATGCAGGCCAAACTCCATCAGGTCGGCGCTCTTTTTAGCCACCATAGGGCCGATGTACTCGTTGCGCACAATCGGCTCCATCTTGCCGTCGCGCCAGCGGTTCACCACATCGGGCATGAACACCGGCTGCAGCAGGCCGCGCGCGCGGCGGTGGGCATCGCCGTCCATGCCGGTCAAAATCAATCCGTCAAAAAACGAGCCCAGGCCCTCGGCGATAAAGCCGCTGGTGAAGTTGTTGGCATCGCGCAGCACCGCCATCACGTCCTTGTACTTGAACAGGGTGAAGGTGGGCCGGTTGGCATCCAGCCCGGCAATGGTGGGCACGCCCAGTTGGGCCATGAAGTCCCCGGCCATCACGGGCGAGTTTTTGCGCATGTCCCGGTAGACAGCATGCAAATCCACGTCGGTCCCGCGGTAGTTGCTGGCCACGCCCGCAAAGGCGCTTTCAAGGGTGGTCTGGTCGGCGTTGCTCATGGCTGTCTCGTCTTTCTTGTTAACGTGGGCACAAAACAGGTGTCTTGCGCATGGTTAGTGCATTTTATTGAACACAATTGTAAATTGTGATTCAATTAATGCAGAAAGACAAGAAAAATAGGCCGATCGACCAGATCAAACCATTCAGGCCATGGCTGGGCGCGCCAGCGACGGACGCTCGCCCGCCAGCACCACCGACAGCACAAAGTTCACCGAAAACTGCCGCCAGGCCGCAATCCCCTCGGGCGAAGTGGTGTCAAACCCGGCTACGGCTGACACGGTATAGCGGTTGGTAAAGCCGCCGGTGGTCAGCAGCGCCGAGGCCGCGTAGAACAAATGGGCATCGATCCCGGCTCGGAAATCGCCGATATGCACACCGCGCCGCAATATGCGGTCCATCTGCGCCACCAGGGCCGGGGCGAGATCGGCGAAATGGTTGCGTTCCACCGCGTTGTGTTCGTGAAAGCGCAAACTTTCCTGCGCCAGCGAGCCCAGCGCCGGATCCAGCCGGTATTGGTCGAAGGCGTATTCCAGAAAGATCCGCAGCGCCTCGGTGGGTGGCAAGTGGTCCAGCTCCAGCGCGAGCAACTCGGCCAGCACGCCCATGGCGGACTCGTGCAGCACGCTGGAGAACAACTGCTCCTTGCTGTCAAAGTAGTGGTAGATCAGCTGCTTGGTCACGCCCGCCGCCCGGGCAATATCGTCCACCCGTGCACCGGCCAGGCCCTTGTCGGAAAACGCCTGGCGGGCCTCTTTCAGCACCCGCGTGATGGTGGCGCGCTTTTTGGACGGGGAAGTCGGGGTCTTGGTGTCGGGGGGGAGCGGGATCATCGGCGGATTCTATGCCGCGCCTCCACCCAGTCTGCCCTCAAAAACCTTGAGACAAGGGGCGCACCACGATCTCGTTGACCGCCACGTTGTCGGGCTGGCCGATGGCGTAGAGCACCGCGTCGGCCACCGCCTGGGCCGGCATCGCGCCCTCGTACAGCTTTTGCGCCCGCTCCTTGAATGCGGTCACGGTGATGCTCTCGGTCAGCTCGCTGCTCACCAGGCCGGGGCAGATGGAAGTCACCCGGACCTTGCCCACGCACTCCTGGCGCAGGCCGTCGGTGATGGCGCGCACCGCGAACTTGGTGGCCGAGTACACCGCCCCACCCGGCCCCACCGCCAAACCCGCCACCGACGAGATGTTGATGATGTGGCCCGCACCCTGCGCCAGCATGCCGCCCAGCACCGCGTGGATGCCGTAGAGCACGCCCTTGATGTTGACATCGATCATGCGGTCCCAGTCGTCTACCCGGCCCTGGGCCAGCATGGAGATCGGCATGATGCCCGCGTTATTGACCAGCACGTCGATGCGGCCAAAGCGCGCCACGGCCTGCCCGGCCAGGGACTGCAGATCGGCCAGCTGCGTCACGTCGGTGGCGGCCCACAGCACCTGGTCGCCCAGCTCGGCGGCGAGCCGGGCCAACCGGTCGGTGCGGCGGGCGGCCAGCACCAGCGTGGCCCCGTGCGTTGCCAGTGCGCGTGCGGTGGCTTCACCGATACCGCTGCTGGCACCGGTGACCATGACGACCTTGCCTTGGATGGATTGCATTGCGTGTCCCTTATTTTGTCTTGTACGTCTTGCTTGCTTGATACCGCGAGTCAAACAAAAGTTTATACATTATTTTAAATACTGTCTAACATTCAATGCACTGCAGCCCCTATCACCACAAGACCACAAGAAGGAGACATATGAGCACCACACTGGCAACCCTCGCCCTGGACCTGGAGGCCGCCTACCACGCGGTATCGGACACGTTCCGTGGCCACGACGTAGACATCCACGCCCTGTGCGCCGAGAAGCGCCGCAACAACCCGGTCATGGAAGGCGACTTTGTGGCCACCTACCTGGGCGTACCCACCAATGCCGGGGCCAAGGCCGCGAAATGCGCCGTGACGCTGTTCAAGTACAAGGACGTGATGGCGGTGATGCGCGACTCCACCACCTACACCAGCGGCTTCATCGCCGAGGGCCTGGGTGCATTTTTTGACGGCTTGATCATTCTGGCGATGGACGGCGATGCCCACCGCAAGGCCCGCGCGCTGCTGCAGCCCGTGTTCATGCCCGAGACGGTGAACCGCTGGCGGCCCGAGATCGACCGCGTGATCCGCGAAGACTTTTTGGAGCCGATGGTGGACCAAAAGCAGGCCGAGCTGATGCATTTCGGTCTGTACTTTCCGATCCGCGAGATGTATGCGCTGATGGGCTTTCCCAGCGACGACACGGCCAAGTTCAACCAGTACGCCACCTGGGCGCTGTCGATGGTGGCAGGCAACCAGATCGACCCGGAAAAAATCAAGATCTACGGCCCGATTGCCATGGCGGCGGTGAAGAACCTGTACGACGCGGTGAAAGAGGCCGTAGTGCAACGCCGCGCCGAAGGGGCCCAGGGCGACGACCTGATCAGCCGCCTGCTGCGTGCGGAGTTTGAAGGCCACCAATTAGACGACCACGAGGTGGCCACCTTTGTGCGCTCCCTGCTGCCTGCGGCAGGTGAAACCACCTCGCGCACCTTCAGCTCGGCCATCACGCTGCTGCTGGAGCGCCCGGAGCTGGTGGAGCGGGTACGTAACGACCGCACGCTGATCCCCAAGCTGATCGATGAGACCGTGCGCTTCGAGCCGGTGGCCACCTTCAAGGTGCGCCAGACCTCCAAAGAGGTGGAGATTGGCGGCATTGTGGTGCCCAAGGGCGGCCTGGTGCAGTGCATGGTGATTTCGGCCAACCGCGACGAAGAAGCCTTTGAGAACGCCGACACCTTTGACATCGACCGCCGCCCCAAACCCTCGTTTGGCTTTGGTTTTGGCACCCATATGTGCATCGGCCAGTTTGTGGCCAAGGTGGAGATGGTTTGCGCCATCAACGCCATTCTGGATTTGTTCCCCAATGTGCGGCTCGACCCCAGCAAGCCCGCACCCAAGATTGCCGGCGCCCAGTTGCGGGGAGCCAAGTCGGTACCCGTGATCTGGGATTGAGCCTTACTTCATAACAAAGAGACATCCAACATGAACCATTTCAAAACCATCCCCAACCGCGCGGACTTCGCCTACCAAACCCTGGTCGGCCCGCAAAAGGTCAGCGGCCGCGCCATGCACGAGCTGCGCGACTACTTCGGCCTGAAGATCACCAAGGGCATGCCCTTTGGCTGCGTGCGCGACGAGGAAGGCGAGATTTACGCTTTTGTGCGCGCCGTCAACGAACCCGGCAGCACGCCCAACCCCACCAAGTTTCTCTACCAGTCCACCCGCGTGGACGGCAAGCACCTGCGGGTGGACAAATCCAAGATGGAGCCACGCGCACTGACGCTGTTCCCCAAGCGCTGGCTGGAGGACGACACCGCCTGCTGGTCCAGCCTGGACGGCGAACCCGGCCAGCCCTGGAAGATCACCGCCTCGGGCGAACGCCTGAGCTGGAAGGAAGACGGCCTGTTCGAGCTGGGCGGCCCCCTGCTGGGCCAGGGTATGCAGTGGTACCTGCCGGGCGTGGACTGGGGCACTTTCTACGTGTCGCAAATCTATGACATTGCCGGTGTCTGCGATGGCCGCCAGGTCAAGGGGCTGATGTGCTTTGACCAGGCCTATATGGCCGAAGGCGGCGCCATCCACTTCCAGAAAGACCTGGTCGTGAACAACAAAATGCATGTGATCTGGTGGTCGTTTGCCACCATCTACAAAGACGGCACCTGGGATTCGGGCTCGTTCATGGTGGGCCACGACAAGCTGGGCTACGCGATTTTTCAGAACGAAAAGGGCGAAGTCCGCACTACGACCAACATCGAAGGCAGCGTCAAGCACAAGGACGGCAGCTACTTCGTGGACACCGCGCGCATCGTGCTGGACGGCCAGGAAGAATGGGAATACCTGCCCTGCCCCAAGGGCGAGATGATCGACTTCGTGGGGGGCTTCCCCATCACCGCGCAGCAAGAAGGCCGCTGGCGCAAAGTGGGCGACACCCGCGAGCCCGACCGTTGGCTGGGCTGGGGCGAGTCCGACCGCCGCAATGGCACGGCCCGCAATGTGCTGGGTGCCGAGCTGTAGGAGGCCCCATGGACACCACCGCCATTGAGCACTTCCTGCACACGCAGGTCCAAGCCTGGAACGCAGGCGATAAGGAAGGCTTCTTCAACGCCTACCGCCAGGCCGCCCCCCAGGGGCTGCAGATCGAGTACGTAGGCCGACCCGCCAGCGACGGCTGGCCGGTGCTGGAGGGCATGTGGGCCCAGCAAAGCGCCAAGATCGAGATCGAAGAGGTCGCCATGATCATCAACGGCCAGGAAGTGGCCTGCCACAACCTGAACAAGGTGCGCGGCACCACCCTGGCCATCGAGACCATCGAGCTCTACCACTTTGATGCCGGCCGCCTGCTGGTGCGCTACTTCATCCGCCAACCATGAGCACCACCATGCACACTACCGCAACATCCGAGGCCATTGAACGGTTCATGCAGGGCCAGGTGGTCTGCTGGAACGGCCACGACAAAGCCGGATTCATGGCCCTGTACCGGGAAATGGCTCCCGTGGCACTGGACATCCAGTACGCGGGGCGCGAACGCCAGACCGACGGCTGGCTGGTGATCGAGGAAATGTGGGACAAGCACAACCACCAGTTCCGGCTGGAAGTCGTCACCTCGATACACAACGGCCAGGAAGTGGCGGTACGCCACCGCAACTGCATCATCGGGACCGCACTGGTGATTGAAAGCATTGAGACCTACCGCTTTGACGCGGGCAGTCTGTCGATCTGCTACTTTCTGAAGCCGCCTGTGGGCGCGGAGGTGGCGCTGGAACAGTTTCGGGGGTTTGCGGCCTCGGCGGCCTGAAGGCCTAGACCTGGTAAGCCTGCTGGGCCTGGGTCATGCGGCCCCCGGCCAGCATCAGGGCGCAGAACATGTTCAGCTCCACCACCTGCGGCACGCTGAAATGCTGGCCCAGGTCGGCAAACACGGCGGCATCGATCGCCAACGGGTCCGAGGCAAACAGCTCGGCGTAGCGCAGGGCGGCACGCTCGGGTGCACTGAAACGCGCATCATCGGAAGACAGGCAGGCAATGTCGTCTTCGCTCACCTCGCCTGCCTTGCGGGCCATCTGGCAGGCGCGGCAGGTGGTGAACGCAGCAATCCGCAACCGCACCAGCTCGCGCAGGCGGGTATCCAGGATGCTGTGGTTGTGCAACTGGTCCAGCGTGGCCAGCCACGCCTGCGCCACCAGCGGGCGGTGTGCCCACACCTGCATGGGCACGGTAGAGCTGAGCATGCGGGTCTGCACGCCCTGCTCCACCGCCTGCGCCAGGGCCGGTGGGAAATCCGCCAGCGGAACCAGTGGAAGCAGTGACACGACTAGCCCAGTGCGGACTCGATGGCCGCCAGCAAAGCCGGGTCGGTGGGCGTGACATCGGGTGCGTAACGGGCCAGCACGCGGCCATCGCGCCCGACCAGGAACTTCTCGAAATTCCACATCACGTCGGTCGCATGCTTGGGCAACAGGCCATGCTTGGCAAGCGTGCTCTGCAGCGTGTCACTGCCGGAAGAAATGGCTTCTGGCTGGGCCGCAATCAGGTGCGCGTACAAGGCGTGGCGGGGCGTGCTGTTGACCTGCAGCTTGGCGTACATGGGGAACTGCACGCCGTAGTTGGCCTGGCAAAAGTCCTGGATTTCGGTCTCGGTTCCGGGCTCTTGCGCACCAAAGTCGTTGCAGGGAAAACCCAGCACCCGCAAGCCGCGGCCCGCGTAGTCTTCGTGCAGGGTTTCCAGGCCCACGTACTGCGGTGTCAGGCCACATTTGGACGCCACATTGACGATCAGCAGCACCTGGCCCGCGTAATCGGCCAGCGTGCTGGCTTCACCGTTCAGGCGTTGCAGCGGAATGTCGTAAATACTCGGGTTCGCAGATTCCGTCATGGCAGTATTCCTCTCTAAATAATTACGTTCTTACGGCTGAATCACAGCCGCTCAATGATGGTGGCGGTGGCCATACCCCCGGCACAGCAGATGGACTGCAAACCGTAGCGGACACCCCGGCGCTCCATTTCATGTAGCAAGGTCGTCATGATGCGCGAGCCGCTGGCCCCCAAGGGATGGCCCAAGGCAATTGCGCCGCCATTGACGTTGAGCTTATCGTGCGACACACCCAGCTCCTGCATCCACACCAGGGGGACGGATGCAAACGCCTCATTCACCTCGAACAGGTCAATGTCTTCCAGCGCCAGCCCGGCCTGCGCCAGCACCTGGCGGGTGGCGGCAATCGGGCCGGTGAGCATCAGGGTGGGGTCTGACCCGACGGTGACCATGGCGCAGATGCGGGCGCGGGGTTTCACACCCAGCGCCTGGGCCTTGTCGGCCGACATCAGCAGCAGTACTGCTGCGCCGTCCGAGATCTGCGAGGAATTGCCACCGGTCAGGCGGCCATCGGGGCGAAAGCTGGTTTTCAGGGTGGCCAGCTTCTCGGCCGCGGTGCCGGGGCGGATGGTCTCGTCGGCAGCAAATACCGGCACCTCTTCCTCCAACGCCTTTTCGCGCAATGCCATCACAGGCACCGGCACGGTTTCGCGACGGAAACGACCGGCCAGCGTGGCGGTGGATGCACGGCGGTGGCTTTCGACCGCAAAGGCATCGAGTTGCTCGCGGGTAATACCCCACTGGTCGCACAGGCGTTCGGCAGCTTCGCCCTGGCCTGTCAACTCGTAGCGCTCCGATGCCATCCAACCAAAGGCTTCACCGTGCAGGTCGCGGTTGCTGCCCATGGGCACACGGCTCATGTTCTCGGCCCCACCGGCCACCACCACATCGGCTGCGCCGCAAGCAATCAAACCCGCCGCCACATGGACTGCGGCTTCGCCAGAGCCGCACTTGCGGTCAATGGTCAGGCCTGGGATGGTGATGGGCCACCCGGCACCCAGCAACGAGGTACGTGCAATGTTGGCCGACTGCTCGCCGATCTGGGTCACGCAGCCAAAAATCACGTCGTTGACCGCATCGGGCGTAAGGCCCGCGCGCTTCACCACTTCGTTGATCACCAGCGCACCCAGATGGTCGGCGCGCACACCGGCCAGGCTGCCGCGAAACTTGCCCACCGGCGTGCGCACGGCCGCCACAATCACCACATCGCGGCTCATAGCGCGCTGCCTTTGAGGCCCGAGCCCGGCACGCGCTGGCCGTTTTCATACTGGTACACGCCGTGGCCGGTTTTGCGGCCATAGCGGCCCGCAGCCACCATCTTGATGATGAGCGGGCACGGGCGGAATTTTTCGCCCAGGGTTTGGTGCAGGTATTTCAACACCGCGAGCCGGGTGTCCCAACCGGTCAGGTCGCCCAGTTCCAGCGGGCCCATAGGGTGGTTGAAACCCAGGCGCAGCGCGGTATCGATGTCTTCTGCCGTGGCGGTGCCTTCTTGCAGCATCCACATCGCCTCGTTACCCGCCAGGGCCGACATGCGGCTGGTGGTCAGGCCGGGCGACTCGTTGACGACGATGGAGGTCTTGCCGATGGCATCCGAATAGTCGCGTGTCAGCGCAATGGCTTCGTCGCTGGTGGCCAGGCCGCGCACCAGCTCGACCAGCTTCATCTTGTGCACCGGGTTGAAAAAGTGCATGCCCACCACGCGGTCCGGGTTGGCGACGGCGGTGGCGATCTCGGTTACGCTGAGTGCCGAGGTGTTGGTGGCATAAATGGCACCGGCGGCCATCACTGCGGCGGCCTGCGCCACCACGGCTTTTTTGACGGCCAGGTTTTCCGACACGGTTTCCACCAACAGGTGCGCGCCGGTGGCGGCGACGGCCAGATCGGTGTGGACGGTGAGGCGGGCTTTGGCAGCGGCGGCAGCGGCGGCTTCCACCTTGCCCAGCTTCACGCCGTCATCCAGAATTTTGTAGACGGCTTGCTGTGCCCGCTCCGCGGCGGTGGCATTGGTATCCACCAAGACGGTGGTAAAGCCCGAGCTGGCAAATGCATGCGCGATTCCCGTGCCCATCAGGCCGGCACCTACCACGACTACTGTGTTGTTCTTCAAGGTCATACTGTGCTTTCCATTCATACTGATTCGATAGCCGACACCACGTTACGCAGCGTGCCGATGCCTTCCACCGTGGCCTCCACCACATCGCCGGGGTGCAGGAAACGGCCGGTTCCGTGGCCGGTGCCTTCGGGTGAGCCGGTAAAGAGCACGTCGCCGCACTCGAATACCGAGCGCTCGTCCACAAAGCGCAGCAGCTCGGCCACGTTCCAGGTCATGTCGCCAGACGAGGCATCCTGGCGGGTTTCGCCATTCACCTTAAGCGTCAGGCGCAGTTGCGGGCTGCCGGCGGGGAACTCATCGCGGGTCACGATCCACGGGCCCAGGCCGGTGCTGCGGTCCTGGCTCTTGGCGCTGAACAAATCCATGCCCACGCCCGGTGGCCCGCTGCGCTGCAGGTCGCGTGCACTCACGTCGTTGCCCACGGTGTAGCCCAGCACGCTGGATTCGGGGTTGAGCCGGTCCAGCTTCTCCGCGCCCACTACCACCACCAGCTCGACCTCGTGGTCCAGCTCCTGAGTCAGCGGTGGGTAACGGATGGGGTCGTTCGCGCCGATCAGGGCGCCATAGGCTTTCAGGAACGCCACCGGCTGGTGGTGGCTCTTCATGCCAAAGTCGGCCGCCAGGTGCTTGGCGTAATTGGCACCGGCAATCACCACGCGGTTGACCTTCTCGACCGGGGGCAATAGCCGCACGCTGCTCAGCGGGCGGGCGGGGCCCACGAGAGTGAGCGCCGCCAGGCCTTCGCCACGCGTGAGCGCAGGAGCCCATTCGGCAAACGCCCCCTGGATCGCCGTGATTTCGGCGCGATCTACATCCACCACGGCCCAAAACGGCGCTGCGCCGTCGGTGCAGCGGGCGATTTTCATGCCGTGGCCAGCTTCTTGACGGGGGCACCCAGTTTGGTGGGGTCCAGGTGCAGCAATTCGCAGGCGTTTTTCCAGCGGATTTTTTGCAGATCGTCGTCCGAAAGTTTCAGGCCATCGGTCAGGTCGTGGCGCACGGCATCGCTGCCGCCAAAATTGCTGCCGTACAGGATGCGGTCCGCACCAATCACTTCGATCAGCGCCTGGCGCATGGGTAGCTCGTGCAGCTCGACATCGAAGTAAAAATTGGGCAGGTAGTCCATCAGAGGCTTCTTGTTGTGGAAGGTGTCCAGGTTGGGGTTGGTCTGCGCCAGGCGGCCCAATTGGTAGGGCACAAAACCACCGCCGTGGGTGATGTAAATCTTGAGCTTGGGGAAACGGTCGAGCACGCCACCGTTGATCAGGTACCAAAAGGCCTTGGTCTCGTCGTAGTTCATGCCGACGATCGCCGTGGTCTCGTAGCGGTCGGTATTAGCCTTGTCGCCCCAGGTGACCGACTGGTTATAGCCGTGCACAAACATCGGCAGATCGAGGTCGCACAGCGCCTCCCACACCGGATCCATCTCTTTGGAGTCAAACTCCAGGCCGCCGAAGTTCGAGCCACCCGCGCCCAGGCCTTTGGCACCCAGCTGTGTGCAGGCACGGCGAATTTCCTTGGCGGCTTCTACAGGGTTCTGCAATGGTGCCTGCGCCCAGAACATCAGGCGGTCAGGGGCACCCGAGCAGTATTGGGCCAGCACATCGTTGACCTTGCGGGCGAATGGAATCGCGTACTCCAGCTCGGTCCAGTACATGTAGCAGTGCGACGGCACCGACACCACCTGGGCGTTCTGGCCCGCAGCGTCCATACCAGCCAGGCGGGTCTGCGGATCGCGCCAGCGCGACATGTAGTCCTGCACATTCAGGGCATTGCCTTCGGCCTTGGCCTTGCGCAAAGCGGCTTTGCGCTCTGGCGCACCCAAGGACAGGATCCAGTCACCGACGCGCAATTTGATGTCGCCATCCGGTTGCGACTCGAAAGCCGGGCCCCAGTAAGGGTTCTGGTCGTAGTAGTCCGGGTGCGGGGCATGGGCATGAAGGTCGATAAGCATGTGGATCTCCTGGGGTTTTATAGGGGCGGCCAATCCGCCGCGTTGTAAGTGCCTGAACCAGTGCATGTACCCCACCGCTACACGGTCGAGCGCATCAAAACCTGTTCAAACACCTGCATCATGCCAATATTAAACAAATATTGCAAATGTGTCTAATTTTTAAAACCACCACCCTCATCCTGCCCTCCACCGTCTCAGCGCCGCGCCAATCCTCCACCACCCCGGCGAAGGGATTCCACCAGCCGCGCGATCCTGCGGGGCATCGCCAGGCGGTCCGACCCATCGGCCACCAGATGGTCGCTCAAGACCAAACGCACCATCAGTTCGCAGACCAGTTCCCGGTCCAGTTTGGCATCCAGGCTGTCATCCCAGGCATCAAATACCGGGGCCAACAAATCCTGAAAGCGCACCACCGCATCGTGAAAAATGCGCTTGAAAAAGTTCAGCGCAAATTCTGGCGCCACCAGCAGCAAACGGCGTGAGCTGCCGATGTCCAGGTAGTTGTTCAGATAGGTCAGCATGGTGGCAAAACGCTGGTCCGGGTCGGTGCACGGGGCCAGGGCCTCGGCCAGGGATTTGTGGAACCGCTCGCGCTTGTGTTTGGAAAACGCACTCAGCAGTTCCTCTTGCGAGGCGAAGTAACGGTAGAAGGTGCCCCGCGAAATACTGGCCGCGTTGCACACTTCCAGGATCGATATGCGGTCGGCACCCGACTTCAATATCACCTGTTCGGTGGCTTCGAAGATGTTGTCCACGGTTTGCTCCGAGCGCCGATTACCCCGCCGACGGACCGGCTTGGCGGGGGGAGCGGATGCAGACAGCACCGGCCCGGACTCGGCCATGCTGGTGGTCTTGGCTTTTGCTTTTGTTTTGGGTTTAGCCAGGGCGGGAACTGCAGGCTCGGCATCGGCGATTACGCGGGGCTGTTCCAGCTCCGCGACCGTCATGGTTTTCATGCGCTTCATCTGACTCCTTATAAAAAATACTTTAAAAACAACGTCCGGGTTTTCCCGCATGACGCTTTGATCATTCAAACAATAGAATTAAATTCTGTTATTAGAATTTAAAATATAGCGGTGAAGCCATTCAAAAGAGGACGATATCGTGAGCATGGACAGATCTGAAACCTGGTCGCTTGGCCAACAAGACACCGCAATTGCGGCACTCGAACGCGCTGTTGCGGCACATCCAGATCGAGTTTTACTCGATTTCTCAGGAGAACTGTACACATATCGCAAAGTCGATCAACTTTCTACCTGTTTGGCTAACTCTTTGGCCGTTTTGGGCGTGAAAAAGGGCCAAACTGTCGTCACGATGTTCGACAACAACATCGATGCTGTCGTCAGCTGGCTGGCTATCAATAAACTGTGCGCTGTCAGCGTACCAGTGAATACGGGCCTGCGCGGGGATTTTTTGCGCCACCAGATCGCCGATGCGGGTGCCGCCCTGGTGCTGTGCGAAGCCGATTACGTCGAGCGGATTTCCGCAGTTGCACACCTGTTGTCCGAAGTGAAGCTGGTACTGCACCGTGGCAGCACCAGCGCCACCACCTGCGGCAACCTGCTGCTGGACGCGCTGGACAGCCACCGGGGCAGCAATCTCACGCCGCTGGACGATAAACCTAACCCCTCGGACCTTGCCTGCCTGATCTACACCTCGGGCACCACCGGGCCATCCAAGGGCTGCATGATCAGCTACAACTTCATGTGCAACCTGGCGCGGCTGCAACTGCGTGCGGGCCCGGCAACGGCCGACGACGTGACCATCACCCCCCTGCCCTTGTTCCATATGAACGCGCTGGCGGTGGGCATCCTGTCGAACATCTTGGTGGGTGCGCGTGTCGCCATCATTCCGCGTTTCTCGGTGTCCAACTTCTGGCCCGAAGTCGAGCGCAGCGGTGCCACCATCGCCTCCATTCTGGGCGGCATGGGGGGCCTGCTGGCCAACGCAGCCGACAACGACGCGGCCAAGCGTTGCGTGGGCCAGATCCACACGGTGCGCGGCAACCCGTTTACCGAAGAGACCAAAGCCATCTGGCGCGAGCGCTTTGGTGCCAAGCAGGTCGGTGGCAATGGCTACGGTTTGACCGAAGCCTGCGTGATCACCTCGCTGGCAGCCGGTGAATACGCCGCGCCGGGCTCCTCCGGCAAGTTGGTGCCCGACTTTGACGTGCGCATCGTGGACGACCTGGACCGGGAAATGCCCGTCAATACCCCCGGCGAAATCATCTGCCGCCCGCTGCGCCCGGACATCATGTTCATGGGCTACTGGCGCAGGCCTGAAGATACGCTGAAGCTGATGCGCAACATGTGGTTTCATACGGGCGATATTGGCAAGTTTGACGAAAACGGTTTCTTCTACTTCGTGGACCGCAAAAAAGACTACCTGCGCCGTCGTGGCGAAAACATCTCCAGCTTCGAGATGGAATCGGCCTTTGCCAACCACCCCGACATTGCCGAGGTCGCTGTGCACGCCGTACCATCGGACAAGGGCGAAGACGATGTCAAGGTCACGGCCATCCTCAATGAAGGCGCTACCCTGACGGCCGAGGCCTTGTTCCAATGGTCAACCACGGCAGTTCCTTACTACGCACTACCGCGCTACATCGAATTCCGCACCAGCCTGCCAAAAAACCCGCAAGGCCGCATCTTGAAATACCAGCTGCGTGACGAAGGCAAGACGGCAACGACCTGGGACCTGGAAACCACCGACATCAAGGTGGCCAAGCGATAAATCGCGTTAACCAAACTAGCAAACGGGGCCTTCGGGCCCCGTTTGCATTCAGACATTTCAGTATTCGCGCACCGGCACATTCGGTGGCCGGGAGTTGTAGCCCGGCAAATGCAGGCCGCCGTCCACGTGCAGGGTTTCGCCCGTCACATAGCGCGACATCTCGCACGACAGGAACACCACCGCCGGGCCGATATCCGCCTCGGGGTCGCCAGAGCGGCCCAGCGGACGGGCGGCGGCAGAACGCTCGGCAAACCCGGGGTTTTCTGCGGCTAGCTTGTGGAAAGTGGCACCCATGGCAGTGGGGGCAATCGCGTTGACCGTGATGTTGAAGCGGCCCCATTCCGAAGCCGCGCTGCGCGTCAGACCCACGATACCGGCTTTGGCGGTGTTGTAGTCGGCATGCAGCCAGGCACCGGTTTCGGTGTCGATAGAGTAGAAGTTGACGATGCGCCCCCAACCGCGTGCCTTCATATGCGGCATGGCCGCACGCATGGACCACCAGGTGGCCCACAGGGCCGAGGTCAGCGTTTGCTCCAGCATGGCATCGGTCTTGTCTTCCAGCAGCACATTCGGTGTGGGAATAAAGGCGTTGTTGACCAGAATGTCCAGAGCCCCGAAGTGGGCAACCGTGCCCGCCACCACGGCTTCGATCGACGCCTTGCTGGTGACATCGGTTTTGATGAACAGAGCACGGCCACCCAGGTCTTTCAGCTCCTGCTCGACCTGCCGGCCACTGATCTCATCAATCTCGGCAATGACCACCGCCGCGCCTTCGCGCGCAAAGGCCCGAGCCACACCGCGGCCAATGCCACCGCCTGCGCCGGTAATGATTGCAATCCTGTCTTGGAGTAGTCCCATGGAAGCCTTATTTGTTGAACATATATTCATATATTGTACAATTTATAGGTAAAAAAACCAGAAATTTGGCCTCCGCAGTTACCCTGTCAGGCACGAAGAAAGACAAGCCATGTTCAGACGCCGCATCGTCCTCCGCAGCGAAACCCAGGGGGTGGAATGCCATGTACGGGCCGCGCTGGAAGACGACTTCCACCATTTCCGGATCGATTTGGTGGCCGTGGACGAGCATGTCACCCAGATCCTGGCCGAAGCACCCCGCCGCCCCTACTCCCTGTGCAGCCATGCCATCGCCCAGCTCGATGTGCTGCTGGGCATGGAGTTGTCGCCCGTGGCCCACGCCGTGACGCGTCTGACCGACCCTACCGACCAGTGCACCCACCTGTTCGAACTGGCCGGGCTGGCGATTGCGGCGGCGGCGCGGGGCATCACACGACGCCAGTACGACGTGGAAGTGCCCACCCGCATAGAAGGGCGCGCGCTGCCCACCCTGGCACGGGACGGCGTGCCACTGCTGGCGTGGGAGGTGCAGGGCACGGTGATCGAATCACCCGCAGCCTACGCAGGGATCGACCTGTACCACGGCATGGCGCGCTGGGCGCTCAACACCCTGCCGCAGGACGAGGCCGAGGCCGCTCTGGTGCTGCGGCGCTGCACCGGCATCGCCAAGGGCCGGGGCATCAACCTCGACCACCAAGCCCATGCGCAACCGAATGGGCACTGCTTTTCGCAGCAGCCCCAGCGGGCCAGCCAGGCCATCCGCATGGTCGGATCCACCTGGGACTTTGCCCAGACGGCCGAGCGCCTGTGCGCCGACGATCAGACCTGGTTGGAATTCAAATAAGTCTGTACGGCCAGGGTGCGAAACCGGCTGGCCGATGCGCTTTCTGATTCCGCCATGTAGGCCAGCGACAACCCAATCGCCGCCTCGGCCGGAAAGTCCACAAAAGGCCGGTAAACGATTTTGTCACTCACGAAGCGCTGCATCACCGACGGCACCAGCGCCACACCCAGCCCGCTTTCCACCAGCGCCAGCACGGTTTGCACCTGCACCGCCTGCTGGGTCACACGCGGAATGAACCCAGCCTGCTGGCAGGCAAACATGGCCGTGCTGTGCAGGCCTGCGGCGTGGGTGGGGGCGTACATGATGAAGGGCTCGCCCGCCATGTCGGCCAGTTTGAGCAATCCCTTGTCGGCCAGCGGATTGCCGCGTGGCAGGGCCGCAATGTAGTCCTCGCGCTGCAGGGGCACCAGGGTGGCCTTGCTGGGGTGCAGCAGGGGCACACGCACCAGGCCAATGTCCAGCGTGTTGTCTTCCAGCTGCTGCATGATGGCCAGCGAGGTGGCTTCGCGCAGCACCAGCTCCACACCGGGGTACTGGGCACGGTACAGCGGCAGCAGCGTTTGCAGCATGCCGTAGCTGGCCGAGCCCACAAAACCAATCTGCAGCGTGCCGCCCGTGCCGTCCAGCACGCTCTTGGCGGTTTCTCGCAGTTGCCCGCTGTGGAACAGTAGCTTTTTGGCCTCCAGCAGCACCGCGCGTCCACTGGGCGTGAGCGAAACGCCAGTGGATTCACGGTTGAACAGCTTCACGCCCAGGTCGGCTTCCAGCTTCTGGATGGACACCGACAGCGGCGGCTGCGCCATGTGCAGGCGTTCGGCAGCACGCCGAAAATTCAGCGTTTCGGCAAGGGTGACAAAGTGGCGGATGCGGCGCAGGTCCATGGGTGGAGTGTTGTGTTTCGCACCCAGCATAACTGAGCCACCTGGCACGGCTTCAGCCTTTGAAAACCGGGGGCCGCTTGGCCAAAAAGGCCGCCACGGCCTCCTTGTGGTCGTCGGTCTGGTGCGACATGGCCTGGAACACGGCCGACATCTCCAGCAGCGTATCCAGCCGGGTGTGCATGGCCTCGCGCAGCAGCCGCTTGGTCAGGCGCACGGCGTGGGGTGGGTTGGCCGCAATCCGCAGGGCCAGCTCGTTCGCCGTGGCCAGCAGTTCGTCGGCAGCCACCACGCGCGACACCAGGCCCCAGCTGGCCGCCACATCCGGGCCGATCATCTCGCCGGTGAACGACATCTCCGAGGCGCGCGACAGCCCGATCAAACGCGGCAACAGCCAGGCCCCGCCATCGCCCGGCACGATGCCCAGCTTCACAAAGCTCTCGGCAAACTTGGCGTGGGTGGAGGCAATGCGGATGTCGCACATGCAGGCCAGGTCCAGCCCGGCTCCGATGGCCGCACCGTTGACGGCGGCAATGATGGGCACTTCCAGGTTGAACAGCGCCAGGGGCAACTGCTGGATGCCGGTGCGGTATTCATGGCGGATCTGCATGCCGCTGACTTCGCCCGAAGACTGGCGCTCCATGTCACGGATATCACCACCCGACGAAAACGCCGTGCCCGCACCCGTGAGGATGACCGCCCGCACGCTGCGGTCGTTATGGATACGGTCGATGGCCGCCAAAAAATCGGGCACCGCCGTATTGCCCGTCAGCGGATTGCGCCGCTCGGGTTCGTTCATGGTCAAGGTGACCACATGGTCTTGCTGGGAATACAAAAGAAAGTTCGGCATGGCGGGGATCCTGTGCGGTGTGGGTAGACCGGCCAGCGTAGGCCATCACGGTCTTAAAGTCCAATATCGATATACACACAATCCATATCTAAATGGTATCAGCCATTGATTGCAATTATCCAGCCATTGATACCGAAATGCTATCAACTATCCCGCATTAAATATTGGACGGTACTCGCGCTGCTGCCTATGCTTCGCCCTTCATGCCAGCCCTGCACCGAAGGAGAATCCATTGAGCAACCTGTTGTCCGCCTTTCGGCTCGCGACACTCCCGCCCGCCACGCACGCGTTCCGGGCCGAGGTCAAAGCCTTTCTCCAAACCCATATGGATGCCACACCGCCCGATATCCGGGCCCGCTCGTGGATGGGTTTCAGCGCCGCCTTCAGCCAAAAGCTAGCGGCCCGCGGCTGGGTGGGGGTCACCCTGCCCGCGCAGTACGGCGGCGCCCAGCTGGATGCGTTTTCGCGCTTTGTGCTGGTGGAAGAGCTGCTGGCCATCGGCGCGCCAGTCTCGGCCCACTGGATCGCCGACCGGCAAAGCGGCCCGCTGATCTACAAGTTCGGCACCGAAGCCCAGCGCCAGTTCTACCTGCCCAAGATCTGCGCCGGGCAGGCGTTTTTCTGCATCGGCATGAGCGAACCCAATGCCGGGTCGGACCTGGCCAGCGTGGGCACCCGCGCCACCCGCGTTGATGGCGGCTGGCGGCTCAATGGCCGCAAGATCTGGACCACCAACGCCCACCACTGCCACTACATGATTGCGCTGGTGCGCTCTTCGGGCGAGCCGCAAGACCGGCAAAAAGGCCTGTCGCAGTTCATCATCGACCTGGCGCTGCCCGGCATTACCGTGCGCCCCATCCACGACTTGGCGGGCGATGCGCATTTCTCCGAAGTATTCTTTGACGACGTGCTGCTGGCCGACGATGCCCTCATCGGCACCGAAGGCAGCGGCTGGGAGCAGGTCAACGCCGAGCTGGCGTTCGAGCGCAGCGGACCCGAGCGTGTCTACTCCAGCATCGTGCTGCTCGAGCACTGGATCGGCTGCCTGCGCCGCAGCCCGGATGCCGCCCGCCACGCCGAGACGGTGGGTCGCTTGGCCACCCACCTGGCCACCTTGCGCAACATGTCCATCGCCGTGACCCACAAGCTGGTGCTGGGCGAAAGCCCGGTGGTCGAAGCCGCACTGATCAAGGACATCGGCACCGAATTCGAGCAAAGCATTCCCGCCCTGATCGAAGCCGCCATCGCCAGCGACCCCGATGCCCCGGTCGACCCCGACCTGTACCGCACCCTGGCCTATGTCAGCCAGGTCGCTCCCACCTACTCGCTGCGCGGCGGCACCCGCGAAATCCTGCGCGGCATGATTGCCCGCGGCCTCGGCCTGCGCTGAACCAGACCAGACTTGACCAGAGAAATCACACCATGTTTGCAGAAGCCATTGAAGACATCCTGAAAGACCAATGCACCGCCACCACCGTGCGGGCGATTGAATCCGGCGGACCTTCCGCCACTTTGTGGAAAGCGATCGAAGACGCAGGCTTTCTGGAGCTGCTGACCACCGAGGCCGATGGCGGTGCCGAGCTGGGCCTGCCCGACCTGTTCCCGATATTCAGCAGCTTTGGCCGCTACGCCGTGCCGCTGCCGGTGGCCCAAAGCATCGTGGCCCGCAGCCTGCTCGCGCCCCATGCCGTGCCTGCAGGCCGCATCACCCTGGCCAATTCCCTGCGCCGCAGCACCGACGGCCAGACCACCTGCGCGTTGACCCCCTTGGGCCTGGTGGCCGACTACGTGCTGGCCCGCGATGGCGACGGCCTGCTGCTGCTGCCCGTGGCCGCCGCGCAATGCACCCCCACCGGCGTGCACCGCAGCCAGACCGCCACCCTGGTCTGGACCGATATCGGCAGTGCCGCCCACCTGCCCACCGGCGGTGCCGCGCTGACCGCCTGGGCCGCTGCGCTGCACGCCGCCCTGCTCAGCGGCGCCATGACCCGGGTGTTTGAAATGACGCTGCAGCACTGCAACGACCGCAGCCAGTTCGGCAAGTCGCTGGGCAAGTTCCAGGCGGTACAGCACCAGTTGAGCGTAATGGCCGAGCACACTGCGGCTGCCTCCATCGCCGCCGAGGCCGCCTTCAACACCACCGGCACGGCCCCCAGTTTCCTGGCCGCCGCCATGGCCAAGTCGCGCACCAGCGAAGCCGCCGGGCTGGTCGCCGCCATCGCCCATGCCCTGCACGGCGCGATCGGGGTCACCGAGGAATATGACCTGCAGTTGCTGACCCGCCGCCTGCACGAGTGGCGCATGGCCCACGGCTCAGAAGCGCACTGGAACCTGCTGATCGGTCAAAGCGCGCTGGCCAGCGAGCTGCCGTTGCTGGATTTTGTGCGTACGGTGTAAAAGCAGGTTTATAAGCTTTTTAGGCCACCCGCCCTTATCTCATCAGCGCTAGCAGCTATGTTTACCATAGCAAATCTAAAAATCCAAGCTCTGGCCTATTCCTCGTAAGCGACCACCGCCTGGGCCGCCTGCGCTTGGCAGTAGGCCAGGGCTTCATCGGTGGGATAAAAACGAGCTTTCTCCATTATCAAATCGACTGTAGCTCCGCCTGCCGCCGTACGGACTTGAATAGGCACACGTATCGGTAATCCATGCAATACATCGCCCTGCTCCGTCGTCTCGTGTAACGGCGGGAAGTCTTTAAACAACTTGTAAAAGTCCAGCCCAGCATCGGTTGCATTGAGTGGCAGCTGCAGACGCAGAAACTTGGCGTACCGGCAGCGGGCGGTTGCCAAACTATAGGCTTCGGTGATATTCATCTGCAGGCCGCCGCCACCGAAGCGATCGGTTTGCACTTTGCCCATGGCGATGATGAGTTCGTCGTCCTTGAACAGGTTTTTGTTCGCCTGCATCAGTGCATCGCTGACCCGCGCATCCACCATGCCGGTGCCATCGTCCAGCCGGAACAGGCCCAGCTTGCCACGCTGGCCGTTGATGACGCGCAGGTCGCTAACGATGCCCGCAAACATCACGATCTCACGGCTATCCACGGCCTGCGACAGATCGTTCTTGGCAAAACGGCGTACCTCTTTGCGGACCTCATCGAACAAATGGCCCGACAAGTAAAAGCCCACCGCGGTTTTCTCCAGCGTCAGGCGTTCCTTGATGCCCCACATGGGCGTTTCAACCAACTCCGGCTCCTGGGTGCTGGAGCCGTGGCTGTCGTCCATGTCGAACAGGCCGCCCTGGTTGGCGTTGGCCAGTGTGGCGGCGGCAAAGGCAAAGGCGCGGTCGACCGAAGCAATCAGCGCGGCGCGGTTGATCTCGATCGCATCAAACGCCCCAGCCTTGATCAACGCCTCGACAGTGCGCTTGTTCAGTTTGGACTTGTCCACCCGCACGCAGAAGTCGAACAGGCTGGTAAATGGCCCACCGGCTTCGCGTGCGGCCACGATGGCCTCAATCGCCTGCTGGCCCGTGCCTTTGACGGCCCCCAGGCCGTAGCGAATGATCTTGTCGGTGACCGGCTCGAACCGGTGGCGGCCCAGGTTGACGTTGGGCGGCTCGAACGTCAGGCCCATCTTGCCGGCATCTTCAAACAGCAGTTTGAGCTTGTCGGTGTCGTCCATTTCCACCGTCAAATTGGCGCAGAAAAATTCGGCGCAGTAATGCACCTTGAGCCAGCCGGTGTGGTACGCCAGCAGCGAATAGGCGGCGGCGTGCGACTTGTTGAAGCCGTAGCCCGCAAACTTCTCCATCAAGTCGAAGATTTCGTCGGCCTTGGCCTCATTGATGTCGTTCTTGGCGGCACCGGCGCGGAAGATGGCGCGGTGCTCGGCCATTTCTTCCAGTTTCTTTTTACCCATGGCGCGGCGCAGCATGTCGGCACCGCCCAGCGAGTAGCCGCCCAGTATCTGCGCGGTCTGCATCACCTGCTCCTGGTAGACCATGATGCCGTAGGTCTCGCTCAGCATCTCGGCCACCAGCGGGTGCGGGTACTCCACCACTTCGCGGCCATGCTTGCGCGCCACGAAGCTGGGGATCAGGTCCATGGGGCCAGGGCGGTACAGCGCATTCAGGGCGATCAGGTCTTCCAGGCGGGTGGGTTTGGCATCTTTCAGCATGCGCTGCATGCCGGTACTTTCAAACTGGAACACGGCCTCGGTCTTGCCCTCTGAGAACAAGCGGTAGGTCTTGGCATCGTCGAGCGCGATGTTCTCGAACGCAAAGTTCTCCTGGCCCTTGTGCCGGGCAACGATGAAGTCCTTGGCAATTTCCAGAATCGTCAGCGTGGCCAGGCCCAAAAAGTCGAACTTCACCAGGCCGATGGCCTCCACGTCGTCCTTGTCAAACTGGCTCACTGCCGATTCGCTGCCGGGCTGCTGGTACAGCGGGCAGAAGTCGGTCAGCTTGCCGGGCGCAATCAGCACGCCCCCGGCGTGCATGCCGACGTTGCGGGTCATGCCCTCGAGCTTTTGCGCCATCTCGATCAGGGTGCGCACGTCTTCCTCGGCATCGATGCGGGCGGCCAGCACTGGCTCCATCTCGATGGCGTAGTTGTTCTTGTCGCCGTCCTTCTTGGTGGCCGGTGGGTACTGCAGCGTGACCGACATGCCGGGCTTGTTGGGAATCAGCTTACTGATGCCGTCGCAGAAGTTGTAGCTCAGGTCCAGCACCCGGCCCACGTCGCGGATGGCCGCACGGGCCGCCATGGTGCCGAAGGTGACGATCTGGCTGACGGCGTTTTTGCCGTACTTTTCTTTCACGTAGTCGATCACCCGGTCGCGGTTGCCCTGGCAAAAGTCGATGTCAAAGTCGGGCATGGAAACACGCTCGGGGTTCAAGAACCGCTCGAACAGCAGCTTGTACTGCAAAGGGTCCAGGTCGGTGATCTTCAGTGCGTAAGCTACCAGCGAGCCCGCACCGGAGCCCCGGCCCGGCCCCACCGGGCAGCCGTTCTTCTTGGCCCAGTTGATGAAGTCGCCCACGATCAAAAAGTAGCCGGGGAAACCCATTTTCAAGATGGTGGTGATCTCGAACTCCAGGCGCTCAATGTAGCCGGGGCGCACCTCTTCGCGCTTGGCCTCATTCGGGTACAGGTGCAGCAGGCGCTCTTTCAGGCCCTCGTGCGAGGCGTAGCGGAAATAATCCTCGGGGCTCATGCGCACGCCGTCGACCAGGGGTGTCGGAAAGTCGGGCAACTGCGGTTTGCCCAGCACCAGGGTCAGGTTGCAGCGCTTGGCAATCTCCAGCGTGTTGGCAATGGCCGAAGGAATGTCGGCAAACAGCGCCAGCATCTGCGCGCTGGACTTGAAATACTGCTCGCGGGTGAAACGCCGCACGCGGCGCTGGTTGCCCAGGATTTCTCCGTCCGAAATACACACCCGGGCTTCATGCGCTTCGTAGTCGTCCTCGGTGGTGAACTGCACCGGGTGCGTGGCCACCACCGGCAGTTGCAGGCGGGCTGCGAGTTGCACCGCGGCCACCACATGGGCCTCGTCGTCCGGGCGGCCAGCGCGCTGCAGTTCGATGTAGAAGCGCTGCGCGAATACCTCGGCCAACTGGCGGGCCATGGCATCGGCCCGCACGGTGTCACCCTGCACCAGGGCCTGGCCCACCGGCCCGGCCTGGGCGCCGGCCAGGCAGATCAGCCCGGCATGGAGCTCGCGCAGCCAGGCAAACTTGATGACAGCCTGGTTTTTAACGATGTTTTGGGTAAAGCCGCGGGCCAGCAGCTCCGACAAATTGAGGTATCCCTGCTTGTTTTGCACCAGTACGATGACGCGCGACAAGGCCGTGGCATCCAGGCCCTGCCCTTCCAGAAAAATCTCGGCCCCGATGACGGGCTTGATGCCCTTGCCACGGGCTTCCTTGTAAAACTTGAGCGCGCCAAACAGGTTGCTCAGATCGGTGATGGCCAGCGCAGGCTGCTGGTCCTTGGCGGCCACCTTGACGGTGTCGTCGATGCGGTTGGTGCCGTCAACGACAGAAAATTCGGTATGGAGGCGGAGGTGGACAAACATCTAAGCATTTTAAGTGGCGGTGTCCAAGCCACTGGCGGGCCACAGGTCCAGAGCCCAATTGCATCCAATAAGAAATAGGTGAAACATTTTGTGAGCAACTGATAGCATGGTTCAGAGGGTTGGCGCTTGGCAGCGGCACCAGCGCAACCGACAGCTTTGAACCATTGAGAGGTACACCATGTTCCGATCTATCCGCAGTTCTACCCTTTTTCTGGCCGCGGTGGGCATCTTGGCCGCCCTGGTGATTGCCTTGCAGTCCTACGTGGGCTTCAACCGTCTCAACGACATCGCCAACCAGACCTTTGTGGCCAAAGACGTGGTGGCCGACATCCTGCCGCCGCCGCTGTACCTGATCGAGCTGCGGCTGGTGCTGTCGCAGGCGGTGGAAGGCACCATGCCTGTAGCCGAAGCGCAAAAGCAACTGGCCCGCCTGGTGGGCGAGTACGAGGCGCGGGTTGCCCATTGGACGCAAAACCCGCCCTACGGCTTAGAAAAGCAGCTTTTTGGCCGCCAGCACCTGGCGGCACAAAAGTTCATTGCCGCAGCGCGCGACCAGGTCATGCCCGCCCTGGCCAAAAACGACGCAGCCGCAGCCCATGCGCAACTGGTGCAGGCCCACGCGCTGTACCTGGAACACCGCGCCGGGGTGGACGAGACCGCGGTGGTGGCCAGCAAACTCTCCGAAACCTCGATTGCAGACTTCACCGCCACCGGTAAGGACGTGTCGCGCACATCGTGGATCGTGCTGGCGGTGGCGCTGGGGGTGCTGGTCTGGGTGTCGGGGCCGGTGCTGGCCAGCATCCGCAAGCCCATTGCGCTGTGCACCCGTATCGCCCAGGAGGTAGCGGCAGGCAACCTGTTTGCCAACCTGCAGACCACGCGCAAGGACGAAATTGGCGCGCTGCAAGAGGCCCTGATGGCCATGCAGACATCGCTGCGCCAGATGGTGGGAGAGGTGCGCACCTCGTCGCAGGACATCAAGCACTCCAGCGCCGAAATCGCCCACGGCGGCATGGACCTGAGCACCCGCACCGAGAGCACCGCCGCCAGCCTGGAGGAAGCCGCTGCCGCCATGGAGCAGCTCACCGCCACGGTGTCTCAAAACACCGAATCCGCCCGTCTGGCCAACCAACTGGCCGCATCCGCCGCCACCGTCGCCGTGCGCGGTGGCCACCTGGTGGGCCAGGTGGTGACCACCATGCAGGGCATCGACGACAGCTCGCGCAAGATCGTGGACATCATCGGCGTCATCAACAGCATCGCTTTCCAGACCAATATCCTGGCCCTGAATGCCGCGGTGGAAGCGGCCCGCGCCGGTGAGCAAGGGCGCGGTTTTGCGGTGGTGGCCAGCGAGGTACGGCTGCTGGCCCAACGCAGCGCCGAGGCGGCCAAGGAGATCAAGGCCTTGATCGATGCCAGCGTGGGCCGGGTCGAATCCGGCAGCAAGCTGGTGCAGGAAGCTGGCACCACCATGACCGAAATCGTCAACCAGGTGCAGCGCGTGAGCGACATCATTGCCGAAATCACCGCCGCCGCGTCCGAACAGGGGCAAGGTATCGGCCAGATCAACGAGGCCGTGGCCCGGCTGGACCAGATGACACAGGAAAACTCGGCCCTGGTAGAAGAAAGCGCGGCCTCGGCCGAGAACCTGAAGCGCTCGGCCCTGGGGTTGACCAGCCTGGTCAGCGCCTTCCGCCTGGACGCCGGTGGTGCCGTAGCGCTGTCCTAAAATTGGCGGGTGAACTCCATCCTCAATATCTCCGCTTACAAATTCGTCCCCCTGCCCGATGCCCCGGCCCTGCGCGACCTGCTGCACGGCTGGGCCACCGAGCTACAGCTCAAAGGCACCATTCTGCTGGCCGGTGAGGGCATCAACCTGTTTCTGGCCGCCCCCGAGACGGCAGTGCGCGGCTTCATCGCCCGCCTGCACGCCGACCCGCGCTTTGCCGACATCTCGCCCAAAGAGAGCTGGTCGGCCACCCAGCCGTTCAAGAAAATGCTGGTGAAGGTGAAAAACGAAATCATCCGCATGGACCACCCGGCCATCCAACCCAGCACAGGGCGCGCGCCGGCGGTAGATTCCGCCACGGTCAAGCGCTGGCTGGACCAGGGCGTGGACGACCAGGGCCGCCCCGTCGTTACGCTGGACACCCGCAACGCCTTCGAGGTGGACCATGGCACGTTCACCGGGGCCATTGACTGGCGCATCGACAAATTCAGCCAGTTCCCCGCCGCGCTGCGCACGCATAAGGCCGCGCTGCAAGGCAAAACCGTGGTCAGCTTCTGCACCGGCGGCATCCGCTGCGAAAAGGCCGCGATTTTGATGCGCGAAGAAGGGCTGGACCACGTCTACCAGCTAGAGGGCGGCATCCTCAAATACTTCGAGGAAACCGACGGCACCCACTACCAGGGCAGTTGCTTCGTGTTTGACGAGCGCCGGACGCTGGAAGCCGACTTATCGGCCAGCGACCTGGATGCTATTAATAAGTGAGCTACTAACGCTTATTTAGTAAGCATGAATGGCACTTTTCATGCTAAAAATGCCGTCACCGCCATCGCCGTCTTCCGCGCGGCCCCCTGGTGGGCACTGGCAAACTGTGGCCCGGCTGCCGCCGCCTTAGCCAGGGTGCCAGGGGCATTCAGCCAGGCCAGGGCCTGGGCCACGGCGGCGGGCATGTCGGCCACGCGGCAGGCGGCCCCTGCAGCGATGGCCAGCTCGGCGGCTTCGGCGAAGTTGAAGGTCGAGGGGCCCATCAGCACCGGGCAGCCGCAAGCCGCGGCCTCGATCAGGTTTTGTCCGCCGAAAGCGGCGAAGCTGCCGCCTAGCAAAGCCACATCGGCCAGGCCGTAATAGCGTGCCATCTCACCCAGCGAGTCGCCCAGCCAGACATCGGCAGGCTCGGGCCCCTCTATCCACTGGCTGCGCCGCGACAGGCCAAAGCCCTGCTCCAGCACCAACGCCGCCACCGCATCAAAGCGCTGCGGGTGGCGTGGCACGATCAGCCACTGCACGTCCAAAACTCCTAATTGTGTAGCTACTACCGCCGATGGAATAAGCGCTGGAGCCCTAAAAGATTGTAAAAATTGCAGTAACAGCAGCTCTTCGCCTTCACGGGCGCTGGCCAGCAGCACCACCGGGCGACCTGCCTTGCGCCCTGCCCTATTCCATACCCGGCCCGCAGCCAGCTGTTCGGCGTTGGGGGTGGCATCAAACTTCAGATTACCCAGCACTACCGGTGCCGGTGCGCCCGCCTCCACCAAGCGCTGGGCATCGGCGGCGGTCTGCGCCCACACGGCGGCCAGCGCACCGTAAGCCGGTTTGGACAAGGCCGACAGCCGCTGTGCCTGGCGCAGCGACTTGGCACTGAGCCGGGCGTTGGCCAGCACCACCGGAACGCCCGCTGCCTGGCAGGCCGCCAGCAAATTCGGCCAGATTTCAGTTTCCATCAAGATGCCGATACGCGGCTGGAAATGCCGCACAAAGCGCCGCACCGCGCCCAGGCTGTCCCAGGGCTGCCAGACCTGCACGTCGCCCGGTTGCAGCAGCGCCTGCCCCTCGGCCCGACCGGTGGCGGTGCCGTGCGTCAGCAGCAGGCGCAGGCCCGGCATCTCGCGGCGCAATGCCGCCAGCAAAATGGCCGCGGCCCGGGTTTCGCCCAGCGACACAGCGTGGATCCACACAAAACCCTGGCCGGGTGGCTGGCTATAGTGGCCAAAACGCTCGGGCACGGCCATGCCGTAGCCGGGCTCGGCCAGCGCGCGCCGACCCAGCTTGCGGCGCAGCAAGGGAATCGCCAGCCAGACCAGCAGGGAATACAGACGCAGGATCAATGCGCAGAATCCCGCAGCGATGACAGGGCAGAAGCCTGCATCCAGGCGTTCCACACGGCATTCACGCTGGGTGTGGGATCGCCAAACACGCTGAGCTGGTGGTTGCGGCCCTGGGGGCCGGTGCGCCAGACGGTGTCAAAGTTGTAGATCTTGACCAGCGGCAGGTCGAGCGCGGCGGCAATCTGGCTGGTGCCGTTGTCCACGCCGATCACACCCAGGCATTCGCCCAGCGCATCGGTCAACGCACCCAGTGCCATGCGCGGCCAGACCACGGCCTGGCCCAGGCGGTTGGCAATGCTTTCGCTGCGCCACTGCTCGCCGTCGGTGCCATGGGCAAAGGCCACGGTGTAGCCCAGGTCGTTCAGGCGGTGGCCCAGGTCCAGCCAATGGGCTTCGGGCCAGCCTTTGTCGGCACGGTTGCTGCCGTGTAAAAAGGCCACGATAGGCGTGGCTTCCACATGGCCCACATCAAAAAACTGGTTCACTATCGTTTTAGAAGCACGGTGCGCTTTATCGGTGTGCGCAAGCAGCCCAAAAGACCTCTTTTCTGGCAGGGCGTACACCAGTGCACGGGCGCTCATTACCCGCGCCCGCTCCACCGCGTGCAGGTGTGACTCCACCGGCACGGCCACGTCGGCCTCCCAGCGCGTGGGGGGCTGGAACGCCTTGCCTTCGGTCTGGTTGGCCAGGGTGTAGCGCAGGCCGTCCGAGCCCAGGCGGGCCATCTTGGCCACCAGGGTCGATTTGCTCATGCCCTGCAGGTCCAGCACTGCGTCGTAGCATTCGTACTGCAGGTCGGACGAAAAAGCCCGCCAGGCGTTGCGGGTGTCGGCGGTGAACACCGTCTCACGCCAGCGCTTCAAATCACATTCAATCACCCGGTGCAAACCGGTGCAGCGGCGTACCAGCGGCGCAAAGTCGGGCTCCACCACCCAGTCCACCAATGCACCCGGAAACGCGTGCAGGATGTCTTGCGCCGCCGGCATGGCGTGCACCACGTCCCCCAGGGAAGAGAGTTTGACGATCAGAACATTCATGCAGGAACAGCCTGGAGGTTGTGGAACACGCTCCACACAGCTTGCCACGCCTGCCACACGGTGTCTACACCGGGAGCGATTGCCCCCCCCACGGCCATCTGGTGGGGGCTGCCCAACGGACCCGCACGCCAGATGCGCGGCTGGCTGAAAATCTGTACGTGTGGCAGGTTCAGGGCCACGGCCAGATGGCTCAGGCCGGAATCTACCCCCACCACGCCCACACAGCCCGCCATCTGGGCAGCCAACGCGGCCAGGTCCATGCGCGGCAGCATGCGGGCTTGGGGGCCAATCGCCTGGCAGAGCTGGCGGGCGAACGCTTCCTCGGCGGCATTTGCCTGCGGCACGCTGACCGGCAAGCCCTGGGCCACCAGACGCTGGCCCGTCTGTATCCAACGGTCCAGCGGCCATTCATTCTCGACCCGGGTGGTGCCGTGGACCAGCATCACGCTGCCATCGCGCTGCACCGGGGTGACTTGCAATTCGTCGTAATCAATACCGCCGTCCGAGGGCGGATAGCCCAGCGCCAGCGCGGCCAGGTGGCGGTAACGCTGCACGGCGTGGATGCGCGGCGGCATGGGCTGGGGGCGCTGCACCATAAAGCGCACCGGCCACTCATAGCCGCAGTCCTCACTGCGGTTGCCGAAGGTCGCCCGCCAGCCGCCGGGCGCGAGCCGGGCTTGGCGGGCCACCAGGGCGGATTTGACCAGGCCCTGGAAGTCGATCACCACGTCGTAGGCCTCGGCCCGCAGGGTCTGGACGAAGGCAGCTTTTTCAGCCCGCACGCTGGCGCTGAACGGGGTTTTGCGCCAGCGCCGCTGTGCCAGCGGGACCACCCTGCCCAGGCGCGGCACGTGGGCATGGAGCAAGGGGGCAAAGGCTTCTTCGACCACCCAGTCAAACGTGGCCAGAGGCAGAGCCTGGCGCATGTCGTGCAGGGCGGGCAGGGTCTGGACCACATCGCCAAATGACGACAGCTTGACGACCAGTACCCGCATGCCCTTCCCTTGTCCGGCAACAGGCATCAATGTGCGCTGGCCGCCAGGGTGGCATCGGGCTTGGCGCGGCGCAGCAGGGCCAGCATGTCGTGCTGGATGCGGGCCAAAGCTTCAGGCGTGTGGCCTTCGAAGCGCAGCACCAGCACCGGCGTGGTGTTGCTGGCGCGGACCAGGCCAAAACCATCGGGCCAATCGACGCGCAGGCCGTCGATGGTGCTGACCACCGCGGGCGCGGCAAAGTCCACCATGGCCAGGGCCTTGGCCACGACCACGGGTGGCTCGCCTTCGGCGCAGGCCACGTTCAGCTCGGGGGTGGAGAAGCTGCTCGGCAGGGCGTGCAGCACCACGTTGGCATCGGGCGACTGGCTGACGATTTCCAGCAGGCGGCAGCCCGCGTAGGTGCCATCGTCGAAGCCGAACCAGCGCTCCTTAAAGAAGATGTGGCCGCTCATTTCGCCGCCCAGCGGGGCCTGCCCGCCCGTGGCTTCGATTTCTTTCATCTTGGCTTTGATCAGCGAGTGGCCGGTTTTGAACATCAGCGGCTGGCCACCGGCAGCGGCAATGGCCGGGGCCAGGCGCTGCGAGCATTTCACGTCGAACAGAATCGTGCCGCCAGGCACGCGGCGCAACACGTCTTCGGCGAAGAGCTGCATTTGGCGATCGGGGTAAATGTTGGTGCCGTCGTTCGTCACGATACCCAGGCGGTCGCCATCACCATCAAACGCCAGGCCGAGTTCGGCACCGCTGGTTTTCAGCGCGGCGATCAGGTCGAGCAGGTTCTCGGGCTTGCTGGGGTCGGGGTGGTGGTTGGGGAAGTTGCCATCCACCTCGCTGAACAGCTCGATCACTTCGCAGCCGATGGCACGCAGGATGTCGGGGGCGGATGCGCCCGCTATACCATTGCCGGAGTCGACCACGATCTTCATCGGGCGGGCTAATTTGATGTCGGAGACGATGCGGGCGGTGTAGGCTGGCAGCACGTCCACGCTGCGCACCGAACCACCGGCCTGGGGCAACCAGGTCTCGGCTTCCATCATGCGGCGCAGGGCCTGGATTTCGTCGCCATGGATGGCGCGGCCCCCCATGACCATCTTGAAACCGTTGTAATCCTTGGGGTTGTGGCTGCCGGTGACCTGGATGCCGCTGCGGCACAAGGTGTTGGCCGCAAAGTACAGCAAGGGCGTGGTCACCGTGCCCACGTCGATCACCTCGACACCCACCGCCACCAGGCCCCGGATCAGCGCCGCCACCAACGACGGGCCGCTCAGGCGACCGTCGCGCCCCACGGCCACCGTGGTTTCGCCTTCTGCCAGGGCAATCGTGCCAAAGGCCTTGCCAATACCCTCGGCAACGGCCTCATCCACTGTGGTGGGGACGATGCCGCGGATATCGTAGGCTTTGAAGATGGAGCTGGCGATGTGCATGGTGTGAGGGAAGTAGATGAATCAAAAACCCGGCCATCCTCGCAGAGGACGGCCGGATGAACTGGCGGAATTGTAGTCACGCAATGTGAGACTTTCCGGCAGCCCATCGCCGGTCGCTTGCCCGGCACTTTTTGGCTACTTTTTAGCCGTTGCAGGGGCTTTGGCGGGCCCGCACAGCGTCTGGTACAGGGCCAGGTACTGCGTGGCCGCTGCGGCCCAGGAGAAGTTTTGCGCCATGCCGCGCTGCTGCAGTTGCGCCCATACCGTCGGCTGGCCGAAGGCTTGCACGGCGCGGTGTACCGCCAAGGCCAGGGCTTCCTTGTTGGCCGGACCGAACATGAAGCCAGTGGCGGTATCCATCTGCAGGCTGGCCTCATCGGCATCCACCACCGTGTCGATCAGCCCGCCAACCCGCCGCACCACCGGCACGGTGCCGTAGCGCAGGGCGTAGAGCTGGGTGAGCCCGCAGGGTTCAAACCGGGACGGCACCAGCATGGCATCGGCTCCGGCAATCATCTGGTGGGCAAATTGCTCGTCGTAACCCAGGCGTACGGCCACCTGCCCGGGATGGGCTGCGGCGGCCTCGGTAAAGGCTTTTTCCAGCGCCGCATCGCCACTGCCCTGTACGGCGAGTTGCGCACCCGCAGCCAGCATCTCCGGAATGGCAGCCAGCACCAGGTCCAGGCCCTTTTGCTGGGTCAGGCGGCTCACCAGGGTGAACAAGGGCCGCGTGGCATCCACTTGCAGACCGAGTTCCTTTTGCAAGGCGGCCTTGCAGACAGCCTTGCCCGCCAGTTGGCTGGCTGAGTACGGGGTAGTGATGTCTTTGTCCACCGCCGGGTCCCATACCGCGTCGTCCACACCGTTCAGGATGCCGGACACGTCGGCACCGCGCGAGCGCACCACGCCGTCCAGGCCGCAACCAAACTCGTTGGTGGCAATCTCGGCGGCGTAGCTGGGGCTGACAGTGGTGACACGCTGGGCATGGGTGAGCCCGGCTTTCATGAACGAGAACTTGCCGTGGTACTCCAGCCGGGTCGGGTCCATGAAGCGCACCGGCAGGCCCAGCAAATGGAAGTCCTTGGCATCGAACAGGCCCTGGTAGGCCAGGTTGTGCACGGTGTAGACCGTGGCCACCGTGGCCGCCTGGTTGGAAGCCAGGTAGGCACAGGCCATGCCGGCATGCCAGTCGTGGGCGTGCAGCACGTCCGGGGTCCAGGCGGGGTCGAGTCCGCCCGCCGCCACATGCGCCGCCACCCAGCCCAGCAGGGCAAAACGCTGGGCGTTGTCGGGCCATTCGACCCCGTCGGCACCCAGGTACGGGTTACCCGTGCGCTGGTAGTAGTAAGGTGCATCGACCACATAGGCCGAAATGCCACTGGCGGCAATGGTGCCGCGCAGCAAGCGCACACGCGCAGCACCAAATGCCGCACCGATCTCGCAAACCACCACCGGCTTTTTCAAGCCCGCCAGGATCGCGGGAAAGCCCGGCAGCAGCAGGCGCACATCGGCACCCACCGCTACCAGGGCCTGGGGCAAGGCCCCCAGCACGTCGGCCAGGCCGCCGGTTTTGACCAGAGGGAAAACCTCGGCCCCTACTTGCAGGACTTTCATCCCACCAGCTTCTTGAGCATGGCCGAAGTGACCAGCGTGATGCCGTTTTCACTGCGGTGGAAGCGTTCGGCATCCAGCGCGGCATCTTCGCCGATCACCATACCGTCGGGAATGACGCAACCCCGGTCGATCACCGCACGGTTGATGCGTGCGCCGCGGCCAATCTGTACATCGGGCAAGAGCACGGACCATTTGACATCCGCATAAGAGTGCACCCGCACATTGGAAAACAGCACCGAGCGGTGCACACCACCCGACACAATGCATCCACCCGACACCATGGACTCGATCGCCATGCCGCGCCGGTCGTCGGTGTTGTGGACAAACTTGGCCGGAGGCAGCTGGGCCTGGTAGGTCCAGATGGGCCACTGGGTGTCGTACAGGTTGAGCTTGGGTTCGGTGGCGGTCAGGTCGATGTTGGCATCCCAGTACGCGTCAATCGTGCCGACATCACGCCAGTAAGGCTCGTCTTCGGCGGCATCGGGCACGCAGCTCATGGAGAACGGGTGGGCGGTGGCCAGGCCATTGCGCACCGCGCGGGGGATGATGTCCTTGCCAAAATCGTGGCTGGACGTGGGGTCGGCCATATCACGCTCCAACTCGGCATACAGGAAGGCCGCGTTGAAAATATAAATGCCCATGCTGGCCAGCGACATGTCGGGATTGCCTGGCATGGATGGTGGATCGGCGGGTTTTTCCAAGAACTCGGTGATCAGCCGGTTGTCATCGATGGCCATCACGCCAAAAGCTGAAGCCTCAGCGCGCGGCACGGCAATGCAGCCCACCGTGCATTCACGCCCCTGGGCCACATGGTCGGCCAGCATCAAGGCGTAGTTCATCTTGTAAATGTGGTCGCCTGCCAACACCACGATGTAGTCGGCACCGTAGCTTTCCAGAATGTCGTGGTTCTGGTAGACCGCGTCGGCGGTGCCCCTGTACCAGTTCTCGTTGTCGTTGCGCTGCTGTGCGGGCAACAGATCAACAAACTCATTCATCTCGTTCTTCAAAAATGCCCAACCACGCTGCATGTGGCGTAACAGACTGTGCGATTTGTACTGGGTAATGACACCAATACGACGGATGCCGGAGTTCAAACAGTTGGACAGCGCAAAGTCAACAATGCGGAACTTGCCGCCAAAATACACCGCAGGCTTGGCGCGGCGGTCCGTCAGGTTCATCAATCGGCTACCGCGCCCGCCGGCGAGCACCAGTGCAATCGCCCGTTTGGGCAGGTCCAGTCCGAGCGCTAAGTTGTTTTGCTGCATTTTTTGTCTCCAGAAAAGGGATTAGGATTTACGCAGCGACCCCGGCATGCCTTCTGGGCGAACAAGGGAACTGCTGGAATTCCTGGGCTAATTGTTGACCGCGTTTTAGGTTAACGCCAGCATCTTAATCCTAGGATTTAAAAAACAGTTACCGGTCGGTTACCTCGTGCGAGAATTCTGAAAATAAGCGGTGTACCCGCATTCAAAGCGCTTAGACTAGAAAAATAGCCCTCCGAACATCGGATTCCGGCTTGTGCCAACCCACACAAAGGATGCCCCTGTGACCCAGCGTATTGCCCCTACAGCCACCTCCATCCAAGCCGGCATCGAGCAGCATTTGCTCGACACCGTCGGTGTCAGCCCCGCAGAAGCCACCCCGAACGATCTCATGCTGGCCGTGTCGCAAGTTGCACGCCAGCAACTGTCCCAGCGCTGGGTGCAAACACAGGCCCGCGACCAGGCCGCCAAAGCCCGACGTGTTGTTTATTTGTCGATGGAATTTTTGATGGGCCGCACCCTGTCCAATGCGCTGGGCGCGTTGGACATCCGTGGCGAAGCCGCCACCGGCCTGCAGAAGTTTGCCCAAACCCTGGAGGCCGTGGCCGACCGCGAACCCGATGCCGCACTGGGCAACGGCGGCCTGGGCCGCCTGGCCGCCTGTTTTCTGGACTCCATGGCCACCGTGGGCCTGCCGTCGTTTGGCTACGGCATCCGCTACGAGTACGGCATGTTTGCGCAAGACATCCAGAACGGCGCGCAAATGGAGTACCCCGATCCCTGGCTGGAAAACGGCACGCCCTGGGAGTTTCCGCGTGCTGACATCAGCTACCCCGTGCGCTTTGGCGGCTGGGTCGAGCACGTCGACGGCAAACCCATTTGGCGCAATGCCGGTGAAGTCGCCGCCAAGGCCTATGACATGGTGGTGCCCGGCCACGGCACCGAAAAAGTCAGCACCCTGCGCCTGTGGAAGGCCGTGGCACCCGCACACATCGACCTGAACGCCTTCAACACCGGCGACTACGCCCGTGCGGCGAGCATGAAAAACGAGTACGAGAACATCTCGTGGGTGCTCTACCCCAACGACAGCACGCCCGCCGGGCGCGAGCTGCGCTTGAAGCAAGAGTATTTCTTTGTATCCGCGTCGGTGCAAGACCTGGTGGTGCGCCATCTGCGCGAACATCCCTCGCTGGACAACCTGGCCGAGCATGTCGCCATCCATCTGAACGACACCCACCCCGCCATCGGCGTGGCCGAACTGGTGCGTGTGCTGTGCGACGAGCACGGCATGCCCTGGGACAAAGCCTGGTCGATCTGCTGCAAGACCTTCTCGTACACCAACCACACCCTGATGCCAGAGGCGCTGGAGACCTGGCCCGTGGGCCTGATGCAGCACGTGTTGCCGCGCCACCTGGAAATCATCTTCCGCATCAACAAAGAGTTTCTGGAAATGGCGGCCCAGTTCCGCCCGGGCGACAACGCCTTCCTGGCGCGCCTGTCGCTGATCGACGAGCAAGGCGAGCGCCGCGTGCGCATGGCCAATTTGTCCATCGTGGGCAGCCACAAGGTCAATGGCGTGTCGGCCCTGCACTCCGAGCTGCTGGTGCAAACCATTTTTGCCGACTTCGCCGCCATCTGGCCCGACCGTTTTACCAACATGACCAACGGCGTGACCCCACGCCGCTGGCTGGCCCAGGCCAACCCCGGCCTGTCGAATCTGCTGGACAGCACGCTGGGCAAGGGCTGGCGGCTCGATCTGGACCAACTGCAAAAGCTCAAGGCCAAAAAAGACGACGCGGCTTTCCAAAAGTCTTTCATGGAAGTCAAGCGGGCCAACAAGGTACGCCTGGCCAACGCCATTGAAAAGAGCACCGGCATCAAGGTCAGCCCCGACAGCCTGTTTGACGTGCAGGTCAAGCGCATCCACGAATACAAGCGCCAGCTGCTGAATGTTTTACACGTGGTTACCCGTTACCAGGCCATCCTGGCCAACCCCACCGCCAACTGGGTGCCGCGCACCGTGATCTTCGCGGGCAAGGCGGCTTCCAGCTACGTCACCGCCAAGTCCATCATCCGCCTGATCCACGACGTGGGCAGCGTGATCAACAACGACCCGCGTATTGGCGACAAGCTCAAGCTGGTGTTCATGCCCAACTACGGCGTGTCGGTGGCTGAAATCATCATGCCGGGTGCCGATTTGTCCGAACAGATTTCGACTGCAGGCACCGAAGCCTCGGGCACCGGCAACATGAAGCTGGCCCTGAATGGCGCGCTGACCATCGGTACCGATGACGGTGCCAACATCGAAATCCGCCAGAACGTGGGCGACGACAACATCTTCATCTTCGGCCTCAAAACCCCCGAAGTGCAGGCCTTGAAGCAAAGCGGCTACCAGCCCATGCGCTACTACGACAGCACGCCCGCCCTCAAGGCCGTGCTGGACGCAATCTCGGGCGGCCAGTTCTCGCCAGATGAGCCCGGCCGTTATCGCGCGCTGGTGGACTCGCTGCTGTGGGGCGGCGACCACTACCTGCTGCTGGCCGACTACGCCTCTTATGTGGCCACGCAATCCCAGGTAGACGACCTGTACCGCCAGCCGTCCGCCTGGTGCGCCAAGGCCATTACCAATGTGGCGGGTATGGGGGTGTTCTCCTCCGACCGCACCATCCGCGAATACGCCCAGCAAATCTGGCATATCGCGGCAGACGCACCGAACGCGCTATAACAAAAATGCGGTGACAGACAACACCGCAATAGCGCGATTACGCGATTCACTCCATGTAAACCCACTCTAGATCGGTTCTTATGCTGCACGCCCATGATGTTGAGATGATTGGTGGCGCACGCCACGGAGATCCTTTTGCGGTACTTGGCCCGCACGCGCTGGCCACTGGCACCACGTCGGTGCGCTGTTTCCTCCCCGGCGCACACAACGTGGTAGTGGAATCGGCCAAGGGCATGGTGCTGGGGCCTTTGGCCTTGCAGGACGAAGCCGGTTTCTTTGAAGGCGAAGTCACACTCGCCCCCGGTGCGGCCTATCGCCTGCAGGTGCAATGGGCGGACGGCCACAGCGCCACCATCGACGACCCCTACCGCTTCCCCACCGTGCTGGGTGAAATGGACGTATGGCTGCTGGGTGAAGGCACGCACCTGCGGCCCTACGAAGTGCTGGGTGCGCAACCCTCGTCCATGGACGGCGTGGCGGGCACCCGGTTCGCTGTGTGGGCCCCCAATGCCAGCCGCGTCAGCGTGGTGGGTGACTTCAATTTCTGGGACGGGCGCTGCCACCCCATGCGCCTGCGCCGCGAATGCGGTGTATGGGAACTATTTCTGCCCGGCGTACAAGTGGGTGCCAAATACAAGTACGAGATCCGCACCCAGAGTGGCGAAGTATTGCCTGCCCGCTCCGACCCGTACGCCCTGCAGGCCGAGTTGCGCCCTGCCACCGCCAGTGTGGTCGCCAACATGCCCCCGTTTGTGCCACCGTCCACCGCGCGCAAACAGGCCAATGCGCTGAATGCGCCCATCAGCATCTACGAGGTGCATTTGGGTTCGTGGCGGCGCAAGGAAGGCAACCAATGGCTGGACTGGGACGAGCTGGGCGACACCCTGTTGCCCTACGCCCGCGACATGGGCTTCACCCATATCGAGCTGCTGCCGATCAGCGAGCACCCGTTCGACGGCTCCTGGGGTTACCAGCCGGTAGGCATGTATGCGCCGACCTCCCGGTTTGGCGATGCTGCTGGCTTTGCCCGCTTTGTGGCCCGTTGCCATGCCGAAGGTGTGGGCATGATCCTCGACTGGGTACCCGCCCACTTCCCTACCGATGCGCACGGTCTGGGCAACTTTGACGGCACCCACCTGTACGAATACGCCGACCCGCGCGAAGGCTTCCACAACGACTGGAACACCCTGATCTACAACCTGGGCCGCACCGAGGTGAGCAACTTCCTGGTGGGCAACGGCCTGTACTGGCTGGAGCGCTTTGGCGTGGACGGCCTGCGCGTGGATGCGGTGGCCTCCATGCTCTACCGCGACTACAGCCGCAAGGCCGGGGAATGGATTCCCAACGTGCACGGTGGCCGCGAAAATTTAGAGACCATTGCCTTCTTGAAGCGCATGAACGAAGTGGTGGGCACCGAGCGGCCCCAGTCCATCACCCTGGCCGAAGAGTCCACGGCTTTCCCGTCGGTATCGCGCCCCACCTACGCCGGTGGCCTGGGCTTCCACTACAAATGGAACATGGGCTGGATGCACGACACCCTGGCCTACATGGAGCGCGACCCCATCTACCGCAAGCACCACCAGGGCGAAATCAGCTTCAGCCTGGTGTATGCGTTCACCGAGAACTTCGTGCTGCCGATCTCGCACGATGAAGTGGTGCACGGCAAGGGCTCGTTGCTGAACAAGATGCCCGGCGACCGCTGGCAGCAATTTGCCAACCTGCGCGCCTTCATGGGCTACATGTTTGGCCACCCCGGCAAAAAGCTGCTGTTCATGGGCTGCGAATTTGCGCAAGACCGCGAATGGAACTTCGAGCAAAGCCTGGACTGGCATCTGCTGGACGAGGCCCCCCACGCCGGCATGCAATTGCTGGTGCGCGACCTGAACCAGCTCTACCGCAGCACCCCGGCGCTGTACCAGCAGGACTTTGAACCCGCCGGATTCGAGTGGATCGAGCACAACGATGCCGAGCGCTCGGTGATCAGCTTCATCCGCCGGGGCCTGGACGACACCAGCTTCATCGTGGTGGTATGCAACTTCACTCCCAACGTGTGGGATGGATACCGGCTCGGTGTACCGCAAGCTGGTACATACTACGAAAAGCTCAATACCGACTCGGCGCACTACGGCGGCAGCAACGTGGGCACACCACTTGGCACGGCTTCTGCTGAGGCAGTGTCCATGCACGGTAAACCCTATTCCGTCGTACTCAACCTACCTCCACTGGCCACAGTGATGCTTGAATGGAAAGCCTGACAATTACCTCTGTCCCTACCCCGGCCTCCGTTGGCCGCCCCGCCCTGCCCGAAGTGCAAGCCGGCCAGCCCTGGCCGCTGGGTGCCAGCTTTGATGGCACCGGCATCAACTTCGCGGTGTTTTCCGCCCATGCCCAGGCCATGGACGTGTGCATCTTTGACCCCAGCGGCCAGCACGAAATCGCCCGGTTCCGGTTGCCCGCCCACACCAGCGACGTGTGGCACGGCTACCTGCCGGGGGCCCAGCCTGGTCTGGTATACGGTTTGCGGGCGCATGGCCCCTGGCGGCCCGACCGGGGGCACCGTTTTGATGCATCCAAGCTCCTGCTCGACCCCTACGCCCGCGACATCGTGGGCCACTTTGAGTGGCGCGACGAGCATTTTGCGGGCGACCGGCTGCACCCGCGCCACATGGACACCCGCGACAATGCAGCGCTGGCGCTCAAGGCCCGCGTCACCTTCGACCAATTTGACTGGGCGGGCGACCAGGCCCCACGCGTGCCGTTGGCCGATTCGGTGTTCTACGAATGCCACGTCAAAGGCTTCTCCAAGCTGAACGAAAACATCCCGCCCGCCCTGCGCGGCACCTTTGCAGGGCTGGCCCACCCCGCCTCGGTGAACCACCTGAAGCAGCTCGGCATCACCGCCGTCAGCCTCTTGCCCGTGCACTATTCGCTCAGCGAAGAACGCCTGAGCGACATGGGCCTGAGCAACTACTGGGGCTACAACACGCTGGGGTTTTTCGCAGTAGACCCGCGGCTGGCCAGCGGCTTAGAGGGTGTGTCGCCCCGCGACGAGTTCCGCGCCATGGTCAAAACCCTGCACACCGCCGGGCTGGAGGTGCTGCTGGACGTGGTCTACAACCACACCGCCGAAGCCGGTGACGGCGGCCCGACCATCAGCTTCCGCGGCCTGGACAACGCCAGCTACTACCGCCTGCCGCCCGAAGCCCCGGCCTTTTATGAGAACTACTCCGGCTGCGGCAACACCATCGATGTGCGCGAGCCGCGCGTGCTGCAAATGGTGCTGGACAGCCTGCGCTACTGGGTGGGCGAGATGCACGTGGACGGTTTCCGCTTCGACCTGGCCCCGGTGCTGGGCCGCACCGACACCGGTTTTGACCGCAAGAGCGCATTCTTCACCGCCGTGGCCCAAGACCCGGTGCTGTCGCGCGTGAAAATGGTCGCCGAACCCTGGGACATTGGCCCCGGCGGCTACCAGACCGGCGGCTTCCCCAGCGGCTGGTTGGAATGGAACGACCACTTCCGCGACAGCATGCGCGGCTTCTGGATCCAGACCGCCGCCGCCTCCGGTGCGCCGGTGGCCGACAACACCCGTGCCGACATGGCCCAGCGCCTGTGTGGCTCCAGCGACATGTACCAGCCGCGCCAGCGCGCCCCGGCCGAGTCGGTGAACTACGTGGTGTCGCACGACGGCTTTACCCTGCGCGACCTGGTCAGCTACAACCAGCGCCACAACCTGGCCAACCTGGAAGACAACCGCGACGGTCACGGCCACAACCTCAACTTCAACTGCGGAGCCGAAGGCCCCAGCGACGACCCCGCCGTCACCACCTTGCGAGGCAACCTGCAACGGGCCCTGCTTGCTACCACTTTGCTAGCACAAGGCACACCACTGCTGTGCGCTGGCGATGAATTGGGCCACACCCAAGGCGGCAACAACAACCCCTATTGCCAGGACAACCCCACCACCTGGATCGACTGGGCCGCCGCCGACGAAGACCTGATCGCCTTCACCCGCCGCGTCATCGCCTTGCGCCGCCAGGCCCTGCCCTTTGCCAACCACTGGTACAGCGGCGTGGCCGATGTGCTGGGCCTGCCCGATCTGTCGTGGCTGCGCGGCAGCGGCGTGCCCCTGGAAGGCGACGCCTGGCGCGACCCGCACTACCGGGCACTGGGCTGCCTGATCGGCAAACCCGGCAAGGCCCGTGCCCCGCTGCTGCTGCTAGTCAACGCCGGCAACACCATCGATCCCTTTTTGCTGCCCGCCGGGTCCTGGCAGGTGGTGCTGGACAGTACGCATCCACGTGGCCTGGGTGGCTGGGTAGGCAAGGGCAAAGACATCTTCCCGCTGCCCGCCAACAGCCTGGTGCTGCTGGCTGCCAAGGGAGCGGGTTTGTCGATTTAGCGTCTGCTGTGGCTGCGGGTCACAGGTCCGGAAACGGCTATTTTTGCCGCAGCGCACGCGTAACATGCAGGGCATGACCCCCGACATCCTGCACGACCCCAGCGCCTGCTACCTCGCCCTGCAAGCCCGCGATGCCCGGTTTGACGGCAGCTTTTTTACCGGCGTGACCTCCACCGGCATCTACTGCCGCCCGGTCTGCGCCGTCAAAACCCCCAAGCCCGAAAACTGCCGTTTCTTTGGCCACCCGGCGCAGGCCGAAAGCGCGGGTTTCCGGCCCTGCCTGCGCTGCCGACCCGAGCTGGCACCACACGCGCTGGCCTGGTCCCTGCAGGATGCCACCAGCATCCTGGCCCACCAGGCGGCGCGCATGCTGGACGAGCCCGAAGCCTGGAGCCTTGATGATGGCAGCGCCCTACCCGCGCTGGCTGCCCGCCTGGGGGTCAGCGACCGGCACCTGCGGCGCATTTTCGAAACCCATTTCAGCGTCTCGCCGCTGCAGTACCTGCAAACCCGCCGCCTGCTCACCGCCAAGCAACTGCTGGCCGACACCCAGTTGCCCATAGCGCAAATCGCGTTGGCCAGTGGCTTTGCCAGCGTGCGGCGCTTCAACACCGTGTTTGTGGAACGCTACGGCCTGAATCCCTCGCAACTGCGGCGCAGCGGCGCGGTCAGCCCAACCGGCGAAAGGGCGCAGGGCCTGGCCATCCAGCTCGGCTACCGCCCGCCATTTGATGTTGCAGCCATGGGGGCCTTTCTGGCACAGCGGCAGGTCAATGCTATTGAATCCATAGCTACTCTCGCAGAAGGAATAAGCGCTAGCCGCACTTTTTCCATAAAAATAGGCAACACCACCCATGCCGGCTGGCTGCAAGCCACGTTTGTGCCAGAGCGCCACCACGTGCTGCTGCGGGTGGGCGACAGCCTGCAAGGCGTGCTGCCGCTGCTGATCCGCCGGGTGCGCGCCTGGCTAGACCTGGATGCCGATCCCCAGGCCATCCACCAGGTGCTGCAACACCGCTTCCCTGACAGCGCAGGCCTGCGCGTGCCCGGCACGCTGGACGGCTTCGAGCTGGCAGTGCGCGCCGTGTTGGGCCAGCAAATCACCGTGGCCGCCGCGCGCACCCTGGCGCAACGGCTGGTGGACGCGTTTGGTGAAACCATCGCCACGCCCTTTCCCGAGTTGACCCGATTGTTCCCCAGCGCCGCCGTGCTGGCGCAGCTATCGGGCGACGCACTGGGCCCGTTGGGCATCGTCAAACAGCGGCAAAACGCCATCCTGGCCCTGGCCCGCGCGGTAGACAACGGCCAGCTCGCCCTGCACGGCGGTGCCCCGGTGCACAGCACCATCACCGCCCTCAAAGCCCTGCCCGGCATCGGCGACTGGACGGCCCAGTACATCGCCATGCGGGCACTGCGCTGGCCGGATGCGTTTCCGGCGGGCGACGTGGCCCTGCACAAAGCCCTTGGCGTGCAGGATGCACCGAATGTGCGCCTGGCCAGTGTGGCGGCCGAGGCGGCATCGCAGGGCTGGAAACCCTGGCGCAGCTACGCCGTGCTGCGGGCCTGGGCCGAATTGCCCGCCCAAGCCAAAACTATTAAAAAGATAGCTACTCACGCTTGATCTACCTGCGCTAACTGCCATTTTTATATGAAATTTCTTACTCCTCCCGACTACAGCCACTTTGCCACCCCCCTCGGCCCCATGCTGGCCGCGGCCACCGACCAGGGCCTGTGCGGCCTGTGGTTTGACGGCCAGCGCCACCAACCCGACATGGGCAGCTGGCGCTTGGTGCCCGATCACCCGCTGCTGCTGCAAACCGCCGCTTTCATGGCCGCCTATTTCACCGGGGATACGGCCCACTTCGGCCTGCCGCTGGACCTGGCGGGCGGCACGCCCTTCCAGCAGGCGGTGTGGCGGGCGCTGCTGCAGATCCCGCGCGGTGCCACCACCAGCTACGGCGCTTTGAGCCAGTCGGTAGGCCACCCCAGCGCGGTGCGGGCGGTGGCCGGTGCGGTGGGGCGCAACCCCGTCAGCGTGCTGGTGCCCTGCCACCGGGTGCTGGGCATGGACGGCTCACTGACCGGTTACGCCGGTGGGCTGGAGCGCAAGACGGCGCTGCTGCAACTGGAAGGAGTGCTGATTTGAAAGCAGCTTTCAAGCCTTGGGTTTTTGACTTCTTACTGCTGGCCGCCGTGTGGGGCGCGTCTTTCATGTTCATGCGCACCGCCTCGCTGGAGATGGGCGCGGTGCCCACGGCGGCCTTGCGGGTGGCCATTGCCGCGCTGGCCCTGCTGCCCATCTTGGCCTGGCAGGGGCAGATGCCCGGCCTGCGCCAGCACTGGAAGCCGGTGCTGCTGGTCGGCGTGCTGAATTCAGGCGTGCCGTTTGCGCTGTTTTCGTTCGCGCTGCTGTCCATCACCACCGGCCTGTCGTCCATTCTGAACGCCACCACGCCGCTGTTTGGCACGCTGATCGCCTGGCTCTGGCTGCGCGACCGGCCCAACGCCTCGCGCAGCCTGGGCCTGGTGATCGGCTTCGTCGGCGTAGCCCTGCTGGCCTGGGACAAAGCCAGTTTCAAGCCCGACAGCCACGGCATCGCACCCGGCTGGGCGGTGCTGGCCTGCCTGCTGGCCGCCGCGTGCTACGGCCTTACCGGCAGCTACACCAAGCGCTTTCTGGGCGCGGTGCCGCCGCTGGTGATTGCCACCGGCAGCCAGATCGGGGCCGCCCTGGGCCTGGCCCTGCCTGCCGTCTGGCTGTGGCCCGCGCACTGGCCCAGCTTGCACGCCTGGGCTGCGCTGCTGGTGGTGGGCACGGTGTCTACCGCGCTGGCCTACATCATCTTTTTCCGGCTGATTGCCAACATCGGCCCGGCCAAGGCGCTGACCGTGACCTTTGTGGTGCCGGTGTTTGCCGTGCTGTACGGCGCGGTGTTTCTGGGCGAGGCGCTGACCCCGTGGATGCTGGGCTGCGGGCTAGTGGTGGTGTGCGGCACGGCCCTGGCCACGGGCTTGTTACGTTTACCCACACGGCATTAGGTGCAACCCGTATTCCCCCCTGCGGTGGCAACCGTACAATCCGCAGCGCCGCGTTTTCAAAGCGCTTTGGAGAAATAAAATGACAAGCACGCTACCCGCCCAAATGCGCCAACTCTGGCAGCAGCTGTACCAAGACCAGTACGCCGACAAACTGGACACTTTCCTCGCCGAACTACAAGCCGCCGCCCAGTCTGCCGCCCCGCCGCCGCCCGCCACCTGGTTCAAGGAAGTGGTGGTGTATTCGCTGTACGTAGACCTGTTCAACAAGGACTTCAAGGGCCTGACCAACCGCCTGGCCTACCTGCAAGACCTGGGCGTGACCTGCCTGTGGCTGCTGCCCATCCTGGACTCGCCCATGCGCGACGCTGGCTTTGACATCAGCGATTACACCAAGATCCGCAGCGAGCTGGTGGGTGGCAGCGATGCCGCGGCCCAGGGCACATTTGCCGAATTTTTGAACGAGGCCCACCGCCGCAACATCCGCGTCATCTTCGACGTGGCCATGAACCACTGCTCCGACCAGCACATGTGGTTTCAGGAAGCCCGCAAAGGCCCCGACAACCCCTACCGCGACTACTTCATCTGGAGCGACACGACAGAGCGCTACAAGGAAGCCCGCATCATCTTCAAAGGCATGATGCCGAGCAACTGGCACCCCCTGCCGGAAGCGCCCGATACGTATTTTTTCCACCGTTTCTTCGACTCGCAGCCCGACCTGAACTACCGCAACCCCGAGGTGCTGCTGGCCATGTGCCGCGTGCTGCTGTTCTGGGTGGCGCAGGGCGTGGACGGCTTCCGCGCCGACGCGATTCCCTACCTGTGGAAGGAAGAAGGCACGATCTGCGAAAACCTGCCCGGCACCCACACCATCGTCAAGTTCTTCCGGGCCGTGCTGGATACCGTGCGCCCCGGCACCATCTTGCTGGCCGAGGCCTGCCAGCCGCCCGCCGAGGTGGTCACCTATTTTGGCGACAGCGACGAATGCCAGGCGGCCTACCACTTCCCGGTGATGCCGCGCATTTACCTGGCTTTGGCTGAAGCCTCAGCAAAACCGGTTTTCGACACGCTATCCACCAGCTTCACGCCCGACATTCCCGATGCCTGCGGCTGGTTCTCTTTCCTGCGCTGCCACGACGAGCTGACGCTGGAAATGGTCACGCCCGAAGAGCGCAAAACCATCCACGCCGCCTACTGCCACCAGCCCGAGTGGGATTTCCGCCAGGGCGAAGGTATTGCCTCGCGCCTGGTCGATCTGTTCAAGAGCGATGCCGCTGCGGTGCAACTGGCCTTCAGCATCAGCTTCACCCTGCTGGGCACGCCGGTGATCTTCTATGGCGACGAATTCGCCAAGCCCAACGACAACCAGTTCCAGGCCGACCAGGAAGCCCTGACCGGCTACCAGGATGCGCGCTACAAGGTGCGCGGTGCCGTGGACTGGGAAAGTGTGGACCGGCAACTGGCCGATGCCACCAGCCTGCCCGCCCGCACCCACGATGCCGTGCGCACCATGCTGGCCGTGCGCCGCGCCCACCCAGCCCTGGCCGCCGGCAACTTCCAGCCGCTGACCACGCTGGACGACCGCATCCTGGCCTATGTGCGTGGCACGGCGACACAGCAGGTGCTGGTGGTACAAAACCTGTCCAATGACGCAGTGAACGTGGCCCTGCCCGCCAGCATCGCCGGTGCAGGCTGGAAACGGATTTTTGGCCAACAAGACTTGGCCCAAGGCGTGCTTGCCTTGCCACCCAAAGGCTTTAGCTGGTTCGCCGCCTGAATTTTTAAACTTTGACTGGACCCCACACTATGGCTTCCGACCTGTTGAACCAACGCACCTCGGGCGTGCTGCTGCACCCCACGTCTCTCCCCGGCCCGCATGGCTGCGGCGACTTTGGCCCTAACGCCTTCTACTTTGTGGACTGGTTGGAAACGGCAGGCCAGTCGCTGTGGCAAACCTTGCCGCTGGGCCCCATCGGCCCTGGCGACTCACCCTACATGGGCAGCTCGGCTTTTGCGGGCAACCCGCTGCTGGTGGCCTTTGAGCCCTTGCTGGAAAAAGGCTGGATCGCTGCCGAGGCACTGGCCGCCGCGTTCGATGCCGAGAAAATCAACTTCGGCCAGGTCGTGCCCTGGCGTTTGCAAAAGCTGCGCGAAGCCTTTGCGGGCTTCCAGGCCCACGCCACCCCGGAAGACAAGGCGGCGTTTGCGGCATGGCTGGTAGCCGAGCAGAGCTGGGTGGCCGACTACACCTTGTTCATGGCGCTGGACCAGGCCCACACCCCCGCCCTGTGGCCCGACTGGCCCACGCCGCTGTCGCGCCGCGACCCGGCCGCCCTGGCGGCAGCCCGCGTCCAGCACGCAGATGAAATCGGCTTCTGGGGCTTTGTGCAGTGGCAGTTTGACGTGCAGTGGAAGCGCCTGAAGGGCTATGCCAACGGCAAGAACATCCACCTGGTGGGCGACCTGCCGATCTTTATCGCGCACCACTCCAGCGACTGCTGGTCGCGTCCCGACCTGTACGAGCTGGATACGGCCGGCCACCCGCTGGTCATCGCCGGGGTGCCACCCGACTTTTTCTCGGCCACCGGCCAGCGCTGGGGCAACCCGCTGTACAACTGGTCGGCCATGAAGGCTGATGGCTACAGCTGGTGGATCGAACGCGTGAAGCGCCAGCTCAGCCTGGCCGACGTGGTGCGTATCGACCACTTCCGCGGCTTTGTGGGCTACTGGGAGATTCCGGCCAGCGAACCCACCGCCGTCAAGGGCCGCTGGATGCCCGGCCCCGACTACGACCTGTTTGCCGCCATCGAAGCCGCTTTGGGCAAGCTGCCCATCATTGCCGAAGACCTGGGCGTGATCACCGACGAGGTAAACGCGCTGCGCCTGCGCGCGGGCTTTCCGGGCATGCGGATTTTGCAGTTTGCGTTCTCGGACGACGCGGGCAACAACTTCCTGCCGCACAACTACGCCCGCGACACCGTGGTCTACAGCGGCACGCACGACAACGACACCGTGGTGGGCTGGTGGGCCGACTGCACCGACCGCGAACGCGCCTACGCGGGCGAGTACCTGCACACCAATGGCTCGGACGTGCACTGGGCCATGCTGCGCGCCTGCGCCCAGTCGGTGGCCAACCATTCCCTGTGCCAGTTCCAGGACGTGATGGGCCTGGACGGCAAGCACCGCATGAACACACCCGGTACCATTGGCTGCTGGACCTGGCGTTTCAAGTGGGACTGGGTCACCGGCGAAGCCACCGAAAAGCTGGCCCATATCACGGCTGCCAGTGGCCGTACCCGATTTGACCGCCTGCCCCTGCCGGCGTACCCCGAAGGCAAAAACAAACCCTAGGACTTGGGGCACAATGGGCGGATTTACTGTATTTTTTATAGCAGCTCGTGCAGGTGCAATAAGCACGAGAGGCATATTTCGCTTGTAACTTTTGCCCGAGGTGTCTTATGACCATTACCCAGATCTTCGCCTTGGTGGCGGTTGTTCTTTGCTTTCTGGGCATGCTGGCTGCGGCCATGTCGGCCCTGATTGCCCACCGCGCCGCCCGCGCCGCCACGGCGGCCGAGCACGCCACAGCCCAGTTGCTGCGCGAATTTGAAGTGCGTGCGGCGGTGTCTACCGCCAGCGCGGTACTGGCGGAGGCCACGCGGGCCCAGCAACAAGCCAACGAACTCAGCCGCGCCTACGGCATGCTAGGGCTGTTCTCGCGTAACTTTGGCGAGGCAGAAATGCAAAAATCACAGGAATTGGCCGACAACCAGGCTAACCTGGCAGGAACCATTGCCACCCAGGCCAAAGAGTTCGTGGCCTCCCACCGGGACCTGACCGACCCCACCCCCGAAAACCTGGACAAGGCCGTCAACGAGTTTGAGAAAGCCCTGGTCGCCGTGCGCACCATGCGGGCCGAGGTGGAACGTGAGCTCGAAGGCGTGGAAAGCCAGCGCGGCGAACTGCGTTAAAGAACGGCCCGCCGCTGCCACCAACCCAGCGCCTCGTTCGACATCAGCGCACCCAGCACCAGGGTGCCGCCCAGCAACACCGCCGTGCCCGGTGCCTCATTGGCCCCGAGCCACGCCAGGGTGATGCCAAACAAAACCTCCAACAGTTGCAGCAGTGACACTTCGGGTGCCTTGAGCACGCGGGCGCACCAGACCGACAGCACGCAGGGAATCGCCAATTGCACCGAACCCAGCATGGCCAGCAGCCCCAGATCGTGCGGCGTGGCCTGGAACGGCAAAGCCAAGGGCAGCGTCACCAGGGTGGACAACACCGCACCGACCAGCACCGACGGCACCAGATCCACCTCTTGGCCTTGGCGCTGGCTGCGCTGTACCACCGTCCAGTTCACCGCACCGGCCAGGGGCACGCACAGGGCAATCAGCGTACCCACGAGTTGGCCTGGGCCGCCCGCAGAACTCAATTGGGTGCCATACATGGTGGCAATGCCCGCCCCCGCCACGCCAATCGCCACCCAGGTGCGCAGCGGCAGCCGGTGGCCGATGGCAAAGCGCGCCAGCAAGGCGGTGAGCAGTGGGCCGATCGACATGGTGACCAGCACATTGGCCACCGGGCTCAGGCTGAGTGCCACCATGAAGGCAGTGAACATCACCGCCCAGCACACGCCAGACAGCCACAGCGCCGTGCCGCCCTGGCGGATCTTGGCAAACACTGCACGGCCCTGCAGCAGCGGCAAGATCACAAGCAGCGAGAGCACGGTGAAAAAACTGCGCCAGAAGGTGATTTCAAAGCTGTGCGCCGACTCCAGGTGCCGGGTGGTGACCCCGGCGATCGACCACATCAGCGTGACCAGAACCATCATGAACACAGCGCGGGAATGGGATAGTTGCATGCCTGTATTGTCGCCTGCCAATCCGCACTTTCCCGAGCCCGGCGCGGCAATCATGCACAACAGTTCAGAGCGCTCAAGCCAGCGTTACAACGCCATCGTCAGGAGCCATGGTGGTCAGACCCATGCGGTGGCACAGGGCGTGCGCGGTCTGGTACAGCACCAGGAGTTGCTGGCGGGTGGTGGCGCAGTCTTCGGGGCTCCATAGGGCCCCGGCTTGTTCGGTCTGCGCAGCCAGGCTGGCCAGTGCGTGCAGTCCCAGACTGGCCGCAGCACCTTTCAAGGCATGGGCGGTGCCATGCAGCGCAGCCAGATCGCCGCGCTCCAAAGCCGAGACCAGCACGGTAAAACTCCCCGATGTGTCGCCGAAAAAGCTGTCCATCAACGACCGGTAGCCGTCCAGGGACACGGCAACACAAATGTCGCCCAGCATGGCCATGTCCAGGTGGTGGGCCACATCGCCCGCCCGAAAGCGCCTGCGCGCAGGCTTGGTAGCTACAGGCAAAGGCTTTTCGGCGGTTGGTATGGATGCCTCTGCATACTGCGTTGCGTGCGCCCCAAAGCGTTGCAGCAGCAGGTTCTCGATCTGGTCGATACGCACGGGTTTGGACAAAAATTCGTCCATACCCGCCTCCAGCGCTTTCTCGCGCGATTCGGCAAATGCATCGGCTGTCAATGCCACGATGTAGACCTGGGCGGCCGGGCCACCGCCCGCTCGCAGCGCCTGTGTGGCCTGCAGGCCGTCCATCACCGGCATGTGGACATCCATGAACACCAGGTCCGGCGGAGCCCGGCGCACTTCCTCCACGGCCTGGACACCGTCTTCCACAAAGCGGATGCGGTGTCCCAGGCGGCTGAGCAGGGCTTGCATGTACTTGCGGTTCACCGGGTGGTCTTCGGCTACCAGGATGTCCAGACCTTGCGCGGGTGCATCGCCGGGAGCGGCGTAACCGGCTGCCACGACCGGGGAGAGTAACGCCGCTGGCGCTGGCACACAAACCAGGGGCAGTTCAAGACTGAACTGGCTACCCTGCCCCGGTTGGCTTTGCACGGTGATGTCGCCGCCCATCAACCGTGCCAGATTACGCGATATCTCCAACCCCAACCCTGTGCCACCAAACCGGCGCGAGATGCTGGCATCGCCTTGCGAAAACCGCTGGAACAAACAGGCGATGGTGGTGGCATCCATGCCAATACCCTGGTCGCTCACGCGCAGCCGCAGAGCCACGGTGTCCGCCGCACTTGCCGCAGGCGCGAAGTCGCATTCCACATCCAGCACGATGGTGCCCTGGAGACTGAACTTGATGGCGTTCGACACCAGGTTGAGCAAGATCTGTTTGATGCGGGTGCCGTCCGCTTCGACCCAGAGGGGCAAGGCCGTGTGCAACACCATGGAGAATCCGAGCTTTTTTTCCTTGGCCAAAGGCTGCATCAAGGCATCCACATCGCGCAGCAAAGAGGACAGTTGCACGGGTATGGGGTTGATGGCCATCTTGCCTACATCCAGTGCCGACACGTCCAGGATATCGTTGAGCAAGGCCAACAAATGGCTGGCGGATCCGCGCACAGTGGCGACATAGTCGGCCTGCTGTGCATTGAGCGGGGTTCCTTCCAGCATGCCCAGCATGCCAAGCATGCCGTTGAAGGGGGTACGCAATTCATGGCTCATATTGGCCAGGAACTGGCTTTTTCCGCGGTTGGCATTTTCGGCCTGCAAGTTGGCGGTCACCAGGCTGTCATTGAGTTGCTGCCAGGCCAGGCGCTGCTGCTCCTGTCTGCGGTGCCGCACCACCAGGCTCGCCGATGCCACCAGCAGGACGATCAGCTGGGCCAGAGTCAGCCAGATGATCATATTGTTCTGGCGCAACAGGGTGTTGCCCTGGCGTTCCAACAAACCCGAGACCTGGCTGTTGGCCGCCATGCTCAGAGCTTGTACGGCAGGCCCGATGGCATTGAAATCGGTGAGTAAATCGGCCAGCGCCTGGGGATCTGGCACATCGCGGCTGAGGACCTGGTCGGTGCGCGCCACCAGTTGCTCCATGCCGGGGATCACCTCTGCGTACTCGGTGCGTTCTTGCAGCAAGGTGATACTGGGGTTGTCACGCAACAGCCCCAGGCGGCTCACAAAAATGTCCAGGCGCAGCCGGACATTGTCGAGGTCGGGGGCGCTGCGCTCCTGGACCAGACCGCGCAGCTCTTGCCGAAAACGCAAGAACTCGCGCTCGTATTGGAAGGCCATGGCGGTGATCGAATCATTGCCGACCTGGCTACTTTGGCGGATGGACTGCCGTTGGGTCAGCTGCAGCACCAACATCACCGCCATAGCCAAAGCCATGCTGATGCTCACCAAGGCGACCCATAGCAAGTAACGGTGGTTGTGGTTGCTGGTACGCATCAACTGTTCTATTCGACCTTGATGGATTTGAGCTGCCAAGCCGAGCGCTCATAGTAGCGGGTGGTTTGCAACTCCATTTTGGAATCAAACGGGTAAACGATGAACAACGGACCCTTGGTTTTGACCGGAATTGCCTGCCCATTGAGCTTAAAAGCCACGATGACATCAAAGCGCTGTGCATCTTCGACGGGAATGGTGGTCTGGTAGTCGTTCAAAGCCACGGCTTTGAGTTGTGTGCCACTGGCCTTGACCGCCGCCAGTACATCACGCAACAGCGGGCCGGTGAAGGTCATCGGCTGCTTATCCCACGGAGTTTGGGTGGTGAAGGTCTTCTGGGGCAGCTTCTCCAGCATGGCCATGTCGAACACGGCGGCGGTATCCGTATTTTTTTCACCCACCAAGCCCGTGACGCTCAGAATAGTTTTGCCTGCGGCAGGTGCCAGTGCGGACGCAGGCAAAGCCAGCCCTGCCAGCAGACTGGTCGCGAACGCCACGGAAAGAAAAACATGTTTGTGTGCCATAGATACCCTTTTAAAGTGATTTTTATTTTATCAAATATGCTGTTTAAACATCTTAATTTGATAAAAAATAAGAATTAAATGATAAATTAATGTCAAAAATATCACTTAAGAGGGCTGGATAGCACCGTAACGCCACAGAAAATGCCTTGCAAACGCAAAACCCCGGCACGCTGGTATGGCGTGCCGGGGTTTGGAGGGGGCCAAGCCCATTGCACCCTGGGTATACCTGGGGGCAATGGTTTGGTGGTGACAGTTTAACGGCCAGCGCGCTTGCGTTCGCTTTCGGTCAGGTGGCGCTTGCGCAGACGCACCGACTTGGGGGTGATTTCGACCAGTTCGTCGTCCTCGATGAACTCAACGCCATATTCCAGCGTCAGTTCGATCGGAGGGGTGATCTTGATCGCGTCTTCCTTGCCCGACACGCGGAAGTTGGTCAGCTGCTTGGTACGCGTGGCGTTGACCACCAGATCGTTATCACGGCTGTGGATGCCCACAATCATGCCTTCGTACACAGGATCGTTGGCGCGCACGAACATGCGGCCACGGTCGTCCAGCTTGCCCAGGGCGTAGGTGAAGATTTCGCCTGCGTCCATAGAGATCAGCACGCCGTTCTTGCGGCCACCGATGTCGCCCTTGTGCGGCTCGTAGCAGTCGAAGATGTTGGAGATCAGGCCGGAACCACGGGTCAAATTCAGAAACTCATTGGTGAAACCGATCAGACCCCGGGCGGGAATGCGGTATTCCAGGCGCACACGGCCACGGCCATCCGGCTCCATGTTGACGAGTTCGCCCTTACGCTCGCCCAGTGCCTGCATCACGCCGCCCTGGTGCTGGTCTTCGATGTCGGCGGTCACCAGCTCGATAGGCTCGTGCTTTTCTCCGTTCACTTCCTTCATCACCACGCGGGGCTTGGAGACAGCCATCTCGTAGCCTTCGCGGCGCATGTTTTCCAACAGAATGGTCAGGTGCAACTCACCACGGCCCATGACTTCAAAGATACCTTCTTCGTCGGTTTCCTTGACGCGCAGCGCCACGTTGTGCTGCAGTTCTTTTTGCAGGCGGTCCCAGATCTGGCGGCTGGTGACGTACTTGCCTTCGCGACCGGCCAGCGGGCTGGTGTTGACGCAGAAGTTCATGGTCAGCGTGGGCTCGTCCACCTTCAGCATCGGCAGTGGTGCGGGGTTGACCGGGTCGGTGATGGTGACACCGATACCGATGTCGGTCAGGCCGTTGATCAGCACGATCTCGCCAGGGCCGGCGGACAGCGCTTGTACGCGCTCCAGGCCCTGGAATGTCAGCACCTGGTTGACACGGCCCTTGACGGCCTTGCCGTCCGGACCTTCCATGACCACCACGTCCATCATGGGCTTGATGGTGCCCTGGCTGATGCGGCCCACGCCGATACGGCCCACGAACGTGGAGAAGTCGAGTGCGGAAATTTGCAGTTGCAGGGGTGCCTCTGGGTCGCCGGATTGGGCGGGCACGTGTTGCAGCACGGTGTTGAACAGGGCCGACATGTCGGGGCCCCACTGCTCACCCTGCTCGCCTTCGACCAGCGACGACCAGCCGTTGATGCCGGAGGCGTAGACCACGGGGAAGTCGAGTTGTTCGTCGGTCGCGCCGAGCTTGTCGAACAGGTCAAAAGCGGCGTTGACCACGAAGTCGGGGCGCGCACCAGGCTTGTCCACCTTGTTGACCACCAGAATCGGCTTCAGACCCAGGGCCAGGGCCTTCTTGGTCACGAAACGCGTCTGGGGCATGGGGCCTTCTTGCGCGTCGATCAACAGCACCACGCCGTCGACCATGCTCAGGGCACGTTCCACTTCGCCACCGAAGTCGGCGTGGCCGGGGGTGTCGACGATGTTGATGTGCGTGCCTTCCCAGGTCACGGCGCAGTTCTTGGCCAGAATGGTAATGCCACGCTCTTTTTCAATCGCGTTGTTGTCCATCACGGTGTCCACGACTTTTTCGTGTTCAGCGAAGGTGCCGGACTGGCGCAGCAACTGGTCAACCATGGTGGTTTTGCCATGGTCAACGTGGGCGATGATCGCGATATTGCGAATTTGTTTAATGCTCATAGTTCTCTACTCCTAAATCTAAAGGCTTGGGCTCTCTGCTTTTTGCGCCTGGGCCAAAATCTGACCAATATCCAGCGGGCTTAGCAGTCGCCCTGGTATCAATTCACCGCCCTTGACCTGGGCCACGCCCAGCAAGGTCGGCGGTCTATCTACATCGCTTCCATAAACCGCCACGCGGTCATCGTCGGACCAGTCACCCCGGCGGCGCACACCGCTGAGGAACCGCCCTGCATTCTGTGCATCCAGCGTGACACGGCGGTGTTGCGCCAGCAGCGCATCCACCGGCAGCAAACACGCCAGCCGCTCGTCTTCGGTCATGGCTTCCAGCGCCGCCAGCGTCACACACTGGCCAATCGCAAAGTCGCCCGTGGCAATGCGGCGCAGCGACGTCAAATGCGCACCGCAGCCCAAGGCCTCGCCAATGTCTTCGCCCAAGGTACGGATGTACGTGCCCTTGGAACACTTTGCTACCATTTCAATAGCTGCTTGCGCTGACTCCATGGGCGCGAGAGCCACATTTAACTCAAATATCTCGACATCGCGCGCAGGCCGCTCCAGTTCAATGCCGGCCCGTGCGTATTCGTACAAGGGCTTGCCGTCGCGCTTCAAGGCGCTGTACATCGGCGGCACCTGCCGGATCGGCCCGGTAAAGCGCGGCACGACCGCGTCGATCTGGGCCTGGGTGACCGCCACGGGCCGGGTTTCAACCACATCGCCCTCGGCATCGCCGGTACGGGTCTTTACACCTAGCCGGGCCGTGGCCAGGTAGGTTTTATCGGCATCCAGGTGCAGTTGGCTGAACTTGGTGGCCGCCCCAAAACACAGCGGCAGCACACCGGTGGCCAGCGGGTCCAGCGTGCCGGTGTGGCCCGCCTTTTCGCCGCGCAGCAGCCATTTGACTTTTTGCAGCGCGTCGTTGCTCGACAGACCCAAAGGCTTGTCCAGCAGCAGCACCCCGTGCACGGGGCGCCTGGCAACCCGTACACGTGGCGTTGCGGTCATCGCTTTAGTCTTCCTTGGCCCGGGAAGCCACGGCACGCGCAATCAGCGCGTTCATGTCCGAGGCTTTCTCGGTGGTCCGGTCGTAGTGGAAGTGCAAGGTCGGCACGGTGTGGATGTGCAGCCGCTTGAACAAACCCGAGCGCAGGAAACCTGCGGCCTGGTTCAAACCTTCGGTGCATTCGTCCGGGTTGCCGGTCAGCACACTGAAAAACACCTTGGCGTGCGCGTAGTCGGGCGTGACCTCCACCCCCTGGATGGTCACCATGCCCACCCGCGGGTCTTTCAACTCGCGGGCGATCAGCTCGGTCAGATCCCGTTGGATCTGGTCGGCGACTTTGAGGCTGCGGTTGGGCGCAGCGGCTTTGCGTTTGACCATTACAGCGTACGGGCGATTTCTTTGATCTCAAAGAATTCCAACTGATCGCCCACGGCGATGTCGTTGTAGTTCTTGAGCTTGATACCGCACTCGAAGCCTTCGCGGACTTCGCGCACATCGTCCTTGACTCGCTTGAGCGAATCAATTTCACCGGTGTAGATGACGATGTTTTCGCGCAGCAAGCGGAAGCGTGCACTGCGGTTGACCGAGCCGGTGGTGACCATACAGCCTGCCACCGTACCAATTTTGGACGCCACGAACACCGTGCGGATCTCGGCCATACCGATGATTTCTTCGCGTTGCTCGGGAGCCAGCATACCGGCCATGGCGGACTTCAACTCATCGACAGCGTCGTAAATGATGTTGTAGTACTTCACGTCCACAGCATTATTCTCGGCCAGCTTGCGCGCACCGGCATCGGCCCGCACGTTGAAACCGATCACGATGGCCTTGGAAGCGATCGCCAGATTGATGTCAGACTCGCTGATCGCGCCCACCGCCGTGTAGACCATCTGCACCTTGACTTCGTCGGTCGACAGCTTGAGCAGCGACTGGGCCAAAGCCTCTTGCGAACCCTGCACGTCGGCCTTGACGATGATCGGCAGCATCTTGACCTCGCCCGCCGTGATGTCGGTGAACATGGTTTCCAGCTTGGCGGCTTGCAGCTTGGCCAGCTTGGTGTTGCGGAACTTGCCGGCACGGTAGGTGGCGATTTCACGGGCCCGGCGTTCGTCGGGCAAGACCATGAACTCATCACCGGCCTGGGGCACTTCGGTCAGACCCTGGATTTCCACCGGGATCGACGGACCTGCGGACTTGGACGGCTTGCCGTTTTCGTCCAGCATGGCACGCACGCGGCCATAGGTAGAGCCAGCCAGCACGATGTCGCCGGTCTTCAAGGTACCCGACTGCACCAGCACGGTGGCTACCGGGCCCTTGCCTTTGTCCAGACGCGCTTCGATCACCAGGCCCTTGGCCATGGCATCCACGGGTGCCTTCAGTTCCAGCACTTCGGCCTGCAACAGCACTTGCTCCAGCAACTCGTCGATACCAAAACCGGTTTTGGCCGAGACGGAGACGAAAGGCGAGCTGCCACCGAAGTCTTCGGGGATCACGTCTTCGATCACCAGCTCGTTCTTGACGCGCTCGGGGTTGGAGTCGGGCTTGTCGATCTTGTTGATCGCCACCACGATGGGCACACCAGCGGCTTTCGCATGCTTGATGGCTTCCTTGGTTTGCGGCATCACGCCGTCGTCGGCAGCCACCACCAGAATCACGATGTCGGTGGCCTGTGCACCACGGGCACGCATGGCGGTAAACGCCTCGTGGCCCGGGGTATCCAGGAAGGACACCATGCCGCGCGGGGTTTCCACGTGGTAGGCACCAATGTGCTGGGTAATGCCACCGGCTTCACCAGAGGCCACCTTGGCGCGGCGGATGTAATCCAGCAGCGAGGTTTTACCGTGGTCGACGTGGCCCATGACGGTAACCACCGGAGCGCGCGGCAGGGATTCAGACACCTGCTGCAACACTTCTTCGGCGGTAAACGCTTCTGGATCGTCCAGCGCAGCCACCACCGCTTTGTGGCCCATTTCTTCGACCAGAATCATGGCCGTGTCTTGGTCCAGCGGCTGGTTGATGGAGACCATCTGGCCCAGCTTCATCAGGTGCTTGATCACCTCGGAGGCCTTGACCGCCATCTTGTGGGCAAGTTCGGCCACGGTGATGGTTTCGGGCACGTGCACTTCGATCGTGCGCGCTTCCACCGGTGCCTGCGACATGTTGTCGTCGCGCTGGTCGCGGTCATTGCTGCCACGGCGGCCACGCGGGCCTCCGCGCCAGTTGCCACGGCCGACACCACCGCTGGAGTCGCCACGGGTGGGCAGAGGTTTCTTCTTGGCCGGATCGGCCCAGCTGCTGGACAGCTTGGCGGATTTGACTTCCTTGCCAGCGCCGGGTGCAGCGGGCGCGCCCACTGCGGGCTTGGCCGGTGCGGCCCCCGCGGCAGGCTTGTGCAGCGTGCCCTTCATGGCGGCGGCCTTGGCGGCATCCACCACGGGTGGCTTCACCACCGGCTTGGGCTCTTCCACCTTCTTGTGGGCGACCAACACCTTCTTGGGCGTGGACATCATCAAGCGGATGGCGGCGGCTTCGGCCTCGGCCTTGCGGCGGCGGTCGCCCAAATCGACCACGCGGGCGGCTTCTTCGTCGGCACGGGCCTTGGAGTCGGCGGCCACCTTGGCGCGGGCTTCGTTTTGTGCCTGCACTTTGGCGGCAGCAGCGGCATCGGCAGCGGCGTTGATGTTCTGGCCTACCGCAGACAAACCGGGGGCGGGTGCCGTCGGCGTGGCAGGGGTCGCAGCTTTTTGCTGCTCGGCCTGGGCTGCAGCAGCAGCCTTGGCAGCGGCTTCGGCGGCGGCTTGTTCGGCCACGGCGCGCTCGCTCGCATCGCGGGCTTCCTGCTCTTCACGCAGACGGCGTTTTTCGATCAATTCTTCTTCCTGGCGGCGCATCAGTTCGGCCTGGCGGCGAGCTTCTTCTTCGCGGCGGGCCAATTCGGCTTCTTCCGCAGCGTTGCTGGCAGGCACGTCGACGTCGACCTCGGACTCGGCAGAGCCTTCAATGACACCGTCCATGCCATCTTCACGCTTGATGAAGGTGCGCTTCTTGCGCACTTCCACCTGGATGGTGCGAGCGCGGCCGGTGGAGTCGGCCTGTTTGATTTCGCTGGTGGATTTCTTCACCAGGGTGATCTTCTTGCGCTCCAGTGTGGCGGTGCCATGGCTGGCCTGCAAAAAGCCCAGCAGGCGCTGCTTGTCGGATTCGCTCAGGACATCGGACGTGGCGGCTTTTGGCACACCGGCCCCGCGGAGCTGTTCCAGCAGGGTATCGGGAGATTTTTTGAGTTCAGCAGCAAACTCGGCGACGGTAGTAGTGGACATGTATTGTGTGACCTTTCATGACCATTACTCTTGAGAAGCGGCGTCATTGGTAAACCAATGTGCGCGCGCTTTCATGATCAAGGTCGTGGCCTCGTCCTCAGACTGGCCGGTAATTTCGGAGAGCTCATCACCGGCCAGGTCGGCCAGATCGTCGCGGGTGTGGATGCCGCCAGCTTGCAGCTTGGCGATCAGTTCGGGGGTCAGGCCTTCGAGGTCGTTCAGGTCTTGCGAGACCGGCTCAGCCGCTTCGGCATCTTCTTCCAGGGCAATTTCCATGGTCAGCAGCACGTCTTTGGCACGCGAACGCAGCTCATGCACGGTGTCTTCGTCGAAGCTTTCGATTTCCAACATTTCCTGCAGCGGCACGTAGGCGATTTCTTCCAGGCTGGTGAAGCCTTCGTGGATCAGGATGTCGGCCATTTCTTCGTCGACATCGAGCTTTTCCATGAACAGCTTGCGGCTAGAGTCGGTCTCGGTGGCCTGCTTTTGCGCCGATTCGGCCGCGTCCATGATGTTGATCTTCCAGCCGGTCAGATCGGCAGCCAGGCGCACGTTCTGTCCGCCACGGCCAATCGCAATCGCCAGGTTTTCTTCATCGACCACCACGTCCATGGCGTGGCGCTCTTCGTCCACCACGATGGAAGACACATTGGCCGGGGCCAAAGCACCGATCACGAACTGCGCCGGGTCTTCGCTCCACAGCACGATATCCACGCGCTCACCGGCGAGCTCGTTGGTCACGCCGTTGACACGGGTGCCGCGCACGCCGACACAGGTGCCGATGGGGTCAACGCGCTTGTCATGCGACAGCACGGCGATCTTGGCACGCGAACCCGGGTCACGGGCGCAGGATTTGATCTCCAGCAGGCCTTGCTCGATTTCGGGCACTTCCTGGCGGAACAACTCGACCATGTAGGCAGGCGAACTGCGCGACAGGATGATGGGTGCGCCGCGCAGGGTCAGATCTACTTCCATGATCATGGCGCGGACGCGGTCACCGGTACGCAGATTTTCCTTGGGGATCATCTCGCTGCGGCGCAAGCGGCCTTCAACACGGCCACTTTCGACAATGATGTCGCCCTTATCCATGCGCTTGACGGTGCCGACAAAAATCTTGTCGCCACGGCTCATAAAGTCGTTGAGCAGCATCTCGCGCTCGGCATCGCGGATTTTTTGCAAAATGACCTGCTTGGCGGCCATCGCGCCAATCCGGCCAATCGGCAGGGACTCGATAGGCTTCTCGATGTAGTCGCCTTCTTCGATATCAGGAATGTCGTCGCGCACGTCCGACACCAGCTCTTCTGCCTCGGGGTTTTGCAAACCGGCAGAGTCTGGCACCACCAGCCAGCGGCGGAAGGTTTCGTAGTTGCCGCTGTCACGATCGAGAGCGACGCGGATATCCACTTCGCCCTGGTACAGCTTTTTGGTGGCCTGCGCCAAAGCCGACTCCACCGCGCCAAAAACAACATCCCGCTCCACGTTCTTTTCACGTGAAATGGCATCTACCAACATCAACATTTCGCGATTCATGTCACGAATCTCCTGAACACTAAAACCAAAAAAACCCCATCCGCAGCGAGCGGCGGAACATCATTCGGGCGCAACACCCGTGTCTTTTGCATTGCGACCATGGAAACTAACGATAGGGGCCAGCCGGGCATCGCGGATCTCATTCAGCGTGAAACCCATGGCCTGCAATGGCGCGGGAACCCGCTTCTTGCTGACGCGTACCCCCGGCTTGGGCTCGGGCTCATCGCTCCAAACAATTTGCCAGCTGGGTGCAGCGCTGCCGACAGCCGCTACGGCTTCCAGCGTGCCGCGAAATTTCTTGCGGTTGGCGTTGACCTTGCCTTCTGCGGCAACGCCAATGGCCACCTTGAGGTTTACGTCGATCACATAGCCGACGAAACGCTCAAAATCTGTGGTGTTGCGCAGGGGGCGGTCGATACCGGGCGAGGACACCTCAAGCCGCTTGTATTCCACGCCATCGACTTCCAGTGCAAACTGGAGCTGGCGGGTGACTTTTTCGCAGTCTTCGACGTTGATAAACTGCTCGGGTGCGCCAGCGACCCAGGGATGGTCGATCGTGATGCGCAGCAAACCACCGGCAGAGCGGTCGATCTCTACGAGGTCGTAGCCGAATCCGGTTACGGTTTGTTCAACGATTTCTTGTAACGCCACGTGTGATATTGGTAGGTGCACTGAATGCATTAGCCCCGAAAACACTGAAAAAAGCAGCTTTTCGGCACTTGTTAAAAACAATCGACCAAAAAAAACGGGCGGTAATTACCCGCCCGTTTGGTCGTGAGCTCTTATTCTAGCCCAAAAACGGGCTAATTGCACTGGTTAGTAGGGGCTTTAATGGTCTATGCGCTTGCCGCAACCAATGTTCGTGTGTAGGGATGCTGCGGCGCGTCCAGCACCTGCACCATGGGGCCGGCCTCCACGATTTCACCGTTTTGCACCACCAGCACCTGGTGCGCCATGGCGCGGACCACGTCCATGTCGTGGGTGATCAGCAGGTAGGCCAGGCCGCGTTCGCGCTGCAGGCGTTGCAGCAATTGCAGCACCTGCTGCTGGATGGTCACGTCCAGCGCGCTGGTGGGCTCGTCCAGCACCAAAAGCTGCGGCTGCACGATCAGCGCCCGCGCAATCGCCAGCCGCTGGCGCTGGCCGCCGGAGAACGCATGCGGATAGCGCTGCAGCAGGCCGGGGAACTGGCCCTCGTCCATGCCCACGTCGACCAGCGCCTGGATGACCAGGTGCCGCCGCTCGGCGGCGTTGTGCTGCGGGGCGTGCACGCGCAGGCCCTCCCCTACGATTTCCTCGACCGTGAGGCGCGGCGATAAGGAGGAAAACGGGTCCTGGAACACCACCTGCACGATGGCGCGCAAGGCCTTGTTCTTGGCGGCTTCGCGTCCCCAGGCCTGCCCGCCGACGTGCACCGTGCCGCCGTAGGCCTGCAAACCCAGCACCGCCAAGGCCAGCGTGGACTTGCCCGAGCCCGACTCGCCCACCACACCCAGCGTTTGGCCGGGGGGGATGGCGAAGCTGGCACCCTGCAAAGCCACAAATTCGGATTTTTTGAACCAGCCCCGGATGCCCGGCAAGGCCGTGGGATACGCCACCCGCAGCGCTTGGGCCTGCAGCAAGGGCGCGGCGGAGTTCTCGGGCACGACATCGCGCACCGGCTTGCTGGCGATCAGTTTGCGGGTGTAGGCGTGTTGCGGGTGCTCAAAAACACCGGCCACAGCCCCGGTTTCCACAATATGGCCGCGCTCCATCACCGCCACACGGTCGGCAAACTGGCGCACCAGGTGCAGGTCGTGGGTAATCAGCAATACCGCCATGCCGTATTGGCGCTGCAGGTCGGACAGCAGCGCCAGAATCTGGCCACGCACCGTCACATCCAGCGCGGTGGTGGGTTCGTCGGCCAGCAGCAGCTTCGGTCTACAGGCCAGGGCCATGGCGATCATGGCGCGCTGACGCTGGCCGCCGCTGAGCTGGTGCGGGTAGCTGCCCACGCGGCGGGCGGGTTCGGTCACACCGGTACTTGCTAGTATTTCAATAGCTGCCAGCGCAGATTGCACCTTCGTTAGGCCCTGTTTTAGCTCAAAAACCTCGGCAATCTGGCGGCCAATGGTAAACAGCGGGTTCAGCGCCGTCATGGGCTCCTGGAAGATCATGGCGATGTCCTGGCCGCGGATGCCGCGCAACGTGTGCTCGGGCAGCGCCAGCAGGTCCTGCCCGCCAAACACAGCCTTGCCCGTAGTCTGCGCATCGGCCACCAGACGCAACAGGCTCAGGGCAGAAATGGTTTTGCCCGAACCCGACTCGCCCACCAGCGCCAGTTTTTCGCCGGGCTGGATCTGGAAGCTGATGCCGTTCACCACCGGTTTGCCGCCAAAGCGGACGGTCAAATCCTGCACGTCGAGCAAACTCATGCCTGCGCCTTCCGGGGATCGAGAGCGTCGCGCAGCGCATCGCCCATGAAGGTCAGCAACAGAAGCGTGATCGCCAGCACCGCAAAGGTGGACAGCGAAATCCACCACGCATCGATGTTCGCCTTGCCCTGGCTCAGCAGCTCGCCCAGCGACGGCGTACCGGGCGGCACGCCCAGGCCCAGAAAGTCCAGCGAAGTCAACGCCAGGATGGCCGCGCTCATGCGGAATGGCAAAAAGGTGACTACCGGCGTAAGGCTGTTGGGCAAGATGTGCCGCCAGATGATTTGCGCATTGCCCACGCCCAGGGCGCGCGCGGCTTTGACGTAGTCCATCTGCCGGTTGCGCAGAAACTCGGCACGCACGTAGTCGCTCAGGCCCATCCAGCCAAACAGGCTCAACAGCACCAGCAGCAGGCTGATGCTGGGCGCAAAAATCGCGCTGAAGATGATCAACAGATACAACTCGGGCATGGAGCCCCAGATTTCGATGAATCGCTGAAAGGCCAGGTCGGTCTTGCCACCAAAAAAGCCTTGCACCGCCCCGGTAACGATGCCCAGCACCGTGCCCACCGCCGTCAGCGCCAGCGCAAACAGCACACTGACGCGAAAGCCGTAGATGAGTTGCGCCAGCAGGTCGCGCCCCCGGTCGTCCGTACCCAGCAGATTGGCGCGCGACGGGGCCGAGGGGTTGGGAAACTGGGCGAAGTAGTTCAGCGTCTTGGGGCCGTAAGGATTGGGCGGGTAAATCGCCCAGTTGCCGTCTTTGGCCAGTTGCTGCTGGATGAACGGGTCCAGGTAGTCAGTGGGCGTGGGAAAGTCGCCGCCAAAGGTGGTCTCGGCATAGTCTTTCACCAGCGGAAAGTAGGTCTGGCCCTGGTAGCGCAGCACCAGCGGGCGGTCGTTGCTCAGCACCTCAGCCAGCAGGCTCAGGACCACCAGCACGCAGAAGATCACCAGGCTCCAGTAGCCCAGGCGGTTACGTTTAAAGCGCTGCCACGCGCGGCGGCCGGGGCTGGGCGAGGCGGTATTAGTCAAATCGAACCCGGGGGTCTACCCACACATAGCAAAGGTCGGAAATCAGCTTGGTCACCAGGCCGATCAGCGTAAACAGGTACAGCGTGCCCAGCACCACCGGGTAGTCGCGGCGGATCACGGACTCAAAACTCAGCAGGCCCAGGCCGTCGAGCGAAAACAGGGTTTCGATCAGCAGCGAACCCGTGAAAAATGCGCCAATGAAGGCCGCAGGGAAGCCGGTGACGATGGGAATCAGCGCATTGCGCAGCACATGCTTCCACAGCACCTGCCGCTCGCTCAAGCCTTTTGCGCGGGCCGTCAGCACGTACTGCTTGCGAATTTCTTCCAGAAACGCGTTCTTGGTCAGCATGGCCGTCACGGCAAAGCTGCCCAGCACCATGGCGGTGACCGGCAGCGCGATGTGCCATAGGTAGTCCACTACTTTCGCGCCCCAGCTGAGTGTGTCCCAATTGCTGGAGGTGAGCCCGCGCAACGGAAACCACTGCAACTGCCCGCCAAAAATCACCACCAGCGCCACACCCAGCACAAAGCCGGGGATGGCGTAGCCCACCAGAATCAGCAGCGTGCTCACAAAGTCAAACCGCGACCCGGCCCGCACCGCCTTGGCAATGCCCAGGGGCACGGCGACCAGGTAGCTCAGAAAAAAGGTCCACAGCCCCAGACTGATGGACACCGGCAGCTTCTCTTTCACCAGTTGCCACACGTCCTTGTGCTGGTAAAAGCTCTTACCCAGGTCGAACCGGGCAAACTGGCCCAGCATCTGCCAAAAGCGCTCATGCGCGGGCTTGTCGAAGCCGTAGAGCTGGCGGATTTCTGCGATCTGTTGGGCATCTATCCCCTGCCGCCCCCGGTAGCCCGCGCCCGAGGCCGCCGCCCGCTCGCCGCCCGAATCGCGGCCCTGCAGCTGCGACACCATCTGCTCCACTGGGCCGCCGGGCACGAACTGCACCACGGCAAAGGTCACCAATAGCACGCCCAAGAGCGTGGGCACCATCAGCAGAATGCGTTTGAGGATGTACGAGAACATATTCACTTATTTGCAGGCGTTGCCCACCAGGTGCTGGTGGCCCAACCGTCTACCTGGTAGTACGGAGGCGTGGTGGCGGGTAGCACGAAGGGGGCGGGCCGGTAGCCCACAAAGAAGGCGTTGCTGAACCACTGCGGGATGGAATAGTGGCCGTGCGTCAGCACCCGGTCCAGGGCGCGCATGGCGGTAGCCAGCTCGGGCCGGGTGGTGGCGGTCACCACTTTTTGCAGCAGGGCATCCACGGCCGGGTCGGCAATCCCCCAGATGTTGTTGGAGCCGGGCGTGGCGGCTGCCTTGGAGCCGTACAGCTCCAGCAACTCGCCGCCGGGCGCGCTGCTGCCCACCAGGCGCACACTGGTCATCTCAAAATCAAAGGCATCCATTTTTTGCTTGGACAGCGAGAAATCCACCACCCGCAGCTGCAGCGCAATGCCCAGCTTTTCCATGGACTTCTGCAACGGCGCAACCACCCGCGCCAGGCTGGGCTGGTCGTTCAAAAATTCGATGGTGAAGGCCTCGCCCTTGGCGTTGCGCAGCGCGCCATCGGCATAGTCCCAACCCGCCTCGTGCAGCAGCTTTTGCGCCTGGCGCAGGTTGTCGCGCAGGCTGCGCGGCGGCGCGGTGCTGGGCGACAGATAGGCCGGGCCGAACACTTCGGGCCGCAGCTTGGCGCGCAGAGGTTCCAGCAGGGCCAGCTCGTCCGCGCCGGGCAGGCCCTGGGCCTGGAATTCGCTGTTGGGGAAATAGCCGTTGACGCGCTGGTACGCGCCGTAAAAGAGCTGGCGGTTCAGCCATTCAAAGTCCATCGCCAGGCCCAGTGCCTCGCGCACCCGCACGTCTTTGAACTTGGGATTGCGCAGGTTCAGCACATAGCCCTGGAAGTCGCCGGGATTGCGGTTCACAAAGGTGGCTTTTTTCAGGGTGCCGTTGTCAAACTGCTTGCCCACGTACTGCCGCGCCCAGTTGCGCGAGATGAATTCGCGCATGAAATCAAATTCCCCGGCCCGCAGTCCCTCGAAACGCGAGGTTTCGTCCAGGTAGATTTTGTAGGTGATGCGGTCGAAGTTGAATTGGCCTTTGCGCACGCCCAGGTCGCGCGCCCAGTAAGCCGGGTCGCGGGTGTAGGTGATGTCACGGCCCAGTTTGGGCTGGGCGATCTTGTACGGGCCGGAGCCGATGGGCACCTGCTCCACCACGTTATCAAACGGCACGCCCTTGCCCCAGGCGCGGCTGAACACTGGTAGGCCGGTGCCCACCACCAACGGCAGCTCGGGGTTGGGGTTGGCAAAGTCGAAGCGCACGGTGCGCTCGCCCAGCACCACCACGCCCTTGACCTCGGCAAAAATACTGCGGTACTGCGGCGCGGCCAGCTTGCTGATGAGTGTGTTGAAGGAGTGCGCCACGTCGGCGGCCAGCACCGGCGTGCCGTCATGGAAACGGGCGGCGGGGTGCAGTTTGAAGGTGGCGCTGAGCTTGTCGGGGGCCACCTCCACGTCCTCGGCCAGCAAGCCGTAGGCGGTGGTGGGCTCTTCCATATTGCCCACCAGCAGCGTCTCCATCAGCATGCCGCCAATGCCAAAAGGGGCCGTGCCCTTCAATGTGAACGGGTTGAACTTGTCGAAGTTGGTGGGCCGGGTGGGCGGCACCATGCGGATCTCGCCGCCCTTGGGGGCATCGGGGTTCACATAGCTGAAATGGCTAAACCCGGCGGGGTATTTCACGTCGCCAAATTGCGCGTAGGCATGCGCGCCCCAGGCGGGCACGCAGCAGCACATCAAAAGTAAAACAGCCGTAACCCGCATGCGACAATTCTGCAATACTTTTTGACACAGGCCGGACCGCAGGGAATAGCCGGTGTCGCTTACTTTTTCAGGAGATAAAAAATGGGCTTTCTGGCTGGCAAAAAACTACTCATCACCGGTGTTCTGAGCAACCGCTCCATCGCCTATGGCATCGCCCGCGCCTGCCACCGCGAAGGCGCGGAGCTGGCATTCAGCTACGTGGGCGAGCGCTTCAAAGACCGCATCACCGAGTTCGCTGCCGACTTCGACTCCAAGCTGATCTTTGATTGCGACGTAGGCGATGACGCGCAAATCGACAAGCTGTTCACCGACCTGGCGCAAACCTGGCCCAGCTTCGACGGCTTTGTCCACAGCATCGGCTTTGCGCCGCGCGAAGCCATCACCGGCGACTTTTTAGAGGGCCTGAGCCGCGAAAGCTTCCGCGTGGCCCACGACATCAGCGCCTACAGCTTCCCCGCCATGGCCAAGGCCGCCCTGCCCTACCTCAGCGACAAGTCGGCTCTGCTCACGCTGACCTACCTGGGCAGCCTGCGCGTCTTGCCCAACTACAACACCATGGGCCTGGCCAAAGCCAGCCTGGAAGCCAGCGTGCGCTACCTGGCCGAGTCGGTGGGCCCCAAGGGCGTGCGCGTCAACGGCATCAGCGCCGGCCCCATCAAGACCCTGGCCGCCAGCGGCATCAAAGACTTCGGCAAGATGCTCAAAGCCACGGCAGAGTGCCCCATCCGCCGCAACGTGACCATCGACGACGTGGGCAATGTGGCCGCGTTTCTGCTGAGCGACCTGGCCGCAGGCGTGAGCGCCGAGATCACCTATGTGGACGGTGGCTTCAGCCAGGTGGTGGGTGGCATCGGCGAAGCGATTTAAGGGAAAATGGCTGCTAGCGCATATGGAATGGGCGCAAGCAGCTATCAAAAACAAAGCATGCGGGTGGATGCCATGCAGATAGAAAGCGACGACCTCAGCCGCCCCGAAATCCGGGCCTTGCTGCAAGAGCACCTGGACAGCATGTACACCCTCTCGCCGCCCGAGAGCGTGCACGCCCTGGACATCCCCAAGTTGCGCGCCTCCGACATCAGCTTCTGGACCGCCTGGGACGGCCCGTTGCTGCTGGGCTGCGGCGCGCTCAAGCAGCTAGATGCCCGCCACGCCGAACTCAAATCCATGCGCACCCCCGCCGCACACCGGGGCCGGGGTGCCGGGCGCGCCTTGCTGATGCACATCCTGCAAGTCGCCCAAGCCCGCGGCTATACACGCCTGAGCCTGGAGACCGGCACCGCAGAGGCCTTCCATCCCGCCCAAAAACTCTACGCCAGCGTAGGTTTCGCCTTCTGCGGCCCCTTCGCGGACTACCGTGAAGATCCGCACAGCGTGTTCATGGCCTTGGATTTGTAAGTACCCAGCTACGCCATGGCCAGCGATGCCCTTCCTATCGACTACCGGTGCGATGCCGATGTCAGCGACGCAGAGCTCAACACCCTGTTTGCGCAGTCGTGGCCAGGCCACCAGGACCGCTCTTTCCGGCCCGTATTGCAGACAGGCTTTACCAGCATCTGCGCCTACAGCGGCGAGGCGCTGGTGGGCTTCGTGAACATCGCCTGGGATGGCCAATCGCACGCCTTTGTACTCGACCCCACAGTGACCCCAGCCTTCAGAAGGCAAGGTATAGGCCGCCAACTGGTGCTGCACGGCATTGCCGCCGCAAAAAATGCGGGCCTGGCCTGGATCCACGTGGACTTTGAACCCGCGCTACGCGGGTTCTACCAACAATGCGGCTTCCAAACCTCGGAGGCCGGGGTGATCCAGCTGGCATCGTTCACGCCTGCTTCAACCACATGCGCCAGTACAGATCACTGCCTTTTTGATAATAAAAAATAGGAGCTGCCTGTGCTCATTGAATAAGCACAGGAGGCCAATTTGATGCCTGAAAAACGCCCTAAAAACCGAAGAGAGACGAAATTGCCACCCCCAATTCGCGACCGGCGCGATGCCCGGCGCAGCCGGGCCGCTCCCGCATTGGGATCCCCATCTGTATGCGCCGAGGAGCACAGCTTTGGGCGGATCAGGGCTGGCGTCTGTTTGAGCCGCAGGCGAGTTTAGCCAGACCCCGCCCAAAGCGAGCACCGCAGGTTCCCGCCGCGCCAGCGGAGGGCGCAGACAGTTGGGGCGCCTTTCTTTTGGTTACTTTTCTTTTGCGCAAAAGAACAAGTGACTGCGCCGCCGGGCGCATCACCCGGCCGGGGATGCTAGCAGGCACCCAGAAAGCGCTAATTCCGCCACCGTCCGTCACGGAGAACCGCCTGGAGGGGTCAGCCCCAATGCGGGCCACTATCGCACTTCTACCGCCTGCACCCGTTGCGCAATGGGGATCTGACCCCACCAGGCTCCGACCCCATTGGCTACCACCCGTCCAGCCGAAATAAACAGCCAAAACAACCTCTAGCGCCCATAGAACAAGCACAAGCAGCTACAAAAACTGTAGCGACTTGCCCCCAGCCAACTCAATACCCTTTGGCCAACCCGGTATTGCGGCGTGGGTCGTTGGCACCGTAGAAACGGAAGTTGCCACGGGGTTTGCCTTCCAGTGACGGGGCTCCCACCAAAATGGCGGCCAGGTGGTTCGGGTCTTGCGGTTTGCCCAGGTTGTGGCCCATGCCTTCCAGGATTTTGCGGGTATCGGGGCTGATGCCGAAGGTGTCCACATTGGTCATGTCGGGCAGCCATTGCTGGTGAAAACGCGGTGCGTCCACGGCCTCTTGCACATTCATGCCGTAGTCGATCACGTTCATGATGGTGTGCGTGACCGCCGTGATGATGCGGCTGCCGCCGGGCGTGCCGACCACCATGACGGGCTTGCCGTCTTTGCTGACGATGGTGGGGCTCATGGAGCTCAGGGGGCGCTTGCCGGGTTCGATCTTGTTGGCTTCTCCCTGCACCAGGCCGTACAGGTTGGGCACGCCCACTTTGGAGGTGAAGTCGTCCATCTCGTTGTTCAGCAGCACGCCGGTCTTGGCGGCGGTGACCTTGGCGCCGAACCAGTCGTTCAGCGTGTAGGTGACGGAGACGGCATTGCCCAACTTATCGACGATGGAGTAGTGGGTGGTGTTGCTGCCTTCGTGCGGGGCCACGCCAGGCTTCATGTCTTTGGAGACACCGGCCTTGGTGGGGTCGATGGCGGCACGGATCTTGGCGGCGTAGCCCTTGTCGAGCAGGCGGTCCAGCGGGTTCTTGACGAAGTCGGGGTCGCCCAGGTAGCTGTTGCGGTCCAGGTAGGCGTGACGCATGGCCTCGATCTGGTAGTGCACGGCCTGGGCCGAGCGGAAGCCCAGCTCCTTGAGCGGATAGCCTTCGACGATGTTCAAAATCTCGCAGATCACCACGCCGCCCGAGCTGGGAGGCGGGGCCGAGACGATGTGGTAGCCACGGTAGTCACACTCCACCGGGGCCAGTTCGCGCACTTTGTACTGGTTCAGGTCTTCCTGGGTGATGATGCCCTTGCCGGCCTGGCTGGCGGCCACGATGTTGGCACCGACCGAGCCCTTGTAGAAGCCATCCGGGCCCTTTTGGCTGACCAGCTTCAGGGTTTTGGCCAGGTCTTTTTGCACCAGCTTCTGGCCGATCTGGAAGGGCTCGCCACGGTGAAGAAAGATGGCAGCAGAGGGCGCGTCTTTCTTGAAGTCGGCAGTCGAGGTATGCAGCATCTGCACGTCACCCTCTTGTAGCACAAAGCCACGGTCGGCCAGCTGGATAGCCGGAGCCAGCAGCTTGGCGCGGCCCATGGTGCCGTACTTGGTGCGGGCTTCTTCAAAACCAGCCACCGAGCCGGGGATGCCCACCGCCAGGTAGCCGTTGGTGCTGGCACCCGGGACCACGTTGCCAGCGGCATCCAGGTACATGTTGGCGGTAGCGGCCAGGGGGGCTTTTTCACGGAAATCGAAGAAGGTCTTGCGGCCATCGGCCAGCTGCACGGTCATGAAGCCGCCGCCACCCAGATTGCCCGCTGCCGGGTACACCACAGCCAGCGCATAGCCCACGGCCACGGCGGCGTCGATGGCGTTGCCGCCGCGCTTGAGTACATCCACACCCACCTGGGTGGCCAGATGCTGGGCGGTGACGACCATGCCGTGTTCGGCGGCCACCGGGGCCACAGAGGCGGCCTGGGCGGCGCAGCACAGGGCGGCGGCAGTGGCAATCAGCGCGGGGCGAAAGTAGGAAATGGGCATGCGGAAGAGTCTCCAGGATGTAGGTTGGGTGCGGGCACGTCAGGAAGTAACCCAGCCCAATGTACCAAGGTCTCGCCATCGCCCAGTAGCCAAAAAGCGCCCAAAAGTACCCCAGAACCGACCGGTTTGGCGTAGATTGGCGGCATGCTTACATCTCTGATGCCCTCTCCGCTCCACCGCCGGGCGCTGCTGCAACGCCTGTTACTTGCTGTTGCAGCCAGCACGCCCTTGACCAGCCGTGCCAGCCCGCCCGCGCTACAGCGGCCCACGGCCTACCGCCCCGGTATGGCGCTGGCGGGCTACTGGGTCAGCGAAAAGCTGGACGGCGTGCGCGGCTACTGGGACGGCACGCAACTCTGGACCCGGGGCGGCCAACGCATCAACCCGCCCGCGTGGTTTACCGCAGGCTGGCCATCGGCGGCGCTGGACGGCGAGCTATGGGTCGGGCACGGGGCTTTTGCCACGGCGGTGTCGACAGTGCGGCAAGCCGAGGCGGGCGATGCCGCGTGGCGGCAGATGCGCTACCGGCTGTTTGACCTGCCCGCGCACACCGGAGCCTTCGACGCGCGCCTCGCCGCGCTGCAGCAACTGGCACTGCCCGCCTGGGTGCAGCCGGTGGTGCAAGCCCGCGTAGCCAGCCAAGCGGCCCTGCAGGCCCTGCTGCGCCAGACGGTGCAGGCCGGTGGCGAAGGCCTGGTGCTGCACCGGGGCAATGCCTTGCTGGCCAGCCCGGCCACGGACGACCTGCTGAAGTTAAAACCATTTGAAGATGCCGAAGCCCGTGTGGTGGGCCATGTGGCGGGCCAGGGCAAGTATGCGGACCGGATGGGGGCCCTGCAGGTGGAAACACCCGAGGGCCGAAAATTCAAGCTGGGCACCGGTTTCAGCGATGCCCAGCGGCGCAATCCGCCTGCGCTGGGGAGCTGGGTGACCTACCGCTTCCGCGATGTCAACCCCAGCGGGATTCCGCGCTTTGCGAGCTTTTTGCGGCTGCGTGCGGATGCGGATCTGTAGCGGATTTGTGATTACTTAGGCAGCAACACTTTATCGACGACGTGGATCACGCCGTTGGACTGGTACACGTCGGCAATCGTCACATTGGCGGTGCCGCCTTTTTCATCGGTCACCATGACCTTGCCGCCGCTGGCCTTGGCCGTCAGGGTGCCGCCGCTCACGGTCTTCAGCGTGGCCATGCCCTTGCCGTCCATGATCATCTTGCTGATGGCGGCGGCATCATATTTACCGGCCACCACGTGGTAGGTCAGCACGGTGGTCAGCGTGCCCTTGTTTTCGGGCTTGAGCAAGGTGTCTACCGTACCGGAGGGCAGTGCGGCAAAGGCGGCGTTGGTGGGGGCAAACACGGTGAACGGGCCTGCGCTCTTGAGCGTATCCACCAGGCCAGCCGCCTTGACGGCTGCCACCAGGGTGGTGTGGTCCTTGGAGTTGACGGCGTTGTCGATGATGTCCTTGGAGGCCATCATCGGTGCGCCACCGACCATCACGTCGGCAGCCATGGAGGCAAAAGACACGGCAGCCATCACGGCGGCCAGGCTGAAAGAGGCAATTTTGCGGGTGGTTTGGATCGAGGCCATGGAAAGCTCCTGGTAGTAGGTTAACAAGCCGAATGTGCGGCTGATACCAATACGGAGCCCGGCAAGGCTTTGGATTCAGAAGCCTCTAAAATTTATACAAAAAGAGCCGATAGCGCATGTTTAATAAGCGCTAGCAGCTCTTAATTCAATAGCAGACCAGTTTTAAAGGTTTAAGCCTTCACGCAATCTGCAAAGTAGTGGTGCTTGCCGTTTTCGTCTACTTCTTCGACCAGGCCGTGGATGTCGGTCTCGAAGCCGGGACACTGGGTGTTGAACTCGCGCGAGAACTTCAGGTAGTCCACGATCTTCTTGTTGAACACTTCACCCGGGATCAAGAGCGGAATGCCCGGTGGGTAGGGCGTGACCAGGCCCACGGTGATGCGGCCTTCCAGGTCGTCGATGGCCACGCGCTCGGTCTTGCGCAGGGCAATGTGGGCATAGGCGTCGCTGGGCTTCATGGCCGGGGTCAGGTCGCTGAGGTACATGTCGGTGGTGAGCCGGGCGATGTCGTACTTGGCATACAGGTTGTGCAGGTGCTGGCACAGGTCGGCCAGGCCCATGCGCTCGTAGCGCCGGTGCTTCTGGCAAAACTCGGGCAGGATGCGCCACATCGGCTGGTTCTTGTCGTAGTCGTCCTTGAACTGCTGCAGCGCGGTCAGCATGCTGTTCCAGCGGCCCTTGGTGATTCCGATGGTGAACATGATGAAAAAGCTGTACAGGCCGGTCTTTTCCACCACCACGCCGTGCTCGGCCAAAAACTTGGTAACGATGCTGGCCGGGATGCCGGTCTTGGCGAACTTGCCGTTCAGGTCCATGCCGGGCGTGACGATGGTGGACTTGATCGGGTCCAGCATGTTGAAGCCGGTGGCCATCTTGCCAAAGCCGTGCCAGTTGGCCTTGGCGTTGGATTTGGATTCGCCCTTGATGATCCAGTCGGTGGCGCGGCCAATGCCCTCCTCCACCAGCTTGTCGGGTCCCCAGACCTTGAACCACCAGTCGGCACCGTACTCGTCGTCCACCTTGCGCATGGCGCGGCGGAAGTCCAGGGCTTCGGCAATGCTCTCTTCCACCAGCGCGGTGCCGCCGGGCGGCTCCATCATGGCGGCGGCCACGTCGCAGCTGGCGATGATGCTGTACTGCGGGCTGGTGCTGGTGTGCATCAGGTAGGCCTCGTTGAAGAGGTGGCGGTCCAGCTTGACGTTTTGCGAGTCCTGGATCAGCACATGGCTGGCCTGGCTGATACCGGCCAGCAGCTTGTGGATCGACTGGGTGGCATAGACCACGGCATGCTTTGGGCGGATGCGCTTTTTGCCCATCGAGTGGTAGCTGCCGTAGAACGGGTGGAAAGCAGCGTGCGGCAGCCAGGCCTCGTCGAAGTGCAGGTTTTCCACGTAGCCATCGAGCATGGTCTTGATGGTTTCGGTGTTGTAGAGCACGCCGTCGTAGGTGCTTTGGGTGAGCGTGAGGATGCGCGGCTTGATGGTGTCGGCATCCACGTGCTGCAGCAGCGGATTGGCGCGGATCTTGGCCTTGATGGCGGCGGGCTCGAACTCGCTCTTGGGGATGGGGCCGATGATGCCAAAGTGGTTGCGCGTGGGCTTCAAAAACACCGGGATCGCGCCGGTCATGATGATGGCGTGCAGGTTGGACTTGTGGCAGTTGCGATCCACCACCACCACGTCGCCCGGGGCCACGGTGTGGTGCCAGACCATCTTGTTGCTGGTGCTAGTGCCGTTGGTCACAAAGAAGCAGTGGTCGGCGTTGAAGATGCGCGCGGCGTTGCGCTCGCTCTCGCCGATGGCGCCGTTGTGGTCCAGCAGCTGGCCCAGCTCTTCCACCGCGTTGCACACGTCGGCCCGCAGCATGTTTTCGCCATAGAACTGGTGGTACATCTGGCCCACCGGGCTCTTCAAGAAGGCCACGCCACCGGAATGGCCAGGGCAGTGCCAGGAGTAGGAGCCGTCTTCGGCGTAGTCCAGCAGCGCCTTGAAGAACGGCGGCTGCACGCCCTCCAGGTAGCTTTTGGCCTCGCGGATGATGTGGCGGGCCACAAACTCGGGCGTGTCCTCGAACATGTGGATGAAACCGTGCAGCTCGCGCAGGATGTCGTTGGGGATGTGCTGCGAGGTCTTGGTTTCGCCGTAGATGTAGATGGGCACATCCAGGTTCTTGCGGCGCACTTCTTCAATGAAGTGGCGCAGGTTCAGCACCACCGGGTCGTGGTCGGGGCCGGGCGAGAATTCTTCGTCGTCGATCGACAAAATGAACGCGCTGGCGCGGCTTTGCTGCTGGGCAAACTTGGACAGGTCGCCATAGCTGGTCACCCCCAGTACCTCCAACCCCTCCGTCTCTATCGCCTGGGCCAGGGCGCGGATGCCCAGGCCCGAGGTGTTCTCGGAGCGAAAATCTTCATCGATGATGACGATAGGGAAACGAAACTTCATGCCGGCCTCCAGCCAAATTAACGCAGGTAAATGTGGACTTGCGTAAGTCCTGTAAATATCAAAACAGGCGCGAAGTGTAAGGACTTCGTATGAAGCTTCTAGGGGGAAGCCCTGAATTGGTTCCAAAATGTGGTGATACGAATACAAGCAAAGGCTCTCTATGGCGGAATCGACGATCTGGTGGCTGCTGGCGGGTGGGGCCATCGTGGCAGAGCTGCTCACCGGCACCTTCTATTTGCTGATGCTGGCCCTGGGCTTTGCGGCAGCCGCACTAGCGGCCTATGCGGGTGTCAGCGCGGTGGTGCAAACGCTGGTGGCCAGCGTGGTGGGCGGTGGGGCCGTGGTGCTGTGGCACCGCATCCGCAGCCAGCGCCCCCAAAACCTGCCCGCCAACGCCAACCCGGATGTGAATCTGGACATTGGCGAAACCGTGCAGGTCGATGTTTGGCACCCCGACGGCACGGCCCAGGTGCACTACCGCGGAGCCAGCTGGACGGTGCTGCACCGCCCCGGCAACGCGCCCTCCCCGGGCCCGCACCGCGTGGTCGAGGTGGTGGGCAATCGGCTACTGGTCGACAAACTGTGAAACACTTGTACGCCTAACCGGAGCCTTTATGGAAATTGCCATCGTCGTACTCGTTATTGCCGTCATCTTCATCAGCCGCACCCTGAAGGTCGTGCCCCAGCAGCACGCCTGGGTGATCGAGCGCCTGGGCAAGTACCACGGCACGCTCACCCCAGGCCTGAACTTTCTGGTGCCGTTTGTGGACCGCGTGGCCTACAAGCATGTGCTGAAAGAAATCCCGCTCGACATCCCCAGCCAGGTCTGCATCACCCGCGACAACACCCAGCTGCAGGTCGATGGCATCCTGTACTTCCAGGTGACCGATGCCATGCGCGCCAGCTACGGCTCCAGCAACTACATCATGGCCATCAGCCAACTGGCGCAGACCTCGCTACGCAGCGTGATCGGCAAGCTGGAGCTGGACAAAACCTTTGAAGAGCGCGACATCATCAACGCCCAGGTGGTGGCCGCCATCGACGAGGCCGCGCTGAACTGGGGCGTGAAGGTGCTGCGCTACGAAATCAAGGACCTGACTCCGCCCAAGGAAATCCTGCACGCCATGCAGGCCCAGATCACCGCCGAGCGCGAGAAGCGTGCGCTGATTGCCGCCTCGGAGGGCCGCCGCCAGGAGCAGATCAACATTGCCACCGGCGAGCGCGAGGCCTTCATTGCCCGCTCCGAAGGAGAAAAGCAGGCTGCCATCAACAATGCGCAGGGCGAGGCCGCAGCCATCACCGCCGTGGCCCAGGCCAACGCCCACGCGATTGAATTGGTGGCCGCCGCCATACGCCAGCCGGGCGGTGAGCAGGCGGTACAGCTCAAGGTGGCAGAAAAGGCCGTAGAGGCCTACGCCAAGGTGGCCGCCAACGCCCACACCACCCTGATCGTGCCCAGCAACATGACCGAGGTGTCGGCCCTGATCGGCTCCGCCATGAAGATGGTCAACACCACCAAAGCCTCCTAGGACCGCCATGGACACCCCTGCCATCGAACACAACGTGCTGGGCAACGAACTGGTGCCCTGCTCATACGACCCGCTGACCGGCTATTTCCGCGACGGCTGCTGCAGCACCGACGAGACCGATAGCGGCTCGCACGTCATCTGCACCAAAGTCACCGCCGAGTTTCTGGCCTTCTCGCTGGCCCGTGGCAACGACCTCACCACGCCGCGCCCCCAGTGGCGCTTTGCGGGCCTGCGCCCTGGCGACCGCTGGTGCCTGTGTGCCAACCGCTGGAAAGAGGCTTTCGAGGCCGGTGTGGCCCCGCAGGTGGTGCTGGAGTCCACCCACATCCGGGCGCTGGAGTTCGTGTTGCTGGAAGATCTTGAGAAACATGCGGTGCCGGGCCGGAATGCGGCCCATTGACTGCTATACTTGTGGGCTTAGGAACGGTGGATGAGCGGTTTAAGTCGCACGCCTGGAAAGCGTGTGAGGGTTAATAGCCCTCCGCGGGTTCGAATCCCGCCTGTTCCGCCAATATAGTGTCCGACATCATCCAAGGACATGCAAAAAGCCCTAGAGAATCAACGCTCTAGGGCTTTTTTGTTGTCCGATGTGGTCCGATAGAGCACGGGGGCATCCGGGATATAGTGGGGGCATTTTCGGGGGCACTCTTGCAGTACCCCTGCCCGATGCCCCCAACCCGCACATAAAATGCCCCTAACCGATACCGCGCTCAGGCAGGCCAAGCCGACGGAAAAGGCCCGGCGGATCTCCGATGCCAAAGGCCTTTACATCGAAATATCGCCCAGCGGCGGCAAGCTCTGGCGGATGAAGTACCGCTTCGGCGGCAAAGAAAAGCGGCTCAGTCTGGGCATCTACCCCGCTGTCAGCCTGGCCCAGGCGCGCAAGGACTGCGAGGCGGCGAGGGATCTGCTGGCCAAGGACATTGACCCCGCAGCCGACAAGAAAGAGGTGCGGCGTATTGCGGCAGTGGCCATCAGCGACTCGTTTGAGCACGTTGCCCGCGAGTGGCACAAGGTCTGGTCGGTGTCGCGCAGCACAAAGCACGCCGCCCAGGTCATCCAGCGGCTGGAGGTGGATGTGTTCCCGGAGATCGGTAGCACGCCGGTCAGCAAGGTTACGGCCCCCATGCTGCTGGCCATAGCCCAAAAGGTGGAGAAGCGCGGGGCCCATGACTTGGCGCGCCGGGCGTATCAGAACGCGGGCCAGGTGCTGCGCTACGCCGTCGGACACGGCCTGATCACCCACAACGTGGCCACCTCAGTTCGCCCGGGCGACGTTCTCAAGCCACAGGTGAAAAAGCACTTTGCCCGCCTGGATGGCCGCGATATGCCCGAGTTGCTGCGCAAAATCGATGTGTACGACGGCTACCCGCGCACCCGGCTGGCCATGCGCTTGATGGCGCTGACGTTCATGCGCACAACGGAGTTGATCGGGGCAACCTGGGATGAGTTCGACTTTCCGGCCAAGATGTGGCGCATCCCCAAGGAGCGCATGAAGATGGGGCTGCCGCACATCGTGCCGCTGGCTCGGCAGACGCTGGAGGTGCTGCAAGCCATCAAGGATTCCGGATCTGGGCCGGTGGTGCTGTTCCCTGGTGAACGCGACCACGAGCGGCACATGAGTAACAACACCATCTTGTTTGCGCTGTACCGCATGGGCTACCGGGGCCGAATGACTGGGCACGGGTTTCGGGGCGTTGCATCCACCATCTTGCATGAGATGGGGCACCGGCACGACCTGATCGAGCTACAACTTGCGCACCAGGAGCGCAACGAAACCAGCGCAGCCTACAACTTTGCCACATACCTGCCCCAGCGGGCGGAAATGATGCAGGCATGGGCCGATCACCTGGACTTGCTCAAGGCTACCCCGCAACCCGCCGAACAATCTTGATGCAGTGCGCTACGGCTGCGGCCTTGAGCGGCTGGTTGCGCTCGACCAACCTGGCGCGGTACACGGCCAAGGCATCAAGCACCGGCAGGATGTCAATCAGCATGGGCAGCCCATCACATCAAATCCCCAAACTTCGACCGCCCCTTGAACACTGGCGGCGGCAGGGATTTATGCTTGGGATTGCGCGGTACAAAGCTATAGAGCCTGCCGCGCTCCATATACAAAAAGTGTGGGAACTTGCCCCAGCGGCTCATGCGTGCCACCAGATAACCGGCCTTGCCCTTGCGCCGCCGCCGTATCCACATCGCCACGGCCCAGAATAGGCAATTGCTTCGGCGGGTCATGGGGCTGGCCCGGGGCACACGGTGGCCACGTATTCCTGCAGGGCGGTCAGGGCGTGCTGGTCGGCGATGATCCCGGCGCGTATGTCGAAAACGCCTTGTCCAGCAGCAGCAGTGAGTTCGACGGTGGGCGCAGGGTCCAAGCCGGGGGCGGCGGCGGCCTGGGGCAGGTCACGGCCACCGGCTGTAATACAGGTGCCTGCGACGCGCACCCGGCGAGTGCCAGCGGCAACATCACGGCGCAGAGCTTCGTTTTGGCGTAGTGCATCGTCTTTTTCCTTCGATTTTTGGTCTATCGCGGCCACCAGAGCGCCCTGGTGCTGCAGCAGCGCGGCGCTTTCCTGTGCGGCCTTGGTCGCCAGGTTGGCGATGTCGGTCAGCGTTTCAGCGTGTGCCTGCCGCACCCCGGCCAGCGTGGTGGTGGCCGTGGCCAGGTCGGCCCGGGTGGCATAGAGGCGCACTGTCTGGGCTGCCAGCAGCGCCCCGGCGGCGCAGGCGGCCAGCATCCAGGCCTTGGACTTGAGCGTGTCAAGGATCATGGAACCACCTGCCCAGACAGCCAGGCTAGGGCCACGACGATGGCGACAGCGATGAGGAAGTCGATCATTGGGCGGCCAGACATTTGCGGTTGCGTTCGAGCTGGCGCGTCCACACGCCCTTGCAGCCTTTCGGCCCCCAGTTCTGCGGCAGGCGGCAATCCCGCTTAGCCTGGAATCGCCACTGCAGCAGGGCCTGGCATGCGCCCAAGTAGTCGCCCCGCAGCAGCCACGTGCGCGGGGAACCCGGCTTGCGCCAGTTACCAATACCGTACTGGCCTACAAAGTCCATGTACAGGTCGAATTCTTCGGGGTAGAGGGTGACTCCCGGCATGCTCGCCCGAAATCGCACTTCTTCTTGGCTGTTGAGGTTGCGGGCAAGCTGTACACCGCGCTGGCGCGTGATTGGCGCATCGGTGAGTCGCACGGGCGTGCCATCTTCGTAGCGCGTGGACCCGTTGCCGATTGTTGGCACATCACCCGCCGTTGGCACGTAGGGGTGGTGCACCACTGCGCCATCTGCGCGCACGCTGGTGGGGCCGTCGCCCTCGTTGGCCTGCCAGGTGGCAAACCCCGCAGCACTGAGCGACAGCAGGGCCACGGCAATGCGCTGGCGGACGGTGGCCATCACAAATCTCCCGGTCGCGTGTGCTTGTTTTCAGCCCAGCGCTTGAGACGCACGCCCCACTCACTCTCTTCGCGCCACCATTTGCGGACCAGGTACATCGCCTGCAACACCCCCAGCGTAATGGCCACCCATTCGGCGACGGTTAGGCCGGAAAAAATGGCGTAGATAGATGTTGGCGACGATGCGGCGACCTGCACCACAATGTCTTTGACTTCTTGCTTCATACCCGGCCAGCCTTTCGAACTTCGGGGTGGATGGGGTAGGAGGTGGGCCACGGACCATCGCGCTGCACAGAGCCGAATCGATCGCGGCAGTTGGCCAGCAGCAGGCCGGGACCGTACCGCCAGGGCTCTGAAAAGCCCAGGGCAGACGCGTTTACCTCATGACAAAAATCATGATCCTGACATTCCTTGAAGATCGGCAAGGCAAAACGGAGCACTCCATTGCGGTCGTAGGGCGTGCCCCGGCGGCGGGCGTAGTAAGCGTGGGCGGCAGGTTCCAACGCATCGGGAAGGGTCCAAAAGTCCCACAACGCCAGGTCGTACTCGACCTCCCGAATGTCAACACCACCGTCAGCCCACGAACTGGCGCTCATGCGGTTACTGAACACCATGTTGCTGTGGCTGTACGGGCTTTGATCAAGGGCAGAACCCAGCCGGTGGGCCAGTTGGTGCTTCAGCCCTGGCAGCGGAGCTTTGAGTAGGGCGAGTCTCATCGCGGCGCGCCCTTCGCCGTCGATGTGTGCGGGCAAGCCGCATTGGCGGTTCCGGCCGCCGCCGTGGAAAAGTGGAGCATGCGGGTTCCAGGTGGAACCGCGGTGCCCAGGTAGGTGTGTGGCCTAGATTGTTTCGGCTGGCCTACGCAAAATCAAGGGGGGTCAACTTGTCCGCCATAACCAAACCAGCCCGACAACAACCCCAGCCCCGGCCAGCGGGGGGGGGGAGGTGAACGCCAGAACCACGAGCCCCATCACGACGCTGGCCGCGCCCCAGTTCACACCGAACCCTCAGCCAGGGAGCGCTGGACATCGACCCGGATGGCTTTAGGTGCAGACTTTGCAATGCGCTCGGCCTTGCTGGCGCGCATGGCCATCAGCCGACGGCGCACCCCCAGCATGTCAATGGACACCGGGCTGGATGGGTTGCTTGCGTTCCAGCGGCGCATGCGGTCGCGCACCGACTGCTGCGCATCGGCATCCTGCTCGTACATGGCGGTGGCCATGTTGTCGGCCAACTCGGTCTTCATCATCTTGTTTTGCGCAATCATGTTCTGCTGCGTTGCCACAGCATCCTGCACCCGTGCCACCGCTGTGGGCTGAAACCCGATGGCCTTCACCAAGGCATCGTACCCGTCCACGTCGATGACCTTGCGGCCCTTCTGGTCCCGGTACATGCCCGTTTGGTACATATCCAGCGATTTTTGCAGATTTCGGATGGCTGCAGGTGACATTGTGCCCAGGCCGTTCAGTGGGTCGCCGGTGATGATCTGGCCCGCGCCTTGGAATGCGCGCTGCGCCAAGTCACCCGCAGGGCCCAGCAGCTCGGCCACATCGCGGCCATGGTCGGCTTTCTTGGTCAGCAGGCCGGTACCGGGAATCAGGTTCCCCATGCCCAGCCGCCCGGCCACGTCAATCGGTACACCAGGTAGGCCAGAAATTCCGCGCTCCACAAAGGTGGCCGCGCCCTCCCCCAGCGTGTCGATGAAAAACTGGCGGCGGGCCTGTTTGCTGGAAAAGCTGTAGCCCAGGCTCTGCATCACCCCATCCACCACGTCTTCCGCATCCCCGACGAAGGGCAGCCCGCTGCTGCCTCCCACTAAAAACAGCATGGCCATGGCAAGCAGCACGGCGCGCTTGCCCTCGGGCCCGCCCTGGGTGTACATGCGGTGCATCAGCTCCATGTAGGAGATTGAGTATTGCTTGAAGGTGAACAGCGTCCCACCGATGGCCCCGCGCGCCCACTGGGGCTTATTCCCCTTGTTGTAGACGAACTGCGTTTCGCGGATGGCCTCCTCGGCGAACTTGGCCGGGTTTGCGATGCCCTCAGCAATGGCCGTGCGCCAGGCGGCAATGAACGTCACCCGGCGGTTGAACTGCTCAGCAGCTGCAAAGGGCTTGCCCCAGGCCAGCGACACCTTGGACAGTGCATTGCCGGCCTTGGCGCGCAGGTCGCCCGCGAAGGTGCCGTCTCCCGCCTGCAGCGCCCCGCGCCCGGCGGCCTGGGCCATGAGCTGGTGCACCTCTTGCGGGGCCACGATGCCCTCGTCGGCTGCTTTTTTCAGGGCCGCATCCAGCTTGGCATCACCCGTGGACTTCTTGAGCACGTCGGCCAGCGCCCCCCGCATGCGGCCCGTGGCCTTCATGGCACCGCCCCACTGGCTCAGGTAGGGCATGGTGACCGTGACCGGCTGGGTCATGTTAACCATGGCCGACGCGACAGAGCCGCCCAGGTACTGGGCAAACATCAGGCCGCGCAACTGCTGCGCCTCTTCCTGGGGGTTGCGCACGTAGTCGGCCAGCTTGATGGCCATGTCTTTCACCTCGCCTTCTCCCTTGGGGATGGCTGCGGTGGACTGGTTGATGTTGCTGGTGTGCAGGTTGGTCGAAGAAAGTCGGGCGTTGGAGTAGACGAACCCGGCCAGCACGCGGCCAGCATCTTCGCTGAACCCGGCAATGCCCTTGCGGTGGATCAGTCGCTTCATGGCCGACCGGTTGGCCTTGGCCAGTTTCAAGTATTCCTGAAACATCTGGTCCTGCGCGGTGTCGCCCGTTGACTCCAGGCCCACCATTTCGCCGAACAGCTCCAGGGTTTCCGGCGTGATGCCCGAAAACATCTTGTAGGCCTGCTCGCTCACAGTGCCCTGGGCGATGGTGCCCTGGAGGTAGTTCTCGCGCATCTGGCGGGCCATGCGGTTCGCCTCGGCCTTGGACTCGAACATCCCGAAGTAGGCGCGCTCGCCCTTTTCGTCCAGCACGTCCACGGTGAAGTGCCCAAAGCGCGACAGCGGCGCGTAACCCTGGTCGATCAGGCCCTGGATCTTGTCAGCCTTCTCCACGATGGTCTGCGCGCTGGCTTGCAGCACCTCGGCCCGGTCTGGGTTTTCCTTGGCCAGGGCCAGCAAGTGCTCTTCCAGCAACCCGGCGGCATCCTGGGCCGTCCCGGCATCCAGCGCCATGCCGCGCATGGCCTCCACGTCCTTGCCGCCGAAGCGCAGCATTTCGGTGATGCCCAGGCGGTTCAGGCTCTGGTCTGTGCTCGCACGGAACTCCCGATACAGCTTGATCTGCTCGGGCGTGAGCTTGAACAGCGTCTTTAACTCGGCATCGGTGAACACTATCCCAGCCTTGTCGCCGTCGGCACCGGGCTGCACGCGCACGGCACTGCCGTCTTCATTCCGGGCCCAGGACAGTGTGCCCTCGAAGATCGGTGCGGCGATGGCCTTGGTGTCAGCAGCAGAAATAGGCGATTTACCGATGTCGCGCCAGGTTTCCAACTTGGGCAGCAGCGTGGGGGCCAGGTCGGCGGCCTCGGTGGCATAGGCCGACACGTCGCCCAAGAAGTCCTGCACTGCATTGAACACGCGGCCAAACTGCGGCGAACGCTTGGCCAGGTTGTGCATGGTGCCCACGGTCTTGTGCCACCAGTTGACGGTGCCCGGGGCCTGGAACATGTCCCGTACTGCCTGGGTAGACTGGGTACGGAAATCGCCAGGGTTGTTGACCCCGGCATCGGCCCGGCTGAACATGGGCTCCTGCGACTTTTCTACGCTGCTGCGATCCGCGCCACCCCGCTCAACCCAGCCCCGGGCTGGAATCAGGTAGTTGGCAACGATCTCGTCATCCGTCATCACCATGTTCTTGAAGCCGGGGATATGGTTGCGGAACCAGTTACGCACCGCGGCAATGGCGCGTTTCACATAGCCCAGATCTGGGCGGCGCTGGGCCCACTCGGCCAGCACTTCCTCGGCGGCGATTAGCCGGTCCTGCGGTTTGCTCAGGTCGAGGTTGTATTCCTGGGCCTTCTCGGCCACATCGGCGCGGCGCAGGTCGGCAATCTGCCGCAGGATGGGATTCAGCGCATCGCCAAAGGTGCCCCGCAAGCCCGCATGACCCAGGCTCTCGTGGAATAGCGTGATAGCCGCATGGGCTGGGGTGGGCAGCTGGTCGGCAAGCAGGTACACCGTACCATTCAGGAACACGCCGCGCGGCGCGCCTGCCGCACCCAGCGATTGGCGCTTGTCTCGCTCCGCACGCACCGCTTCGGGCACGCGGGGGTCGTCGATATTGCTGGCGACCACTACTTTCGGGGCATTGGCCCACTTGCGGGTCAGGTCGTCCACCTCCCGCTGCACCTCGGCCACTGGCAGACCGTTGACGGCATAGCCCCGGCTGAATGCAGGCTTGTCGCTCTCGGTGATAGCGCGGGCTTCCTCCGACATGCTGGGCAAAGCGTAGAGCGCCTGCTTTTTCATCAGCAGGTCCAGCGCCTTGGTGGCGTCGCCTGGGCTGTCCACATAGGCCTTCATGGAACTGCCGACCGTCACAAAATCCCCGGTGATGGCCACCAGCCCCGCATCCAGGAAGTATTTCCCGCCTTTCAGCTTGGACTTGGGCACTGCGATGGAGACACCAAGGCGCTCTGGCAGCACCCGCACCACGCCGTCGCGCGACTGGATACCGAACCGGCCAATGTCCTTGTTCTCGCTTTTCTGCAAGAATTTGAGGGCTTCGGCACCGGTGGCCAGGCGGTAGTCACCCCGGGTGTTCTTGCTAAAGTCGAACGCCTTGGGCAGCAGAATTCCCTGGTCGGTGGTGCCGTCCTGCTTGGTGAAGGTGATGATCGTGCCGCGCGCGCCCTGGATCTCGCCATAGGCCCCCAGCAGGTTGCCGGTCACGATTTTGGCGGTTTCGCGCTGGTTGGCAGGTTGCTCCTTGAAAAGCTGGTCCACCGAATAGCCGCGGCCAATGCTGGACACCTCGATCTTCGCGAACTGGGTGGCGGGCACGGTGACGTTACGCAGGGCACCATTCACCGCCAGCGACACCTGGATCTTGCTCAAGCTGAACGGGTTGCCGTAGGTCTTGTGCGTGCTGCGCAGGTTGGTCACCACCGCATTGAAGGTGTCCCCGTTGATGTCTACCCGGAAGGTGGAGCCGATAGGGTGGCTCTGGATGAACGCTTGCCCACGGCTGCGGGCAGACATCGCACTTTCTTGCTGCGCGCCTTCCGGTAGCGTCTTGGCATATTCGGTGAACTGGGCCGTCAGCGGTGCCAGTAGCGCCGACACATGGTCCTGGGCGGTCTTCCCCGCCAGGTGCTCGGCCATCAACGCCTTGATCTCGGCGGGGGTCATGGCCGTGCCCTGCGCCTTGATCGAGTATTCGCCGTAGATGGCATCTTCCCCAAACGGGGTTTTAGGGTCGGCACCTTCAAAAATTACATCTTGCCGGGTTTCCCGTGCGTCGTAGTCAAAGGTGCGCGGCTCCAGGTCGTTCTGGTTGGTCTTGTTCAGGTAGTCGATCAGGGCGTGGTATTGGCCCTCGATTTCCTCATAGAAGGCGTTTTGCGTCTTGATGGGCTGCAGCGCCAGCCGCCCGGTGGCCTTGCGGGCGATGTCTTCCACCGGCTCGGAACCTTCGGACATTGCGTCCAAGCCCAGCGCCTGGGTCAACTGGAAGTTGTCGGCCAGGTACTGGCCCACCACTTGGTCGCCGTATTTGTTCAGCATGTCGGCGGTTTTCACCGACGTGGCCGACTCGGTATTGCTGGACGTGTTCGCGTTCAGCGACTTCATTTTCTTGGACAGCAACGCCGTGGGCCGCTTCTCGGTCGGCAGGTCCACGCTCAGAATGGTGTACTTCGGCAGCGCCACCTGGCCGGTGCGGTGGATGCGCCCCAGCATCTGCATGAAGATGTTGATGTCCTGGGCGGGCTGGGCCACGATCATGTGGCGTACACGCTGGTCCTCGAACTTCTCCGAGGCGTGCAGGCTGATACCGGTGGACCCGGCCACGTTGAGCACCAGGGCATCCAACTTGCCCGAATTGAACAGGCGCGTCGTGCGCACCTTGTCTTTTTGCTCCAGGGCCTCAATCGCCGACAGCACGGGCTTTGCGGGGTTGCTGTAGTCCACGGACAGGTTGCGCCCGGTGATCTCGGCCACGCTGAATCCGGCCTTCTGGATCTGGCTGCGCATCCAGTCGATGGGCGACACGGGAATATCGGCATCCAGGCTGTCGATCACATCCTGCGCCCGGCGGTAGGCCTCGCGGGTCATGGTGTCCAGGCTGGTCAGCGGCACCTCGCGCTTGACCTTTTCACCGGTGGGCAGTTGCTCCGTCATGGCCAGGGTGCGGGCCAGCGCGCGCGACAGCACGGTGCGGTAGTCGAACGCCCCCAGGTCGCCGCCCTGCTGCACCCCGTTGGCCGCAGCGTACTCATTAAGAAACGATCCCATCGTGTTTTCTACTGCAATGATGGGCTTCTCGCCGCGCTTGAGGGCGGAAATGGCATGGTCGGCGGCGGCCTGGGCTTTCAGGCCCAGCAGCATCTGGCGCACGAAGTTGTGCACCACGCTGGAGAATTCCGTGTGCTGCACGCTGGCCTCGGCCTGGTTGCCTGCGTTGTCCAGCACCCGCGCGCCGCGCTGCGCCATGTCGGCGGCCAGTTGCTTGACGTAGACCTCGTGGAACATCTTGTCAGCCGACACGATGGCCCGCAGCGCCTGGGTGGTGGCATCCGACAGCTTTTCATGCACGGCCCGGTTGCCCGCGTCCACCACGCTCTCGATGCTCACGCCGTCATAGGACCGCTCACGGCGGAACATTTGCCCGGCCTTCACCAGGTTGTTGGATACCACCGTCTGCAGGGGCAGCCCGCCAGCGGCCATGGCCGCCATCAAGCCGTCGTTGTCTGCCGAAGCCTGCCCAATGTCAGTTTTGAAGTACAGCGGCATGTTGTCGGGCCGCTTGGCATAGGTGGCGCTCAGGTAGGTCACGCCCACGGCGCTCTCCAGCACCTGGGTGATGAACTCCCCCGTGGCCGACGCGCCCCCGGCGTTGTGCGACTCGTCCAGCACAAACACTGCCTTGGGGGCCAGCGCGGCCAGCGCCCGGCGCTGTGCGTTGTCCACGTTGATCTGGGAATAGGTCATGAACAGGGCGTTTGCGCCATCGGGCAGGCGGCCCGTTTCGGCAATGCCCTCCAACGTGCGCTTGTGCCCCAGGGCCTTGTTGGCAAACAGCTTCTCGCCGCCCGCGCCCGAGATCCACTCGCCTCCGTTCATGATGAAAGGCTGCACGTCGCTGGTGCCGATGTCGGCCAGGTCGCCGTACATGTCGGTGAACAGGGAGGGCTTGACCGTGACGAATACCGGCGTGTGGCCGTTTTTTGTCGCCCAGCGGATCACGGCGGCAGCTTGGCGGCCCTTGCCGATGCCGGTTTGGTCGGCGATCACCACGCCCTTGCCCTGCTTGATCTGGTAGATGGCCGAAGCCACCGAATCCACCTGCAAGCCCATCAGGGCATTGTGCAAAGCCTTGGTGCTGGGGTAGCCCAGTTCCTTGGCAGCGAACTGGTCAATGTCCCCTACGGCATCTTCCAGCTTGCTGAGTGCGTCCTGGGTGGGCCCGGCCATGTTGACGGGGATCAGCACGCCCTCGTCTTTGCGGGAGCTGCGGGACACGTAGCCCGCTTGGAATTGGTTTTCTTCGCTGGCTAGGGCAGTTGCTCCAGCAGCCCGCGCAGGCTTGTCTCCTGGTCGTCCACCATCACCGACCCGGGCTGGCTCCAGTTGATCTCCTGCACCAGCATTGCCATCGGGTCGCTGCTGGCTATCGCCTGCCCCCACTGGCTTTGCGGCTGGTTCTCCGCGATCAGCCACAGGCTGGGTGCGCTCTCCTGCGACATCTCCAGCGCTGCCTGCGCCTCGCTCGGCTCCGCGTTGACCAGGGTTTGCAACTTGGCCGCCAGAAGGCTCTGGTACGCGTCCTGGGAGGGCTTCGCTGGCGCGCTCACCGACAGGGCGCTGCGTTGCGCCCGGCTGAGATTCTGCCCGGCTGGTAGCCAGACTTTGGGTGAAGTGTTCATAAACTTGGTTCCAATTGTCGGCCCGTTTGATGCTACCTGCAACCGGTGATGTCGCGCTGGATGCCTGGCGGCCCTGGATGCTGACAACCCGCACCGGCCAGTTCGCCCCCTGCCGCCCGTACAGGTCGCCCGCTACTTCAAAGTGGCCGGTCACGTTGTAGTGGCCGTACAGCCAGTTGAAGAAGATCAGGTCGTCGTTGCTGATACCGCCCTGCACCTTGTTGGCCCCCAGGATCAGAGTGGCCCTGCCATCGTCTTTCAGGGTAGCCAGGGCCCGCGCGGCAATCAGGTGGTCGATCTGCCCCAGGCGGTAGCCGTCCACCGCCACCTTGGTGGGGTTGCCCGCGCTGTCCTTGATAGAGCCGAACGGCGGGTTTGTCACCACGACATCGCGGCTCTTTTCTTTGCCCAGCGAACCGGTGGCCGCATCGTTTTGCGTGACTTCAAAGCCCTGCGCGCGCAGCAGCTCGGCCCGGTGGTCGTTCAACTCGTTGGCCAGGGTGTTCGCCGGGTTGGCTGCCATCAGCAGCATGCCCGTGCCGCCGGTGGGCTCCAGCACCTTGTCCTTGGACGTGATGCCCACCAGCTCAGACGACAGGTAGGCCAGGGGTGCGGGGGTGCTGTAGGCCTGGTTGGCGATGCTGGTGCTGGTGCGGATATTCAGGTTGGGCTGCGATTCGTACAGGCGCATCAGGATGTCGAAGGTGCTGCGAACGCCCTCCTTCTTGGCTACGACATCGCGCGCCGTGCGGGCAATCGCGGCTTCCAGTTCCTCCTGCGCTTGTTTCAGGCGGGCGTTGTCGGCGGACTGGCCGTCGAACTGCTCCACCAGATTGCGCAGTGCCGGGTTGTCCTTGGGCATGCCGTTGGCCTGGATGGCCTCGTACAGGGCATCGGACAAGCTAGCCGCATCTTGGGGTGCAGCATCAAGATCCGCCGCCTCCACGCTGGCCGCGCTGTCCATGCCATCAAAGGCAGTTGCACGGGGGTCGAACTTGACACCCATGTACCAGCTTTTGAGGAAGGGCTTCACTCCCTCGCCCAGGTCGGACACCATCGCCTTGGCATATGCGGCAAAGCTGCGCGCACCGCGCTCGATGTGGTACCCGGCCAGGGTGATGCCGTCCATCAAGGTTTCGGGGTCGATGCCACTGTTCAGGCGGCCCAACTTGGATTTCAGGCGGGCGCGCGCCGCGGCGGCGGCATCCTCGGTAAAGATGGTGTTGGCGGTGGGCTTCGGAGTGGGCTTCTTTTCCGCTATAGTTTCGGTAGCTGCCTGCGCTGGCTCTGCTTGCGCTGCTGGCTGTTTTCCTACATTTTCTCGGATGAACCAGCCACCGTTTTTCTTGAAGGTATAGGGGTCCAGCGCCGTGGCATCTTCTTTTGACAGGTCGGTGCGGACCGTGCCGCGCAGCAGCTTGCCTTTGCCGGTGGTGTGTTCGACGATGGCAGGCTCTGCAACCGGTGGCGCGCCGGTAGCGGCCTCGGCGCTGGGGAATTCCTTGACCTGCTCCAGCAGCTTGCCGATGGGGGCATCCAGGCGGATGGCCTTCACCGGCTCCCCCGCATCCATCTTTGCCAGCCACTGGTGGTGGCCGTCCAGCACATGGCCGTCGGCCGACACCAGGATGGACCGGTCGCCGCCCTCGAAGGCCTTGGCTAACTCCACCTTTGCGGGGGAAAACTCGGCCTGGGTGGGTTTCAAATCACCTGCCGGAATTTCCACCTGCTCGTGCGCGATGCCCCGGGCGTTCAGGAAGTTGACCATGGCACCGCGGTGCTCGGCCTTGATCTGCGGCATGTCGGCGCGCGGGATGGACTTGGTGCCAGACTCGGGAGAAAAGGCGGTCCACTCCTTGTTGATCGGAGCACCAGCAATGGCTGGGGCTACCGCTGCTGGTTTTTCCGGCGCAGCTTGCGCGCCAGGCGCTGGGCTTGTTTCTTCTGGAGTTTTTGCAGGTTGGGGCACATCGGCAGGGGTTTCCTTTGCTTGATTGGTGGGGGCGGCGGCCTTGCGGGCGACAAAGCCGCCCTGCACTGCGACCACCTCAAAACCGGGGTTAGCCTTCACCGCGTTGGCGGCGGGCAGGCGAATGGTGAAGGGCTTGCCCAACTTGTTCAGGATGTCGCCATCCAGAATGCCAGCGTCCGCACGCTCCTTGGCGGCCCGGCGCTCTTCGCGCAGCTTCTCGGCTGCTGGGTACTCGGGGGAACCCTTCACGGCCAGGGTGAAACCGCCGTCGGTCGGTACCGGCAGGGCCTGTACCGAAGTGCCGCGCTGCTTTTGCTCACGGCGGTAGGCATCCGCCTCGTCGTAAGTCGCGAAGGTTTGCGGGGCCGCAGCTACTTCTGGTGCGCCTTGGGCGGCAACGTGTTGAGCAATGTCGTCAGCCGTGATGGCCGCTTCCGATCCAGGCAGGCCGCCCGCCACAGGTCCAGCACCACCTGCTGCTGGAGCAGGCTCCCCAACTGGCGATAGCTCCGCTCCACCCGCACCGGGAATGCCGACATTGCCCGCATCAGACGGCGCTTGATCGTTCTGGCCTGCATCGATTGCTCCTGTATTTATAGCTACTGGTGCAGGTGCCACCTGCGTGATAGCGGCGCGGGCCAGTGCCCCAGGCTTTGCCACCACATCGGTCACATTGGCGGCCAAGCTGGCGGCGCGCGCCAATGGCCCAGCATCGCGGGCGGACTGCCGGTCTGCGACCGTCTGCGCAGTGCCATCGGGCCCCACCGTGATGACGGGCGCGGGCAGTGCCAGCGGCGCGGCGGCGGCGGGCGGCATCGGGTCGGCTGCAGTGGCGGGCGTGGCCTGGTGGCCACCGCCCAAGATATTCGCACCGCCCCCCATTGCCGCGCCTGACAGCAGGCCCAGCACGGCGGCCTGGTCCACGCCATCGGTCAAGTCCTTGCCCAGGGCCACGTTTTGCAGCACCCGCTCCTGGATGGACTGGGGCAGCTCTTCCAGAATGCCCTCGGATGCCGCGCCTTCCAGCACGCGGCGCACCACGCCCTTGGCGGCGGCGGGGTTGGTGGCGGCGCTCACCAGCATGGTGTCCACGTCGTGGATACCCAGGGACTTTGCCACCTTGTTGCCCAGCACGCCGAATGCCGTGGTGCCTAGTCCGCTGGCTACCGCAAGCCCGGCCTGGGCTGGGGTCAGCAAGCCATCAGGGGTCTCCTGCCGGATCTGCTCGGCTGCACTACCGCCACCGATCACCCCCTCGCCCACGCCTGCAGCCAGCGCACCGCTGACCCGTGGCGCAGCAGCCATAATCCCGCGCCCCACCACAGCACCCGCCCCCATGGAGGGCAGTGACTCCACGACACCGTGCGTGATGACGGACGGGTTCTGCAACGCCGCCACGAACTTGCCGCCAAACCCTTCGGCCTGGCCCACGTTCTGGAATGCCTGCTTTTGCTGGTCGCTGTACTGGTCGTTCAGGTAGGCTTTTGCATCCTTGGGCCGGAAACCAATGCTTTCCAGCGCCTGGCCCACCCGTCCACCGGTGGGGATGTCGGCAAGGCCCACCACTGCCTCGGGCACACCAATCGCCCCCTTGAGTGCGGAAATGCCGTAGTCCCCTGCGGTGCGCAGCAAACTGCGGTCGCGCGGGGCCTCGTCCGGTTCAGGCTGGTCAATAGTTGGCTGCTGGTGCTGGATACCCTGCCCAATCAGATCGTCCAGCGTGGAGTCGCGGTAAACGACACTCTTTTTTTTCTTCGTCATCGTTCGCCTTACTGTGCGTAGAGTTGGTCCAAAACCTTGGCGGCGTTATTGCCGAACTTGTCGCTTGCCTGCTTCTCAAGTTGGGCCCGCAGTTCCTGCTTGCGTTGCATGTACATGCCGCTGGCGCGCTGGTCGCCAGACTTTGCTGCGGCCACATACTGCGCATCGGCCTGCTTAACCTGCTGCGCCAGCGGCACCAGTGCGGTCATCTTGTTTGCCTCGATCTGCTCAATGGTGTTGAGTGGCCGGGATTGGGCCTGCGGTGCAGGTGTAGAAGCCAGCGCTACCGGTGCACCCGACATCGCAGACGCTGCAGCTTGTGGCTTGGCGCTACCTGTTGCACCTGGTGCCTTGTAGCCCCAGGCGGCAAGCTGTTGCGGCCCGGCCACCTGCTGCGCTTTGGCATAGATGTCGGCATAGGCCTCCGGATCTGACCCGGCTTTGCGGAAAGCAGCCGACACGGTGGACTGCACATGCATGTTGGTGTTCTCCGATGCCGCCGCAGTGCGCAGTGCTGAATAAATGCCCTGGGCACGCTTGGCAATCTCGGCATCGCTCACCGTTTTGCCTGAATTTTTGGCATCTTCGGCGGCTTGGTCCATTGCGGCTTTGCGCGCCTGCTTGGGGTCGAAGTCGGACAACGGATCAAACGATGCAGGCTCTTGTCCGCTGCTACTACGGCCAGAGCCACCACCGCCTGCGCCACGGCTTGCTGCAATGGATGCGCGCAAGGCCATGTTTTCAGCCTGGGCCCCGCGCAACTCAATCCGGCTATCCACCTCCCGCTCTTTCAGCTTGTAGTCGCGGTCGCCATTCTTCTGGCGCAAATCCCGGTCTTCAAGTTGGGAGTAGTGAGCCAACCGCGCCTCCGGGGTGACGGTCTTGTCCAGCATGAAAGCAGCCTGGGTGATGCCGTTCTGGTCGTTGGTGAACGACGGCAGGCCGGGGATGGGCTGAACCTTACCTTCAGGGCCCATGGCCCCATAGGTCACCTTGCCGTCAGCGCTTGGGATCACCTGCACTTTCATGCCCGCCATGGGGCCAGCCTCGGAATTGGTGGCCAGCGCCGCCAGGCCCTGGTGCCCACCTTGCATGGCCCCGCCCAGGTCGCGCCGCCATTTAGCATCGGCCAACTGCATTTTCTGCACCTCGGCGGTGCGCATGTTGCCCTCCACCTGCATGGCTTTGTCCACCTGGCCAGCGCCACGGTAGGCGGCGATGACGCGGCTGTTCACTGCTTCCGGCGCATTCTGCTTTGCTGCGGCGGCCTCGGCCTGGGGGCGGTCGGTGAATGTCTGGTCGGCTACGCGGTAACCGGCGGGCAGCAGGCCACCGTTGGGCAGCGCGGCATTCTCGGGCAGGCCGACATCGCTGTTGTCCATCGTGGCGGGGCGCACCATGCCGCCCGCGCCCTCGGTGATGGTGACGGGACGGGCTGCATCCTGCAGGTTGGTCTGCAGCTGGTCCTCCACCCCCTGCTGCTTGGTGGTGCGCTGGCGCTGGGCCTGCATGTAGGCCCGGTCCTCGGCCTTTGCCTTTTTTTCTTCCTCGGCATCGTCTCGATTTTTGACGATCTGCTGACCGTTCAAATATCCACCGACCGCAGCCGCAAGGGCATGGCCCCATCCAATATTTGCCATGTCACTTCTCCAATTCGCTGGCCAGCATGTCGGCCTGGTGGTTGATCTCCGCGCGCACGATGTTGATGCGGCGGGAAAATGATGCGTAGGCATCAGGATGGTGGTCGCGCATGTAGGCGGCCCGTCCTTCGTCCCACCAGGCAGTGCAGCCCATGCATTCGGGCGCACGGCGCATGCCCCGCTCGTAAAAGGGAGCCAGCGGCAGCTTGTTCTCGACCAAGTAGGCTGACACATCGGCACCGGTCCAGCTCTGGATGGGGTACAGCACCTCAAACCCGCCTGCAGCATCACCAGACCGCAGCGGGGGCGATGCGTATTCATCGTCGCGCTGGCCGCGCACCAGTAGAGTGATGCCGTCGGCCTGCATGCGGTCGTGCATGGGGATCATCAGCGCGCGGGCGCAGCAGTCGTACCGGGATTGCAGTTGCACCTCGCGCCCGGACACCTTGCGGCCCAGTTCCGTGCTGTCCACCGGAACGATGTCGCTGGGGTAGCCATGGTCAGCACGCACCTTGAAGACATCGGACAGGATGCGCACGATGGGCACATCCCGCTCAACCGCCTCGACCACGGCGCGGGTTTCGGGGAATTGGTCGCCGGTGTCCAGGTGGTAAACCGTCATCCGGTCCCAGTAGGGGCGCAGCAGGTACAGCGCGGCGGTGGAGTCGCGCCCGCCAGAGAACTGGAAAGCAATACGGTCGTGTCGGCCGAAGGCGGCGGCCACGTCGTCCAGTGCGGTAAAACTCCAGATGGTGGGCACCACGCCATGCAGCAGGTGCTGGCCGTCCTCCGGTAGCAGCTCTTTCAAGCGCTCCACCTCGACATCGGGCGTGATGGTGTAGTCCAGGCCCAGCCCGGCCGCGCGGGCCCAGGCCTCCACCGCCATGGCCTCGTGCACCCGGGCCCCCAGCACGGCCTCAAACTCTGCGTTGTCACCCATCGTGCGGGCCATGTCGTTGACGAACAGCTTTCCACCCACTTTCAGCACGCGGCGGGCCTCCGCAAAGGTGCGTTCAAAGTCCTGCGAGTGGCACAGCGCGTAGCTGAAAATCACCACGTCGGCGCACTCGTCGGGCAGCGGCATCGCGTTGAAGTCACCGTGCAGCAGGTCCAATTCCTCGGGGCATTGCGCCAACTGCGCGGTACTGGCGTTCAGCAGCAAAAATTCCAGGTCAGGCCGCAGCATCTTCATGATGCGGGCCATTTCACCGACACCACACCCAGCATCGATCACCATCGCCCCGGGCGGCGGGTCCATTGCACCCAGCAGGAAGGCCACATGCTCTTCCTCGGTGGGGCCGAACAGCGCGCCGTTAAACACACGGATGCCGCGCTCCAGCACCAGGTACGTTGCGGCATCTACCGCTTCAAGGTCCATCATCAGATCACCACCGCAATGGTGGCTGCGGCACCAACGCCAGCAACCATGCTGGAGGTGTTTGCTGCGCTTGCTGCGCCCTGCGTTGCTGCAATGTTGCCGTAAGTGCCTGCAGCACCTGCCAGACCCGACTGGGCCCCTGAATATCCCTGTTGCATGGATTGGTTTCCTGAATTGACGGCTGAAAGGGCTGCGCCCGAATTGGCTACAGAGCTATTTCCCTGCTGCAACGCTAGGGCTGCACTGGAGGCTTGGCTGCTGGCGATGTTCCGGCCCAGGTTGGCCGCGTCGGCTTTCTTGGCTGCGCCGATGGTTTCAATCTGGCGCGTGGCCGCGTTTGCGGCACCGGCCTTGGCCTTGGCCGCTCCCAGGTCCATGGAGCCCTGCAGCGCCATGATCTTTGCGCTGGCTGGGTTGACCCCGGCTCGCTCCTGCTCGCGCATGGTGGCCGCGCGCTGTGCATCCACCTGGGTTTGCACGTCGGCGCTGGCCTTGGCAGACTCGGCTGCCCGGCGCTCGGGGGTGTCGTAGCCCTGGGCCTCGGCCACGATGGATTGCTCCAGCGGCTGGTAGGTGGTTTTGTAATCGTTGTAGGCATCGCCCGCAATGGCTGTTTGCTGTTGGGTCGCAGCCAGTTGGGCATCAGATACGGCATTTGCACGCTCTGCAGTTGCCGCCCGGTCGGGGGCCGTTTCTGCGTAGATCTCTTTTGCCCATGCAAGCTGCTCTTTGGAGAGATCTGCCTGTGCAAGCGCGGCTGCATTTTGTCCACTCGTGTCGGGCGCATCGCCGCCCAGGTAAAGCGCCCGGCCACCGCGGCTGTGGCGCTGTTCAAAGCTGGAAATCATGTTTGTCTTTCAAATCGTGCAGCCGGGGTGAACCCGACGCTTTTCTTCGATGTAGGCCGCATTGGCTGCTTCAGCCGTAGGGAACCCTCAAGGCCCACCAGCAGGCTATTGAAGCGGCTGCGCCACAAAAAACCTTCACCACAGCCGAGTATCAGCTTGAACTTGATGGCGGTTTTGCCGCGCAGGAATACTGTCGATCTTTGTGGGGGGCGGCACGCGGTCATGGTGATTGGCGAAAATTCCATGATGCATTTTTGGCCGGATTTAAGGCCGCGTCACTTGCCCGCACACAAAACATGCGCACACCTGATGCGCACAAGGAGGATTGACATGCTGACCCAGCAAACCCAGGCCCAGGCCTTCACCACCCGAGAAATCACCATGTCCACGGCATCCGATAACGCCCTGCTCCGCAAACCCGCCGTGCTGTCCCTGATCGGCATCAGCGCCAGCACCTTCTACCAGCGCATCAAGGACGGGCTTTTCACCAGCCCCATCAAAATTGGCGTGCGTTTGTCGGGCTGGCGCGCATCCGAGGTGCGACAATTAAATGGTGCCCTGATTGCGGGGCAGGCAGACGACGAGATACGCGAGTTGGTGAAGCGCCTTGAGCAAGATCGCAAGGTCCAAGCGCAGCACTGAAATAATTTGGGGGCATTTCTGGGGGCATTCTCGGAAACTGGAAACGCAGAACCGTTATTTGGTGCGGCTTTCAGGGCATCTTGTGCCAGACGCCTGTTCCGCCAATATCAGGCCTGTCGTGTTGCAACGACAGGCCTTTTTTTTGTTTCCGTGTGTTACCTGCCGCACAGTCATCGTATTGGTATGTCCATAGCATTGGTGACAAGTGGACCGAACCGCAGGCTCAACGGCCCCTGAACCGTCAAACTTAACACTCATAATCTGCGTACCACATACGGGTCACACTAAATAAGGGAAATACCAGCATGGCAAAGGGAATGATTTTGGCGGCAGGGCAAGGAACACGGGTTCGCCCGCTCACAAAAGACTTGCCTAAGCCCATGGTGCCAATTTTGGGCAAGCCGGTCATGGAATACCTGATCGAGCACCTGGCCAACTACGGCATCAAAGAAATCATGGTGAACGTGGCTTACCACCACCACAAAATTGAGCAGTATTTTGGCGACGGCCACCGCTGGGGCGTGCAGATTGGCTATGCCTACGAAGGCGTGCGTGAGCATGGTGACGTGATTCCCAAGCCCTTTGGCTCGGCGGGCGGCATGCGGCGCATCCAGGATTTCAGCGGCTTTTTTGACGAACCCACCCTGGTCTTGTGCGGCGACGCACTGATCGACCTGGACATCGGCGCGGCCCTGCACGAGCACAAGACCAAGGGTGCGATTGCCAGCGTGGTCACGCTGGACGTGCCACTGAACGAAGTCTCCAACTACGGCATCGTGGTGGCCAATGAAGAAGGCCAAATCCAGTCCTTCCAGGAAAAGCCCAAGCCCGAAGATGCTCAGTCCACACTGGCCAGCACCGGCATCTACATCTTCGAGCCCGAGGTCATTGGCATGATCCCGCCCAACAAGGTGTACGACATCGGTGCCGAGCTGTTTCCGCAGTTGGTAGCCGAAAAGCTACCCTTCTACGCCCAAAAGCGTTTTTTCAACTGGATCGACATTGGCCGCGTGAGCGACTACTGGTCGGTGCTGCAGCGCGTGCTGCGCGGCGAAGTGGCGCAAATGAATATTCCGGGCCGCGAGGTCAAGCCCGGCATCTGGGTGGGCCTGAACACCTCCATCGCCTGGGACCAGTGCAACATCCAGGGCCCGGTCTACCTGGGCTCCAGCGTGAAGGTGGAGCCGGGTGCCACCATCATCGGACCCTGCTGGATCGGCCACGGCAGCGTGATCCGATCGGGTGCCAAGGTGACCCGCAGCATTCTGTTCGAGTACACACGCATCGCCGCCGACATGCACTTCTTCGAGATGATTGTCTCGCCCAACTACTGCGTGGACCGCGCTGGTGAAACCCTGTACCGGGGCGACGACATGGCGCAACTGCGCTGGGGCGATGCAAGGGCATAGAATTTGTATGCTTTTTAGGCCGCCTGTGCTTATTGCATAGGCGCTGGCAGCTACATAAAATGTAGCAATTCGCTGCTGGATCCCAGACGTAAAAAAGCCACCTCACGGTGGCTTTTTTACGGGTGCTGGAACTGCTTAGTTCAGCGCGGTCTTCTTGCCGTCTTTGTAGACAGACAGGGTGATCGATGGGTTCTTCAGTTCGCCGTTAGGTTCGAAGCTGATGGTGGTCGTCACACCCTTGTAGTTGGTCTTGAGCAACTCGGCGGTGTAGACCTTGGGGTCGGTGGAGTTGGCACGCTTCATGGCGTCAACCAGCACCATCGTGGCATCGTAGGTGTATGGGCTGTAGATCTGGAACTGGCCAGGGTACTTGGCATCGTACTTCTTCTTCCATTCCACGCCGCCAGGCATCTTCACCAGAGAAGCACCGCCTTCAGCGCAAACCACGTTGTCCAGCGTCTTGGCACCGGCAGCCAGCTTGGCGACTTCGTTGGTGCACAGGCCGTCACCGCCAAAGTACTTGACATTGGTCATGCCCAGTTGTTCCATCTGGCGCAGCATCGGACCAGCTTGTGGGTCCATGCCGCCGAAGAAGATGGCGTCCGGTGCCTTGGACTTGATGGAGGTCAGGATGGCCATGAAGTCAGTGGCTTTGTCGGTGGTGAACTGCTCGTCCACAATCGTCATGCCCTTGGCTGCAGCGGTCTTTTTGAACACATCGGCAACACCTTGGCCGTAGGCGGTACGGTCGTCGATGATGGCGACTTTTTTCAGCTTCAGTGCGTCAACCGCGTAGAAGGCCAGCCCTGCACCCAGCGAGTTGTCGTTGGCAATGATGCGGTAGGTGGTCTTGTAGCCTGGCTTGGTCAGGTTGGGGTTGGTAGCCGCACCGGTGATGTGGGGAATACCGCAGTCGTTGTAGACCTTGGATGCGGGGATGGTGGTGCCCGAATTCAGGTGGCCCACCACGCCGTTGACCTTGGCATCGCACAGCTTTTGCGCAGCGGCAGTGCCCTGCTTTGGATCGGCAGCATCGTCTTCAGCCATCAGTTCGAACTTGATCTTCTTGCCGCCAATGACGACGTTTTGCGTGTTCAAGTCTTCCACGGCCATGCGTGCACCGTTTTCGTTGTCTTTCCCGTAGTGGGCTTGACCACCCGACATAGGCGCGACGTGGCCGATTTTCACGACCTGCACGTCCTGGGCAGAAGCCATACCTGCCACAGCAGTAATGGCAGCAGCTACGGTCAATTTCAACTTCATTTGCATAAAAACTCCAATGTACAAAATGGCTGGATAGCGATAGACACAGTGAATGGGTAAATCCACGGGCCGAACCATACCGCAATTTTTAGGCCCGAAACATAGGGAACACGCGGACAACCATTTCTGCGCTCATTTGGGGCATACAAAACCGGTATTTCCGCCGTTCAAGGCAGGCGCGTAGCCAACTCATCCGCCACCGCATCGGACACCGATTGGCGCACCACAAACTCGATTTCTTCGCGCAAACGCGGCACCAAAGACTGGGTTTGTTGCAGCACCATGGCGGCTACCGCCTCGCGCAAGCGGCGCTCCAGCGACAGGTCGATGCGCTGCATCACACGGTGGATGATCTGGTCCTCCAGGGCCTCGGTGGTGATGAATCCGGATGGTGTCGCGGGGGCGACAGGCACCGAAATGGACTGCACCACTTCGGTGAGTGTGGGCACAAAACGCGGGGGCTGGCGGGGGGAATCAACCATCATGCGGGCTCTTTCAGTTCCAAATCCTTGCGTTGCACCGCGTAACCACGGCCTGCGTAGTGCTTCCAGCGCTGGCGGGCCAGCACGCGGTCGCCTTCCTCCAACGTGACCACCTCGATCAGTCGCTCAAAGCGCTCGAACCCTGCGGGCACGGTATCGCCCAGTTGCAACAAAACCTGCTGGTGCGGAGCCTCCAGCGCCGACTCCAGCAGCAGCACGGGCGATGCCGCCAGCACGGTGGCATCTGGTGTTGCCAGGGTGTGGGCCACAAAGTCAGTGGCGCTGAAGCTCCACAGCGCCGCATCCAGGGCTTGCAGCAATTCGGGCCCCGCCACCACCACCACCCGCCCACTCTGGCGGCTGGCCTTGCGCAGCAGGCGGCAGGCGTAGGCGATCTTGTCGGGCGCGTTGAAGTGGAACTCTACGTGGGTCATGGGCGGGCAGACAGCTTTATTTGGCCGCTGTTTTACGCGGCGTTTTAAGCGCCACTTTGGCCGTGACAGCCGTTTTACGGGCGGCCACTACAGGCGCTGCTGCTTTGCGCTGCACTACTGATTTAGTAGCAGCTTGCGCAAGTGGAATAAGCGCTGGGGGCTGATTTAATACGTAATCCAGCAGCAGACCCACAGGCCGGCCGGTCGCGCCCTTGGCCGCGCCGCTCTTCCAGGCCGTGCCGGCAATGTCCAGGTGTGCCCAGGGCATTTTGCCGGTGAACTTCTGCAAGAACTTGGCGGCGGTGATGGCCCCACCCGCGCGCCCGGCCACGTTGGCCATGTCGGCAAAGTTGGACTTCAGGCCTTCGGCGTATTCATCGTCCAGCGGCAGGCGCCAGCACGGGTCCATGGCGGATTCGCCTGCGGCTTGCAGGGCGGCAGCCAGGCTGTCATCCGCCGAGAACATGCCACTGCGCACGCCGCCCAGGGCCACCACGCAGGCCCCGGTGAGGGTGGCGATGTCGATCACGGCGCGGGGCTTGAAGCGCGCGGCGTAGGTCAGCGCGTCGCACAGCACCAGGCGGCCTTCGGCATCGGTGTTGAGGTTTTCGATGGTCTGGCCGCTCATGCTGGTGACCACGTCGCCGGGCTTGACCGCGCCGCCGTCGGGCATGTTTTCGCAGGCCGGGATCAGGCCGACCACGTTGATGGCGGGCTTCAAATCGCCCAGCGCGCGGAACACGCCCAGCACGCTGGCGGCACCGCACATGTCAAACTTCATCTCGTCCATTTCGGCCGCAGGCTTGATGGAGATGCCGCCGGTGTCAAAGGTGATGCCCTTGCCCACCAGCACCGTGGGGGCGTTGGCCTTGGCCGCGCCGTTGTAGTGCAGCACGATGAAGCGCAGCGGCTCCTTGGAGCCCTGGGCCACCGACATGAACGAGCCCATGCCGAGTGCGGCCACTTCTTTGGGCCCCAGCACTTCGCAACGGATCTTGGGAAAGCGCGCCAGCGACTTGGCCGCAGTGCCCAGCAAGGTGGGCGTGGCATGGTTGCCAGGGCGATTGGCCCACTCCTTGGCCAGCTCGACACCGGCTACCGTGGCGGTACCCAAAGCCAGCTCGGCCTGCGCCGCCGCGGCATCCGGCGCGCACAGCCAGACGTTGGCCAGCACGCGGCCCTCGGGCTTGGACTTGGTGGTGGTGTAGACGTAGGTGGCCTCGGCCACGGCCTGCACCACGGCACGCACGCACTTCTGGGCGGAGGCACCGGCGAAGCTGATCAGAACTTTACGCAGCGACGGGCCTTTGGCGGCGGCCACGGCGGTAGCCACGGCTTGGCGCACATGGCGCACCGAGCCGTCGCCCACGCCCACCAGCAGCACCCGCGTGGCCGCAGCGGCGGCCGGGCGGTACATGGGCAGCAGCTTGCCAGGCTTGGCCTCTAAATCCCCGGACGCGCGGGCCTGGGCAATCAACTGAGACAATGCGTCCTTGCCAGGCGCAAAGACCTCGGACACCAGCACAATCAGGGCATCGCATTTCTCGGCGGCGCAGGCGGCCAGGTCCAGGGATTTCAGTTCAAAGTTCATAAATTTAGTCGTGTTGTCGTGTGGGTGGGGTCCGAGGGGGCCGCCACACGGTAGCTAGCAATCCGTCAACGATGTTATTCCATTCTTCTATTCGCAAAGAGCTGGCGCGCGGTTTTGGCGCCACGCTGGTCGCCCTGGTCACCATCGTCATGACCATGATGCTGATCCGCACCCTGGGCCAGGCCGCCAAAGGCTCGGTCAACCCGTCCGAGGTGATGATGGTGCTGGGCTACACCGTGCTGGGCTACCTACCCACCATCCTCACGCTGAGCCTGTTTGTGGCCGTGGTCAGCACCCTCTCGCGGATGTACAGCGACAGTGAAATGGTGATCTGGTTTGCCAGCGGCCAGGGGCTGGTGGGGCTGCTGCGGCCTTTGTTCCGCTTTGCCTGGCCGATTTTGCTGGCGGTGGCGGCGTTGGCGCTGGTGGTGTGGCCCTGGTCCAACCAGCAGATCCAGGACATGAAAGACCGCTACGAGCAGCGCGGTGACCTGGAGCGCATTGCGCCAGGGCAATTCCAGGAATCGGCCAATGGCAACCGGGTGTTTTTTATCGACAAAGACTCTCCCGACAAGCGCAGCGGCAACAACATCTTTATTTCTTCCATAGAGCATGGCAAGGAAACCGTCACCTCGGCCCGCAGTGCCTCGATCGACCGCATCAATGACCAGTCCTTTCTGATTCTGCGCAACGGCCAGCGGCTGGAGTCCAACCTGGGCCAGCCCGACCTCAAGGTCAGTGAGTTCAAGGAGTACGGCACCCGCATCGGCGGCGACACCATGGGGCCGCTGGATGGCCCGTCATCGCGGGCACGCTCCAGCATGGACCTGGTGCGTGAACCCACGCCGCTGTACCTGGGCGAGTTGGCTTGGCGGCTCAGCCTGGCGCTGGCGGCAATGAATTTCGTGGTGATTGCGCTGGCCCTGTCGGGCGGCAATCCGCGCTCTGGCCGGGGTGGCAATGTACTGTTTGCGCTGTTTGCCTTCGTGGTGTATTACAACCTGCTCAACCTGGGCCAGACCTGGATCACCAACGGAAACATTGGTTTTACCCAGTTCATGCTGGGCCTTCACGGCGGCGTGCTGGTGCTGGCCACTACCTGGCTGCTGGCGCGGCACCACCATTGGTCGTGGCGCAATCTGCTGCCGCGCAAGGCCACGGGAGCCGCCGCATGAAGACCATCCGCCAACTGCTGTACAAAGAAATCCTCATTGCCGTGGGGTTTGTGACGCTGGGCTTCCTGGCGCTGTTTTTCTTTTTCGACTTTGTGGACGAGCTGCGCTGGGTGGGCAAAGGCGGTGCCAATGGCTACCAGGTCACCCACGCACTGATGGTGGTAGGGCTGATGGTGCCCAGCCACCTATACGAACTACTGCCCATCACGGTGCTGATCGGCACCATTTTTGTCATGGCCCGGCTGGCGCAAAGCTCCGAATACACCATTTTGCGCACCAGCGGCCTGGGGCCCTGGCGGGCGCTGCACACCCTGCTGCTGCTGGGACTGGCGTTTGTGGTGCTGACCTTTGCCATTGGCGACTACCTGGCCCCGGTGTCGGGCCGCGCCGCACAGCTCATCAAGGCACGCTTTCAGGGTGGTATCACCATCGGGCAGACAGGGGCCTGGCTCAAGGAAAAGCAGGTCGACCATTCGTTTGCCGCCAACGTCGGTGCCATTGCAGCCCAGGGCCAGATGCAGGGCGTGCGGATCTTCGAGTTTGACCAGAACGGCCTGCTGGTGTCGCTGATGCACGCCGAATCCGGTGAATTTGCCAACGACGGCGCCTGGACACTGCGCAACGTGGAGCGCAGCCGCTTCCACACGCAGGACACCCAGGCCACCGACACCGCCAGTGTGGAGCGCCAGCGCCTGCCCACCTACCGCTGGCCCACCGAGATCAGCACCGAGATGGTGACCACCGCCCTGCTCAAGCCCGACCGCATGGCCACGCTGGACTTGTTTCAGTACATCCGCCACCTCAACGCCAACGGCCAGTCGGCCCAGCGCTACGAGATCGAATTCTGGCGCAAGGTGTTTTATCCGCTGAGTTGCCTGGTGATGGTGGTGCTGGCCCTGCCGTTTGCCTACCTGCACTTCCGCGCCGGGGGCATCACCACCTATGTATTTGGCGGCGTGATGGCGGGCATCAGCTTCTTTTTGCTGAACAACGTGTTTGGCTACATTGGCAACCTGCAAAACTGGCAGCCCTGGCTCACCGCCGCTGCGCCAGGATTTATCTATTCCATGCTCTCGCTGGCCGCATTTGGCTGGCTGGTTTTAAGGCGCTGAAATGCAACGTGCAGTGATTTTGTTTGCCCACGGCTCCCGTGACCCGCTGTGGCACCTGCCCATGCAGGCGGTGGCCGCCCAGGTGGCCGCCGCCGACCCGCAGGTGCAGGTGGCCTGTGCTTTTCTGGAGCTCACCTCGCCGGATCTGCCCACCGCCGCCACCCAATTGGTGGCCCAGGGCGCGCAGCAGCTGACGGTGGTGCCCATGTTTCTGGGCGTGGGTCGGCATGTACGCGAAGACCTGCCCTTGCTGATGGACAGCCTGCGCCAGCAACATCCCGGCATCAACATCGTTTTGCAAGCGGCAGTGGGAGAAAATCCACAACTTGTCGCCCTGCTGGCCAAGATCGCGCTGGACCCCGCTTTATAGATGATTCAGGCATAATGAATTTCAATATAAGCTGAAATTCGATATGAACCTACACCAATTCCGCTTTGTCCAGGAAGCCGCCCGGCGCGGCCTCAACCTGACCGAGGCCGCCAAAGCCCTGCACACCTCCCAGCCGGGGGTGTCCAAAGCCATCATCGAGCTGGAGGAAGAGCTGGGTGTAGAGATTTTTGCCCGCCACGGCAAGCGCTTGAAGCGCATCACCGAACCCGGCCAGCACGTGCTCAGCAGCATCGAAGTCATCATGCGCGAGGTGGGCAACCTCAAACGCATCGGCGAGCAGTTCAGTGCCCAAGACAGCGGCACCCTGTCGATTGCCACCACCCACACCCAGGCGCGCTACGTGCTGCCGGTGCCGGTGGCCAAGCTGCGCGAGGCCTACCCCAAGGTGAACGTCAGCCTGCACCAGGGTGCGCCCGACCAGGTGGCCCGCATGCTGATCGACGAAGTGGCCGAAATCGGCATTGCCACCGAATCGCTGGCCAACTACACCGAGCTGGTCACCCTGCCCTGCTACGAATGGCAGCACGTGATCGTCTTCCCGGCCCACCATCCGCTAGCAAAAAAAGAGCGCCTCACGCTGGAGGATATTGCGCAGGAGCCAATTATTACTTACCACCCGTCGTTCACGGGCCGCACCAAGATCGACCAGGCCTTTGCCGCCCGCAAGCTGGTGCCCCGCATCGCCCTGGAAGCCATCGACTCCGACGTGATCAAGACCTATGTGCGCCTGGGCCTGGGCATCGGCATCGTGGCCGAGATGGCGGTGCGCGACGATGTCAATTCGGATTTGATCGTGCGCCCCGGCGGCATTCTGTTTGGTGTGAACGTCGCCCGTGTGGCCTTCAAACGTAGCGCGTATCTGCGCAATTTCGTTTATAAATTTGCCGAGCTGCTAAGCGACCGGCTGGACCGCAACCTGGTGGCCCAGGCGATGTCTGGACATGTCAACGATTACGAGTTGTAAAACTTTGCGGGACAGACCGCAGGCTGCGCAGCAGACCAGCTCTGTCCTCAACTAATTACCATGAACCCACGTACCCCCACCCTCCAAACCAAGCTCCCGTTAGTGGGCACCACCATCTTCACCGTGATGTCGGCCCTGGCTGCCGAGCACAACGCGGTGAACCTGGGCCAGGGCTTCCCCGATTTCAACTGCGACCCGGCGCTGGTGCAGGCGGTGACCGAGGCCATGCAGCAGGGCCTGAACCAGTACCCACCCATGCCTGGCATCCCGGCGTTGCGCGAGGCGGTAGCTACAAAAATTGAAGCACTCCACGCCCGCAAATACAGCGCAGCCACCGAAATCACCATCACCGCCGGGGCCACCCAGGGCATCATCACCGCCATCCTGGCCGTCGTGCGTCCGGGCGATGAAGTCATCGTGCTGGAGCCCTGCTACGACAGCTATGTGCCCAACATCGAGTTGGCCGGTGGCACGGCGGTGCGGGTGCCGCTCACGCCCCGCACGTTCCGCCCCGACTTCGACAAAATCGCCGCGGCCATCACGCCCCAAACCCGCGCCATCCTCATCAACTCGCCGCACAACCCCAGCGCCACCATCTGGTCGCAGGCAGACATGCTGCAATTGCAAGAGCTGCTGGAGCCCACCGAGGTGCTGTTGATCAGCGACGAAGTGTATGAACACATGGTTTTTGATGGCCGCCAGCACGAAAGCGCCGCCCGCTACCCCGGCCTGGCTGCGCGCGCCTTCATCGTCAGCAGCTTTGGCAAAACCTTCCACGTCACCGGCTGGAAGGTCGGTACCGTGGTGGCCCCCGCCCCGCTGATGGCCGAGTTCCGCAAGGTGCACCAGTTCAATGTGTTCACCGTCAACACGCCCGTGCAGCACGGGTTGGCGAAGTACCTTGCCAACCCCGCGCCCTACCTGGAGTTGCCCGCCTTCTACCAGCGCAAACGCGATCTGTTCCGCGCCGGGCTGGCCGCCACCAAATTCAAGCTATTGCCCAGCGAAGGCAGCTACTTCCAGTGCGTGGATATCTCCGAGGTAAGCGACCAGAGCGAGGCGGACTTTTGCCAGTGGCTGACCCGCGAGGTCGGCGTGGCGGCCATTCCGCTGTCGGCCTTTTACGGCGACGGTTTTGACCAGCGCGTGGTGCGGTTTTGCTTTGCCAAGAAGGACGAAACCCTGCAGGCAGCGCTGGAGCGTCTGGCCAGGCTGTAAATAAAGTTGCTCCTGTTTTTGACATCAAAAACAGGAGCAACAAACGCCCAATGAATGGGCGTAAGAGGCTGATTCAAGGCCTCAGAAATGGCCTCAAAACCTCGACTTACTGGGCTGTCCAGCCACCGTCATTGGCCCAGGCTACGCCGCGCACGTTGTCGGCTGCGGGCGAACAGAAGAACACGGCCAGGCCGCCCAGCTGCGCGGGAGTGGTGAACTGCAGCGAGGGTTCTTTTTCCTGCAACAGCTCTTTGGTGGCCTGGGCCACGGTGATGCCTTCCTTGGCGGCGCGGTCGTCAATCTGCTTTTGCACCAGCGGGGTCAGCACCCAGCCGGGGCAGATGGCGTTGACGGTGATGCCGGTGGTGGCCGTCTCCAGGGCCACGCACTTGGTCATGCCCACCACGCCGTGCTTGGCGGCCACGTAGGCCGACTTGTTGGCCGAACCCACCAGGCCATGGGCCGAGGCCACGCTGATCACGCGACCCCAGTTCTTGGCCCGCATTCCCGGAATCACCAGGCGCGTGGCGTGGAAGGCAGCGCTGAGGTTGATGGCGATGATGGCATCCCACTTTTCGATGGGGAACTCTTCGACCGGCGAGACGTACTGGATGCCGGCGTTGTTGACCAGAATGTCCACGCCACCGAACTCGGCATCGGCGTAGGCAACCATGGCGGCAATCTCGGCGGGCTTGCTCATATCCGCACCGCTGTAGCCCACCTTCACACCCAGCGCCGCCACCTCGGCCTGGGGCGCGGCGTGGTCGCCAAAACCGTTCAAGATGATGTTGGCACCCTGCTTGGCCAACTCCAATGCGATACCCAAACCAATACCGCTGGTAGAGCCGGTGACGAGTGCAGTTTTTCCGTTCAGCATGAGAATGATCCTGTGGTTGAGAAATTGGAGACTAGCAGAAACTATAGCGCCATGCGCCCATCCAGGCTGCCCACACAGCGGTTCTTTGCACTGCGCTTATATTTCTTAGCGGACGGTATGCAGCGCCTCACCAAGCACGCAATATCTGTACCGTCAATCCACTTTAAAGTCTTGTGGTGACAGCTCCAGGCGCTTCATCTTGTCGTACAGGGTTTTTTTGGGAATGCCCAGCCGCTCGCTGGCGTTGGCTGCACGACCATTGCAGGTGGCCAAAGCTTCCGTGATGAGGTAGCGCTCGAAATGCAGCAGTTGTTCGTCCAACGTAGACGGGGTGCTGCCGGTGGCGGCCTGGTCGGGCATGCCCAGCACCAGCCGATCGGCCACGTTGCGCAGCTCGCGCACATTGCCGGGCCAGGGGCGGCTGAGCAAGTCGCCCATTTGCTGGGCATCCAGCTCGGGCACGGGCCGCTCGTAGCGCAGCGCGGCTTGCAGCATGAAGTGCGACAGCAGCATGGGAATGTCTTCGCGCCGGTCGCGCAGCGGTGGGATATTCAGCACCACCACACTCAGACGGTAGTAGAGGTCGTTGCGAAACGGGTGCTCTTTGGTCGGGTGCAGCAAATCGGTTTTGGTGGCGGCCAGCACGCGGCAGTCCATGGCGTGCAGGTCGTTGGAGCCCAGGCGTTCAAACTGCCGCTCTTGCAGGGTGCGCAGCAGTTTGACTTGCAGCGAGGCGGGCATGGTTTCAATCTCGTCCAAAAATAAGGTGCCGCCTGCCGCGTGTTCGATCTTGCCGATGCGGCGCTTGGCGGCCCCGGTGAACGCGCCCATTTCATGCCCAAACACCTCGCTTTCAAACAGCGCCTCCGGCAAGCCGCCGCAGTTGATGGCGGCAAACGGCTGGGCCGCACGTTTGCTGAAGTCGTGCAAGCTGCGCGCCACCAGCTCTTTGCCGGAGCCGGTTTCACCGGTGATCATCACGTCGGCCGGGGTGGAGGCCACGTTCAAAATCGCCCGGCGCAGGGCCACGATGGCGCTGGAGCGGCCAATGATCTTGGCCTCGATCGCATCAAAATTTTTCAGCTTGCCGCGCAGCGCATCCACCTCCAGGCTGAGCAGACGTTTTTCCAGCGCGCGCCCCACCACTTCCACCAGTTGCTCGGAGGAAAAGGGTTTTTCGATGAAGTCGTAGGCCCCGCTGCGCATGGCGTGTACGGCCATCGAGATATCGCCGTGGCCGGTGACCAGAATCACCGGAATGCCGCTGTCCACCCGCTGGGCGTGCTCCAGCAGTTGCAGGCCATCTTTGCCGGGCAGCTTGACATCGGTGACCAGCACGCCGCGAAAGCCTGGCGCGATATGCGGAATGGTTTGCTCGGCCGAGCTGACCGCCCGCACCCGGTAGCCCGCCAGTTGCAGCGCCTGGGTGCTGCCCAGGCGCACGGCGGGGTCGTCTTCGACAAACAGGATCAGGGGGTCTTCAGTCATGCGAAATAGGTTCTGGCAGCGCCAAAGGAAGTTTTACGGTGAACCAAGCCCCGCCCAGCGGGCTGCGCCCGGCGGTCAGGGTGCCACCAAACTCGCGCACGATGTCGGCGGAGATGGCCAGCCCCAGCCCCAGTCCTACACCTTGCTGCTTGGTAGAAAAAAATGGCTCGAACAAATGGGGTTCTACAGCTTCGGAGATACCTGCACCATTGTCGTGGACCTCGATCACCGCGCTATCGCCGTCGGCATGGCACACCACCTCAATCAGCCCCGCATCGGTGTCGGCCACGGCATCCAGCGCATTGCCCAGCAGGTTGACCAGCACCTGCTCCAGCCGGGTGCTGTCACACAGGGCGTACACCGTCTGGGGCGGGGTGCTCACGGCCACCGGGGTGGGCCGGGACCGCACCACCTGGGCCAGCAGCAGCTTGGCGTTGCCGATGGCATGGGCCACGTCCACAGGCCGCCGCTCGGCGGTAGATTTGCGGGCGAAGAGTTTGAGCTGCGAGGTGATCTTGCCCATGTGCTGGGCCAGGTGGCCAATCATGGCCAGGTTGGAATCCACAATGTCGCGCTGACCGCGGGCCAAAAACACCACGGTATTGGCAGACAAGGTTTGCAAGGCGGCCAGGGGCTGGTTCAGTTCGTGGGTAATACCCGCCACGATCTTGCCCAGGGCGGCCATCTTGGCAGCGTGGACCAGCTCGCTCAAGGTGGCTTTGAGGGTGTCTTCGGCCCGATGGCGCTCCACGATTTCAGTTTGTAGCTGCTGGTTGGCATCGCTCAGGTCTTTGGTGCGCAGGCTGACTTTTTGCTCCAGGTCTTCATTGGCCTGTAGCAACGCGGCCTTGGTCTGTAGCGTACCGCGCATAAACTTGCGGCGCTGCAAAAAGTACAGCAACACCACATACGACAACACCACGGCCAGCGCGGCGATAGTGGCAATGGTGCGGGCAAATACGCGCTGCTCGGCAATGTCGCTAAGCACCGCAATCTGCCAGTCAGTGCCCGCAACCGGGCTGCTGCGGGACAAATAAGAGACGGTGGCCGGGGCCTGGCCAGCCAAGGCGGCGCTTTCGGCCACGGCCACGATGGCGGCACCGTTGCCCAGGCTGCGCAAGGGCTCGAAACCTACCGGCCCCAGCGGTTCGGCCTCGGCGTATTGGCGGGTGGTTTTCAGGCGCTCCCGCGTGGCATCGGACAAGGCCGCCAGGGTTTTGAACTTCCACGCGGGCTGGGACGATAAAAACACCACGCCATTGCCGTCGGCCACCACAATCCGCTCACCCGGCTGCTGCCAGGCGCGGTCTAGCCGGTCCAGGTTGACCTTTACCGCCACCACGCCCACCACCCGGCCCTGGCTTTGGATGCCGTGGGCAAAGTAGTAGCCCGCCTCACGGCTGACCACGCCAATGCCGTAAAACCGGCCCGGCTTGCCTTGCAGCGCGTCCTGGAAATACGGGCGGTAGGCAAAGTTCATGTGCACAAAGCTGCTGGGCTGGTTCCAGTTGCTGGAGGCCAGCGTCAGGCCGTTGGCATCCATGACATAAATCGCCGCGGTACCGGCTTGCTCGGTCACGGTTTGCACGTAGCGGTTGACTGCCGCTTGCAGTACCGGGTCTGCGGGGTGCTCCAGCAGCGCCAGCACGTCGTGGTTCAAGGCCACCACGGGCGGCAGGTATTCGTTGCGTTTGAGCTCGCTTTGCAGGCCCGACGCATACAGCTCCAGCCGGTGCGCCGTGGCGATGCCCAGGGTGGAAATACCCACCCGCTCGGCCACGCCATAGGCCGCCCACACCACCACCAGCAAAACCACCGCCAGCACAGCGGCCGCAGCGGTTCTTTTCAGGGGTGTCGGGCGGCGGTTGGCCGCAGGCGGTAGTTCAGGATGCATGCGGCATTTTCAGGCCCTGGACATCAGGGTTTCAAGATATCAAACACCAGGTTGACCGGCGACGGACCAAAGGACGCATACGCCACCGAGGCGGTTTGGCCCACACCGGGTTTGGACCAATCGCACACGCCCGCCGGGAAGGCCGCGTTCAGGCGGGCCAGCTCGCCAGCGCTCAACGCCACGGCGTAGTCGGCGGCTGCCACCGGCTTGGTCTGGCATTTCAGCTTGTCGGCGGCCACTGGCGCACCGGCCTGGGCACGGGTGTAGGTCCACGAGGGGTACAGCGCATTGCAGGTGCCCGCCGCGCCGCTGCTGGCCAGGGTTTGGGTTTCGGCGATGAACTGGGGCGTGGTGGACGGGGTGAAGCAACCATCGACCGCCGCTGCGGGCTTCTTGGCAATCACCTTGGCGCGCTGGGTGGCCGCGGAGGTGTCGGCCTTGTAGGCATCGACCCACTGCACAAACAGCGGCCAGCCATCGGCTGCCGATTTGGCATTGACGGCGGCGCGCTCGGCTTTGCCCGGTGTGGTCAGGCCAAACAGGTCGGGAAAGCTCACCCCGCCGCGCCACATCACATGGTTTTGCGTGTTGCCATTGGCTTGCAGCATGCGTTCGCGCACCGCAAAGTGGAACCACTGGTAGTGGTAGAACATGTCTTCGTCGTAGAAGTTGGACGAATCAAACACCGGTATGGAGGCCAGGCCGCCGTTGCCGCCCAGTTGCAAGCCCGACTGGTAGGCCCGGGCGATGGCCCCGGCATCGCCCACGGTGCGGGCGGTGGTGTAGTTGCCGTCGCGGTCATAGCCGCCCATCTTTTCGTTCATCTCCAGAAACTGGTCTTTGGAGATGCTGCCGTCGTTCAACTGGGCCAGGCCGTACTGCACGCCCACATTGTCAAAGGGCCGCAGCGCGTAGCCATTGGCATCCACGCCATAGACGTTGCGGTTGATGTCAAACACCGTGGCACGCGCCCCCGTGGGGTTGGTTGCCGCGTTCCAGCGCAGCGCTGTGGGCACGGCGGCATTGAACAGCCCGGCCGCGTACGCGCCGCCAAACGAGCCGGCGGTGGGAATCGTCTCGGTGCGGCCCGACACCGGGTCGGTACGCCCCGACTGCACCGCCAGGTCGTACCAGGCACGGGCCGATTTTTGGCCCGATACCTTGACCATCTGCGCCTCGGTGGTGCCGGTGAGGTTGTTGGCGGTGTAGTAACGGTTCAGCAGCTTGGCATCCATGGCCGACATGGCAATCGACAGCGCGTCGGGGAAGGTGGCATCGATGTACACGCCGTCCAGCAGGCCGGGGAAGGCATCCGCAATCTGCAAGCTGGTGTAGGCCCCGCCCGAAGTGCCCACGCTCACCGTGGCGCTGGGCACGCCAAAGGTCTTGGTGAAGTGGTCTTTGCCCATCAGCGTGGTTTCGCCCGCCACGGTGGCATTGCAGCTGTTGGTGGGGTGGTTCAGCGTGTTGGTGAAGACGGCGTAGCCTTCGCCCAGGCGGGTCAGGTTGGTGCCGGTGTACGGGCTGACACCCATCGCCGCGCCCTGGATGTACCAGCCGCCCGCGCAGCCCGTGCCGTGCACAGCGATGAGCTTGCGGTTCCAGCCCTTGGGCGGGGTGGTGGGGCTGGGGGCCGTATCCGCCGTGGGATCGTGCAGCACGGCGTTTTGGTAGATGCCCCGGTTCATGGTGCCGGTCTCGACCCGCACCACAAACGGCACGGCCACACCGGCGGTGTTGGTGGTGGTGGCCACATCGCCGGGCAAGGCGGTGGTGGTGGGCATGGGTTTCAGCGCGCCGCCGCTGGTGGCGCGGTACAGGTACTGCACTTGGGTGGGGGCCGAGCACTGGGCATCGGTGGCCGCGCCCAGCTTGCTGCCGTCCGGCAGGGTAAAACTGGCGGTCTGGCAGTTGTAAGGCAAGGTTTGGGGGCCCGACAGCATGGGGCCGGTCAGTGGGTAATTGGTCAGGGCCAGCCGGGTCTCGGTGCCGCCAAAGCCCACCACCAGGGTGTTGCTGCCCACCGCCAGGCCCGCCACCACGCCCAACAAGTGCCCGGTACGCAGGGGGTCGGCTTTGAACACTGCACTCACGTCGGTGCCATTGAGCTTGGCCTTCAACGGCCCCGTGTTGGCCGCCACGGCGATATCCACCAGCGCACTGCCGCCGCTGACGCGTTCGGCTTGGGACGAAACCACCTGCACCGATGGACCCGGGGCATCATCTCCGCCCCCACAGGCCGCCAGTGCGGCGCCCGCCAGGCCAGCCAATGAATACGACACTATTTTAAATTTTGTTAACTGCATACCGTCTCCGTGGATGTAAACGGGCTACCGCAAGACCAAAAATGCCGTGCAAGCTATGCCCATCCGCATTTCAGCAAGCGGTATGCCCATCAATCATAGGAGATACCCTATGCAAGCAAGTACCTGATTTACATAGATTTTTTGCCAAAATTTTGCACATGGAGTGGCTATATGTCTTGAAATCCGCAACGCTGCCGATGTTTGGTTGCGGTTTATCGCACACTTTTTTAAAAAATGACCAATTACAGTGCAACGGGATGCAGCGAATCCCCAAGCGCGGCAAGCACGCAACGGTGCATTTTTTATAGCTACTATTGCAGGTGGAATAAGCGTAAGGGACCGATTTAACTAGTATTTCAGCAGGGCCCGTGCTGCCGGAGCGCCCAGGTGCTTCTGAAAAACCGTCTGCAGGCTGCCGTCGGCGCGCATGGTGTTGAGCAGCTCTTGCCAGCGCTGGGCCTGCGTCTGGGTGAAAGCCTTGCGCGACAAGGCCATGTAGTTCAGCGTGGTGGGCAGCGTGGTCAGTTCCACCACCCGCACCTTGTCGCTGATCTGGTTCTGGCCCAGGTACTGGACGTACACATAGGGGTAGCCAAAAATCGCGTCGAAGCGGCGCACGCCCAGCATGCGGTACAGCGTCTCCTGGTCCTCCACCTCCTCCAGCCGGCCCTGGCTGCGCAACTGCGCCACAAAGCCATCCAGTGCCGCGCCGTGCACAAAGCCGCGCACCACGCCTACGCGCACCCGGTTGTCGGCCATCAGGTCGGGCAGCGACTGGAGGGTGGCAGGCAGCTCAGTGCGCAGCAGCAGGCTGTTGCGGTCGATGAAGTAATCCACAAACCAGACGAACTGGTCGCGGGCGGGCGTGCGCAGTGCGGATGCGGTCATGTCCAGATGACCGCGCTCCAGCTCCAGCCAGGTGCGGGCACGGGGCTGAACCGCCGCCGCAAACGTGCAGCCCGAGCGCTTTTGCAGCGCATCGACCAGGTCCTTGTCGATACCCACGCCCCGGCTGTAGAGCGCGCCCATCTCGAAATAGGCGAAACGGATCGGGCGGTCGGGGCACAGCGGCGAATCTGCCGCTAAAGCCGCTTCAATAGTTACCCCGGCCATGCTGGATGCCAATGCCATGGTGGCGCAGAGCCGTTGCAACATTTTGGCCCCCTGGGTGAACAAAGTGTTGCCAGTGTAGGGCTCATGCCCCCAGTTGGCTCCAGGCTTTTTCGAGCCGCTTCACGCTGATGGGCTGCGGGGTTTTCAGCTCCTGGGCAAAGAAGCTCACCCGCAGCTCTTCCAGCAGCCAGCGGAACTCCTGCATGCGCGCGTCGGCCACGCCCTTGCGCTCGGCCACCAGCCGCCAGTAGCGCTGCTCCTGCGGGCGCAGTTCGGCCAGGCGGGTGGCATCGCGCGCGGGGTCGGCGCGGTACTTGTCCAGCCGGGCGGTGATGGCCTTGAGGTAGCGGGCGGTGTGCTGCAGCGCGGGCCAGGGGGTAGCAGCCAGAAAGCGCTTGGGGATCAAACGGGCGAGCTGCTGGGCGGCATCCGCCGTAGCCTCGGGGGCGTTCTTGGTGTCCTTGATCTTGCGGGCGGCGGTGGCGTACTCGGTCAACACCGTCAAGGCCAGGCGGGCCACCTCGTTGGCGATCAGGGTCAGGCGGCCCCGGCCTTCGTCGATGCGGCGCTTGAAGGCGAATTCATCGGTGGGCAGCGGGTCGAGCAGAAAGGCGCGGTCCAGCGCCACGTCGATGATCTGCGCGCGCAGCTCCTCGATGGTGCCGCCGCCCGAGCCGTCGGCGTTCTTGCCCACCTGCATGAAGGTCACCGCCATCTTTTGCAGGTCGGGGATGTTCTTTTCCAGGTACTTGAGTGCGTCCTTGATCTGCAGTGAGAACAAACGGCGCAGGCCAGCGCGGTGCTTGGCGGCTGCCACTTCGGGCTCGTCGAAGACTTCGATGGTGACGGCATCGCCCGCGTCGATCAGGCCGGGGTAGCCGATCAGCGTCTGGCCGCCCTTCTGGATTTCCAGCAGCTCGGGCAGCTCGCCGAAGGTCCAGGCGGTGTAGCGCTGGTTGGCTGGAGCCACCGGTGTCGCTACTTTTTTAGGAGCTGCTTGCGCCGATGGAATAGGCGCTGCGGGCTGATTTGGCTTGGAAATTTCGGCATTTTGGGCCATCTTCAAGCCCGCCAGCGCCTGGAAGGCCCCACGTGCCTGCGCGCCCAGCTCGGCCTTCAGCGCGCCCAGGTTTCGGCCCGTGCCGAGCTGGCGGCCATGCTCGTCCACCACGCGGAAGTGCATGAACATGTGCGGGCTCAGCATGTCGGCCTTGATGTCGGCGCGGGCGATGTCCAGCGAGGTGGCGGCGCGCACCAGCTTCAGCACCGCATCCACCAGCGGGCCTTGGCCGAATATCTCGGGCGTGTTCAGCGTCTCTGCCATCGTGCGGGCAGTTTCGGGCAGCGGCACCAGGCGCGAGCGCGGGCGCTGGTGCAGGGTTTTGATGAGGGCCTGCACCTTGTCTTTCAGCATGCCGGGCACCAGCCATTCGCAGCGTTCGTCGTTCACCTGGTTCAGCACGAACAGCGGCACGGTGACGGTCAGGCCGTCTTTGGCATCGCCCGGCTCGTGCAAATAGGTGGCGGCGCAGTCCACACCGCCCAAGCGGATGGTCTTGGGGAAGGACTGGGTGGTGATGCCCGCCGCCTCGTGGCGCATCAGCTCCTCGCGGGTCAGCAGCAGGAGTTTGGGGTTGGCCTGCAGCGCATCCTTGTACCAGCGTTCGAAGCTGGCGCCGCCGTAGACATCGGCGGGCAACTGCTGGTCGTAGAAGGCGTAGATCAGTTCGTCGTCTACCAACACGTCCTGCCGGCGGGCCTTGTGCTCCAGGTCTTCCACCTGCTTGATGAGCTTGAGGTTGGCCTCCAGGAACGGGAACTTGCAGTCCCACTGGCCCTGCACCAGGGCTTCGCGGATAAAGATTTCGCGCGCGCCCACCGGGTCCACGCGGCCAAAGTTGGCGCGGCGGCCGCTGTAGATGACGATGCCGTACAGCGTGGCCCGTTCCAGCGCGGTGACCTCGCTGGCCTTCTTTTCCCAGTGCGGGTCGAGCAACTGCTTCTTGAGCAAATGCCCGGCCACCTGCTCCACCCACTGGGGCTCGATGCCCGCAATACCGCGGCCAAACAGGCGCGTGGTTTCCACCAGCTCGGCCACCACGATCCAGCGGCCCGGCTTCTTGCGCAGGTGCGCGCCGGGATGGCGGTGGAACTTGATGCCGCGCGCGCCCAAGTACTCGGTCTGCGCGACCTCGTCGCCCTCGGTTTTCCAACCGATGTTGCCCAGCAGGCCGGACAGCATGGACAAATGGATTTGCTCGTAGCTGGCCGGGGCGGCGTTCAAGCGCCATTTGTGCTCGGCCACCACGGTGTGCAGCTGGCTGTAGATGTCGCGCCACTCGCGCACGCGGCGGATGTTGACGAAGTTTTGCCGCAGCAGTTGCTCGTACTGGCGGTTGCTGAGCTTGTGGGAAGGTGGATTAATAGGGGTCGGATTAATAGGGGTCAGAACCCCATTATTTAATGGGGTTCTGACCCCTATTCTTTCGCCCCGGGCATCGTTGATCCACTTCCACAGGTTCAGGTAGCCGCTGAATTCGCTGCGGTCGTCGTCGAACTTGGCGTGCGCCTGGTCGGCCTGGGCCTGCATGTCCATGGGGCGGTCGCGCACGTCCTGCACGCTCAGGGCGCTGGCGATCACCAGCACCTCGTCCAGCGCCTGCCGGTCGCGGGCTTCCAGAATCATGCGGCCCACGCGGGGGTCGAGCGGCAGCTTGGCGAGCTCTTTGCCCATGGCGGTAAGCTCGTTCACATCGTCCACCGCGCCCAGCTCGTTGAGTAGCTGGTAACCGTCGGCGATGGCGCGGCTGGAGGGGCGCTCCAAAAACGGGAAGTCGTCCACCACGCCCAGGTGCAGCGACTTCATGCGCAAGATCACGCCCGCAAGGGAACTGCGCAGGATTTCGGGGTCGGTAAAGCGCGGGCGACCATTGAAGTCGGCTTCGTCGTACAGCCGGATGCAGATGCCGTTGGCCACCCGCCCGCAGCGCCCGGCGCGCTGGTTGGCCGAGCTTTGGCTGACCGGCTCCACCAGCAACTGCTCCACCTTGCTCCGGAATGAATAGCGCTTGATGCGCGCCGTACCTGCGTCAATCACATATCTCGTGCCTGGAACCGTCAACGAGGTTTCGGCCACGTTGGTGGCTAGCACGATGCGGCGGTCGCCATGGTTGTCAAAAATGCGGTCCTGCTCGGCCGGGCTCAGGCGGGCAAACAGCGGCAGCACCTCGGCGCTGCGGTACAGCGGCTGGTGTGAGACATGCTTACGCAGGTGGTCGGCGGCCTCGCGGATTTCGCGCTCGCCGGGCAAAAAGATCAGGATGTCGCCCGCGTTGTGCGGGTCGCGCCACAGTTCGTCCACACCGTCGGCAATCGCATCGTTCAGCCCATATTCGCGGCTCTCTTCAAACGGGCGGTAGCGCTGCTCCACCGGGAACATCCGCCCCGACACCATGATGACCGGCGCGGAGCCGTGGCGCGATTCAAAGTGTTTGGAGAAGCGGTCGGCATCGATGGTGGCCGAGGTGACGATGACCTTCAAATCCGGCCTGCGCGGCAAGATCTGGCGCAGGTAGCCCAGCAAAAAGTCGATGTTCAGGCTGCGCTCGTGCGCCTCGTCGATGATCAGCGTGTCGTAGGCCTGCAGCAAGGGGTCGGTCTGCGTCTCGGCCAGCAAAATGCCGTCGGTCATCAGCTTCACCGAGGCATCGCGCCCCAGCCGATCCTGGAACCGCACCTTGAAACCCACCACATCGCCCAGCGGCGTTTTGAGCTCTTCGGCAATCCGCTTGGCCACCGAACTGGCGGCGATACGGCGCGGCTGGGTGTGGCCAATCAAATGCCCACGTGCGCCAGGATGATTCAGCTTGCCGCGCCCCATCGCCAGTGCGATTTTGGGTAACTGGGTGGTTTTGCCGGAGCCAGTTTCGCCACAAACGATGACCACTTGATGGGCCGCAATGGCCTCCATGATCTCGTCGCGCTTGGCGGATACGGGCAGGGATTCGGGGAACTCGATTTTCAACATAGGGGGGGATTATCCGTGCTGCTTTTCAAGCGTCTGGTGTTGCGGCTAGCCATGCCAAGCATGCGCAGACCTTGCTACGCGAAACGCAATATGCACGTAGTCCTTTCTGCACCGTCCACCCACCCGCATGTGGTGCTCAAACTATTTCAGACAAATCTTGAGCACGACAAGATGCGTCGCAGTAAAAGCATCCACACGTTCAACTACAGAGGGCGCAAATGACAATAAAGGCATGTGCTGATCATCAGCAAATGCTTTAAGCCAGAAAGGGCCGCCCCATGTTGTTACCGCTCATCTCCTTGATGCTGTTTGGCACGCTCTATTACCTTTTGTGGTCACTGTGGTGCCGCTATGCCCCCACGCTGGTCACACCCAATGCCCCCAATTGGGTTAAGCGCCCCAACTTCTTCTTGTTCTTTTTTGTGACCTTGATCGTGCTTTTGCTCTACCGCAGCATGGCGCCTCGGTAGCCCATGGTGCACCCAACACAACAGAGCCGAATTGACCGCGCCCGTGGCGCCCTATTGGGCTTGGCCGTTGGCGATGCCGTAGGCACCACGGTTGAATTCCTACCCCGGGGCAGCTTTACCCCCCTAACCGATATGGTGGGTGGCGGCCCGGTCCACCTGCTACCGGGCCAATGGACGGACGACACCAGCATGGCCACTAAAACCACCGCCAAGTTGAAATTTATGGAAACCGCAATGGGCATGCATTCGCTCACCCCTCAAGAACGTATGCAGCGTGCAAGCAAGCTGCAACCTCTAGAAAATCAGAATGCCGCAGTGCAGCCAACCGTGGCCCCTATTCGCTCGAATGAGAACACGCAGAAAGACTGCAAATAATGCCCCCCACCATGGCACCGGCATACGCTGATTCTGTGGGTATGCGGGCCATGCAGGAGCATGAACTCGACACTGCCCGAGGCATATTCGGCGAAATACACCCCAAAACACTGGTGGCTAAAAACAATTTGGGGGTCACTCTGCGCAGGCTCGGCTGCCTGCCGCAAGCCCGCAAACTACTGGCATCGGCCTTAAAGGATTGCCACCGCGTGTGGGGTAAAAAACACCCACGCACCATGATGACCATGCATAACCTTGCCGTCACGCTCAATGAAGCAGGTGAACCCGCCAAAGCGCATGCCCTACAAACCAAAGTAGTGCAGTGGCACCGCCGCACCCTGGGCGATGAACACCCCGACACCATCGACGCAATGGCCAGCCTGGCCAGCACCCTGTGCAATCTGGGCTCCCATGCAGAAGCGCAAGCGTTGAATGCCGTGGTGCTGAAAGTGCGACAACGCCATTTAGGCAAAAACCACCCCGACACGCTCAAAGCCATGGGCGAACTGGGCACCACCATCAACAACATGGCGGTCGCTCTGCGCAACGATGGCCACCTGACAGAAGCCGAACCATTGCAATTGGAGGCGCTGGCCTTGGTCGTGAAGGCCTATGGCGCAAACAACCTGGTCACCGCAAGCGTCTACAGCGCAACGGGCGCCCTCTTGAAGCTGCAAGGCAACGTGGAACAGGCACGCATCCACTTCCAGCAAGCGCTTGAAATCCGCGAACACGCGCTGGGGCCAGACGCCCCATTGACGCAACTGGTCAAAGCCCGGCTGGGTCAGATGCTGCACTGATACCCCGATTTTTTGGAGCAAAGATGAAAACCCCAACACACGCCCAAAGCGCCCGCCTGGACGAAGGCTCCATTGCACGTTTGAAAGCAATCAATGTGCAGCTAGATGCCCTGCAGATGCAAATCCACACACTGGCCAAGGCATACCGCACGCAAATCAGCCAGGCCGCCAGCGATTTGGGGCTGCCGGTGGACGACATTCACATTGAAGCGGAACTGGACTTTTGCCTGGGCCCCAGTGATCCGCAATACGACCCCACTTTTGAGCACAGCGACAACCGGGTGGCCAGCCGCACGCTGCACAGTCCGGAATCGCCGGTTTTGCTTCACTTTGGGATTGATGAGCCCAGCTCAGTGATTGGCCCGCAGGGGTGGTTGTTTCATGATTTGACTGAGCATGGATATGGGGAGGATCAACCCGAAGTGACTCCAGTGGAGTTACTTCGGGTTTATGAAGTCAATATTAATATTTTTTTCAACCACTCAATACGCGTCAGAATTAACTAATCAACAAGTAGCCAATTGAACTTCTCTGTAATTAAAATTTTTCTAGCTGCGATGAATTCATCAAATCGCTCAATCCCCCAAAGATCTGGGTTATTTGGAATCAAATGCAAATTGAGATAATCAGGGGACTTATCTTCAAACCACTTCACTGGTAATATATTTGTTTTTTGACCAGCACCATTCTCCTCCCGAGTAAGCAACATGCAATTTGCGAGTTGATTAACCACATTATCACCGTACTGTTTCGCAGTTTTACCCGTCTCAGCATTTTTAACCTTTAGATCCCTCAGGATGCTTTTTGGAAATATGTGATCAACCTCTGGTAGATTATTATTATAGCTAGGCCGATAGTTGAAATCCTTATACCAGAGATTTAAAATAAGATGGATAGCCCTAGAGCCATATCCCATTTCAAAAAATCGATCGCGAGGAATTTTCAGCGATCTATTTTGATTTTGAATTATAAGGAATCCTTCACCTGCATCAAACCCCTCTAACCCCTTAAACTTCTTAACCAATGCATCAATAATAGTGTCCGATTGACCACTAAAAGCACCCGCAAGGAGTGTTCTCACCAAGAAAATTTCAACATCAATTGCTACTCTCCATGCACCGGGAAAATGATGATTAACGTAAATTAACGGAATCAAAGCAAGATTGGATGGAAGAGCTTTATCACATTGAATATAGGTTTTACTTCTTATAAAGTCTACTGTTGATCGAATTGCGTTCGATATACTTTCCCAATTATTCAGAATTTTTTCGCGCACACCTTGAGCGCGAAATCTTTCTACTCTGTACTTAGCACCTTGATCAAGTAAAACCAAGCAAGTCTTGAGCACGAAGTCACGATCAAAATTAAAGCCATACCGATTTAGGTCATTAAGAAGTTCCTCCATCTTTTCATCGGCGCCAGGCCAAGCTGAATTCAATAGCGAAAACAAAAGATCGGACTTCTCCAACTTAGTACCACCAGAATTGGCCCTGATAAAAACTTCAACAACATCGTCCTCTGTATATAGATCGGGATACTCTATGGTATCCAATTCTTGGTAAGTGATAGCATCAGACGCACAAAATATCCGGGCAATTGATTCAAGGTTATCATATAACCTATCATCTTCTTCGGCTGAGAAATTCAATCCTGCGAGTGCAGCAAAATCAGTAATTTGCAATCTAATTTTTTGATTACTAAAAACCAACTCTTTGAATTTAATCCATGGAAATAACGCATGAGAAGAATTTTTAAATTCAAAATGATACTTAATTTCCTCTGGAGAGGAAATATTACCACTAAGCACATTAAAGTATAACTCTTTACCATCAAAACTACCACGCAAACCAATAAACAAGCTCTGCAATCTCTGCTGCCCATCAAGAACCAGGCATTTTTTATCATTATTTTCTGGCACAAAAAAAGGGATTAAACTAAGCTTATACCTCCAATTATCAATAAACTTACGACGACGAATTGAACTATGAGTTTTCCAAACAAGTAACGTACTAATCGGATACTCTCGAAGTATTGAATCGAAAAGTCTACAAATCTGATCTTCGGTCCATACAAAATCACGTTGAATATTTGGTAGCCAAAGACCGCCTCCATCTGCTGTTCCGTCATTTATATCATTAACAATTTTTCTTATTGAAATGGCTTTTATTGGCATAAATTTTCCAGTTAATTAAAAACACGAATCAAGTTTAATTTTCTTGCAGACAACACACTACTTACTCCATCCCTGCAAAATCAGAGCCATAGCCAGTGTATCCAGCTCACAGTATCTAAATAGCGCTGCCACCACAGCATTTCTCTCAACATCAGAAATATCCTCAAACTGCAACCGCAAATAAGCATAACTGGCCGCACCACCCTGGTTAATGCCTTCGGTTTCCTCGTCTGACACATCCCCGTCCAGCTTCGTCAGCAGCAGTTTGTAAGGGTCGAGCACGGTGCCATCTGCCGCCAATTGCCACCAAGCCATATCCGTGAAGTTCTTGCTGGGTATGCCACCCGCTGCACCGTAAATCGGTTGGCTGTAGGTGTCTTTCAAAAACGGCGAACTTTGCATCACGGCGGGCAGTACCTTCTTGATGGAGTTGCTGCCTTTGGTGCTGGGGTGGAAGTAATGTTTGCGGGCCACATCGGCCAGGTCCACCATGGAGCGCTCGCCGCCTTTGGTGATGCTGTCGATAAACGCCACCAAGTCGGCGGTGTCCGCTGGCGCCGCATCGTCCATGGCCAACTGGGTTTTGATGGCAGTCAGGATCGAGTTTTCGTGGTGGCTCCAGCGCATGATGGTGCCTTGGTCGTGCCGCAAGGCTTCGCGCAGGGCGCGCACAAAGGCGTAGTTGGGGAATTCGCCCGGCGTTGCGTTCAAAAATTCGTCTGCGTGGCGCACGCTGCCGTCGGCTTCCAGCACATGGTGCGAGAACTGAAACGCCACTTGCTCGTAAGGCCTGCGCCCGGCATGAAAAGGCAGCGCCACGGCAGCGGTTTCAAAGTCGATCATGTGCAGCGGGTAGGTCCAGCCCTGCATTACGCGGGCCAGGCCTGCGCGGTCCAGGTAATAGCCGTCTGCGGCGCAATCGTCTGGCAGGCCCTTGATTTGTAGCCATTGGCGCTGTGCGTTGGTCAGGGTGCCAAAGTCATCGTCTGTGAGCTTGATGTCTTCTTCGGTGACCTGGTTCATTTTGACCACGCCGGCCTGGATCAGCTTGTCTTTTCCCCGAAAGTTCCAGATGTCCAGCACGGTGCCGTTGGCAAAGTCTTGGTCTGTCCATTGGTTGGCCTGTTTCCAGCAGGCATGGAAGCCGCTGGCCAGTGGCGAACCGGGGGCGGCCTTGTATTCGCAGCGCCCGCACTGTGCGCCAATCACCGGGGCTATGCGTTCGTCACGCTGGTAGGCATCGGCCCAGAGCGTGGCAAGCTGGGCCAACGTGCCCTGGCCACCGGGTATGGCGATGTCGTTGTTCAGCACCTCGTTGGCCAGGTGGTCCACGCTAATGCAGGTCAACATGGTCTCGGCCAGGCCGGGTTGCAGGGCGCGGGGGTCTACCAGCACTTCGGTGCTGCGGCCATTGCGGCGCACTTTGAACCACTGGTTCATGCCGTTTACGGTAGCGTATTTGCTTTTGTCAGGCATCAGCAAATACGCGCTGACGGTGCTGTGCGGGTAGGCCAACTGCGTTACATACTTTTGAAATGCCACGTCTTGCACGTAGGGCAGCATGTCTGCGCTGATGGCTTTGCGCTTGCCGCTGAGGCTGCTGGGGTCGCCTGAATACGACTTGGCTTTGACCTCAATTACCTCCAGCACATGGCCGCGCTTGACCAGCACATCTACCCGCACCAAAAGACTGCCATGGGCAATGGCCGGTTCAAACAGCACCACGTTGTCTTGCGCCAGGTAGTGGGCGGTTTGCACCAGGGCGTCGGCAGAGTTTTTGGTCTTGATCTCGATGCCGCCGGGGTACATCAACTTGGCCAGCTCGCCAACCTGAAAGCCGCCATCGGCCAGCATGGCCATGAAGTCGTTATCGTCGTTGGCATTGGCGTAGGCGGGTTTGCCGGAGTAGTAGAGTTTTGTGGGGCAACTCAGGGCCTGTTTGAAGCGGGATTTGGTGAGGTAGCGGGTGGCCATGTGCGATGTTTTCAGCGTAATGCAGCATTCAAGCTGTCGGGGGAAAGAACCTGTACGGATGTGCCTTGGCTGCGTAGCCACCAGACCAGCAGGGCCGAGTCGGTTAGTGAGGCCCTGAGTTCGCACCCGCCTTTTTGGCCCAGAGCAGGCGTAATGGTTTGGTTAGCCGCTAGTGGGGATTCCGCCAGCAATACTGCCAGTTCGTCGTTGATCCACAAATGGATGCTGATGTGCCCGCCAACGCCAAAAGCAAAACGGCCGTTGTCGTCATAGGCTTGCAGGTCAAAGTCCGCTGGGCGCTGAAATGCCAACGTGGTGCATTTGGCAGACTGGATGCGGTGCAGCGCCAAATTGCGGGTGTCGTTGTAGCCCTCAAACCGGCACGGCATAAACATGCGCACGCCTTGCTGTGCCAAGCCCAGAGGCATCACTTTAGCTTGGGTGTGTTTCTTCAACGCGTTGGTGTAGGTGATTTCAAGCCAGCAGTTGTTGTAGAGCGCCTGGCTGACCTGTTCAAACACCTCTGCGTTGATTTTGGGCGGCAGCATGGGCAAGGTGGTGCTGACGACGCGGACCTTACGCATCCATTCCCTTGCGCGGGATACGCTTTGGCTGGTGTGCAGGGGTGACAAATTGCGCCGGGCCTGGTCAAAAAAACCTTGCATGGACTTCATCAATGACGCGGGCAACTGGTGGCGCAGGTTTTGTTCCGCCAGCGTCAGCAGCAGCGACTCCTGCTCCGTCAGGCCGGGAAGAGACAAACCAGGGGCCGATTCCTTCCAGCGGTAGCCATAGGGGCGGGAGGTGTCGTCGCGCTCGATGTCAAAGTGCGCGCACAAAGATTCAAGCTGGCGCTGGATGGTGCGCATGTCGCGCTCGAAACCGGCTTCTTTGAGCTGGATTTGCAATTCCCGCGAATCAATTTTGCGTTGACGAGGTATGCGCTTGAGCATCTCCAGACACAGGTGCAGGGTTTCAAGGTTGTCTGGGCGGCGTGGCATGGGCGGGTGGAATGGGTTCCGGCCAGGATTAGCCTCAATCTGAGTGTAGTGAGGCCGTGCAGCATTTTTCAACGACATGGCTGTAATTGTTGACGGCCATACGCCAACATGTGCCGCAGCAATGCATTTCGACGCGTACCGCTGGGTGCGACGCAGTCTGGCGCTTGATGCCCGAAGCTCGGGGCGCTACACAAGCCACCACCACGATGCGCAAACTTATCCAATCGCTGCCACGGCCTCGCATTCAGCGGGCCTTTGTTGTGTGGCTTCGTGAAAACCGAGCCCGGTTTGCGGTGCCAGTGCGTTTAACCAAAGTTAAGGCCACAGGGATATTGCTGCACTTTACTAACCAGCCAGAGTGCCTTTTTGTGTGGCTGTCGCGTGGGGATCTCAGCGTGTATGTAGAGTGGCAAGGGCTTACTTGGGATATGTTGATCAGCCTGGATGCGGAGCCCGTATTAACAGCCGAGGGCTACCGATGCAGTTTCTGCGAGGTCAGCGATACAACGTGGCCAACACGCGAAGCACTGTGGACCGAACATCTTTTTGAGCCGTTTTTGGAATGGGTGAATGCCTGCCTGGCAGGTGCTAGCAGCATCCGATTTTTTGGAACCCGTGACACTTTCACTTGCGCTGAGTTGAGCAACCGCCACACGTTATCGCCGGTTGAAAACTGCATTGCAGAAGTACCGCTATTTTTAGAATCTAGACAAAGCTGACTTTCGCAGCCATGTGGCATTTAGCAGGCCAAAACCCCGCGCAACTGCTCGCCTACCCCCTCCGGCACCGTCCGCCCCACCCGCACTTCCGGCGTGCCGTGCCAATCCGCGCACTGCTGAATGGCTTTAGCGATGGCCCGCACTGCCGCTTCACTGAGGCGCACGCCCTCCTCCACAAACAGCGCCTTCACCTCAAACACCCCCAGCGCCCGGTGCGCCTTGGCATCCAGCCGCCCGACCAGCGCCCCGCGGTGCAGGATGGGCAGCACGAAGTAGCCGTAGGTACGCTTTTCTTCGGGGGTGTAGCACTCGATGCGGTAGTCAAAGCCCCACAGGGCGGAGGCGCGTTCGCGGTCCCACACCACGGGGTCGAAGGGCGACAGCAGCGTGGTGTGGGTGGCGCGCAGTTGGCCTGCGGCGGCTTTCTCTAACAGCTCGGTGTGCTGGTGGTGCACATAAGCGGGGGCCGTCCAACCCTGCACTTCCACGCGCAGCAGCACACCTTGCGCCACCAGTGCATCCAGGTCGGCATCCTTGAGGCGCGGCTTTTGGCGGAAGTAGTCGTGCACCCAGCGGGCCTGGGTGATGCCCAGAGCCAGGATGGCTTTTTCCACGAAACCGGTGTGCACCTCGGCGGCTTCGGGAAGCGGGGCGTGGGAGAGATGAGGGTGCACACGGTGCGCCAGGTCGTAGACGCGCTGGAAGCTGTCGCGCCGGGCCACCATCAGCTCGCCGCTGGCAAACAGGGCCTCTAACCAGCGTTTTTCGTCCTTGCGGTCCCACCAGCCGCCGCTGGTTTTGCCATCGGTGCGGGCGAACGCGGAGGACTTGACCGGGCCGTGGGTGCCGATGTGGGCCAGCAGCGCGTCGAGCTCGGTGCGCTGGCGGGCCTGGATAGCCTGCCCGTGCACCAAGCCCCAGTGGCGGCGGGTGCCCTGGTTGTAGCTGCGGTGCAGCAGCAGGTCTTCCACCGGGGCAAAGCAGGCCTCGTGGGCCCAGGTTTCGAACAGCTGGCCGCTGGCCAGGGCCGCATCCAGCCAGGTCTGCGGGTAGGTACCGAGCCGCGAAAACAGCACCAGGTAGGGGCTGCGCGCCACCACACTGATGGTGTCGATCTGCAAGAGCTGCATGCGCTGGATGCACTGGCGCAGGTCGCTGGGCGTGGCTTTGCGGCGCGGCGGGTTCAGCAAACCCTGGGCGGCCAGGTGCAGGTTGCGGGCTTGAGGGAGGGTCAGGGTCAGGGTCTGCATCGTCCGTAGTTACTATGGAATAGATAGCTGCTTGCGCTTACCAAATAAGCACAAGATGCCTAAAAAGCTTGAAATTTCAGGCAAAAGTAAAAAGCGCGTAGCACCCCAGCATAGCCCTACTGTGAACAGCTAAATGTTGCAGTGCAGCACTCTCTTTTATACTGGTTGTAGCCAACGCCACCTGTCCAGGAACCCTCTCGATTTGACCCTACGCGCCTCCTTCCGCCAACTGCTGCTGTTCGCCTTTGTGCTGATTGCGCTGCTGCTGGGCGCGGTGTCGCTCAGCGGTTTGCAGGCGCTGCAAGGGGTGCTGGCCCAAAGCCGCGAGGCTGGGCAGCAGAGCGTGCAGCTCAACCTGTCTACCCGCGGCCTGGCCGAGCGCAGCACCGATATGGAGCGGGCCGCGCGCCAGTACCTGGTACTAGGCGACGATGCCTTGCGCCAGCGCTTTGACGATGCCGCTAACCAGGCCCAAACCATGCTCTTGCCGCTGGGCCAGTACCCGCCCACGGCGGCCTTGGCCCAGCAGTGGCTGGCTTCGGTGGTGCGGGTGCGCAGCCAGCTGGCTGACGGGCGGCTGGCCTTGTCAACCCGGGGCGAGGCGGTGGCGGCAGAGTTCCGTACGCTGGACGGCATCTCGCGCGGGCTCACGCGGCAGGTGCAGCAAAGCATTGCCGAGCACAACCAGGAAGTGCAGGACGCATTGGAAACCCAGCGCAACCGCCAGGTGCAGCAGGTGCTGGTGGCCATCGTGGCGGCGGCCGCGGCGGCGCTGGCCTTTGGGCTGTGGCTGACCCAACCGCTGCGCCGCCTGGGCCGGGCCATCGTGGCGCTGGGCGAGGGGCGCTTGAGCGAGCCGGTAGTCATCCGCGGCCCGTCCGACCTGGCCAGCCTGGGCCGCCAGCTCGACTGGTTGCGCCTGCGCCTGACCGAGCTGGACGAAGACAAGGCCCGCTTTCTGCGCCACACCTCGCACGAGCTCAAAACCCCGCTGGCCGCCCTGCGCGAAGGCGTGGCCCTGCTGAGCGAGGGCGTGGGTGGCACGCTGGGTGCCGAGCAGGCCGAGATCGTCGCCATCCTGCAGCACAACACCGGCGTTCTGCAGCAGCAGATTGAAGACCTGCTGCGCTACAACGCCGCCGCCTTCGATGCCCGGCAACTACAGCGCCGCCCCACCCTGCTGCACAGCCTGGTACGCGACGTGGTGCAGGCCCAGCGCCTGAGCTGGCAGGCCCGCAGCCTGGCCGTGGTGGTGGAAGGCGATGCCACGCTGAGCCACCCGGTAGACCCCGAGCGGCTGGGCATGGCGCTGGGCAATCTGCTGTCCAACGCCATCCGCTTCAGCCCGGCGGGCGGGCGCATCCGCTGGTGGGTGGGCCTGCTGGGCAGCGCAGACGACAGGCACGTTGCCCTGCAAATCAACGACGACGGCCCCGGCATCGCCGCCGCCGACCGAGAACACGTCTTCGACCCGTTTTACCGGGGCAGCACCCCGCCGCCACCCCACAGCAGCCCCACCGCTGCCGCCCCTCCGCGCGGCAGCGGCATCGGCCTGGCCATCGTGCGCGAGCAGGTCGCCGCCCACGGTGGCCGGGTGCAGCTGATGGCCGACGCGGGCGGGGCCTGCTTCCGCATACTCTTACCCCTGGATGCCTCCCATGCCTGAACATCTACGCTGGATCACCGCCGCCAGCGTGTTGGTGCTGACCGCCTGTGCCAGCCCACTGCCCCCGGTTTTCACCGATACGCCGCGCCCGATGACCCACGTGCAAACTCCGCCCGTGCACATCCCGCCCGCACCACTGCCACCAGTGGTGCAGCCGCCCCCGGTGCTGCCCACGCCCGACCCTGGCGCCCTGGCCGGGCAAGAACTGCTGCGCTGGCAGGACCAGTTGCGCCAGGCGGCCCCCGATGCCCTGCCCGCCATCGCCGCCCGCATCGCCGCCGAGCCCGCCACGCCCGCCAGCGCAGTGCACCTGGCCCTGGTCTGGCTGCACACCCGCAACCCCGGCGATGCCGCCAAGGCCCTGGCCCAGTTAGAGGCCGTGCAAGCCGCCAACGACCCCGCAGCCCTGCCCTGGTTCGACTGGGCACGCCTGCTGGCTGCCCGCGCCACCGAGCAAAAGCGCCTGGACGAACAAATCAACCGCCAAGCCCAGCAACTGCGCGACAACCAGCGCCGCATCGACCAGCTCACCGAGCAGCTCGAAGCGCTGAAGGCCATCGAGCGCTCGCTGGCCCCCCGCAACGGCGCGGGCAAAGCACCATGAGCCCGGCCCGCTTACAGGTCGCTCAGGTCACTCAGCGCGTGCAGATTCTGGTGGTCGATGACGATGCCGACATGCTGCGCCTGCTGTCGCTGCGCCTGGGCGCGGCCGGCCACCAGGTGACCGCCGTGGCCAGCGCCGAAGCCGCCCTGGCCCGACTCGAAGTGCTGCGGCCCCAACTGGTGCTGAGCGACGTGCGCCTGCCCGGCATGGACGGCCTGGCCTTGTTCGATGCGGTGCAGGCCCGCCTGCCCGGCCTGCCGGTGATTTTGCTCACCGCCCACGGCAGCATCCCCGACGCGGTGGATGCCACGCTGCGCGGGGTGTTCAGCTATCTGACCAAGCCGTTTGACGGACAGGAGCTGCTGGCGGCGGTCAGCCGGGCGCTGGCGGTGTCGGCCACGGCGCGGCCCCTGCCGGGCTCGGCGGGCGAGATGTGGCGCGAAGACATCGTCAGCCGCTCGGCCGTGATGGACGAGGTGCTGGCCGAGGCCCGGCTGGTCGCGCCCAGCGATGCCTCGGTGCTGATCCGGGGTGAAAGCGGCAGCGGCAAGGAGCTGCTGGCCCGCGCCATCCACCGCGCCAGCCCGCGCGCCCATGGCCCGTTTGTGGCGGTGAACTGCAGCGCCATCCCCGAGGCGCTGCTGGAATCCGAGCTGTTTGGCCACGTCAAGGGCGCGTTCACCGGCGCGGTGGCGCACCACCGGGGCCTGTTCCAGAGCGCCCACGGCGGCAGCCTGTTTCTGGACGAGATTGGCGACATGCCGCCCGCCCTGCAGGTCAAGCTGCTGCGCGTGCTGCAAGAGCGCCAGGTGCGGCCCGTGGGCGCGCAGCAGTCCATCGACGTAGACGTGCGCATCGTCTCGGCCACCCACCGCGACCTGGAGGCCGCCCTGGCCAGCGGCGACTTCCGCGAAGACCTGTACTACCGCCTCAACGTGGTCACCCTCACCCTGCCGCCGCTGGCCGAGCGGCGCGAAGACATCGCCCTGCTGGCCCAGCACTTTTTGCAGCGCCTGGCCAGCAAGTACCACAAGCCGCTCAAAGGCTTTGCACCCGATGCCCTGGGCCAGCTCTCCACCGCTGCCTGGCCGGGCAATGTGCGGCAGTTGCACAACGTGGTGGAGCAGGTCTGCGCGCTGTGCACCACGCCGCTGGTGCCGCTGGCCCTGGTGCAGCGGGCGCTGCGTGTGCCCACGGTGGAGGTGCTGGGCTTTACCGAGGCCCGCAACCGCTTCGAGCGCGACTACCTGGTGGGCCTGCTCAAGCTCACCGACGGCCAGGTCGCCGATGCCGCCCGGCTGGCCGAGCGCAACCGCACCGAGTTCTACCGGCTGCTGCAAAAGCACGGGCTGACTCCAGGCCTGTTCCGGGGTGATGCAGGCCCTGAGTCGCCAGAAGGCGACAGCCCAGATCCGCCTGTCGCCCGCTAGCGACAACGGGTTTTCCCTTATTTTTCAGGCACTTACGGCCTGCACGCGGGGCCAGGTGCCGGGGCCTGTCGCCAATCAGCGACGCATTACAGGTCTCTACATCCTGCTACACATGCAAAAAATCGGCTAAGTGCTTGATCTGAAAGTGTTTTTCACACTGGCCTAGGGTTTGCACTAGGTTTGGGCATGCAATGTCTGAACCGATCCCTGGCCGCACTCGTGCTGGCCATCCCGTTAGTCGCCCTTTCCACCACGCCAGCCACCGACTTCGACTCTGTGGGCGAACGCGCCCGCGCCCTGGCCGCCCAGCCTTACAGCCCCGTGCCCAGCCGCACGCCGGAGGTGCTGGCCAAGCTGACCTACGACCAGATGCGCGACATCCGCTTCAAGCCCGAGCAGGCTGCATGGCGGGCCGAGCAACTGCCGTTCGAGCTGATGTTTTTCCACCTGGGCAAGTACCAGACCGAGCCGGTGCGCCTGGTTGAAACCACCCCCGAAGGCGAACGCCCCTTCACCTTCAACCCCAAGGACTTCAGCTACGGAGCCAACACCCTGCAGCCCGCCACCTGGGGCGACATCGGCCACGCGGGCTTCCGCGTGCACTACCCGCTGAACAACCCGGCCTACAAGGACGAGCTGGTGGTGTTCCAGGGGGCCAGCTACTTCCGCGCGCTCAGCGCCGGGCTGCACTACGGCCTGTCGGCCCGTGGGCTGGCGGTGGACACAGCGGGCGGCGGGCCGGAGGAGTTCCCCCGCTTCACCGACTTCTGGATAGCCCGCCCCAAAGCCGGTGCCACCGCGATGACCGTGCTGGCCCTGCTGGACTCGCCCCGCGTCTCCGGTGTCTACCGCTTCGAGATCGAGCCAGGCACCACCACCCGCATGACCGTCAAGGCCCGGCTGTACCTGCGTGATACACCGAAGAATCCCATCCGCACCCTCGGCATCGCCCCGTTGACCAGCATGTTCGCCTTTGGCGAAAACCAGCCCAGCCGCACCGACTTTCGCCCCGAAGTGCACGATTCCGACGGCCTGATGCTGGCCAGCGGCGAGGGCGAATGGCTGTGGCGGCCCCTGCAAAACCCGCGCAGCCCGCTGGTCACGTCGTTCACCACCCGCGCGCCCAAAGGCTTTGGCCTGATGCAGCGCGACCGCAGCTTCGCCAGCTATGAAGACACCGAGGCCAGCTACGAGCGCCGCCCCTCGGCCTGGGTCACGCCACTGGGCGACTGGGGCGCGGGCCGGGTCGAGCTGGTGCAACTGCCCACTCCCGATGAGACCCACGACAACATCGTCGCCTACTGGGTGCCCGCCACCCTGCCCGCCCCCGGCCAACCGCTGGACATCGCCTGGCGCGTGGACTGGCAGGGCGATGCCCAGCAGCGCCCGCCCCAGGCCTGGGTGGCGCAAACCCGCGTCGGCCACAGCTTTGCCACGCTGGCGAAGAACGAGCAGCAGTACATCGTGGACTTCACCGGCCCGGCCCTGCCCAGCACGGGTGAACTCAAGGCCGTGGCCAGCGCCAACAGCAATGGCCGCATCACCGAAGCCAACGTGTATCGCGTCGAAGCCACCGGGGCTTGGCGCATGGCCCTGCGCGTGCAAACGCTGAACCCTGCGCAACCGGTGGAGTTGCGCGCTTTTCTTACCGCCCCGTCCAGCACTGGCCCCCAAACGGTCAGTGAGACATGGACCTACATCCAGGTTGCCCCATGAACCACACACCCTCCTCCTCCGGTATGCCCCCCATCCAGCGCGGCTCCATGCGGGCGCAACCCTGGCTCGGCCTGGCCGGTCGCCTGCGCGGCCAGCAGGCCCCGGCCGATGCGCCCTGGCGCGCCAGTGCCGCCCACCACCAGGGTCAGCCGCCTGCCTGGGAAGCCGCCGCCCAGCAGCGCCGCCATTGGCTGCTGTTCTGGATCGCCAGCGCCACCGTGTTCGCCACCGCCCTGCTGTGGCGCGCCCAGCCGGGGGCGGGCAGCGATGTGTTGCTGGCCGCCCAACTGGGCCTGTTTGCGCTGCTGTTTGCCTGGGTGTCGGCGGGTACGGTGACCGCCGTGATGGGCTTCTGGGTCACCCTGCGTGGCGACCCGCATGCACTATCGGCACGCAGCGCGGCCCACACCGTGCTGCCACCCGATGCGCGCACCGCCGTCATCATGCCCATCTGCAACGAAGACGTGGCCACGGTATTTGCCGGATTGCGCGCCACCTGCGAGTCGCTCAGCACGTCCGGTGCCGAGCGCTTGTTTGATGTGTTTGTGCTGTCCGACAGCAACGACCCCGCCCTGCGCGCCGCCGAACTCACCGCCTGGCAGGCCCTGCGCGAGCAACTCGCCAGTGCGGGCAGCCAGTTGCGCGTGCACTACCGCTGGCGCCAACACCGCACCCGCCGCAAGGCCGGTAACGTGGCCGACTTTTGCCGCCGCTGGGGCCGCAGCTACCGCTACATGGTGGTGATGGACGCCGACAGCGTGATGAGCGGCGACACCCTGGTTACCCTGGCCCGGCTGATGGAAGCCCACCCCCGCGCCGGTATTTTGCAAACCGCCCCGCGCGCCTGCGGCCACGCCACCTTGCACGCCCGCGCCCAGCAGTTTGGCAGCCGCGTGACCGGGCGCTTGTTCACCGCCGGCATGCAGTTCTGGCAACTGGGCGAGGCCCATTACTGGGGCCACAACGCCATCATCCGCGTGGCCCCGTTCATGCAGCACTGCGCGCTGGCCACCTTACCGGGCAAGGGCGCGCTGGCGGGCGAAATCCTGTCGCACGACTTTGTCGAAGCCGCGCTGATGCGCCGTGCAGGCTATGAAGTCTGGCTGGTCAACGACCTGGAAGGCAGCTACGAGCAACAACCCCCGCATCTGCTGGCCGAGCTGCAACGCGACCGCCGCTGGTGCCAGGGCAATCTGCAAAACGCCCGCCTGCTGACCGAACCCGGCCTGCGCCCGGTACACCGCGCCATGCTGGCCACCGGAGCCATGTCCTACGTGTCGGCCCCGCTGTGGCTGCTGTACGTGGTGCTGGGTGCCGCCCTGTGGCTGCACGACAGCGACATCCCGCTCTGGTCCAGCCGCAGCGTGGCCACGCTGTGGGTCTCCACCGCGCTGATGCTGGCCCTGCCCCGCGTGCTGGGCCTGCTGGCCGTATTGCTGCGCGGTGAGCAAGCGGCCTTTGGCGGCAGCATGAAGCTGCTGGGCAGCACGGTGCTGGAGGCGCTGATGTCCATGCTGCAAGCCCCCCTGCGCATGGCCGCGCACAGCCTGTTTGTGCTGGGTGGCCTGACCGGCTGGAAGCTGGAATGGACCTCGCCCCCGCGCGAAGCCAGCGACCTGCCCTGGGCCGATGCCGCCCAACGCTTCGGCCCGCTGGGTGTCGCCGTGGCCTGCCTGCTGGGCGCGGTAGCCTGGTTCGCCCCCGACTCTCTCCTGTGGCTGCTGCCCATGGGCCTGCCCCTGCTGCTGGCCGTGCCCTTCACCGTGCTGAGCAGCCGCGTCGGCCTGGGCCAGCGCCTGCAAGATGCCGGTTGGCTGCTGGTGCCCGAGGAGAGCCGTTCGCCGACGGTGCTGAAGCAAGCCTGGCGCTATGCCCACGCCCCCCGCGCCACAGCAACGCCTTGGTTGACGGACCTGCCCCGCCTAGCCACCCTGGCCCTGCAAGCCCTGGGTCCCCGCCACACCGGCCAAGGCCTGCGCGGCGAACACCGCCGCCAGCGCGTGCTGCAACTCAGCCGCACCGGAGGAGCCGCCCCCAGTGCTGCCGAGCACATGCGTTTTCTGAGCGAACCCCACAGCCTGCGCCTGCTGCACGCGGCGCTGGCGGGGGAGCGGGTGCGCTAGGATTTTGCATTTTTAGCCTATTTTTCAGGCACAAAAAAGCCTGCTAGCGCTTATTCAATAAGCACGAGAAGCTCCTGTTTTTGACTATCAAAAGAGAAGCAATCTGGTGCAACTGCACGGAGGCTAGCCAGAGGGGTTTTGTGGTTGGCTGCCAGCATGGTCGGCCACGTGATGGGCCCGGCGACAGGCACCGCCCGCACCAGCCCTCAACCCTCAACCCTCAGCGTCGCTCCACCTGCGGCAGCATCGCCGCCAGCACACGGTCTTTCAGCACCACGTGGTGGAAGATGGCAGCCAGGGCGTGCAGCCCGGCAATCCACATGATGGTGTTGCCCAGGAGTTCATGCACATCGCCCCAGTCGGCCAGGGGCGCGAGGGGGGAGTTGGCGATCAAAGGCAACTGGTCGAAGCGCACGCCGCCCAGCAGGGTGAGCGGATGGCCTTCGCTGGCCAGGGCCAATAGCGCCGTCATGGGCAGGGCCAGCAGCAGCGCCCACAGTGCCAGGTGCGCCAACCTGGAGGCGATGTGCATCCAGCCCGGCATCGCAAACTTCGGCGCAGCCGGGCGAAACGCCACCCAGAGCAGGCGCAGCACGGTCATGCTGAAGACCAGGAGCCCCAGGGATTCGTGCCAGACGATGTCGAGGCGGGTGGCGGGGTCTACGCCCTGGCGCATCATCCGCCCAAATCCGCCCGGACCGAGAATGAAGGCGATGGTGACGGCAATGGCGGTCAGCCAATGGAAGGCGCGGCTGAGCAGGTCGTAGTGGGGCTTGGAGGCGGGGTGCATCGGATTTACCTTACAAAATAGCGATTGTTCAAAGCCATTCTTAACGGACGATGAAGGCTGGGTGAAACTCACACAAACTTCACCACCGCCACCGGCGGCAGATCGTTCGACACGCAGTGCCAATGTTCTCCCGCGTCGCTGCTGACCCACAGCCCGCCGGTGGTGGAGGCCATGGCCAACGTCTGGCCGTCGGCACTGACATCCAGGCCGTGGCGGTACACCAGGTGGTAGGCATGGGCGCCGGGCAGGCCCTGGCCGAAGCTTTGGAAGCTCTGGCCGCCGTCGTCGGTGCGGTTGACCAGCATCTGGCCGCCCACCGGGATGCGGCAGCCGTCGCTGTGCGCGGGCACAAACCAGGCGCGCAGCGGGTTGTGCGGGTCGCAGGCCACGGGAAAGCCGAAGTCGCTGGGTACGGGTGCTTGGATGCCCTGCCACTGCTGGCCGCCATCGGTGCTGCGGTACATGCCGCCGTGGTGCTGCACCCACAGCGCATCGGGCTGGTCGGCGCACTGCACCAGGCAATGCGGGTCTTGCACATTGCCGTCTTCCTGCAGGCCCTCGGGCATGTAGCGGGCCAGCATGCCGCGCGAGGTGATGGCCCAGCTCTCGCCCCCGTCGCGGCTTTGCCACACGCCGCCGCTGGACACCGCCAGCGTGATGTGCTGCGCATCGCGTGGATCGACCAGGATGGAGTGGATGCCCGCCTGGTCGTAACCGCCACCGCCCCAGCCCTTGCGCGGCGGCTGGTTCCACAGCGCAGTATTCAGCGCCCAGCTCTGGCCGCCATCATCCGAGCGGAACAGGCCCGCAGGCAGGCAGCCCGCCCACAGCGTGCCGGGCTGGCTGGCGGCCCCGGCGGTGAGGCTCCAGACCATGTCCACGCTCCAGGGCGTGGGGTCGTCGGCATCCGGGCCGGTGGTGGGCTTAGGTGGGAATGCAGGCGCGGCCACCTCGGCCCAGCTGGCACCCTGGTCGCTGCTTTTGCGCAGCTTGACCCCGAAATGCCCCATACGCAGCGCCGCCAGCCAACTGCCATCGCGCGGGTCGGCCAACACCTGGGTGACGGGCTCGCCCGCGAAATGGTGGGAAGTGACGTGCCAATCGGCATCCTGCCCTTGCACGGTGAACAGGCCTTTGCGGGTGCCGACGAGGAGTGTGTGCATAACGCGCTTTCTTTAGGAAGTTAGCCGCCCGACAAAGCCTGGACCACCAGCACCTTGTCGCCCGCCGCCACCGCCCGGTCCAGCCGCACACGGTCGTGCACCAGGGTCTGGTTGACGAACACCGCCACATGCTTGCGCACCGCGCGCTGGTCGTCAAAAACGTAATGCGCCAGGGCGGGAGCGGCCAGCAAAGCGGCCTCCAGCACCTGCCGCAGCGGCCCGGCGGGGACTTGCTGGATGGGCACGTCAATGTGGCGGCGCAGGGCGGGGGCGAATTCGACGGTGACCATGGGGGCATTGTTGGATGCGGGTACGGGCTGCGTCAATCGGGGGAATACCGGTGTTACGGGGATTACATTTTGATAGCTGCCTGTGCCCACGGAATAAGCTCCAGCAGCCTGAAAACACCAGAAAACCGGGCACGCCAAACCGCCAATAGGGGTCGGAGCACGAATGCGGGTAAGCAAAGTTGAAGAAACCGTCCATCAGCGCGCAATCGTGATCCGACCCCCATTGGCTACGATCGCGCTTTTACCGCCAGCACCCGCTGCGTAATGGGGATCCGACCCCCATTGACTCCACCCGTAGTCGTGCCCCCTTCAATACGTCTTGTACGGCAAAAACTTCCCCGACAACACCACCTTGACCCGGTCGCCCTTGGGGTCCGGCTGGCGCTCGATGTCCATGCTGAAGTCGATGGCGCTCATGATGCCGTCGCCGAATTCTTCGTGGATCAGCTCCTTGATGGTGCTGCCGTAGACGCTGACGATTTCGTACCAACGGTAGATCAGCGGGTCGGTGGTCACGGGGGTGGGCAACGAGCCCTTGTAGGGCACCACCTGCAACCACTTTTGCTCGTCGCTGGTCAGGCCGAAGATCTTGCCGATGGCCTTGGCCTGGGCGGCATCGCAGGTCATCTGGCCCAGGCAGGCGGCCGTGGTCCATTCCTTGGACTGGCCGACCTTTTTGGCCACGTCGGCCCACTGGATGCCTTTGGAGACTTTGACGGTGATGATTTTCTCGGTGATGTCATTGCGGTTCATACAGACTCCAGGTTTTGAAAAAACGGTATCTTTTTCATAGCTACTAGCGCAGGTAATATTTGCGCTAGCAGCCCAAAATGTGCTTGAAATTTCTCTACAAATCCATAGCACTCAGCGATGGGTGCTCGTCCGGCCTGCGGCCCAGGGGCCAGTGGAACTTGCGCTCGGCCTCGGTAATGGCCAGGTCGTTGATGCTGGCAAAGCGCCAGGCCATCAAGCCGTGTTCGGTGAACTCCCAGTTCTTCAGATTCCCACTAACAGTTAGTTGTTGATAAGCCGTTGATTCACAACGGATTGATGCAACTAACATATTTGCGGTTTTCTATTGATCTGTCTGTTTAAAACTCACAGCAACGATCTCAGAAATGCATGCCTGAGATGCTTGGGTATAAGAGGTGACTCAAATTTTGAGCTGTAGTACGAACTTTTGAAGCACCTACCTTGCCAGTCGCCTCCTCCCAAGCAACAACTAGGCCGTAGGCGTAGTCGGGACCGTCAGCAGCGCGCTGATATCCAACCCCAAAGCATTTGCCAATATCTCCATGTTATCGACTGCCACATTGCGCTCCCCTCGCTCGACAGAGCCCACATAGGTGCGGTGCAGCCCCGACAGTTCGGCCAAGCCTTCTTGGCTAATACCTCTGGCCAAGCGCTCACTTTTGAGCAGCCTAGCGAAACGCAATCGCGCTGATTCGGTGGACTTACGGGTGGTTGACATCACCCACAAGACTCCAGTTTTGATGACTTTAGGTCTACAGACTATGAGTAGCGTTTGCTTTAAAATCCAAGCAAATCACCTCAACAACTAGTTAAAGGATGGCCCGGTAATCGCCGCTCTAAAGGGAACACCATGCCAACTTCATTTGCCAACTCCGTGGTCCTCGCCCCGATTGCCGAAATCACCCACCCTAAGGGGGCATCGATGATGTTGAGTGAGAGCCTATCTATTTACTTGATGCAGCGAATTGATAAGCAGGCAAGCTTTTTTATTGGACATTGGCTAAGTGCTCTTAACGATGAAGTTCTGGACGACCTACATGTTTTGGCCAAAGAGTTCCAAGAAGGCGAAGGTGAACCACATCTTGATGATGTACTTGCGATCTGTTTGATTGCGTACTGCGCCGAAACGCGGAAGCAAGATTGTCAAGTTACGGAGGCGTTGGTCAATACTTGGGCAAACATCCTTGTGACAGCGATCAATATCGAAGGCTACCGACGCAAAGGGTGGCTTGTGTGTGTGCATCCTCTGAGCATTCAGCCGAATATCGATGTTGCTTTTGATGTAACGCCAAGCGGAGTGCTACATTTTTTCGAAATACAGGACACCAAGAGCAAGAGATAGCGAGCAGCAGCGCATATAGGGTGTTAGCGCCAATTCCAGAAGGAGCCGCACCGCCAGTAGTTTGATGACCGCCTCAGAATCCGTGCAGAACTAAGCCGCATGCACCTTCCTGGCGAATAAGACCGGTGCGTTTGAAGTTGGCACAAGCGCGCTCAACGGGTCAATTCAAAGTCGACTCACAGAGCCCTCGGCCTAGTCCTATCATTTATCTTTGAAATAAGAATAGTCCGTGCACCAATTCCAGCGAGCCATATATTTTGGGCGTTTAGAACCCGAACGAGGGCGGCGGCGGGATGAGATCCGGGCGATTTCAGGGGTTTACGCCCTGCTGACCAACCTGGTGATCGCGTGGAATACTATGAAAATGCAGGGCGTCGCGGACCGCTAGAGCAAAGAAAAACATCCGATGGAAGACGCTTGGTTGCGGAGAATGGGTAAGGGGGTCCCCGTCCCTGATCTAGGTTTTTATCTATCTCTATCCGGTCACTTTATCCCATGCTGGCAACCGCCCTAAATTCAGACCGTTCATGATTTGCGTGCAAATTGCCCCAGTTACTGCCGATATGTCTGGATGAGTTCTTTGGCTTTGACAAATGCAGCTTCGTAGCGATCTGGCGAGTTACGCTGCAGCTTGTTCACCACGCGAACGTGCGACTCGCGGCTGAGCCGGAATTCAGCGACGCCAAATCGCTCAGCGATTTCTTTGACATCTGCCCTGCCCCAGCAGTCTTCCCCCGTTCCGTCTAGATGCAGAACCAAACTATGGACATAGCCATCATCGCCACGCTCAGTTCCTTGCCAGTCTGGCTTGAAGCGGAGGGCCAGCAGCGCTACGGGCTCCAAATCTGCCAACTCACGCAAGGCCTCAGCGAAGGGGGCGCATAGTCCAAACGTGTATTTAGCGGCCTCGGCCGCTGGAACGCAGGGTGCGAGCCTCTTTGGAATCGAAGCCAGATAAGCTGTATTGGCCTCAATGGACTTGACGGCATCCTCTATTTTGGCCAGATCCGGTACGAAGCGCAGGGGTAGCGACGCAAGCGCGCTCTCAGCGTAATAACGCGTCCTGACACCACCCATGCCATGCTGGACTGCCAAAGGGCGAATCGTGCGCTCATTGAAGGCTCCGAGCAACCTGCTCCCGCGTACGTCAAAGATTCGGGAGCCATTGTCGGCCACGTACACGCGCAAAGGTTTGCAATGCTCAAGTGCAACGGTGTTATTGGGATCAAGCGAGGGGACCCACCAATCCACGTGGATGAGCCAGCCGGTCAATCGAGCAAGTGCCACTGCAAAATTGACGCAGTCTTCCGACTCCCATTGATCAATCATCGCGGGCGCAAAGGCCGCCCGCTGCTTTAGCTTCGCTTGTCCCATTGTTCTTTCCCTCCCAAGTCATCGATTGATAGCGAAGCATCAACTATCGATGATGTGAACTTTTGTCTTACCTGGCGCTATGGTAGTACCTAAATATCTAGTAGCTACCTTAACTAGTTCCGCGGTCAGGAAAATCGAAAAAGCCGTGCCCCCTGTTTGATTCTCAGAACTCGGCTTGGCAGTGGCTCCGGGGGAAATTCCTATCCATGCACTTCGGGCTTGAACGCTGCAAGCATGCCCGCCAGAGGCGTGTCCGCAGGTGTTTTCACCCGAAGCCAGGCACCCAAGGTGTCCCGCAGGCATGGCTCACACAAATCGACTTCAATTCGGTTGCCATCACCGAAAATCGAATCGTAGCCCGCGTCGAAACAGATCGACGTCATCTCAGCGAAACCCACCTCGTTACGTTCAGCCTCCTTGCCGCACCGATCGCATCTGATCAGATGCACCACGCTCACGGGTTGGATGGTCTGGATTTGCATTGAGATCTCCTTGCAAAAAATGAGCTACATCTTCCACTATTTTGGGGAAGGCACTGCAGGTTTTCGCTTACAGAAAACAGCAACTTAGTCGGTTTCGTAGAAGGAAGCCAGGCGTGATGTCCGCTGTCAGCCAGAATTGATCATTTACGAATGTCCGGTTTCCGGCAGCTCAATCAACCTTTAAAAGACTATTTCAAGTACGACCTGACCGCCGCGGTCACAGCTTCGATATCGGTTCTACGCTCGTCTCCCGAGATGTCTTCGGACCCGAGATGCTCTCTGATATGGCCTTCTAGAACTTCGGCCATCAGACCATTCACGGCGCCGCGGATGGCAGCAATCTGCTGCAACACGGCCGAACAATCGGTGTCCGCAGTCAGCGCCCGTTCAAGTGCGTCTGCTTGCCCCTTGATGCGACGAATCCTGGCAAGTAGTGGTTTCTTAGCGGTGATTGTGTGCCCCATGCGGCGATTCTACGGTAGCAAATATACTGGGGTGGGGTATAGTAATTGCCATGAATTCATCTACTTTCATTCCCGTTCACACTCAGGACGCGTGGCAACACACGCACGTTTTTGACGAAGGAAGCCCTTTGGCCGAGCGCAACACGCTGCTGGCCGTTGTGCTTACAGCGGTGATGATGGTCGTCGAAATCGTGGGTGGGTGGAGTTACAACTCCATGGCATTGCTCGCCGACGGTTGGCACATGAGCTCGCACGCGCTGGCCCTTGGCATGTCGGTCATCGCCTATGCCGCTGCGCGAAGACTTGCTAGGCACTCTCGGTTCGCCTTCGGTACTTGGAAAATTGAGATTCTGGGCGGATACACGAGCGCGGTTCTGCTGAGCCTTGTCGCCATCCTGATGGCTTACCAGTCGGCCGAACGCCTCATCTCGCCCACAGTCATCCACTACGACGAAGCAATCGGAATCGGTGCTGTCGGACTATTGGTCAACCTAGTGTGCGCGTGGCTGCTGCATGGTGCAAAGCACTGCCATGACCACGGGCACGGTCATGGCGACCACGGACACCATGAAGACCTGAACTTGCGTTCGGCCTACGTCCATGTCCTCGCTGACGCTGCCACCTCAGTCCTGGCCATCGTTGGTAAGCGGCCGGTAAACCCATCTTGATGTGACTCTCTCCATCTCGCAACATCGTGTGCACGCAACCCATCGTGCACACCATGCTCAAAGACTCAGACATTGCGAGATACACCGCCAGGCGCACCCACAGAACCTACAGCC
>CAUPPH010000014.1:0-149433 GCA_963513125.1 uncultured Albidiferax sp.
CCACTCCCGCTCGGCCCAGGGCGTACTGCGCGGCTTGCACTACCAGATCCAGAACCCGCAGGGCAAGCTGGTGCGCTGCGTGCGCGGCGCGGTGTTCGACGTGGCGGTGGACATCCGCCGCCACTCCGCCACGTTTGGCCAATGGGTGGGCGTGGAACTGAGTGAAGACAACCACCGCCAGCTCTGGGTACCGCCCGGCTTTGCCCACGGCTTTGTGGTGCTGACGGAGTCTGCCGACTTTTTGTACAAAACCACCGACTACTACGCCCCGGCGTTTGAGCGCTGCATCGCCTGGAACGACCCGGCCATCGGCATTGATTGGCCTGCAGGCATCACGCCCCAGCTGTCCGCTAAAGATGCGATGGGCAGCCTGCTGGCCGATGCGGACGTGTTCGAGGCTTGAAGTGCATGCAAGGACAGTGCTATATAAAGAATAGCTGCATACGCTGATTAAGTAAGGGTAAAAGCCAAATTGGACTCATGAATAACCACCCGATGACCATCCACACCGACCCCGTCATCACCAAGCTGCTCGACAAAGTACCTGCCGACATGCGCGGCAGCTTCAGCGAAGACCAGTTGCTGGCGCTGAAGGTGGCGGTGGGCGGGCGCACCTGGGGCAGCCACGCGCTGGACTGGCGCTGGACGCTGAAGTGGTGGCGCTGGCAATACTATTTTGTGTTTCTGGCCGGGCGCAACCGCCGCAGCCTGTCGCAGCGCGAGCAGCAGATCGAGCACATGAGCATGGTCATCTTGGCGTTGCTGCTGGTGCTGCTGGCCATGGCGCTGGGCATGCTGGGGGTGCTGGTGCTGTACCTGGCGAAGTCGGCGCTGGGCATTGACCTGTTGCCGGGCTTTTCGTTTGGGGTGTGGGGGTGGTTCAAGAATGCGTATTTGCAGTGATGTCTGCTCTGGTATTAATAGCTGCTAACGCATATGAAATAAGCGCTAGAGGCCTATTGGGCTTATAAAAATGCGTGTTGCGCAGCCCGTGTGGGCTGGGCACACAATGGTGGCTTGTCTTGAGGATAGGGAGGTGGGTATGCACAGAATGACGTTAGCGCCCGGCAAGCGCGGTGGCAGGCCCTGCATTCGCGGTTTGCACATCACGGTGGTTGAGGTGCTGTGTGTGCTGTCGAGTGGCATGAGCGCGCAAGACATCCAGGACGACTTTCCGGAATTGGAGGCCGAGGATATTGCGGCGGTGCTGGCCTATGCGGCAGACCGGGAGCATACGATTTATGCGTTAAGCGATTCGGCCACACGGCATTAACTTTCACGTTAGGTGCAGCGGCTCGCGCAGGTTTTTGTTTTTTGAAAAGTAGGCAACATGAAAATCACAGTCATTGGTACAGGTTATGTGGGTTTGGTGTCGGGCGCGTGCCTGGCGGATGTGGGTAACGATGTGTTGTGCCTGGACGTAGATCCGGCCAAGATCAAGACGCTGGAGGACGGGGGCATTCCTATCCACGAGCCGGGCCTGGAGGACGTGGTGCGGCGCAATGTGGCGGCGGGGCGTTTGTCGTTTACCACCGACGTGGTGCGGGCGGCGCGGTTTGGCGATATCCAGTTCATCGCCGTGGGCACCCCACCCGACGAAGATGGTTCGGCCGACTTGCAGTATGTGTTGGCGGCAGCGCGCAATATTGGCAAGCACATGGATGGCTACCGCGTGGTGGTCGACAAGTCCACCGTGCCGGTGGGTACGGCCGACAAGGTGCGTGCCGCCATTGCCGAAGAGTTGGGTGCGCGTGACAGCCAGACGGCCTTTAGTGTGGTGTCCAACCCCGAGTTTTTGAAAGAGGGCGCGGCGATTGAAGACTTCATGCGGCCCGACCGCATAGTGGTGGGTGCCGATGACGAGCGCGCCATTGGCCTGATGCGCCAGCTGTACGCACCGTTTCAGCGCAATCACGAGAAGCTGGTGCTGATGGATGTGCGCAGCGCCGAGCTCACCAAGTACGCGGCCAACGCGATGCTGGCCACGCGGATCAGCTTCATGAACGAGCTGGCCAATCTGGCCGAGGTGCTGGGGGCCGACATCGAGCTGGTGCGCATGGGCATTGGCAGCGACCCGCGCATTGGCAGCCACTTTTTGTACTCGGGCTGCGGGTATGGCGGCTCGTGCTTCCCCAAGGACGTGAAGGCGCTGATCAAAACCGCCAGCCAGAACGGCAACCAGCTGCGGGTGCTGAGCGCGGTAGAAGAGGCCAACGATGCGCAAAAGCATGTGCTGGTGGGCAAGATCACCCAGCGTTTTGGCGAAGACCTGACCGGGCGGCGCTTTGCGATGTGGGGCCTGGCCTTCAAGCCCAACACCGACGATATGCGCGACGCACCCAGCCGGGTGGTGGTGGCCGAGCTGCTGCGCCGTGGGGCCACGGTCACAGCGTACGACCCGGTGGCGATGCAAGAGGCCGAGCGCATCTTTGGCGATACCCCGGGCATCAATTACGCAGGCCGCCCCAAGAGCGCGCTGGACGGCGCCGATGCGCTGGTGATCGTGACCGAGTGGAAGGAGTTTCGCAGCCCCGACTTCGACGCCATCAAGACGCGCCTGGTGCAGCCCATCATTTTTGATGGCCGCAATCTGTACGACCCGGCGCTGGTACGCGGCTTGGGGATCGAGTACTTCGGCATTGGCCGGGGTTGATGGGGGTTCACCCGCTACCTTTGAGGGTTGAGGGGCATAGGGTTTCTTCTAGCGTGTATTTTGCTATGGAATATATAGTTGTATACGCTGATTGCTTAAGCGTTGGGTGCCAGTAACGTCCACAGATTTTGGATGCGGGGCATTGCCTGGAGTTGCATTGACATTTGTTACTGCGTGTCACAATCTCCCCGGCTGAGCGGTCAACACCGACCGCTTGTTTCCATCGAAGCAAGGAGACTACTTTTGTATTTCAACTGGGTTGGGGCCTGATGCCTGTAGTTCGTACCCGTGCCAAGCGTAAGCGGCCCAGTGTATGGCGGCGTTACCGGGGTGTTTTTGTGGCTTTTGTGGCCGTGGTGGGTGTGGTGGTGTTGTATGTGCTGTTGCTAGGCCCTGGCAGCAAGCCGAAGCTCCCGGTGGCCGCACGGGCTGTGGGCGGTGCCCCGTTGGCGGCATCTGACTCTATGGCAATGGCCGGCAACCCAGATGCTGCGCCCCGTGATCGCGCCGCCGCGTTACCCCCCATCCGCTTACCCGCCGACGATGCGCCCCACGCCACCGGTATGGAGTGGTGGTACTACAACGGCCATTTGCAGGGGGCCGGGGGCGCGCGGTTCGCGTACCACGTGGCGATTTTCTTGCACGACGGGATGGTGCGGCACACGGTGTTCCATGTGGCGCTGACCGACCTGCGCTCGGGTAAGCGTTACACCCGGCAGATCCGCACGGCGGGTTTGCCATCCGACAAAAACCTGCCCGGCTACAGTTTTGACTACCAGGGCTGGCGCGTGTCCGGGGCGGGGGGCAACCATGTGGTGTCGATCCAGGAAAAAGACTTTGCGCTGGATTTGGTGCTTAAGGATGCAAGCCCGCCGGTGTTGCACCAGGCGGCCAGTACGGCGACCCCGGGGGTGCTGGACTTTGGCAGCGGCGGGGTGAGCTACTACTATTCGCGTCCGCGTATGCAGGCCAGTGGCACGGTGGACGTGGGCGGAACCCGTTTGCCGGTGCAGGGCGATGTGTGGTTTGACCACCAGTGGGGCGACTTCGACGGCGGGGGCCTGGCCTGGAACTGGTTTGCCTTGCAGCTGGACGATGGCGCGGATGTGATGCTGTATCAGCTTTTTAGCGGCAAGGGCGTGCCGATTTTGACCATGGGCACTGTGACGCGCAACCAGGTGACGGTGCCCTTGTCGGCGACCGACATAAGCATGCGCCCGCAGGGTGTGTGGGTGAGCCCCCGAACCGGCATCCGGTTTCCAGCGGAGTGGGAGCTGTCGCTGCCCATGGGGGTGGTGCGGGTGAAGCCGGTACAGGCCGACAGTGAGTTCGATGCGCGCGAAACGACGTTCAACGTCTACTGGGAGGGCTCGGTGCGGGTGAGTGGCGCGGCGCAAGGCAAAGGCTTCCTGGAGATGAGCGGCTACGACCACGTGCCGTCCCTGCAGCCCGGCGCTGCACGATCGCAATAGTCCACTGAAACCGCCCAGGCTCCTAAAGGGCCTTGCGCCAGCTCTCCACGGCTTGGGCGATGGTGGCGTGGGTGCTGCGGTAGGTGCCCTCGTCCATGCGGTAGGGGTCGCCAATATCCAGTGTGAGCCAGTGCCCGAGCAAATACGTTTTACCGCGTGCGGTGGGGTCGGTGCGCAGAATGTACTGCAGGTGGTGCGGCTCCATCACCAGGATCAGGTCGGCCCAGCGGGTGAGGGTGGTGTTGACTTGCTGACCGCGGTGCGCGTCGAGCGCCAGGCCGTGTTCTTGGGCAATGCGCTGCACGGTTTCGTCGGCTTGGGCACCTTGTAGTGCACCAATACCGGCAGAGCGCACTTCTACAGGCGGTGTTTTGCGCACGCAGAGCTGGCGCAACATTTCTTCGGCCAAGGGGCTGCGGCAGATGTTGCCGGTGCAAATAGTCAGAATTTTTTGGAACAAGGGGTAGGCGCAAGATGGTGGGGAGCGCGATTATCGGTTGAACAACAAAAAATGGGCATCCCCGTGAAGGGATGCCCATTGCGGCGCAGGCGCCAAGAAGGCTTAGGCTTGCTTGGCTTTGCGGCGGCGCATGGCCACCATACCCACCAGGCCCAGGCCCAGCAGGGCGATGGAGGTGGGTTCTGGGATGGCGCGGGTGACTTCGTAGTTGCCGGTGAACGCGCCAGCAGCGTTAGCCAGGTTCGAGGGGGTTGCCGTGAAGCTGAACAAGTAGTCTGCAATACCGCCGTTAACGCTGACCTTGACCACTTCGCTGGCTTGGCTGCCTGCGGGAGCTGTTGCGATACCGCTGAACAAGCCGTTTAGCACAGGGGTTGCATCAAAATATCCGGCCAGGCCGATGGCAATTTCGCCGTCAGCGTAGTCGACATAGGAAATATTGGGATCGCTGACTTGTCTCCAGGCCTGGAGTGCAAAGAACGTGGTTAACGCCGATGTCATTTGTGCCGTGTCAAGCGTGGCACCAATGGATGCAGCTGCAGCGGTGATGTAGCGGGTGGCCAGGGAGTTGGTCCAATCGGCGATGGTCAAGCTGCTCAGAGTGACGGTGTTCGAGCCAAATGTACCGGTCAATGTGGTGCCAGTGCCCGTACCCAGGCGGCCTAGTTCAATGTTGCCGGTAGGTGAGCCTGAGTCACCCGTCAGCAAGGATGTCAACGCTGCACCGCTGACACCCGCGGTGTAAACGGTGGAGGTGAAGCCGGTGGGGGTAGTGGGTGTGTAGCCAGTCGCGTAACCCGTGACCGACGCTCCGGTCAGTGGTATGGCAAACGCGCTAGCCGATGCGACCGTGGCGGCTGCCACAACCAAAGACTTTTTCAGTTTGAGTCCGAGTTTCATGGTGTTTCCAATCTGTCTTAAGACGAAGGGGAGGGGATAAAAATGCCGAAGCGCTCGAAGTTGCGAGGCTTTGCGGTTTGCCGCTAGGGCCTCTAATGCGGTAGATGCAATTAGCATGCCCAATGAGAATACTATCTATGAATCAAGTCATTAGATGTGAAAATCTATATAAGGAATGGTCTTTTGTAAATAAATTCGACACCCATCACCGCCCAACTGTTGGTTAAACTCCGCTCTGTCATCTATCCGTCACATTTCTGACGCAATCCCCCCTATTAGGAGTCCGCCATGCTGTTTGGCAAGTTGTTGCCGCGTGAAGGCAATTTTTTTGAAATGTTCAACCAGCATGCGGACCGCATCGTGGAGGCGGCGCGGGCCTTTTCACAGTTGGTGGCGAACTACGGCGACCCGTATTTGCGCGAGCAGTACAACCGCGAGGTGGACAATGCTGAAAGCGCCGCCGACAGCGTCACGCGCGAAGTGAACCAGCTGCTGCACAAGACGTTCATCACGCCCTTGGACCGCGAGCAGATCCACACCCTGATCAACACCATGGACGATGTGGTGGATCTGATCCAGGATTCGGCCGAAACCATGGCTTTGTACGACGTGCGCCACATGACGGAAGAAATCACCCGTCTGACCGACTTGAGTGTGAAGTGCTGCGAGCGCCTGAAAGATGCCGTGTACATGCTGGGCAAGATTGCCGAGCCCGCCACGGCCGAGGCGGCGCTGAAGACCTGCGAGGAGATCGACCGCCTGGAGTCGGATGCCGACCGGGTGATGCGCTCGGCCATGAGCAAGCTGTTCCGTGAGGAGCCGGATGTGCGCGAGGTCATCAAGCTCAAGGCGATCTACGAACTGTTGGAAACCATTACCGACAAATGCGAAGACGTGGCCAATGTGATCGAGGGCATCGTCCTCGAAAACTCCTGAGCCGGGGCGTTCCATGGATACGGTGCAGGTAGCTTTGTGGGTGGTCGTGGTGCTGGTGGTGTTGGCGCTGGCATTCGACTTTATGAATGGTTTCCACGATGCGGCAAATTCGATTGCCACCGTGGTGTCTACCGGTGTGCTCAAGCCCGGCCAGGCGGTGGTGTTTGCGGCGTTCTTTAATTTTGTGGCGATTTTCATCTTCCACCTGAGCGTGGCGGCCACCGTGGGCAAGGGGATTGCCGATCCCGGGGTGGTGGATGTGCACGTGGTGTTTGGTGCGCTGGTGGGTGCGATTACCTGGAATTTTGTGACCTGGTACTACGGAATTCCCAGCAGTTCGTCGCATGCGCTGATCGGTGGCATTGTGGGTGCGGTGATGGCCAAGGCGGGCTCCAGCGCGCTGGTGTCCAGCGGTATCTTGAAGACCGTGGCCTTCATTTTCATCTCGCCGGTGCTGGGCTTTACGCTGGGCTCGCTGATGATGGTGGTGGTGGCCTGGGTGTGTCGGCGTGCCACTCCGTCCAAGGTGGACCGCTGGTTCCGCCGCCTGCAGTTGGTGTCTGCTGGGGCCTACAGTCTGGGCCACGGTGGCAACGATGCGCAAAAAACCATTGGCATCATCTGGATGCTGCTGATTGCCACTGGCTATGCATCGGCTGCCGATTCCGCGCCACCCACCTGGGCCATCGTGAGCTGCTACACCGCGATTGCGGCAGGCACCATGTTTGGCGGCTGGCGGATCGTGAAGACCATGGGGCAGAAAATCACCAAACTCAAGCCCGTAGGCGGTTTCTGTGCTGAGACGGGTGGGGCATTGACCTTGTTCCTGGCGACCGCTTTGGGTGTGCCGGTATCCACAACGCACACGATTACGGGCGCCATTGTGGGTGTGGGATCCACCCAGCGGGCCAGTGCGGTGCGTTGGGGTGTGGCGGGCACAATTGTGTGGGCCTGGATTTTCACCATCCCTGCCAGTGCCTTTGTAGCGGCGATTGGTTACTGGCTTAGCCTGCAGATGTTTTAAATCACTGGCTCAGTTTCTGGCCTAGTTCAATCTGGTATTCGAAATAGCGCTGGAAGCTGAACGCCAGGCTGGCCATCAAGGTGCCGGTGCCCACTAGCAATGCGCAAACGAGCGCGCCCACGGTGAACCAGTTGGTTTGGCCGGGCAGGGCATCGGCGGCGTTGCGGGGGTTGAATTTGGCATTCCATTTTTCCGGGGCCATCAGCCCGTAGACGATGGCGGTGAGTGCGCTGGCGGCCATGCTGAAGCCCAGCAGCGGAATCAACACCCAGCTCCAGTGGTCGTCCACCCCCGCCACCTGCACCCGCTGGATGCCGTACAGCCCCAGTGCGGTTGGGATCCAGTACAGCCAGCCCCACAGGTCGCCCAGGCTGTGCAGGTAAAAGCGGTGCAGGCCAATGGGCCCCCCTAAAAATGCCAGCCAAGCGGCCAAAGTTTTGTTTTTCATAGAGCCCGATTATTCAGGCGAATTGCTATCAGCCGCGCCCAGGGCCTTTTCCATCATCACCACGTCCAGCCAGCGGCCAAACTTCCAGCCGCAGGCGCGTAGCACGCCCACGTGGGTAAAGCCCATGGATTGGTGCACGCCAATCGAGCCCGCATTGGCCGAGTCGCCAATCACGGCGATCAGTTTGCGCACACCTACCCGTTCGGCCTGGGCTGCCAGTTCGGCCAGCAACAGCCGTCCCCAGCCTTTGCCGCCGCTGTCGGGAGCGAGGTAGACCGAATCTTCGGCAGAAAAACGGTAGGCCGGGCGCGGCTTGAACCAGTTGCAGTAGGCAAAGCCCAGCACCTGGTTGGCATCGGTCAGCACCAGGTAGGGCAAGCCTTTTGCCAGCACATCGGCGCGGCGGGCGGCCATGTCTTCGGCATTGGGCGGGGTGGTCTCGAATGTGCCGGTGCCATGCAGTACGTGGTGGCTGTAGATGGCGGTAATGGCGGCGATATCTTCGTCGTGGGCAGGGCGGATGGTGGGCATGTCTAAAGTGGCTTTGGGTCGCGGTATAATGGAAGGCTTTTCAGCGTGTCACTGGCTAGGTGGTCAGTTGCGTGTCTCAACGCTGGGATAAAACGTCAAGTAAGCGCCAACTGCCTACTTGGTGCACTTGATAAACGGCTGGAATCATTTTCAGCCACCCCGAAGGATAAATCATGGTCGTTATTCGACTCGCCCGTGGCGGTGCAAAAGCACGCCCGTTTTTCAATATCGTTGTGACCGACAAGCGCACCCGCCGCGACGGTCGTTTCATTGAGCGTATCGGTTTTTACAACCCTATCGCTACTGCCAATGAAGAAAGCATCCGCATTGCACAAGACCGCCTGACCCACTGGCGTAGCGTTGGTGCCCAGGCTTCCCCCACCGTGGAACGTCTGATTGCACAAGCTGCCAAAAAAGCAGCCCCTGCCGCCTAAATGGGAACCGCAGGCAAACAACATTAAGCTGTTTGCCTGCTCCGCAGCACCATGATGCCCTTACTCGAAGCCGCTGATTTACCGGCGGATGCCATTGAAGTGGGGCGCATCGGTGATGCCTGGGGGATCAAAGGCTGGTTCAAGGTCGTCTCCCACAGCGCCGCACCCGAGGCGCTTTTTTCTTCCAAACGCTGGTATTTGCTGCCAACCGAGCGGGGTGCCAAGCACTTCGACGGCACCAAGCTGCTACGCGTGCTGGAGGCCAAAGAACATTCTGGTGGTGTCGTGGCCCAATCCCTTGAGGTCGTGGGGCGCGACGCTGCCGAGGCATTGCGCGGCTCACGTATTTTCGTGGCCCGCACCAGTTTTCCCAGCGTATCCACCGATGAATATTACTGGGTCGATCTGATCGGCCTGGACGTGGTCAACCGTGAAGGCGTTGCGCTGGGCCAGGTCAAAGAACTGCTGTCCACCGGCGCACAAACCGTCCTGGTCATCGCCTACCAGGAAGCCGATGAAGCAGGTGTGCCCCAGACTCTGGAACGCATGGTGCCGTTTGTGGCCGTGTACGTGGACAAAGTCGATTTGCCTGCGCGTTCAATCACTGTTGACTGGCAGCCAGACTACTAGTTCTGCAAGCGCTGCGCATGCGGTTCGACACCATCAGCCTTTTCCCCGAGTTGTTTACGCCGTTTTTGACCAGCGGCGTGACGCGCCGCGCGTTCGAATCGGGTCTGGTGGAACTGCACCTGTGGAACCCGCGTGATTTTGCCGACGGCAACTACCGCCGTGTGGACGACCGGCCGTTTGGTGGTGGCCCCGGCATGGTGATGCTGGCTGAGCCGCTGGCACGTTGCCTGGCGGCCATTCAGGCGGCCCGGGGAGATGCTGCTCCCGTGGTTCTGTTTTCACCCTTGGGTCCCGCGCTTACGCACGCCACTGTGGAAACCTGGTCGGCCAGTACCGGCGCGGTGCTGGTGTGTGGCCGCTACGAAGGCATAGACCAGCGGTTCATTGACCGTTTTGTGACCCACCAGATCAGCCTGGGCGACTTTGTGCTGTCGGGTGGCGAAATTGCTGCCCTGGCCCTGCTGGATGCGGTAGCGCGTTTGCAGCCCGGCGTGTTGAACGACGCAGGTAGTCACCAGTTCGATAGCTTCAACCCCGCGCTTGATGGCCTGCTGGATTGCCCGCACTACACCCGCCCCGAAACCTGGGAAGGCCACGCCGTCCCTGCCGCCCTGTTGTCGGGTCACCACCTGCAGATCGAACGCTGGCGGCGGGACCAGCGCCTGCAACTCACCGCACAGCGCCGCCCCGATCTGCTGCAAGCCGCGCGCATCTCGGGTCGTCTGGGCCGTGACGATGAGCGCTTTCTGAAGAGCTTGCCGCCCGCCTGAAAAAAGGGGGGTGTGGCAGGCAATGCTATACTCGAAGGCTTTTCGATCCTCTACCCGGCCGCTTTCCATTCTGGTAAAGCACTAGCTAATTTTGGCGCGGGCATGATCACAAGAGGAAAACCATGAACTTAATCGAAATCCTGGAACAAGAAGAAATTGCCCGTTTGGCCAAAGTGATCCCGTCGTTCGCCCCTGGCGACACGGTGATCGTCAGCGTCAACGTGGTTGAAGGCGCGCGCAAGCGTGTGCAGGCCTATGAAGGTGTCGTGATTGCCAAGCGCAACCGTGGCCTCAACAGCGGCTTCACCGTGCGCAAGATCTCCAGCGGCGAAGGCGTGGAGCGTACGTTCCAAACCTACAGCCCCCTGATCGCCGGCATCGAAGTCAAGCGCCGTGGTGACGTGCGCCGCGCCAAGCTGTACTACCTGCGTGACCGCAGCGGCAAGTCGGCGCGTATCAAGGAAAAGTTGCCTAACCGCATCAAGGTCGCAGCTGCCAAGGCAGCCGCCGCTGCAGCGTAATCTGCACGGTTCCTTGAAAAAGCCGCCACATGCGTCAAGCTGTGGCGGCTTTTTTCATGCGCTTTTAAGTCTCTGAGATGTCGCAGTTACCCCTCACCCCCTTATCCAAGCTGCCCAACTTCGACCCGCGCCAGGTGCCGGTGCTGGGCCATGACGCGCATCTGCCTGCGGTGGATGCAGCGCAACTGCTGCCCGATGCCCTGCGCCAGCGCTTCCTGCGCCCGCCGGTGTGGCAGCCCGAGGTGCGGGCCGAGCCGCGCTTTACCGACCGCGCCCCGCGCCAGGCTGCCGTACTGATCCCCATCGTGCTGCACAGTCTGGCGCAAGGCGGGCCCACCATTTTGCTGACCCAGCGCACCGCCCACATGTCGTCCCACGCCGGCCAGATCGCCTTTCCGGGCGGCAAGGTGGATGCCAGCGATGCCGATGCCAGTGCCGCCGCGCTGCGTGAGGCCTGGGAGGAGGTGGGCTTGCCGCTTGACCGCGTGCAGGTGATCGGCGAGTTGCCTGCCTACGTGACCGGTACGGCCTTCATCGTCACCCCCGTGGTGGCGCTGGTGCAGCCAGGCTTTACGCTGGTGCACCAGCCCGAAGAAGTGGCCGATGCATTTGAGGTGCCGCTGGCTTTTCTGATGGACCCGGCGCACCACCGCCGCCACGCTTTCGACTGGGAAGGCGTGCAGCGCGAGTGGTTTTCCATGCCTTACACCGATGCCCAGGGCGAGCGCTTCATTTGGGGTGCCACCGCAGGCATGCTGCGAAATTTCTACCGATTCCTCAGTGCCTGAAAGCCCGTCACGGCAGGCCGTTATCATCCTGGCATGAGCTTTTTTGCGATCATGTTTGCGCTCTTGCTGGAGCAAGTGCGCCCCGTACCCCGAGACAACCCCATCCACGGCCTGTTGCGTGCCTGGGTGCGGGCATCCAGCCGCAATCTGGATGCGGGCACACCCCAGCATGGCTGGTTGGCCTGGATACTGGCCGTCGTCGTGCCCAGTCTGGCCGCCTTGGGCCTGCACTGGCTGCTGGTGTGGGCCATTGGCTGGCCGGTGGCCGTGCTGTGGAACGTGGCCGTGCTCTACATCACCCTGGGTTTTCGCCAGTTCAGCCACCATTTCACCGAGATCCGCGATGCGCTGGAAAGTGGCGACGAGCCGCTGGCCCGCGAGCGGCTGGCGCATTGGCAGCAGGTGGATGCCAGCGAGCTGCCGCGCAGCGAAATCGTGCGCCATGTGATCGAGTATTCGGTGATCGCCGCGCACCGCCATGTGTTTGGTGTGCTGGCCTGGTACTCGGTGCTGGCCGCACTGGGCCTGGGGCCTGCGGGCGCGGTGTTTTACCGCCTGTGCGAATTCGTCTCGCGTTATTGGAAGCACAAGGCGGGCGACCGGCACCAGCCGGCCAGCGTCTCGCTGCAAAAAGCCGCAGCCAGTGCCTGGACGGCCATCGACTGGCTACCTGCCCGCGCCACGGCGCTGGGTTTTGCCGTGGTGGGCAGTTTTGAAGATGCGATCGATAGCTGGCGCAATTACGCCCAGCGCTTTCCGAACGACAACGACGGCGTGGTGCTGGCCGCTACTTCGGGGGCGCTCAACGTACGCCTGGGCGGCGAGGCCCTGAAAATCGTGGAAGCCATCGGCTACAGCCAGGCCGCTCCGCTGGAGTCGGGCGTGGACACCGAGTCCACTCCGGGCCGCGACCCGGAACTAGCCCACCTGCGCAGCGTGGTGGGCCTGGTCTGGCGTGCGGTCGTGCTGTGGATGGGTATGCTGGCCTTGTTGACGCTGGCCAATCTACTCGGCTGATTTTTAAAGAAAATACGGCTCTAACGCTTATCGAATAAGCGGTAGTAGCTATGAAAGTAGTAGCATTTTGACTTCTTCCCCTTTCTGGAGCCCGGTGATCGCCGGGCTGGTGCCGTATGTACCCGGCGAGCAGCCCAAGGTCGCCAACCTCACCAAGCTCAACACCAACGAAAATCCGTACCCACCGTCTCCCAAGGTGGTGGCCGCCATCCAGGCCGCCGCGCAGCAGGGCTTGCAGCTCTACCCCGACCCGGAATCCGTCGCTCTGCGCACGGAAATTGCCCGGCAGTACGGACTGCAGATGGACCAGGTGTTTGTGGGTAACAGTTCGGACGAGGTGCTGGCGCATGCCTTCTTTGCCCTGTTCCAGCAGGCCGGGCCCTTGGTGATGCCCGACGTGACCTACAGCTTCTACCAGGTGTATTGCGGGCTGTACGGTATCCCCATGCACATCGTTCCCCTGGCCGATGGCTTGCGCGTCGACGTAGAGGCGCTGACGGCACCCGAACTGGCCGGTGTGGTACTTGCCAACCCGAACGCACCCACCGGCATCGGCCTGCCGCTGGCGCAGATCGAGCGCCTGCTGCAAATGCACCCGAATCACGCCGTGCTGGTGGACGAGGCGTATGTGGATTTTGGCGGCGAATCCGCCGTGGGTTTGATTGACCGTTTCCCGAATCTGCTGGTCACGCAAACCCTGTCCAAATCACGCTCGCTGGCGGGTTTGCGGGTGGGTCTGGCCTGCGGCCAGCGGCCTTTGATCGAGGCGCTGGAGCGGGTGAAAAACAGCTTCAATTCCTACCCCCTGGGCCGCCTGGCGCAGGCCGGTGCCCTGGTGGCGTTTGAAGACCAGGCCTACTTTGCCCAGACCTGCGCCGCCGTGGTGCACAGCCGCGAAGGCCTGGTGCTGCAACTGGAGGACATGGGTTTCGAGGTGCTGCCGTCGCAGGCTAACTTCGTGTTTGCTCGCCATCCGCAGCATGACGCGGCAGAACTGGCGGCCCAACTGCGCGCGCGAGCGGTGCTGGTGCGCCACTTCAAGCAGACCCGCGTGAACCAGTACCTGCGCATCAGCGTGGGCACGCCTGCGCAGTGCGACACGCTGCTGGAAGCCTTGGCGGCCATCTTCGGCTAGAACTTCGGCGCGTCCAGTTCGGCAAACAGGTCTTTATAGATTTTGTAGCGCCTATCGCTGATGGAACCAGCGCTGGAGTCACTTTTGACGTGTGCCATCACGCCGCAGCCGGGCTCGTGCAGGTGGGTGCAGTTGTAGAACTTGCATTGCTCTACATACGGTTTGATGTCCGGCATCAGGCCCGACAAATGCCGGGCATCGATGTGGTGCAGGCCAAACTCCTGGAAGCCGGGTGAGTCGATCAACGCGGTGTTCGCCGCTTTGTCCACCCAGTACCAGGTGGTACTGGTGGTGGTGTGCTTGCCGGTGTTCAGCGCCTGCGAGATTTCGCGTGTGGCGGCCAGCGCGCCGGGCACCAGGTGGTTGGTCAGCGTGCTCTTGCCCGCGCCCGACGGGCCCAGCACCAGCGTGGTCTTGCCCGCCAGCTCGGCCTTCAATGCATCCAGGCTGTCGCTGGAGCCTTTGAGCGACAGCGGCAGCATGCGGTAACCCATGTCGCGGTAGGCGGCCAGCCAGCCCCAGGCGCGCTCGAACGGAACGGTCAAATCCTGCTTGTTCAGCACGATCAGCGGCGTGATGCGCTCGGCCTCGGCGGCGATCAGCGCGCGCGAAAGCTGGGTTTCCGAGAACTCGGGCTCGGCGGCGATCAGGATCAGCACCTGGTCCAGGTTGGCGGCAAACGACTTGGTGCGGATCTCGTCCTGGCGGTAGAACAGGTTGCGGCGCGGCTGTAGCTTCTCGATGGTGCCGTCTTCGCCCTGGCCCTCGGCACCGGGCAGCCACTGCACCGCATCGCCCACCACGGCGGTGCTTTTTTTGCCACGCGGGTGGCAGATCAGCCGGGTGCCGTCGGGGCGCTCCACCATGCAATGGCGGCCGTAGGTGGCGACCACCAGACCCGGCAGCAGCGACGGTTTGGGGGCGGGGCGGCCGCTCAAGCCGGGGCTTTCGTCACCAGCAAGGCGTTAAGTTGCGCTGCGCAGTCGAAGTCGCTGACCGACAAGCCGCCCACGTCGTGCGTGTTGAAGCGCACCACGCAGCGGTTGTAGCTGACCTGCAAATCCGGGTGGTGGTCTTGCGTGTGGGCCACAAACGCCACCGCGTTCACAAAGGCGATGGTTTCGAAGTAGTTGGCAAAGCGGAAGGTTTTGGTGATGGCCACCGAGGCTCCGTCGCCGTCCAGTTGCCAGCCCTCGACGTGGGCCAGTTTTGCTACTATTTGTGTAGCTGTAAGTGCTGGTCTCTTCTGCGTAGACCAGTCTTTTTTCTTGAAATCGGAAGTCATGCAAATACCCCTTGTGCCACACCGTTGTGGGCCATGCGCGCCAGCCGCTCGGACGCGGGTGGGTGCGAGTAGTAGAACTTCACGAACACCGGGTCGGGGGTGAGGGTGGAGGCGTTGTCCTCGTACAGCTTGAGCAGGGCGGTGGAGAGATCTTTGCCGCTGGTGTGCTGCACCGCGTAGGCATCGGCCTGGAACTCGTGCTTGCGCGACACCTGGGCCGACAGCGGCGCGATGAAGAAGGTCACCACCGGTGTCACCAGCATGAACAACAGCAGCGCCAGCGCGTCGTTGGGCGCGCCCGACATATTGGGGATGACGCTCAGGCCGGTGTAGAACCACACCTGGGTCGACAACCAGCCCAGCAGCGCAAAGCTCAGCAGGCTGAAGGCAAACATGGTGGCGATGCGCTTGATGATGTGCTTGTGCTTGAAATGGCCGAGCTCGTGGGCCAGCACGGCATCTACCTCGGCGGGGGCCAGTTTGCTGAGCAGTGTGTCGTAGAACACCACGCGCTTGGCGGCACCGAAGCCGGTGAAGTAGGCGTTGGCGTGGGCGCTGCGCTTGCTGCCGTCCATCACAAACAGGCCCTTGGCCGCAAAGCCGCAGCGCTGCATCAGGGCAGTGACGCGGGCTTTGAGCGTCTCGTCTTCCAGCGGCTGGAACTTGTTGAACAGCGGGGCGATGAAGGTCGGGTAGACCATCAGCAGCAGCAGGTTGATGCCCATCCAGGCGCACCAGGCCCACAGCCACCACATCGGCCCGGCGCTGCCCATCAGCCACAGAATCAGCGCGGCAATCGGCAGGCCGATGACGGCACCCACCAGGCTGGACTTGAGCATGTCGCCCAGCCACAGCGCCAGCGTGGTCTTGTTGAAGCCGAAGCGCTCTTCGATCACAAAGGTTTTGTACAGCGCCAGGGGCATGTCGATCAGCCCGCTGATCAGCACAAAACCCACCAGCACGGCGAGCTGCTGCAGCATGCCGCCGCCCAGCCAGGCCAGCAGGCTTTGGTTCAGCAGGTTCAGGCCGCCCAGCAGCGTCCAGCCCATCAGCACCGCCGTGCCCAGCGACAGCTCCAGCAGGCCAAAACGGGCCTTGGTGATGGTGTAGTCGGCGGCCTTTTGGTGGGCTTCCAGGGTGATGCTGCCAGCGAAGGCGGCGGGCACGGCGTGGCGGTGTTGCGCCACGTGGCGGATCTGGCGCGAGGCCAGCCACATCTTGACGATGATGCCGACCAACAACACGGTGGCAAAGCCCAGGCTCAGGGCCAAAGACGGAGAGAAAGGAGCGGTATCTTGCATGTCCAGGAGTTTAGGCCATCGGTGACAATGCGGCCCATGGCTGAAATCAACACCCTATCCCCTGTATTGCTGGCCAAATCGGACCAAAACCTGATCTGGCTGGACTGTGAAATGACCGGCCTGGACCCGGAAGTCGAACGTCTGATCGAAATTGCCGTGGTCGTCACCGGCCCAAACCTGGAACCCCGCATCGAGGGCCCGGTGCTGGTCATCCACCAGTCGGATGCGCTGCTGGACAAGATGGATGCCTGGAACAAGGGCACGCATGGCCGCAGCGGTCTGATCGACAAGGTCAAGGCCGCCACGCTGACTGAGCCCGAGGCCGAGGTGCAGATCATTGCCTTTTTGGCGCAGTACATCCCCAAAGGCACTTCGCCGATGTGCGGCAACAGCATCGGCCAGGACCGGCGCTTTCTGGCCAAGTACATGCCCAAGCTGGAAGCCTTTTGCCACTACCGCAACCTGGACGTGAGCACGCTGAAAGAGCTGGCCAAGCGCTGGCGACCCGAGGTGGCGGCTTCGTTTAAAAAGCAGCAGGCCCACACCGCGCTGGCCGATGTGCATGAATCGATTGAGGAACTTGTGCACTACCGCACACACTTTTTGAAGATGGCCGCCGATTAAATTAGGTGGAAACCCGAATCCGGGCTATAATTCGAGGCTGCACTGGAAACGATCGAAACGATCTGGTGCACTTTGCACATCTCCCTTCACACATCTGGCGCACAAAGTTGCGCCAACTGGTACCAGGTCTCTAGACCGTCTCAAGTACCGGCCCCGTTTGATGGTTGATGTTTTTTAACCATTAACGGGCCACATCGCTACCTTGGCGGTGTCTCCGTGTGAGTAATTAAATGAACGACTCTTTTGACGTCGCGGGTGATTTTTCGCCTGCCGCTAACTTTTCTTCCACCAACGACACCTTCGTGACCGAGACTTTGCTGTCCGTCGAAGGCGCTGACGTGGCTGTTGCCGCTGAAGCCGATGCGGCTCCCGCACTGCCTAACGGCTTTGTGACGCTGGGCCTGGCCCCTGAGCTGGTGCAAGCCGTGGCCGACCTGGGCTACACCCAGCCCACCGCCGTGCAAATGCAAACCATCCCCATGGCCATGCAAGGCGAGTCGGCTCGCTTTGTCGACCTGATGGTGTCCAGCCAAACCGGTAGCGGCAAAACCGCTGCTTTCCTGCTGCCCGTGCTGCACACCTTGCTGCGCCAGCAAGCCGAAGCCGAAGCCGCTGAGCGCGCCGAGTACGAAGCTGCTGTAGCCGAAGCCGCCGCCAATGGCGAGCCCGCTCCCAAGCGCGCCAAGCGCAAGGACCCCACCAATGCCCGCAACTTCAAGGCCGCCACCCCCGGTGCCCTGATCCTGTGCCCCACCCGCGAACTGGCCCAGCAAGTGGCCCACGACGCCATTGGCCTGGTGGCCCATTGCCGTGGCCTGCGCGTGGCCAACGTGGTCGGCGGCATGCCTTACCAGTTGCAAATTGCCAAGCTGCAAAACGCCAACCTGGTGGTTGCCACCCCCGGCCGCTTGCTCGACTTGCAGCGTTCGCAGCAGATCAAGCTGGACCAGGTGCAATTCCTGGTGGTGGACGAAGCCGACCGTATGCTCGACCTGGGCTTCTCGGACGACCTCGCCGATGTCAACCAGATGACCATTGGCCGCAAGCAAACCATGATGTTCAGCGCTACTTTCGCGCCGCGCATCCAGCAACTGGCCCAGCGCGTGATGCGCGAACCCCAGCGCGTGACCATCGACAGCCCGCAAGAAAAACACCAGAACATCAAGCAAATCCTGTTCTGGGCCGACAATGCCCAGCACAAGCGCAAGCTGCTCGACCACTGGCTGCGTGACACCTCGATCGCCCAGGCGATTGTGTTTGCCAGCACCCAGATCGAGTGCGATGGCCTGGCCAACGACCTGCAACAAGAAGGCTTCAGCGCCGTTGCATTGCACGGGGCCCTGAGCCAGGGTCTGCGCAATCGCCGCCTGATGGCCCTGCGCCAAGGCCAGGTGCAAATCCTGGTGGCGACCGATGTGGCAGCACGCGGTATCGACGTGCCCAGCATCAGCCACGTGTTCAACTTTGGCTTGCCGATGAAGGCCGAAGACTATACCCACCGCATTGGCCGTACCGGTCGTGCCGGTCGCGACGGTATCGCCGTGACCTTTGCTGAAATGCGCGACCGTCGCAAGATTTTCGACATCGAAAGCTACAGCCACCAGCAGTTCAAGGCGGAAGTGATTCCCGGTATGGAGCCACAACAGCGCCAGCCCGATTCGCGTCCTCCCCGTGCCGGTTTTGGTGGCGGCAGCCGTGATGGCGCGCCCCGTGGCCGCAGCTTTGGTCCTTCGCCCCGTGGCAACGATCGTGGTGGTGACCGCGGTGGTTTCGGTGGCGGCGGCAATGGTGGCGGCTTCGGCGGCGACCGTGGTGGTCAACGCGATGGCGGTGGTTATGGTGGTGCCAGTGGTTTCAACGACCGCAACAGCCGTCCTCCAGCCCGTACCGGTGGCTTCCAAGGTAACCGTGATAATGGCGGCGGCTTTGGTGGCGACCGTGGTGCTCCACGCGGTGACTTCGCTCCCCGTGGCGACCGTGCCGACTTCGCCCCCCGTGGTGATTTCGCTCCCCGTCCTGACTTCGCCCCCCGTGGCGACCGTGCCGAGCGTGGGGACTTCAACGCACCCCGTCCCGCCTTCTCCAAGCCTGCTTTCAGCAAGCCCGGTGTCGGTGCTGGCAACGGCGGCAAGGTGTTTGTGCCCCGCGACACCAAGAAGCGTCTGGCCCCCAAGCCCGCACGTTAATTCCTAAGGTCTTGACCTTCTAAAAAACCAGGCCCCTGCAGCCTGGTTTTTTTTCGTCCAAAGCGTCCGGGCGCTCCATTTGCGCCATGGTGAGCCGCCACAATACCGGCATGAACGCTACCCATGTGCCCGCTATCTCATCGCCCGCCGACTACACCCAGCTGTTCGCGCTGGCCCCGGTTTCCCTGTGGCTGGAAGATTTCAGCGCGCTCAAACGCCTGTTCGACGGCTGGCGCGCCGAGGGCATTACCGACCTGCGCGCCCATGTGGCGGTGGTTCCTGAATGCCTGGCCGAATGCGCTGCATCCTTGCAGGTGCTGGAGGTCAACCAGCGCACGCTGGAGCTGTTCGGTGCCAGCAGCCAAGAACATTTGCTGGCTAATTTGTCGCAGGTGTTTCGCGGCGATATGCTGGACCACCTGGCGCAGCAGATGATTCCGATGTGGGAAGGGGAGTTGGGTTTTGCAGTGCAAACCGTGAACTACACGCTGGACGGCCGCCGCCTGGATGTCAAAGTCCAGGCTCGCGTGCTGCAAGGCCACGAAGACCTCTGGGACCGCGTGATGGTCTCGCTGCAAGACATCACCCAGGAGCTGCAAAGTTCCAGCCTGCTGGCCGCCAGCGAACAGCATGCGCGCAACCTGTTCGACTACTCGCCCGTGTCCCTGTGGGTGGAAGACTTCAGCGCGGTGAAGCGGTTGATTGACGATGTGCGCATGCGCGGCATCGAAGACTTTCGCACCTTCATCAACGTGCACCCCGAATTCGTGACGCGCTGCATGCAGGAAATCCGCGTCATCGACGTGAACCAGCAAACCCTCACCATGTTTGGCGCGCAGAGCAAGGCCGAGCTGCTGGCCCGCCTGGGCGATGTGTTCCAGGGCGAAATGCGCGACTCGTTTGCCGAGCAATTGATCGAGCTGTGGCAAGGCAAGACTACGCTGATGCGCGAGGTGGTCAACTACCGGCTCAGCGGCGACCTGGTCAACATCCACATGCAGTTTGCCGTGCTGCCCGGCCACCTGGCCGACTGGGACCTGGTGCTGGTGTCGCTGGTGGACATCACCGCCCGCAAAAAGGCCGAGGCCTACCTTGAATACCTGGGCAAGCACGACTCGCTGACGCAGTTGCGCAACCGCGCCTTCTACATGGACGAGCTCAATCGCCTGTCGCGCAAAGGCCCCTGGCCACTCAGCGTGCTGGTGATGGACCTGAACGGCTTGAAGCAAATCAACGATGAACACGGTCACGTGGCGGGCGATGCGCTGCTGCGGCGCGCGGGCGAGGTGTTCAGCAAAGTGGTGGCTCCCCAGGCCTGCGCGGCCCGTACCGGCGGCGACGAATTCGCCATGCTGCTGCCCGGTTCCGACGAGCGCGGGGCGCAGGCCACCATCGACCGAATCCACTCGATTCTGGAGCTCAACAACCAGTTCTACACCGGCCACAAGCTCAGCATTGCCATCGGCATGGCCACCTGCAGCAGCAGCGACCAGCTCGAAGCCACGCTGATCCGGGCCGACCGCGCCATGTACACCGAAAAGACCCGCTACTACCAGGAGCAGCACATCGAGCGGCGCGGCCTCCACGGCTAGACCACCATGGCCCAGACTGTGCTGGATGCCGTTCGGGCCTTTGCGCCCACGCTGCCCTTCACGGTGGCGTTCAGCGGCGGGGCCGATTCCACCGCCTTGCTGCTGGCCTGTTCCGAGCGCTGGCCAGGCCAGGTGCAGGCCGTGCACATCCACCACGGGCTGCAGGCCGCAGCCGACGATTTTGTGCGCCAATGCGAAGCCTTTTGCGCGGGCTTGCAGGTGCCGCTACAGGTGGTGCATGTCCAGGCCCAGCCCGCACCAGGCGAAAGTCCGGAGGATGCAGCCCGCAAAGCACGTTATAAGGCTTTTAGGCTGCTAGCGCAGGTTCCGCTTGCGCCAGTAGCTATCAAAACAATAGTATTGGCCCAGCACGCCGACGACCAGGTCGAGACCCTGCTGCTGGCCCTGAGCCGCGGTGCCGGTCTGCCAGGACTGGCCTGCATGCCTGTACGCTGGGAGCGCGACGGTATCCACTACCACCGCCCGCTGCTAGGCGTACGCGCCGACCACATCCGCGACTGGCTGGCCCAGCGCGGTGTGGCGTATGTGATCGACCCGACCAATGCCGACACGCGCTTCACCCGCAACCGCATCCGCGCCCAGTTGCTGCCGGTGCTGGAGGCCGCGTTTCCGCAGTTTCGCGAGACCTTTGCCCGCAGCGCCGCCCACGCCGCCCAGGCGCAAACCGTGCTGGCGGAGGTGGCGGTGCAGGACCTGGCCACCGTGGGCAACCCACCCAAGATCGCGGCCCTGCAAGCCCTGTCGTACGCCCGCCAGGCCAACGTGCTGCGCCACTGGCTCACCGGCACCCACGGCACCACGCCCAGCACCGCGCAACTGCAGGAGTTGCAGCACCAGATCGCCGCCTGCACCACGCGTGGGCAAAAAATCCACATCAAAGTGGGCGCGGGCTTTGCGGTGCGCCGGGGCGTGTTACTGGATTGGTACAATCCGAAGGCTTTGCCTACCGCATCCGCGACACCTGCAAAGCCCTTGTAATTCATGCATATTTTTGCCCTTTGGCATTCAACTTCTAGCGTCTTCTACATTCCATGGCATTGATCGTTCACAAATACGGCGGCACCTCGATGGGCTCCACCGAGCGCATCCGCCTTGTCGCCAAGCGCGTCGCCAAATGGGCACGCGCGGGCCACCAGATGGTGGTGGTCCCCAGCGCCATGAGCGGCGAAACCAACCGCCTGCTGGGCCTGGCCAAAGAGCTGGCACCCGCCAAAGCCACCGAAGCCTACCAGCGCGAACTCGACATGCTGGCCTCCACTGGCGAGCAGGTCTCGGTCGCCCTGCTGGCCATTGCGCTGCAAGGCGAGGGGATGGAGTCGGTCAGCTACGCCGGCTGGCAAGTGCCGATTCTGACCAACAGCGCCCACACCAAGGCCCGCATCGAGTCGATTGACGACCAAAAGGTGCGCGTCGATCTGGCCGCGGGCAAGGTGGTCATCGTCACCGGCTTCCAGGGCGTGGACGAGGCGGGCAACATCACCACGCTGGGCCGTGGCGGCAGCGACACCTCGGCCGTGGCCGTGGCCGCCGCCATGAAGGCTGCCGAGTGCCTGATCTACACCGACGTGGACGGCATCTACACCACCGACCCGCGCGTCGTGCCCGAAGCACGCCGCCTGCAGACCGTGGGCTTTGAAGAAATGCTGGAGATGGCCTCCATGGGCTCCAAAGTGCTGCAGATCCGCTCGGTCGAATTTGCGGGCAAATACAAAGTGCCGCTGCGGGTGTTGTCCAGCTTCACCCCGTGGGACATCGACATCGACATTGAAGCCAAATCTGGCACCCTGATTACTTTTGAAGAAGACGAAAATATGGAACAAGCCATTGTCTCGGGCATCGCATTCAACCGCGACGAAGCCAAAGTCTCCGTGCTGGGCGTGCCCGACACCCCCGGTATCGCCTACCAAATTCTGGGTGCCGTGGCCGATGCCAACATCGAAGTCGATGTGATCATCCAAAACGTCAGCAAAGACGGCAAGACCGACTTCAGCTTCACCGTGCACCGCAACGACTTCGCCAAGACGGTCGACCTGCTGAAAGAAAAAGTGCTGCCCAAGCTGGGTGCTACCGAGATCATTGGTGATGCGAAGATCTGCAAGGTCAGCATTGTCGGCATCGGCATGCGCAGCCATGTGGGCGTGGCCTGCAAGATGTTCCGCTGCCTGTCGGAAGAAGGCATCAACATCCAGATGATCTCCACCAGCGAAATCAAGACCTCGGTGGTGATCGACGAGAAGTACATGGAGCTGGCCGTGCGCGCGCTGCACAAAGCTTTTGAACTCGACCAGCCTGCAGCCTAACTTTCATGGACTTGGGTGCAACGTATCCCGAGCCAGGAAAGTTGCTTCACGTTCATAAACCGCTAAAAGTCGTGCGATAATATTGGTCTTGGAGACGTGACCGAGTGGCCGAAGGTGCTCCCCTGCTAAGGGAGTATGGGACTTAAAATTCCATCGAGGGTTCGAATCCCTCCGTCTCCTCCAAAAAACACGAAAGCCCTGCAACTGCAAAGTTGCAGGGCTTTTTTGTTATGCGCCTTCACCAGGGCCCCAGCGCGGCATCTCCCCGGGTGCGGTAGGGCGCAAATTGCTTCAGCAAGAAGTCCACCAGCGCCCGGGTTTTGGCGGGCAGCCGGGGCTGGGCCTGGAACACCAGAAAAATGTCGGCGGCGGGCGGGTGCCAGTCGGGCAGCACGGCCTGCAACTGGCCCGCGCGCAACAGCGCAGCCGCCTCCCACTGCGAGCGCACCAGAATGCCGTGCCCGTCCAGCGCCCAGGCCAGCGCCGAGGGCCCGTCGTTGGTAGAGAGCGGGCCGCGCACTTTCACGCTCTCGCTGCGCGCGCCGTTCGACAGGTGCCAGGTGCCAAAGGTCTCGTCGCTTTCGCGGATGAAGATGCAGGCGTGCTGCGCCAACTCGCGCGGCGTGGTGGGTGTGCCCGCGCGTTGCAGATAGGCCGGGGCGGCGCACAGCAAGCGACGGTTGTGCGCCAGCAGCCGGGCGGTCAGGCGGGCATCGGGCAGCTCGCCAAAACGCACCAGCAGGTCAAAGCCTTGCTCCACCAGGTTCAGCGGTTGGGCCGACAGGTGCAGTTGCACCTCTACCTCGGGGAAGCTGCGGGCGAATTGCGACAGCGCGGGCACCAGGTGCTGGCGGCCAAAGCCCAGGGTGGCCCCCATGCGCACGGTGCCCTGCGGCGTGGCGCGGCTGCCGCTCACGCTGCGCTCTAGCGCCCCCAGCGCTTCCAGCACCCGCGTGCCTTCCGTCAGATAGGTTTCGCCCTCGGGCGTGAGGCTGGTGCGCCGGGTGGTGCGGTTCAGCAGGCGCACGCCCAGGCGCCGCTCCAGGCCTGCCAGCCGCTTGCTCACGGCGGGCGGTGTGATGCCCAGCTGCTGCGCCGCCGCCGCCAAGCTGGGCTGTTGGGTCAGCAGTACAAAAAACGCCAGATCAGAAAATCCATCCATGGTGATTGTTAACTTTTAAGACCGTAAGAAGTAAATTTGCAATTATTGTGTTTTATGGGTTCATGGATAGCATAGACCAAACCCACACAACAACCGGAGACTTTGATGCAACGCCGTCCCATCCTCACCACGCTCGCGCTGTGCGCCCTGGCCATGGCCAGCAGCGCCCACGCGCAAACCTACCCCGACCGCCCGATCAAGCTCATCGTGCCCTACGCTCCCGGTGGCAGTGCCGACCTGGTGGCTCGGCAGATCACCGACGAATGGGCCAAGGCCCTGGGCGGCACGCTGGTGGTGGACAACCGGGCCGGGGCGGGTGGCAACCTGGGCGTGGATGCGGTGGCCAAGGCGGCCCCCGACGGCTACACCATCGGCCTGCAGACCGTGTCGCTGGCGATCAACCCCGCGCTCAGCGCCAAGATGCCCTACGACACGCTGAAAGACCTGGCCCCCATCGGCATGGTGGCCAGTTCGCAGCATGTGCTGGTGGTCAACAACAACCTGCCCGCCAAGGACGTGAAGGGCCTGATCGCCCTGCTCAAGGCCGGGCCTGGCAAGCACAGCTACGGTTCGGCCGGGGCGGGCAGCACTTTCCACATGTCGGCCGAGCTGTTTAAGGCGGTGGCGGGGGTGTCCATCCTGCACATTCCCTACCGGGGCGGTGGCCCGGCCCTGGTGGACACCATTGGCGGTCAGGTGGACATGAGCTTTCCGGTGCTGTCGGCCGCGCAGCAGCAGGTGCAGGCGGGCAAGTTGCGGGCCTTGGGCGTGACCGGCTCCAAGCGTTCGGCGTTGCTGCCCACAGTGCCCACCATCGCCGAAGCCGGTCTTCCGGGCTACAGCTTCGAAACCTGGTTCATCGTGTTTGCGCCCGCCGCCACCCCCAAGCCCATTGTGGACAAACTCAACCAGGCGCTGAACCAGGCCCTGGGCGTGGCTGCGCTGAAAGAGCGCATGGCCCGCGACGGTTTCGACCCCATTCCCTCCACCCCCGCCCAGGCCGCCAGCCGCCTGCAGCAGGAAATGCCCCAATGGGCCAAACTCATCAAGGAGCGCGGCATCAAGGCCGATTGAACATGTCCCACGATCCCCTTTTTCCCGGCTTCACCCGCCACTCGGTGCCCACCGACACCGGCATCCACATCCACACCGTGGTCGGCGGCAGTGGCCCGCCGCTGTTGCTGCTGCACGGCCACCCGCAAACCCATGCCATCTGGCACAAGGTGGTGCCGGTGCTGGCGGCGCAGTTCAGCCTGGTGCTGTGCGATCTGCGCGGCTATGGCGATTCGTCCAAGCCTGCGGGCGATGCCGACCACGGCAACTACAGCAAGCGGGTGATGGCGCACGATATGCTGCAGGTGATGCAGTCGCTGGGCCATGCGCGGTTTGATGTGCTGGCGCACGACCGGGGCGCACGCGTGGCGCACCGCCTGGCTGCCGACCACCCGCAGGCGGTGCAGCGCCTGGTGCTGCTGGACATCGCGCCCACCCTGGCCATGTACGCGCAAACCACCGAGGCCTTTGCCCGCGCCTACTGGCACTGGTTCTTTTTGATCCAACCCGCGCCGCTGCCCGAGCGCCTGATCCAGGCCGACCCTGCCGCCTACATCCGCGATGTGATGGGCAGCCGCAGCGCGGGCCTGGCCCCGTTTGACCCGCGTGCGCTCGCCGCCTACACCCGCGCGCTGGCCCTGCCGGGCACGGCCCATGGCCTGTGCGAAGACTACCGCGCCGCCGCCAGCATCGACCTGGAACATGACCGCGCCGATGTGACCGCCGGGCACCGCCTGCCCATGCCGCTGCTGGCACTGTGGGGCGCGCAGGGCGTGGTGCACCGCTGCTTTCAGCCGCTGGCCGAATGGCAGCGCGTGGCCGATGACGTGCGCGGCGAGCCGCTGCCCTGCGGCCACTACATCGCCGAGGAAGCGCCCGAGGCCTTGCTGGCCAAGGTGCTGCCGTTTCTGACCGGAGCTACCGCATGACCGCCCGCACGCTGTACCAAAAGCTCGTCGCCAGCCACACCGTGGCGGTGCTGGATGCGCAGAACGTGCTGCTGTTTTGCGACCTGCACCTGATGAACGAATACACCAGCCCGCAGGCCTTTGCCGGGCTGCAAGAACAAGGCCGGGGCGTGCCCATGCCGGGGCAGAACGTGGCCGTGGTCAGCCATGTGATTCCCACGACACCTACATCTTGGCGGGTGATTACCGATGCCGCTCCTGCCCTGCAGGCCAGCAACCTGCAGCGCAACTGCGTGCACTACGGCATCCCGCTGTTCGACACCAACGACGCGCTGCAAGGCATCGAGCATGTGATCGCGCCAGAACACGGCATGGTGCGCCCTGGCATGGTGATTCTGTGCGGCGACAGCCACACCACCACCTACGGCGCGTTGGGCGCGCTGGGCTTTGGCATCGGAACCTCGGAGGTGGAGCATGTGCTGGCCACCCAAGCCCTGGTGTACCGGCTGGCGCAAGACATGCGCATCCGCATCGACGGCGCGTTGCCACCGGGCACCACCGCCAAGGATTTGATCCTGATGGTGATTGGCCAGATCGGTGCCCAGGGCGCGCGCGGCTTTGTGGTGGAGTTTTGCGGCAGCACCATCGATGCTTTGTCGGTCGAGGCACGCTTTACCCTGTGCAATATGGCGGTGGAGGCGGGCGCACGCGGGGCGCTGATTGCGCCCGATGCCACGGCCATCGCCTATGTGCTGGCGCGCGCGCCCGACATCCAGGGTGCGGTGCAAGATGCCGCACGGGCCCATTGGGCCGCGCTGCACAGCGACCCCCGTGCGGTGTTTGCCGCAGAGCACCGCTTCGATGCCCGCAGTGTGGCCCCGCACGTCACCTGGGGCACCAGCCCCGACCAGGTGGTGGCCATCGACGGCACCGTGCCCCGGCCCGAGGCCCAACCCGAAGGCCCGGTGCGCCGCAGCACCGAGCAGGCCTTGCGCTACACCGGGCTGGCAGCGGGCGCGGCCATTGCGGGCACGCCGGTGCAGCATGTGTTCATTGGCTCCTGCACCAACGCCCGCATCGAGGACCTGCGCGCCGTGGCCGCCGTGGTGCGCGGGCGGCACGTGGCTGCGGGCGTGCGGGCCATGGTGGTGCCGGGCTCGGGCGCGGTCAAACAGCAGGCCGAGCGCGAGGGCATTGCCCAGCTGCTGCTGGACGCGGGCTTCGAGTGGCGGCAACCCGGCTGCTCGATGTGCCTGGCGATGAACGGCGACCTGCTGGCACCCGGCGTGCGCTGCGCGTCCACCACCAACCGCAACTTCGAGGGCCGCCAGGGGCGCGGGGCCATCACCCATTTGATGGGGCCGGCCATGGCCGCCGCCGCCGCCGTGACCGGCTGCATTACCGATGTCCGCACCCTGGAGCTGCACCATGGCTAAGTCCCCCATCGACAGCACCTTGATCGAAGGCCGCATGGCCGCCATCCGCACCGAAAACCTCGACACCGACCAGATCATGCCCAAGCAGTTTCTGCACGGCATCGACAAATCCGGCCTGGCCCAGGGCCTGTTGTACGACCTGCGCTTTGACGGCCAGGGCCAGCCGCGCCCCGACTGCGTGCTGAACCAGCCCGCCTACGCCCCCACCCGGGTGCTGGTGGCCGGGGCCAATTTCGGCTGCGGCTCCAGCCGCGAGCACGCCGTGTGGGGGCTACAGCAGTACGGCATCCAGGCGGTGGTGGCACCCAGCTTTGGCGAGATTTTTTACTCCAACGCCATGAACAACCGCCTGCTGCTGGCTATGCTGCCGCAGGCGCAGATCGACGCGCTGGCGCTGGATGCCGACCAGCACGGCACGGTGCAGATCGACGTGCAAGGCATGCGGGTGCGCAGCGCCAGCGTGGATGCCGCTTTCACCCTGAGCGACCGGCACCGCCAGATGTTTTTGGAAGGGCTGGACGTGATCGGCCTGTCGCTCACCTACCAGCCGCAGATCCAGGCCTTTGCCGCCCAGCACTGGCAGCAGCACCCGTGGCTGCGCGATGTGGCGAGTCGCACGCGCCAGCGCTTGGGTTAAATTTATATAAAAAGTGCTTCTAGCGCTTATTTGATAAGCGTAAAAAGCTATAGAAAAAATAGCAAATTCAACGGTAGCCCAATCCCGTTACCATGCTTGGCGCGGCTGCCAGGGGGTGGCCTTGCCATAAAGGAACATGGGAATGGGCAAGCTAGAAGGTGCACGCCTGCGCTGGGTGATGTACCTGGTGACCGGGGCGATGTTCATGGAGGTGCTGGACGGCAACATCATCGCCACCGCCTTGCCCGACATGGCGCGTTCGTTCGGCGTGCAGGCGGTGCAGCTCAACGTGGCGATGAGCGCCTACCTGCTGGCGCTGGGCGTGTTCATCCCGGTGAGCGGGTGGATTGCCAACCGCCTGGGGCCGCGCAACGTATTTGCCTGCGCGATTGCCGGTTTTACCTTGACCTCGGTGGCCTGCGGCTTGGTCACCGATTTGCACACCTTCATCGCCCTGCGGGTGCTGCAGGGGGCCAGCGGCGCGCTGATGGTGCCGGTGGGGCGCTTGCTGGTGCTGCGCCACACGCCGCAGGCCGGGCGCATGGCGGCCATGTCCAACCTGGTGTGGCCTGCGCTGGTGGCCCCGGTGATTGCGCCGCCGCTGGGTGGCTTCATCGTCAGCCACGCGAGCTGGCACTGGATATTTTTCCTCAACGTGCCGTTGGGGCTGGTGGCCTTTGGCTTGGCGCTGTGGCTGATCCCGAAGATGGAGCCCGAGCCCCGCAAACCCTTCGACTGGACCGGCTTTGTGCTGTGCGGCGCAGGCATGTTTGCCCTGCTGGGTGCGCTGGAGCAACTGGCCAACACCGTGGATGCGGCCACCGTGTTGGTGTGCATTGGCGGCGCGCTGCTGCTGGCCGCTGCGGTGCGGCATTTCCGCCGGGCGGCCAGCCCGATGCTGGACCTGGCGCCGATGCAGATCCCGACCTTTCGCGCGGCCATGGTGGGCGGCTCCATCTCGCGCATGGGCATCAGCAGCCTGCCGTTTTTGCTGCCGCTGATGTTCCAACTGGGCCTGGGCATGGATGCCCTGCATTCGGGCCTGTGGTTGCTGGTGATGTTTGCGGGGAACCTGGCGATGAAGACCGTGACCACGCCCATCCTGCGCCGCTTTGGCTACCGCCCGGTGATGTTGTGGAACGGGCTGCTGGCCGCGCTATGCCTGGCCTCTTGGGCCCTGGTGGGGCCCGCCACGCCCGCGGCTGTGCTGGTGCCGATGCTGTTCATCAGCGGCATGACGCGCTCGATGCAGTTCACCAGCCTGGGCACCATCGCCTTTGCCGATGTGCCCGAGCGGCAGATGGCCGATGCCAACGGGCTGTTCAACGTGATCTCGCAGGTCAGCATGGCGGCAGGCATCACCCTGGGAGCGATGGCGATACGGCTGGGCCAGGGGCTGTCGGGTCCGCTGGGGGTGACGGTGTCGGCCTTCGAGTACAAGCTGGCCTTTGTGGTGGCCGCCACGTTTGCGCTGGCGGGATTGCTGGACACGCTGCGGCTGCCCCAGGGGGCGGGCGACCATTTTGTGGCCCGCAAGCAAGCCTAAATATCGCCGGTGGGAACGCTGTAAATCGATCTAACATGTAACGGAGCTGTTGCCCTTCGGCCTTTCGATTCCACTGGCGTTTTCCCTTCCACCTGGGCCGTTTTCGTATGCTGAGTTTCCCGCATGTTGTGACGGCATCGGCATGAAGCCCGTGCCCCGGTTTTCACCACGGTTCCTGGTTTTTGCAGCCTGCTACATCTTGCTGTGGCTGTCTACCTGGTACTGCGCCCGGCTGCTGGATGTGCTGGGCAGCGCCAGCCTGTGGTTTTTGCCCGCTGGTTTGCGCTTTGCTTGCCTGCTGGTGCTAGGCTGGCCCGGCTTGCTGCTGGAGCTGGTGGCCAATCTGGCGGTCAGCCTGCTGCAGTTCGGCTTGTCGGGCGCGCCCTGGCCTGGTCTGCTGTCGGCGCGGATGTTCTGGTTTTCGTACGAGTGGTACGCCTATGCCCTGGCCTATGCCGCCGTGGTGTTTCCTTTGCGCTGGGGCGTCCGCGGCCCATGGGATCTCAGCCGTCCGGCCCACTGCGTGCTGTTTATTGCCGGAGCCTTGCTGGCCAGCACCCTGGCGGCCCTGGCGGGCACCTTCCAGCTGGTGGCAACCGGCACGATTGCGCAGGCCCAGGGGGCCGAGGTGGCCGTGAGTTGGCTGACGGGCGACTTTATTGGCATCGTCGTCCTGGCCCCTTTGCTGCTGGTGCGCGCCTGGCCCCGGTTGAGTCTGTACCTGCAGCAGGGGCGCTGGACGCAACTGCACAAAACCCATGCCCGGTCCGTGGCGGAAGACCGCCGCGCCGATCTGCAGATTACGGCCATGGTGGTGCCCGCCTTGCTGCTGGTGTTTGCCGTGCCCTATTACCTGAACTTGAACCAGTTTGTGCCGCTGATTGCCTTGCTGTTGCTGCTGCCGCTGGTCGGGGCGGCGCTGCGCTTCAACCTGCGGGGCGCGGTGCTGGCGGTGGTGTTGCTGGGCAGTGGTTTGGCGGTGATGACGGCCTTGTTCAACCAGCGCGAACTCGCCCTGCAGTACCAGCTGGTGATGGTGGCGATTGCCCTGGTGGGCCTGTGGCTGGGCGGTGCCGTGGAGTCGCGCAACCACCACATGCTGCGCAACCGGGATTTCGCTCGCGTCTCCAATGACCTGCTGTGGGAAATCAACAAAGACGGGCAGGTGCTTAGCATCAGTGGCCGCCTGGCAAAGCACATCCGCCTGGCACCCGGTCAGTTCTGGAACGGCATCCTGGAGGGGGTTTCGCAGCCGCACCTGAAGGAGCTGGAAAACGCACTGGCCCGCCAGCGGCCTTTTCGCCTCCTGGAGATTGCGGTGCAAGGCCGTGAAAATTCACAAGGTGCGCCGTTGTGGATGCAGGTCAATGGCCTGCCGGTCTGGAACGACGGGGGCGACCTGACCGGCTACCGCGGCACGGCCACCGACATCACCCACGCCTACCGGGCCAAGACGCTGCTGAAAAACTACAACCAGGAACTGCTGGCCGAGGTGGCCCGCCACACCCAGGATTTGCGCCAGACCAACAGCGAGCTGGCCCTCAAGGAACAGCGGCTGCAGGTGCTGCTGGCCGCGGCCCCGGTGGGCGTGCTGGAGCTGGACAGTGCCGATTGCTGCAGCTACCTCAACGTCAATGGCCGCGCCCTCACGGCCTGCACGCCGGAGCAGGCCCAGGGTCGCCACTTTCTGGAGTTCGTTCACCCCGAGGACCGCAGCCGGGCGGAGCACGCCTGGGCCCACCACCGCCACAGCCACCAGGTGCAGTGGCTGGAGTTCCGCCTGGACACCAGCAACCTGTGGTGCGCCGCCTACTGGATCCACCTGCGCCATGCCGACAGCAGCCCGGCCGGTGCCATCATGGTGTTGACTGACTCCACCGCGCGCCGCGAACAAGACGAGCGCCTGTGGACCCTGGCCCACCACGACACCCTCACCAGCCTGCCCAACCGCAACCTGTTCTGGGACCGCTGCGCGCAGGCCATGAGCCTGGCCAAGCGCCATGACAGCGGCGTCGCCATGCTCTGGCTGGACCTGGACGGCTTCAAATCGGTGAACGACCGCCTGGGCCACGCGGCGGGCGATGCCTTGCTGCAACAGGTTGCGCAGCGCTTGAAAGGCCGCATCCGCGACAGCGACACCGTGGCCCGCATGGGCGGCGACGAGTTCGCCGTGGTCATGCCCGAGATCACCAGCCCCGAGACTGCCGTGCGCATTGCCCAGGCACTGGTGGCCAGCCTGGGCGAAGTGTTTGACCTGCCACAGGGGCCCGCCCATATCTCCGGCAGCATCGGCGTGGCTTTGTTTCCTCTGCACGCCCATACGGTAGAGACCCTGACGCAGTACGCCGACGTGGCCATGTACAGCGCCAAGCGGGCGGGGAAAAACCAGGTGCAGGTGTGGAGCCCGGCTTGTGACAAGCCGCTGACTTGTTGAACCCACTAGATTTTTGGCCAATAAGAACTGCCCCCACCGCCCATTCCATAAGCGGGAGTAGCTACGTATTAAATAGCAAACCCCTCCAGCAGCCACACCTACTTCACCAGCGGCCGCACGGTAGTAAACCCACCATCCACCGCAATCACCTGCCCGGTAATCCGCGCCGCGCCATCGCTCAGTAGCCAGGCCATGGCATCCGCTACCTGCACCGCGGTCTGCACGCCGCCCAGCGGGTACTGCTTGCCCGCGCCTTCGCGCATCGCGTCCATGCGCAGCATGCCTGCAGTCATGGGGGTGTCGGTCATGCCGGGTGCCACTACGTTGACGCGCAGGCCTAGCGGGGCGTAGGTGGCTGCTGCACTGCGGGCCAGGGCTTCGATGCCGCCTTTGGCAGCGGCGATAGCCTCGTGGTTGGCCACGCCGATGCGCGAGACCACGCTAGAGGCCAGCACTGCCGCGCCTTGCAGCTTGGCCACGCGCAGGGCTTCGACCCAGGCTTGCAGCATGAAGAAGGCGCTGTCCAGATTGATGCGCATGACTTCGCGGTACTGGGCCGCCGTGCTGCGGTGCAGGGGCGCAATCAAGGTGCTGCCGACGCAGTGGGCCAGCAGCGTGGGCGGGCCGCCGAGCTGGGCGATGCAGGCGGCGATGGCCTCGGCGGTGCCCTCAAACGTGGTGGTGTCGGCGGCAATATGGGCATCTGCCGCTACTTCCGCCAGGCTGGTGGCATCGCGGCCAACTGCGGCAACCCGGTGGCCTGCCTGGCGCAACTGGGCGACGACTTCACGGCCTATGCCACCGCGTGCGCCGGTCACCAGGGCGATCTGAGGGAGTGTCGTTGTCATGGGAAGTGCTTTCTAGAGGGGGGTCAAACAGAGGACCGGCAGACAGGCTTGCCAGCCCAGGCAAGTCGTGCAACTGGGTGATGCCACGCGTGGTGCGGGTCCACCACTGCGAGAACGAGGTGCAGGGGCGGGCGACTTCGGCAAACAATTGCGGCGCGGGTTGCACCTGGGCCAGGGTACTCAGATCCACGTGCGGGTCGGCCACAGTGCGTACCGAGCTTGCACCGCGCAGGGCCTGTTGCAGCGTGGCGGTATCGGCGTGCCAGTGGGCGGTGGTCAGCGCGGCCATGCGGGCTCCCACAAAGCTCCAGCGCTTATCGCTCCAGGGCCAGGTGCTATGAAATTCTGCAAGGTAGATACCGATGCACAGCGTGCCGGCGGGCAGGTCGGGCGGCAGGCGCAGCGCCCAGGGATGGACCAGCCACACCTCTCGTCCCGCGACCAGCGCGGCATCGGGTGCGGTGGCATCGGGCGGGGTGGAGGACACGGCGGGCTCGTCCACGCCTTCGCCTGCGGGCAGTCCGGCCAAGGCTTTGGGGCTGCGGGCGATGGCATCCAGCGCGGCGTAGCTGGTGTCGATCACGCTGCCGGGGCTGTGCCAGTCGGGCGGGGCGTATTTGGCGACGTTTTCAGCGTTGAACAGATAAGGCTTGGTGCTGCCCGTGCCCGCCACCCACTGCCAGCTGAGGTGGTTGCTGGCCAGGTCGCCGTCGAGCAGGTGGGCCAGCATCCAGTCGGCCCCGGCACGCCAATGCACTTTGCGGATGTGCACCACGTAGCTGGCCAGCCACATGCGGGCGTGGTTGTGCAGATAGCCGGTGGCGTAGAGCGTGCGCACGGCGGTGTCGATGGCCGGGATGCCGGTGCGGGCCTGGCGGATGTCGGCGGGCATCTCGGCTGCATAGGCGTTTTTGGGCAGCAAGCCTTCGTGCAGCGACTGCAGGATGCCGGGACCCAGGTGCTGCCACACGTGGCGAAAGTATTCCCGCCAGCCCAGCTCGAAAATGAACTTGTGCCCCACGTCCAGCCGGTGCTGCGCCGCCACGCCCGCCAGCACCTCGGGCAGGGTGACAAAGCCGTGGGTGATGTAGGGCGACAGGCCGGTGACCGCTCCTTCGATGGCGTTGCGGCTGCGGGCGTAGTCGGCGGGGCGCACGGCTGCGATGCGGGCCAGGGCGGCGGCCAGGGTGGGCTCGAAGCTCATGCGCTGGCTCCCACGGCACCGCTGCGGATGGCGGCGGCGCGCTCGGCTACGGCCTGCTTTTGCGCGTCGCTCAGGCGGGCTAAATTGCGCACCTGCAAGGACATGCGCGGGTTGGCGGTCAGCATCTTTTCGTGCCGGGCCAGAAAGTCCCAGTACAGGGTGGTGAAGGGGCAGGCGCGCGCACCTTCGCGCAGCGCCGGGTCGTAGCGGCAGCCTGCGCAGTGCTGTTTGCTGCCCATGCGTTCGATGTACTTGCCGGTGGCGATGTAGGGCTTGCTGGCCATCAGGCCGCCGTCGGCGTACATGGCCATGCCCAAGGTGTTGGGCAGCTCCACCCATTCCACCGCATCCACATACACCGACAAGTACCAGGCGTGTACCTGCTGCGGCTGCACGCCCAGTAGCAGGGCGAACAGGCCGGTGACCATGAGGCGCTGGATGTGGTGGCTGTAGCCGTGGGCCAGGGTTTGCTCGATCGCATCGCGCAGGCAGGCCATGTCGGTCTGGCCGGTCCAGTACCAGGCAGGCAGGGGTTCCTGGGCGTTGAGGGCGTTGCGTTCGGCATAGGCGGGCATCTGCGTCCAGTAGATGCCGCGCACGTATTCGCGCCAGCCCAGAATCTGGCGGATGAAGCCTTCCACGCAGGCCAGCGGGGCCGCGCCTGCGTGGTAGGCGGCCTCGGCGGCGGCCACCACCTCGCGGGGGTTCAGCAGTTTGAGGTTGAGCGCCGCCGACAGGTGCGAGTGGTACAGCCAGGCCTCGCCCGGCCACAGGGCATCCTGGTAGCGGCCAAACAGGGGCAGGCGCTCTTGGATGAAGGCCTGTAGCGACTGCAAGGCCTGCGCGCGGGTCACGGGCCAGGCAAAGCTGTGCAGCGTGCCGGGGTGGCTGGCGAAGCGGGTGTTGACCAGGTTGATGACCTCTTGCGTGGTGGCATCGGGCGCAAACGTGGTGCGGGCGGGTACGCTGCCGGGGCCGGTTTTGCCAAAGGCTTCGCGGTTCTCGGCATCGAAGTTCCACTGGCCGCCGGTGGGCTGGTCGCCTTCCATCAGCACGCCGTGGCGGCGGCGCATTTCGCGGTAGAAATATTCCATGCGCAGCGACTTGCGGCCTTGGGCGTGGTCGGCGAACTGGCGCACGGTGGCATAGAAGTGGCGGTCTTCGCGCACGTCCAGCGGCACGTCGGCCTGTTTGGCCACGGCCTGGATAGCTTTATACACACGAAAATCGCCTGCGCCGCTTATCACCAGGGCGTGGGCAGCTATATTTTTAATAGCAAATTGGAGTTCGGCAGCCAGGCTGCCCCGGTTGTCGGCCTGGTCCAGCCGGGTGTAGTGCAGCGGGTAGCCCGCGTCCCGCAGGCCTTGGGCGAAGTGGCGCATGGCGGCCAGAAACAGGGCGATGCGCTGCTTGCTGGACCAGATGTGGGTGGACTCCTCGGCCACCTCGGCCATCCACACGGCATCCTGCGCGGGGTCAAAGCCGTCGAAGGCGCTGGAGGCCCTATCGAGCTGGTCGCCCAGCACGATGACCAGGTTTCTAAGCATTTTGGCCCTTGGGGGCTTTGCGGCAGGCATCCGAGCAGTACTTCACCTCGGCCCAGTTTTTAGCCCAACTTTTGCGCCACACCATGTCGCGCCCGCAAGCCACACAGGGCTTGCGGGGCAGCGACTGTTTGTTGCCTTTGAAACCGGTGAGAGGCATCAGGCCTTCTTGGCCCAGGCGCTGCACCAGCCCTTGCCCGCAACCACCTTGCCTGCAAACAGCGGGCAGGCACCGGTGGCATCAGCCGGTTTGCCCTGGTACAGCGCGCAGTTGCTGCACAACTGGGCAGCGGCGTGTTTGGGATACTTTTTGGCATCCACCTTGGTGGTGTCGGCGGCATAGCCGAGGGCGGCGGCCTGGGGGTCTTTTTCATCGACCTTGGCCTGGGCACGTACGCCTGTCGAGAGTGCTGCACTGGTGGCCGCAATGGCCATGAGGAAAACGCGTCGTGGGTGGGTCATTTTGGGTATCTCCTGCCGAGGTCCCGGGGTGGAAACTCGGCGGACTGCCTCCGTCAAAAGCAACGGTGGCCGGAGCATACGCAAGACCTGTGGACGCTGCTTTGATCCGCATCAATACGCAGCGGTTTAGTCTGATACTAGCCAGTCACTTTGTCATTCACCTTGCGAGCCGCGGTGTGCCCAGCCGGTGGTGTGCTTCTCGATCAAGCTGAACAGCTCGTACATCAGCATGGCCATCGCGCCCACCACCATCAGGCCGGCAAAGGCCAGCCCCATCTGCATGCTGGAGCCGGCCGAGATCAGCAGGTAGCCAATGCCTTCGTTGGCCGCGGTCATCTCCGACACGGTGGTGCCCACAAAGGCCAGGGTGATGGCCACCTTGAGCGAGCCAAAAAAGTAGGGCATGGAGCGCGGCAGGCCCACCTTGGTGAGCACGTCCCAGCGCTTGGCGCCCAGCACGCGCAACACGTCTTCCAGCTCGGGCTCCAGCGTGGCCAGGCCGGTGGCGATGTTGACCATGATGGGGAAAAAGCTGATCAAAAACGCCGTGAGGATGGCCGGGCCGGTGCCGATGCCAAACCACACCACCAAAATCGGCACAAACGCGGCCTTGGGCAGGGCGTTGAAGGCCGTCATCAGCGGGTAGATGGCGGCGTAGGCCAGGCGCGAGCTGCCCACCACAAAGCCCAGCAGCACGCCCACCACAATCGCCAGCCCAAAGCCCGCCATCGTCACCCAGTAGGTGCGCCAGGCGTGGGCGGCGATGGTGCCCTTGAACTCGACCAGTTGCGTCCAGATGCGCCAGGGGCTGGGGAAGATGAATTCCGACACGTTGAACGCGGTGCAAATGCCTTGCCACAGCAGCAATATCAGCACCAGCAGCGCCCAGGGCGACCAGCGTTCCAGGGTTTTGGAGTTCATGGCGTGGCCTTTCGGAAGTTGCCGATGTGGCCGCGCAGGGCGTGGACGATGTCGGTGAATTCTGGGGTGTAGGTCAGCTCCAGGTCGCGCGGGCGGGGCAGGTCAATGTGCTGTTTGTGCATGAAGCGGCCCGGGCTCTTGCCCATCACGTACACCGTGTCGGCCAGAAACACGCTCTCGCGCAGGTCGTGGGTGACCAGAATCACGTTGAAGCGCTGCTCGGTCCACAGGTCGCGCAGGATGCACCACAGCTCTTCGCGGGTGAAGGCATCCAGCGCGCCAAACGGCTCGTCGAGCAGCAGCATCTTGGGCTCGTGGATCAGGGCGCGGCAGATGCTGGCGCGCTGCTGCATGCCGCCCGAGAGCTGCCAGGGGAACTTGTCTTCATAGCCGCCCAGGCCCACCTTTTGCAGTAACTGGCGGGCGCGCTCCACGTATTCTTTGCGCTTGGTTTTGAACTGGCTGCGGTAGGGTTCCACGATTTCCAGCGGCAGCAGCACGTTGTCCACCGTGGTGCGCCACGGCAGCAGCGATGGGGCCTGGAAAGCCATGCCGGATATTTTGAGCGGCCCGGTCACCGGCTGGCCGTCGATGCGGATACGCCCCCTGGACGGCATCTTCAGCCCGGTGGCCAGCTTCATGAAGGTGGACTTGCCGCAGCCCGAAGGGCCGACGATGGCGATGAACTCGCCCTGCTGCACCTGCAGGTCGATGGCTTCGACCGCAAACTGGTTTTGCGCCCGCAGCGTGTCGTTGTAGGCCAGCCAGACATCGGAGAAGTCTACAAAGGGTGGTGTGTTCACAAATTTATAAGAAATAGGCCGCAAGCGCTTATTCAATGGGCGCAAGCAGCTATGAAAAGAATAGTAACTACTTCTTGCCCGGCAACACGTTCAACTCAGCCGCGCTAGGCAGGAAGCTGCCGTTCCACACCGCGTCGGGGTTGACCCGCGTTTTGGTGGCGAACGCGTCGGACACCTGCGAGGCCATCAGCGACAGGCGGGGTGGGGTGGTTTGGCCGAAGCCTTCGGCGCGGGCGTTGGGGGTGTTGATGGCGGTGTCGATGGCCATGTTCAGGCGGCGCAGCTCCAGCGCGCTGTTGATGATGCCGTCGCGGGCCTTCACGTCTTCGATGGCTACGGCGGGCCGGGCGATGACTTCGCGCATGCCCTTGGCAAAGGCCTGTAAAAAGGCTTTGACGGCGGCCGGGTTGTCCTTGATCAGCTTGGGCGAGGCGATGATGGCGTTGCCGTACAGCTTTACGCCAAACTGTGGGTAGGGCATGACCAGCACGTCGGCGGCCTGGGTGCCACGGGCTTCCAGGTTCAGCAGCGAGGTGAAGGTAAAGCCGGTGATGGCATCCACATCGCCGCGCACCAGCATGGTTTCGCGCAGCGGCGGGTCCATGCTGGTCCATTGCACGCCGCTGATGCCGTTGGCCTTGGCAAAGATGGGGAAGGCGCGGCGGCCTGCGTCGAACACCGGGGCACCGAGCTTTTTGCCGATGAGGTCGGCGGGGGTTTTGATGCCGGACTTCTTGAGTACCATGACCGAGGCCGGGGTGTCGGCGTAGACCATCATCACTGCCACCGGCTTGTTGGGCGCGTCGGGGTTGTTGGCGTGGAACTCCATCAGCGCGGCCATGTCGGCAAAGCCCATGTCGTAGGCCCCCGAGGCCACCCGCGTCACCGTGCCGCCGGAGCCGTTGCCCACGTCGATGGTGACGTCCAGCTTGGCATCTTTGAAGTAGCCCTTGGCCGCAGGCGTGAGGAACAGCGCCGCCGGGCCTTCGAAGCGCCAGTCGAGCTGGAATTTGAGGGGTGTCGGGGATGTGTTTTGGGCAAAAGCCGTGGCGGTGAGCAGCAGGGCGGCAGTGGCCAGGGCGGTGTGCAGAAAGGCGCGTTTTTTCATCGGGGCTCCAAAGGGGGTATCCAGACGTTACAGCAATAACGGTGCCACCCAATAAAAAAGCGCACTCGGAACTATGTAGGGTAAAAACTATCACAATTGCGATGTGAGTGAGTAAAGCAAAGGCTATCGGTAGCATTTTTATTTGTTATATGTAATAACAAATGACTTCTCAATCCTCCTTGTGCATTTCGTACAGGGAGGATTTTTTCATTGTTGCGTACTGTTAGCGTTGCAATTTGACCAATGACGGCAACAGGCTGGAAGCAGTCATAGCTGTTTGCGATTTCCCTCCTCCAAACCAGCCTGTGGCAGACTTCGCGCATGGCGCGGTCATATCCCGGCTCGTGGGCCACCGTTGTGGGATGACTTTGATGCACTGCTGGGTCAGGGTGTCGAGGTTGAGCCAAGTTGGGATGAGGCAGCACAATCGACACCGCGATTCGAGGTCCATGAGCGCATCAATTGGTGGCCGAGAAAAACAGCGAATGAGCTGCATTGCGGGGCAAGCTGCGTGCGCGGTAGATTTAAAGCCGACTTTTCGCCATAGGTCTTACCATGGAGCTGCCGCGACTACTCCAAACTACTCAAATCAAAGTGCTTGGGAGCCCAAAACCCTTCCCATACTTGCCCCCACGCGGTTGAATTTCCTACCCCTCTATCCCTTATGAGCAGCTGCACTCTAAATATAAGATAAATTATATTTTTACAAAAGAAAGAACTTGCCGATGCGGTGCCTCACGTTTACCACCTTCGCTTTTGCCACTGTCCTAACCACTGGCTGTGCTAACACAACCCAGCAGGGACCAACGGTCCGCGCCATCAATTACGACGAAGCATCGTCCTTTGAGCGCAGCCTAAAGAGTGGAGAACTCACGCCGCTAGCTCAACCAAAGCCTGGGCTTTTTGTACAGCCGGTCAACAAAAAGGAAGCTTGCAAACTGCCTACAACACAAGACCAAATGGAGCGCGCAAACGTTCGCACATACTGGGACGGTGCCTGCAAGGACGGTTATGCGTTCGGACTTGGGAGAGACATCGCCATTTCCGATACGCATCACGTAGAGGAAATAACGATACACAATGGAACTGGCGACAACATTGAATCACCAAGAGTGCTTTATGATTTCGTTAACACCAGTGTTCAATATCGCGCTCCTTCCGGGAAATTTCCAGCATCTAGCTGGATAAATGAAGAAATTCAAAACGGCCCAGGCGGCTTCCACGTATCCTTCACCACAGGTATCACTGACGAATTTGGAAACAATTCGATAGCAGTTAACTCACCCCTCAACCCAACTCGCTTGCTCGTCAATGACCGCAGAAACGTCATTTACAAGTTCACGGATAATTCTGGCGTTTATGCCGTTGACCCATCTGCAGTGTCGTTTGCCGTGGAAACGATAGACCCGAAAACAAAACTGGCGGGCGGTGTAGTCATTGTCCGGCATGCAAACGGTCAAGTACGTCACCTCAAACTGACTAGAGCCTCGCCGGAAGCTGTAATACTACCTGTCGAATATGTTAATGATTTAATTGGAAAACTCAAAAGCACGCAAGATGCCTTGACACTAGCACAGTCAAACATTGAGCGCGCAAGACAAATAGAACGCGAATATCTATATCTTGCCTGCAATGGAAAGCATGTCATTGATGGCTTGGATGGCCAACTCGCCACTAAGATTTGCAACTGGCGTAGCCAATTTAAAGACCCATACGAGAAGTCTCTTGCAAAATATACGAGCGATATGGAAACTCTAAAGCTGAAGGCGGAATCCGCAAATCAACAGCGTGTAGCGCAGCAGCAGCTTGACCTTAAGCAAAGACGATTGCAGCAGCAACAATCGCAGATAGAGATGCAACAATTGAACAATGCGCTAACTCAATTCGGCCAACAGATGCAAAACACAAGTCAGCAAATGCTTAGCAGTGTTATGAGTCAACCGGCGCCGCAGGTCAACTTCGCCCCCTTCACCTCTTCTGGCAGCAATCAAATTCGCTGCATCAACACTGGTCCAGTCACCAACTGTCGATACTAAACTCATAAAAATTTTACGAGCTGATATGAACTTAAAAGAATTTTTAGCTCTTGACGAGGAACACATCATTGCTTCACACGAAGCTCCGTCCCTCAACAGTGATTTGGCATCCACACCGGCCGAGAATATCCCAAACAGTCACAGAGCGAGAGTGGCAGACTATTTGGTAGCCGCATTAAACATGAACTCCGTAGACGACGACATTCGTACAAATTTAGAGCTATTGCTTGGCAAACTACAAGTACAGTAATGGCCCCGTTTCGCGGTTAAACATTGGGCGCAAATCACGAAGAAACCTGCCTGTCAGGGCCAAGGCCTCGCGCAGGATGGCATGCTTCTCCGAAGAGCGCTTGAGTTCAGCGACCTCAGCCTTCAGACTGGCGTTATCAGTCTCCAGTCGGCGCAGACGCTCCGCATCAAGAGCACCACGCAGCTTTCCAGGTTCACGCATCAGCGGCTTTGCCGCCTCATCCGCCGTTTTTTCAACAACTGGCGGGAGCACACCACGGGCGCGCAACGCATCTTCCAACTCACGCAAAGCAGCCTTGACGCGGGGATTCTGGTCTAGGGCCGACTTTGCAAATCCACACTCGGTGGCGATTTCCTTGCGGGACAAGACACCACGACTGGCCATGGCCCTGAAGTCATCATCTGTCTTGCTTGCAATCCAAGACGCAAATGTCTGGACGTTTTGTTCGGCAATTTGTTGTCCGCTGGCCATAAAACCTCACGCTAACTGATGAATAGTTTATTTTTATGATAAATTTTACCCTAAAGATTAAAAACTGATAAACGAAAAAAAACCCACTTCTTCTCAGAGTGGGCCTTTTTCCAATCAAATATTATATGGTTTTTACCCCAAATAATGTAAAAGTGCGCTTTTTGGGCCCAACCTAGTTAAGGTGCTTAAAAAAGCAGAGGAGCTTTTTGCGGCTTCCCAGGCTGTATATCTATTTCAAAGGGTGTTGCTACACGTGTGCCCAGAGTACCTTCAATTCGCATTTTCCCAAGTGGAAGGGCCTTGACCACCAACAAACCTTTTGCGTCGCTGATGGACTCGTAGATTTTTTGGTTATTTGACAGTTGGGTAATAGTCACACGCACGCCAGGCATATCCACACCACCTGCTGTGGTATCTGTCGCGTGCACTTCAACCTCCCCCAGCTTTTGTGAGGTGGCCTCCGTCGGCGTTTTGCCGGGTCCCTCTACCAGTGCACTGATGCGCAACAGCACACTTTGGGATAGGTATCCGCTGACAAAAGCCAATGCAATTGCGGCAGGCAAAGTCTGCGGTGCGATGGCATAAAAGGCCACCATGGCAATGAAAGGCGCAGTAATTAACTGCAAAATCTGGAACGTGACAAATTCGCGGGCTTCGTAAGGCTGCAGTGGTTTGTCTTCGGTAGTCCCCACGAAATTGATATGCGTGCGCTTCTGAAATTGCGGCACAAACCGCATGAGGTTGACGATCGCGCCGACCAATGCCAAAACCAGCACCAACAATGGAACGACAAAACCGTCGGTCACTGTGTACACGGTTCTACTGGGTGAGTCAGGTTTGTCGGTTGAGCCGATCACCCCGCCAATGCTGACCAAGATGGTGTGTGATTCTGTTTTGTCTGTGGTGCAGATCGGCATTCCTTTCGGCCACACGGGTCTACTGGCTGATGCTGCACTTTCAGGAACCGGTATGGCGATGCAGCCGTTCAAGAGCCGAATCGGCCCCGCTTCGGGAAAAGAGCCTTTGTCGAGTAGGTTGCCGAACGGAAAAGCTAGGAATGCCACCGCCAGAAAAGTAAATGTGTAGGTAAAGGCATAGATGCTGGTAAGAGCCATCTCCCGTTCTTCGCCTACGATGGGGAGAGGGGTAAGGACGAAGCTGTCTAGAAACCACCACGCCAATAGCAGAGCCACCGCCACCATTGCTAGCGTGGCCAACCACGGATATTTGTGCTGGTCATTCCACTCTATGGTGCAACCAACAGCAACCAAGAATGCCAGCGTAATGCCGCGCAACATCCATTTGGAAAACGGAGTCATGTGCGTTTCTCCCGACGGGCTACCCGAAGTTGGGCGCGCATTACTGGGGAAGTGGATCTCCTCGGAGCAATGCAATCGCCTGGGCCGTCTTGGGTGGCGCAGACACGGCTTGGGGGAAGTCTGAAACAACACTCACCCCATGTCATCCTCTAAATGAGGGATGACATGGGGGACTTGCTTACTTGTGCAAAGTGGCCGCGTTGGCTACCGCCAAAGCCGTCATGTTGACCACCCGGCGTACGGTGGCCGAGGGCGTGAGGATGTGTGCCGAAGCAGCCGCACCCAGCAGGATGGGGCCGACGGTCACGCCGTGGCCAGCGGTGACTTTCAGCACGTTGAACAGGATGTTGGCCGCATCCAGGTTGGGGCAGACCAGCAGGTTGGCCGCGCCGTGCAGGCTGGTTTCGGCATCCAGCAGGGCGGCTTCGCGCATGGGTTGCGACAGGGCCGCATCGCCTTGCAGTTCGCCATCGGACTCGATGTCGGGGGCCATGGCGGCAAACAATTCGCGGGCGGTGCGCATTTTGCGGGCCGAGGGGCGGTCGGACGAACCGTAGTTGGAGTGCGACAGGAAGGCCACTTTGGGCGGCAGGCCGAAGCGGGTCACCTCTTCGGCAGCCATCACCGCGATGCTGGCGAGCTGTTCGGCGGTGGGCTCTTCGTTCACAAACGCGTCGGTGATGAACAGGGTATGGGTGTCCAGCAACAGGGCGTTCAGCGCGGCAAAGCCGGAAGCGCCTTTTTTCAGGCCAATGATGTTGCGGATGTGCTCCAGATGCCCGTCGTAGCGGCCCAGCAGGCCGCACAGCATGGCATCGGCATCGCCCAGGCGCACCATCAGTGCGGCAATGGTGGTGTTGGAGCGGCGCACGGCGGCCTTGGCCACGTCTTGCGACACGCCGCGGCGGCCCATCAGCTTGTGGTAGGTCTCCCAGTACTGGCGGAAGCGGGTGTCTTCTTCGGGGTTGACTACTTCCACGTCCACACCCACGCGGATGCGCAGCCCGGCTTTGAGAATGCGCGCTTCGATGACGGCGGGGCGGCCAATCAGGATGGGGTGGGCCAGGTTTTCGTCCACGGCCACCTGGGCGGCGCGCAGCACGCGGTCGTCTTCGCCTTCGGCATAGGCCACGCGTTTGCTACCGGCGGGCACGGACTTGGCCGAGCTGAACACCGGGCGCATGACCATGCCGGTTTGGTAAACAAAGCGCATCAGGCTTTGGCGATACGCCTCGTAGTCCTGGATGGGGCGGGTGGCCACGCCGGACTCTTCGGCGGCCTTGGCCACGGCGGGGGCGATGCGCAGAATCAGGCGCGAGTCGAACGGCGTGGGGATCAGGTAGTCGCTGCCAAACACCAGCTCTTTACCCGCATAGGCGGCGGCCACTTCTTCGCTGATGTCGGCCTTGGCCAGGTCGGCAATCTGGCGCACGCAGGCCAGCTTCATGGCTTCGGTGATCTTGGTCGCGCCGCAGTCGAGTGCGCCGCGGAAGATGTACGGGAAGCACAGCACGTTGTTGACCTGGTTCGGGTAGTCCGAGCGGCCGGTGGCAATGATGCAATCGGGGCGCACGGCCTTGGCCAGTTCGGGGCGGATTTCGGGCTCGGGGTTGGCCAGCGCCAGGATGATGGGCTTGGCGGCCATGGTCTTGACCATCTCGGCGGTGAGCACACCGGCGGCGGAGCAACCCAAAAACACGTCGGCATTGTTCACCGCGTCGGCCAGCGTGCGGGCCGAGGTGTCTTGGGCGTAGCGCTCTTTGGACGCGTCAAAACCACCGGGGCGGCCCTGGTAGATGATGCCCTTGGAATCGCAGGCGAAGATGTTCTTGCGCTGCACGCCCAGGCCCACCATCACGTCCAGGCAGGCAATGGCCGCGGCTCCGGCACCCGATACCGCCACCTTCACGTCTTCGATCTTCTTGCCCACCAGCTCCAGGCCGTTGAGCAGCGCCGCCGACGAGATGATGGCCGTGCCGTGCTGGTCGTCGTGGAACACCGGGATGTTCATGCGTTCGCGCAGCTTTTGCTCGATGTAGAAGCACTCGGGGGCTTTGATGTCTTCCAGGTTCACACCGCCCAGGGTGGGCTCCATGGCGGCAATGATGTCCACCAGCTTGTCGGGGTCGTTTTCGGCCAGTTCAATGTCGAACACGTCGATACCGGCGAATTTCTTGAACAAACAGCCCTTGCCTTCCATCACCGGCTTGGAGGCCAGTGGGCCGATATTGCCCAGGCCCAGCACCGCCGTGCCGTTGGTGATCACGCCGACCAGGTTGCCGCGCGAGGTGTATTCCGCCGCCAGGGACGGGTCGCGCTGGATGTCCAGGCAGGGGTAGGCCACACCGGGCGAGTAGGCCAGCGACAGATCACGCTGGTTGGACAGCGGCTTGGTCGCGTTGACCGAGATTTTCCCTTTGGTGGGAGTGCAGTGGTATTCGCGGGCTGCGTCGCGCAGCGCCATTTCTGCGGGAGAAATGTCTTTGGCCATTTTGCTCAGTGTCCTCGTTGGTGTTTTTGACCGTGTAAGCCTACCGCAAGCAATCGCTGGTAGCCCCCGTGGAGACTACCTATCTTGATGCAAAGGCTGAATAGGTCTATGCAGACAAAAGGTCGGCCAGCGTACGCGCAATCACCTTGGTGGCGCGGCGCAGGTCTTCCAGGCGCAGGCGCTCGTCGGCGCGCTTGGCGTGCGACTCCAGCACGGTGCGGGGGCCGGCGCCATAAATCACACCGGGGATGCCCGCAGCCGCGTACAGGCGCACGTCGGTGTACAGGGGCGTGCCCATGGCCGGAATGGCCTCGCCAAACACGGCCAGGCCGTGCTTCTGGATGGCATCGACCAATGGCTGGTTGCCCGGCAGGGGCTGCATGGAATGGGCCAGCAGCAGGCGTTTGATGTCCACCGTGATGCCGGGCTGGCGGGCGGCGGCATCAGCAATGATCTGGCGGATGTTGGCTTCGACTTCGACCGGGTTCTCCTCGGGGATCATGCGGCGGTCGAGCTTGAAGGTGACCTTGCCGGGGACCACATTGGTGTTGGTGCCGCCTTGGATCGTGCCCACGTTCAGGTAGGGGTGGGTGATGCCTTCTACACCCGAGGTGACCTGCTGGTAAATCGTGTTTTGCGCGTACAGGGCGTTCAGGATCTGCACCGCGCCGTGCAGCGCGTCCACGCCGCTGGTGGGTATGGCGGCATGTGCCATCTTGCCGTGCACCGTGACTTCCATCTGCAGGCAGCCGTTGTGCGCCGTCACCACCTGGTACGAGAAGCCTGCGGCGATCATCAGGTCGGGCTTAACAATGTTGTTTTTGAGTAGCCAACCGGGGCCGAGTTCGCCGCCGAATTCTTCGTCGTAGGTGAAATGCAGCTCGACCGCGCCTTTAAGCGGCAGGCCCAGGGATTCCAGCGCCCGCACGGCGAAGGTGAAGCTGGCGAAGTCGCCTTTGCTCACCGCCGTGGCGCGGCCGAAGATGTGGCCGTCGGCGATTTCACCGCCGTAAGGCGCGTGGGTCCAGCCGTCGCCGGGCGGGACCACGTCGCCGTGGGCGTTCAGGGCGATGGTTTTGCCTGGGCCAAAGGCGCGGCGCACCACCAGGTTGGTGATGGATTCCATGCCGGCGGCAGACACTTCGGCGGCGGGCACGGGGTGCTTTTCCACCACCAGGCCCATGGCTTCCAGCAGCACGGCGGTGCGGTCGGCGTGGGGGGCGTTGTTGCCGGGCGGGGTGTCGGTGGGGACGCGGATGAGCTCTTGCAAAAAGGCGACTTCTTCGTCGAAATGCTGGTCGATCCAGGCATCGAGCGGGGCGTAATCTGTCATGGAATGCTTAATTGGGAGAGAGGTTATTCAAAAGATGGTTCAACAGGTGGGAGAGGGCATCCACGGCCAATTGCATATCGTCTGCCGTGCTGCTCTCCAACGGGTTATGGCTGATGCCAGCATTTTGGCCACGTACAAACAGCATGGCCTGGGGCATCACCTCGTGCAGCTTCATGGCATCGTGGCCCGCGCCGCTGGGCATACGGTGCAGCGGCACGCCCAGAGCATCGACGGCGGCTTCCCAGCGCTGCTGCCACACCGGTGCGCTGGGCGCGGCGGCGGCGCGCATGGTCTCTTCCAGCGTGTAGCGCAGGCCCCGGCGCTCGCAGATGGACTGCAGCTGGGCGACCACATCGTTGGCCAGGGCATCGCGCTGGGCGTTGTTCGGGGCGCGCAGGTCCAGGCTGAAGTTGCACTGGCCGGGCACCACGTTGATGGAGCCATTGGGCACCTGCAGCATGCCCACGGTGCCCACCGAGTCGCCATCTTGCCCGGCGCGCTGTTCCACATACAGCGCCAGCTCGGCCACGGCGGTGGCGGCATCGCGGCGCCGGTTCATGGGCGTGGTGCCCGCGTGGCAGGCCACGCCCAGCACCTCGCCGGTGTAGCGCACGCTGCCGTTGATGGAGGTGACGATGCCTAAAGGGATATCCAGCTCATTGAGCACCGGGCCTTGCTCGATGTGGACTTCGACAAAGCCCAGGTAGTCTTCGGGCGTGCGCTGCAGAGCGGGAATATCGCTGACTTGCAAACCGGCATGGGCCATGGCGGCACGCATGCTCACACCGTCCACATCGGTCTGGTCCAGCCAGCCGGGGTTGAAGTGGCCGATCAACGCGCCCGAGCCCAAAAAGGTGGCCTTGTAGCGCTGGCCTTCTTCTTCGGCGAACCCCACCACTTCGAAGTGGAACGGCAGGCGTTTGCCTTGGCTGGACAGAGCCTGCACGCAGGCCATGGGCACAAAAATACCCAGGCGGCCATCGTACTTGCCGCCGTTGCGCACGGTGTCATAGTGGCTGCCAGTAAGCAGGGTTTTGGCATTCGGAGTGGTGGCCAGGTAGCGGCCCACCACGTTGCCCACAGCGTCTATCTGTACGGTGTCAAAGCCGCAGTCGCGCATGTTCTGGGCGATTTGAGCGGCGCAGGCGCGGTGCGCGTCGGTCAGGTAGGTGACGGTGAGTTGGCCATGCTCGGCATAGCCGGGGTCGGTGTGGACGCTCAAGTCCTCTTGCCAGTCCCACACCACATTGCCTTGTGCGGGGTGCGTGTCGAATGCATCGTTGAGGCGGATTTCGACAATGCGGTGGATGTTACGCAGCGCCTCGGCGTGCTCAAAGTCGGCCGGGTTGCGCAGGCGGCGCACAAAGGTGTCGATGATCTCCTGCTTGCGTAGCCCCGAGCCGCGCGGCCCGCGCACCGCCAGGATGAACGGGAAGCCAAACTTCTGGCCGTAGTCGGCGTTGAGCTGCTGCAACTGGGCCAGCTCTTGCGGCGTGCAGCGCGTCAGGCCGGCCTGGTTTTGCTCATGGCTGGACTCCGTGGTGAGCGGCTCGGCCGCCTTACCCGCCAGCTCGGGGTGGGCGCGGATCAGGTCCAGTTGGGCCTGCACACCGGCTTCGGCCAGCACCTGCACCATGGCGTACTTGAACCCGGCCAGCGACACAAATGGCCGCGCGGCCAGAGCTTTTTCTGCGATCCAGGGAGTGTGTTCGTACAGGCCGGGTAGCTGCTGCAGTACCTCGTGCTGGGGAGCGGTGTTGAGGAAAGCGAGCGTCAGAGGCATAGATGTTTACAGGCGTTCTGCAGGGCGGTAGGGATGGACTTTTTGCCAGTGTTCGGCGATGTCGATGCGGCGGCAGATCCACACGCGTTCATGGCTTTGCACGTAGTCTAAGAACTTTTGCAGCGCACCGAACCGGCCCGGTCGGCCCAGCACCCGGCAGTGCATGCCAATGCTCATCATCTTGGGGGCGTCTTCACCCTCGGCGTAGAGCACGTCAAAGCTGTCTTTCAGGTACTGCAGAAAGTGGTCGCCGGTGTTGAAGCCCTGCACCTGCACGCAGCGCATGTCGTTGGTGTCCAGCGAGTAGGGGATCACCAGGCGCGGCTCTACCGTGCCGTCGGATTTGGTGGTGGGCAGCCAGAAGGGCAGGTCGTCGCCGTAGTAGTCGCTGTCGTAGCTGAATCCACCCTGGTCAGCCAGCAGGCGGCGGGTGTTGGGGCTGTCGCGGCCGGTGTACCAGCCTTGGGGCCAAAGGCCTGCGGTCATCTTGCGGATGATCTCGGCACCTTTGGCCATGTGCTCGCGCTCGGTGGCTTCGGGCAGGTTTTGGTAGTGGATCCAGCGCCAGCCGTGGCAGGCAATTTCATGGCCCAGATCGACGAAGGCCTGGGTCAACTCCGGATGGCGTTCCAGGGCCATGGACACGCCAAAGATGGTCAGCGGCAGGCCGCGCTTTTCGAATTCGCGCAGGATGCGCCAGGAGCCCGCCCGCGAGCCGTATTCGTACATGGACTCGATAGTCATGTGCCGGTCGGGGAAGGGCTGGGCGGTAATCAGCTCGGACAAAAAGGTTTCCGAGGCCGCATCGCCATGCAGCACATTGTTTTCGCCGCCTTCTTCGTAGTTGAGTACGAACTGCACCGCAATCTTGGCCTTGTTGGGCCATTGGGCATGGGGGACGTTGCGGCCATAGCCGACCAGGTCCCGTGGGTAGGTCGGGGGGTAGGGTGCGGATGTCTCGTTCATGGCACTCGGATAAGCACAACTTAGGCCAGTGCGTCAGGCCAAGGCCATGGCGATGTCGTTGCTGGGGATTTTGCGGTCGAAGGTAAGGTTGGCCTCGACGTTGTGCAGGTGCTGCTCCATCAGGCGCACGGCCAGGGCCTCGTCCTTGGCGGCCAGGGCTTTGATGAGCTCGTCGTGGTCGTCGCAGGCGTGGTCGGTGGGGTTGTCGGTCTGGTACATCAGGGTGATGAGCGAGCAGCGCGACAGCAGCTCCACCATCATTTGTACCAACACATCGTTGTCCAGCAATTCAGCCATGCGGATGTGGAAATTGCCCAACACTTCGGTGCGGTTGGTCAGGTCTTTGTCCTTGAGCGCGGCCTTTTCAATGACCGCCTGTTCCTTCAAGGCCTTGATTTTGCTTGGGGTGATGTCGCGCACCAGGGCGCGCACCAGTTCGGACTCCAGCATGCGGCGCACCGAAAACACCTGGCGCGCCTCGGCCACCGACGGCGCGGCCACAAAGGCTCCGCGTGCGGGCTCCAGACGGATCAGGCGATTTTGCGAGAGCTGGAACAGGGCTTGTCGGACCAGGGTGCGCGATACACCAAAATGGTCGGCCAGTTTTTGTTCTGCCAGTTTCGTGCCGGGATGGAGCCGGTGCTCAACAATCGCCTTGGTCAGGGCTTCGACGATGGTATTGGTATTGGTCGTGGTGGATTCCATACCACCATAATAACGCAAAATTTGTACTGTATACAAATTTGTTTGGTTACAACGTATTTGATTATGTGAGGACACGTATGGGATTAAGCACACACGTTTTGGATACTATGCACGGCAGCCCGGCGGCCGGTATGGCGGTGGAACTTTACGCCACGCAGGGGGAGAACAGCACGCTGATCAAGCGGTTTGTGACCAACGCCGATGGCCGTAGCGAAGGCCTTTTGCTCGATTCTGCCAGCCTGCAGGTCGGCACCTACAGGCTCACGTTTGACGTGAAAGGCTACTTTAAGGCCCAAGGCGTCGCCTTGCCTGAGCCGAACTTTTTACACCGGGTGAGTCTGGACTTTGGTATTGCCGACCCGCGCCAGCATTACCACGTGCCGCTGCTGGTCAGCCCATGGAGTTACTCCACCTATCGGGGCAGCTAAACGGGCGTTGTCATGCACACGACTTAGTGCGTTGCCAAAATCAGCTCCTCATTCAGGAGGTGTCTCGGTGGTTAAATTTATAAGAAATAGGCCTGTGCGCCATGTTTTATCGGCGGCAGTAGCTATATTTTTTATAGCATTTTCCGATGCCGCAGTCGTGCAGGCCGCCTATCCCGAGAAGCCGGTCAAGATCGTGGTGCCCTTTGCGCCTGGAGCGGGTACCGATGCCATGGGCCGCTTGATGGCGCAAAAGCTCGGCGACGTGCTGGGTGCCAGTTTTGTGGTGGAAAACCGCACCGGTGCCTCGGGTGCCATTGGTACCCAGGCGGTGGCGGCTGCGGCTCCCGATGGCTACACCTTGCTGCTGGTGGCTTCGCCGTTTACTACCGTAGCTGCGGCCATGCCCAGCGCCCACTACGATCCCATGCGCGACTTCGTGCCGGTGGGCATGGTGGCCAGCGGGCCCCTGGTGTGGGCCACCAGCAGCCAGGTGCCTGTGCGCAACATGAAGGAGCTCATTGGCATGGCCCGGCAAAAGCCTGGCGCGCTGAACTACGGCTCGGCCGGTGCCGGCGGGGTCAACCATCTGGTGCTGGAGTTGCTGAAGGCGCGCACGGGCACCTTCATTACCCACATTCCCTACCGTGGCGTGGCCCCGGCCACCATGGACATGCTGGCCGGCCATGTGCAACTGGTCACCGGCACCATTCCGGCGTTGCTGCCCTTCATCAAGGATGGCCGGGTGCGCCCGTTGGCCGTCACCAGTGCCAGGCGTTCCAGCGCCTTGCCGGACGTGCCCAGCATGGCCGAGGCCGGTTTTCCGGGCATTGACGTGGTGAACTACTTTGCGCTGATGGCTCCGGCGGGCACGCCTGCGGCCATCGTCGGGCAGCTCAATGCCGCCATCAACCAGGTGGTAGTTTTACCCGAAGTGGTGGCCCGCTTCAAGGCCGATGCCGTGGAAGCCGCGCCTGGTTCTCCCGCGCTGTTAGGGCATTTCATCGAGGCCGATTACCGCGCCTGGCGCAACGTGGTCAAAACCCAGAACCTCAAACTGGAATAGCCCCGCACCGGGGTCTTCGAACGCTTTTACAGCTGTCCCTCGGTCAGCGTGTCGAGCTGGAACCGCCCGCTTTTATCCCACAGCCAGGTGTCGGTGTAGGTGACGCGGCCCATGCGCGAAGGCGGTGGGAAAGGGGCTGCGGCGCGCACGGTGCGTTCGATTTCGGTAATCACCTCGGGCGCGTGTTTGGGCGCGCGCATCCAATGCAGGCCGGTGACCAGGCCCTTGCGGTCCAAGTGCACTTCCAGCACCCCGATGGCGTACAAGTTGGGTTGCATCTGGCCCTGGTAGATGCGCTCGGCATTGCGGTTGTACAGGTGGCGGGCGGCATCGCGGCGGTAGTCGCGCGGCGTGCTGGCGGTGGAGATTTTGGGCGGTGCCACTACCGCAGGCACGGGGGCTTCGGTTTGGGAGTTGGCGGCGGGCGCGGTGGGCGCTGCCGACGGGTTGGCGGTGCTGGTGGGTGTGGGGGAAGAGCCGCATCCTGCCAAGAGGGCGGCAAAGGCGGTAGACAGGCTGGCCAGGGTCCAGCGCAAGCCGTGGGAAGGTTTTTTCATGGTGTGTCGAGGGCTGGGGCTTGCCCATGCATACTGGGAATGTGAAAAATTCAGACGTTTTATTCCAGCATCTACAGCATGCGCCTGCCGTACTGGTTACGGTGCAGTCTACCCAAGGCTCGGTGCCGCGCGGGCCGGGCACCTGGATGGCGGTGCTGGCCGACCAGCTGGTGGGCACCATCGGCGGCGGCCAGCTCGAATTCCAGGCGATGGCCGAGGCGCGTGCCCGCCTGCAAGGTGCCACGGGTGCCGAGGTCATCCGCTACCCGCTAGGCCCCAGTTTGGGGCAGTGCTGCGGGGGCGTGGTGCATTTGCGGTTTGAGCTGCTGGGTATGACCGATACCGATCGCCTGCGCGCTGCCCTGGCGGAGGTGTATCCGCCCGTGGCCCTGTTTGGCGGCGGCCACGTGGGCCATGCGCTGGTGCAGGTACTGGCCCGCCTGCCGTTTGACCTGGCCTGGATCGACAGCCGCGACGGCATCTTCCCCGACAATCTGCTAGACACCATGCACTGCGAACATTCCGACCCGGTGCAGCAGGCGGTGCACAGCCTGGCGCCCGGCAGCCAGGTGCTCATCATGAGCTTCAGCCACGCCGAGGACCTGGACATCGTGGCCGCCTGTCTGCAACGCCAGCGCAGCCGGGGCGATCTGCCGTTTATCGGCCTGATCGGCAGTCAGACCAAATGGGCCAGTTTTCAAAAGCGGCTGGTGGCAAAGGGGTTCACCGAGGCCGAGCTGGCCCAGGTCACCTGCCCGATTGGCGTGCCCGGCATCCCCGGCAAAGAGCCCGAGGTGATTGCCGTTGCGGTCGCGGCACAGTTGTTGCAAAGGCTTACTGCCTAGAATCAAGTGGTCGCAGCGGTGCAGAGCCAACTCCCCGGGGCTTTTGTGCGTGACCTTTTTAGTGCCTACAGCGCCCGCAGTGGTGGGCATCGCAAAACTTTAGGACTTACGCAGCGCTCCTGTGCCGCCCTCTGGGCGCAAGGAGGGACTTGCGTAAGTCCTGTACCGTCAAGGGTGAGTGACACATGGAAAGCTATTACCTCGACTGGGCCAACCTGCTGCTGCGCTGGGTCCACGTCATTACCGCCATCGCCTGGATTGGCTCGTCGTTTTACTTCGTCTTTCTGGACAGCAGCCTGACACCGCCGGTCGATGACGACCTCAAGAAACAGGGCGTGAGCGGCGAGCTGTGGGCCGTACACGGCGGCGGCTTCTACCACCCGGTGAAGTTTGCCGGGGCACCGCCCCAGTTGCCCAAGCACCTGCATTGGTTTTACTGGGAAAGCTATTCCACCTGGCTGACCGGCTTTTCGCTGTTCACCGTGTCCTACCTGTGGAACGCGAGTACCTACTTGGTGGATAAATCGCTGATGAACTGGTCTAGCGGCGCAGCAGTGAGCGTGGCGCTGGCGTTTTTTGTGGTGTTCTGGATGGCCTACGACTGCATTTGCCAGCTTTTTGGCAAGCGCAAGGGCGGCGATGCCATCGTGGGGGCGCTGGTGGCGGTGCTGGTGTGCGCGGCATCGTGGCTGGCCTGCCACTGGTTTGCCGGGCGCGCTGCCTTCTTGCTGGTGGGCGCGATGATCGCCACCACCATGAGTGCCAACGTGTTCTTCTGGATCATCCCCGGCCAGCGCACGGTGGTGGCCGACATCCAGGCAGGTCGGCCCATCGATCCCATCCACGGCCAGCGCGGCAAGCAGCGCAGTGTGCACAACACCTATTTCACGCTGCCCGTGCTGTTCGCCATGCTCAGCAACCACTACAGCTTCACCTACACCCACCCGCAGAACTGGCTGGTGCTGGTGCTGATGATGCTGGCAGGCGCGGCGATTCGGCAGTTTTTTGTGCTGCGTCACGGTTACCTGCTGGGGCGCAATCGGCATCCCATTGGCTACGCGCTGGTGGGCCTGGCGGTGATTGCGGGTGCGATCGTCTGGATGAAACCCTTGATCGCTACAAATTCAGTAGCATCTAACGCCGATGGAATAAGCGCTAAGCCGGTAATTTCTTATGAAAAAGTGCAGGCGGTGATCGCCCAGCGCTGTACCCAGTGCCATGGCGCACAGCTACAGATGAAGAACGTACGGCTGGATTCACCCGCCGACCTGAAGCTGCACGCGCAGATGGTCTACCAGCAGGCGGTGGTCACCAAAATCATGCCCATGAACAACGCCACCGGCATCACCGATGCCGAGCGCGCCCTGATCGGCCAGTGGTTCGAGGGCGGCGCGCCGGTGAACTAAGCTGCTTCAGGCACCGGCGTGAAGTGCAGGTGCATCAATTGCCAGTCGCCCGGCGTTTTGCGCCATAGTTCGCTGAAGAACACGCTGCTGTGCGGGGTGTCGTCGATCAGGGTCTGGCTCTGGCCCGAGACCACGGCAAATTCACCGTGGTATTGCAAGGACAGACTGGCATCCTGCTTGTAGGCCGTGTCGGGAAACCACAGATCGGCCTGCACCGCGCGCGAGATGCCGTGTAGCTGCTCCCATTTGGATTGCACACCGCTGGCATGCACCACGCAAAACGAGTCGGCCTGCACGCTGGCCATGTAGTCGGTGTCACCGGCGAAAAATGCGGCATACCAGTCTTCGCGGGTGTTCAATAGATTGATGTTGTCCATAGCTTCTTTTTAGGTGGTTTGCCTTGTGGCACGGCGCAGGCCGGCCCGGCAGAATGCGAAACGGCACAGGGCCGCGATGGGCTGATTATCCTGTGCGCTGCAAGCGCTTTGGAAATGGCTTGTACAAAGCTTGCCAAAGGTCTTTGCACCATCCCCGTGCAGCCGGTGCGCCTGCCCTGCTACCATTCTTGGATGTTAATGAAAACACCCGACGCTATGAATTCTGTTGCGCTGGCCGATGCCCGCGACGGTGAGGGCACACCTGTCTCTGTCAAGATCCGTGAACGGTTGCAGGCCGCGCGCAAGCGGTTCAACGCCAACGACAACATTTCCGAGTTCATCCAGCCCGGTGAACTTGAGCTGCTGCTCGACGAAGTCACCGACAAAATGCAGGGCGTGCTCAGCAGCATGGTGATCGACACCGACCGCGACCACAACACCAACAACACCGCGCGCCGCGTGGCCAAGATGTACCTCAAAGAGGTGTTCCAGGGCCGCTACGTGGCGGCTCCCAACATCACCGAATTCCCCAACGCCGAGCACCTGAACGAGCTGATGATCGTCGGCCCCATCACCGTGCGCAGCGCCTGCTCGCACCATTTGTGCCCGGTAATCGGCAAGATCTGGATCGGCGTGCTGCCCAACGAGCACACCAACGTGATCGGCCTGTCCAAGTACGCGCGCCTGGCCGAATGGATCATGGGCCGCCCGCAAATCCAGGAAGAAGCCGTGGTGCAGCTGGCTGACCTGATCCAGGAAAAAACCCAGCCCGACGGCTTGGCCATCGTCATGGAAGCCAGCCACTACTGCATGGGCTGGCGCGGTGTGAAAGATATGGACAGCAAGATGATCAACTCGGTGATGCGCGGTGCGTTCCTGAAGGATTCGAACCTGCGCCGCGAATTTTTGTCCCTTATTCCTAGAAAAGGCTAACGCCATGCTTGTACGTTTGCTCTACGCCAGCCGCGCCCTGGACACCAGCCCTGGTGCCATCGAAGCCATCCTGGCCCAGTCGCGCCAGTACAACCCGGCCTGCGGGATTACCGGCATCCTGTGCTACGGCGGCGGCATTTTTTTGCAGGCCATCGAGGGCGGGCGCATGCCGGTCAATGAACTCTACGGCCACATCCAGCGCGACGCACGGCACAAAGACGTGGCCTTGCTGCACTTTGAAGAAATTTCCGAGCGCCGGTTTGGCGGCTGGACCATGGGCCAGGTCAACATCCTCAAGCTGAACCAGTCGATTCTGCTGAAATACGCCGAAAAGCCCGAGCTTGACCCGTACGCGGTGTCGGGCAAGGTGTCGCTGGCCTTGCTGGAAGAGCTGATGGCCACCGCTTCCATCGTCGGGCGCGTCTAACCGCCTCACTCCCCGCATTCAACCCGCAAGCCTTGACCGACTTGCGGGTTTTTGTCTTTTTGCATGTCTCTTTTTGCCCTGTGTCTGGTGCTGTTGGCGGGCCTGATCCACGCCAGCTGGAATATTGCCGCCAAAAAAGCTGGTGGTGATGCGCGCTTTGCCGTGTTCTCCGGGATGGTGGGCGTGGTTGTATGGGCCCCGCTCGCCCTCTGGCTCGGGGTGGACGAAGTGCCGCGCTGGAACGCTACCCAATGGGCCATGCTGGCCCTTAGTGCCTGCGTGCATGCCTTGTATTTTGTGGTGCTGCTGCGCGGCTACCGCAAGGCCGACCTCACCGTGGTGTATCCGCTGGCGCGCGGGCTGGGGCCGCTGCTGTCGTCCCTGGTGGCGGTGCTGCTGCTGGGCGAACGCCTGAGTCTGTGGGGTGCCATGGGCCTGATCGGGGTGGTGCTAGGGGTATTTTTGATCGCCGGGGGCCCTGGCCTTTGGCGGGCTCCGCAGGATCCGGTCAACGCGGCCCGCCTGCGTGCAGGCCTGCGCTACGGTGCACTCACCGGCATGTGCATCGCCTGCTACACCGTCGCCGATGGCTATGCCGTCAAGGTGCTCCTGATCTCGCCCATCATGTTTGACTACGCCAGCAACGTCCTGCGCATGGGCCTGATGGGTTCCACCGTGCTGCGTGATCTGCCTGCGGCCCGGTTGCTGTGGCGGGCGCAATGGCGCTACGCGCTGGTGGTGGGCATCCTCAGCCCCGTGTCGTACGTGCTGGTGTTGTATGCGGTGCAGACCGCGCCCTTGTCCCACGTGGCCCCGGCGCGCGAGGTGTCCATGCTGTTCGCCGCGCTGCTGGGCGGGCATTTGCTGGGCGAGGGGCAGCGCGGTACCCGGCTGTTGGGGGCGGGCTGTATAGCGCTGGGCGTGGTGGCGCTGGCGCTGGGCTGATGATGGCTTCCACCGATCTCCTGGGCTGCGATTTCTCCAGCAGCCCCAATGCCCGTAAAAACATTGTGCTGGCCTGGGGCCGGGTAGACGCAGGGCGGGTGGTCTTGGAGCGCCTGGAGCGCCTGTCTTCACTGGCTGCATTTGCCGCCGTGCTGGCCCAGCCACGCTCCTGGGTAGGTGCATTTGATCTGCCGTTTGGCCTGCCGCGTGAACTGGTGCAGAGCCTGGGCTGGCCGCTGGAGTGGGCCGCCTGCATCCGCCACTTTGCCAGCTTGGAGCGCGCGCAGATCCGTAGCCTGTTTGCTGCGTTTTGCGATGCCCGGCCTGTGGGTGGCAAATTCGCCCACCGCGCCTGCGACGCGCTCGCGGGCTCCAGCCCGTCCATGAAGTGGGTGAATCCACCCGTGGCCTACATGCTGCATGCGGGCGTACCCTTGCTGCTGGATGCCGGGGTGGACTTCCCCGGCCTGCACCCCGGTGATCCACAGCGCGTGGCCCTGGAGGCTTACCCCGGCCTGGTGGCGCGCGAAGTGCTGGACGGTTGGACTCCGGGTGCCCAGGGTGTCGGGCGGCGCAGCTACAAAAGCGACGACAAGGCCCGGCAAACTCCGCAGCGGCTGGCGGCACGGACCGATCTGGTCCATGCGCTGGAGGCGGGGCAGGGCGTGCACGGGCCACTGCGGCTGGGCATGCGCTTACAACTCACTCCAAATCAGCGCACCCTGCTGCTGCTGGATGCCAGTGGAGATGCCCTGGATGCGGTGCTGTGCATGCTGCAAGCCGCCTGGGTCGCGCAGCAACATGCCGCCGGTCTGCCGCGCTATGGGCTGCCTGATCATCTCGATCCATTAGAGGGTTGGATCGCAACAGTGTGAGGCCGCTTGTTTATGGCGGGCCTGTGCCGCTGTATAGTTGTCAGCGAATACTTACGATTTATTTCAGTGTTTTAAATATTGCGTACGATTTATGTATTCCATTGTTGGCAAGTGTGGGTACTTTCTGTTCGGGCTGTTTATGTGCCACGCTGCTTGGGCGGCAGACGAGCGGCCAGAGTGCGCCAGACCTTTGACCCTGGCCCTTCACGTACATGGCCTGCTGTATTCGGCAGACCTGGATACCGGTATTGACAAAGACTTTGCCGATGCCCTGGCCCAGCGCAGTGGCTGCAGCATCCAGGTCAGCGTGTTGCCACGCGCACGCATCTGGCAGTTGATCGAGTCGGGCGCGCTGGACTTCAGTCTGTCGGGTATTGCCACGGAGGAGCGCAATACCTATGCGGCCTTCGCCTGGTATTTTTCCAACAAGTACTACCTGCTGGTCAACAAAAGCACTAACGTGCAGAAGCTGTCCGACTTTGAAGAACAGCCTGCGATGAAGCTGGGGGCCATCCGGAGTTTTCGCTACAGCGCCACGGCCAACCGCATGCTCGACAAGCTGGCGCAGGCGGGCCGGGTCAGTTATGCCTCGGGTCTGGAGCCGCTGTACCAGGTGTTGGCTCTGGGGCGCATCCAGGGCATGGTGATCGAGCCCTTCGACGTGGGCGACGTACAGGCCAGGCAGATCAAGGACACGACCCAGATCATCGAGTTCAACGATCCTCCCGTGCCGCACGGGCTCATCATTTCCAGGAAATCCATTCCTCCCGCTGAAGTCACCAAGTGGCAGGCCGTGGTGCAGTCCTTGCGCAATGACGGCACGGTGCTGCGGATCTTCGAGAAGTATTTCCCGCCCGCGCTGGCCCGCGAGATGGTGGTGTTTTGAGATTGAAACGTCCGGACAACTGGCTCCACCACCTCAGCGGGGCGGTGCTGGTACTGGTGTTGTCGCTGGGCACGACCTGGTGGCTGTGGCAGTTTGAAAACCAGAATGCCGAGCTGGACCACCGCGCCCGTACGGATGCCAGTGTGCAGGCTTTTGCCAGCCGGGTGGAGCAGCGCATGCGGGCCCAGGAGCAGGTACTGCGCGGCGTACAGGGCCTGTTCGCTGTAGGGGCTCCGGTGGGGCGTGTTGCTTTCAGCCGTTACGTGGATGCCTTGCAGCTCGGAGCCGATGTGTCCGGGGTGGTTGCGTTGGGCTGGGTGCCGTTGGTCAGTGCGGCGGAATTGCCCGCCCATATGGCTGAGATGCAGGCCCTGGACTTTGGCTACGCCCTCACCCCCGAGGGTATGCGTCCCCAATATGCCCCGCTGGTGCAATTGGAGCCGGCGTTGGACCCCAATTTGCGTCCGCTGGGCCAGGACCTGCTGGTGGATTCTGCTTACCTGACCACCATGGAGCGCGCCCGCGATTCCGGTGCTGCTGCCATTACCGGCAGGCTTAGCCGCACGCTGCAAAATGGTACTGATGTGCGGGTGGGGTTTGCCATGTTCATGCCGGTCTACCGGCCCGGCGCGCCTGTCGACACGGTGGACGGGCGGCGTGCCAGTCTGATGGGCTGGGTGGTGGCACCATGCCGCATGGATGTGTGGATGGCGGGCCTGCCCGGTGTAGATGTCAGCGACGTGGGGGTGCGCCTATTTGACGGGATCGAACTCAGCAGCCAGTCACTTTTGTTCGAATCCAATCCCAGTCCCTTGCCCAAGACGCAAGCCTCGGCGGACACGCTGGAGTACCTGCAGGTGGCGGGCCGGACCTGGACCCTGGCCATGGGGGAGCATGCAGATCCGGCCACTTCACCGGCCCACAACAAGGCGCAGATGATTGCCCGCAACGGCATGGTTCTGAGCGGCGTACTGGCCTTGCTGGCCTGGGTGCTGCTGAGTGACCGCGCGCGCACCGTCATCATGGCCACCCAGATGACCACCGAACTGCGCGAAACCAAAGAACACTTTGAGCTGATCTTTGACAGCAGCCCAGACGGCATGGTGATTACCCAACAAGCCGATGGCCTGGTGGTGGACATCAACCGGGGCTTTACGGCCATGACAGGCTACGAGCGCGGCGATGTGGTCAGCATTTCGATAGGCGCCTTGCCCATCTGGAAGTCTGCGGAAGACCGCCGCCGCTACCGCAAGGAACTGGCCGAGTACCAATTTTGTGAGAACCTGGAGGTGGCTCTGGTGACCAAGACCGGCCAGACCGTCGTGGGTATTTTGTCGGCGCAGCCTGCTACCTTCAAGGGTGTGGCCTGCTTTGTCGGGGTGATTCGTGACATCACGGGCCGCAAGGCCATTGAAGACCGCATGGCCCATATGGCCCAACATGACACCCTGACCGGGTTGCCCAACCGGGCGCTGTTTGACGACCGGCTCAAGCAGGCCATCGTCCAGGCCAACCGCAACCGGGGGCGATTGGCTCTGCTGTACGTGGATCTGGACCACTTCAAACCGGTCAACGACACCCTGGGCCACGCGGTCGGCGACGTTCTGCTCAAAGCCGTGGCCCAGCGCATGCACGACAGCGTGCGGGCCTCGGATACCGTGGCCCGTATCGGCGGTGACGAATTTGTGGTGCTGCTGTCCACCGTGCACGACGGCAACGATGCGCTGGCGGTGGCCGAAAAAATCCGCCATGCGCTGAACCAAAGCTTTGAGGTGGTGGCAGGCAAGATGGTGCACATCTCCTCCAGTACGGGCGTGGCCATCTACCCCGACCACGGCAAGGACGAGATCGAGCTGTCCAAGAATGCCGATGTGGCGATGTACCGCTCCAAACAGCAGGGCCGCGACCAGGTGGTTTTGTTTGCGCCGCTGGTGCCGGTAGACCCTACCGCGGCTGCAATTTAACTGCGCGGCTCAGGCGGCGAGATCACGGTTTCGTCTAGCTTGCGGGCCAGCTCCGAAACCGCCAGAGCGGCTGGGCAGCCGGGGATGTTGACCATCAGCAACTGGCGGCGCATCACGGCATCGCGTACCGAGGGGTCGGCCGGGATGTCTCCCACGTGGATCAGGCGGATCGAGCGACCGGTGCCGTTGGTCACAAAGCGGTCCAGCACTTGCTGCAACTGGGTGGTGATGGCGCGGCCATCGCCGGGGCGGGCGGTCTGGTTGATCACCATGCGCACGTGCTGGCGTTTTTGCTGCGTGGCCAGCACCTTGATGGCGGCATAGGCATCGGTGAGCGAGGTGGGTTCGGGCGTGGCTACCACCAGCACTTCGGAGGCCAGTGACACCGAAAACAGCACCACATCTGAAATGCCCGCACCGGTGTCCAGCAGCAGCACATCGAAACGTGGCATCAGGGTGCGTACCACTTGTAGAAATTCGTCACGCACCTCGGGGGTCAGGCGCGAATACTCGACCATGCCCGAACCGGCCAACAGCACCGAGAAGCCACCAGGGGCTTTGACGATCGCTTCGTCCAGCGTGGCTTTGCCGGTAAACACGTCGTGCAGGGTGATCTTGGGGTGCAGGTTCAGCACCACGTCCAGGTTGGCCAGGCCCAGATCGGCATCCAGTACCAGCACCCGGTGGCCCCGCTTGGCCAGGGCCGCAGCCAGATTGGCCGACACAAAGGTCTTGCCGACACCGCCTTTGCCGCTGGTGATGGCAATCACCTTGGCACCGGAGCCGTTGAGGGGGGAGGGGGAATTCAGAATGTTGTTCATCGCGGCTTACCTTTGTCCTGTGCTGCCATGGACGGCACCGGACGACATATCAATCCAAGCCGGTTCTGCGGCAGACAAATGACCAAACAACAAATTTTTCTCTTCGGCGCTGACATGACTTTCAGGTTGGGGTTCCAGGCACAGGCGGTTGCGCCCGGTGGTTTTGGCCAGATACAACTGCTGGTCGGCCCGGTCGGTCCAGAGCTCGGTGGTGGAGCGGATCCACTGCAGCGCAAATGCGCCACCGATGCTGATGGTGACCTGCAATTCCACCCCGGGGGCGATCGGGATGCGGGTGTTTTCGATGCTGCGGCGGATGCGCTCGGCCACCGCGTGGCCAAAAGCCGGCTGACACGACGGCAGCACCACCACAAATTCTTCGCCGCCGTAACGCGCCAGCGTGTCCATGGGGCGCACACAGGCTTGCAACGCCTTGGCCACCACGCGCAGCACCTGGTCGCCCGCCGGGTGGCCGTGGGTGTCGTTGACGCTTTTGAAGTGGTCAATGTCGATCAGCAGCAGCAGGGCCGCTTCGCCCGAGCGGGCTACACGGTCTACCTCGGACTCCAGCACCATGTTGAAGTGGCGGCGGTTCGACAAGCCGGTGAGCGGGTCCTTGAGCGATAGATCGCACAGGCCATCGATCACATTTTGCACATAGGCCAGCGGGTCGGGCGTGTCCATCGCTGGCATCTCTTGATGCAGCAGAGCGCAAGCCGACTCCAGGCGCAAACTGCGTAGATCCAAGGAGGAGTGGGTTACCGTTGAGGACACGTTTATGGACTAAAAGTTACAGAAAGTTTAACAGTATCCACTGGGGGCCAAGCCTGGATATGGCCTGCCCTGCGGGGTTAATAAGACGCTTTCGCAGCGGCGTTTTCAGATCGCAAAATCCTCTGGCCCGTGCTGCAGGGCCAGCAGCGCATCGTGGTCGGTGCGGTGCAGGCGCACCTCGGCGGGTGGCAGTTCTCCAGCACGGCGCAGCACGTTTTCGACCGGTAGCTTCATGCCACTGAGGTGCAGGGTGATGTGGCTATGGGCCAGAGCATGGCGCAGTTTGCCAAAAGTTTCCACTCCCGTGGCATCGATGCGGTTGATGGGTTGGGCAAACAGGCAGACCTGGCGCACACCGGGGTGCAGTGCCAGGTGTTCCATCACCGCCCGCTCCAGGCTGCTGGCCGAGGCAAAGTCCAGCTCGGCATCCATGCGCAGCGCGTACAGGTTGGGGGCCAGCGGCGGCAGGTTCCACAGGTGGCGGTCGCGCAGGCTGCCGTCGGGGTGCAGGCCGATCTCGATGATGCGTGGGTGCAGCCGATGGTACAAAAAGTGCGACAAGGCCATCAGCAAACCGGCCAGTACGCCCCAGTACAGTCGGGGCGCAGTGGCCAGGGTAAGTACAAAGGTGGTGGCGCAGGTCACGGCCTCTACCGGGGCGGCGCGCCAGATGCGGCGCAGTTCGGACGGTTGCACCAGGCTGGACACAGCCGCCACCACCACCGCCGCCAGCACCGCCTGCGGCACGTGGTACAGCGCCGGGGTCAGCCACAGCAGCACCAGCAGTACCAGAATGACCGAGAAAATCGTCGCCCAGCCGGTCTTGGCCCCGGCGTACAGGTTGATGGCCGAGCGCGAGAACGATGAGCTGGTGGGAAAGGCCCCGCACAGGCCCGATGCCACCTTGGCCATACCCTGACCAATCAGATCCTGGTTTTCGTTCCAACGGGTGCCGCCACGCTGGTTGTCCACCTTGGCGCTGGACGCGGTTTCCAGAAAGCTGATCAGCGTGAGCACCAGCACCGGCATGGCCAGGTCGCCCAACTGGGCCAAGGTGATGGGGCCGGGCAAGTGCAGCGCGGGTAGGCCGGCGGGCAGGGCACCCACCACGGCACCGCCGCCGGTGGCAAAGCCCAGCCCGGCGCTGACCAGCGCACTGGCTACCACCAGCACCATCAGCACTGGAAATTTGGGGAACCAGCGTTTGCCCAACACCAGCACGGCCAGCGCACCGATCCCGAACGCAGCTGCCTGCCAGTCGATTTGCGGCTGGTGCAGCAGGTTGGACAAGGGGCCCTTGAGGCCGATCAGCGCGGGCAGCTGCGACAGCAAGATCAGAATCGCCGCCGCCTGGGTAAAGCCGGTCAGTACCGGCGCGCTGACCAGGTTCAGCAGCCAGCCAAAACGGCCCAGCCCCAGCACGATCTGCAGCAGGCCCGACAACAAGGCCAGCCACACCGCCAGGGTTACCCACTGCGCGCTGCCCGGCTCGGCGATGCCCAAAAAGGCGCTGCCTACCAGCAGCGCACTCAGCGCGGTGGGGCCCACTGAGAGGCGGGTGGAGGAACTCCACAGCACTGCCACCAGCGCGGGCAGCAACGAGGCGTAAATGCCGGTGATCAGCGGCATGCCCGCCAGCGCGGCGTAGGCCACGCCCTGGGGAATCACCATCATGCCCACCGTCAGCCCGGCCCAGAGCTCGCCGACCATGGTGCTGCGGCTGGGGCGTGGCCAGGCGAGGAAGGGAAACCAGCGCTGAAATAGGGCTGAGTTTTTAAGGCTTATTGGCATCTAACGCTTATTCTATCGGCGGGAGTAGCTATAAAAATAGGAGTTATGCCAAGTGTGAACATACCGTGCATTCCGGGTCACGGGGGATGCGGATGTCGTTCCAGTCCATGTTGCGCGCATCCAGCATTTGCAGCCGTCCGGCCAGCGAGGTGCCCGCGCCGCTGAGCAGCTTGATGGCCTCGGCGGCCTGCATGGCCCCGATGATGCCCACCAGCGGTGCCAGCACGCCCATCACGGCGCAGCGGGTTTCCTCGAAGTCGTCGCTGGGCGGGAACACGCAGGCGTAGCAGGGTGATGCCGCGTCGCGCGCGTCGAACACGCTGATCTGCCCGTCCATGCGGATGGCCGCGCCCGACACCAGCGGCTTGCGGTGGCGCACGCAGGCCGCGTTGACGGCGTGGCGGGTGGCGAAGTTGTCGCAGCAGTCCAGCACCACGTCGGCCTGGGCCACCAGGGTGTCCAGCAGTGCGGCATCGGCGCGGGCGTGGACGGCGCTGATCTGCACCTCGGGGTTGATGGCCTGCATGGCGGTGCGGGCGGATTCCACTTTGGGCTGGCCCACGCGCTCCAGGCTGTGGGCGATTTGCCGCTGCAGGTTGGTCAGGTCCACCGTGTCGTGGTCTACCAGGGTGATGTGTCCGATGCCCGCCGTGGCCAGGTACAGCGCCACCGGCGAGCCCAGGCCCCCCGCGCCAATCACCAGCGCGTGCGCGGCCAGCAGCCGCTCTTGCCCCTCAATACCGATATCGTCCAGCAGGATGTGGCGCGAATAGCGCAGCAGTTGGTCGTCGTTCATCTTGGCATTGTGGCAATGAAAAGCCCCGCAGTGGCGGGGCTTTCGGAGGGCGGGTGGGGCAGCTTACTGTTCTTTTTTCTCTTCTTTGCGCTCGACCATGGTCTTGCTGACGATCACGGGCTTGCCCTTGAGTTGGTTCAGCGCCTGGATCAGCTGAAAGTCTTTGTCGCTGCCGAATTCGGGCGGGGGCTTGCGGTCGGCCACCGGTTTCAGCGCCTCGGCCTCCAGCAGCTTGCGGGCTTCGTCGCGGGCCTTTTCGCGGGCCTCGTCTTTCTTTTCTTCGCCCTGGCCGCTGGCCAGGTGCTTTTCCAGGTCGGCTTCGCGCATGCGCAAGGCCCCGAAGGGGTTGCCGTCGGCGGAGTCATCGACCATCACGTCGGGCACGATGCCCTTGGCCTGGATGGATTTACCGCTGGGCGTGTAGTAGCGCGCAGTGGTCAGCTTCAAACCGGTATCGGGGCCGAGTGGGCGCACGGTTTGCACCGAGCCCTTGCCAAAGGTCTGGCTGCCCATGATGGTGCCGCGCTTGTAGTCTTGCAAGGCACCGGCCACGATCTCGCTGGCCGAGGCCGAGCCTTCGTTGACCAGTACGATCAGCGGCACGGTTTTCAGGGCAGCGGGCAGTTTGGCCAGGGCATCGGCTCCCCGGCGCTGGTAGAACTCGGGCGAGGCCTTGTAGGTGAACTTGCTGTCGGCCAACTGGCCGTTGGTGGACACCACGGTCACGTTTTCGGGCAAAAAGGCGGCAGACACGGCCACGGCGGCATCCAGCAGGCCGCCCGGGTCGTTTCGCAGGTCCAGCACCAGGCCCTTGAGCTTGGGTTCCTGCTTATAGATGTCGGTGACCTTGGTGGCAAAGTCTTCCACCGTGCGGTCCTGGAACTGGCTCAGGCGGACCCAGGCGTAGCCGGGCTCCACCACCTTGGCGCGCACCGACTGGGTACGGATCTCTTCGCGGGTGATGGTGACCGGGAAGCTGCGGTTTTCGTCCTTGCGGAAGATCGTCAGGTTGACCTTGGTGTTGGGTTCGCCGCGCATCTTTTTCACCGCGTCGTTCAGCGGCAGGCCTTTGACGGCGGTGTCGTCGATCTTGGTGATCAGGTCGTTGGGCTTGAGGCCCGCGCGGAAGGCGGGAGAGCCTTCGATGGGCGAGACCACCTTGACCAGCCCGTCTTCCTGGGTGATTTCGATGCCCACGCCCACGAAGCGGCCGGTGGTGCCTTCGCGGAATTCTTTGAACGACTTTTTATCGAAGTACTGGGAATGCGGGTCCAGGCTGGCCACCATGCCCGCAATCGCGTCGCTGATGAGCTTTTTCTCGTCTACCGGCTCCACGTAGTCGGTTTTGACCATGCCAAAGACCGCTGCAAGTTGTTGCAGTTCTTCCAGCGGCAGCGGGGCCATGGCCCCGCGTGCCACGGTTTGCAGGGAAACCGTGGTGAGGGCTCCGGCAATGGCACCGGCGGCAATCCAACCGGTAATTTTGAGTTTCTGGCCCATAAGCGTCTTTCAGTTCACTGTCAATATACACGTTGGTATCCACTTGCATGGATACGTTCCGTGTAAACCTTTTTATCGGCTTATTTCTTCTGGCCTTGGGCGGCGACAGCGGCTGCCGCTGCGGCAGCGGCCTCGGCATCGCCCAGGTAGTAGTGGCGGATGGGTTGGAGGTTTTCGTCCAGCTCGTACACCAGCGGAATACCGTTGGGGATGTTCAGGCCGACGATGTCGTCGTCGGAAATGTTGTCCAGGTACTTGATCAGCGCGCGGATCGAGTTGCCGTGGGCGGCCAGCACGATGCGTTTACCGGCCTTGATGGCGGGCGCCATGGCTTCATTCCAGAACGGCAGCACGCGGTCCACGGTGTCTTTCAGGCACTCGGTCAGCGGGATCTGGTCGGCGGTTTGCTTGGCGTAGCGCGGGTCGCTGCGCTCGCAACGCGGGTCGCTGGCTTCCAGTGCCGGTGGCGGCGTGTCGTAGCTGCGGCGCCACACCAGCACCTGGTCGTCGCCGTACTGCTTGGCGGTTTCGGCTTTGTTCAGGCCTTGCAGCGCGCCGTAATGGCGTTCGTTCAGGCGCCAGCTGTGCACTACCGGCAGGTAGGTGCGGTCCATCTGGTCCAGGCAGTGCCACAGGGTGTGGGTGGCGCGCTTGAGCACGCTGGTGTAGGCCACGTCGAACTCAAAGTTGTCGGCTTTCAGCAGGCGACCTGCGTTCTGCGCCTGGGCAATGCCAGTGTCGGTCAACGGCACGTCGGTCCAGCCGGTGAAGCGGTTTTCAAGATTCCAGGTGGATTCGCCGTGGCGAATCAGGACGATTTTGTACATAGGGCGCTTGTCTCGATGGATGAAAGTGGTGAAAGAGGGGCCAAAAATACGGGCCGCCGCAAGGGGCAGCACGCCATTCTAAAATCGCTGGTTCGGGGTAGTCCCGCTAAACCATAAATAAAAGGTGCAAAGTGAAGTTTTTACTAGACAACTGGATGCTGATTGCCATTGCGTTGGCGGCGGGTGGCGGCTTGCTGTGGCCGGTGATCTCCAGCAGCGCGGGTGCGGGTGCCCTGACGGCCAACGGCGCGGTGATGCGCATCAACCGCGAAAAGGCCGTGGTGGTGGACGTGCGCGAGGCCGATGAATTTGCCGCTGGCCACATTGCTGCCGCCAAAAACCTGCCAGTGGGCCAGTTGGAGGACAAGTTGGCCGCCACGGTGAAAAACAAAACGCTGCCCTTGATCCTGGTGTGCGCCACCGGTGCGCGGGCCAACCGGGCATTGGCTACGGCCAAGAAGCTGGGATACGAGCAGGCTGAAGTGCTCAGCGGTGGCCTGAAAGCCTGGAGCGAAGCCAACCTGCCGCTTGAAAAATCCTGAGCCACCACCAGATACAAACCATGCAAGTCGTCAAGATGTACACCACGGCCGTATGCCCTTACTGCATCCGTGCCAAGCAAATTCTGAAAAGCAAAGGTGTCGACCAGATCGATGAGATCCGCGTAGACCAGCTTCCCGAGGCCCGCGCGGCCATGATGGAACTCACCGGTCGCCGTACCGTGCCGCAAATCTTCATTGGCGACACCCATGTGGGGGGCTGTGATGACCTGGTGGCGTTGGACGGACGGGGTGGTTTGCTGCCCCTGCTGAATGCGGCTTGAAGTGCCGCTTAAATTGCCATCCTGATCGGCAATAATTCGTTTGCTTTTTTTGCCCGCCGTGACTTCTCCGGCGGGCTTTGTTTTGAATTGAAAGAACACCATGTCCGAGCAACAAGATCCCGTTTTCCAAATCCAGCGCGTCTACCTGAAAGAGGCTTCGCTAGAGCAGCCCAATTCCCCCGGCATCTTGCTGGACCCGACCCAGCCTTCGGTGGAAATCCAGCTGGGCGTGGAAGCCAACCCTGTGGCAGACGGCATTTTTGAAGTTGCCGTGACGGCCACCGTGCAGACCAAGATTGGCGAAAAGACCGTGTTTCTGGTAGAAGCCAAGCAAGCCGGTATTTTCGAAATCCGCAACATGTCGCAAGAGCAGATGGGTCCGATCATCGGCATCGCCTGCCCGCAAATCGTCTACCCCTACCTGCGCAGCAATGTGGCCGATCTGGTCCAGCGCGCCGGTTTCCCGCAGGTACACCTGGCTGAAATCAACTTCCAGGCCATGTACGAGCAGCAGCAAGCCAACGCTGCTGCGGCCGCTGCCGAAGCGCCTACCGCTACGCTGCAATAAATCCATGAAGATCGCCGTTCTGGGTGCGGGTGCCTGGGGCACGGCGCTGGCCATCAGCGCCAGCCTTCACCCGCAAGCCGCCCACAGCGTCACGCTGTGGGCGCGTAATGCCGAGCAGGCCGCTGCCATGCAGGCCGAGCGCTGCAACCAGCGCTACCTGCCCAGCATTCCTTTCCCCGCATCCCTGACCGTCTGCTCAGTACCCCCCGGGGCCCTGGCTGCGCTGGTGGCGGCGCATGATCTCGTCATTCTGGGCACACCCATGTCGGGCTTGCGCAGCATGCTGCGGGACATCGCGGGCTGTGCCGCTCCGGTGGCCTGGCTGTGCAAGGGGTTTGAATCTCCCGGTTCCAAGCCTTTTGGGCTTCTGGCGCACGAGGTATATGCGCAAGAAGCTATTAAATCAATAGCAAATGAGCCGGCGCATGAGGCTGCACGTTATGGCGTGCTCAGCGGCCCCAGTTTTGCCCAGGAGGTGGCCCGTGGCCAGCCCACGGCCCTGGTGGCGGCCAGCAGCAGCGCCGCGGTGCGCGCTGCCCTGGTCGAGGCTTTCCACAGCCCGGCGCTGCGGGTCTATGCCAGCGACGACGTGGTGGGTGTGGAGGTGGGCGGCGCGGTCAAGAACGTGCTGGCTATTGCCACCGGCCTGTGCGACGGCCTGGGCCTGGGCCTCAATGCGCGGGCGGCGCTGGTCACCCGTGGATTGGCTGAGATGACGCGTCTGGGGACCACCCTGGGGGCCAAGGCCGAGACCTTCATGGGCCTGTCCGGCCTGGGTGATCTGGTGCTGACCTGCACTGGCGACTTGAGCCGAAACCGGCAGGTGGGTTTGTTACTGGCCCAGGGCCAGACTTTGGACCAGGCGGTGGCCTCTTTGGGCCATGTAGCCGAGGGTGTTTACAGCGCCCGCACGGTGGCGCAGCGGGCGCATAGCCTGGGTTTGGACATGCCCATCACCCACAGCGTGGTGGCTTTGCTGGACGGGCGCATCCGCCCGGCTGACGCGGTTGCGTCTCTGATGGGGCGGGCTCCGGTGCCCGAGCTTGTGTAAGGTTTTGTGTCTTGTGTGTAAGGAAAACTCTTACACGGCCCGGTAAAAACCTGACCTGCGGTATGGGTGCCCCCCGACTTAATTTTTGATTGGGGGGTATTCACAATCCATTTCAACGGATCGGGAAACAGCAAATTGCGACAAGCGCAATGCAGCCTGAACTGGGCAGACCAAAGGACACACCATGAACACCGAACAGATCATTGCCGAAATCCGCGAGGCCAATCTGACGTACCTCATGCTGGCGCAAAGCCTGATCCGCCAGGACAAGGCCGAGGCCCTTTTCCGCCTCGGTATCAACGAAGAAGCGGCTGATATTTTGGGGGCCCTGTCGGCTGCGCAAATTCTGAAGCTGGCCTCGGGCAATATGCTGCTGTGCCACTTCCGCGTGGAAGACAGCCTGGTCTGGAGCCTCTTGACCAACCACGACATCAAGAAGGTCGGCAACCCCGCCACCAACACCTTGCACGCCAACATTCTGATGGCAGGCCGCGTGGCCGAAGTCCTGTAAGGAGCCCAGCATGACCACCCCCTCCACCGCAGTGACCAAAGCCCCCAGCAAGGCGCCGAAGAGCGTGTTGCAAGATTCGCAGCAAATCGAACGTGCCGCCGCACTCATCCGCATGGGTGCCCGCATGCAGGTGCTGGAATCGGAAACCGATCTGTCCTACGAGCGCCTGTTGCGCCTGTACAAAGAGGTGTCGGGCAAATCGCCCAGCAAGGGACAACTGCCGTTTTCGACCGACTGGTTTTTGTCCTGGCAGGAAAACATCCATTCCTCGCTGTTCCTGAACATCTACGAATACCTGTCCAAAAGCATGGACATGGACTCCATCGACATCCTGACCAAGGCCTACCGCCTGTACAGCGAGCAGATCGTGGCCGCCGAAGTGGACCCGCTGCTGTCTTTCACCCGCGCCTGGCGGCTGGTCAAGTTTGTCGATGCCAACATGCTCAACATGACGCAGTGCAGCAGTTGTGGCGGCAAATTTGTGACCGAGCTGTACGAAAACCCCCGCCAATACGTCTGCGGGCTGTGCAGTCCACCGGCCCGCGCGGGCAAATGCAAGGGCGAACGCACCTTGATGTTGCACTAAGTGTGCGAATGCTGCGCCTGATTGCATGGGTATCTTGCAACCACAGCGCGGCACCTTTAAACCAGTCGTGTAAAACCCAAGAAAGTGCCTCTAACCGCCCCAGTTAGGCCATCTATCGCCTTACCATAACGCTTTGAATCGGAAAATTTCGATCCCATCGAAACGCAACCGAACCGGTAGTAAGTCCGGTTTTAAGGCATTGGATAGGTAGCAAGATGTTTCGACGTGGGAGTTCTGGGCTGGTACGTCCGCGCAGCCTGGGTTTTTACCTGATGGCTTTGGTCCTGGTGGCAATGCTGCCGATGGCCGGGGCGGCTGCGTTCGCCATGTGGCAGGTGGCCCAGGTGTACCGCGATGCCTCCACCCACCAACTGCAGGAAAACACCCGTACCCTGGCCCAGATGGTCCATACGGAAATGGCGGCCCGCACCACCATGCTGGAGGCCATGGTCACCCTGGCTGCCACCGACCTGGCCAGCCCGCAGGATACCGATGGCCGCCTGGAGGAGAGCATCATCCTGGCGCAAGCTGGCAGCGATGCCAAACCCTCCCCAATTGCCGGCCTGGAAGCCAAAGGCCTGCCGCCCGAAGTCTTGGCACAGGCCCTGACAGCCCAGGAACGCACGGTCTCCAACGTGTTCATGGCCGGTGCCGGCAAAGACAGTCCCCGGGTCGCCCTCAGCGTGCCGTACCGTACCCCTGGCGGCACCCGCAAAGTACTGGCGCTGATGGTGTCACCGCTGGAACTGGTGCGTTCATTGCAGCAGCGCAGCATCGACGTAAACAACCTGGTGGCGGTGGTCGATGGAAACGGGCGGCTTGTGGCCCGCTCCTGGGATTCCGAGCGGCTGGTGGGCACCATCGTGCCCGATTGGGCGCGGCTGAACGTCATGCAGACCGAAGCCGGGGTGTTTGAAGGCCGTTCGCTTGAAGGGCGGCCCGTGGTCATCAGTTTTCAGCGCCTGGCGCAGACCCCGGGTTGGGTGGTGGTGGTGGGTGAGCCACTGGAGCGCTTCAATGCCCGCTGGCACCAACCCTTGAAGACGCTGCTGGTAGGGGCCTTGCTGGCCTTGGGTGCGGCACTGCTCCTGGTGCTATGGACGACCCGGATGCTGCTGCGGCCGGTGCAGGCGTTGGCGCAAAACGCCGAGCGGGTGGCGACCGATGCTGTGGGGTCGACCGGTGTGGGCCAAACCATCGCCATGTTCCCGGTGGCTGAGTTTGAAGGCCTGCGCCAAAGCCTGGAAAATGCCGATACCGTGCTGCGTGACCGTGTCGAAGCCGAACACCTGGCCACCGATGCCCTGCGCGCCAGCGAAGCCCGCTACCGCCAGCTCAACCAGGCGCTGTCAAAAGAAAAGGAACGCCTGCTGCTGGCCACCCAGGCCGGAGGCGTTGGCATTGTGGAGTTGGACTTTGCTGAAAATCGTTCCCTTTGGGATGACCAGACCTATGCTGTGTTTGGCTTGCCGCGCGGTGGGTTCGACGGCAGCGAGAAGCAATTGCTGGCGTGCGTTCACCCCGGCGATGTCGATGCACTGGTAAAGCAGTGGCACACCGCGCTGCGTGAGACCTCCGTGATCGATAGCGAGGTGCGCATCGTCCAGCCGTCGGGGGCGGTGCGTACGGTGCAAGTTTTTGGCCAGGTGCACCGCCATGCCGATGGCCGCCCGGCACGCGCCATTGGCACCGTCTGGGACGTGACCGCGGCCCGCGAGGCTGCCGACGCACTCACCGCAGCCAAAGAGGCCGCCGAGGTGGCCGAACGTGGAAAGAGTGCGTTTCTAGCCTTCATGGGCCATGAAATCCGCACCCCCATGAACACCGTGCTGGGCATGACCCGGCTGGTGCAGCAAACCGAGTTGACCGGCAAGCAGCGTAATTACCTCGACAAGATTGACGTGTCGGCCCAGTTGCTGCTGGGCATCGTCAACGACTTGCTGGATCTGTCCAAGATCGAAGCCGGCAAGATGGCCCTGGTCGAGGCCGAATTCACCCTGGAGTCGCTGCTCGAATCGGTGTCGGTCGCCCATGCCCTGAAAGCCGAAGAGAAAGGCCTGGAAATCGCCTTTGCCGTCGGGCCCGACGTACCCGCACGTTGGGTGGGCGACGTGCTGCGGCTCACCCAGGTGCTGGGCAATCTGGTGGGTAATGCCGTCAAGTTCACCTCTCAGGGCGAGGTGGTGGTGTCGGTGGCGATGGAGTCCGACAGTTACACCAAAGGCTACCTGCTGCAATTTTCGGTGCGTGACACCGGCGTGGGACTGGATGCGGCGCAGATTGCCCGTATGTTTTTGCCTTTTTCGCAGGCCGACAACCAGGTCAATCGCGACTACGGTGGTACGGGGCTGGGGCTGTCCATCTGCAAGCAGCTGGTGGAGCGCATGGGCGGGCGCATTGGTGTCACCAGCACCCGCGGCCTGGGCAGCACATTCAGCTTTTCGGTGCCCCTGCGTCGCCCCGGCGCGGGGAGCGCACCGGTGGCCAAGCGCAACCCAGCGCTGCTGCAGTACCGCCGCTTGCTGGTAGTGGACGACAACGCCAGTGCGGGCAGCATCCTGGCGCAGCTGGCGCGCGGACTTGGCATGGTGGTGCAGGTGGTTGGTTCGGGCGTTGATGCCCTGGAACATCTGAGCGCAGCCCATGACAAGGGCCGTCCGTTTGAACTGGTGCTGATGGACTGGCGCATGCCCGGCATGGACGGCATGCAGGCCGCCCGGCAGATCAAGGCTGACGTGGCGCTGGCCGCCGTGCCGGTGGTGCTGATGGTGACCGCCTACGCCCGCGACGAGCTTCTCACCCAAGCCCAGGACATGGGCCTGGCCGGGGTGCTGATCAAGCCTGTAACCGAGTCGCTGGTGTTCAATACCCTGGCCGATGCCCTGGGCCAGACCTGGACCGGCCCACCCGGCGACGACACCGGCAGTCCACCGGATCTGGGCCACCTGCAGCAGCGGCGGGTGCTGCTGCTGGCCGGGCCATCCCAAGAGCAGGAGCATGGGGCCGTGGTCGGGTTTTTGCAGCAGATCGGTATGGAGGTGGACATTGCCCACGGCAGTGCCCAGGCGCTGGCCCGGTTGCAGGCTGCGCATTGCGACGTCGTGCTGGTGGCGCACCACCTGCCCGCCACGGACGGCCTGGCCGCTACCCGCGCGCTGCGCAGCGACCCGCGTTGGGCCACCCTGCCGGTGATCGGGCTGGTGCACACATCGGCAGGCCTGTCCGCAGCCGAACCGCAGGCATGCCTGGATGCCGGCATGGATGCCAGCTTGACCCAGCCGGTAGACACCGGGCAACTGGCCCGGCTGCTGGTGCAGCGGCTGCCCAAGGATGCGGCACTGGCGGCATTGGCGGGCCTGCGCGTGCTGGTGGTGGACGACAACGCCCTCAACCGCGAAGTGGCCAGCGAATTCCTGCTGGCCGTGCGCATGCAGGTGGAGATGGCCTCTGACGGTGTGCAGGCCCTGGAATGCCTCGCACAGGGACGCTTCGACATGGTCTTGATGGACCTGCAGATGCCGGTTATGGATGGCCTGACCGCCAGCCGCGAGATCCGTAAGCACGCACGCTGGGCCAGCCTGCCGCTGATCGCCTTGACGGCGCATGACTCACAGGTAGGACACCCTGCCGCTGTGGCCGCGGGCATGGATGGCTACCTGGGTAAGCCGATTGACCAGGCGGCGTTGTACCAGACCCTGCTGCAATTCGCGCCCAAGCTGCGCGCCGTAGACAGCCTTGCCAAAGAAACGGCAGCAGATACCCACTTGTCGGACGGATCGCCGGGCGTGGACCTGCGGCTGGCGCTGGCGCGCCTGGGTGGGCACCAGGGCAGCCTGCAGCGCGTGATGCGCGGCTTTGTGCGCGACTTTGCCAGCCTGTCGGCGCAGTGGCTGCCGCCCCGGCCCACACCGTCGCGCAACACCGTCACTACCCAGGCCCACATCCTGAAATCCACCGCCCGCTACCTGGGTGCCGATGCGCTGGCCGATGCCGCCGTGCGCCTGGAGCAACTGGTGCCGCACGCCGCCCCCGAGATGCTGGCCGAAGGCGTGGCGGTGTTTTGCCGCCACCTGGACACCGTGGTCGACAGCGCCATCGCCGTGTTGGCCGACAGCCGTTACAGCACCTCGGCCGATGCCGCCAGCGATACCGTGGATGTGGCGGCCTTGCTGCTGCGCATCGGCCAGGCCCAGCCCATGGTGGCGCAGGGCAACTACGCGGCTGCAGAGCTGTTGCAGGGCATCCGCTCCGGGCTGGCCCATACCGCTTTGGCAAGGCTGGCCGATGCCGCACTGATTCAGTTTGAAGACCTGAACCTGTCTGCCGCCAGTGGCTCCCTGGAGGCCTTGGCCGAGGCCCTTGCAGACAACCATGGAGCTGCCTGACGTGATGGATACGCTGTCCCTACCCACGGTGCTGATCGTCGATGACGACCGCACCAGCCGCACCGTGCTGGCCGACCTGCTGCACGGCGAATGCCGCGTGCTGCTGGCCAAAGACGGCCCATCGGCTCTGCAAAGGGTGCGCGAAGAACCCGAAATCTGCCTGCTGCTGCTCGACATTGCCATGCCTGGCATGGACGGCTACGAAGTGCTGCAAGCCCTGCACGCCAACCCTCGCACCACCCATGTCGCGGTGATCTTCATCAGCGGGCTCAACGATGCACGCAGCGAAGAGCAGGGCCTGCTTTTGGGTGCGGTGGACTACGTGGTCAAACCCATCCGCCCGGCCATAGCCCGCATCCGCATCCGCAACCACCTGCGCCTGATTGCCCAGCGCAAGGAGCTGGAGCGCCTGGCCAGCCGCGACGGCCTGACCGGCATCGCTAACCGCCGCTCGTTCGACGAATCGCTGCAGGTGGTCTGCCAACTGGCGGCGCGGCGCAAGGAAGCCATCGGGATTTCGATGATCGACGTGGATTTCTTCAAGCAGTACAACGACCTGTACGGCCACCCGGCGGGCGATGATGCGCTGCGCCGCATTGCCCAGGTGGTGGCCAGCTTTGCCCGGCGGCCCTACGACCTGGCGGCCCGCTACGGTGGCGAAGAGTTCGTGCTGTTGCTGCCCGCCGTGCCGGACATGGACCAGCTGCTGGAGCGCTTGCGCACCGACGTGATGGCCCTGGGCCTGCCGCACGCGGGCTCGGACGTGGCCAGCGTGGTCACCATCAGCATCGGTGCGGTCAACATCCGCGCCGGTGGTCGCCACGACCCGGCCCTGCTGCTGGAGCAGGCCGATGCCATGCTCTACCAGGCCAAACACCAAGGCCGCAACCGCGTGGTGTCGGGCGCGTTTGCCTCAACCAGCCGGTTCTAACCCACAAGTTTTGCATCCAGGCGGCGCAGGCTGGCCACCGTGGCCAGGCAGGCCTGGGCCACTTCCGCACCCTTGTGCACGAAGTGGTCGCCAAAGAACTGCTGGTGTTCGGCGTGGCTGTGGAAGTGGTGGGGCGTGAGCACGGCGCTGAACACCGGAACGCCGGTATCCAGTTGCACGGTCATCAAGCCCTGGATGACGGCGTTGGCCACAAACTCGTGGCGGTAGATGCCACCGTCCACCACCAGCGCGCAGGCCACGATGGCATCGAACTGGCCGCTTTGGGCCAGCTTCTTGGCATGCAGCGGAATCTCAAAGGCACCGGGTAGTTCCAGAATGTCGATGGCATCGCGTGGCACGCCTTGGCGCGCCATCTCGGCCAAAAAGCCGTCGCGGGCCTGGTTGACGATGTCGGCATGCCAGGTAGCTTGGACGAAGGCGATGCGGACGGGGGCGGTAACTGTCGTGGTCATAAAAGGTGTTGGCAAAAAATGTTCCCAACCCAGGACGCACGCGCGCAGGTACAAGCCGCCGGTGGCGGGGTGTACGTGGCGCGTTCTCTTGCATCCGGACTTTGAGGCTCGTTAAAACCTGAACCGTCGGCTCCGGAATCGCACCGGAATCTGCTGACCCCTTGCAGGGCAAACCATGCAAAGGCGCTCGCGGGCTTGTGCATCGCTGCCATCACCGCCGGTGGGGAATTCCACCCCGCCCTGAGAACGCTGTTCTGCGCTGTTGGGCGCAGAGGCCTAGAGTGTAAGGGCCGGCTTACAACCTGTGCTTATAAGGTAAATAAGCCGTCTGCGCTTATGTCTCTTGCGCAAGCAGCTATCAAAAGCATAGTAAATTTATGCAGCTACCGCCAGGCAACTCTCCAGCCACTGCGCGTGGTACTCCAGCAGCCCATCCAACCGGTAGGCCGGTGCGGCCAGCAGGTGCTGGGATGCCGTGGGTTGGCTCCAGCGGCCCAGCATCCAGGCACCGCGGGCCGTGCCCTCCATCGCGTCGATGCTGGCGTAGCAGGTGTGGCCGGGGAGCAGGGCTTGCAACAGGCCCAAGAAAAGCCGGTTGTGGGCCAGGGGGCCTTCGACCACTACGGTGGTGTCGGTGGCACCGGGGCGCAATTGCGCCACCAGCCAGGCGGTGACCTGGGCGCAGTACAGGGCGGCCAGGGCCGAGCGTTCGGCGGGATGCAAGTCTTGCAGTGCGATGGGATGGCCTGCGCGCAGTACCTCGCCTGTGCGGTGCATGAACGGACCGCCTTGCGGGGCGAAACTGGGCAGGGCGGAGGTGTGGCTGCGCAGCAGGGCTTGGGCATCTTCCAGCCTGCCCAGGTCGGCGGGGGCATCTCCCAGCAAGGCGGAGAACTCTCGGCCGCCCATGAAGCGGGCCGTGGGTGTGGCTTGGCCGCGCACATTGACGTTGCACAGCATGTCCCGCTGCGCGTCCAGCGTGGTGGTGGGGGCATCGGGGGCCATCAGCACCGTCCAGGTGCCGGAGGACACCACGGTCAGCTCGGCCGTGCTGGAGAGGTAGCGGGCCAGGCAGGCATTGCTGTCGTGCACGCCCACCAGCACCTCGCAGCTAAGCGGCAAGCCCAGCGCGTCGGCCAGGGCAGGGCGCACGCAGCCCAGCACCTGCCAGGCTGGGGCCAGGGGTGCGAACTTCTCGGCCCAGCCTTGCGCTTTGGCCATGGGCGAGAAATCCTGTTGGTCCGGTGCCCACAGCTGGGTGTGGCAGCCCAGCGACGACACCTCGCTGGCGGCCACGCCGCTGAGCCACCAGGCCCAGTACTGCGGGTAGGGCAGCAGGGTCTGGGTGCGCGCCCAGGCATCCGGGTGCGTGTGTTGCAGCCAGTAGAGCTGGCGGGCGGCGTTCAGGCCCACCGGCAGGTCGGGCGCATAGGTGATGTCAAAGCCGTCGCGCTGGCGCTGGTAGGCGTGGTGCAGGGCGCTGGTCTGGTCGGCATAGGTGTCGCACTCGTAGTCCAGCGGCGGCCAGGCCAGGCCGTCTGCGGTGATGCCCACGAAAGCCGCACCGTGGGTGCTGGTGACTATGCGGGCGCAGCGCCGGGTGAGGGCGCTGGCCGCCAGCGTGCTGCACATCCAGTCGCTCAGGCCGCCAATGTCCAGCGCGCTGTAGCCCAGCGGGGAATCCACCGGCGCGTTCTTGCGGCCATGCTGCTCCAGCACGCTGCCATGGTCGTCTACCAGCAGCAGTTTGGCGTGGCTTTTGCCGATGTCGATGACGAGGCTGAGATCCAAAGTTGTGTCCAGCATGGCTTTAATCCAGGTGGAACATGCAGGGCAACGATTCCGCCACGGGCGAGCCGTCGGGATTCGCCCGCATCAGGTCGGCCATGTACGCCCACCAGCGCTGCATCACCGGGTGCTGGGGCAGGCTGTGCATGCTGTGGCTGGACTTGCGGCGCAGCACCGCGAATAAAACATGGTGCTCTTCGTCCAGGTAGATGCTGTAGTCGCTGACCCCTGCTGCCTTCAGCAGCGCCACCAGCTCCGGCCAGATCTCGTCGTGGCGCTTTTTGTACTCGGCCACGCAGCCGGGGTGCAGGAACATGCGAAAGGCGATTTTTTCCATCTCAGGCCTTTGCAGCTGCCAGCCGCCCGCGCAGCTTGAACTTGGGCAGCACCATGGACACGATGAGCAGGCCGCCCACGATCATCGACATCACGATCCCCGACACATTGGCCATGCCCAGGGCAAAGGTGAACAGGCCCAGCAGCAGCACCGCCAGCATGGTGCCCACAATGCTGCCGCGCCCGCCCTCGATGGCCACGCCGCCCAGGATCACCATGGTGATGGCATCCAGCTCCCAGCCCATCGCAATATTGGGGCGGGTGCTGCCGATGCGCCCGGTCAGCAAAATGGCGGCCAGCGCGGCCATCAGCCCGGCAAACACAAACAGGCGCAGGCGATAGCGGTCTACCTCAATCCCTGAGAAGCGCGATGCCACCGGGTTGGCGCCGATGGCGTACAGGCGGCGGCCCAGCACCGTGCGGTGCAGCACCACGCCCACGGCCACCGCGCACACCAGCAGAATGGCAAATTCAATCGGTACGATCAGCCAGGGCAGACCGACCAGGTCGCCCAGGTAGCCATTGCCCAGCACCGAAAACACCTCTGGGTAGCCCGACATCGCCTGGTCGCCCAGGGCCACCATGGCCAGGCCCCGGTACAGCGACAGCGTACCGATGGTCACCACGATGGACGGCAGCCGGTAGTGCGTGACCAGCCAGCCGTTCAAGAAACCGGCCAGGCCACCGGTGGCCAACGCGGCCATCGCCATGCCGATAGGCCCGGCCCCGGCACGCATGGCAAAGCCCATGGCCAGTGAGCACAGCGCCAGAATGGCTGCAATCGACAGGTCGATCTCGCCGGTAACGATCAGCAGCGCCAGGGCCAGCGCCAGAATGCCTTTTTCGCTGAAGTTGAAGGTGCTGTCGGCAATGGCATAGGGCGATAAAAACCCCGGCTGGATGGTGCCAAACACCACCACCAGCAAGACCAGCAGCCCCAATAAAACGCGTTCCCAGGTGTTCCAGGCTTTCATGCTGCGGCTCCCTTCAGCTCTGTTCGTGTGTCCGTTCTTTCCAAAATCAAGCGCCCACCCCGGTGCTCGGCCCGCGCATTCAGCGTCACCGACACCAGAATCACCGCCCCCGCAATCGCCTGCTGCCAGAACGGCGACACCTGGATCACCGGCAGTGCCGCGTTGACCACGCCGATGAACAGCACGCCCAAGCCCGCGCCCAGCACGCTGCCCACGCCGCCGCCAATGCTCACCCCGCCAATCAGGCAGGCGGCTATCACTGTGAGTTCATAGCCCGCCGCCAGCTCGGTGTAGGCCACCGAATAGCGCCCCACCCACAGTAAACCCGACAAACCGGCCAGCATGCCCGACAGGGTGTAGACCAGCATCAGCCGCGACTTCACCGGAATGCCCACGTACTGCGCCGCATGCGGGTCGCCGCCCAGTGCATATAGCTCGCGCCCTTCGCGGCGCAGCTTGAAAAACACGGCGGCCAGGGCCAGCACCAGCAGCGCAAACCACACCAGCGCGGGCAGCCCCAGCCACTGCGCACGCGGCAGGCCTTTGATGGCGGTGTGGATCTGGTGGTCGGAAATCCAGGCCCCTTTGCTGGCCACAAAAATCGCCCCGCGAAAAGCCGACAAAGTACCCAGCGTGACCACGATCGGTGGCAGGTCAAAGCGGGTGATCAGCCAGCCGTTCAGGCTGCCCAGCAGGGCACCAATGGCCATGGCCAGCAGCAGCAACACGCCTATCGGCACGCCCGGCATGGCCCGGCCCACCAGTGCGCAAACCATGCCGGTCAGGGCCAGGTTGGACGCAACCGACAGGTCAATGCCCCGGGTCAGCAGCACGCCCATTTGGCCCATCACCAGAATCGCCAGAATCGCCGAATCGTTGGCAATGTCCATGCCGTTGCGCCAGCTCAGAAAAACCGGCGCGCGGGCGGCTACCGCCAGCGCAATCGCCCCAATGATGGCCAGCAGCAGCCATTCGCGCCGGGCCAGAAAAAGCTGTTTCATGTTGCCAATGCCTCGTTGACGTGCGGGGTTCGGGCGGCAGACAGGTCTGCGGCCGGGATCGGTTTGGAGGGATGTGGCTGAGCGTTCAGACCGGATGCTGCCGCCACGATGGCCTCGGCATCGACCGTGCCGCGTGCAAATTCGGCCACCTGCAGGCCCCGGCGCATCACCACCACGCGGTGGGCCAGGTTCATGACCTCGGGCAGCTCGCTGGACACCAGGATTACCGCCAGGCCTTGCTCCACCATCTCGGCGATCAACTGGTACACGGCCTGCTTGGCCCCCACGTCAATGCCCTTGGTGGGTTCGTCCAGAATCACGATGCGCGGGTTCAGCCCCAGCCACTTGGCGATCACCACCTTTTGCTGGTTGCCACCCGACAGGCCCGACAGCGGCAGATCGTGCGAACTGGTCTTGATGCGCAAGCGCTCTACCATGCTGGTGCACAAGGCCGATTCTTTGGCCTGCGACAGCCAGGGGCCGCGCGCAAACTTGGCCAGCCCGGCCAGGCTGATGTTTTGCAGCACCGAAAAGCTCAAAATGCCGCCCTGGCGCTGGCGCTCTTCGGGCACATAGGCCAGGCCTGCGGTGATGGAGTCGGCCGGGCGGCGCGGCTGCAGTGGCTTGCCTTCTACCGTAAAGCTGCCGGTGGCATCCAGGTTCAGGCCCATCAGCGCCAGCATGGCCTCGCTGCGCCCCGAGCCCACCAGGCCGTAAAAGCCCAGAATCTCGCCGCGCCGCAGGGTGAAAGACAGCTTGTTGAATTCGGTGGGGTGCGACAGGTTTTTCACCTCCATCACCACTTCGCCCGGCACCGAGTGCACCGGTGGGTAGATCTGGTCAATGGCGCGCCCGGCCATCAGCTTGACCAGGCTTTGCTCGGTGGCATCGGCAATCTTGCCCGTGCCCACGGCGGAGCCGTCGCGCAGCACCAGGTAGCGGTCGGCCACGGCAAAAATTTCGTCAAATTTGTGGGTGATGAAGATCACACCCACGCCCTGGTCGCGCAGTTGGCGCACGATGCCGTAGAAGTCGCGGATCTCGGCCTGCGACAGGGCGGCAGTGGGTTCGTCCAGAATCACCACCGAGGCTTTTTGCGACAGCGCCCGCGCAATCTCCACCAGATGCCGCTCGGCCAGGCTCAGAGTTTTGACCTGCGCCGTGGCCACAAAGCGTGCGCCAATGTGAGTCAGCACCTGCTGGGCCTGGGCATTCATCGCGGCCCAATCCACCAGGCCTGCGCGCTGCAGGTGGCGGCCCATGAAAATGTTCTCGGCCACGCTGAGCTCTTCAAACATCACCGTTTCCTGGTGCACCGCCAGAATGCCCGCCGCCTGCGAGGCCCGTGCGTTGGCAAACTTTTGTGGCTGGCCGTTGAGCAGGATGGACCCCGCCTCGAACGGCACCACGCCGGTCAGCAGCTTGACCATGGTGGATTTGCCCGCGCCGTTTTCACCAATCAGGGCCAGCACCTCGCCCGCCCGCAGGTCCAGGTCCACGTCTTTGAGGACGGTAACCGCACCATAGCGCTTTTGGATGCCGCGCAGTTGCAGCAAAAAATCAGTCATCGCAGATCCCGATGTTCCAACAAAAAAGGGCAGCCCCACCGGGGCAGGGCTGCCCGCCTCTTCTCGGCTTTTCCTCAGCCTCAAGCCAACTTAAAAGAACTTTGAGAATTTCTCGGTGTTGGACTTGTCGTAGGTGAACGGCTCGGACATGGCGGCTTCGTTGTTTTCATCCAGAGTGACCGTGCCCACGCGGCCCAGCTGGATTTTTTCGCCCGGCTTGCCCGTGGCCTTGCCGCTAATGAACTGGCTGGCGGCCATCACCGAGGCGTAGCCCAGGTCAATCGGGTTCCACAGCGCGAACGACTTGGACGCACCGCTGTTCACGTGGCCCAGCATTTCCGAAGGCAGCGCCAGCCCGGTCACAAACACCTTGCCGACCAGTTTTTCGTCCGTCACGGCCTTGGCGGCAGCGGGTGCGCCGACCGAGGTGGGGGCGATGATGACCTTCAGGTTGGGGTAGCCCTTGAACAGGCCTTGGGCTTCGCGGTAGCTCTTGTCGGTCTGGTCGTCGCCGTACACGGTGCTGACCAGTTTCAAGCCGCTGTTTTCAGGCTTGGCCAGCACTTTCTTCATTTCCTCGATCCAGACGTTCTGGTTGGTGGCCTGGGCGGTGGCCGACAGAATGGCGATCTCGCCGGTGTTGCCAATGGCTTCACGGGTCATGTCCACCAGCTTTTTGCCGATCAGCGGGCTGGCCGAGGGGTTGAGCTGCATCAGGCGGCCGTCTTTGCGCACGCCGGAGTCAAACGACACCACCTTGATGCCGCGCTGCATGGCTTTCTTCATCACCGGCACCAGGGCATCGGGGTCGTTGGCCGAGATCACGATGGCCTTGACGTTCTGGGCGATCAGCGAATTGATCACCTCGATCTGCCCTTCGGCGGTGGCCTTGGCCGGGCCGGTGTAGATGATTTCCACGCCTTTGAGTTCTTTGGCCGCTTCCTGCGCGCCCTGGTTCACCGCATCAAAAAAGCCGATGCCCATGGCCTTGACGACCACGGCTATCTTGTCTGCCGCCATGGCCGGGCTGGCCAAAGCCGCCGTCAAAGCCACTGCCAGCAAAGTTTTCAGTTGTTTCTTCATGCTTGTCTCCTGGAATTAAAGTTATAAAAACACTCTACGGGAACACGATGCCGTCGCAGGGGGCGGCGGCTCCGATGGGGTACACGGCTTACACAATGCCGCTGCTGGGGCCGCTGGCCGGGCGAATCGCCGCCATATCGGCGCGGTAGCCGCTGGCGCGGTAGGTGGCCACCGGGTCTACTGCGCCGCCGGCTTCCAGGCGGATTTTTTGCAGCAGCGGGGTCACGTCGGTGTGGAAGGCGGCCTTCAAGGTCTGCGCGGCCATCAGCACGTCGTTGCTGTCCTGGTAGGCGGTTAACGCCACGCGGTCCACCAGCAGGGCCTGGGCGTAGCAGCGCTGCACGGTCACAGCGCTGGTCATCAGGCTCTCGATGGGGTCGGTCACGTTGTGCGACTGGTCCAGCATGTAGGCGGGATCGAAGCCGGGGGCTTTGCTTTGCGCTGCGTCCACCAGCTCGTTGAACACCAGGAACAGCTGGAACGGGTTGATGCTGCCGCTGTCGAGGTCGTCGTCGCCGTATTTGCTGTCGTTGAAGTGGAAACCGGCCAGCTTTTGCGCATGCACCAGGCGGGCCACGATCATCTCGATGTTGGTGTTGGGCGCGTGGTGGCCCAGGTCCACCAGGCAGCGGGCCTTCTCGCCCAGGGTCTGCGCGGCCAGCAGGCTGGAGCCCCAGTCCTGGATCACGGTGGCGTAGAAGGCGGGCTCGAACATCTTGTGCTCTAAAAACATCTGCCAGCCGTCGGGCAGCGCGGCGTAGATCTGGCGGTTGCTGTCCAGGTAGCGGTCGAACTGGCGGCGGAAGTGGCTTTGGCCGGGGAAGTTGGCACCGTCGCCAATCCACACCGTCAGCGCCTTGCTGCCGATTTGTTTGCCGATCTCGATGCACTCGATGTTGTGCGCCACGGCCTGGGCGCGCACGCCTGCATCGGCATGGGTCAGGCTGCCGAATTTGTACGACAGCGGCTGGTTCTTTTGGTCGGAAAAGGTGTTGGAGTTGACCGCGTCAAACCCCAGGCCGAAGGACTCGGCGTGCTGGCGCAGCTCTTTGTAGTCGTTCACCTTGTCCCAGGGGAAGTGCGGCGACACGGTGGGCGTGCAGCGCACCAGTTGCTGGATCACGCCGCAGTCTTGGAGCTTGTCGAACACATTGCGCGGCTCGCCCTTGCCGGGGAAGCGGGCGAAGCGCGTGCCGCCGGTGCCCACGCCCCAGCTGGGCACGGCCACGGCGAACTTCGCCACCTCGGCTTTCAGCACATCGATATCCACACCCCGGCGGGACAGTTGTTCACCTAGATTTTCATAGTCTAAATGCACTCTAGCGCTTGATTCATCGGCGTGAGAAGCTATTAATTCGGGAGCAATTTTGGTCGTGGTCATGGTCGTCTCTTTGGTTTTGTTTGATCGCCGAATTAACGCGGGAAGGCCGCAAGATTACCCGCATCCACGTTGATGATGTTGCCGGTCGATTTGGCGGCCAGGTCGCTGGCCAGGAAGTAGGTGGCTTCGGCAATGTCTTCGGGGAACACGCTGCGTTTGAGCATGGAGCGGTCGCGGTAGAAGGCTTCCAGCTCCTCCTCGCTGATCTTGTTGGCGGCGGCGCGCTCCTGGCTCCAGGCACCCGTCCAGATCTTGCTGCCGCGGATGACGGCATCGGGGTTCACCACGTTGGAGCGTATGCCCAGCGGTGCGCCTTCCAGTGCAAAGCTGCGCGAGAGTTGGATCTCGGCCGCCTTGGCCGCGCAGTAGGCGCTGGCCTGGGCGCTGGCCACCATGCCGTTTTTGCTGGCGATGTAGACCATGGCACCGCCGATGGCCTGCGCCTTCATCAGGCGGAAACATTCGCGGCCCACCAGGAAGTAGCCGGTGGCCAGAATATTCTGGTTGCGCATCCACAGCGCCAGGCTGGTGTCTTCGATGGGTGCAGCAGACGCGATACCGGCGTTGGACACCAGAATATCTACCCCGCCAAACTCCAGCGTGGCCTGCACGTAGGCGGCAATCACCGAGTCTTCGGACGTGACATCGCACACCATGCTGCGCACCACGTCTTTGCCATAGCGTTTGGCCAGCTCGGCGCGGGTGCTTTCCAGCGCTTCCACGTCGATGTCCAGCAGCGCCACGCAGGCACCCTCGTTCAAGAAGCGCTCGACGATGGCGCGGCCAATGCCGCCTGCGCCGCCGGTCACCAGCGCCACCTTGCCGACCAGGGGTTTGGCTTTGGGCATGCGTTGCAGCTTGGCTTCTTCGAGCAGCCAGTATTCAATGTCGAACGCCTCTTGCTCGGGCAGGCCCACGTAGGTGTCGATGGCGTTGGCATCGCGCATCACGTTGATGGCGTTGACGTAGAACTCACCGGCAATGCGCGCCGTGGCCTTGTCCTTGGCAATCGACACCATGCCGATGCCGGGCAGCAAAATGATCACCGGGTTGGCATCGCGTAGGGCGGGGCTGTCGGTGCGCTTGCAGCGGTCGTAGTAGGCGGCGTAGTCGGCGCGGTAGGCAGAGAGCCTTTCTTCCAGTGCGGCGGCCAGGGCGGTGCCTTCGAGCTGGTACACGGCGGCTTCCAGGATCAGCGGGCGGATCTTGGTGCGCAAAAAGTGGTCGGGACAGGACGTGCCCATGGCCGCCAGCGGGGCCAGTTGCACGCTGTTCACAAATTCCATCACCGCAGGCTGGCGGTCTACATGCATCAGCTTGTGGCCGCTCTTGGAGGCCAGGCCGCGCAGCACCGGCAGCACACGGGCCAGCGTCGCGTCTTGGTCAGCGGTGGCCAGCGACTCCTGCGCCACGCCGCCAAAGGCCACGGCCTTGCGGGCTGCGGTCTCGCGGCCCAGCCAGTTTTGCGCATGGGCGATCACGCCCACGGTGTTTTCATAGCAGCTCTTGGCCGTGTCGCCCCAGGTGAACAGGCCGTGGCCCGCCAGCACCAAACCGCGCTGGTCGGGGTGGGCGGCCTGGTAGCGCTGCAGCATCAGGCCCAGCTCGAAGCCGGGCTTGCGCCAGGGCAGCCAGCCCACGGTGCCTTCAAAAATCTTGGCGGTGAGTGCTTCGCTGTTGGCCATGGCGGCAATCGCAATCACCGCGTCGGGGTGCATGTGGTCCACATGGGCGAAGGGCAAGTAGGCGTGCAGGGGCGTGTCGATGCTGGCGGCGCGCGGGTTCAGGTTGAAGGTGCAGTGCGGCAGGTAGGCCACCATCTCGTCTTCAAACTGCGGGCCGCGGTACAGCTTTTGCAGCGCGCCCAGCTTGTCCATGTACAAGGTGCTGAAGCCGTCGAGCTTCATCGAACCCACGTCGCCGCCCGAGCCCTTGACCCACAGCACGGTGGCATCCTGGCCGGTCAGCAGGTCTTTTTGCACCAACTTTGCCGACGTGTTGCCACCGCCGTAGTTGGTGATGCGCAGGTCGGAGCCCAGCAGGTTCGAGCGGTAGAGCAGCAGGCCGGACGCATCCAGCGTGGCCGCATGGGCATCGTTCCAGGTGGGGAAGGGGGCGGTGGTGGTGGACATGAAGCAGTTCTGGAGTGGGAGGTGTTGCGTTGGCCGCAAGTCTAGAAACAGCCGTGCATATCCACAACCCATGCATATTGATGGTTTGGCAAAGTTTTTCTTATACTTGGGGCTTGTAACGGCATGGGGTCGTGCCATGGGTGTTTAAGGCCGGAAATGCTGCGTTGCAGCTTAGGGAAACTCCCTGCAAACCCGTCGTCCCTGAGCCGATTTCGCCCTCGTTCCAAGTCCTGCATTCCGGGTCAAACCCTGCCATGAAAAACACCACCCTGCGCCAGCTCCGCATCTTCGAGGCCGTGGCCACCAGCCTGAGCTATTCGCGCGCTGCCGAGCAACTGCACCTGACGCAGCCCGCAGTGTCTATGCAGATCAGCCAGTTGCAGGAAGACGCGGGCCAGCCGCTGTTCAGCAAAACCGGCAAGCGCCTGGTGCTCACCCCGCCCGGCGAAGCCCTGCTGCGCCACACCCGCCGCATCCTCGACCAGGTGCGCATCGCAGACGAGGCCATGGCCGCCAGCCGCAGCGGCGAGGGCGGCCTGCTGCACCTGGGCGTGGTGCCCACGGCGCACTACTTTGCGCCCGCGCTGCTCATGGCCTTCAAGGCCCGCCACCCCGGCATCCGCTTCAAGCTCACGGTGGAGCGGCGCGACAAGATCCTGGCCATGCTGCAAGACCACCAGCTCGACGTGGCCATCGGCGGCTACCCGCCCAGCGAGGCCGACGTGGAAGCTGAAACTTTTGCCCGCAACCCCCACTGCATCGTCGCCCCGCCCAATCACCCCCTGGCTGCGCGCCGCAAGCTCACCTGGGCAGATTTGCGTACCGAGGACTTCATCTTCCGCGAGCCCGGCTCGGCCACGCGGCAGTTTTTGGAGCACCTGCTGCAATCCCAGTCGCTGCAGGTGAACGTGTCGATGGAGTTATCGGGCAACGAGACCGTCAAGCAGGCCGTGATGGTCGGCATGGGCATCAGCTTTTTATCCGCCCACGTGTTCCAGGTCGAGCTGGCCGCCGGCATGCTGGCCGTGCTGGATTTGCAGGACATGCCCAAGATGCTGGACTGGTGCCTGCTGCACCGCAGGGATGCCGTGCCGTCGGACTTGGGGGCGGCGTTTCGGGACTTTGTGCTGGGGGATGGGGCGGGGTTTGCGGAGTGTCGACTGAGCGGGCGGGGTTGAAAATTAGCAGCTAAATTGACCGTATCCGCCTATTGGATGGATGTTTGTAGCTATGGATTTTGTAGTGATGGCAGTATGGTAGCCGGTGAGCCGATTTGGGTATCGGCTCACGTTTTGAGCCGATATTGAGCCGATTCCTAATGTATGAGCCGATTTATGCCTGGGCAGCTGCCACAGGCGGTGCTGCGATAAATTGTTCCAGCAACCGATCGCCAAGCGCTTGGTTCACACGCGCCTCTTGCCAAGCACCGTAAGTCAACCGTGACTTCTCATCGATCCAATGGGTGCGTCCATTCGCACTGCGTCCCGCAACGATGGCCGCCGCTGCGCTGGGGCTTGAAAAAGCGTAGTCACGCGTGAATTCACGATGGCGGCCATCGGCTGCAGGCACCAAGATGCCAGTCCGTACCAATTCATTGAACAAGCCGGTGTACGTTGCATCGACCCCCTCCCACGCGATGCGGGTTTTTGACCCCTTGAGCACCACGAAGTCGCCGTTGATTTCTTGCCCTTGGGCCGTAATGCCATGCCTTGGAACATCACCCACAAACAGCGGGGATGGCTCATCAGCCACAGGCATCGCATTGCTGACTGTCCTGGGTGCGTCTGTCAAGATCATCCTGGGCGTATCTCTCAAGAAGTCAAATCCAAGAACTGGCAGCAAAGTTTGAATCTGCCCCAGAAAGAATTCCATGTCGGACCTGTCTGCTTCGGGCAGGTTGTCATAGCCCGGATCGGTTCCGTTCAATAGTTCGCAGCGCCCAGCTTGTTGGGCAATCTTGATCAAGCGGCTCTCAAGGTACTTGATGTGTCCTTTGGTCAGGTTGGCATCCTTGCTGGTGACCATGCAGACCTTCTCCCAAAAGTCCTTTCCACCCTTATCTTCGGGCCGGTTATGGGCTGTGAGCCGTTGTGTTACATCGTCGGTTTCGCCAATGTAGACCTGTGTTCCGATGCCCGGTCCTCGCTCTGGCCCCACCAGAAAATACACCCCCGTGCGCCGACTTTCGGGCCGCTGGATCAGCTCACCCAGCCGACTACGCGGCCCGGTGATGACGTGCCCAGTCCAGTTCATGATTTCAGCGGTCAGCAGACCGTTTGGTACGCCATCGACCAGAAACAACTTCAACGTTCTTCCGCTACTTGGGCTCATTGATTTCTCTTTTCATTTTTGCTGCTCTACAGCAGGCTGTTGATCGACTGTATGTCACGCCGCAGCCAATCGCCGCACCGTCAACCCACACCGCTGCCCCACCAACTCCACGATCTCCCCCAGGACCGCGTGCCCATTCCCCTGCAGCTCCATCGCCGCCAAGGTAGTGCGTGCCATGCCCGGCAGCCGGTCGGCCATCTCCAGAATCCGCTTCCTGGCCTGTGCAGGGGATAGCCCGGAGCTTTCAGCGAACTGCATCCAGTGCCGGGCCAGCACCTCGCTGAACTTGTACTTGCTGCCGATCTTCATGGCCATCTTGTCGGTCAGGCGTGGGTAGACCGCGGTGCACAGCAGGTCGTACAGCGGGGCCAGCACCGTGCCACGTGGGGTATGCAGGAGTGAGAAGTTCTTGGCGTGCGCGTCGTGGTTGCCGATCAGGGCGTTGAACACCACGGCATCCAGCAGCTTCAGCACCTGCACGGCGCTGGGGCGGGTGGTGCTGCGCAGCAGGGCAAAGGCATCGGCCAGACCCGGGCCGCCTTCGTTTTGGTACTTGGTCTCGGGTGGTACGCCCAGCGCCTGGCAGAAGTCTTCCTGGTGCAAGCGCATGGGTGTGCCGTTGATGCCCGTCGCCAGTACGCGGTCGTAGCGCGTGACCAGCAGGTAGGGGCGGTCTTCGATTTGGTGCACGCTGGCGGGGGCTACGTCCAAGCCCATGGCCGCTGCCAGCGCCATGCAAAAACCTTCGTTGTGCACGCTGCCGTCGATCCCGGGAATTGCGGGTTTGATGATGTGGGTGCTGGGCGTGCCCAGCAGGGGCAGGCCGATGCGCTGGCCGTCGGCCACCACCGGCAGTTTGTCTTGCGCACCCGCCAGCGACAGGCGCAGGCCGTCCACGCCCGCCAGCATGGGGCGCTGGGGCATTTCGTCCAGCAGGCGCAGCAGTTGGGCACCGTCCAGCCAGCGCACGGCGGGTGGGGTATGGAGGGCAGGCAAGGTCTGGCCGGATTCGAGCAGCGTGACAGCCCCGGCGCATTCGCCGCCAATACCGTCGAGCAGCCCAAAGTCGTTCTGGCGCGATACCTGTAGCGCCTGGGCGACCAGCTTGCGTTTGTCGCCTTCGGGCAGCAGCCCGGCGAAGAACGGGCGGGTGGCGCGGTCGTCGAACGGCGCGGTTTGCAGCGGCAGCGAGTGGGACAGCGCCCGGGCACCGCTGTAGGCCAGCCAGTCGGGCGCGTAGCTGAAGTTGAGCCGCCCGTTCACCTGCGCCAAATGGCCCGCCAGGTGCTCGAACAGATAGACATCGAGTTGGCCCGGCATGCTAGGTGCCCTCCGATGCAGATGGCAAACCTTCCACCACCAAGCTACCCCCCAGCGCATGCAGTACCCGCAAAATATGCTCCAGCCGCAGTGTGGGCTTACCCGCCTCCATCTCGACCACAAAGCGCACGCCCACGCCCGCGGCCAGGGCCAGTTGCGGCTGGGTCAGGCCGAGCTGTTTCCGCGCGGCGCGGGTGGCGGTGCCGAGGGCGGCGGGGGTGGGGATGGCGGTCATGCTAATTTCCTGTTCGGGAAATTATGGTGGGAAAAGGGCGGAATGGCAAATGAATGCCCCGTTCGGGAAATTAAAGGCTAGATAGGCAATTTTCTTACACAAATATTGTGTACGGGAAATTTTTGCCCGAAATGCTTAGCTGCCAAGCCGCAGCACTTACCACCTGTGACCAAAACCTTCCATCCCACAGGTCATCCCACCCCCGCTAACCTGCCATCCATTCCAAAATAACCCGCACACCATCCAAGGAAGCCGTCCCCATGACCGACACCACCGCCTACACGCCCCCCAAAGTCTGGACCTGGGACCAGGAAAACGGGGGGCAGTTTGCCAACATCAACCGCCCCATCGCCGGTGCTACGCACGACAAGGTGCTGCCGGTAGGCAAGCACCCTTTGCAGCTGTATTCGCTGGCCACGCCCAATGGCATCAAGGTCACGATCATGCTAGAGGAGCTGCTGGCGCTGGGCCACACGGGTGCGGAATACGATGCCTGGCTGATTCGCATCAACACCGGTGACCAGTTCGGCAGCGGCTTTGTGGAGGTGAACCCAAACTCCAAGATTCCGGCCTTGCTGGACTGCAGCGGTGCCGAGCCGGTGCGGGTGTTCGAGTCGGGCGCGATCCTGCAGCATCTGGCGGAAAAGTTTGATGCATTCTTGCCCGCCAGCGGCGCGGCGCGGGCCGAGTGCTTGTCGTGGCTGTTTTGGCAGATGGGCAGTGCGCCGTTTCTGGGCGGCGGCTTTGGCCATTTTTACGCCTACGCACCGGCCAAGTTCGAGTACCCGATCAACCGCTATGCCATGGAAGTCAAGCGCCAGCTCGACGTGCTGGACCGCCGCCTGGCCGAGCACGACTACCTGGCCGGCGAGGACTACACCATCGCCGACATGGCGGTGTGGCCCTGGTACGGCGGCCTGGTGCTGGGGCAGCTGTACGGCGCGGCCGAGTTTTTGAGCGTGCACGAATACACCCACGTGCTGCGCTGGGCCCAGCAGATCGCCACCCGCCCGGCGGTGCAGCGCGGGCGCATGGTCAACCGCGCCTGGGGCGAGCCGTCGGAGCAGTTGCACGAGCGCCATGCAGCCAGTGATTTCGACAACAAAACCCAGGACAAGCTAGCCGAAAAATAGGCATTAAATAAGACTCCAGCGCCCATGGGATAAGCGCTAGCAGCTATAAAAAATGTAGTCTGTCGCCACGGTGGTGACCCGCGTATACCGGGGATGCCACACAAATAATTTGCTTTGGTATTTTATTTGGATTTATTGCCATGGATGGCTTGGGCGCTGTATGATGAAAGTTACTCAAATTACAAATTAAATAATGTTGTTTTTAATAACATTATTTTTATTTATTGTAAATAAATAAAAATTTAATATTGGTATTTTCTTGTAAAAGGAATAAATATGCCATCGTACCCGTCCAAACCCATACCCCCTCTTTTTAAGGGCGGCATGACTCCACAGGAATGTGAAATCTGGACGCGTGCCTACGAGTGGGCTTACACCAGCATCTTGGGGGCCTTGCTGCGGGTGCAGGCGTATAAGCCGCCACAGCAGTACAAAGACTACAGCGACTGGTTCGAGGCCAGCCCGGGGAATGGCTGGGAAGGCCGCCTGAAAACCGTTAATGCTTCTCTCACCAGCATGGTTGAGCGCATGTCCAGCATGGCAATCACCATTTTGAAATCGACCGACGACATAAAGTGCAAACGGCAAGGCTTCATTGAAAAACTATTTCAACAAAGAGATGCCTATGTCGAAATATTGCAGGGAGACTTGCCCGGCGATAAGGCGATTTCTTTGTGCGTCAATGCATTTGATGATGACCATCTGCGGTTGTCTTACCAAGATTCTGCGGAATGGGCGCGGGCATTTATTTTGGTACATGAAATGCACCATGCCGCAGCAGATACCAAACACACGATATTAATTGCCGATAGCCATTATTCGCGTATAGGCTGCGGCACGCTTCCATTTTCCGATCCCGGGCTGGCGGTAAAAAACGCACAAAACTATGCGTATTTTGTGATGGGTACTTATTGGGTCCGCCCGGTGCCCGAACCCGGCTGGAAACCCGACTACGGCATTTGGTCCGAACGAACGGTGGAGTCAGGCTGGGGCCGTGCGGCCGACAGTCCGGCGGCCGCGGCCATCCTGAATGAGCTCATGGTGGCCTACCGTGAGCCCGAGGCGCAGGGTGCGCGCCTGATGGTCCGGGTGTTAAAAATCATCGACAAGAAAGAGGTTTGGCTGGACCCCATGCCGTTCCAATTTTTGCGCACCGATGGCCACAAGCAAGAGGGCGGCAGTGTGGTGGCACCGGCACTGGCGGCCTGGGGGCCTGAGGCCTATTGCGTATTCATCGACAAGGAGAGTAAAAACTTGGTGTTTGTGGCCGGCAAGTTCTCGGGTTACATACAGTCAAGCGACTACGCGACGCTCTATTGGGGAGGTGCATCGGCCGTGCCAGACCTGATTGCCGCTGATCCTTTGCTGAGGGAGGGCAACGCGCCCAGCCCTAGCGCCGCCATCGCGGTCTACCGTCCGGGCACGGCACCCAACGGGGCGGTCAACCAAAGCGCAGGTCTGTACTGTGTGTACGTAGACCAACAACACAAGCTGCGATGCGCGGTGCGCCTGGACGGCATGGCGTTTGGCGGCGGCTGGAAACCCCTGCTTTTTGACCAGCCCCGCGGAACCGACATGACCCCCACTCTGGTGGTGCACAACGGGCAGCTCAAGTGCATTTACCGCAGTAGTAGCGAGGCCAAATTTGTGGTGCTGGCGTATGAGCCTGTCATGAAACGGCCGCAGTTCGGCGACCCCCAGGTCGGCGTGTGGAAGGAAGACAGCAGCATCGCCGCCCCGACGCTGGACGCGGAAACGCTGGCGGTCGGCTCGTGGAACACCGCCAACGGGGCCGTTCTGGTGGCCGTCGGCAACAAGGCCGAAATCCGCGACGGCAGCCTGCGTTATGCCTTGTGTGCAGAGACTCGGACCTGGTCTAAAGACATACGCCTGGGCACGGTGGTGAGCCCAAACCGCCCGGCACTGGTGGAATATGGTTCCAGCATGTATTTGTTTTACCGCAGTGCAGACGGCAGCATCCATTCCAGGGCGGCACGCCCGCCCAAGTAAGCCCTGGCGATTAACCGGCCAGGTTTGCTCCTGCAGATCCGTGGCGCAGGCTGCCTATGATGTTGCTTATGCCGTCCCCGCGCCCCGTCCCCAAACCCGTGATCGACACCAGCCGCTGCACCGGCTGTGGCTGGTGCGTGCCCACCTGCCACCTGCATTTGCTGTCGCTGGAGCCGCAGGGCTGGAAGAAGTTCTCGGTGCTGAGCGACATCGATGCCTGCACCGGCTGCCGCAAATGCGCGGTGCACTGCCCATTCGATGCCATCAGCATGGTGGAGCCCCGGGGCTGATAACCCGGTTACAGTGGCCCCCACATTGTTACCAGGGCCTCCAGATGAATCCCCAAACCATGCACTTCGACCCGGCCAGCGCGGGCAAAATTCTGGTGTTCGACGAGGTGTATCCGTTTCGGGCGGCGCAGGAGCAGGCCGAACGCAAGAAGCTCAGCGCCTTTGGCATGCTGGCCAAGCTCAACCCGCTGAACCGGCCTAAGGATGCCACCGTGCAACTGGCACGCCAGGAGCTGCGGCTGGAGCCGTTTTGGCACATCGAAGCCAAGCGCTCGGTGGACTACACCTGCCAGCTCACCTACCAGGTGCCGGTCAACAACCCCTATGCGCAGACCTTGACCATGGAGGGCCGGGTGTTTGACGTGGCACGCCAAAAGGACAAGGCCCGCATCGAGTTTGTGGCGCTGGAGCAATGCCACCGCAAGATCGAGTTCAACCGTTTCCTGGACGGCATGCAGCGCAGCACCAAATCGGCGGTGCTGGAGGCCTACATCGGCAAATACAAGTACACCGAAGTGGAGTCGCTGGAGCGGCCCGGTGTGCTAAAACCCCTGCTCTCGCTGGCCGGGGCCATGCAGCAGGCCAGCGCCAGCTTGACCGGCGAGGCCGTGAACGCGTTTGAAATCCAGTCGGACAGCATCGACTTTGACCGGGCCTACATGTACCTGCGGCCGGTGTTTGCGTTTGAATTCAAATGGACCACCGCCGACAAGGTGGGCGTGATCGAGGTGGACGGCCTGACCGGCGAGGTGGTGGAAAACGGCAACTGGTTCAAGGACAAGGTCAACAAGATCATCACCCGTGAAAACCTGGTGGACCTGGGTGCCGAGGTGGCGGGCAGCCTGATTCCGGGCGGCGGCATTGCCGTGAAGCTCATCGGCAAGCTGTCGGAGCCCGGCCACTGAGTTGCTATCTATTTCGTAGCTTTTGGCGCTTATTCGACCGGCGGTGACGGCCTAAAAAGCTTATGAACCAGGTCCGCCGGACAACAGCGTGGCCTGCAGGGTGATCTCGGGCACGCTGGCCAGCGCTTTGGACAAGGGGCAGTCGCGCTTGGCGGCCAGCGCCAGCGCCTGGAACTGGGCTTCATCCAGCCCAATCACGCTGGCTTGCAGGGTCAAGGCGATGCGGTCGATGCCGAAGCCTTCGCCTTGCGGCACCAGGCGCACCTGGGCCCGGGTGTCCACCGTGGTGGTGGCAAAGCCCGCCTTGTCGCAGGCAAACGAGAACGCCATGGCAAAGCAGGCGGCGTGCGCGGCACCCAATATTTCCTCGGGGTTGCTGCCCTTGCGGTCGTCGGCAAACCGGCTGGCAAAGCCGTAGGGGTAGGCCTGGAGCGCGCCGGTTTCCGTGCTGATCTGTCCCTGGCCTTTTTTGCCGGGGCCTTCCCAATGGACGGTGGCGGTTTTCTCGATCATGGCGGGGCCTTTCAAAGTAAGTGGCCTCGATGGTGGCCGCGCCCGCCCTCGGGGTCTGTGCGGCAACGCACAAAACCACACTATGTGCCCTCGAACAACCCCCCCACGTCCAGGATGTCGTAGGCGATCTCGGGGCGCTGCTCCAGGCTGCGCTTGATGGCCGCGGGGATGGACTGGCGGGTTTTGCGGCACAGGCCCGGCTGTTCATGCACCAAGATGACGATGCCGCGCAGGCTGCGCACCTCGTTCGGGCTGGTGCCTATCGTCAGGCGGATGCCGAGTTGCTGCTCCATCCGATCTTCCAGGCGGCGCAGGTCGGCCAGGCTTTGCAGGTTCTCCAGCCGCTGCAGCAGGCGCAGCTCGTCTTCGCGGGTCAGGCGCAGCACGCGCAGGTCGCCCACCGGGTTCGCCAGCAGCGCGTCGCGCCCGCAGTTGCAGGCGCCGGGTGGGCATTGGGTACGGATGGGAATGGGGGGCACGGCTGCGGTCAGACCTTTGCAAGCAGATAGATGGAAAACAGGGCTCTGGTGCTTATGCTAACGGCATAAGTAGCTATTAAATAAATAGCATTCAGGTTTCCTGGCGTTTGCCCGGCACAGTGGGGCATGATGCTGCGGGCCTCCGTGCCTCAGCTGCTGGGTGCACAGCGCTACGGCTCTTGTGCCGCCAGCGTCAACAGCCGGGCTTCCAGCGCTTCGATAGGGACTGGGTGGCCCACCAAGTATCCCTGGAAGTAGTGGCAGCCATGCTGCTCCAGAAAGGCAAGCTGCGCTTCGGTTTCAACACCTTCGGCAAGGGTTTCCATATCCAGCGTGTTCGCCATGGCGATGATGGTCTGTACGATAACTGCGTCGCTGGGCCGGATGCCGATGTTGTGCACAAAAGATTGGTCAATTTTGAGCTGGGTGAGTGGTAGCTGGGTCAGGGTGGACAAAGATGAGTAGCCGGTGCCAAAGTCGTCCATCGCAAAGCGCACACCGATCGCCCGCAGCGCCTCCATCTTGGTGATGGTGTCGGCTACATCGAGCATCACGCTTTCGGTCACTTCCAGCTTGATCAGCGCCGCACGGGCCCCACTGGCCGTGATGGCCTGCTGGACTGTCGCCACAAAGTTGGCCTGGTGGAATTGTTTGGCGCTGACGTTGACGGCCAGGCGCAGATGGCGCGTCAATGGGCTGTTCTCCCAGGCTTTGAGCTGGCGGCAGGCGGCTTCCAGCACCCACTGGCCAATCTGAAGGATCAGTTCTGTTTCTTCGGCCAAGGGGATGAACTCTGCGGGCGACACCATGCCCCGGTCGGGGTGCTGCCAGCGCACCAGGGCTTCCGCGCCTATGGCACGGCGCTGGCGGTCCATCTGCGGCTGAAAATACAGGCACAGCTCGTGGTGCTGGATGGCATGCCGCAGCTCATTTTCCATGGCGACATGCAGGTTCACCGCAGTTTGCATCGTGGGGTCGAAAAACCGCAGAGTGTTGCGCCCCGCTTTTTTGGACTGGTACATGGCCAGGTCGGCATGCTGCAGCAAGTCAGCGGCGGTTTCGCTCTGGAGATACAGATCGATACCGATGCTGGCCGTACACCGGAAGTGGTAGTCGCCCAAGACGCAGGGTTGGGCGAGCAGGGCCAGGATTTTTTCCGCCAGATGGACCGCCTTGGCCGCAGCCTCCAGACGCTCCGGACCCAGGTCTTCCAACAATATGGCAAATTCGTCGCCACCCATGCGGGCCACGCTGTCACCTTCGCGCACGGCATCGTGCAATCGCCGGGCGATTTCCACCAGCACCTGGTCACCCGCTTCGTGGCCACAGGTGTCGTTGATGTGCTTGAAGTTGTCCAGATCGATGAACAGCACTGCGCCATGCAGGCCGCTGCGCCGCGCCGTAGCCACCGCCTGGTTCAGCCGGTCCAGCAACAGGCGGCGGTTGGGCAACTGCGTGAGCGCATCGTGGTAGGCCATGTAGGCGATCTGGTCCTGGGCACGCTTGCTGGCAGTGATGTCAATAAAGCTGCCGATGTAGTGGGTCACCTCTGCGGACAGGTCCATCACTGCAGACACACTCAGCCATTCGACAAATATCTCGCCGTTCTTGCGCCGGTTCCAGATCTCGCCGCTCCAGTGGCCGTGTGCTATCAGCGATGCCCACATGGCCTGGTAGAAGCTCTTGGAATGGCGGCCCGAGCTCAGCATGCGGGGTGTCTGCCCCTTTGCTTCTTCTGCGGTGTAACCGGTCAACTCGGTGAACGAGCGGTTGACCTGCAGGATGCGCTGGTTGCGGTCGGTGATGAACATGCCCGACAGCGATTCAAACGCGGCGGCGGACACCCGCTGTTGGGCCAGCAGCGCCCGGTTTTCTGTCAGATCGAACATCAATGTCCGGCTGGCCCTGGGATCGCAGTCCAGACCACCTTGGCTACTCAGGGAAATCGGCATGCAGGTACCGTTGCGCCGCACCAGCTCCAGCTCCAGCGCCAGGTCTGCTCCGGCCGGGTTCCCGACATGCATGCGGAGTTTTTCCTGGCTGGCCGGGGTCAGGAAGTCGGTGAGCTTTTTTTTGCCTATGACTTCTTCGCTGTCGTAGCCAAGCCAGGCCAGTTCCAGTGCGTTGATGGACTGGTAGGTGCCCTCGGTGTCAAGCGTGTGGCTGCCAAATGGAACGCGCCCAAACAGGTGGTTGATTTCGGTTTCGATGGCAAACAGCCTTTCGGCCACACCGGTTTTGGGAGGGGCCGGCATTGCCATGGGCGTGGGGAGTGAAGCCATGGGAGCCTGTGTGCTGTCTTAGCTGGCGCTGGTGTGCACGACCGGTAGATACCGCCCAAAAGGCGGCCACATCCCATTTTTCACATAACCGGCAGGGTTTTGCATCGTGATGGGGGGGCTACTTTCTGAGTGACCTTGCAATGGCCGATGCTTCATTCGCCATTTTGGCGGCCGTGGCCGCAGCGGCTGTGGCCCGAGACGTGGCGCTGGCGGCTTCTGCGGATGCCTGAAGCGCAGTTTCTTCTGCCTGGAACGCCGCTGCGGAAGCCGACGCGGATGCGGCCGCAGAGGCTGCTGCCGCTGCCTCGGATGCTGCCACGGCGGCAAGCATGGCGGCTTCGGCCGCAGCTTCCGTGGCCTCAATGACCGGAACGGCAGAGGCCTCTTTGGCCGCTATCTTGGCGCTCTGGCTTGCCAAGGCCGATTTTTCCGCCGCCATTGCGGCCCGCATCGCGGCCTCCAGCGCGCTGGCCGTCAAGGATTTCATCGAGGTCAGCGCCACGGTGTAGCGCTTGTTGACCACCAGATAACCTTCGCGCAGGACTTGTATGTCGGTTTCGAGTTGCGCCAGCTTGACGAATATCTTTTGCTCAGATTCCGAGACCATCATGTTCTCCATCTGTTTTGAAGTTTGAACCAACTGTTTAATTTTGTTACTTTACGCCATCTTCCCTGGGAATTCATGGCATTTCACAAAATCCAATTCGATGGTTTCCCTAGTCTGGAGCCGCACTGGGCCAGCCCGGATGGGCCATCTGATACCAGTTGATGCTATAAATTAAATAGCTGCTTGCGCTGGTTCTATCAGCACAAGCAGCCTATTTTCTTTAAATGGCACTCAGCCTGCGTTGACCGTCTCCGCATGGTGGCAGGCCACCTCGCGGCCCAGCAGGGGGCGCAGCAAAGGCTCCTCGGCCGCGCACAGTGCCGTGGCGTGCGGGCAGCGCTTGTGGAAGGCGCAGCCGCTGGGCGGGTTCAAGGGGCTGGGCAGCTCGCCGGTGATCTTGATCTTCACGCGGCGCTGGCTGCGGTCGATGGACGGGGTGGCCGACAGCAGGGCCTGCGTATACGGATGCAGCGGGCGCTCGAAGATCAGGCCCTTGGCCCCCACCTCGACCGCGCGGCCCAGGTACATCACCATCAGGTCGTTGGCCACGTGCTCCACCACCGCCAGGTTGTGCGAAACGAAGACGTAGGCGGTGTTGAACTCTTCCTGCAGGTCCATGAACAGGTTCAGCACCTGCGCCTGGATGGACACGTCGAGCGCCGAGGTGGGCTCGTCGGCCACCAGAATCTTGGGCTGCAAGATCATGGCGCGGGCGATGGCGATGCGCTGGCGCTGGCCCCCCGAGAACATGTGCGGGTAGCGCTGTGCAAACTCGGGGCGCAGGCCCACGCGGCGCATGGTGTCATGGACCTTGGCGGTGCGCTCGGCGGCGGTCAGCTTCGTATTCAGCAGCAGGGGCTCGGCCAGTTGGTCGGCGATTTTCTGGCGCGGGTTGAGCGAGGCGTAGGGGTTTTGGAACACCATTTGCACCTTGCTGCGCATGGCTTTGCGCTGGGTGCTGTTGGCGGTGTCGAGTTGCTGGCCGTCCATCACCAGGGTGCCGGAGGTGGGGGCTTCGATCAGCGTCAACTGGCGCGCCAGCGTGCTTTTGCCGCAGCCGGATTCGCCCACCACGGCCAGGGTTTTACCGGCCTGCAGTTGGAACGAGATGCCGTTGAGCGCCTTGACCTGCAGCTTGGGCTGCAAAAAGCCCTGGGCCACGCCGTAGTAGCGGGTGAGGTTTTTGGCTTCTAAAACAACGGCGCTCATGCGACCACCTCTTCAACCAGAGGGAAGAAGCAACGCACGCCAAAGCCGTTGTGCTGGGCCAGCGCGGGGCGCTCGGTGGTGCAGCGGTCTTGCACGCGGGGGCAGCGCGGCGACAGCAGGCAGCCTTTGGGGCGGTCGTACTGGCCGGGCACCATGCCTTTCAAGGTGCTCAGGCGGCGCGCGCCGTGGCTGCGCTCGGGCACGGCCTGCAGCAGCGCGTGGGTGTAGGGGTGGGCGGGGTGGTCGAACAGGCGGGCCACGCTGCCGGTTTCTACCACCTGGCCGGCGTACATCACGGCCACACGGTGGGCCACTTCGGCCACCACGGCCAGGTCGTGGGTGATCATCACCAGGGCCATGTTGTGGGCTTTTTGCAGGTTCACCAGCAGCTCCATGATCTGCGCCTGGATGGTCACGTCCAGCGCGGTGGTGGGCTCGTCGGCGATCAGCAGGCGCGGCTTGCAGGCGATGGCGATGGCAATCATCACCCGCTGGCTCATGCCGCCCGAGAGCTGGTGCGGGTAGACGTCGAGGCGGCTTTTGGCGGCGGGTATTTCCACCATCTCCATCAGCTCCACCGCGCGGGCGGTGGCGGCCGCACCGCGCAGGCCCATGTGCTGCTTCAGCACCTCGATGATCTGGTAGCCCACGGTGAAGCTGGGGTTGAGCGAGGTCATCGGGTCCTGGAAGATCATCGCCATGTCTTTGCCCAGCAGCTTGCGGCGCTGGGCGGGGCTGATCTTCAGCAGGTCCTGGCCGTCGAAGTTCAGGGTGTCTGCCGTTATGCGGCCCTGGCCGTCGAGCAGGCCCATCAAGGCCATCATGGTGACCGATTTGCCGGAGCCGGATTCGCCGACGATGCCGACGATTTCGCCTTGCGAGACGGTCAGGTCCAGCCCGTCCACGGCCCGGAAAGCCCGGCCTAGTGGGCCGAACTCGACCGAGAGATTTTTGATTGTGAGCAATGCCATCGTGGTTCTTCTTGCAGTCTTAGGCTGCAGTTTTAAGTTTGGGGTCCAGCGCGTCGCGCAGGCCGTCGCCCATCAGGTTGATGGCCAGCACCGAGAACAGAATCGTCAGGCCGGGCAGGGTGACGACCCACCAGGCGCGCTCGATGTAGTCGCGGGCCGAGGCCAGCATGGTGCCCCACTCGGGCGCGGGCGGTTGTACGCCCATGCCCAGAAAGCCCAGGGCCGAGATTTCCAGAATCGCCGCCGAAAAGCCCATGGTGGCGTGCACGATCAGCGGGGCCATGCAGTTGGGCAGCACGGTGACGAACATGATGCGCAGCGTGCCTGCACCCGACAGGCGGGCGGCGGTAACGTAGTCGCGGTTGAGCTCGGTCATGGCCGAGGCGCGGGTGAGCCGCACGTAGGCGGGCAGCGACACCACGGCAATCGCCACCAGCGCGTTGCCCAGGCCGGGGCCGAGGATGGCCACAATCGCCACTGCCAGCAGCAGGGCGGGCAGGGCCATCATGATGTCCATGGTGCGCATGATGGCGGAGTCCAGCGCGCGGCCAAAGGTGGCGGCTACCAGGCCCAGCACCACGCCGGGAATCAGCGCCAGCACCACCGAGCAAAAGCCCACAAACAGCGACAGCCGCGCACCATGGATCAGGCGCGAGAGGATATCGCGGCCCACTTCGTCGGTGCCCAGCAGAAACTGCGACGAGCCCCCGGCGGCCCAGGCGGGCGGCGTGAGGAAGTGGTCGCGGAACTGCTCGATCGGGTCGTAGGGTGCCACCCAGGGCGCAAACAGCGCGGCCAGGCAGACGATGGCCATGAACATCAGGCCGGTGACTGCGCCCTTGTTTTTGGAGAAGCCGCGCCAGAATTCCAGCAGGGGCGAGGGCGGGGTGAAGTCGGGTTCAACCACGGCGATGGAAGGAGTAGAGGTAGTCATGGTCTTAGCGCGCGTGTCGGATGCGTGGATTCGCCACGCCGTACAAAATATCGACCACAAAGTTGGTCACGATGACCAGCGTGGCCACCAGCAAAATGCCGCTTTGCACGACGGGGTAGTCGCGTCGGCCAATCGCATCGATCAGCCACTTGCCGATGCCGGGCCAGGAGAAGATGGTTTCGGTCAGCACCGCGCCACCCATCAGCGTGCCCACTTGCAGGCCAATCACCGTCAGCACCGGAATCAGCGCATTGCGCAGGGTGTGGATGAACACCACGCGGGTGGGCGACAGGCCCTTGGCGCGGGCGGTGCGCACATAGTCTTCGCGCAGCACTTCCAACATGCTGGAGCGCGTCATGCGGGCAATCACCGCCAGCGGAATGGTGCCCAGCACGATGGTCGGCAGGATCAGGTGCTTCATGGCATCCCACAGCGCGCCGTCGTTCAGGCTGGGGTCGGCCTGCTCGGCGCGCCAGGCATCGATCAGCATGAAGCCGGTGTCGGGCGGTATGTCGAACATCAGATCGATGCGGCCCGACACCGGTGTCCAGCCCAGGCCGCTGGAGAACACCATGATCAGCACCAGGCCCCACCAGAAGATGGGCATGGAGTAGCCGGTCAGCGCCACGGTCATCACACCGTGGTCTAAAAACGAGCCGCGTTTCACCGCCGCCGTGACCCCGGCCACCACGCCCACCACCAGCGCGAACAGCAGCGCCACCAGCGCCAGCTCCAGCGTGGCGGGGAACAGGGTTTTGAATTCGGTCCAGACGGGGATCTGGGTCTTGAGCGATGCGCCCAGGTTGCCCTGCAGCAGTTCACCCAGGTAGTTGAAGTACTGCACCGGCAAGGGCTTGTCCAGCCCGAGCTGCTGCATGGCGGCGGCGTGCAGCACCGGGTCCAGCGTGCGCTCGCCCATCATCACTTCGATGGGGTCGCCGGGGATCATGCGGATCAGTGCGAAGGTCAGCAGGGTGATGCCGAAGAAGGTCGGGATCACCACCGCAAGGCGTTTGAGGATGTAGAAAAACATAGTGTTTGGGTTTTATGCTGCGCACGCGGTGGCGGCTTGTGGCCGACTCGGTGGCATGGCGTACATCGTGGTTCTATAAAACGAAAAAGCAAGGTGACGGCTTGCGTGTCACCTTGCTTGGGGCCTGTAGAAGGCGGGGGCGCTACCTGCGCGTCAGCTTATTTGGTGTTGCTGACGTAGGTGAAGTTGTAGTCGCCAAACGGGCTGATCTTGAAGCCCTCTACGCCCTTGGCCATGGGCTGGTTCACGGTCGAGTGGGCGATGGTGGACCAGGGCATGTCGCGCTTGAAGACTTCTTGCGCCTTCATGTACAGCGCGGTGCGCTCTTTGGGGTCGGTGGTGCTGCGGGCCTTGAGGGTGTAGCCGTCAAATTCCTTGCTGCAGTAGCGCGCGTAGTTGGAGCCGCCCACGGCTTCGCAGGTCAGCAGCACGCCCAGGAAGTTGTCGGGGCTGGCGTAGTCGGCCGTCCAGCCGATCAGGCCTGCGTCGTGCTCACCGGCCTTCATGCGCTTGAGGTACTCACCCCATTCGTAGCTGACGATCTTGGCTTTGACACCGATCTTGGCCCAGTCGGCCTGGATCATTTCGGCCATCAGCTTGGCGTTGGGGTTGTAGGGGCGCTGCACCGGCATGCTCCACAGCGTCATTTCGAAGCCATCGGGGTAGCCTGCCTTCTTGAGCAGCTCTTTGGCTTTTTCGACATCCACGGGCGGGTTTTTCAGCGCAGGGTTATACGACCACAGCGACGATGGGAACGGATTGGTCGCCTCCTGGCCCTGGCCCTGGTAGACCGCGTCGATGATGGCCTTGCGGTTGATCGCCATGTCCAGCGCCTGGCGCACTTCGAGCTTGCCGGTGGTGGGCTTTTCGGTGTTGTACGACAGGTAGCCGATGTTGAAACCGGGCGCGCTGATCATCTTCAACGAAGGCTCGGTCTTCAGGCCGGCCAGGTCTTGCGGCTTGGGGTAGGACATGATCTGGCATTCGCCCGCCTTGAGCTTTTGCACCCGCACCGACGCATCGGTGGTGATGGCAAAAATCAGGTTGTCGATCTTCACAGCCTTGGGGTCCCAGTACTGCTTGTTACCCGCATAGCGGATTTGCGAGTCTTTCTGGTAGCGCTTCAAGATGAACGGGCCGGTGCCCACGGGCTGCTGGTTGATCAGCGCGGGTGTGCCCGCCGCCATCAGCTTGCCCACATATTCGGCCGACTGCACCGAGAACGCGGGCATGGCCAGCTTGGCCAGCAGGTCCGGGTCGGGTTTTTTCATCAGGAACACGACGGTGTAGTCGTCGGTCTTGCTGACCGACACCACGTTGCTGTCCAGGCCGGTATCCGACGCGTAGGGGAACACCGCAGGGTAGGCCTTGGTGAATGGATGCTGCTTGTTCACCATGCGCATGAAGGTGAGCACCACGTCATCGGCGTTGAAGTCGCGGCTGGGGGTGAAGTACTCGGTGGTGTGGAACTTCACACCCTTGCGCAGCTTGAAGGTGTAGGTCAGGCCGTCGGGGGCAGAGGTCCAGGACTCGGACAGGCTGGGCACGACCTTGGTAGAGCCTTTTTCGAACTCCACCAGCCGGTTGAACAGGGCGTGACCCGCTGCATCAAAGGTTTGGCCACCGGTGTACTGGGCGGTGTCAAAGCCTTCAGGGCTGGCCTCGGAACAGTAGACCAGGGTGCCTGCGGCGTGGGAAGACACGGCGGCGACGGTTAGGCCCAGGGCCAGAACCAGTTTGCTTAAATTTGTCATGCTTTTCCAATGTGTACAAAAAATGCCAGGATGGGCGTGCACCAAAATGGGTTGCGAATTATGGGGGTGCATTACACACCACCACGATCCGCACATACCCTCGTTGCTGTCGGGTTGGCGACCTTGCGGTCTATACAAGTTGCCCCGCTGCGATGGATAGCACTATGCGTGCCATCTTGCTGGAGGTCGCTATTAAATATGTAGCGATAGACGCAATATATATAAGCGCTAGAGCTAGATATAACCCTATATTGTTAGTCTGATGCACTAATTCGGCGGCGATGCGATACTTGCCATCCCTACTACAAAGAGACACGCACCATGCACTACCGCCCCCTTGGCCGCACAGGCTGGAACATCTCAACCGTCAGCTTCGGTGCCTGGGCCATTGGTGGCACCTGGGGCGAGGTCAGCGATGCCGAATCCATGGGGGCGCTGCACCGCGCGCTCGACCTGGGGGTGAACTTTTTCGACAGCGCCGACGTGTATGGCGATGGCCGCAGCGAACGCCTGCTGGCCCAGCTCAAGCGCGAACGCAGCGAACCTTTCTACATTGCCACCAAGGCTGGCCGCCGCCTGAACCCGCACGTGGCGGGTGGCTACAACCGCGAGAATCTCACCGCTTTTGTGGAGCGCAGCCTGGTCAACCTGGACACCGACGCGCTGGATTTGCTGCAACTGCACTGCCCGCCAACCGACGTGTACTACATGCCCGAAGTGTTTGGCGTGCTGGACGACCTGCAAAAGGCCGGCAAGCTGCGCCACTATGGTGTGAGCGTGGAAAAGGTGGAAGAGGCGCTGAAAGCCATCGCCTTCCCCGGCGTGCAGACGGTGCAGATCATCTACAACCTGTTCCGCCAGCGTCCGGCCGATTTGCTGTTTGAAGAGACGCAGAAGCGCGGCGTGGGCATTCTGGCGCGGCTGCCGCTGTCCAGCGGCCTGCTCAGCGGCAAGATGACGGCCGACAGCCACTTCGAAGCCGACGACCACCGCCTGTTCAACCGCGACGGCGCGGCCTTCGACAAGGGTGAAACCTTTTCCGGCCTGGACTACGCCGTGGGCCTGCAGGCCGTGGAAGCCATGCGCCCCCTGGTGCCCGAGGGCATGAGCATGGCGCAAATGGCGTTGCGCTGGATCCAGATGCACCCCGCAGTCACCTGCAGCATCCCCGGCGGCAAGCGCGCCACGCAGGTGGCCGACAACGTGGCCGCCGCCGACCTGCCCGCCTTGAGCGACAGCACCATGCAGGCCCTGGCGGAGGTGTACGCGCGCTTCGCCAAGCCCCTGGTGCACCAGCGCTGGTAAAGGGGCCGACATGGCGACAACCGAACACATCGGCTTCATCGGCCTGGGCCTGATGGGCCACGGCATGGCCAAGAACATCGTGGACAAGGGCTATCCGCTGATGGTCTACGCGCGCAACGATTCCGAGGCGGTGGCCGACCTGCTGCAGCGCGGTGCCACCCGGGCCGACTCGCCCCAGGCCCTGGCCACGCAGGCCACGGTGGTGTTCCTGTGCGTGACCGGCTCCAAGGACGTGGAGGCACTCATCCGCGGCCCGAACGGCCTGGCCAGCGGCCTGCGCCCCGGCTCGGTGCTGGTCGATTGCTCCACCGCCGACCCCACCTCCACTGTGGCTTTGGCGGCAGAGCTGGCCAGCATCGGCGTGACCCTGGTCGATGCGCCGCTGAGCCGCACGCCCAAGGAAGCCTGGGCGGGCACGCTGGACACCATGGTGGGGGCCGACCAGGCCACCTTTGACCGCATCCAGCCCATCCTGGCTACCTGGGCGGGCAAGGTGGTGCACATCGGCGGCCCGGGCGACGGGCACCGCATGAAGCTGGTGAACAACTTCCTCTCGCTGGGTTACGCCGCGCTGTACGCCGAAGCCCTGGCGGTGGCGCAGGCGGTGGGCATCACGCCGCAGCGCGTGGATGCGGTGATCCGCGGTGGCCGCATGGACTGTGGCTTCTACCAGACCTTCATGGGCTACACCCTGGACGGCAACCATGAGGCACACAAGTTCACCCTGCAAAACGCCTTCAAGGATTTGCGCTACCTGGAGTCCATGGCCGATGCCGCGGGCGTGGCCAATCCGCTGGGCAATGCGGTGAAAAACGCGTTCGCGTTGGCCGTGGGGGGCGGTGCGGGGCAGAAGTATGTTCCGATGCTGCCGCAGATCATCGGCAAGCTCAGCGGTGTGGATCTGGCCCCGAAAGCCGCCCCACCTGCGGCTGGCAAAACTTAAAGCATTTGCTATCGAATGGATAGCTGCTTGCGAAGATGGAGTAAGCGCTAGCGGCCTGTTTTTTATAAATTCTGCGAGGCCGCCGCCATCTGCAGATCGTCCAGCCAGGCGGCAAACGCGGTGTCGAAATCGCGGCTGTCCATGCGCAGCAGGGCTGCCGGGTGCAAGGTGACCAGCACGCGCAGGCCATCGGCGCGCTGCAGCCATTGGCCGCGTTCGCTGGCCACCGCGACGGGTCGGCCCAGGAGGGCGCGGGCGGCGGTGCTGCCCAGCGCTACGGCGGCGGCAGGGCGCACCAAAGCAATCTCATGCTCCAGCCAGTCCAGGCAGGCGGTGGCCTCTTGCTGCGCCGCCGTTTTGTGGATGCGCCGTTTACCACGCGGCTCGAACTTGAAATGCTTTACCGCGTTCGTCAGGTACAGCGCCGCCCGGGGCAGGCCCAGCTGCGCCAGTGCCCGGTCCAGCAGCTGGCCTGCCGGGCCGACGAACGGGCGGCCACGCAGGTCTTCCTGGTCGCCGGGCTGTTCGCCCACCAGCATCAGCGGTGCGCCCAGCGGGCCTTCGCCATGCACCGCCTGCGTGGCGTGCTGGCCGATGGGGCAGGCGCGGCAGCGTTCGGTGGCCTGGCGCAGCGCGGCCAGCGTGCCGGGGGCTTCGGCGACCTCAGGCCGCTGGTCCAGCCGCAGGGCGATGGAGGCAGCGGGTCGGCGGTGGGTGGGTTCGCTGGCCGCCTGCTCCAGCATCTGGCCGCTGCGCTGGGCCGAGAGCGCCGTGAGCGGCTGGATCAGCACCGCCTCGGGCAGGTTCTTCCAGTAGCGGCGCGGCATCTCCTTGTGCATCATGGCCAGCTTGAGCCGCGCGGGGTTGAAGATGTTTTCGTAGTAGGTAAGCCACAGCCGTTCGTTGGCATCGGCCGGGGGCGCGTCGGATTTTTGCGCGCCGGGGCCGAAGGCCAGTTGCTGACCGTTCCAGCGCGCACTGCGCTCGGGCGTGAGGATGGCCCAGGGCATTTGCGCAAAGCGCCGTGCAAAAAAGGGCGCGGTGGCCTCGACGATGTGGTGGCCGGGCTCGAACCAGGCCACGTGGGTGACACCCCAGCCATCGTCGGTGGGCGCGGCCAGGGGCCGAAAGCGCACAAACGCGGTCATCTTGTGCATGTCGCGCCGCACCACGCGGGCCATCTGCTCGGCCTGCATCCTGTCGGGGTCCAGCAGGTCGTGTCGCAAGCCGGGCTCGCGCAGCAGCCGCCAGGCCAGCCGGTACAGCAGGCCAAAGCGCGCCGGGTCGGCATGCAGCGCGGTACGGTTGCAGAGTGTGACGAAGAAGGCCGGCAGCTTCAGCACCGCGCCGGGTGTGTCGCTGGCCGCTGGCGCATCGCCTTCGGCCGCTGCCTGCGCAAACAAATCGCCCTCGGCCGCGCTGGCCACATGCCAGCTGATCCGGCCCGGCTCTACAGCCTGCGCCAGCAAACGCCGCGCCGCTGCCCGAAAGCCCGGCACGTCGTCTTCGCTGGCCAGCTGCACCGTCTGTGCGCGGCTATCCGCCATGGTGTAGCGGCGTGTCGAGCGGGGTGTCGAACAGCGAGCCCTGTACCGGTTGCGGCCGCAGCCGCGCGGCCAGGTTGGCGTCGTCCAGCCCGCTACGCGCCGCGCCCGGCACGGTAATGAAAGGCAGCACGTTTTTCAGCGGCACCTTCAAGCGCGACAAATCGTCGACGCGCAGCGTGCGGGTGCGGCGGGTGTCGAGCAGGCGCTTCACCGAGGTCACACCCAGGCCGGGCACGCGCAGCAGCATCTCGCGCGGGGCGCGGTTCAGGTCTACCGGAAATCGCTCGCGGTGGGCCAATGCCCAGGCCAGCTTGGGGTCGATGTCGAGCGCCAGCATGCCGTCGCTGGCACCCACGATTTCATCGTGCGCAAAGCCATAGAAGCGCATCAGCCAGTCGGCCTGGTACAGCCGGTGTTCGCGTACCAGCGGCGGCGCGGCCAGCGGCAGGCCGCGCGCGGCATCGGGGATGGGGCTGAAGGCCGAGTAGTACACGCGCTTCAGCCGGTACGCGCCGTACAGCGTGGCGCTGGTGGTCAGGATGCTGCGGTCGTCGGAGGCATCGGCGCCGACGATCATTTGCGTGCTTTGTCCGGCCGGGGCAAAGCGCGGTGCGCGGGCCCGCTTGGGTGCCACGCGCGGTTGCGAGGTGGCCGGTGGCGGCGTGGCACCGGCCTTGGCATCGTCGATGTGGATGCGCAGCCGCGCCATCGAGCGGCGGATCGCCTGGCCGTCTTTCTCGGGGGCCAGCACCAGCAGGCTTTCGCTGGTGGGCAGCTCGACGTTGATGCTGAGCCGGTCGGCGTAGCGGCCCGCGCGGGCCAGCAGTTCGTCGCTGGCTTCGGGGATGGTTTTGAGGTGGATGTAGCCGCGGAAGTCGTGCTCCTCGCGCAGCACGCGGGCCACTTCGACCACGCGCTCCATGGTGTAGTCGGGGCTGCGGATGATGCCCGAGCTGAGAAACAGGCCCTCGATGCAGTTGCGGCGGTAGAAGTCGAGCGTGAGTTGCACCACCTCGTCGATGCGAAAACGCGCACGGTCCACGTTGCTGCTGACGCGGTTGATGCAGTACAGGCAGTCGTAGACGCAGTAGTTGGTTAGCAAAATCTTCAGCAGCGAGATGCAGCGGCCATCGGGCGCGTAGCTGTGGCAGATGCCCGCGCCTTCGGTGGAGCCGATGCCGCGCCCGCCGACCGAGTCGCGTTTTTGCGTGCCGCTGGACGCACACGAGGCATCGTATTTGGCGGCATCGGCGAGGATGGCGAGCTTGCGGTTGAGGTCCATAGGGCGTATGTTGAAATGACTGTATTAATATACAGTAAAACACGCTGCACCACCCGTAAAACCTGGCTGGGCGCGATGCCAATACGCCACCTCGGTGCTATTGAATAAATAGCTGTTAGTGCTTTTGCTACAGCCACTGCAAACACTTTTTGTGTATAAACACAAATACAAAAATGGTGCCTCCAACAGGCATTGTGGAGCCGCGCAGGTGTCAGATTCGGCTACATTTTGGGGTCGGTTCGGCCCTGCGCACCGACCCGTTCGAACCAGTCCGTTACCGTTCAGTCTCGTTCGTTATAGCCATAGAGAACCCGTGTGATGAAGCAGTTAGCGCTCTTTTCCCTGCCCGGCGGCCACCATGGGTGAGGGCCTGCCGCAGCTGCGCGTGGTGGCCGACACCCTGGACAGTCTAGGCATTGCCATGTGCGTGTTCGACGACGCCGACCTCACCCTGCTGTGGAACCGCAGCTTCCTCAAATTCTTTCCCGAGCACGCCGGGCAGGTCTACGCCGGGGAGCCGTACCGCGCCAACCTGCGCCGCTTCTACCTGGGGCGGCTGGCACCCGATGAGCTGCCCAAAATCGACCAGTACATTGACAGCGGCGTCACGCGCCACAGCACGCAGCAGCGCCCTTATGCGTTTGAGCACCTGGGCGTGCGGCTGTGGGTGGCCTCGCTGCCGGTGCCCGGTGTGGGCCGCATCCGCATCTGGCAGGCCCACACCTCGGCCACCGACCCGCAGGGCCCGACCATTCTGGCCACCAGCGCCATCGACGGCGCGGCCCTATTCGACTACGTGGCCGACGGTGTGATGGTCACCGGAGCCGACGACCGGATCCTCTGGGCCAACGCACCGTTTGTACAGCTGTACAGCCTGCCCAACCGCACGGCTGCCGTGGGCGCACACTTGGAATGGGTCTACCGCACCGCCTGGCAAGGCCAGGAGGCGCAGCACCCGGCGCTGTTCGAAGCGGGGCTGTTGACCCTGTCGGAGCACACCCGCTTCACCGGCGCGCCGTTTGAGTTGCCGCTGCCCAGTGCCCGCTGGAGCCGGGTGATCGGGCAGCGCAGCCCCGACGGCAAAGGCTTTTGGGCCCATGTGGACATCACCGCGTTCAAGGGCCAGCAGCAGCAACTGCTGGAGGCCGAGCGCCGTGCCCGCGAGAGCGAAGCCATTCTGCAAGAAAAGTCGGCCCTGCTGGAGGCCACGCTGACCCATATGGACCAAGGCGTGATGATGGTCAACGCCGAGCGCGTGGTGGTGGTGTGCAACCGGCGCGCCCGTGAGCTGCTGAACCTGCCCCAGAGCCTGGTGGACAGCCGCCCCACGCTGGATGCGCTGACCGACTACCAGCAGTCGGCGGGCGAGCTGGACCAGGTGCCAGAAGAGGTGCTGACCACCGTGCGCATCGGCGACATCTTCGACCGGCCCTACGCCTATGACCGCACCCGGCGCGATGGCCGGGTGGTGGAGATCCACAGCATCCCCATCGCCGGCGGCGGCGTGCTGCGCACCTATACCGATGTCACCGAACGCCGGCATGCCGAGGCCCGCATCCGCCATGTGGCCCGCCACGACGGCCTGACGGCGCTGGTCAATCGCGAGGTGTTTCTGGAAAGCCTGGCCCTTGCCTGCGCCGCCGAGCCGGGTACCGCCGGGTTTGCGGTGCACTTCATCGACATCGACCGCTTTAAACCCATCAACGACCAGTATGGCCACGCCATCGGCGACAAGGTGCTGGCGCTGATCGCCGAGCGCATGCGCACCGTGGCCCGTGACGGCGACGTGGTGGCCCGCATGGGCGGCGACGAGTTTGCCGTGCTGCAGTGCCGGGTGGAGCAGACCGAGCAGGCGCTGGGCCTGGCCTACCGCCTGCTGGAAGACATCGCCCGCGACATGGAGATCGAGTCGCATCGCCTGCAGGTGGGCGCATCCATCGGCGTGGCCCTGTACCCCAGCGCCGGCCTGGATGCCGACACCCTGCTGCGCAACGCCGATGCCGCCATGTACGCCGCCAAGTCCCACGGGCGCGACTGCGTGCGCGTGTATGGGGCGCATGACAACCCGGCCTCGGTGTACTGACAGGTATCTTGCCGCTGATACTCCTGTTTTTATAGCATGTTGCGCTTATAGATAGAGCGCTTGGGGCCTATTTTCTATACATCGGCAGTGTGCCGACCGCTCAGGCCATCATCTCGGCCAGCTGCGCCCGCAGTGCGGCGTTTTCTGCCGTCAGCTCGGCCACGGTTTGCTTCAGGCGGGCGATGATGCCCTCGGGCGAGTCCGGCTCGGTGCGCTCCACCGCCTTGGCGGCGCGTACCTGACGGGCGGCCTGTTGCAGTTCTTTCTTGCCCCCGGCGGCGGCGGCCATCTGCGCCTCGGCGGGCAGGGTCGCCACGGTGGCGGCAGTGCTGATGGAGATGGTGCCCGCTTTCACGGCGGCCACCAGCTCGGGCGCAGCCGACTTCTGGATCTTCTCGATCTGCGTGAAGGTGCTGTTGCTGATACGCGCCGACTTGGCCAGCGCCTCGCGGGTCAGCGCGGGCTCGGCGGCGGGGGCTGCTGCGGCAGGCGTGGCGGATTCTTCCCATGGCGCGGTAGTGCTGGCCGGGGTTTCGGCCTTGGCAGGCTGCTCGCGCCCGGCCAGGATGTCTTTCTTGCGCAACGCCAGCACGCCGCGCTGGAAGTCCGACACGCTGCGCCGCCCCAGGTGCTGGTCGATCATCCACAGATGCACATCGTCCAGCGTCTGGAAGGCGGTGTTTTGCACGGTGTTAAACGGGATGTTGTGCGTGCTGCAAATGCCGTAGCGGTTGTGCCCGTCCACCAGCACATCGCCCCACAGCACCAGCGCATCGCGGCAGCCCTCGGCCAGGATGCTGCGCTCCAGCGCGGCGTGCTCGTCGGGGGTGAGCGGGTCGATATAAGCCAGCAAGTCGTCGTTAACCGTGATGTTCATTTTTAGGGGGAAGGCAATCAAAGGGGCGCGATTGTAGAAGCCCGGCGGGGCGGTCTAAGCACCGAAGAGCTTGCCGCCCACGGCAAAAGCGCCAGCCACCAGGGCCGCGACGGTGCCCAGCAGGCTCCACAGCTGGCCAGGTTTCATGCTGCCGACCAGCTCGCCAATCGTCAGTTCAGTGGGATTCTTCGCCCCGGCAGAGGGTTTGGGCACCGGCTGCGCCAGCTTGGCTTTCCAGCTGGCGAGCACGCCATTGAACTCGGAGCTGGCCAGGGCCGCCGGATTCGGCTCCAGCGATTGGACATACCAGTCGTAGCCGCGCTCCAGCAGACCTTCTTCCTTGACGCCCCGCTCCAGGATCACCATCAGGGGGTGGCCCCGGCTGTAGGCCATGGCGGCTTCAATCTGGTTCCAGGGCGTGGCCAGTTTGATGTCCTGCAGCGGCGACTCTTTTGGGCCGCCGCGTTTGTCGGCACCGCTGGCCACAAAGGTGCGCTCCAGTGCGATGACCACCGTGCCCGAGCAGCGGTCGAGGAGCTGTGTTACCGCCTTCAGTGGAGCGTCTGCGCTGAAGGTATTGCGACCGACCGTTTGCGGAATCAGCCCTTCGCTGCGAAGGCGCTCCTCGACCGCGCGAACAAAAGCTTCCTGCTGCTCTGTCGCCGTTCCTCCCACACTGACAAATACATGGCGTTCCGTCATGGCAATAGCTCCTTGGACACGTTCTCAAAAAACCTCATCCCCCACCGGCTCAAAGTGCGGCACCGCATTCATCTGGTGCCGCAGCTTCGACAGCTCGTAGTACATGCGTTGGCGCGCCCGGCTCTGGTTGCCCAGCGGGCGGTGCTCGGCGATGCTGTGCCAGGGGTTGTACGACAGGCGCTTGGCGAATTCCATTTGCGCCGGGGAGTCGAACTTTTGCTGCGGGATGCGCAGGGTGGCGGCGGAGATGCGGGGGGACAGGCGCTCGGGCCAGAGTACACCGGCGTTCTCGATGGGCATGAGGTGCGGGTCGGTTTGCACTTGCAGGCGCACGTCCAGCTCCACGTCGCCTGCAGCCAGCGACGCGACCATGGCGTTGCGCAGGTAGTCGTCTGGCGGGCGCAGCGGCAGGCGGGGGATGGGGGTGCGGTGTGTGCTTTTGGGCCAGAACGAATACTGCATGGCCTGGCCCGCGCCCAGCAGGTAGGGCACGCAGCTGAAGTAGGGCGCTTCGAGGGGGCTGCTCTGGGTTTTGGTCCACAGGCCCTGCATCACCATGTCGAGGATGTGCGGGCGGTGCAGGTTGAGGAAGTAGAAGATCTGCGCGTTCTTCAGGCTCTCTTTTTGCAGCTGGGCGTTGGCGATCACGTCGGGGGTGACGAAGGTGGGCGGCGACACGCCAAACATGTCCTGGGTGAAGCGTTCCTCGTCCATCAGCTTGGGGCCGGGCACGTCCATCAGTTTGACGCTGATGCTCATGAAGCCCACGTCGTCGATGTCGGGCGTGACGTAGGGGCCGGGGCCGGAGAAGCGCACCCAGGCCGGGTAGCTGCGCGGGGTGGCGTAAATGCCGTGGCGCAGGTGGGCGGGCAGGTCGGGGTGGACGATGAACTCGGCCCGCACGATGCCCTGGGTCTTGGTGTTGCCGCCGCGCTCGAAGCCGCCGGGTTTCCATAGCGCGCGCATCTGGTCCTGGAAGCTCTGGATGATGGAGTCCACACAGGCCTCTTCGCCGGGCAGGATGCGCTCTTCGGCCAGTTGCAGGCCCTCGTTCGGGCGCTGGGCGTTGATGAGGGCGGTGGTCAGGCGGGTCAGCGGCTCCAGCAGCGTGGCCTCGAAAGCCGGGCGCAAAAATGGATCGAAGCGGCGCTGTAGCTGGATCAGCGCCAGCGAGGTGTCCGACAACCAATTGCGCACGGCGGAGCCGGTGTTGGCGCGGGGCACCGGGCGGCTGGTGTTGGAGTTCATGCTGTTCCTAAATACCGCAGGGCGCGGATGCCGGGCAGGAAAAAATAGGCCCCGCCGCGCAGGGTGACGAACTGCGGCAGGTCGGTGATGCGCTGGTCGAGGCCGGTGGGCTGGGGCATGGAGAAGTCGCTTTGCGCGGGCTCGCGTGTGCCCACCAGCGGGTCGGTTTCGCCGTGCAGCCCGGCGAACTGGGGTGCGTTGAGCCAGGCGGCCTGTACAAATTCAAACTGGCGGGCGATGTTGGCACCCAGGCACACAAAGTACAGGCCCGTCTCGGTACCCCGGTACTCCCGCCCCCGGCGCAGCAGGCGGTGGAAACGGGTGGAGGCCACGCGGTCCTGGGCCAGGGCCGGGGCATCGAAACCCAGGGTACGGGTCAGCCAGCCGATGAACCCGGGGGCACCCGGCGGCAGGTCGGCGGTGCGCGGGTTGGCGCGGCGCACGTGGGCCCCCAGCGGGCAGCGGCTGCCGCGCGGGTCGGCGGCGTAGGTGAAGGCGTTGGGGTCGCTGGGCGGTGCATCGGCCAACGGCGTGCCACCCAGCGTGCGGCCGACCAGGGTGGCGGCCAATTTTTCGCGGGCGACCGGGTCGTGCTGGGCTGCGCCATCCAGCCATTGCCAGAAGCCGCGCACGTCCTGTTCCAACTGCCGCAGTACCAGGTAGCTGCCATTGCGGCCCAGATCGGCCCGGTCGGGGGCGTCTTCGGCTGGTGGCAACTGGGGGCTGGCATCCAGCAATGGGCGGTCGGTGTAGCCGCCGTATTCGTTGGGGTAGCCCAGCAGGGTTTCGCCCAGGCAGCTGAGGTTGCTGTAGGTGGTGTGCTCGGCGTCCACGGCGGGGCGGGTGCGGTCCCAGTCGAGTGCGGGCTGGGAGATGCCGTCCTTGAAGCCAAAGGGCTCCACCTCGCCCAGGTCGGCGCAGGGCAGTCGGGCCAGCAGGGTGAAGCCCGCCGCCGTATCCGTTTCGATCTGCGCTTGCCACGCCGCCAGGTGGCCAGGCAGGGCGTACAGCATCAGCAGCACATGGGGCACGCGCGCGCCCGTGCCCCACTGCCACTGGCTGGGTGCGTTATTGCCCACATCGCCCAGGCGGCGGGCGCGGCTGGCATCGGTGCCCATGCCGCCTGTGAATTCGCTGGAGAAGCCTGCCACGGTGGTCTCGGCCACGCCCAGGGCGTGCAGGCCTTCGCTGGTCAGCGCCAGTTGCAGCACGGTGGCGGGCGGTGGCTCGGCGGTGGCGGCGCTGGTGACCGGGGCGGTGGCCAGCCAGGCGCGGGCGGCGGCGGCATCGCGCACCTGCAGCAACAAGAAACAGGCCTCCACGTGGTGCTTGTAGCCAAAGCGGACGATGCCCTGGATGTCGTCAAACTCAATGGTCATAGCAACCTCAGCCAGTCTTGCAACTCTGCATCGCTGGGCGCGGGGTCGTCCAGCCCGGCGCGGATGCGCTGGTTGCGCTGCAGGTTGGCCAGGGTCAGGCCGGGGTAGGCCTTGTACCAAACCTGGGTGGGGATTTGGTGGCGGCGCTGGAAGTATTTGAACGGCTGCTCGTGCCGCGCGCCGCCCAGAATCAGCCAGTCGGTGCGCGGCCAGCCGATGCCGTTGCCAAACACCAGGTTCAGGCCCCAGGCCACTTTGTTGATGAAGTCGTCCATGTAGCCCTGGTGGCTGCCATCGTAGTTGCTGGTAAAGACCACGCGGCTTTTGTCGTCCAGAAAGGCCCAGCGGGCGAAGTGGATGGTTTGCACCCGCGCCAGGTGGCCGCGGGTGAACACATGGCGGCAGGCGTAGTCGATCAGCACCAGCAGCACCGTGACCAGCCCGCGCCTAAACTGCCCGGGCTTGACCGGCCCCAGCGCGGTGTACTGGTTGCTCACGTCAAAGTCTTCCATGTCCTGCAGCTCCTGCAGGGCCACCGGGTCGGGGCGCGGGCAGATCACCGGGTCGGTGGTTTCTCGTTGGCGCAGCGCGTAGACCAGCCAGGGCAGCAGCACGATGAACACCGGCAGCAGCACCAGGCCCACCAGCGGCACGCCCAGCAGGTGGATGCAGTTGGCGATGTGCCAGCCCAGCGGCGTGGGGGCGGGCGGGGTGAGGTGCAGGCGACCGGCGGCCACCTCGGCATCCACATGGCTGCGCAGGTACTGGTGGGTGCGCCGTGCGTCGGCGTCCAAGCTGCGCGGCACCCGGTCTGACAAGAGCTGCTGCAAGGCCGCATCTTCGCGGATTTGTTGCACGCTGCGGCCCCGCCAGTTCACGTAGGCGGCCGCCAGCGGCCGGTCGTGGGCCAGCATCCAGGTGGTGAGGTCTTTGCCCTGGGCGAAGCCTTCGCAGTGGGCAAAGATGCGGCACAGCCCGTCCCCGGCCTGCAGGGCCATCAGGTTCAAACACGCGTGCGCCGAGCCGTCGCAGTCGCCCATGAAGGCCAGGTAGGTGGGCAGCGGTAAGCGCGGCAGGCCCAGGGTGGTGAGGTCGGCCTGCAGCGCATCGTCGAGCAGTACGAAGCGGGCAAAGTGCAGCTGCGTGAACAGGCCAAACGGCAGCAGCGGGTTGTGCGGATCGGCCAGGCCGGGCTGGCTGTTCATGCTGGCCAGCAGCGCACGCAGATCGGCCTCGCGCCCCGCAGCCAGCGGCGCAACGACCATGAAATGCGACTGCGGGGTCATGTGATGGGTTTTTAGGCCGGTTTTTAAGCACTGAAACGGCTGCTAGCGCTTATTCAATCGGCGGTAGCAGCTATCAAAATCATTGTCAAAATCTGTAGCATCCTCAAAACTGCAGGCAGAAGTCAATCAGCCGCTCTTTGCCCCAGTACACCTTGCCCAGGTAGAAGCCAGGGCCGATCAGGCGGATTTCGTCGCGGATGTAGTGGGCCAGCACCGAGGTGTCGGAGTAGTCCAGCACGATGCATTCCTTGCCGTCCAGCCAGCTGGCATCCTTGTACACGCGGGCCACCACGGCTTCGATGCCAAAGACCAGCACCTTGTTTTTGAGATTGCCTTTTTGCGCATCGAACACTTTGCCCTGCCAGCCGAAGTGGTTGATGATGGACGCGATGCTGTGGGTGTATTTGGTGCCGGGCGCGATGATGGCCGTGCCCTCGGCGCTGCCGTCGGGGATGTCGCCTGCCGGGCTGGCGCGGAACAGGTCGTCCAGCTCGTCCTGGCTCATTTCCAGCAGTTGGTGTACGTCGTAGGCCATGGTTTTCTCCTGTGAAAAGACTAGGGGTTGAGAATCGCATCCGCTGCCTTCTCGCCCACCATGTAGACGGCGGCGGCGATGAAGAAGCCGGGGATGCGCGGAAACACCGATGCGTCTACCACCCGCAGGCCGCGCGTGCCGTGAACGCGGAAAGCGCTGTCGAGCACGCCGCCGTCCGCCACCGGGCCGATGGGGCAGGAGCAGGATGCGTGGTGGCCCCAGGCGGTGCTGCGCACGAAGTCGGCCAGCTCCGTATCGGTCTGCACCTCGGGGCCAGGTGTGCATTCCTCGGCGATCAGGCCGCTGGCCAGAAACGGGGCGGTGAGGCGGCGCACGGCGCGGATGGCCTGCACGACAGCCTGCAGGTCGGCCCCGGCTGCGTCGCTGCCTTCTTCAAAGTAGCGGAAGTTGACCAGCGGCGGCTCCAGCGGGTTGGCCGAGCGCAGCGTGACCGTGCCGGCGCGGTTGGCGGTGTGGGCTTTCAAAATGGCCCAGGTCAGGCGGTCGGCATGCTGGCGGATCAGCTCCGAGAAGCCTGGCGTGTAGCCCTCGAACCGGGCGGGTAAGGCCATGCAGAAGATGTCGGGTTCGGGCTGGTCCGGGCTGGATTTTTCGACCAGGCCCAGCATCGCCCCGTTGGCGGCGTACATGCCGGAGCGGTGGTTTTTCCAGCGCTCCCACACCGGGTCGCCGCGCGCAAACCGGGCTTCTTTCAGCCCCTCCCAGGGCTGGCGCATGCGGTGGGTGAGGGCGACTTCGTAGCGGTCTTGCAGGTTGCGGCCCACGCCGGGCAGGTCGACCCGCACCGGGATGTTGTGGGCGTGCAGCGTGGCGGCGGGGCCGATGCCGGAGAGCATCAGCAATTGCGGGGTGTTGAAGGCTCCGCCACACAAGATGACTTCGCCCGTGGATTTCACCTGCCGTAGTTGGCCCGCTGCCGCGTTGGGCGCGGGGTGGGCGTGGTACAGGCGCTGGCCTTTCAAATATTCCACCCCGCAGGCCGCGCCCTCGGCGTTGAACAGCACCCGGGTGGCCAGGGCGTGCAGCTCGATGTGCAGGCGGTCGGGGTGCTTGTCGCGTACCTGCAGCAGGCGCTCGCGTGCGCCCATGCGGCTGTGCCGGGCGGTGCTCATGGGCGTGTAGCACAGGCCTTCAAAGCTGCCGCCGCCCCAGGGCCGGGCATTCGGGTCGCCGCGCACGCGCAGCCAGCGCAACAGGCTGCGCAGCGGGGTGGGCAGGCCGTGGGTGAAGTTGCGGGCGGTGCGGGCCAGCAGGTCCACCAGTTGCGCATCAATCAGGGCTTCGGGCGGCACCGAGCGCTCGGAGTGCAGCCAGCCGTGCCAGCCGTGGCCGCTGGGGTCCAGGCCCAGGCGCTGCAGGGCGCGCAAGATGGGGCGGTGCTGGCAGGATTCCAGCCGGGCGAAGTAGCGCTGCATGTTTTTGGCGTGCCAGCTGGCGTCACCGGTGAGCTCGGCAATGTGGTTCCAGTCGGAGTCGTGCGGGCGCATGAAGATCATGGCGTTGTGGGCCGTGCAGCCGCCCAGTCCGGCGGCGCGCGGGTACAGCACGCCCTGGCGGGCGGCGCTGTACTTGGGATCGCGCAGTTGCCGCGCCTCGTCGGCGTAGTGGCGCACTTGGAAGTTCCAGGCCATGGCTTCGTTCTCACAGGCAAAGGCGTGGAAGCCGGGCACGTCGTAATCGTCGGGCAGGCGCAGATTGCGTTCCAGGCGCGGGTCGCCGCCCGCTTCCAGCACACACACGCGCTGGCCCGCCTCTACCAGCCGCGCCGCCAGGGTGCCGCCGCCTGCGCCCGTTCCCACAATGATGGTGTCCCATGGCTGGCCTTGGGTGATGGGCATGCGGCTAGAACGTTTTCAAGAAGGCGATCAGCGCGCGTTTTTCGGCATCGCTCAGCTCGGGTTCGGTACCAAAGGCTTTTTCGTCGGCGCTCAGGCCCTCTTGTTGGTTGAACTCGGCGGTGCCGAAGTAGTGGCCCCGGTTGACCACGAAGTCGGGGCACTTGCTCAGGCGCATCAGCGGAGCGCGCAGGTTGGCAAACTTTTCGCGCAGCTCGGAGTCGGGCGCGTTGCGGGCCTTGAACAGGTCCACCGGCAGCTTGACCAGCACCTCGGCCAGGTCGGCTTTGTGGGCCAACCCGCCGCCGTCTTCGGCCTGCAGCTTGAGGTTGGACAGCAGGCTGACCGGCATGCCCTTGGGGATAGGCCCCAGCGTGATGTCGCCGCCCAGCGACGGCACCAGGCGGTGCAGCACCCGGCGCAGGGGTTGCAGCACCTCGGGCACAAAGCCGGCGGGCACGATGATTTCGCTGCGCTGGTCGGTGCGGTCGATGGTGCCGGGCACCTTATTGCCCAGCACGCTGTCGCGCTCGCGCTGCGCGGGCCACAGCAGCTGGGTGATCGACGTGTCAAACACGGCCATGCGCCCGGCCACCGAGGGGTCGCCGTTGAACGGCCCCAGGGTGTTGTTCAGCAAATACGGCGCGGTGGACCACAGGCTGACCAGGGACGGCACCCGGGTGTAGCCGCGCCCGCCCCCAGGCATGGCGTAGGGCAGGTTGGCCCCGGTGAACGGGTCGCTCAGTGTGACCGTGCCCACGCTGGGCAACTGCTTGTAGGCGGTGGATGAGAAGTTGTCCCAGATGTTGCCGCCCAGCGCATTGGTGGCCAGCGGGCTGCACACATTGGTGCGCAGCAGGGTGGCGGGGATGCGCGCCTCGGTGGACAGATAGTTGCCTTGCAGGAAGTCGGGGGCTTGCACGATCTGGCGCATCAGCTTTTTGTAGCCATCGGTCTGGGTCCAGCCCCAGTAGGCCTTGAAGCAGCCCATGTAGCCGCCGCCTGCGCATTTTTGCGGCTCCAGGCCCAGGTCGGGCGGGGGCGTGGGGGCTTTGCTGGAGTGGCAGCGGGCGCAGGTGTCGGCAAATACCTGCTTGCCCTGGTCCAGGGTGGCGGTGTCGGCCTGCAGGTGGGCATTGCCGCCGGGTGCATCTTTCAAATAATCGGGTTGGGCGGCTTTCAGGAAGAACAGGGCGGTGTTGGGCGTGCCCGCCTCGGTGGCCTGCCAGTAGCCGGAGTTCTTTTGCGCGGTGGCAATCGGGATGGGCGTGATCTTTTTGCCGCCCACCACCGGGTTGAAGTGCAGCAGCCATTCTTCGCTGAACAGGCCGATGTTCAGGTACACCCGGTTCAGCGCGCCCAGCAGGCCCACCGAGTCGGAGCCGTCTTTGAGCACATGCGGCACGCGGGCGATGTGGGTGGCGGGGTCATAGAACTCGGTGAGCGGGCCGCTGGTGACGAAGTTGTTGAACTGCTTGTTGTCGCGCTCGCCGCCGGTCAGTGGTTCGTGCCACAGCGCCTTGCCCTGGGCCATGCGCTCGGCAAAGCCGTACACCGCGTTCATGGTGCGGGGGTTGTTGATGCTGTCGGTGGAGATCAGCGAGGTGTCCATGGCCCCGGGCCGGAAGCTGTGCGCCAGCTGGTACATGTAGTTGCGCTGGCCCTCGGGCTTGTTGGCGTTGTGGATGAACAGCCGGTCTACCCACATGTACTGCGCGCCTACCGACGAGCTGAGGTTGGCAAACGCGGGGGCGTTGGGATTCAACGGCGGGTTCACCGGGCTGGGGCCCACGTGGCAGAAGCCGCACGACATGCCCACGCGGTAGGGGCGCACCAGATCCTGGCGGTTGTAGTATTTTTCGTCGGTGTAGTAGCGCTCGGCATCCCACACTTTGGCGGCTTTGGCATCGAAGTCCGGGTTGGGGAACAGGCGCAAGCCCATGATGCCGGTGGCCTCGCCGTAGAACGAGCCGGTGGGCAGCGTGGTGCCGTCGCCCAGTGGTTTGCCGCGGGCGCCCACCGCCACGCCGGGGTATTTCACGGCGTTTTCAAACGGATCGGGGGCGCAGCCGGTGGCGCGCGCGTCCAGCCACAGGCCTTTGTGGGCGGGGCTGGGGCCCTTGGCGTTGTCAAAGCAGGGCTCGTTGACCAGGCCCAGGTACTCCCAGCGGTTGGCCCGCGAATAGCCCTGGCTGGGGTGGGAGCTGATGATTTTCAGCAGGTCGAACGCGCCAAAGGTGTAGGTGCTCATGCGGTCCCACAGGCGGTCGTTGCCGCCGGTCCAGACCAGCCACATATTGCGCCCGGCCACCTCTTGCGGGGTCAGCGCCAGGGCACCGTCCATGTCCTTGAAATAGTCTTCTGCGGCGTGGGTGAAGCTGCTGCCGTCGCGCCCTGCCTGTTTGGCTTCGTCCAGTACCTTGCCGATCACCGGGGCCTGGGCGCTGGCGGGCAGTGCCGCGAGCAGCAGGCCGCCCAGGAGCAGCAAGGCACCCCGTGCCGTGTGTTGGATGCTTCCACGTGGCGTGGTGTGCTTGCGCGTGTGTTCCATGGCGATCCCCCGGTTGCAGGTCAACATTGCGCCTTTTGCGGCCTTGTGTAAAGAGCCGGAGAAGGCGTTTCAGTCTAGGCCTGTCGTCTTTTGCGGGCATCCCTCAAAGGGGGGATAAAAGCCGGGCGGGGCGGTACTGTGGTGTGCTATTCAAGTTATAGCTGCTAGTGCTGATTGAATGGGCGCTGGCTGCCGATTTGCCTTATATTTTGGCCCCAGGCTGGCGCACTTACTGCTTGCGTATAGGGTTATCTGCGCGATGCATAAAGTAGACTCGCAGACAGTCGCGCTGACTTTCGCACCCAGTCGCCACACCCATTTATCCAATCCCTGAGAGGTTCATCCATGGCTGCCGGAAAATCCAAAATCATCTACACGCTCACGGACGAAGCGCCCATGCTGGCGACCCATTCGCTGCTGCCCATCGTCAAGGCCTTCACCAGCCAGGCAGGCATCGATGTGGTTAGCGCCGACATTTCGGTGGCCGCCCGCGTGCTGGCCGAGTTTCCCGAGTTCCTGAGCGACGCGCAAAAAGTGCCCGCCACCCTGGTCGAGCTGGGCCGCCTGACCCTGCTGCCCGATACCAACATCATCAAGCTGCCCAACATCAGCGCCTCGGTGGGCCAGTTGCAGGCCTGTATCAAGGAACTGCAATCCAAGGGCTACGCCCTGCCCGACTTCCCTGAAGACCCCAAGACCGACGAAGACAAGGCCATCCGCGCCCGCTACAGCAAGTGCACAGGCAGCGCCGTCAACCCCGTGCTGCGCGAAGGCAACTCTGACCGCCGCGCGCCCAAGGCCGTCAAGGAATACGCCCGCAAGAACCCGCACAGCATGGCCCCCTGGAGCCAGGCATCGCGCAGCCATGTCTCGCACATGCACCATGGCGACTTCTACCACGGTGAAAAATCCCTCACCCTGGACCGCGCCCGCGACGTGAAGATGGAGCTGGTCACCGCCAGTGGCAAAACCGTGGTGCTCAAGCCCAAGGTGTCGCTGCTGGACCGCGAAGTCATCGACAGCATGTTCATGAGCAAGAAGGCGCTGGTCGAGTTCTACGAAAAAGAAATCGAAGACGCACACCAGACCGGCGTGATGTTCTCGCTGCACGTCAAGGCCACCATGATGAAGGTCTCGCACCCCATCGTCTTTGGCCACTGCGTCAAGATCTTCTACCGCGAAGCCTTTGCCAAGCATGGCAAGCTGTTTGAAGAGCTGGGTGTCAACGTCAACAACGGCATGGCCAACCTGTACGAGAAGGTTGCCGCGCTGCCCACGGCCAAGCGCGAAGAGGTGCTGAAAGACCTGCACGCCTGCCACGCCACCCGCCCCGAGCTGGCCATGGTCGATTCGGCCAAGGGCATCACCAATTTCCACTCGCCCAACGACGTGATCGTGGATGCCTCCATGCCCGCCATGATCCGCAGCGGCGGCAAGATGTGGGGGGCCGATGGCCGCCTGAAGGACGTGAAGGCCGTAATGCCCGAGTCCACCTTCGCCCGCATCTACCAGGAGATCATCAACTTCTGCAAATGGCACGGCGCGTTCGACCCCAAGACCATGGGCACGGTGCCTAACGTCGGCCTGATGGCCCAGCAGGCCGAAGAGTACGGCTCGCACGACAAAACCTTCGAGATCACCGAAGACGGCGTGGCCAACATCGTGGATCTGGCCACCGGCGAAGTGCTGCTGAGCCAGAACGTCGAAGCCGGTGACATCTGGCGCATGTGCCAGGTGAAAGACGCCGCCATCCGCGACTGGGTCAAGCTGGCTGTGAGCCGCGCGCGCAACTCCGGCATGCCGGTGGTTTTCTGGCTCGATGCCTACCGCCCGCACGAAGCGCAGCTGATCACCAAGGTCAAGATGTACCTGCACGAGCACAACACGGCCGGCCTGGACATCCAGATCATGAGCCAGGTGCGCGCCATGCGCTTCACGCTGGAACGCGTGGCCCGCGGCCTGGACACCATCAGCGCCACCGGCAACATCCTGCGCGACTACCTGACCGACCTGTTCCCCATCATGGAACTCGGCACCAGCGCCAAGATGCTGTCCATCGTGCCGCTGATGGCCGGTGGCGGCATGTACGAAACGGGTGCAGGCGGCTCCGCGCCCAAGCATGTGCAGCAGCTGGTGGAAGAAAACCACCTGCGCTGGGATTCGCTGGGCGAGTTCCTGGCCCTGGCGGTGAGCCTGGAAGATTTGGGCATCAAAACCGGCAACGCCAAAGCCAAGCTGCTGGCCAAAACCCTGGATGCCGCTACCGGCCAGCTGCTGGACACCAACAAAGGCCCGTCCAGCCGCACCGGCGAGCTCGACAACCGCGGCAGCCACTTCTACCTGGCCCTGTACTGGGCCCAGGCCCTGGCCGCCCAGACCGAAGACACCGAGCTGCAAGCCCACTTCGCCCCCCTGGCCAAAGCCCTGGCCGCAGGCGAAGCGCAAATCGTCGCCGAACTCAAGGCCGTGCAAGGCCAGCCCGCCGACATCGGCGGCTACTACCTGCCCGATGCCGCCAAGACCGAGGCGGTGATGCGCCCCAGCGCCACGCTGAACGCGGCTTTGCAGACGCTTGGTACGTAATGTTGATAGCGTGGGTGCTATGTAAAAAGTAGCTGCTTGCGCTGGTGCAATAAGCGGTAGACGCTTATTTCATGCTTAATTTAAAAAAGGCTGCTTCCTGCAAGGGAAGTGGCCATTTTTACGTCTGCAGTTCCCGCAAGGCGGCCAACGACCCGTTTGCATATTCTGCAGGTACTCTTTAAAATGTCCGTAATAACAGTCTTAAATAACATAAAAACTGTGATTACGGACATTATGAAGTACGACGAAGCCCCTTTACTCCCCCCCGCTGCGGTGGCCGACAGCCTGGCCCTGGGCGGCAAGCTGGCGCGCCTGCGCAAAGCCCGCCGCCTGCGCCAGCAAGACGCGGCCTTGCGGGCCGGGGTGTCGCGCTCCACCGCGGCCCTGATCGAAAAAGGCGACCCCGGCCGCACGCTGGCCCAGGTGCTGCGTTACCTCAACGCCATCGCCCCGGGGGCGACCTTGCTGGACCTGCTGCTGGACAAAGACCCCGCCCTGCGCACCCTGGCCCAGGCCGAGGCCACCCAGCGCGTGCGCAGCTTGTCCGGGGCTGAACTCCAGCAGTTGGATTTTTAAATGGCGCAGCGCGACCTCATCGTCTTCAGCCACCTGGGCGGCGGCTTTGTGCCCGCCGGACGGCTCAGCTTGACGGAGGAGGGCGGAGCCGTGGCCGCATCGCGCTTCAGTTACGGGTCGAAGTACCTGGAGAGGCCCCAGCACTTTGAAATTGACCCGGTCAGCCTGGGTTTGGCGAACCCAGAAAAGGGCAAGGTCTATTTCCCCGCCCAGGGCCTCAGCCAGTTTGGTGGCATACGCGATGCCGCGCCCGATGCCTGGGGTCGCCGCGTCATCGAAGCCCAGCGCCGAGTGCCCGCCAATAGCCTGCCCGAGGCCGACTACCTACTGGGTGCGGGCAGCGACCGGGTAGGCGCACTCGACGTGCGCGACGGCCTGCACAGCCCCGCCCAGTTTGGCGCGGCCACGGTGCAATCGCTGGCGTATCTGCTGGAAGCCGCCGAACGCATCGAGCGGGGCGAGCCCATTCCAGCGCAGCTGGCCGACATGTTCGGGGCCGGAGCCAGCGCAGGCGGTGCGCGGCCCAAGGCCTCGGTGCGCGATGCCGAAGGTGTGCTCTGGCTGGCCAAGTTTCCCAGCCAAGCCGACACCTTCAACGTTGCCCAGGCCGAACACTGCACGCTCACCCTGGCCCGCCTGTGCGGCATGCGCGTGCCCGAGGTCAAAACCATCGATGTGGGGGGCCAGTCGGTGCTGCTGGTGCGCCGGTTTGACCGCCATTGGCAGCCGCCCGGTGCGGCTTTGGAGAGCGATATCGACCAGCCGGGGGATGGCCGGGTAGAGCACCGCCTGCCCTTCGTCAGCGGCCTCACCCTGGTGGCCTGCGACGAATTCGAGTCGCGCAACAAAAGCTACGCCGACCTGGCGCAGGCCGTGCGCCAATGGGTGCACCCCAGCCTGATCCGCGCCAATACCCAGGAGCTGTTTGCCCGCATGGTGTTCAACATCTTCGCCAGCAACGACGATGACCACCTGCGCAACCACGCCTTCGTGCGCGATCCACGTGGTTCCGGCTGGTGCCTGAGCCCGCTGTACGACGTGGTGCCGCGCCCCGGCGTGGCCCGTGATCGGTTTCTGCACCTGGGTGTAGGCCAGCAAGGCAAGCTGGCTACGCTGGACAACGCCTTGTCCGCCAGCGCCGCCTTCATGCCCCAGCGCGCCGATGCAGTCGCCACCGTGCGGCGTATCTGGGGCGAGTTGCGGCAGTGGCAAGCGCATTTTGAAAGCCAGCAGGCCCCGGGCCGACTCATCGACCAGATGGTGCCCGCGTTTCGGGATATGGATGCCATTTGCAGCCCGGCGCTGCAGGCGGAGATTCGGCGCGGTGGGTGAAAAGATACTGCCGCTAAGGTCTAGCGCTATCGATTAAGTAGCTACATGTGCTGGTGAAGTCAGCGCCAGAGCCTCTTTTTATAATTTCCCATACTGTGTGCCACCCGTCTTGCCCCCACCCTCCAGCGGCATCAGGTCCGACTTGTATTCCTGCTCGCCCACGTGCACCAGCGGCGGGGCCGTGCCGCGCTGCAGGGCAGCCATGAAGGCGGCGCGGTCTTCGACAGACACAGCAGGGTAGCGGTGGCGCGCCAGCGGGGAGGCTGCCGCAGCGCTGTTCTGGGCCAGGGTGGCCCGTGCGCGCAGGGCCGCCGTCTCTGGACCGCCGCCACGCACCGGGTCGCTGGCCCGGGCGCGGCGCTCGAACGGCTCCTCAGTCTCGTTCACCCGCCAGTAAATACCGTCGATCACCACCCCATAGCGCTGGTAGGCCGCCGTGCGCATGCTCTGCTCCATGGCAAAAAAGCTCTTGTTCCGCGCCTGCGCGCCCGCCACAAACGACTTCGCCACATCCACCATGGCGATGAACCGGTGGTGCCGCTCGTCCACCGGCATCACCTTGAACCGGTACATCTGCGAAACCACCTCCATCGACAAAAACGTCTCCCGGATCGACTGGTACAGGCACTCCTTGCGGTACGCCTTGCGCTCCTCCAGGTCCATGCGCTGGCTGGGAGCGGTCGTGGCCGTGGTACCCGGTGATGGCTTGCTGCGGAAGAGGTTTTTGAGGATGGCGAGCATGGGGTGGGTGGGGGTGGAACTTGCGGTCTATTTTGCGCTGTTCAGGGTCAGGGATGGCTCCGTTATTTGGATTGTTATTGGACTTCTTTCCAGGCAGCAAATTCCAGGAGCCCGATGCCGCAAGGGATGGTGTTGCCGGGGCGCAATACCCGTTCACAACGCCAACACAAACCCCTCCACCACCGCCCCCGGCGCACTCACGCTCTGCAACTGCCGGGCCCCGTACGTCCCCTCCGAAGGCACCAGCTCGGCAACATCCGTCAGCGCCACCAGGCCCGGCCCGAACATGCGCAAAAACGAGTCGTCGAAGCGCATCACCGTGATCGGGGCGACGATCTTTCCGTCTTCCACCCAGAAGCAGGCAAAGCGGGTCATGCCGGTCATGCGGCAGGCTTGGCGGTCGCTGTAGTTGAGGTAGTGCAGGTTGCTGATGAAGACGCCTGTACCCAGGGCATTGAGCACGTCGGCCTCGGGCAGGGTGCCGGGGGCCATGGACAGGGATTCGGGGCTTTCGCCGTCGCCGCTTCCGTTGGTGGGCTGGCCGTATTCCACCGCGCTGCGCGGGGCGGTGAGGCTGGCGGCCACCTGGCCTGCGCGCACCAGGGGCACGGCGTCGGGCTTGGTGAAGCCGTCGGGTTGGAAGCGCGGGGCGATACCGTCGGCGGTGGCCTCAAGCAGCGTGACCAGCGGGCTCAGGGCGGCTTGACCTTGGTGGGCCAGCAGCAGGGTGGAGGTGCCGGTTTTCAGGTCTTTCAAACCAAAGCCGCCCCAGGCCAGGGTGCCCAGCAGCTCGGCCACAGCTACGGGGCTGAAGTAGGCGCGGTAGGCACCGGGGGCCAGGGTTTTGGGCGGCAGGGCCAGCAGGGCCAGGCGGGTGCGGGCCTCGGCCACGCGGCGGGCGAATTCTGGCGTGTGCCAGTCGGTGCCCGCGTAGCTGCATTTCACGGCCTGGTCCCGCTCGCGGTACAGGCACCAATCGAAATGGAAGCTTTCCACGCTGTGCCAGTTGCGCTGGCCGCGGCTGTCGGCAAAGGCGCGCACCACGCTGCCACCGGCGTAGAAACCCACCAGGTCGGTGCCTGCGGCGTGCGTGGCCACGGCCTCTATCAGTTGCGGCGGCGTGGGCAGGGTGCCGGTGGCGCTGCGTTCGGTGTGGACCACCGCGTCGGGCAGCAGCAGGTAGGCATCGTCGGGCACCAGGGGCAACTGCTCCAGCAGGGCGGTGCGCTCGGCCAGCAGGGCGGTGGTGTCTGCCGCCAGGTCGCCGCCCAGGCTGATGCTGCTGGAGGCGCGCTTGTGGCCCGCGATGACGCTGACGGTGCCGTAGCGCTGCTCCACATGGGTAGCCTGGCGCACCTGGGCGTGGTTGAAGCGGATGAAGTCGGAGGCTTCGGCGGTGAAGTACAGGGTGACGCGCTCGGCCCCGGGCACAGGTGTGCAGACGGCGGCGGCAAGGTCCAGGAAGTAGCTTTGCATCATGCGGCTCCGCCAAATACCGACACATCCTTGAATAAACAGGCGGGCGAGGCGTGCCCCACGCGGATCACCTGGTTGGGCTCGCCCTTGCCGCAGTACGGCGTGCCCATGACCTGGAAGGTGCTGGCATCGCCCACCATGGCCAGCGAGCGCCAGAACCCAGCGGAAATGCCCCGGTAGTTGGGCCGTTTGACGATTTCGGCCAACTGGCCGTGGCGCACCATCTGGCCCCATTCGCAGCCAAACTGGAACTTGTTGCGCGAGTCGTCGATGCTCCAGGAGGCGTTGGTGCGCATGACGATGCCGTAGTCCATGCTGGCAACCATCTGCTCCAGCGTGCTGTCGCCGGGGGCGATGTTGAGATTGGACATGCGGTCGATGGGTGCGCGGTTCCAGCTGCAGGCGCGGGTGGTGGCCACGCCGCCCATGCCCGGTGCCAAGGTTTGTACTCTGGCTTGCGACAGGCTGCCGCCCAGCGGGCGCTGCAGGATGCCGTGGCGGATGATCCAGGCCTGCTGGGCTGCAGTGCCGTCGTCGTCAAACGCAAAACCGGCAAATTCATGCGCTTCGTCGGGCGCGAAGCTGACGTTGAGCAGCGGGCTGCCGTAGGCGTAGTGGCCAAACATGTCCAGCGTGACAAAGCTGGTGCCCGCAAAGTTGCGCTCGTCGCCCAGGATGCGGTCCAGCTCCAGCGGATGGCCAATGCTTTCGTGGATCTGCAACATCATCTGGTCGGGCATCAGCAGCACGTCCATCACGCCGGTGGGGCAGTTGGCAGCGCGCACCAGCTCCAGGGCCTCGCGGGCCACGCGGGGGCCGTCCTGGGTGAAGCCTGCGCGGTCCAGCACCTCCAGGCCGCCTTGCTGGCAAAAGCCGTTGTACTGGCCGGCCGAGGTGCGGGTCTGGGTGTCGCCGTTGGCTGTAGCTACGGCAGTGATGTTGGGCACCACAAAGTCCCAGCTCTGCACCATATGGCCGCCGTCGCTGGTCACCAGGGTTTGCTCGGTGTGGGTGGTCCACAGGGCGGCGGTGCGGTCCACGATCTCTGCGCCGACCCCCGCGTCGATTTTGGCGCTGGCGCACACCTCCTTGAGCAGGTCGAAGCGCTCGGCCAGCGTGGTCTGGGCCACCGGGCGCTCGTTGGGGGATGCAAAGCTGCCGGTGCCGCTGGGGCGCGGCGCATGGCGGAAGTCGAACACGCTGTGCGCGGCGCTGGCGGCGGCCAAGCTCTGCGCTTGGGCAAAAGCCTGGCGCAGGCCGCGCTCGGACACATCGCTGGTGGCGGCAAAGCCCTGGCCACCGCCGTGCTGCACGCAAACCATCACGCCGGTGTCGCGTTCGCGACTGGGGGCTTCGGCCACATCGTTGCGCACCACCAGGCGCTCGGCGGATTCGGTCACACAACGGGCGGACCAAAAGTCCAATCCGGTCGGGGCGGCAGACTGTGCAAGCGAGGCAGTGAAGGACATGGTGCTATGGAATAAGTAGCTGCTTACGTTTGTCAAATAAGCGCAAACAGCTGATTTTTCGTCAATGGTGGAGACAGGCTGCCCATGCTACAGCCAGAACGCGCCCCGCTGGTGGTGCGGGGTATGGCAGGGCCATGCCCAGGCCGTGTTACGCGATGTGAGCGACGGTCGGGCACAAAAATCGCATAATCCTGGGGGTTGCTGGTACGGCGCACGCTAAGGTGCGCGGGCAGGTTTGAAGTAGCAGGTATGAACCGGACACATTTCGATGAACTCTTTTGTAGAACTCTTTCAACTCTATTTGCTGCCATTTGCCATCGGTCTCGCCATGGTGGGCCTGTACATGCTGCTACGTGGCCTGGGCAAGCAGGATGATGCGCCGCAGGACACGGTGTCCAGTTTTGTAGCCACCCCGCCGCGCCCGGCGATGGCGGCAGTGCCGGTTGTGGTGCAGCCTCCCGTGCTGTTGACCGAACCCTCTGCCTTGCCGCACAAAGACCTTCTGGTGGTGGACGACTCGGCCGTGGCCCGCGCCAAACTACGCAAGCTGCTGGAGGGTGCGGGCTACAGCGTGGCGCTGGCCAATGATGGAGCCCAGGCGCTGGAGGTGTTGGCCACCGGCAGCTTCTCGGTGCTGATCACCGACCTGGAAATGCCCAATATGAACGGCTTTGAGCTGATTGCCGCCGTGCAGGGCAATATGGACACCGAAGACATGCCCATCGTCGCCATCACCGGCCACGACGAAATGCAGGCCCGTGTGCACGACTGCCAGGGCTTGTACGGCATCTTCAAGAAACCCTGGAACGACCGTGAACTGCTCAAGCGCGTGGCCACCCTGGTGCAGATGCGGAAAAAATCGGCGGCCTGAAGAGCGTTTTGCCTTACCCAAAAGCCGCAGTGATGCGGCTTTTTTTTGGGCGATTCACTATTTTTTTAGTAGCTGCTTGCGCCCATTCCATATGCAAAAGAAGCTAATTTCTTATCAATTCAACAGGCGAACGACTCGACGAACCTGGGGTCGCCCCTGAACCGGCACTCCAGCGTGGTGGCGCTGACCACCAGCCGGGTGCCGTTGGAAAACTGCAGCTCGATGCGCACCGGGCCGGGGGCGGCGTAGGGGAAGGGCAGGGCGGGCAGGACCCGACCACAGACCCACAGCTTGCCGTGGCTGAGGCGGCCCACGCCGTCGGCAAGCGGGCCGTCCACCGTGGCCCCGGTGCATTGGATTTCCAGCGACTGCACGTAACCCGCGCCTGCGCCCTCGGCCTGCACGAAGGCGGCGGAGAAGGCGAGCGTGAGCGTGTCGTCCTGCAGTGCAATGCTGCGGACTTCGGAGTCGTGGAATTCCAGCTGGCCTTGCATGGTGCGGACCTTTCAAAGGCGGTAGACCGTGGCCTGCCACGGCGCGAGTGGCACCTGGGTGGCCCCGGCGGGGGTGGTGCTACCCGCGCCGTTGTCCAGCACGGCTTCTGCCACGCGCAGGCCGCCGGGCAGGTCGTAGGGCACGGGCTCGGTGCCGAAGTTGAGCAGCACCAGGTAGGCCTGGTCTCCCAGCGTGCGGGTGTAGGCAAACACCTGCGGGTGGGCGGGGTCTATGTCCTGGTAGGCACCGTGCACCAGGGCGGGCGTGCTGCGGCGCAGGGCCATCAGGCGGCGGTGGTGGTGGTAGATGGACTGCGGGTCGGCGGTTTGCGCGGCGGCATTCCAGTCGGGGTAGTCGGGGTTCACGGCCAGCCAGGGCGTACCGGTGGTGAAGCCTGCGTGGTCGGCGGCGCTCCATTGCATGGGGGTACGGGAGTGGTCGCGGCTGGTCTCGCGCAGGTGGGCCAGGTACTCGGCGGCGGGGACCTGGCCGGTTTCGACCAGCATGCGCCAGTTGCCTTTGACTTCCACGTCGTCGTACTGTTCGATGCGCTCGAACGGGTAGTTGGCCATGCCCAGCTCGTCGCCCTGGTACAGAAACGGCGTGGCGCGCTGGGTCAGCGTGAGGGTGGCCAGGGCCTTGGCCGACAGGGCGCGCCAGGCCGGGCGGTCGTCGCCAAAGTGGGACACGGCGCGCGGGTTGTCGTGGTTGCCCAGAAAGGCAGCGTTCCAGCCGTGGCTGCCGCCGGTCTGGTCGATGGTGGTGTACACAGCCTTGAGCTGGGGCAGGGTCCAGGGAATCTTGCGCCAGTTGTCGCGGTCCAGCCGCACGATGTCGAAGTGGAACACCATGCTCAGCTCGCCGCGGCGCGCGTCGGTGAACAGCGGGGCGGCGGCAAAGTCCACCCCAAAGGCCTCGCCCACCGCCACCGCGCCATAGCGGGCCAGCACTTCGCGGTGCATGTCCTGTAGGTACTGGTGCACGCGCGGGCCGCTGGCGTAGACGGCCTCAGGGTGGTCCAGGTGCTCGGGCGGCAGGTCGGGCAGGCCGTCTTGCTTGGAGATGAAGGGAATCACGTCCATGCGGAACCCGGCCACGCCTTTGTCCAGCCAGAAGCGCATCACCTCATACACCTCGTGGCGGACGGCGGGGTTTTCCCAGTTCAGGTCGGGTTGCTTGGTGGCGAAGTAGTGCAGGTAGTACTGGCCGGTGTGTGCGTCCCACTGCCAGGCCGAGCCGCCGAAGAACGAGGGGTAGTTGTTGGGCGGGCCGCCGTCCACGGCATCGCGCCAGATGTAGAAGTCGCGGTAGGGGTTGTCGCGGGACTGGCGGCTTTGCTGGAACCAGGCGTGCTCGTCGCTGCTGTGGTTAACCACCAGGTCGATGATGAGCTGGATGCCGCGCGCCTTCAGCCCGGCCAGTAGGTGGTCGAAGTCGGTCATGGTGCCGAACTCGGCCATCACTTGGCGGTAGTCGCGGATGTCGTAGCCGTTGTCGGCGTTGGGGCTGTCAAAGTGCGGGCTCAGCCACACCACGTCCACGCCCAGCTCCTGCAGGTAGTCCAGCTTGGCGTGGATGCCGTTGAGGTCGCCAATGCCGTCGCCGTTGCTGTCCATGAAGGAGCGCGGGTAGATCTGGTAGACCACGGCATCTTTCCACCAGGCGGCAGAGTCTGAGAGAGAGCTTTTTTCCATGGCGTTGTCTCCAATTTTTTGGGCAGTTTAGCGCAGAGTTTGGGGCTTGTGTGATGTGCATAAAATAGGGGTTTTGTGCTTTCTGTGTAAAGACTTTTAGCTATATTTTTGGTAGTAAAGACCTTGGCATCTTTCGTATGACATTTTTTTCTTTGAAGGCTCTGGGTCGGCGTAGCGTGGCCGTGGGCTTGCTGGCGGCTTTGCTGGCGGGCTGCGTGACGACCCCGGTCGAACAAAACCCGCCGCCCACCGCCAACCCGCCCGCCGCCAAGCGCCTGCCGCGCGTCGGCCTGGCGCTGGGCGGCGGCGCGGCGCGGGGCTTTGCGCATGTGGGTGTGGTGCAGGTGCTGGAAGAGGCGGGCATCCGCCCCGACCTGGTGGTGGGCACCTCGGCGGGCAGCCTGGTGGCCTCGCTGTATGCCAGCGGCAAGAGCGGTGCGCAGATGCAGCAGGTGGCCGAGACCATGGAAGAGGCCGCGTTCACCGACTGGACACTGCCCATCTTCAGCCGGGGCGTGCTGCGCGGCGATGCGCTGGCCCGCTATGTCAACGCCCAGGTGGCCAACCGCCCCATCGAGCGCATGCCGTTGCCCCTGGGCGTGGTGGCCACCGACCTGAACAGCGGCGAGGCGGTGCTGTTCCAGCGTGGCGATACCGGCACGGCGGTGCGGGCCTCCAGCGCCGTGCCCGCCGTGTTCCAGCCGGTGAAGATTGCCGGGCGCGAGTATGTAGACGGCGGCCTGGTCGCGCCGGTGCCGGTGGGCTTTGCCAAGCAGATGGGGGCTGAGCTGGTCATCGCCGTGGACATTTCCAGCGCCCCCGAGGGCAACCCGGCCGACGGCACGCTGCAAATCCTGCTGCAAACCTTTGCCATCATGGGCAAAAGCATCAACAGCTTCGCGCTGCGCGAGGCCGATGTGCTGGTGCGCCCGGTGCTGCTGGGCATGACCAGTGCCGACTTCGGCAGCCGCCGCCGCGCCATCGAGGCGGGCCGGGCGGCGATGCTGCAGGCGCTACCGGCGCTGCGGGCGGCGATGCTGGCCAAGAGCCATTGACACCAATACACGGACGAAAAAAAGCCCCGTGGGTGAACACGGGGCCTTGAAGGATTCCTGAGCCTGATGGCGTCGAAGGAACCCGAGGAGACAACTGGCGGGAAGCGGGCTCCCCAAAAGTGTCTTGCGGGTCTGCGGGCAGACCCGGCTTAATTAACGCTTCTTGGTGGCAGCAGCGGCGGTGGTGCCAGCAGCGGTCACGGCCTGGGCGGCCACAGCCTTGAAGTTGGCTTCGGCAGCGTCAGAAGCTTGCTTCACAGCCTTTTGAACGGATTCAAAAGCGTTGTTGGCAGCGGACACGGCGCTCTTCATCACGGCCACAGCGGACTCGGAACCGGCGGGGGCGTTCTTGGTGGCGGATTCGATCAGGCCCGCAATCTTCTTTTGGGCTTCAGCGGATTGGCCTTCGACAGCCTTGCTGAACTCAGAGCTGGTGCCCTGGGCGATGTCATACAGGTGACGGCTGTAAGCAGCGGTCTTTTCAGCCAAAGGCTGCAGCAGGCTGGCTTGCAGAGCCAACAGTTCTTGTGCGTCTTTCACGCTCAGGACGGCTTGCGAGTGGCTCGACGCTTCGGTCAGAGCAGCCTTGGAAGCGGTCAGGTTCAGTTCGACCAGCTTTTCCACGCCTTCGAAAGCCTTGGTGGTCAGACCAAACAGGGTTTCAACGGTAGCTTTGTGCGAGGCCAGGATTTGTTCAGCAGTCATCATGTCAATATCTCCAGTTTAAAAAAAAGAAAAGTTTGCTATCTGCGCTGACTTCGTCCCGTTACCGGTTATGTTGCAGTGCAGCATGGATTAAATTATAGGCCGTCCATTCCAGCTTGCAATAGGCGTTTGTTGCACTGCACCATTCTAGGGATTCGACTCTATCACCGGGCTAATTCATCCCATAGACATGTTTCCCATGCGCGCATATTACTCAGACCACTTTGTTTTGCCCCTTCCCGAAGGCCACCGTTTTCCGATGGCCAAGTACCAAATGCTGCGCGACCGGGTGGCGCTGGAACTGCCGGGCGTGCAGATGCAACCCGCCCCGCGCGCCAGCGACGGCGAGTTGGCGCTGGCCCACCATCCGGCCTACATCCGGGCCATTGCCGACGGCAGCATCCAGCAGCTAGAGCCAGCCGCCATGCGGGAAATCGGCTTTCCGTGGAGTGCGGCGATGGTGGAGCGCTCGCGCCGATCCGCCGGGGCCACGGTGGCCGCCGTGCGCGATGCGCTGGCCGGGCACGGTATTGCCGCCAACATGGCCGGCGGCACACACCACGCCACGGCGGACAAGGGCGGCGGCTTTTGTGTTTTCAACGATGCGGCGGTGGCTGCGCGGGTGGCGCAGGCCGAATGGGGTCGCACGCATTTGCAGCCTTTGCAGGTCGCGGTGGTCGATTTGGATGTGCACCAAGGTAACGGAACTGCACATATTTTTCAAAAAGATACAAGCGTTTTCACCCTCTCGGTGCACGGCGACAAGAACTTTCCGTTCCGCAAGGAGGTCAGCGACCTGGACGTGGCCCTGCCCGATGGCTGCGGTGACGATGCCTATATGGAAGCGCTGGAGACAGCGCTGGACCACCTGGCGCAGCGCTTTGCGCCGGGGCTGGTGATTTACCTGGCCGGGGCCGACCCGTTCGAGGGCGACCGGCTGGGCCGCTTGAAGCTCACGTTCGACGGTCTGCAGACTCGTGATCGCCGTGTCTTCGACTGGGCCTGGCAGCGCCGCGTGCCGCTGGCCTTCGCCATGGCCGGGGGCTACGGCGTGCGCATTGAAGAGACGGTGCAGGTGCAGATCAACACCTACACCGTGGCCCTAGAGTACGCTCGGCGGTATGCGCCGCCAAATCTTCAAGCCTTTTAAGCGCTCAGCGCTTATTGAACAAGCGTGGGCAGCTCTTTATTTTGTAGCAACTGGTATTAGGCTGCCAGGGCTTCGATCTCTTGGCTGGCCGAGGCCAGTGCCGCGGCTTTGGCATCCGGGCCCATGGCCACGCCCTCGGCGCGCACAAAGCGCACGTCGGTGATGCCCAGGAAGCCGAACACCACGCGCAGGTAGCTCTCTTGGTGTTCCATGGCGCGGCCACCTTCGGAGGCCGAGTACACGCCGCCACGTCCCAGGGCCACCACCACGGTCTTGCCACCAGACAGGCCGACAGGGCCGGTTTCGGTGTACTTGAAGGTGCGGCCTGCCTGGCAGATGCGGTCGATCCAGGCCTTGAGCTGGGTGGGAATGGTGAAGTTGTACAGCGGCGCACCGACCACGATGACATCGGCAGCCAGGAATTGCGCCACCAGTTGCTCGGAAATGGCGTTTTCAGCGCGCTGGGTGTCGGTCAGCGTGGCATCGGTGGGTGGCATGCGAAAACCCAGGGATTCGGCGGACAGGTGGCTAGGCGTGGCCACGGCCAGGTCCAGGTGCTCGACCGTGGTGCCGGGGTGGCGGGCTTGCCATTGGGCGGTGATCTGGGCGGTGAGGGTGCGGGTCACGGAGTTCGCGCCCAGGATGCTGGAGTCGATGTGCAGAAGTTTCATAAGGTTTACCAGAGGTGGAGCCAAAGGATTGGCGATGGATGAAGTATCTCAGCACTCCAATGGTCTGATAAGTGGGTGAAAATGCACTACATCGTCCTGCCAATGGGACGATGGAGGCAAAGAATGCAGGATCTGAACGACATGGCCTACTTCGCCGAGGTGGTGGAGCGCGGCGGCTTTGCGGCGGCCGGGCGGGCGCTGGGTCTGCCCAAATCGCGGCTGTCGCGCCGGGTGGCCGAACTGGAGACGCGGCTGGGCGTGCGCCTATTGCAGCGCACCACCCGCAAGCTGTCGCTCACCGAGGTGGGCGAGGTCTACCACCGCCACTGCATGGCCATGCGCGACCAGGCCGATGCGGCGGCCGATGCCGTGGCCCAGGCGCAAACCGAGCCGCGCGGCACCATCCGCATCGCCTGCCCGGTCACGCTGGCGCAAACCACGCTGGGCCAGGTGATGCCGCTGTTTCTGGCCCGCTACCCGCTGGTCAAGGTGGACATGCGGGTCAGCAACCGGGTGGTGGACCTGGTGGAAGAGGGCGTGGACGTGGCCTTGCGGGTACGGCTGACGCTGGACGACAGCGGAACCCTGGTGGTGAAGAGTTTTGGCATGACGCATTCGCTGCTGGTGGCCAGCCCGCAGCAGTTGGCGCGCCAGGGCCATCCGGCCACGGTGGAGGATCTGGCCCGGCTGGACTCGGTCAGCATGTCGGCTGTGGATGCGCGGGCCGTGTGGCATTTGCTGGGGCCGGACGGCGGCGTGCGTACCGTGTCGCACCAGCCGCGCTATGTGGCCGACGACCTGCTGACCCTGAAGCTGGCGGTACTGGGCGGCACCGGCATTTGCGTGCTGCCCGCCTACATGTGCGCCGACGAAATCCGCCAGGGCCAGTTGGTGCCAGTGTTGCCGGGCTGGGCTCCGCACCCGGGTGTGTTCCACGCGGTGTTTCCATCGCGTCGGGGCATGGTGCCTGCGGTGCGGCGGTTTCTGGATTTTCTGGAAGAGCACCACCGCAACGATGGGCTTCTCGTCTAGGTCTTGAGGAACAAATCCCGGTCCGGTGCAAAGTTGGCGTGCAGCGGCAGCAGCGCGCCGCCCAGGGCACGGGCATCCGAGCCGATGCTGCCCGCGACCAGTTCGGTGCGCCACAGGCCTTCCCAGTTGAAGTCGGCCAGCGCCAGGCGGGTGCGCTCCAGCAGCAGCTCCAGCAGCGGGCGGCACAGCGAGCCGTCGATGACCACGGCTTCGAGGTCCAGAAACGCGGTACCGCTGACCACGCAGTGCGCCAGCGCCGCAGCGGCCTGGGTTACCCAGGCCTGGGTCTCGGTGGCGAACGGGGCCATCAGCGCCCGGTCGTCGTAGGCGGCGGTCGGGTCCAGGCCCACGGCGATCAGGCGCTGCTCCAGCTCCCACAGCGAGGCGTGTGCCACCAGTTGCTCGGGGGGCGCACCGGGCGTGGCGGGGAGCTGCATCGGCAGCGAGGCCACGGCACCCGCATTGCCGTGCAGGCCGCCGTGCAGGTGCGAGTTCACCACCAGGCCCCCGCCCACAAAGGTGTCGATGAATACATACAGAAAAGTCTTCAGGTCGCGGCCCCGGCCGGCCACCAGCTCGGCCACGCAGGCGGCACTGGTGTCTTTGGCAAAGCTCACCGGCAGGTCGGTCATGGCCTGTACGGCAGCACCCAGGTCCAGGTCGTTCCAGTCGCTGGACTGCGCGTCCGACAGGCCCAGCATCTTGTGCCAGCCGCCCATCTGGAAGGGCGCGGCCACGCCGATGCCGACCAGCCGCGACTCCAGCGGCCCCAGACTGTCGCGCAAGGTGTGCATGTGGGTGGACAGCGCGGGCAGCAGCACCGCGGTGTCGGGGAAGGCATAGGGCAGGGTGAGACGCTGGCGCACTTTGCCGGTGAAGTCCACCAGCAGCCAGTCGGTATTGCGGCGGCCCACCTTAATGCCGATGGAGAAGGCCCCGTCCGGGTTTAGCGCCAGCGGCACTGAGGGCTGGCCGATGCGCCCACGCACCGGTTGGTGGCGTAGCAACAGGCCGTCTTCTTCCAGCCGGTTGGTGATCAGGCCGATGGTCTGGGCGGTGAGGTGGGTGAGGCGGGCCAGGTCGGCCTTGGGCAGGCTGCCGTGTTGCCGGATGGCCTGCAGCACCACCCGTTCATTGAACTGCCGCATCCCGACGTGGTTGGAGCCACGCGGGCGCAGCAGGGGAGGGGCGAGAAGAGCGTTCATGTCCGCAGATTTTCGCCGATGACTCCTTTGCGCAGAATGAAATTGCCAAAGGGCTGCAACTCGCCCGTCAGCACGATGGCGTAGACGTTCGCCACGCGTTCATAAAACGCAAAACGTTCGATCGGCTCGGCCTGCTGGCCCGGCAGCAGGCTGGGCTGGAGCATGTCCAGCACCTCGCGCTGCAAGGCCGAGCGGTAGGGCGCGGTGGTGCCCGAGACTTGCATGAAGGCCACGGGGGCCTCCACGTCGGCCGCCAACGGCAGCACCGATTCCACCGCCTGCACGGCGCGCTGCATGCCCACGCCGGGCAGGTACAGCACCGGTTTACCAGCGGCTAGCCGCAGGGCCGTGAAGTTGGCATCGGCCAGCAACACGGCATCGTCGTGCCCCATCTCGGCCAGCACTTTCAAGAGCTCTGGCGTGAGCAGGGGATCGATTCCTTTGAGCATGTCGGTAACCTTAGTGCGCCAGCGATTCAGCGGGCAGCTCGTCCGGGCGGATGGCCCCGGTCATCACCGCCACGGTGTCGGCCATGCTGATCTTGTGCGGGTTGAGCACGCAGCCACGCTTGCCCAGGCGGGCTACGTGGATGCGGTCGGCAATCTCGAAGACGTGCGGCATGTTGTGCGAGATCAAGATCACCGACAAGCCCTTGTCGCGCACCCGGCGGATCAGGTCCAGCACCATGTTGCCCTCTTTCACGCCCAGGGCGGCCGTGGGTTCGTCCATGATGACCACGTGCTGGGCAAAGGCTGCAGCGCGCGATACGGCCACGCACTGGCGCTGGCCGCCGGACAGCGTTTCCACCGCCTGCGTCATGGAGCGGATGCCGACCTTCAGATCTTTCATGCGGGAGATGCTTTCTTCCAGCATCTTCTTTTTGTCCAGCATGCGCAGCACGTTGCCGGCAAAGCCCTGGCGGCGGATTTCGCGGCCCAGAAACAGGTTTTCAGAGATGCTCATGGCGGCCGCCACGGCCAAGTCCTGGTAGACGGTTTCGATACCGGCCTGGCGGGCATCCATGGGGCTCTTGAAGTGGATCTGCTTGCCGTCCAGCAGGATTTCGCCTTCGTCAGGGATGGTGGCACCGCTCAGGCACTTGATCAGCGAGGACTTGCCTGCGCCGTTGTCGCCAATCACCGCCAGGATCTCGCCTTCGCGCAGCTCCAGGTCGGCACCGTCCAGGGCCGTGACCTGGCCGTAGCGTTTGATCAGGCCGGTGGCCTTCATCACGATCTTGTGGGGGGTAGCAGACATTAACGGCCTCCTTTGCGGGACAACTGGTCGATAGCGACCGCCAAAATCACCAAGATGCCGGTGATCAGCACCTGGTACACCGATTGCACGCCCATCAGCGTCAAACCGTTGCGCAGCACACCGACGATGACCGCGCCCACCAGGGTGCCCAGAATCACGCCCCGGCCACCAAACAGGCTGGTGCCGCCCAGCACCACGGCGGTGATGGCATCCAGGTTTTCGGTTTGCCCGGCGTTCGGATCACCGGCACCGGTACGGGCCACCGACAGCAGCGATGCCACGCCGTACAAGATACCGGCCAGCACATAGACGCCCAGCAAGACGCGTTCGGTGGGGATGCCGGTGAGGCGGGTGGCTTCGGGGTTGTTACCCACGGCATAGACGTGGCGACCGGCGGCGGTTTCGCGCAGGTAGAACCAGACACCGGCGTACAAGGCCAGCATCAGCAGCGTGCTGTAGGCAAAGGCCGTGCCGCCAATCGAGAAGGTGTTGCCCAGTGCCGTCATCATGGGGGGCACATCGGTGATGGTCTGCGAATTGGAGTACAGCTGGGTGATGGCAAACGCAATGTTCAAGGTGCCCAGGGTGACGATGAACGGCGGCAACTTGATGCGTGTCACAAGAAGCCCGTTGAGCAACCCAAACAGCGCCGTAGCACCGATACCGCACAGGATGGCCAGCGCCGGGGGCAGGCCCAAATCGCTAGAGAGCTTGGTCATGACAATGCCGCCCAAGGCCATCACCATGCCGCACGACAGGTCGATACCCGCCGTCAAAATAATCAGGGTCTGGCCGATGGCGATCACGCCGACCACGGTGACCTGTTGCAGGATCAGCGAAAAGTTGGTCGCCGACAAAAATCGATCGCTTTGGGTCGCGAAGAAGACGCAAGCGATCAGCAGGGCAATGAACGGCCCGAGCGTGCCAATCGGCGGTAGTTTTTCTTTGAGTGTGCTCACGGTAAGCCTTGGGGAAATGGGTTGAAAAAACGGGGCAGCCGCTGTGTGTGTTGTTGGATGGCTGCCCCGGCGATAGCTAGCGGGTCCTATGGGGACTAGTCAGGCCAAGAACTTACTTGTTGCCCCAGCACAGGTCCATACCGACTTTGGAGTCCTTGCTGTCCACGCCCTTTTGGGGGTGGTCGGTGATCAGGGTCACGCCGGTGTCGGTGTAGCCAGTGGCTTTTTTGCCCGACTTGGCAAATTCCACACCGGCGGCCACGCCCATGCTGGCCATCTTCAGTGGGTACTGCTGCGAGGTGGCAGCGATCATGCCGGCCTTGACGTTCTTGATACCGGCGCAGCCGCCGTCCACCGACACGATCAGCACTTGCTTTTCCTTGCCTGCAGCCTTCAGAGCCTGGTAGGCACCGGCAGCGGCGGGTTCGTTGATGGTGTAGAGCACGTTGATGTCGGGGTTCTTTTGCAGGCAGTTTTCCATGGCGGTCTGGCCCTTGGCCTGGTCGCCAAAGCTGTCGGCCATGCAGACGATTTCAGCCGTCTTGGAGAGTTCGTTGCTCTTGGCATCGGCTGCTGCCAGGCCAAAGCCGTTCATGAAACCGTTGTGGCGTTGCGCGCCCACGGGGTGGCCGGGGAACAGGTCGAGCGTGGCAATCTTGGCGGGCTTGCCAGCCATCACGGCCTTGGCGTACTGGCCGATCAGGATACCGGCCTTGTAGTTGTCGGTGGCAAACAGGGCATCCGTGCCTTCTATGGGGTCGGTGGGGCTGTCCAGGGCAATGAACATCACGCCTTGGGCCTGGGCCTTCTTGATGGCGGGGATGATGGCCTTGGAGTCGTTGGGGGTGATCATGATGGTCTTGGCACCGGCGGCCATCATGTTCTCGATGGCGGTGATCTGGCCGGCGTTGTCGCCGTCTGCCTTGCCAGCGGCGCTGAGCAGCTTGGCACCCGATTTCTTGGCCTCGGCTTGCGCACCTTCCTTCATCTTCACGAAAAACGGATTCGTTTCGGTCTTGGTGATCAGGCCGATCACGGGTTCTGCGGCACACGCGCTGGTAGCGGCAAAAGCCAGAGCGGACAGCACCAGGGTGGCGGTAGATTTTTTCATGTTGTCTCCTAGAGAGGGGTGAACGCAAGGGTTCGGTTGGGGGAACAGGTTCCAGCGGGAGTGTGAAGGATTTCACGCTGGTAGGTAACTATAAATCGCCGAGACTAATTAAATCAAGTTACTTTAGTTATCGAAAACCCTAGTATTTTGACAAAAACATGGTACTTTTATGCAGCCTGTACGGCAAGTTTTTATAAGAAAAAAAGCGGTTTTAACTATATTTAATAAGCGTTAGAAGCTATAAAAAATATAGCTATTGACCCGCCATGGGCGTGGGTGTGTTGCATGGCGTTGCATAGTGCGGGTGGGTCGCCCGGCGTATCCCCTACACTTTGCCCGCTGCCCCCTCCATTCACTGTGCGCCCTGGCTGCCCGCCTTGCTTTTTATGATCATCACCAGCCTGCTTGATACCGATCTCTACAAGTTCACGATGATGCAGGTGGTGTTGCACCATTTCCCTGCGTCCCAGGTGCAGTACCGCTTCAAATGCCGTAACCCGGGCGTGCAACTGGCCCCGCTGGTGGCCGAGATCCAGGCCGAAATCCGTGGGCTTTGCCGCCTGGGCTTTAGCGAGGCCGAGCTGGGCTACCTGCGCTCCATGCGCTTCATCAAAAGCGACTTTGTGGACTTTCTGGGGCTGTTTCGCCTCAACGAGAAGTACATCGCCGTCACGCCCTTGCCCAATGGCGAGATCGACATCTCCATCCAAGGCCCGTGGCTGCACGTGATCCTGTTCGAGATACCGGTGCTGGCCATCGTCAACGAGGTGTATTTCCGCCACGCCAGAACCACGCCCAACTTCAATCAGGCCCGCCAGCGGCTGCAGGACAAAATCGTGCAGCTGCGCGGCGATGGGCTTGACGAGCTCAAGATCGCCGACTACGGCACCCGCCGCCGCTACAGCAAGGCCTGGCACGAAGAGGTGCTGCGCACCCTGGTGGCGCAACTGGGCTCCGGCCCGCAAGGGCAGTTTGCGGGCACCAGCAACGTCTTGTTTGCCATGCAGCTGGGTCTGACCCCGCTGGGCACCATGGCCCACGAGTACCTGCAGGCCTGCCAGGCGCTGGGGCCACGCCTGCGCGACAGCCAGGTGTTCGGCTTCGAGATGTGGGCCAAGGAATACCGCGGCGACCTCGGCATTGCCCTGAGCGACGTGTACGGCATGGATGCCTTTCTGCGCGACTTCGACATGTACTTCTGCAAGCTCTTCGACGGTGCGCGCCACGATAGCGGCGACCCGTTCCAGTGGGGTGAGCGCCTGCTGGCGCATTACAAGAAGAACCGCGTGGACCCGCTCACCAAGGTGCTGATCTTCAGCGACGGCCTCACCGTGCCGCGCACCATTGCGCTGTACCAGCAGTTCCGGGGCCGCTGCCTGCTGGCCTTTGGCATCGGCACCAACCTGACCAACGACATGGGCGACCCGCCGCTGCATGTGCCGCTGCAAATCGTCATCAAGATGATCCGCTGCAACGGCCAGCCGGTGGCCAAACTGTCGGATTCGCCCGGCAAGAACATGTGCGAGGACGAGAAGTACGTGGGCTATCTGCGCCAGGTGTTCGAGATCGAAGCGCCGCAATGAGCGGAGCAGGCATGTCGGCGGCCTGGGGTATTCCGTTTGCCGGGCTGCTGCTGTCGATTGCCTTGTGCCCGCTGCTGGCACCCAGGTTCTGGCACCACCATTTTGGCAAGCTGTCGGCGGCCTGGTCGCTGGCGTTTTTGTTGCCGTTTGCTCTTGTGTTCGGCTGGGATGCCGCTGCCCACAGCCTGGTGCACGCGCTGCTGGCCGAGTACCTGCCTTTCATCATCTTGCTCACCGCGCTGTACACCGTGGCGGGGGGCATTTTCATCCGGGGCAATCTGCACGGCAGCCCGCGCCTGAACCTGGCCCTGCTGGCCATTGGCGCGGCGCTGGCCAGTGTGATGGGCACCACCGGTGCGTCCATGCTGATGCTGCGCCCGCTGCTGCGCGCCAATGACAACCGGGTCCACAAGGCGCACGTGGTGGTGTTCTTTATCTTCATCGTCTCCAACGCCGGGGGCGCGCTCACCCCTCTGGGCGACCCGCCGTTGTTCCTGGGTTTTTTGCAGGGCGTGGACTTCTTCTGGACCCTGGGCCACCTGTGGCAGCCCACGCTGTTTTTGGTGGGCGCGCTGCTGGCCTTGTGCTTTGCTATCGACAGCTACTACTACGCCAAGGAAGGTGTGTTGCCGGTGGACCCTACGCCCGACACACCGCGCATCGGCTTTGACGGCGGGGTGAACTTTGCGCTGCTGGGCGTGGTGGTGGGGCTGGTACTGCTCAGCGGCATGTGGAAGTCGCCGGTGGTGTTCCATGTGGGCGGGGCCGAGGTGGGCCTGCCGGGGCTGGTGCGGGATGGTGGCTTGGTGCTGGTGACCCTGCTGTCGCTGCGCTGCACGCCCGCCCAGGTGCATGCCGACAACCAATTTTCATGGGGCCCGATGCTGGAAGTGGCCAAGCTGTTTGCAGGCATTTTCCTGACCATCATCCCGGTGATTGCCTTGTTGCGCGAGGGCCTGAACGGGCCGTTTGCTGCGGTAGTGGCCACCGTGACCCGGCCCGACGGCTCACCCGACCCGGCCATGTACTTCTGGGCCACCGGCCTGCTCAGCTCGTTTCTGGACAACGCGCCCACCTACCTGGTGTTCTTCCACACCGCCGGCGGCGATGCACAGACGCTGATGACCACCCTGGCTCCCACGCTGATGGCCATATCCGCAGGCTCGGTATTTATGGGGGCCAACAGCTATATCGGCAATGCGCCCAATATGATGGTCAAAGCCATTGCCGAACAGCGCGGAGTGGCCATGCCCAGCTTCTTTGGCTACATGGCCTGGTCGTGTTCCATTCTGCTTCCCCTGTTTGCCATCACCACCTTCATCTGGTTTTAATACATGTCCAAACCCGCCATCCTGGTTGCCCGCAAAATTTTCCCCGCCACCATTGCCCATCTGGAGCAGCACTTTGCGGTGGAGTCCAACCAGGAGGATGCCACCTGGAGCAAGGCCGAGCTGATCGACCGGCTGCAGGGCAAGGTGGGTGCCTTCACCACCGGCAGTGAGCGCATCGATGCCGAGCTGCTGGCCGCCTGCCCGCAGCTGCGCATCTGCGCCAACATGGCCGTGGGCTACAACAACTTTGACATAGCCGCGATGAGCGCCGCCGGGGTGCTGGCCACCAACGCCCCCGATGTGCTCACCGAGACCACCGCCGACTTCGGCTTCGCCCTGCTGATGGCCACCGCCCGCCGCATCAGCGAGAGCGAGCATTTTCTGCGCGCCGGGCTGTGGAAGAAGTGGAGCTATGACATGTTTGCCGGGGCCGAAATCCACGGCAGCACCCTGGGCATCATCGGCATGGGCCGCATCGGCCAGGGCATCGCCAAGCGCGGTGCCTTTGGTTTTGGCATGAACGTGGTCTACCACAACCGCAGCCAGCTCGATGCCGCCACCGAGGCCGACTGCAAGGCCCGGTTTGTCTCCAAAGAAGAGCTGCTTAAAACCGCCGACCACGTGGTGCTGGTGGTGCCGTATTCCGCCGCCTCGCACCACACCATTGGCGCAGCCGAGCTGGCGCTGATGCAGCCCACTGCCACCCTGGTCAACATTGCGCGCGGCGGCATCGTGGACGACGCGGCCCTGGCCGTGGCCCTGCGCGAGGGCCGCATTGCCGCCGCCGGGCTGGACGTGTTCGAGGGCGAGCCCAGCGTACACCCCGACTTGCTCACCGTGCCCAACGTGGTGCTCACCCCGCACATCGCCAGCGCCACCGTGTCCACCCGCATGGCCATGGCGCAACTGGCAGCAGACAACCTGGTCGGATTTTTGATACGAAACAAGCCTCTCACGCCCATCAATGCGGCGCAAGTAGCTATTAAATAGATAGCGTTTATGACTCTGACGGAATGGGGGCTGCTGGCGCTGGCCGTGCTGAACTTTGCGCTCTTGCTGGCCCTGCTGCTGCGCAAGCCGCCCGAGGCCGATAACTCCGCCATGGAGCGGCTGGAGCGGGGGCTGCGTGAATCATCCCGGGCCGACCGCCAAGAGCTGGGCACCAGCTTTGCCAATTTCCAGCGCACGCTGGTACAGCAAAGCGCTGAAGCCACGCGCACGCAAAACACCCAGATCGACGCGCTGGCCCAGCAGCTCGCCCTGCTGCAGCGCTCGGTCAGCGACACCCTGAGCACCCAGCTCCTGGCCCTGGGCGAGTCCAACGCAAGGCGCATGGGCGAGGTACGTGCCACGCTGGAGGCGCAGCTGCAGCAGCTGCAGCAAAGCAACGCCGCCAAGCTGGATGAAATGCGCCAAACGGTGGACGAAAAGCTGCAAACTACGCTGGAAACCCGCCTGGGCGAAAGCTTCAAGCAGGTCGCCGATCGGCTGGAGCAGGTGCACAAAGGCCTGGGCGAAATGCAGTCGCTGGCGCAGGGCGTGGGCGATCTGCAGCGCGTGCTCACCAACGTCAAAACCCGTGGCATGTTCGGCGAGGTGCAGCTGGAAAACCTGCTGGAGCAGGTGCTCACCCCCGAGCAGTACGGCAAGCAAATCGAGACCAAGCCGCGCAGCAACCAGCGCGTGGACTTTGCGGTGCGCTTCCCCGGCCGCAGTGCCGACGGCGCACCCGTCTGGCTGCCCATCGATGCCAAGTTCCCGCGCGACGACTACGAGCGCCTGCTAGATGCCCACGAACGCGCCGACGCCGTGGCCGCCGAGGCCTCCGCCAAAGCCTTGGAAGCCCGCATCCGCGCCGAGGCCAAGTCCATCAGTGAGAGCTACCTGGCTCCGCCCCACACCACTGATTTCGCGATTCTGTTCCTGCCGATTGAGAGCCTGTACGCCGAGGTACTGCGCCGCCCCGGCCTGATGGACAGCCTACAGCGCGACTACCGCGTCACCCTGGCAGGCCCCACCACCTTGCTGGCCATGCTCAACAGCCTGCACATGGGCTTCCGCACCCTGGCGCTGGAGCAGCAGGCCAGCGAGGTGTGGAAGGTGCTGGGCGCGGTGAAAACCGAGTTCGAACGCTACGGCGAATGGGTCGCCCGCATCCGCGAGCAGGTGCAGAAGGCCTCGGATACGCTGGACAAGGCCGATACGCGTACCCGGCAGATGCGACGGGCTCTGAAGGTGGTGGAGGCGTTACCGGATGCGGAGGCGCAGGCGATGTTGCCTTTGGGGGGGGATTTGGAGGAAACCTAAAGTTGAAGGTACTGGGACCTTGAAGGTTAAATTACCCATCGAAATCGTCCGAAACTCGTATGTGGACTGAGTTTTCGTTGAGGCGTTGGTTTTCATGTAGGGTTAAAAATTTTGAAAACCCCGCGTTCCAAATCATTGATCACTATAGCCCGCCGAAGTCTTGCGACACCGCTGTGAGCGTGTATTTTTCCTTCAAAAGGTGTGGCGTTGGCGCTCTTCTTTTCGTAGCGGATTGCGCTGATGAAATATGCGCCGGAGTCGTATTTTCTTTAAAATTTTTGATAGGGATTTGTGATCAGCTATGCCGCACTGGATGCCACAGTTGCCGCTGGCCGGGTGATGCGCCCGGCGGCGTAGTCACTTGTTCTTTTGCGCAAAAGAAAAGTCACCATCGATGCGTCGCCCCAACTGTCTGCGCCCTCCGCTGTCGCTACGGGAACCTGCGGTGCTCGCTCCAAGTGGGGTCCCGCTCGAACTCGCCTGCGGCTCAGACAATCGCGGGCCCTGGTCCACTTGAAGCTGCGCTCCTCGGCGCATACAGATGGGGAACCCCGAATGCGGGATCGGCCCGGCTGCGCCGGGCATCGCGCCGGTCGCGATGTGCCCCCACCCCGGCCCTCCCCCGTTGGGGGAGGGAGAAAAACCGGTGCGCAACGGTGCGGGAGGGCGTTCACTGCCTTGCTCCTTCCCCGCCGGGGGAAGGTAGGGATGGGGGCACTCGTGCCCTAGGCACGATGGGGCGCTGCGCGCCCCCGATCCCGCTCCCCGGGGTCCCCCTCTAGATGCGCCGAGGAGCGCAGCCCCACGGGGATCAGCAGGACGCGTGTTTGAGCGTAGCGAGTTTGCGTCATGCCCCCGTGGGGCGAGCACCGCAGGTTCCCGTAGCGCTAGCGGAGGGCGCAGGTAGTGGGGGTGGCCTTTTCTTTGGTGCCTTTCTTTTGGCCACGCAAAAGAAAGGTACTGCGCCGCCGGGCGC
>CAUPPH010000015.1:0-99965 GCA_963513125.1 uncultured Albidiferax sp.
AAAGCTCGCCCTCACGGCATGCATGCGAAAGCTGCTGACTATCCTCAATGCCATGGTGCGTGACAGCGTCCCTTTTAACGACGCATTTCATGTTTTTAGGGCAGAAAAATCTTGATTTTTAAGACAGTTGCTGACCCCTCCCGGCTGTTCTCCGTGACGGACGGTTGAGGGCGACCCGGTTGCCTGGTGGTCCGCACGAATGGTGGTTGGCACCTACACCGGTTCAAGCCAAAAGTGCCCCTGGCGCTTATTCCATCGGCGGTGATAGCTATGTAAAAGAGAGTTTTTCCCATATCCACCTTTTAATGGATAAATGCCGTTGCGTGGAGGCTTTCAAAGTATCACCTCGCTTCACATTAGGTTATCTTTTGGCTGTGGGGTTTGGCGGAATTTTTAGGCCCGTATAAAACCCGGCTGCCCCCGCGAACCGCCAGTCTGCAAACCGCTTTCAGGAGGTTTCGATGGATGACGTAAACCGCAGCAGTCGATTTATGCCCCAGAGTGTGCGGTGTACGTCACGTTAGGCATCGTCAACGACTTTTGTCTCAACCTGTCGGAGGGAACATGACCGAAACACTCCCTGAATCTAGCGCACCTGCAATGTCGTCGTCACCTCGCTTCAATCGAGCTCGGCGTGTCGCTGCATATCTGCTTTCGACCAAAGTGCTGGTAGGCGGCATATTGGCCTTTGTCGGAACGCAAACAGTCGAGGCATACAAGATATACCGAACAGAATCGCGTGACGATATCAAGTCGGTAACCGATAAGGTATCGGATCTCGTCAAAGAGCTGCCAACGGACTCTGGCGGCGTCTCTAAAGTCATTCAAAAGGTGGAGAACCTCTACATCATCTTTCGCTCGGTGCCGGCTCGTGAATACATCTCCGGTGTCGTCGGCCAACTGTCTGACCGAAAGGCAAGGTACTCGGAACAAGAGAGTAGCGAAAGGAAAGCTGCTGATGCCGCTCGGCTGGCGGAAGAAGCCAAGGCTAAGAGCGCTGCAGCCGCACAGGCGGCCGAAGAAGCGCAGGCGGCTAAGGCCGCGGAGACTGCTCGTCTTCAAGCCGACGCGAAAGCACAGGCCGCCGCCGCCGCCGTCGCCGCCTTGGTTGCACAGCGTCAAGCAGCCGATGCCGAAGAGGCAAAAAGGCAAGCAGAAAGAGAGGCAAAAGCGTATTTCGATCAACGGCGATGGGATCGCATGCCGAAGTAGAAAATCTGAGTCGGAAGCTAGCGCCGCCTAATCCTTCGCTCAAGCGGACCTTCACTGGTTGGTCGTCTGCGGGTGTGGTGGGTGTTTCCTCCGACGGCTAGCCGGTGGCGACTGCTCAGCTCAAACGTTAGGTGTCACCCACTCAAACTCAGTATCTCGGCAAATTGAACCATATTCTGGAGAACGCTATGACCGACAAGAATCAGCCAAACAACGAACCCACTCTTCCAAATATCTACAAGGGCGAAGTTGGAAACGTTTTATTTCTTTTCGGGGTCGTGATGTTCGGCGTATTCATTGCATCCGCGTACATGATCGCCGAACACCGCGAAGCACATCCGTTTGCATCAATCACCTTGGGCGCTGTTTGGGTTGTAGGCGTTCCGCTGTTCTTCTTCATCGAACACACTGTCTTGTTTAGAAAGTACGGGGACAAAAGCCAATACGATCAATTCAAACGCGCTCAAGAGTTAGCCAGCAAGATTTGGGCAGGCGCTATTGTTGTACTCGCAGCATTCTTTGCACAGACTTTTCCAAAGTGATGCCTCACCCCGTCAAAAACCGCCCCCGAAACGCCTCACAAAACTGCGCCGTACCTGTCAGCGACAGCGTAAACGTCTGCCGAGGCAACCCAGCCACCATTTCAGCCTGCTGCTGCACCTGAAAGTCCCACTCCCCACCCTCGTCCAGCGGTGCCTGCAGTCCAGGAAAAGCCGCGTGGGCCCAGTCCAGCACTTGCTGGATTTCGTCTTGCACGGCGGGGACCTGGGCGGGGGGGACGCAGGCCATGGCTTCCAGGGATGCGCAGCCGTGCTCGTCTTCGCTGGTGTCGAAGTCGAGGTAATCCATGGGCTTAACGTTTATTGCGCGGCGCTGGGTTTGGCGGTACGCACGCCGTTCTTGGCGATCAGTTCGATGTAGAACGATGCGCCACCGGCAGCGGCCACGTCGTCGATCAGCTTGGTGATGGTGGCGAAGTGCACCACTACGGCGGTGTCGGCGCTGGAGCCAAATTTGCAATCCCAGTCCCAGTAGTCCACGCCTTCGGGCAGGGCTACCCGCAGCTGGCGTTTGACGTATTTACGGATGTCGTGCTTGGTGGCTTCGACCACGCGGTCGCGGTTTTTGCCTTCGATGTTCAGGGGGAATGTTTTTTTCACAGGGTGCCTTTGAGAAGCCTGTGCCGTCCTGTTTGGACGGCACTTGGCAGGCGCTCGATTATGGGGCCTGCACTGCCCGAAGCGTTTTGCTACTGAATAAATAGCTACAAACGCTTATGCGACCGACGGACAAGGCCTTTTTTTCATGTAATTTCGCTATTTGCGCACCACCGCGTCGCCCGGCGCAAAGTCTGCCGCCTTCAGGGGACTGTGTGAGGTGATGTAACCACGCAGCACGTCGGCATCCACAAAGCCGGTGTTGGTGTAGCTGGGGTGGGCCAGCAGCTTGGGGTAGCCGTCGCCGCCCACGGCCTGGAAGTTGTTGATGGCCATGCGGTAGGTGGTGGTGGGCTGGATGGGCACGCCGCGGATGCTGGCGCTGCTGACCTTGCCGTCGGTAATGACCAGCCGGATACCGGCAAACTGCGGGAACGCGCCCGAGCCTGCGGTCATTTTGGCGGTGGCGTTGAGGTAGTCCATCACTTCGGTGCCGGTGAGCTCGACGGTGGCAATAGTGTTGCCAAAGGGCTGGACCTTGAGCACGTCTTTGTAGGTGAGCGGGCCTGCGGGCAGGGAGTCGCGCACGCCACCGGCGTTGACCACGGCAAAGTCGGCCTGGGTTTTGGCCAGCATCGACAGGCCGACCAGCACGCCCATGGCGGCGGGCTGGGCGCGGATGATGCTGCGGTCGCCTTCGATACGGGCATCGCTGCTGCCCACGGGGATGCCGAGCTTTTCCTGGCCGATGTTCTGGTAGGGCGTGAGCACGGCCAGCATGGCGGGGTCTTCGGCGATCTCGCTGGTGTAGAAGGCCTTGGCGGGTTTGCCGTCGGCGCCCTGTACCGTCTTTTTCAGGTTGATGGGGATCAGCGCGTAGTGCACCAGCTTGAATTCGCCATTGCGGTAGGTGAAGTCGGCGCGGCCCACGTACTTGCCCCATTCGTGGGCTTGCACGATCCAGGTGCCGTTTTGCCGGTCGGGGGCGCAGGGGGTGCCGGGCACGTAGGCATCGTCGCGCACGTTCTCGGCTTTCATGCAGGTGGGGTTTTGCGAGTGGCCACCGACCACCAGGTCGATGCCTTTGACGGCGCGGGCCATTTCCACGTCGCCGGGGGCCTGGGTGCCGTGCAGGCCGTTGGTGTAGTGGCCCATGTGGGTGGCGGCGATGACCACGTCGGCCTTGGCGCGCAGCTCCGGCACGACTTTGGCGGCCTCGTTGATGACGCTGCGGAATTCAACGCCCTTGACGTTGTCGGGCAGCACCATCTTGAAGGTGTCTTCGGTGGTCAGGCCCATCACGCCTACGCGCACACCGCCGACGTTGAAGATTTTGTAGGGCGCAAACATGCGCTGGCCCTGGTCGTAGATGTTGGCCGACAGCATGGGGAAGGTGGCCAACTCGCGCTGCATGTTGAGCACGGCGCGGGGCTTGTCGAACTCGTGGTTGCCCACGGCCATGGCATCGAAGCCCAGCAGGTTCATGCCCTTGAAGTCGGGCACGGCATCTTGCAGGTCGGATTCGGGCACGCCGGTGTTGATGTCGCCGCCGCTGAGCAGCAGCATGGAGCCACCGGCGGCGGCCACTTCCTTGCGCACTTGGTCTACCACGGTCTTTTGCGCCGACAGGCCGTACTCGCCATCGCTGTTTTTCCAGAACCGGCCATGGTGGTCGTTGGTGTGCAGGATGGTGATGTTGTAGGTTTTGTCCTTCTCGGGGCCGGGGGCCAGGGAAGAGCAACCGGCCAGGGCGGCGACCAGCAGGGTTAGGGCAAGGCGGGGGTGGGGTGTGCGCATGGGAGCTCCGGTTATCAGGTTTTGGGTCCGCGCAGCTCGGCCATGCGCTCGTCGAAATAGCTTTGCACGGTGTAGCGATCGGACAGCACCACATCGCGGCGGGGGTGCAGAAACAGCGGCAGCGAGACGCGCGACTTGAAGCGGCCTTCGCCCATGGGGTTGAGCACCCGGTGGGTGGTGGACGGGTAGTAGTGGCCGGAGGCTTCCTGCAGCATGTCGCCGATGTTGACGATCAGCAGGCCGAAGTCGCAGGGCACGTCGTACCAGGCACCGTCTTTGCCCAGCACCTGCAGGCCGGGTTCGGTGGCCGCTGGCAGGATGGTCAGCAGGTTGATGTCGCCGTGGGCGGCGGCGCGCACGCTGCCGGGTTCTTCGTTGCCGCGCAGGGGCGGGTAGTGCAGCACGCGCAGCAGGGTCTGGTCGCAGCCCTTGATCATCTGCGGCAGGGGCTCGGTGTAGCGGGCCCGCACTTCGGGGGGCGAGTTGTCTTCGACCCACTTGAGCAGCTCGGCGGCCAGGGCGCTGCCTTGGCGGTAGTAGCGGCGCGCAGCATCCGACACCTCGGCCGGGTAACGGCCCCAGGGGTAGATGTGGAAGAACTCCTTGAGGTCGCGCTTGTCGTTGCCCTTGGCGGTTTCGGACACGGCGGGGGAGAAGTAGCCGTCGAACGTGACCGGGTCTTGCGTGTACTTGTGCTTGGCCTCAGAGCCAAAGAAGGCCAGCCATTCGGCATAGATGCCGTCCACCAGGTGCTGGTCGAGCGGGTGGTGCGACAGCACGCCAAAGCCCGTGTCGTGGAGGCTTTTGCAAAAGTCTTGCGCGGCGGTGGCGCTGAGGTAGTTGACGACGGGGAACTGCATGGCGACCTCTCCTCGGAAAAAGCTATTTTGGCAACCAGTCGGACATCAGCATCTCTTCCAGCACGGCGTTGCAGGCCTCGGCCTGGACCTGCATGCACACCTGGGTGGGCGGGGTGTCGGCCCAACCGGCCTGGGGGTGGAAGATGTCTTTGCGCTTCATCATGGTCTGGCCGTTGGCAATGCCTTCGGTGGCCACGCGGATGCCGCCGGACTCGATGGTGAACAGTTCGGGGTTCACCAGGTAGATGAAGGCCAGCACGTCGTGCCCGAAGCAGCCGTGGATCTTGGCCACGTGCGGGTAGATGCCGCTGTAGAAGTCGGCGTAGAAGCTCACGGCGTGGTGCAGCACGTCGGTGGCGATGTGCTGGTGGTGGTCGGCGATTTTCTTGAACATCGCCAGCGGCACGATCACGCGGTGCGTGACGTCCAGGCCCACCATGGTGAGCTTCCAGCCTGCGCTGAAGACGTGGTCGGCGGCGTGCGGGTCGTTCCATACATTGGCTTCGGCCACGGGCGAGACGTTGCCGGGCTCGGTGACGGTGCCGGCCATCAGGATGACTTCTTTGAGCAGCTTGGGCAGGGCGGGTTCCAGCTTCAGGGCCAGGCTCAGGTTGCCCAGCGGGCCGACTGCCACCAGGGTGATTTCACCGGGGTGGGCGCGGGCCATGTCGACGATGAACTGGGCGCTGGAGCGCGTGTCGAGCTGGTTGGTGGTGGCTACGCGCGAGAGCAGGTTGCCCAGGCCGTCGGCACCGTGGATAAAGGCCGGGGGCGCTTCGCCGGGCTTGACCCAGGGGGTTGCAACGCCTTTGGTGACGGGCACGGTTTTGCCGGCGATGGCGGTGAGGTACAGCGCGTTGGTGGCCGCCTGGTCTACCGTGACATTGCCGAAGGTGGTGGTGATGCCGACTACGTCAATGGCCGGATGTGCCAGCGCGAAGTACAAGGCCATGGCGTCGTCTACGCCAGGGTCGGTGTCAAAAATAACTTTGGTAGGAGCTGTGGAAGAGGTCATGGCGGGTACTCAGAAAAAGACAGTTTAGGCGGGGAATCCGCAAAATTCTCGCAAGGCGGCATCGGCACCTGCGGGCGTGCCGCTTTGCACCAGGGCCTGCACTTCGGCGTGGGTGGGAATGCTGGACTGCGCGCCGGGGCGGGTGCAGGCCAGGGCACCGGCGGCGCTGCCGTACTGCATGGCCAGCGCCAACGGGTGGCCTTGGGACAGGGCGGCAGTGAGGGCCCCGCAGAAGCTGTCGCCCGCGGCCGTGGTGTCTACTGGTGTGACGGGGTAGGCGGCCTGCAGCAGGATCTGCCCGTTCAGCCGCGCGCAGCAGCCGCGGTGGCCCAGGGTGACGACCACGCAGGCGGTGTCCAGCCGGGCCAGGCATTCGGCAATGCTGCCGGTGTGCTGGGCCACGCTGGCCAGTTCGCCTTCGTTGACCACCAGCACGTCCACGGCGGCCAGCAGGTCGGCGGGCAGCACCTGGGCGGGGGCGGCGTTCAACACCACCTGCACGCCCTGGGCGCGGGCGGCCTGGGCGTAGGCGGTCACCGTGTCCAGCGGGGTTTCCAGTTGCAGCAGCAGGTGGCTAAAGCCCGCCAGCGGCGGCAAATGCGCGGCTTGCAGGCTGGCGTTGGCACCCGGGGCCACGGTGATGGCGTTTTCGGCATCGTCGGACACGCAGATAAAGGCGGTGCCGGTGGGCTGGTCGGGGCAACGCACCACGTGCTGCACTACGCCAGCATCAGCCAAAGAGGCCTCCAGCGGTTGGGCAAACGTATCGGCGCCAAGCGCCAGCAGCATGTGCGTAGACGCGCCGCCCGCACGGGCGCAGGCGATGGCCTGGTTGGCCCCTTTGCCGCCGGGAAAGGTCTGGAACGCCCGACCCAGCACGGTTTCACCCGGTGCGGGGATGTGGGTGGCGCGCACTACAAAGTCAAGATTGGCCGAGCCAGCAACAAAAATCATGGAAAAACCTGCATTCAGCGTGATTTGACGAACGGAACACCAATTGCTTTGGGTGCGACCGATTTGGCCATGAAGCCCGCCAGGATGATGACCGTGACGATGTACGGAATCATCTGGATCAGCGAGCCCGGCACCTTGCCGATGACCGGCAGCACCACGCCTTCGAGCTGGATTTGCAGCGCGCTGAAAAACGCAAACATCAGGCAGCCCAGCGTGGTGTGCACCGCGCGCCAGCTGCCAAATACCAGCGCCGCCAATGCCAAAAAGCCATTACCCGCCGACATGTCGGCCAAAAAGAAGCCGGTTTGCACGACGGCCAGGTAGGCCCCCGACAGACCGCACAGCACACCTCCCACCAGCAGGGCCAGGAAGCGTGTGCCCGCCACGCTGATACCGGCGGTGTCTGCCGCATGCGGGTTGTCTCCTACGGCGCGCAGGCGCAGGCCAAAGCGGGTGTGGTTGACCAACCAGTGCACCAGTGGCACCGCCAGAAAGGCCAGATACACCAGGATGGTGTGGCCGCCCAGCAGCTCACGCAACAGCCAGCCCAGCACGGGCACGTCGGCCACCGCCTGGCTGCCGGGGATGTTCAGCGCCTGGAACCGGCCTTCGTCCAGCGGCGGCGTGCGGCCCCCTTGCTGGAAGAAGAACTGCGCCAGCACAAAGGTCAGGCCGCTGACCGAGATGTTGATGGCCATGCCCGACACCAGCTGGTTACCGCGCTGCTGGATGCACACAAAGCCGTGCAGCAGCGCCAGCAGGCAAGACACGGCGATGCCCGCCAGCACGCCGAACCAGGGGTTTTGGGTGGCGTAGGCCACGCAGGCCGAGGCAAAGGCGCTGCCCAGGATCTTGCCTTCCAGGCTGATGTCCACAATGCCCGAGCGCTCGGCAAACAGGCCGCCCAGGGCCGCAAAAATCAGCACCGGCGCGCTGCGCACCATGGCCACGAAGATGCTGGAGAGTTGGATATCGTCCATCAGACCGCACTCCTCTTTTTATAGCTATTCAGCAAGGCGGATAGGGCGGGGGCATATAAATTCTCCATGGCCCCGCAAAACAGGATGATCAGGCCCTGGATGAACACAAAGGTTTCGGGCGGGATGTTGGACTTTTCCAGCGACAGATCAAACCCGCCCTGGATCAGCCCGCCAAACAACACCGCCGACAGCAAGATGCCAATGGGGTGGTTGCGCCCCATCAAGGCCACGGCAATACCGATGAAGCCTGCGCCCGCCGTAAAGTTGAGCCCCAGGTTGTGGGACGAGCCCATCTGGCTGTTCACCGCCGCGATGCCGGCCAGCGCGCCCGACACCGCCATCACGCCGATGATGGTGCCCTTGATGGAGATGCCTGCGTAGTGGGCGGCATGCGGGTTCAGGCCCACGGTGCTCACGCCGTAGCCCCAGGAGGTACGCCACATCACCAGCGCGTACAGGCCCAGCGCGGCCAGGGCTAACAGAAAGCTGATGTTGACGGGGGTCTGGCCCAGCACCGGCAGCCATTCGTTGAGCCGGGGCAGCCAGGTGGCTTCGGCAAACTGGCGGCTGGAGGTGCTTTGCTGGCCGACCGGGATCAGCAGGCTGACGATGATGTAGTTCATCAGCGACGAGGCGATGAAGTTGAACATGATGGTGGTCACCACGATGTGGCTGCCGCGCTTGGCCTGCAGGTAGCCAGGCAAAAACGCCCAGGCCGCACCAAATACGGTGCTCATGGCGATGGCCAGCGGAATCACCAGCCAGGGGCTCCAGGCCGCGTCCATGTTCAGCAGCACCAGCGCCATGCCCAGGCCGCCGATGTACATCTGGCCTTCGCCGCCGATGTTGAACAGGCCTGCGTGCAGCGCAAAGGCCACGGCCAGTCCGGTGAAGATGAAGGTGGTGGCGTAAAACAGGGTGTAGCCAAGGCCTTCGGGGTTCAGGAAGGCGCTGTTGACCAGGATGGCCAGCGACTCGGTGGGGCTTTCGCCCAGGGCGTAGATCACCACGCCCGCCACCAGCATGGCTGAGACGAGGTTCAGGATGGGCAGCAGCAGGTTGGTGGCCCAGCCGGGGAGGTTGTGTGGGTTCATAAAATTAGTGGGTCACGCCGCCCATCATCAGGCCGATGCGGGTGGTGTCAAAGTCCCCCGCCGCCAGTTCGCCGGTGATCTTGCCGCCACACATCACCAGGATGCGGTCGGCCAGTACGCGGATTTCTTCCAGCTCTACCGACACCAGCACGATGGCGATGCCCGCGTCGCGCAGCGCCAGCAGGCGGCGGTGGATGGTCTCGATCGAGCCGATGTCCACGCCGCGGGTGGGTTGCCCTATCAAAATGAGAGCAGGTTGTGCAGCTATCTCGCGCGCTAGCACCACTTTTTGTTGGTTACCGCCAGACAGCAGGCCGACGCGCAGGGTCGAGTCGGTGGGGCGCACGTCAAATTCGGCAATCAGCTTTTTTGCGTGGGCCAGGATGGCCTGCGGGTTGAGCAGCCAGCCGGACTTGAACAGGCCGTCGTTCTGGTGCCCCAGCAGGGCGTTGAGGGCCACCGAATTGGCTTTGACCAGGCCTTCGCGCAGCCGGTCTTCGGGTGCGTGGGCAATGCCCAGGGTGCGGTACACCGCGGGCAGGCCGTCGGCATCGCGCCGCCCCTTGAAGGGCAGGGGTTGGCCTTTGTAACGGATGTCGCCGCTGCTGGGCAGGCGCATGCCCGCCAGCACTTCCAGCAGCTCGGATTGGCCGTTGCCAGATACCCCGGCCACGGCCACGATTTCTCCGGCACGCACCGAAAAGTTCAGGTCGTCCAACAGCTTTACGCCCTGGGCGTTATGCAGGCTGAGGTGCTGCACTTCCAGCACGGCGGCACCGGGTTGGTAGGGGCCGCGCGACAGGGTGGATTCGATGCTGCGGCCGATCATCAGGCTGGCCACGGCCTCGCGGCTGCTGGTGGCGGTATCGACCTCGCCCACCACGGTGCCTGCACGCATCACGGTGACGCGGTCGGTCAGCGCAAAGATTTCTTGCAGCTTGTGGGTGATCAAGATGATGGTTTTGCCCTGGTCGCGGAACACGCGCAGGATGGCAAACAGCGAATCGGTTTCTTGCGGTGTGAGGACGGCGGTGGGCTCGTCCAGAATCAGAATGTCGGCACCGCGGTAGATCAGCTTCAGGATTTCTACCCGCTGCTGCGCACCCACCGACAGGTTTTCTACCCGCACGTTGGGGTCGACTTCGAGCTTGTACTCGGCACCCAGCGCGCGCAGGCGCTTTTCGGCCGCCTGAAAAGGCGCGTCCAGCACCAGCGCGCCTTCCACGCCTAGCAGGATGTTCTCCAGCACGGTAAAGCTGTCCACCAGCATGAAGTGCTGGTGGATCATGCCGATGCCGCGCTGGATGGCTTCCTGGCTGTTGCGCATCGGAGCGGGTTGGCCATTGAGCAGAATCTGCCCGCTGTCGGCCTGGTAGTAACCGTACAGAATGCTCATCAGCGTGGATTTGCCCGCACCGTTTTCACCCACGATGCCGTGGATGGAGCCTTTGCGGACCTTGAAGCTGACCTGGGCGTTGGCCTTGACCGACCCAAACTGTTTGGAGATGCCTTGGAATTCGACGACCGGCACCCCCGGCAGGGTGCCGCTTTCTTGCGCAGTCAACACGCCCTCGGTTAGACGGGGCAGCTGTTGCCGGTGCGGTAGTCCACTACCTTGACCTTGCCGGACTTGATGTCGGCAGCGGCCTGCTTGATGCTGGCTTCCATGGCGGGGGTGATCAGCTTGCGGTTGTTGGCATCGAGTGCCCAGTCCACGCCGCCCTCCACCAGGCCTTTGCTGACCACGCCAGCTTTCCAGGTGCCATTTTTGACGCTCATGAAGCCGTCATAGGTGGCGTTGTCCACGCGCTTGAGCATGGAGGTCAGGATGAAGCCGGGATATAGCGGGTTCTGGTTGGAATCGACACCAATGCCGAGTTTGTTTTTGTCTTTGACGGCCTGCAGCGCGCCCATGCCACTGCCACCGGCGGCGGCAAACACCACGTCTACGCCACGGTCAAATTGGGCACGCGCCAGCTCGCCGCCCTTGGCCGGATCGCTCCAGGCAGCAGGGGTGGTGCCCACCATGTTTTGGGTTACGTCAATCTTGGCATCCACCGACTTGGCACCTTGCGCGTAGCCGCAGCCAAAAGCGCGGATCAGGGGCACGTCCATGCCGCCGATGAAGCCGACTTTTTGCGACTTGCTGGCCAGTGCGGCGGCCACACCCACCAGGTAGGAACCTTCCTGCTCCTTGAAGGTGACGGAGCTGACGTTGTCGCCATTGACTACGTCGTCAATGATCATGAACTTGACCTTGGGGAACTCTTTGGACACGGTAGTGACCGCGTTGGTCATCGAGAAGCCGATGGAGACCACCAGATCGACGTTTTTGCGCGCCATCTGGCGCAGCACCTGTTCGCTTTGCGCGTCAGAGGTGATGGAGGCTTCCAGGTAGCCAATCTTGGTTTCCTTTTTGAAGCGCTCGGCACCCTCGTAGGCCGACTGGTTGAACGATTTGTCGAACTTGCCGCCGCTACCGTAGATCAGCGCCAGTTTGGGATCGGCCGCGTGTGCGCTGAGTGCGCAAAATGCAGTGGCTACAGCGAGGGAGATGGAGGTGAGTTTCATGGCAGGCAGGTAGGGTGGTGGAAGAAATAAGGCCAAAATGTCAAGCAATAAACTTGCCAGTTTGGGGCAATACTTGATCATTTGGTCAAGATATTAAGGGAATTCCAAGGGTTGGTGATTGGAGGAAACACCCGGTTGTACACCTGCCTGCGTTTCCATCGTCCAATCATTGGCTCGCGCGCTCAGCCGCCCGAATCCAGGGTCGAAGTGGCGTGCTTGTCTTGTCCCAGGCGTTCCACCATCTGTGCCAGCGCCGGCTTGAGAGCGGCTTTCAGTGTGTGCGGCGGGTTGATCAGGAACATGCCGCTGGCGGGCAGGCCAGGGCGCACGGTCTCGCCCGCAGCATCGGTGGTGAGCTTGCTGAACTTGACGGTCAGCGTGGCGTGCAGCCAACTCTTGCCGGCCTTGGTGGCCAGGGTTTTGAGCTTGCGCGGCAGGTCGTGGGCTTCGGGGCGCGGAATGATGGGGTACCAGACGGCGTAGGTGCCGGTGGCAAACAGTTTCAGGTTGCTCGCGATCATCTCGGCCACCAGGCTGTAGTCGCTCTTGATTTCATAGCTAGGATCGCAGAGCAGGAAAGCGCGGCGGCTGGGTGGAGGTAAGAATTTGCGGATACCTTCAAAGCCGTCTTCGCGGAACACCGCAATCTGCCGCCCGGCCGACAGCTGGGCGATGTTGGCCGACAGAGTTTTGCTGTCGGTGGGGTGCAGTTCAAACAGCTTGAGCCGGTCGTGGTCACGTAACAACTGTTGCATGATGAACGGCGAGCCGGGGTAGACCTTTTTGCCGCCCGATTTGTTGAAGCTGGCCACCATGTCCAGATAGTCCTGCAGCGCGGGGGCGGGCACCAGGGGCGGCTGGCCCGGTTCGGGGTCAGCCAGCAGTTTCAGAATGCCATTGGCCGCCTCGCCGCTGGTTTCGGCGTAATCGCCATCGAGCCGGTACAGGCCGGCACCCGCGTGGGTGTCCAGCACGGCCAAGGCCGGGTCTTTTTCGGTCAGGTGTTTGAGGGCGGCAATCACCACCGTGTGCTTGAGCACATCGGCGTGGTTGCCTGCATGGAAGGCGTGGCGGTAACTAAACATAGGCCCCTATGGTAACGAGGCGGGCCGGTGCTGTGTCGGGCTGCGCACTAAACTAAGGGCCCTTTTCTGCCTATGTCCGATTCTGCCCATCCCCCCATCTTGCATTCCGATGCCCTGCCCAGTGGCACGCGGCTGGGTGAATTCGAGCTGGTGCGCCTGCTGGGTGTGGGTGGCTTTGGCATGGTGTACCAGGCCTACGACCATTCCTTGCACCGGTCGGTTGCCATCAAGGAATACATGCCGACGGCTTTGGCCGGGCGCCTGGCGGGTGCCGCAGTAGGCATCCGATCATCGCTGGACGGGGCCAGCTACCAGGCCGGTTTGCAGTCGTTTGTGGCGGAGGCCCGGCTGCTGGCGCAGTTTGACCACCCTTCGCTGGTCAAGGTGTTTCGCTTCTGGGAGGCGAACAACACGGCCTACATGGTCATGCCACTGTACTGCGGCATGACGCTCAAGCAGGCCCGGGGCCAAATGCGTAGCCCGCCTTCGGAAGACTGGCTACGCCAGGTGCTTTGGTCGGTGTTGCAGGCGCTGCAACTGCTGCACGACAGCCATACCGTGCACCGGGATGTGTCGCCTGAAAATATTTTCCTGCAGGACAGCGGGCCGCCCGTGTTGCTGGACCTGGGCGCAGCCCGCCGGGCCATCGGCGACCTGGGCCCTCGGCATACGGCGGTGCTGAAGGTGAATTACGCGCCCATCGAGCAGTATGCCGATGCGCGCGACATGGTCCAGGGGCCCTGGAGCGACCTGTACGCGCTGGCGGCAGTGGTGCATGGCTGCGTAGCCAATGCCTTGCCCCTGCCGGCCACGTTCCGGGTTCTGCGGGACCGCCTGCCCAGCATGCAGTCGGTGGCTGTGGCGGCTCAGGCCGAGCACGGCGAGACCTATTCGCCTGCGTTTGTCGAGGCGATCGACCAGAGCTTGGCGATCCGCCCGGAAGACCGCCCACAGTCGGTGCAAGACTTTGTCCACCTGATGGGTTTGCACCCGCCAGCGGAAATAGCGCAGTTTGACTGGCGCACCGAGATGGGGCAGGGCTGGCAGCCCGCGCCGCTGGAGTGGGCCTTGCCTGGGCCTATGGACCTGGCCGAGCTGCCCACCCATTTTGTCTACCCGCCCCGGCAGTCGGTGGACATGCCGCTAGGGCTGCTGAGCTCGGTGACGGTGCCGCCCACCCCGCCGCGGCCTCGCCGGTCCGGGGTCTTGGCTGGCGTGGGCGCGCTGGCCTTGGTGGTGGGTATCGGCACCGCGGTGTGGAAACAGCCTGCCGAGCAGCCCCGGCCGGTGGCCGAAGTTCTGGTTCCCCAGCCGCTGCTGGCTGCGCCGCCTGCCGTGGTGCCCGTCGAAGTCGTGGCAAAACCGGTGCCGCCCGCGGTTGTGGCTGTGGCACAGCCCGCCTCCGCGCCGCTGCGCAAGAAGGCCGCCACGACCCCAGCGCCCAAGTCAGTCTCTGCACCGGTCCCGACCGACGAGGTGGTTTCTGCGCATCTGGCCCAGCGCCACCGTGCATCCACCGGGGGCACGACTTCGGTGTTTCTGTGCCCCGACAATAATTTTCTGACCCGCCCGATGTGCATCTACCGGGAATGCCAAAAGCCGGAATTTGCCGCTTTGCCGGTCTGCGTGGAGAACACCCAGCGCCTGCTGGCCCAGCAGCAAAACCGGCGCTGACGACTAATTTGACGGCGTCGCCCGCAACTTTGTATAATCATGGGCTTCGCAGCGAATAGCTGGCCCCGCGGCGAAGTTTAAAATCCCACCTAAGAGATCTCCACTAGAGAGACGCCGACCGTGGAAAAGGGCTGCTAGAACGCCAACCTCTTGGGTTGGCCAAACCATTCTTTCAAAGAGAAAATTCATGACCAAAACTTTCAGCGCAAAACCCGCTGACGTAGTGCATGAGTGGTTTGTGATTGACGCGACCGACAAGGTCCTCGGACGAGTAGCCAGCGAAGTTGCTCTCCGTTTGCGCGGCAAACACAAGGCCATTTATACGCCTCACGTCGATACCGGTGACTTCATCGTCATCATCAACGCAGCCCAGTTGCGTGTCACCGGCGCCAAGTCGACTGACAAGATTTACTACAGCCATTCCGGTTACCCAGGTGGCATTTCCGCCATCTCGTTCCGCGACATGCAAGCCAAACACCCAGGCCGCGCTTTGGAAAAAGCCGTCAAGGGCATGCTGCCCAAGGGCCCGCTCGGCTACGCCATGATCAAGAAGCTCAAGGTGTACGGTGGTGCTGTGCACCCACACACCGCCCAACAGCCTAAAGTGCTGGACATCTAAGGAGTATTTCTGATGATTGGTGATTGGAACAATGGCACCGGCCGTCGCAAATCCAGCGTCGCACGTGTGTTTCTGAAAAAAGGCTCTGGCCAGATCAAGGTCAACGGTAAAGACATCACCGAATTCTTCGGTCGTGCTACCTCGATCATGATTTGCAAGCAACCCCTGGTACTGACCAACCACGCCGAAACTTTCGACGTGATGGTGAACGTGCACGGTGGTGGCGAGTCCGGCCAGGCAGGTGCAACCCGCCACGGCATTACCCGCGCCCTGATCGACTACGATGCTACGCTCAAGCCTGAGCTGAGCAAAGCCGGTTTCGTGACGCGTGATGCGCGCGAAGTCGAACGTAAGAAGGTCGGTTTGCACGGTGCTCGCCGTCGCAAGCAGTTCTCCAAGCGTTAAGCTTTTCGCTCTGTGCGACGCAAAAACCGCCAAGCCTTCGGGCTTCGGCGGTTTTTGCTTTTGAAAAGACCGCACTGCCGATGCCGACAAATTGTTTGCCCCGCAACTTAAGTCGGGAATTGCAGTAGCATCTAACCCAACTGATAACGGAGTACCCCCATGAGCGCCCTTGCCGAAAACATCCAGACCGAAATGCCCACCCCCATCGTCTTTACCGACAGCGCTGCCGCCAAAGTGGCTGACCTGATCGCCGAAGAAGGCAATCCGGATCTGAAGCTGCGGGTATTTGTGCAGGGTGGCGGCTGCTCCGGCTTCCAGTACGGCTTCACCTTCGACGAGATCACCAACGAAGACGACACCACCATGACCAAGAATGGTGTCTCCCTGCTGATCGATGCCATGAGCTACCAGTACCTGCTGGGTGCCGAGATCGACTACAAGGAAGATCTGCAAGGTGCCCAGTTCGTCATCAAGAACCCCAACGCCACCAGCACCTGCGGCTGCGGCTCCAGCTTCTCGGCGTAAACGCTGAGCGTGTCAAAAACAGCCGCCCGAGGGCGGCTTTTTTGTTTGTGAGAGAGATCCATGCAAGACGACGCATCCAACCAACGGCTCTTGTGGCTGGTCGCCATCGGGTTTTTCATGCAGACGCTGGATGCCACCATCGTCAACACTGCCTTGCCGGCCATGGCGGCCAGCCTGGGGGTGAGCCCGCTGCGCATGCAGTCGGTGGTGGTGGCCTATTCGCTGACCATGGCCATGCTGATTCCGGCCTCGGGATGGATGGCTGACCGTTTTGGCACCCGTCGCCTGTTTGTGTCGGCGATTGTTTTGTTCACCCTGGGATCCTTGCTGTGTGCGGTGTCCCAGACCCTGACGCAACTGGTGCTGTCGCGCATCGTCCAAGGCATTGGCGGGGCTTTGCTGCTGCCGGTAGGGCGGCTGGCGGTGCTGCGGGCTTTCCCGCGTGAACAATTTTTGAAGGCCATGAGTTTTGTGGCTTTGCCCGGCCTGATCGGCCCGCTGATCGGCCCCACGCTGGGGGGCTGGTTAGTGGAATACGCCACCTGGCACTGGATTTTCCTGATCAATCTGCCGGTGGGCGTGCTCGGCTGCGCAGCCACGCTGGCCTTCATGCCCGAAGGTCTGCGGGAGGTGTCCAGGCGGTTCGATCTGGGCGGCTACGCCATGTTGTCGTTTGGCATGGTGGCCTTGTCGCTGTCGCTGGACGGGCTGTCGGAACTGGGGCTGCGCCAGGCCACGGTGCTGGTGCTGCTGGTCTTTGGGTTGGCCAGCTTGGTGGCGTACTGGCTGCATGCCATACGCCAGCCCGATCCGCTGTTTTCGCCCCGGTTGTTCGCCATTTCTTCCCTGACGATCGGCCTGCTGGGCAATCTGTTTGCGCGTATCGGCAGCAGTTGCATGCCGTTTCTGATTCCTTTGCTGCTGCAGCTCAGCATGGGCTATTCGCCTTCGCAGGCGGGCATGATGATGTTGCCGGTTGCCCTGGCCGGCATGGTCACCAAGACCCTGGCCACCCGCCTCATCACCCGGCTGGGCTACCGGCTGGTGCTGGTGCTGAACACCGCGTTGGTGGGGCTGACCATGGCCAGCTTCGCGCTGGTCACGCCGGAGCAGCCGCTGTGGCTAAAGCTGGTGCAATTGGCGATTTTTGGTGCGGTGAATTCCATGCAGTTCACCGCCATGAACACCGTCACCCTGAAAGACCTGGACGGCCCGCTGACCAGCAGCGGCAACAGTTTGCTGTCGATGGTGCAGATGCTGGCCATGAGCATGGGTGTGGCGGCGGCTGGGGCCGTGCTGGCGGGCTTTACCGGCTACTTTGAGGGGGCCGGCACCGCGCAGACGCTGAATGCATTCCACGCCACGTTTGCGACCATGGGCTTGATGACGCTGGCCTCGGCCTGGATCTTCTGGCAGTTATCACCCGACGCACGGGGCTCGGTCACCCCCCATGCGGATAACCACTGAGGTTCAGGCTGGGTAGACCGCGCCTAATATGCGTTCGCCGCGCGCACCCGTCACGCTGGCTAGGTTGCCCGGCAAGCCCAGTACGGTCTGGCGGGCTAGCCAGGCAAAGGCCACCGCCTCTACCTGCAAAGGCGGCAGGCCATGTGCCGCAGAGGATTGCACTTGCATGGTAGGAAGCAGGGCTTGCAGGCGCTGCATCAAATAACCGTTCAGGGCGCCGCCACCACACACGATGACTAAAATGCTATTATTTCCATAGCTGTTCATGCAGGCGGATACGGCGCGAGCAGTGAATTCGGTTATTGTGGCCTGCACGTCGGCCGGGGTCAGCCCGGCAAACCCCTGCAGTTTGCTGGATAGCCAGGGTGGATTGAAGAGGTCGCGGCCCGTACTTTTGGGCGGGGTTTTGGCCAGGTAGGGCTCTTCCAGCAGCGCGGCAAGCAGGGCGGGGTGTACCGTGCCGCTGGCGGCCCAGGCACCGTCGGCGTCATACGGCTGGCCGGTGTGCAACTGGCACCAATGGTCCATCAGGGCGTTGCCGGGGCCGCAGTCAAAGCCCAGGATTTGCCCGTCCAGCAAGCTGAGGTTGGAGATACCGCCGATGTTCAGCACCGCCACGGCTTCGCCTGCGCGGCCAAACACTTGGCTGTGGAAGGCGGGCACCAGCGGTGCGCCCTGGCCACCAGCGGCTACATCGCGGCTGCGAAAGTCGGCCACCACGGAGATGTCGGTCAGTTCGGCCAGCAGAGCCGGGTTGTTGAGTTGCAGGGTGTAGCCGATGCCGTCGAATTCGCCGGGGCGGTGCCGCACGGTTTGGCCGTGTGCACCGATGGCCTGAACCTGGTCGGTGCTGCGATCGGCCAGAAACAGCAACTGGTGCACCACATCGGAGTACAAAACTGCCAAAGCGTTGGCGGACAGGGCAGCGCGGTGCAGTTCGTCTTCGCCAGAGGCGTTGAGCGCCAGCAGCTCGGCTTTGTCTTCCGCTGTGAAAGGCTGCGATTCGAAGGCCAACACTTGCATGCCGCCTCCAGAGAAGTCCACCAGCACGCCATCCACGCCGTCCAGCGAGGTGCCGGACATCAGGCCGATGAACAGATCGCCCACCGGTTTACTCGGCGCTGGCTTGCTGGATCGAGGTGGCTGCCGACAGTTGCTGGCGCATCACGCTGGAGAGCTGGTTGAAAGTGGCCTTGGCCGTGGGGGACACAGGCTGGCTGTCATTCTGGCGGGCAATGGTCAGCGGGTCCTGGTGCACGCCGTTGACGCGGAACTCAAAATGCAGATGCGGCCCGGTGCTCCAGCCGGTCATGCCTACCGCGCCGATACGGTCGCCCTGGCCTACGGCTTGGCCTACGCGCACGTCAATTTTGCTCAGGTGGGCGTACAGCGTTTCGTTCTGGTTCTGGTGTTTGACGATGATGACGTTGCCGTAGCCGTTTTGCACCCCGGCAAACTCCACCACGCCGTCGCCCACGGTGCGCACTGGCGTGCCGATGGCTCCGGCGTAGTCCACACCCAGGTGGGCCCGCCAGTTTCTCAGGATGGGGTGCATGCGCATGCTGAAGCCGCTGGTGATGCGCGAAAACTCCACCGGCGAGGCCAGGAACGAGCGGCGCAGGCTTTGGCCGTCCAGCGTGTAGTAATTGCCTTTTTTGCCGGGCTCGGTAAACCACAGCGCCTGGTAGGTCTTGCCATTGTTGGTGAACTCGGCACTCAGCACTTTGCCGGTGCGCACCACCTGGCCATCGGCCTCGGCGGTTTCATAGACCACGGAGAAATGGTCGCCCTTGCGCAGGCCCCGGTGGAAGTCGATGTCGCTGGCGAAGATGTCCGCCAGCTGGGTGGCGACCGCGTCGGGAATGCCGGCTTCGTCGGTGGCGGCAAACAGCGAGCTGCGGACCGTGCCACCGGCCAGGCGGCTGGTGTTTTGCAGGTCGGCGGTTTCGATGCGAGAGCGCAAGCCCTGCGCCGTTTTTTCCACCACCATGCGCTCGAAAACGCCGTCGTTGGACGGACTCCAGCGCACGCTCAGGCTGAGCAGGTCGTGGTTATCGCTGGCTTCGGCGTGGACTACGCGGCCCGCTTTGCCTAGCAGGGCTTTGCTGGCCAGGGAGTCACTGCGCAAGAACGCTACGGCTTGCGCATCATCAATGCCCAGGCGCTGCAACAAAGACTTGGCCGTGTCGCTGGAGCGGGTGGTTTCGGTGCGGAACAGATTGAAAGTGTGGGTATCGAGCGCATTGGCCTGCTCTTGCAGGGCCAGCGGCTCCACCGATTCGGAAATTTGTTGGACAGGGAGGTCAGCGGCATCCGGGCCGAGGGACGCGACGGCAAATGCGCCGCCGCCTCCGCCCAGCAACAGGGCGGCCACCAGCGCGGTGATGCGCTTGGGGTGGCGTTGAAATAGGGATGACAGGCGTTCGCTGACGGTTGGAAGACCGTGGTTCAAAACTGGGGTTCCTAACGAATGTGGGTGCTGGGGCGCAGGGGGCGCGGCCTGGAAGTTCAGTGTGGGGGCGGCCTATCAGGCAACGCGCCACTAAAATCAGGGGCTCAGCGAGACCGCGAGTATACCGGTGTCCCGCGTGGGCCACAACCGATAAAGCACTGAAAAACCCTTATGAATCAACCCGCACACGTAAAGCCGAGTGGCTCATTTCCTGTAACAGATCGTGTGAAAGAAGCCCTGGCGGTGTCCCTGCGCGGCTGTGATGAGCTGATTCCACAAGAAGACTGGGTCAAAAAACTGGCCCGATCCGAGGCCTCTGGCGTGCCGCTGCGCATCAAATTGGGCCTGGACCCGACCGCGCCCGACATCCATATCGGCCACACCGTGGTGCTCAACAAGATGCGCCAGTTGCAGGACCTGGGCCACACGGTGATCTTTCTGATCGGCGACTTCACCAGCATGATCGGTGACCCGTCGGGTCGCAACAGCACCCGTCCACCGCTCACGCCTGAGCAGATCAAGGTCAACGCCGAGACTTATTACAAGCAGGCCAGCCTGGTGCTGGACCCCAGCAAGACCGAGATCCGTTACAACAGCGAATGGAGCGACCCGCTGGGCGCGCGCGGCATGATCCAGTTGGCTTCGCGCTACACCGTGGCCCGCATGATGGAGCGCAACGACTTCCATGACCGCTTCCATGGCGGCCAGTCGATCGCGGTGCATGAATTTTTGTACCCGCTGATGCAGGGCTACGACTCGGTGGCCTTGAAAAGCGACCTGGAGCTGGGCGGCACCGACCAGAAGTTCAACTTGCTGATGGGTCGCCACCTGCAGGCCGAATACGGCCAAGAGCCGCAGTGCATCCTGACCATGCCGCTGCTGGAGGGCCTGGACGGCGTGGAGAAAATGTCCAAGTCCAAGAACAACTATATCGGCATCAGCGAAGCGCCCAACACCATGTTTGCCAAGGTGTTGAGCATTTCCGACGTGCTGATGTGGCGCTGGTACACGCTGCTGTCGTTCAAGTCCGAGGCCGAGATTGCCGCGCTCAAGGCCGAAGTCGAGGCCGGGCGCAACCCCAAAGACGCGAAGGTCGCGCTGGCGAAAGAGATTACCGCGCGCTTCCATTCGGCCGCCGCAGCCGATGCAGCCGAGCAGGATTTCAACAACCGCAGCAAGGGTGGCGTGCCCGACGACATTGCCGAGGTCCGCCTTACCGGCGCACCACTGGGCATTGCGCAATTGCTGAAACAGGCGGGCCTGGCGGCATCCACGTCGGAAGGCAACCGTCTGATCGACGGCGGTGGTGTGCGCATCGATTCCAGCGTTATCAGCGACAAGGGGTTGAAGCTCGAACCCGGTACTTACGTAGTGCAGGTGGGCAAACGCAAGTTCGCCCGTGTGACGTTGGTGTAAATTTTCAGGGCCGGGCCCCGGCTTTCTCCAGCATCGACACCATCTCGCCAAAGCCGCGGGTGCGCGCCAACTGCAGCGGTGTGTTGCCCTGGCGGTCGGCGAGTTGCAGCTTGGCACCGGCATCGACCAGCGCGCGCAGCGTGCGCTGGTGGCGCAGGCCACCGTCGCCCAGCACGATGGATTCGATGACGGCGGTCCAGTGCAGGTTGTTGACATGGTCGAGTGGTGCACCGGCGGCGATCAGTTGCCGCACCACGCCGTCATGGCCCAGGTGGGCCGCCGCGATCAGCGCCGTGCCGTCGTAGCGGCTGGTGGTGAGTTTTGCACTGGCACCCAGGGCTAGCAGCGTCGCCAGGGTGGCTTCGTCGTCGGCCACGGCGGCGATGGTCACCGCGTCGTAGCGGTCGTTCTCCAGCAGCGACAGGTCGGCACCGGCCTGGGCCAGCGCCCGCAGCACAGGTGACTGCCGGGCGAAGGTGGCGACGTGGATGGCTGTGCGGCCGTGTGCGTCGCGGGCGTTCAGGTCCACCTTCTGTGCGATCAGCTTTTCGGCCTTGGCCAGGTCGCCGCGTTGGGCTGCCGCGTGCAGGCCCCGGTACTCGGCGACCTGCGCGGGGCTGGGGGCCACCTGGGCCAGGCAGGCATTCGCCAGCAGGCAAAACCCTGAAAAACTCAAAATATGTAGCAGCTTATGCATATGGGGTAAGCGCTGATGGCTTATTTGAGCAAGTCTTTCACCTGGTCGATCGCTGCCAGCGCGCATTGTTCGTCGAGGTTGCCAGCCGGCGCGCCGCCCACGCCCACTGCGCCGATCACTTCATTGCCCACCTTCACCGGCACGCCGCCGCCCAGCAGCAGGTAGCCGGGGATGTTCACCAGGTTGGCTGCGCCGGGGTTCTTTTGGGCGATTTCCATGATGGCCAGGGTGTTGTTCTTGGCGGAGGCCGAGGTGAAGGCCTTCTGTTGGCTGGCACCCAGGGTGTGGGGGCCGGCGTTGTCGGCACGCTGCACGGCGCGCACGCCACCGGCGCGGTCCACCACCGTGGCCGAAACGGCATAGCCGTTGGCGGCGCAGGTGGCCACGGCAGAGTTGGCGATCTGGTTGGCCAGGTCGAGCGACATATTGCGTTCGGTGCGCACGGCCTGGGCGTTGGCGGCACCAGTGATGCAGGCGAGGACAAGGGCGGCAAATGGGATGGTCTTGTTCATGGGGTTCTCCGTGGGTAACCGGTTCGATCAACCGTAGGAGAACTTTAAAAAATCAGGCCCCATCTGCCCATGCGTACGGCTACGCCACGCTCTCCGTAGTTCTACGGAGCCGCATCTGCCAGCGCGGCATAGCTGCGAATCAGCTGCGCCAGGGATTCGGCCTCCAGCTTGGCGAACAGGTTGGCGCGGTGCGTCTCCACCGTGCGCGGCGACACGGCCAGCGCGCGGCCGATTTCCTTGTTGGTCAGGCCCGAGACGATGAGGCCCAGCACCTCGCGTTCGCGCTCGGACAGCTGCGCATACCGCTCGCGCGCCTGCCGGTCGGCCTGGTGGCGTTCGCGCGAGCGCACATGCTGGCGCACGGCGTTCTGCAGCGCCTCGATCAGCGCTTCGTCGTCCACCGGCTTTTCCAGGAACTCGGCGGCACCGGCCTTGAAGGCGCGTCGGCACATCTCCACCGTGCCGTGGCCGGTGAGCATGATCACCGGCTGGTCCACGCCCTGCGCCACCAGGGTGTCCAGCACCGCTAGGCCGCTGATGCCCGGCATGCGCACGTCGAGCACGATGGCGCCTATGCCCTGCCGGTCAAACTGTGCCAGAAAGACTTGCGGGTCGGCCCAGGTCTGTACACGCAGGCCCACGGTGCCGATCAGCAGCGCCAGGCTGTCGCGCACCGCTGCGTCGTCGTCGATAAGGTGGACCAGAGGGGACAGGGTGGTGTTCATGCCGACAACGGAAGGGACAGGCGCAGAGCCGCGCCATGGGGTGCGATGTTGGCGGCCACCAGGCTGCCGCCCATGTTGCCTGCCAGGCTTTCGCACAGGTTCAGGCCCAGGCCGAGGCCACCGGGGCGGGTCGAGAAAAACGGCTCGAAGATGCGCGGCAGGACATCGGGCGGGATGCCGGGGCCGTTGTCCTGCACGGTCAGGCTGCCGAGCCGTTCGTCGGTAGCAATCGCCAGGGTCAAGCGCCGTTGGCCTTCGGGCATCTGCTCCAGCGCCTGCAGTGCGTTCATCACCAGGTTGTGCACGATCTGTTCCAGTGCCACGCGGTCGGCCAGCACCGTCACGTCTTGCGCCGGGGCTTGCACCGTCGGCGTGACGCCACGGCGCGTGCTCTCGGGCTCCAGCAGGTAGAGCACTTCGCGCACCGCGTCCTGCAGCTGGACGGGCGACAGTGCACCCGCCAGGTCGGGCCGTTCCACGGCGCGGCGTAACCGACCCACCACGGTGGAGGCGCGCCGGGCTTGCTCCGCCGCCTGCACCATGGCGGCGCGGGCCGTGTCCAGCTCGGGCGGGTTTTCATCGAGCAGGCGGCGCGCGGCTTGGGTGTTGGCCAGCACGGCGGTCAGCGGCTGGTTCAGTTCATGGGCCATGCCTGCGGCGAGTTCGCCCAGGGTGTTGAGCCGCGCCACCTGGCCCAGGCGCAGCAGTTCTTCGGCCCGGCGGCGGGCGGCGCGCTGGCCGAGAGCGGTTTGCAGCGCCGCCAGCAGCACGGCCATGCCTACCGCCCAGGCCAACATCTCAGCCCAGGGCAGTTCACCCCAGCCGACCTGGCGCAGGGCGAACATGTCAAAAGGCTGGCTGTCGGTGGCCAGGTGTTTGTGGAACTCGAAACGCCAGCCACCCTCCTCGATGCGACCAGGCTGCACCACAAACACCTGGCCGCCGTGCTCCAGCGTGAGGCGCACTGGCGTGGTCTCGCGCGGCATGGGCCATTCGTTCCAGGGCAGCATGGCCGCCACGTTGATTTGCAGCGCGTAGCTGTTCGGGTTGGCTGCCAAGACCAGGCGGTAGCGCCCTGTGGCCAGGTGCGACACCGCCAGTGCCACCCGCTGGGCCTTGCGGGAGACGGCCTCTGCTTGGGCCAAGGCGGTTTGCGCGGCGGGGATGTCCACCGGCCAGGCCTCGCCCGGGCCGCGGCGCTGTACTTCCAGAATCTGCGGGTATACGGACGATAGCCGCTGCTCGGGTTGCGCGGTGGGCCCGGTCGTGCCCGCGGGTTGCAGCAAGGCGAGCGTGGCCAGCACCGCGTCTTGCTGCACTGCGCGCTGGCTGAGCAGCCGGTGCGCGATACGTGCGTTAGTCTCGAAGGTTTCACGCTGGCGCGCCAACTCCTGGCGGGCCAGCGCAACGCCACCGAGCGCCGCCAGCAATGCCCACGCCACAAGCCAGGCACCTCGGTGCCGCACGGTTTTCCACATGGGGCGCATTGTGCCTCTGCGTTCTGCCGCGGTAGAGTCTGGCCCCTGTGTCTACCGACTTTTCAACCAGAAACCGATTGCCGATGAAAGCTGTATTGCAAAGAGTGCGCGAAGCCCGTGTGGTGATCGCCGGAGAAACCGTGGGTGCGATCAGCCACGGCCTGCTGGTGCTGCTGTGCGCCGAGCGCGGGGATACCGATGCGCAGGCCGACAAGTTGCTGGCCAAAATCTTGAAGCTGCGCATCTTTGGCGATGCGGCGGGCAAGATGAACCTGAGCCTGCAGGACGTGGCCGGTGGCCTGCTGGTGGTGAGTCAGTTCACGTTGGCGGCCGATGTGGCGGGCGGCAACCGGCCCAGCTTCACCGGTGCGGCGCCACCTGCAGAGGGCCGGCGGCTGTACGACTATTTTGTGGCCCAGGCCCAGCGCGTCCACAGCCCCGTGCAGACGGGGCAGTTTGGGGCCGACATGGAAGTGCACCTGGTCAACGATGGCCCGGTGACCATTCCCATTCAAATCTAACGCAGGACTATTTCCACCCGGCGGTTGCGGGCTTCGGCTACGCCATCGGCGGTGGGTATGGCCAGTTCGCGCTTGCCGCGGCCCCGGGCCTCTATCAGGTCGGAGCGTACCGACTGCGGGTCGTGCAGCAGCATTTCGCGTACCTGCTGGGCGCGCTGGAGCGACAGGGCATCGTTCTCGCCTTCGTTGCCTTGCGCATCGGTGTGCCCGGTCACCAGGATGTCCGCTCCGGCGCGCTGGTGGGCGGCAGCGATGACTTTCGCCAGAGCGGCCCGTGATGCGGGGATGAGTTCGGTGCCGCCGGGTTCAAAGTACACCGTGAAATGCTGCGGTGGTGGTGGCATGGCACTGAACAGCGCGGGGTAGGCGCTTTGCACGAACACCGGGTCCAGCATGTCCTGGGTGGTTTTTTCGCCGACTACAACGGTGGCCCGTTGGAATGGGGTGGACAGGGTCTGCAGTTCAGGCCCCGACACCACCACCACCGATGACGGCGAGCCATCCGCCTGGGGCAGCAGCAGCACTTCCGAGCTGGGGGGAATGGTCCGGCCTGCCAACAAGGCCATCACGGCCAGGCCCATGGCGACAAGAGCGGGGCCCATTAAGGCTTGCCTCCTTTGGCCAAGACAATGAAGTCGGTGCCCAGCACGCCAATCACCGAGGTGGGCGTGGTGATCTTGACGGCATCGGGGTTGCCCTTGCCGACCAGGCCGGTGACCATGCGCAGGCTACCGCGCAGCAGGCTGAGCAGCATATTGCCCTTTTGCGTGGTGCCGTTGAAGGCGAAGCTGGTGATGTCGAGTTGGCTGTTGGGGCCGAGCACCAGGGTGCTGCCGTCGCGCATGACCACGCTGGCGGCGCTATCGGCCCCGGTGAGCAGCTTGTCAGCCTCGGCTACCGGGTCGCCAGGATGGACCTGGCGGGGGCCCTGCGCGTTGGTGACGGTCACCGTACCCTGCACGGTTTTGAGCGTACCCGCGCGGGCGGCATCCAGGCTTTGGGCCCCGGCTGTGCCGCAGCACAGGACCAGTGCCAGGGTCGATACAAGGGTTCGCATGTGTTCTCCAACTTGCTCCAACTTAGGTCGCATAGGGATCGGCAATGCCCAGCCCGGCCAGAATCTGTGTTTCCAGGGCCTCCATGGCTACCGCATCGGCTTCGCCGGTTTCGTGGTCGTAGCCCTGGGCATGCAGGGTACCGTGGACCAGCAAATGGGCATAGTGCGCTTGCAGAGTTTTACCGTTCTCGGCGGCTTCGCGAGCCACCACCGCGGCACACAGCACCAGATCGGCGGTGACGATGGGCTCTTGGGTGTAGTCGAAGGTCAGCACGTTGGTGGCGTAGTCTTTGTGGCGGTAATCACGGTTGAGGGCCTGGCCTTCTGCGGTGTCGACAATGCGCACCGTGATTTCGCCGTCTCGCTGTAACGCATGGCGGATCCAGCGGTTGACACTGTGGCGCGGCAGAGCGGCACGGTGGGTGGCGGCATCTGCCAGATCACCGAATTGCAAGGATAGTTGCAGGTTTTTTAGCATGTTTTAGGCTTCTGGCGCTTATTCAATGGGCGTAAGTAGCTATATTTTCAGGAGCTTGCGCGTTTGCGCGGCACGGTGTCGGATTTACCCCGGGTGTCGTAGGCATCCACGATGCGGGCCACCAGCGGGTGGCGCACCACGTCGGCGCTGGTGAAGCGGCAAATGGCGATACCCTGGGTGCGGCGCAGCACCTGTTCGGCATCGATCAGGCCGCTGGTCTGGGTTTTGGGCAGGTCGATCTGGCTCACGTCGCCGGTCACTACCGCCTTGGCGCCGAAGCCGATGCGGGTCAAAAACATTTTCATCTGCTCGGGCGTGGTGTTTTGCGCCTCGTCCAGGATCACAAAGGCGTTGTTCAGCGTGCGCCCGCGCATGAAGGCCAGCGGGGCCACTTCCAGGGCGTTGCGCTCAAAGGCCTTTTGCACCTTCTCGGCCCCCATCAGTTCGTACAGCGCGTCGTACAGCGGGCGCAGGTACGGGTCGATCTTCTGGTTCAGGTCGCCGGGCAAAAAGCCCAGCCGCTCGCCAGCTTCCACCGCCGGGCGGGTCAGCACGATGCGCTGCACGGCGCTGCGTTCCAGCGCGTCCACCGCACAGGCCACGGCCAGGTAGGTTTTGCCAGTGCCCGCCGGGCCGATGCCGAAGGTGATGTCGTGCTGGGCGATGTTTTCCAGGTAGGTGGCCTGGTTGGGCGTGCGGGCGCGCAGGTCGGCACGCCGGGTTTGCAGCGATTGGCCTTCCACGCCGTCGCTGGTGTCGGTGGCCAGCATGAGTTGCACGGTATCGGGGCGGATCGGGCGGGCAGCCTGCTCGTACAGCGCCTGCAGCAGTTCCAGCGCCTGCTGGGCTTTGGGCTTGGGGCCGTCGATCTTGAACTGCTCGTGGCGGTGGGCGATGGTGATTTGCAGCGCCGCCTCGATGGTGCGCAGGTGGCTGTCCATGGGGCCACACAGATGGTCTAGCCGGGTGTTGTTGGGGGGCGAAAAGGTGTGGCGAAGAATCATGGGTCTATTGTCACCTGTCGCCTGCTTTGGGAAGGTGATTTCAGCCGCTTGTCCTACCCGGCTGGGGCGCGTCCGTTGGTAGCATGGGCAGAACTATGCATTTGGATTCCACCCCCCGCATCACCCCTGGCCCCACCGCACGACTGGTGGGCCGCTGGGCGGCTGCCGACCTGGCCGTGCCTGCGCAGTGGCGGGCTGCCACCGCCGCCTTGCAGGCGCTGCCACCATCTGCGCACTGGGATTTGGCGGGCGTGGAGCGGCTGGACCACGTGGGCGCGCAATTGCTGTGGAACCACTGGGGTCGCCAATGGCCCGCGCAGATCGATCTGCTGCCCGAACAGCGCAGCCTGCTGGAGCGGGTGGCTGGCTTCTCCACGACCCCGCCCCCCGACCATGTACCCACCTGGGCGCAGCACTTTGACGCGCTGGGCGTGTGGGTGCTGGCGGGCCTGGCACAGGGGCTGGTGCTGCTGCGCATGGTGGGCCAACTGGCGCTGGACCTGCTGCGTCTGGCGCGCCGCCCGCAGGACGGGCCGTGGCGGGATATTTCCGGCCACCTGTACCAGATGGGCACCATGGCCTTGCCGATCACCGCACTGGTGGGGTTCTTGATTGGTGTGGTGCTGGCCTACCTGACCTCGCAGCAGTTGCGCCAGTTTGGGGCCGAGTCCTTCATCGTCAATATTTTGGGCATGTCGGTGGTGCGCGAGCTGGGGCCGATGCTGGCGGCCATTTTGATCGCCGGGCGCTCCGGCTCGGCCATCACCGCGCAGATCGGCGTGATGCGCGTCACCGAAGAGCTGGATGCCATGCGGGTGATGGGCATTCCGCTGGGCTACCGGCTGGTGATGCCGCGCGCCATTGCGCTGGCCATCGCCATGCCGCTGATCAGCGTGTGGACCACGCTGACCGCGCTGGCCGGGGGCATGCTGGCAGCCGACCTGGCGCTGGGCATCACGCCTGCGTTCTTTTTGCAGGCGCTGCCCGGGGCGGTGGGTGTGGCGAATCTGGGGCTGGCGGTGTTCAAGTCAGCCGTGTTTGGCGTGCTGATTGCGCTGGTGGGTTGCCACTGCGGCCTGCGCGTCAAACCCAACACCCAAAGCCTGGGGCAGGGCACCACCACCTCGGTGGTGACATCGATCACCGTGGTGATTCTGGTAGATGCGCTGTTTGCCATTATTTTCAAGAACGTGGGGGTCTGACATGGACGCGGACACCATCGTCGATATCCAGGGCCTGCAGACCGCGTTTGGCAGCGGCAAAAGCCGGGTCGTGATCCACCAGGACCTGGCGATGACCGTGCAGCGCGGCGAAATTGTGGCGCTGGTGGGCGGTTCGGGCACTGGCAAAACCGTGCTGCTGCGCCAGATGCTGGGGCTGGAGCATCCGGCCCAGGGCCAGGTCACGGTGCTGGGGCAGCCGGCAGCAGAGCTCAGCCGCGCCGGGGCCGCCAGCCGGGTGGGCATGCTGTTCCAGCAGGGGGCGCTGTTTTCGGCCTTCACCGTGCTGGAGAACATTGCCTTTCCGCTGCGCGAGCTGCGCACCCTGCCCGAGGCGCTGGTGCGCGACGCGGCCCTGGTCAAGCTGCAAATGGTCGGCCTGCGCGCCGCCGATGCCGACAAAATGCCCGCCGACCTGTCGGGCGGCATGGTCAAGCGCGTGGCCCTGGCCCGCGCCCTGGTGATGGACCCGCCGCTCTTGCTGCTGGACGAGCCCACCGCCGGGCTGGACCCCAACGGTGCCGACGACTTCGTCACCCTGCTGCGCTCTCTGCACCAGGGTCTGGGCCTGACGGTGGTGATGGTGACGCACGACCTGGATACCCTGTTTGCCCTCAGCACCCGGGTGGCCGTGCTGGCCGAAAAAAAGGTGCTGGTCACCGGCACGGCCGCCGAGGTGGTGGCTTTCCCGCACCCGTTTATCGAACACTTTTTTCTGGGCGAGCGCGGGCGGCGTGCCTTGGCTCCGCTGCCCGTAGTTCCCATTCCCCAAGGAGATGTCCCCCATGGAAAATAAATCCCACGCGCTGGCCGCAGGCGCGTTTGTGCTGGCCATCACCGCGCTGCTGGTGGCGCTGGCGGTCTGGCTCACGCGCGACACCGGCAGCAGCCACCCGTATGAACTCTCGTCGGGTGACGCGGTGACGGGCCTGCAGCCCCAGGCCGCCGTGCGCTACAAGGGTGTGGCCGTGGGCAAGGTGACCCACATCGGCTTCGACCCCGACGTGGCGGGCAATGTGCTGATCCGCATCGCCGTGGACGACACCACGCCGCTGTCGCCCACCGCCTTTGCCACCTTGAGTTACCAGGGCATCACCGGCCTGGCCTTTGTGCAGATCGACGATGCGGGCCAGCCGCAGGCGCCAATTCCCCCGGGCCGTAGCGGCGTGCCGCGCCTGCCGCTGGAGACTTCGCAACTCGGCAAGTTGACCCAGCAGGTGCCGCGCATCCTGGAGCAGGTGGACGAAGCCACGCTGCGGTTGAACCAAGTGCTGAGCGACCAGAACCAGAAGCTCCTCACCGGCGTGCTGACCAGCACCGACCAGGCCACCACCCGTTTGGCCGCGCTCAGCGCCCGGCTGGAGCAGACGGTGACCCAGCGCCTCGACCCGGCGCTGGCCCGCATCCCAGCCATTGCCGACGACACCCAGCGCACCCTGCGCGCACTGCAAACCGCCGCCGATACCGCCAACGGCAGTTTTGCTGCCATCGGCCAGACGGCGGCAAGGCTGAACGCACAAGGCGGCGTGATGGACCGGCTGGCCGACGGCGCGGGCACGCTGTCGCACGCGGCCGACACCTTTGGCAGCGCCACCCTGCCGCGCATCAACCGGGTGGCCGACGACGCATCCCGCGCGGCACGGCAACTGGGCCGCACTGTCAACGGCATCAGCGAGCAGCCGCAGTCGCTGATCTTTGGCGGCGGCGCTGCCGTGCCCGGCCCCGGCGAGGCGGGCTTTGTGGTCCCGGCGGCGCAACCATGAACACGTTTTTAGGATTTGCTATGGATAAAAGAGCTGCTCGTGCTTATGGAATAAGCGCTAAGTGCCTATTTGGCTTGGTATTTTTGGCCCTGGGGGCCTGCTCGGCCCTGCCCGACAAACCCCTGCGCGCGGTGCAGTACGACTTTGGCCCCGGCACCGTGGCGGCCACCACCGCCAGCTTGCCGCCCCTGGCGCTGGCCGACGTAGAAGCGCCCGGCATGGCCGATGGCGGCACGGCCATTCTGTACCGGCTGGGCTATGCCGATGCCCAGCAGCTGCGCCCCTACACCCAGGCCCGCTGGAGCGTGCCGCCCGCGCAACTGGTGGGCCAGCGGCTGCGCGATGTGCTGGGCCAGCGCCGGGCGGTGCTGGCTGCCAGCGACAGCGCGGCGCTGGCGCGCACGACAGGACCGGCACCCCGGCAGCTACGGCTGGAGTTGCAGGAATTTACCCAGGTGTTCCAGTCGCCCGCTGCCAGCACCGGCCTGGTGCGGCTGCGCGCCACGCTGGTAGAGAACACGCCGCTGGGCGACAGCCTGCTGGCCCAGCGTGCATTCAGCGTGCAGCGCCCGGCCCCCAGTGCCGACGCGCCCGGCGGAGTGCGGGCGCTGGCCGCCGCCACCGATGCCCTTGCGCAGGAGCTGGATGCCTGGCTGGAGACGGCGGGGCGCTAAAGCCTTATCAGGCGGCGATGGCTTGCAAAGCGGTTTTGGCTGGTGCCGCCTTGGCCGTGCCAAAGGCGATTTCGCCCGACAACTGGCCGCCTTCTTCGATCACCAGCTTGCCGTAGCGCACCTTGCCGGTCACGCGACCGGTGGCGTAGATCACCAGCTTGTCGCGCACGGTGAGTTCGCCGTCAAAGGCCCCGTGGATTTCGGCAATGTCGATGTCGGCCGAGCCCTTGAAGGCCCCTGCGGCGGTGATCTGCATCAGGCGCGAATCCATCGTCGCCTCGACCGTGCCCTCGACCACCAGGGTGTCGCAATCGGTGATCTCTACGCCCTTGAGCTTGATGTTGGGGCCTACGGTGAGGGTGCTGCCGGTGGCTTTGGCCGGGGGCTGGGCGGCCACGGCTTCTACGGGAATGTCGACGGGCTCGGCCACGGGTGGGGTCGCCAGGGGCTGTGGCCGCGGCACCAAGGCCTGTGCCTGGGCCAGGTTGTTGCGTACGCCAAAGGCTTCGGGTTCACGCTTGCCAAAAAACGGGGTTTGTAGAGCCATGGGAGTTCCCTTCATGAAAGAGGCCCATGGTAGGGGGCCAATCCGGTTACATATTCGCGCAGGATGCAATGTATGTAACAAAATGGAAGCAAATCCAACGTTTGAATTCGCGCAAATTTCGAGCTAATGGTGGGGTGCGGCGTCATGGACAATGGCGTTTTCTCTCCAGGAACCCCATGATCGGACGACTCCAAGGCCTGCTGGCCGCCAAAACCCCGCCCCAGGTGCTGATCGACTGCCACGGCGTGGGTTACGACGTCGACGTGCCCATGAGCACCTTCTACAACCTGCCGGGCCTGGGCGAGCAGGTCACGCTGCTGACCCATTTTGTGGTGCGCGAAGACGCGCAAATCCTGTACGGATTTGCCACGCCGGGCGAGCGCGACGCTTTTCGCCAGCTCATCAAGATCACCGGTGTGGGGCCGCGCACGGCTTTGAGCGTGCTGTCGGGCATGGGCGTGGATGACCTGGCCCAGGCCATCACGTTGCAAGAGGCCGGGCGGCTGGTGAAGGTACCGGGCATCGGCAAGAAAACCGCCGAGCGCCTGCTGCTGGAGCTCAAAGGCAAGCTGGGTTCCGACATCGGCCTGCACCCCAGCGCCACCAGTGATGCCCAGGTGGACATCCTGCAGGCCCTGGTGGCCCTGGGTTACAGCGACAAAGAGGCGGCGCTGGCGCTGAAGGCCCTGCCCGCCGGGGTAGGCGTGAGCGAAGGCATCAAGCTGGCGCTGAAAGCCCTAGGCAAGTAGTATCATTTTGATAGCATTCAGCGTAAATGAAATGTGCGTTGGAGGCTGATTTGATACCTAATAAGTTCAGAGAAAACCCTACTGTGCGTCGCGCACCACCCGGCCATTCAAGGGTTGTACGGGCCGGGCATTGGCGGGGTACAGCTGGCTGAACAGGCGCAGCTGCTCGGGGCTGATCTGCACCGGCTGCTTCAGCACCATCCACAGCACGCCTTCGGAACACGGTGGTGTGGTCAGCGAGCCCATGAACTGGTAGTAGCGCTGGTCTTGCGGCAGTAGTTCGTTCAAATCCAGCAGACCGGCGGGCATGCGCACCCGGTCGCCCACGTCCAGTGGCATGTAGGTCCAGACCTTGTTGATCAGCGTGTTGGCCTGCCCGGGGTCAAGCAGTACGGCGACCACCGCCAGTTGGCCGTCCACATCGCGGTGCACCAGGTGCGCCACCATGGCAAATGTGCGCCCGTTGACCCGCTCTTCGCTGGGGTGGTGGAACACGATCTGGTAGAGCTTGTAGCTGACACCGCGCACCGCCAGGGTGTTGTCGCCCACCACATCGACCTGGATGGTGCGCCCGTTGTTCAGCACCATGGCGCTGCTGGGCTGGTAGCGGATGTGTAGCGGCTCGGCCGGGCCCTGCAAGGTGTTGGTTTCGTCGATGGCAATGGGCGACTGGCGCGTGCCCTGGGCGCACAGGTTGAAGTCGGGGCTGAGCCTGGCCCAGGCCTGCGGGCCGGTGTTGCCCTCGTAGCCCCAGCGCACCTCGCCGCCGTGGGCCATGGCCGCTGTGCCTGCGCCGGGGGCCACCGACTGCATGGCGGCGGTGCGGGTGGCGGATTTGCTGTCGGCGGGGTTGGCCAAGCCATGGGCTTTGGCGCGGGCCGAGGCAATGTCGGGCGGGGCGGCGGGCGTGCCGGGTGGTTTGGCGGCGCGGGCTTTTTTGGGCTCGGCCTCGATGGTGATGGTGATGCCCGGGGTTTCTGCTGCCTTGCCCTTGGTCTTCTTGGTTTTTTTGCCCTCACCGGCGTTGACCTTGTCGACCGCCTCGCGCACCTGTTGCGCCATGGATTCCTTGCTGACCGGCTCTTGCGGCTTTTGCGACTCTTGTGACGGGGGCTTGGCGGGCAGGGCGATTTTGCCGGTGGCTTTGGGTTTGTCGGCCGGTGCGTCGTTGGCCAGCGCACCGCCCGCGCAGAGCAGCAGGGCCAGCGCCCAACGGGTAGAAACAGTGTGCGTACGGTGCGTCATGGCGGGTCCTGGCGGGGGCTAAAAGTATTGGCGTTGACTATAGCCACAAGCGCGGCGTGTTTCCGCTGCAGGCAGGCCCAGGCGCTATAGTGGGCCATCCTTTTTTGCACTGCCTGCCCGTGTCCATCCAGACTGACGATTTCGCCGCGCCGCCCCCGAAGCGCATGGTCTCCGCCGCCCCCACCTCGCCGCAAGAGGAGGCGATTGAACGCGCCCTGCGTCCCAAGCTGTTCGACGACTACGTGGGCCAGACCAAGGCCCGCGAGCAGCTGGAGATCTTTATCGGCGCGGCCACCAAGCGCGGCGAAGCCCTCGACCACGTGCTGCTGTTCGGCCCGCCCGGCCTGGGCAAGACCACGCTGAGCCACATCATTGCCCACGAACTCGGCGTGAACCTGCGCCAGACCAGTGGCCCGGTGCTCGAAAAGCCCAAGGATCTGGCCGCGCTGCTGACCAATCTGGAAAAGAACGACGTACTCTTCATCGACGAAATCCACCGCCTCAGCCCGGTGGTGGAAGAAATTTTGTACCCCGCGCTGGAGGACTACCAGATCGACATCATGATCGGCGAAGGCCCCGCAGCCCGCAGTATCAAGCTTGATCTGCAGCCCTTCACCCTGGTGGGTGCCACCACCCGTGCCGGCATGCTGACCAACCCGCTGCGCGACCGCTTCGGTATCGTGGCGCGGCTGGAGTTCTACACGCCCGAGGAACTGGCCCGCATCGTCAAACGCAGCGCCGGGTTGCTGAATGCGCCCATGGATGCTGACGGCGGCTTCGAGATCGCCCGCCGCTCGCGCGGCACGCCGCGGATCGCCAACCGCCTGCTGCGCCGGGTGCGCGACTATGCCGACGTGAAGGGCAACGGCACTATCACCCTGGACATCGCCAACCGCGCCCTGGCCATGCTGGACGTGGACCCGCAGGGCTTCGACCTGATGGACCGCAAATTGCTGGAAGCCGTGATCCATCGCTTCGACGGCGGCCCGGTGGGCCTGGACAACATCGCCGCCAGCATCGGCGAAGAGCGCGACACCATCGAGGATGTGATCGAACCGTATTTGATCCAGCAGGGCTTTTTGCAGCGCACCAACCGGGGCCGCATCGCCACCCTGGCCGCCTACCGGCATCTGGGTGTGACACCGCCGCAGACTGAGGGTGGGCTGTTTTCTGTAGATTAAATCAGGCCCCAGCGCTTATGGAATGGGCGCAAGCAGCTATAAAAAATATTACACCGCGTTGTAATTTCTTCGCTTCCACGCATCAGCCATAACGCACGCTGTCCAGGGCATCCGTGGAACTGGCTTTGCCAGGCCACAGGATGCGCCCCCTGCAAGGGGGTTGGCGAAAAGCGCTTGCGCTGTAGCCTGGGGGTGTGACTATTTAAGCCGCGTTCTCGTCCAGTGCACCCTGCTGTTCAAGGTGGTAGGTGTCGGCCCAGCCCACCAGGGTGAGGCCCTCAGGGGTCCACAGTAGGCGGTTGATGGCGGCGTTGCCCAGGTCCCAGGTGCGGGGGGCTTGCAGGCCCTGGCCGGTGGCGGCGCGGTACAGCACGTCCATCACGCCGCCGTGGGCCACCACCGTGATCAGCTCGCCGGGGTGGCGGGCGGCCAGGGCGTTGACGCAGGCCAGTACGCGGTCGCGGAAGTCGTTCAGGCACTCGCCGCCTTCGGGGGCAAATGCGGGGTCGCGCTTGCGCCAGCGCTGGGCCTGCTCGGGCAGTTCGGCCTCGATGTCGGCGAAGGTGCGGCCCTGGAAGCTGCCGAAGCCGCGTTCGCGCAGGCCCTCGTCGGTGGTGATGTTCAGGTCTACCGCCCCGGCCACCGACAGCGCGGTTTCATAGGCCCGCCACAGGTCGCTGGCGTAAACGGCGGTGATGGGTTCCCCGGCCAGCGCCAGCGCCAACTGGTGGGCCTGCCAGCGGCCCGTGTCGTTCAAGGGGATGTCGAGCTGGCCCTGGATGCGGGTGTCGACGTTCCAGGCGGTTTCGCCGTGGCGGATGGCGATGATGCGGGTGGCTTCCATCAGGGGACTTTCACGGTTTGGCAGGGGCCAGATCGACGGTGATGCGCTGCAGGCCCTGGAGTGGGTTGGGAAACCCGTGCAGGGCCGCCGTCACCATGGCGGGGAGGAGGTCGTGGCCGATAGGCCAGCGGCTGTCCATGCGGGCCTGGGTTTCATACACCACGTGGCCGGTAGCAAGGTCGCGCAGCACCAGGCTGAGCAGGCGCTGGTAGCTGCGCACTTCCAGGGGCGGCATCGGAAACATCGGGGCCAGGTAAGGGCCGCGCACCCCCCGGCCCCCGGCCAGCCAGGGGCCACGCGGGCCCCAGGGACCGTAAGGGTTGCTCCAGGTGCTTTCGGTCACCATTTGGGTGCTGATCTGCAGGCTGAAACGGGCGTTGGGCCCATCCAGCACCAGGCCGGCCTGGGCCAGGGAGGGCAGGGCCCGTTGCTCGACAGCGGTTTGCTGTTCGGCATCGGTCTGCTGGGAGGGCAGGCGCTCGAAGCGAAAGCCCAAGGGGCGGGGTACGGCGCTGGTCCAGCTGGCAAAGCTTTGCACGTCGCTGTCCACCCGGGTGGTAGTGGCGCAGCCGCCCAGCAGCACAGCTGCGACCAGGAGGACGGCGCGCCAGGCGGTCATAGGTGCACGACCTGCAGACCGGGCAAACCTGCGGGGGCGAAGCTGGGTGCATCAAAAGCCTGGTCGCCGTCGTCGCTGGGCACACCGGTGGTTTGCAGGCCTTCGAAGTCGTAGCGGCTGCGGTCCATCAGGTGCGAGGGCACCACGTTTTGCAGCGCGCTGAACATGCTCTCGATGCGGCCTGGGTGCTTCTTTTCCCACTCTTGCAGCATCTGGGCGATCTGCTTGCGTTGCAGGTTCTCCTGGCTGCCGCACAGGGTGCAGGGGATGATGGGGAACTGCTTGTGCGCGGCCCAGCGGGTCAGGTCTTTCTCGGCCACATAGGCCAGGGGGCGGATGACGATGTGGCGGCCATCGTCGCTGACCAGCTTGGGCGGCATGCCCTTGAGCTTGCCGCCAAAGAACATGTTCAAAAAGAAGGTCTGCAGCATGTCGTCGCGGTGGTGGCCCAGGGCGATCTTGGTGGCCCCCAGCTCGTCGGCCACACGGTACAGAATGCCGCGGCGCAGGCGGCTGCACAGGCCGCAGGTGGTTTTGCCCTCGGGGATCACGCGCTTGACGATGCTGTAGGTGTCCTGGTTTTCGATGTGAAAGGGCACGCCCAGTGCGGTGAGGTAGGTGGGCAGCACGTCGGCGGGGAAACCGGGCTGTTTCTGGTCGAGGTTGACGGCGATGATGTCGAAGTGGATGGGCGCGCGGGCCTTGAGCTTGAGCAGGATGTCCAGCATGGCGTAGCTGTCTTTGCCACCGCTCACGCAGACCATCACCTTGTCGCCTTCTTCCACCATGTTGTAGTCCACGATGGCCTTGCCCATCTCGCGGCACAGGCGTTTCTCTAACTTATGTGTTTCGCGCTCGATCTTGAAATCGGGTGCGGCAGGTGATGCTGGGGTGGCAACCTCGTCGGTGGTCCATACGGCGCTCATAGGGGGCAATCGGTTCTAAAAATGCCGATTATCCCGCGTCGTGTGTTTTCTGAGCCAGATCAGGGCGCTTTGCTGACGGTGGCCTTGCTTTCCATCGCGCGGCGTACCGTGCCATTGGCTTTGAGTTGCTTGAACGCGGCCTGGGTGCGCTCTACCACGGTGGGTGGGGTGCCCAGGCTGTAGGCCATGTACAGGCCGGTGTTCAGGCTGTCCAGTGGCAGCACTTTTTCCAGCCCGGCGCAGTCGAAACGGGCGTTGCGGCATTGGGCTTCGGCACCGGATTCGCTCAGGGGCACCATATCCACCTTGCGGTTCACCAGTTGGGCAAAGTTATCCAGGGTCTGTGCGGAGATGACCAGCCGTTTGAAACCTTGCTGCTGCAGGTACTGGTGGCGCAGATCGTCGCGCATCACGCCGATGGTGTAGTCGCGTGCAGCGTCCAGGGTGCGGGCCTGGATGTCGGCGCGGTAGCGCAGCTTGTACAGGTGGTAGCGGGTTTGCATGAATTCGCCCACCCACTGGAACTTGGCCTCGCGCTCGGGCGTGCGGGCCACCAGGTAGATCAGCACATTGGGTTCGTTCAGCGCCATGTCGTAGGCGCGCGCCCAGGGGTACAGGTTCAGCCGGTAGTCCTGGATACCCGCCAGCTGCAGGGTTTTTTCCAGCACTTCGGTGGCCGGGCCGACCACTTTGCCGTCTTGCAGAAAGACAAAGGGCGAGGTTTCTGTGACCACCTGTACCGTCTGCGCCCAGGGGCTGGGTGGTGCCAGCAAGGCCCCGACGAGGAGGGTGGCGCGCCAGGCAGTGTTCATGCGGGGTTCCTGCTGTAGGGACAAGGAAGGAGGGTCATGCCATGAACTGTCCATGCACTACCACCCGGTTGCGTCCCGTGCTTTTGGCCTGGTAGAGGGCTTTGTCGGCCTGGTCGAACAGGGTGTCGAACTGGTCCACCTGGCCGGGGTCGAGTTGCGCCAGGCCGATGCTGATGGTGACCACCGGCGCGGCATCGGAGTTGCTGTGGGCAATGCCCAGATCGGTCACGGCGCGCAGCAGTTGGGTGGCCAGCAGCGCGCCCTGGATGGCATCGGTTGCGGGCAGGAGCACGGCAAATTCTTCGCCACCGATGCGGGCCACCAGGTCCCCGGCCCGGGCGCTGCCCGCGCCCAGGGCGGCGGCCACGGCGCGCAGGCACTGGTCGCCACTGGCGTGGCCATAGGTGTCGTTGTAGCGCTTGAAGCAGTCGATGTCGCAGACCAGCAGGGTCAGCGGGTGGCCGGTACGCAGGGCGCGGCGGAATTCGATCTGCTTCATTTCGTCGAATTGGCGGCGGTTGGCCAGCCCGGTCAGCGGGTCGGTGCGGGCCAGGCCGTCCAGCCGGGTGTTGGTGTCTTCGAGCTGGCTGTTGGCGGCCTCCAGCGCGGCGGTCCGTTCGCGCACCAGCTCCGCCAGGTTGTCGCGGTGGGCCAGCAGTTCCTTTTCGTCACGTTTTTGCTGCTCCAGGTAGTCGGACAGTGTGGCCTGCAACTGGTTGACACCGCCCACCAGTTGCGACAGTTCATCCTGTCGCGTGGCCGAGCGCTCCAGCGACAGCCGTTGGCGCAAATTGGCGGGTGTCAATTGGCCCAGGTGCTGGGCGATGCGGCGCACATGCACCGTCACCAGGCGGTTCAGCAGCAGCATGATCAGGCTGGCCAGCAGCAGGGACTGGGCGACCTGGGTGGCCACGATCTCGGCCACCTCGCCGCGCAAGCGCTGCCACAGCACCCGCTCGTCGCCAAACAGCGTCAGATTGCCCATGCCTTCCTTGTTGCCGGCAAACAGCTCGTAGTCCAGCGGGCGCTCCAGCACCGGTGCCCGGGTGGACGGCTGCCATCCGCTGCGCACCCGCCGAAAGACTTCGGGCGTGTGGTTGGCCGACTGCAAGGTCACGACTACCTGCCCCACCGGGGCTGCATGGGCCATGCTGTTGAGGTGCGTCTGCAGGGCATCGCGGTCCATCTCCCAGATGGATTTAGACAGGGTTTGCTGGTAGACCTGCGCGATCAGTGCCATTTCGCCCGACATGCGCGCCACATTGTTTTGCCACGCCGACCAGGTGCGAAAGGCCACCACCACCAGCGTAAACAACAGGCAGAACACCAGGGTGGCCCACACGATACGCCCGCCCAGGCTGGTGGGCTTGGCGGCTTTTAGAGCCATTTTTTCTGCAATGCGTCGTAGGTACCGTTCTTTTTGATGGCGTCCAGGCCCTTGCGAAAGCGCTCGACCAGGGCATCGGGGGTTTTCAGGCCGAAAGCCATGTAGTTGCCGCTGCCGCTGAGTTCGTGGATGCGCAGTGCCTTGTTCAGTACCACCGCCGGGTCGTCTCCGGCTTGGCGCACCATGTAGTAGGCCCCCAGCTCGTTCATCACCCACAGGTCGACCCGGCCGAGTTTGAGCTTTTCGTAGTTCAGATCGTAGCGGGCACTGGACTGGAGGTTTTGGCCCAGAGCAAACCCCTGCGATACCAGGTACTGCTCGCCAATATCCTGGTTGACCGTGCCGATTTGCAGTTGTTTGGCGTCATCCAGGCTGGGCAGGTGCAAGTTGCGGTTTTTCAGCGCGAACAGGTAAAAATCGGTGGGGGTGATCGGCCCTACCCATTTGAAGAGCTTTTCGCGGTCTCTGGACCGGTTGATGGAGTAGATCAACACGTTTTCTGTGCTTTGTGCCGTCTCGTACGCGCGGGCCCAGGGCAGGGATTGGAACTGCCCTTCAATATGGATCTCTTTGAGCACAGCCTGTACTACCTCGGTCCCCAGGCCGGTAATGCGGCCCTTGTCGGTGAAGTTGAAGGGGGGGTACTCTTCGGTCAGAATCTTGATGGTCTCGACGGCCTGGGCGGCCACGGCATAAGCCCAGAGGCCCGCGCTGGCAATCAGCATCGCAGCGCGGCGGGAGCTAGCTCGGGCGCCAAACAAAATCATGCAACTCTCCAAGGGTCAAGAATGCAACCCTGTCGCAAGGGTAGTTGATACATCTTATTACGTGTCGCGCATGCTACGCGGATTCCAGGCTCACCACTGCCCTGTTTCTACCCGTATCGCTACTTCGCAGTCGTCAAAAATCTCCAGCTTGGCGATTTTGACCCGCACGCCCAGCACGCCGGGCAGCTGCATCAGCCTTGCGCTGAGCTTGCCGATCAGGCTTTCCAGCAGGTTAACGTGCTGTGCGGTGCAGTCGTCGATGATGATCTGGCGCACCTTGCGGTAGTCGAGCACGTGGTGGATGTCGTCGTCGCTGGGCTCCAGCGGCTGCGGGCCGAGGTTGAGCTCGGCATCCACCAGAATGGGCTGTGGTGCGGTTTTTTCGGACTCCAGAATGCCCAGGTTGGCGTTGAAGCGCAGGCCGGTGAGTTGCAGGGTTTGGTTGCCTGTGGTGTGGGACATGGTGTACTTTTACGTGAGGTCCATTAAAGAGAAGTCGCGCTCGAACTGCATCAGGTGCTGGCCACCGTCCACCAGCAGGGTGGTGCCGGTGATCGACCCGTTCTCCAGCGCAAACTTCACCGTGGCCGCCACATCGGCGGCGGTGGACGAGCGGCCCAGCGGCGAGATCTGGTGCAGCACGGCAAATTGTTCGTCGCTGAGCATGTGGCTCTTGAGCGTCAGGCCCGGGGCTACGCCGACCACCCGCACGTGCGGGGCCAGGGCCTGCGCCAGCATGGTGTTGGCCACCTCCAGCGCGGCTTTCGACAAGGTGTAGCTGAAGAAGTCGGGGTTGAGATTCCACAGCTTCTGGTCCAGCAGATTGACCACTGCGCCACCTGCATTGCGGGACTGCAAGTGGCTATGCAAGGCCTGGGCCAGCAAAATCGGCGCGCCGGTGTTGCTGCGCAGATGCTGCTCCAGCGCGGCAAAGCCGAAGGTGGCGGCACTGTCGTGCTCGAAGGTAGACGCGCAATTCACCACCGCATCCACCGCGCCAAAGTGCGCCACCACTTGGGGCAGCAGGGCGCGCACGGCGGCTTCGTCGGCCAGATCGGCCTGGAATTTATGGTGTTTTAGGTCGCTAGCGCTTGTGATACTTGCGCAATCAGCTACAGTTTGTATAGCATCCTGGTCTGAATGCCGGTAGTGCACTGCCACCTGCCAGCCACCACGCGCCAGGGTCAGGGCGATTTCTCGGCCCAGCCGTTTGCCCGCGCCGGTTACCAATGCAGTACGGGCTGGGGGGGAGGGCGGGTTTGGTGGCAACATTCAGAGACAATCTGCGGGTGGAAAAAACACCCCCCAGTTTAACGATCGCGCTCCAGGCAGAGATTCGGCGGGCTATTCAAGCTGCTGACGGCTGGATTCCCTTTGACCAGTTCATGGCCCAGGCTCTGTACCGCCCCGGCCTGGGCTACTACGCCAATGAGCGCCCCAAGTTTGGCAGCCAGGATGCCGACGGCAGCGACTTTGTCACCGCGCCCGAGCTGTCCGGCCTGTTTGGCCAGGCCCTGGCCGCGCAGGTGGCGCAGGCGCTGCAGACGACCGGCACCGCCGAGGTGTGGGAGTTCGGCGCGGGCTCCGGCGCGCTGGCGCTGCAATTGCTTGAAGCCCTGGGCGACCAGGTGCAGCGCTATTGCATCGTCGATCTGTCGGGTACGCTGCGGGCTCGCCAGCAGTTGCGCCTGGCCCGGTTTGCCGACAAGGTGCAGTGGGTGACCGAGTTGCCCGCTACGCTACAGGCCGTGGTGGTGGGCAACGAAGTGCTGGACGCGATGCCGGTGCAACTGCTGGCACGGGTGAATGGCGCGTGGTTTGAACGCGGTGTGGCCTGGTCCGGTGAAGAATTCGTCTGGCAAGACCGCCCCACCGTCCTGCGCCCGCCCGCCGAGATCAACGGCCCGCACGACTACCTGACCGAAATCCACCCCCAGGCCGAGTCCTTCATCCGCACCCTGGCCGACCGGCTTACCCAGGGCGCAGCCTTTTTTCTGGACTACGGCTTCCCCGAGGCCGAGTACTACCACCCGCAGCGCAGCACCGGCACCGTGATGTGCCATTACCAGCACCGCGCCGACCCCGACCCGTTGGCCCTGGTGGGGCTGAAAGACATCACCGCCCACGTCAACTTCAGCGGCATCGCCCTGGCCGGGCAGGACGCAGGCTTGAACGTGCTGGGCTACACCAGCCAGGCGCGCTTTCTGATGAACTGCGGTTTGCTATCTAAAATGCAGCATGCTACGCACGCGGAGCAAGCACAGGCACTCAAATTGATCACAGAACACGAAATGGGCGAATTGTTCAAGGTCGTGGCCTTTGGCGTGGGACCGGAGTGGGAGCCTATGGGCTTCACCCAGGGCGACCGCAGCCATACCCTCTAGCCCGGACTAAGCATGTTCCGCTGGCTGTTGGTCATCTTTTTCGCCTTGTTACTGATTGACTGGTTTTCCCCGTTGCTGCAGAAGCTGGGTTTTGGCAGACTGCCGGGCGACTTGCGCTTTCGGCTGTTCGGCCGGCCCTGGTTCATTCCGATCACCACCACCGTCGTCCTCAGCCTGGTTGCAGGCCTGGTCGCTAAATTTATCTAATGAAAAGAGCTCCATGAAAGCATGTATCGACGTCGGCGGCACCAAGGTTGCCGTCAGCCTGGCCAGCGGTAACGACGACCTGCCGGTGCTGCAAGGCCGCCGCACCGAGCCCACCGCCAAAACCGGTACCAACGACGCGCTGGCCGTGCAAATCATCCGTATGGTCGATGAAACCTGCGCCGAACTCGGCATCGACCCCGCATCGGTGCAAAACGCCGGGGTCTCGTCGGCCGGCCCGTTCATCATCAACGACGGCCTGATCGAGCTGGCCGGCCCCAACATCTGCGGCGGCATGGCTGGCCCGGCGCGCGGCCTGCCCAACGACTGGATTACCGCCCTGCTGGAAGCCCCGCTGGGGGCCCGGTTTGCCCGCGTGCGCATCGAGAACGACTGCGTTGCCGCATTGGAGGCCGAACGCCACTGGGGCGCTTTGAAAGGCTTCGACCACTGCGCCTACGTCACCTGGAGCACCGGCATCGGCGTGGGCCTGTGCGTCGATGGCAACGTGCTGCGTGGCAAAAATGGCAACGCCGGCCATGCGGGCCATATGTTTGTAAGCGACAACAACGACGCTCTCTGCGGCTGCGGCAATATCGGCGACGTGGAGGGCCTGGTGGCAGGTAACTCTATTGCCCGCCGTTTTGGCCAGGAAGCGCCGGTGCTGTTCCAGGCGGCGCGTGCGGGCGACGCCGCTGCTTTGAAAATCGTCGATGACCTGTGCCGTGTGATGGGCCGCACCTTGTACAACCTGGTGGCCATCCTCGATTTACAGCGCATCAGCATGGGTGGAAGCGTGTTTTGGCATAACCGCGAATTTCTGCTGCCACGCCTGCAGGCGCATATTGATGCCCATTTACCCGCATTAACCACGGGTGCCTTGCTGGTGCCCGCAGGCCTGGCCGACAAAGTCGGCGATTACGCGGCCGTGGCATTGGCCTGACCCGGATGGACCCTCACTTTCATGGACTCGGCACAGTGCACCCGGAACCAGACAAGTTGTTTCACGTTAAAGCGGCCCGTTACCCCATTTGGTTTGGATATTTTTTGGTTTACACGTGCGTATGCTGAAAAATAAAAGCGCTGGGAGGCTTTTTTTAATGCCCTGGATCCATGAAGTTTATTCTGAGGGGTATAATAAAATTTCTCAGTCGTATACATAGCCATATCTGGAAACAAAAATGCCAACCTACAAAGAACTTCTCGAACAACGCGCACTCCTGGAGCAGCAAATCAAGCAAGCCCACACGCTGGAAAATGCCGATGCCATCGAAAAAGTCAAAGCGTTGGTGGCTGATTTTGGTTTGACGGCTGATGATATTTTTGGCGCAGGCAAGGCCCGTACCAAAGCTGTCGCCAAAGTGGCCCCCAAGTTCCGCAATCCTCTTACAGGCGACACCTGGACCGGTCGCGGCAAACCACCAAAGTGGATTCAAAACCTGGACCGTGACCAGTTTCTGATTGCCTAAATACTGCTCTCTACCGCTTGCTAACGTTGGCTGGTGCTTACATTAAGTAAGCGGTGGAAGATATTCAAAAAGCCCGGTCATTCGACTGGGCTTTTTGCATTGTGCAGCCAAGATGGGGAAATACGGGTAGGGCCGATACAAAGCGGCGGCGCATCAATCATGGCCTGTTTTGGCATCAATAGCTGCACCGGCTTGCGATAAGCTGGGATCAGCTGGTATGGACGATGGTCTGGTAGCGGTTTCTACGTACCATCACGTAAACCCTCCTCTTTATTTTCAGGAAACTTGATGCAAAAACTTTACATTGGCAATAAAAACTATTCATCTTGGTCCATGCGGCCCTGGGTACTGTTAAGGCAGTCAGGTATTGCATTTGAAGAAATTTATGTGCGATTTGATTCCTTTGATGCGAATTCACGCTTTAAAGCTACCGTGAATGCGGTGAATCCGGTCGGCAAAGTGCCGGTATGGGTGGATGGGGATCTGGCGGTATGGGACACCTTGGCCATTGCCGAAACCCTGGCTGAACAATATCCCGACAAGCAACTCTGGCCGCGCGACCCGCATGCCCGCGCCCGAGCCCGCAGCGTGTGCGCCGAAATGCATTCCGGCTTTGGGGCCCTGCGCAGCCACTGCCCGATGAACATCGAAGCCCATTTGCCGCTGGTCGGGCAACTGGTCTGGCGCGACCAGCCCGCTGTACGTGCCGATGTGGCCCGCCTGGTGGCGCTGTGGTCCGAGCTGCTGCAAACCCATGGCGGCCCCATGCTGTTTGGCGACTTCAGCATTGCCGATGCGTTTTTTGCGCCGATCTGCATGCGCTTGAACACCTATGCGCTGCCGCTGCCCGCCGCCGCCCAGGCCTATGTAGACCGCGTGACCGCGCTGCCCAGCGTGCAGGCCTGGATGACGGATGCCCTGGCCGAGCAGGACTTCCTAGACTTCGAGGAGCCCTATCGAATTTCCCGGTAGCTAAACTGGGCGGATGCAAATCTATTTAGTTGGCGGCGCTGTCCGCGATGCCCTGCTGGGCCGGACCGGCGGCGACCGTGACTGGGTGGTGGTGGGGGCTACGCCCGAGGCGCTGGTGGCCCAGGGCTACCTGCCCGTGGGCAAGGACTTCCCTGTCTTTCTGCACCCGCGCACCCACGAGGAATACGCCCTGGCCCGCACCGAGCGCAAGACCGCACCCGGCTACCACGGCTTTGTGGTTCACGCGGCCATCGACGTGACGCTGGAGCAAGACCTGGCTCGGCGCGACCTTACTATTAATTCGATAGCTGCTAGCGCTGGTGCTATAAGCGCTAGTGGCCAATTAGACATCAATTTTGAGGATCTGACCGACCCTTTTGGCGGCCAGCGCGACCTGCAGGCCAAGCTGCTGCGCCACGTGACCGACGCGTTCCGCGAAGACCCGGTGCGCATCCTGCGCGTGGCCCGCTTCGCCGCGCGTTTTACCGACTTCACGGTCGCCCCTGAAACCATGGACTTGATGCGCGAGATGGTGGCCGCAGGCGAGGTGGATGCCCTGGTGCCCGAGCGGGTGTGGCAAGAGCTGGCCCGCGGCCTGGTGGAGCCGCAGCCCTCGCGCATGTTCGCGGTGCTGCGCGACTGCGGTGCACTGCAGCGGCTGCTGACCGAGGTGGCGGCCTTGTGGGGCGTACCCCAGCGCGCCGACTACCACCCCGAGATCGACACCGGCATCCACGTGATGATGGTGCTGGACATGGCGGCGCGCCTGCAGGCACCGTTGCCGGTGCGCTTTGCGTGTTTGACGCACGACCTGGGCAAGGCCACCACGCCCGCTGACGTATTGCCCCGCCACATCGGCCACGAGATCCGTAGCGCCGATTTGCTCAAAGGCCTATGCCAGCGCCTGCGTGTGCCCACCGACTGCCGCGACCTGGCCGACGTGGTGGCCCGCGAGCACGGCAACATCCACCGCGGGCTGGATATCAGCGCTGCCGCTGCACTGCGCCTGTTGGAGCGGGCCGATGCTTTTCGCAAGCCCCAGCGTTTTGCGGATGCCTTGCTGGCATGCGAATGCGATGCGCGGGGTCGGCTGGGCCTGGGCGAGCAGGCCTATCCGCAGCGCCCGCACTGGCTGGCGGTGCTGCAGGCCGCACAGTCGGTGGCTACCGAGCCGATCGCCAAGGCAGCCCAGGAAAAAGGCGTGCAAGGTAAAGAGATAGGGGGGCTGGTGCACGCCGCGCGGGTGGCGGCGATCAAAGCCGCGCGGCTGGGCGATTAACTCGCCAAGGGCGGGCCGTCGCTGTCGCCGATCTCCAGCTCTGGCATGCACAGCTTTTGCAGCGACTCCAGCGGCTCGCCGCGCAGGCGGGCCAAGGTCAGTTCGGCCAGGGCGATGCCGGTGGCGATGGGTGTGGGCTGTAGCACCGCGGTAACCGAGGTGCGCACGATGGAGTCTGAGCCGAGCCCGTCGTACACGATCACCGACAGGTCGCGCCCCAGCACCAGGCCCGAATGCAGCACGGCGTGCACCGCGCCAATACCGGCCAGGTTGTTGTCGACCAGCACGGCGGTAGGGCGCTGCGGCAGGGCTAGCAGTTTTTGCATGGCTGCATAGCCCGAGCGGCGCTCCAGCGCGTTGCGCTGCACAGACTGGGGCTTGAGCGGAACGCCCGCCGCCTTCAGGCTGGCGCAAAACCCGGCATAGCGCTGGTCGGCAAAGTTGTATTCCGGCGGCGCGCCCAGATAACCCAGGCGGCGGTGGCCCAGGCGCAGCAGGCGGTCGGTGGCCATGCGGGCACCGGCCAGGTTGTCGAAGTCAAACCAGGCGTATTCGGCAGACAACGACGCGGTGCGGCCATAGGCCACAAACGCCACATTGCGGGCCTGCAACAGTTCGAGCCGCCGGTCGTGTACGCGGGTGCGGGGCACCACAAACACCCCGATGTGGCGGCTGGTGATCGCCCTCTCATAGGCCGCCAGCTCGTCATCGGCCGAGGCCGAGACGATCAGCAAATCTAGCCCCGACTGGGCGAAGCGCTCGCTCATGGACGAAGCCACCTGCAAAAACTGCTGGTCACCCAAGTCGCCCGTCGTAATAGGAAACACGATACCCACGGCATCGGCCCGCCCCAGCGCCAGACCCCGTGCCCGGGAATCGGCCCGGTAGTCCATGCGCGCGGCGGCCTCCAAAACGTCGCGGCGCGTCGCCGCCGCCACTTCGGGGTAGCCGTTCATGGCGCGGCTCACGGTGGTGAGCGACAGGCCGAGTTCTTCGGCAATCCGTTTCAGAGACATCTAGAGAGGGTAGTGGGTGGGGCGAGCGGGCAACAGTAGCCCGTGAGATTCAAATGTAACGGCTTGTCAACGGCATCTGGGGTGCAGGTAGCGTTGCGAATGTAGTAATTTTGCAACATGCGAAGGAGTTTGGAAAAAATAAAAAGTTCCGCTTTTGACGGGCTCATTTTTCGGTTACATGTTTGTTACATAGGCGGGGAAATCGTCGCACGGAATACGTGAATTGAAGCGAAAAAAAAGACCTTGTCGCAGGGGAATTGATGATTTTGGCAGTTTATGTACCCTGTTGGTAACTCTTGCATGTGCAGTGCACCAGCGAAGAAATGTGGAGTTAGTTTGGGTTAGTTCATTTGTAGGACTATTGGGGTTCATCCTTATCCCCACAAAAACACGGGCAACCAAGAATGCAGCAGGTTTGCAATCTTTGGTGGCACCGATGGGCTCCGCAAGGCCCGGCCTGAACACTGACGCAAATCCTTCGCAAAACTTACACACACAGGAGATTTCTTTGACCTCTACTACCAAACTGGCTCTGCGCGCCACTGCACTTGCTGCTTTCACCATGGTGTCGGCATCTGCATTTGCCGACTTTGATGCCAACATCGAACTCGACAGCAAATACCAAAACAATGATCGGGGTGCATCGCAGTCTGGCCGTGTTGAGCTCAACGCGTCGAAAAAGATGGGCACGAAATACTTCATCGCAGGCCGCGCTTCGTACCTGTCGCATCCCTCTGGTACAGCCGACACCGATGACCTGTGGGCTCAGATCGGTACCGATACGGCCGATATCAAGTTGGGCCGCTTTGAAGCTGCCAATCTGTTCCAAACGCCTGGCGACGTGATCGTTGAATATGCAGGTTTCTCTCCGTACCAAGCCAATGTGTTGCGTGGCCGCCAAGGTGCCGGCGACAACGGAAGTGCCCCATTCCATGCCGCTGCCACTCTGCAACTGGGCGGCGGTTTGTCGTTTGAACTGAGCGGTGTATCCACCAAGTCCACCAACCAAGCTACCGGTTTGCGCCCTGTGCTGAACTATGCAAACGGTCCATTGCATTTGGCCGTTGGTGTTGAGTCCATTCGTTACGCCGATACCGCAGCAACTGCGGCTGGCACGACAACGACTTGCGGTGCTACGGTTGGTTCTGCATGCGTGACCACCGTTACATCGCTTGCTACCTCAGCAGTCGGCGGTACCCGTCAAACCGGTTTCGGTCTGACTGGTGATTACAACTTCGGCGGCTTCACCTTGTACGGCAACTATGCCGCTGGCAAGAGCAACGCTGGCCTGAAGCAAAGCACCTTCGCTCTGATGGCCGGTATCGGCAACCTGACTTTGGCCAGTGTGTTCGGCAAAGCTGAAGTGGCTGGCGCTGCAGATGCCAAAGTGACCACTTTCTGGGCGGCCTATGCCATCCCATTCTTTGACGTTCCTAACGCCAAGATCACCCCCGCTGTGTCCATGTCCAAAGGTTCTGGATCGAATACCGCCAAGGACGCTACTGGCTTGAGCGTTCGTGTGAACTACGCTTTCTAAGCGCGCCGCAGCACTTGGTGCTGCTGTTTGCAGGGCTGCTGCCAAAAGCGCAGTCCTGCACGCCCCTCAAAACCCACCCCGGCGTACTGCTTGGGTGGGTTTTTCATTTGGGCGCTGGTTCCCGGCAAGGGCTAATCCGGATCAGTTGTGGTGCTTCATCGGGTAAACCCAGTGTTCAATTCAAAGCGCTTTGAATTTATACTGCGATGGCTTTAAACCGCAACAAAACTTCGACCGTGGGGAGGCAAAAAAAGCCTGCTTTTTGACCCCGGCCGATCTCGAACACAACAGGAGACATTCCATGACAGTAATGACCAAAACCGCAGCCGCCGTGCTGATCAGCTTCGGCGCATTGGGCGCCGTTGGCGCACAGGCAGCGGGCGTGACTCTCACCATTTCATGCGGCTCCGTCGGGCAAGATTACGAGTTCTGCAAGAAGACCAGTGACGAGTGGGCCGCCAAAACCGGCAACACGGTCAAGCACCTGAGCATTCCCCAGTCCTCCAGTGACTTGCTGGGCCTGTTCCGCCAGATGTTTGCCGCCAAGTCCACCGAGGTGGATGTGATCAACGTCGACGTGGTGTGGCCTGGCATTTTGAAGGATCATCTGCTGGATTTGACCTCGTACACCAAGGGTGCCGAGAAAGCCCATTTCCCCGCCATCGTGGCCAACAACACCGTGGGCGGCAAACTGCTGGCCATGCCCTGGTTCACCGATGCGGGCGTGCTGTACTACCGCAAGGACTTGCTGGCCAAGTACAACGAAAAAGCCCCCACCACCTGGGCTGAGTTGACCGCCACCGCACAAAAAGTGATGGACGGCGAACGCAAGGCCGGTTCCGCCGATATGCAAGGTTTTGTGTTCCAGGCCAAGGCGTATGAAGGCCTGACCTGCGACAGCCTGGAATGGGTGTCCAGCTTCGGCGGCGGCAACATTGTGGACAGCACCGGCAAGATCACCATCAACAACCCCCAGGCTGCCAAAGCGCTGGATACCGCGGCTGGCTGGATTGGCACCATCGCGCCCACCGGCGTGCTGAACTATGCCGAAGAAGATGCCCGTGGCGTGTTCCAAAAGGGCAATGCCGTGTTCATGCGCAACTGGCCGTACGCCTGGTCCCTGAGCCAGGGCGCAGACAGCCCTGTCAAGGGCAAGGTCGGTGTGGCAGCTTTGCCCAAGGGCGACAACGGCAAAGCAGCCGCGACACTGGGAGGCTGGCAACTGGCGGTCAACAAATACTCCAAAAACCCCGCGGTGGCGGCTGAATTTGTGATGTACCTGACCAGCGAAGGCGTTCAGAAGTACCGGGCTATCAATGGCTCCTACAACCCCACGATCATCTCCTTGTACAAAGACAAAGAAGTGCTCGCCGCCAACCCGTTCTTTGGCGATCTGTATGACACCTTTGTGGGTGCAGTGCCACGCCCTGCCACCGTCACCGGTGCCAAGTACAACGAAGTATCGGCTGCGTTCTGGAACGCCACCCACGAAGTGCTGTCCAAGAAGACCAGCGGTGCCGACAGTGTGAAGAAGCTCGAAGGCAAGTTGAACCAGATCCGTCGCGGTCCAAAGTGGAACTAAGCCTCCTCCGTTGAACCTCGGTCCGCTGCATGCCTTGCCTGCGGCGGACCGTTCAGTCATTCGTCCCCTGGAGTCTCCATGAGCACCAAAACATCTGAACTCACCCGCGAACGCACCCGTAGTGCGTGGATTTTCCTGGCTCCCACGCTGATTGTTTTGGCGCTGGTAGCGGGCTGGCCGCTGGGCCGCACCATCTTTTTCAGCTTCACCGATGCTTCGTTGGAAGCGATTGGCGACTCCACGTACAAGATGGTTGGCTTTCAGAACTATTTTGGTGAGTACGGGGTTTTCAACCTCGGCGCCGTGGAGGGCTTCTGGAATACCGATTGGGGTATGGCCATCCGCAACACCTTCAAGTTCTCGCTGTTTTCGGTGGTCACCGAGACCCTGCTGGGTGTGGTGTTTGCCTTGGTGCTGAATGCCAACTTCAAGGGCCGCTCCTTCATCCGCGCGGCGGTGTTGGTGCCTTGGGCCATTCCTACCATCGTGTCGGCCAAGATGTGGGCCTGGATCATGCACGACCAGTTTGGTGTGATGAATGCCCTGTTGAAAAGCGCGGGCATTATTGATAGCAACATTGCCTGGACGGCAGACCCAAATTACGCACTCTGGTCGGTCATGCTGGTGGACGTGTGGAAAACCACGCCCTTCATGGCCCTGCTGATTTTGGCCGCGTTGCAAATGCTGCCTACCGACTGCTACGAAGCCGCCCATGTGGACGGCATCCACCCGGTGCGGGTGTTCTTCAAGGTGACCGTGCCGCTGATCTGGCCGGCCTTGATGGTGGCGGTGATCTTCCGCTTGCTGGATGCCCTGCGGGTGTTCGACATCATCTACGTGATGACCTCCAACAGCGTCGACACCATCAGCATGTCAGGCTTTGTGCGGCGCGAAATCGTGGACAACAACTACGTAGGTTATGGCTCGGCTGCATCCACAGTCCTGTTCCTGATCATCGGGGCTTGCACGGTGCTCTACCTCAAGCTCTCCAAAGTCGATATGACCAAGTAAGGATGCTGCCATGAACTACAAACAACAAAAAATTCTGGGCACGATCGGGCTCTACGCCCTGGTCGCGGTCATCGCCTTGTTCTGCCTGTTTCCGTTTTATTTCGCCATCGTCACGTCGCTGAAATCGGGCACCGAACTGTTCAGCACCACGCTGTGGCCGGCAGAACCTTCGTTCAAGAACTACATCGCCATGTTCACGGTGTCCGAGCATCCGTTTGGTCGCCACATCCTGAACTCGGTGGCGGTATCCACTTTGGTGGTGTTGGCCTCCTTGTTTCTGGGCGTGACGGCTTCCTATGCGCTGGGCCGTATTCAGTTCAGAGGCCGGGGCTTGCTGTTGCTGACGGTGCTGGCGGTGTCCATGTTCCCGCAGGTCGCGGTGCTGTCAGGCATGTTCGAGCTGATGCAGTTCATCGGCTTCTACAACCACTGGTGGGGCCTGACCTTGCCCTATATGGTGTTCACCCTGCCGTTCACCGTGTGGGTGCTGACCACCTTTGTGCGGGACCTGCCCAAAGAACTGGAAGAGGCCGCCATCATGGACGGTTGCACCCCCTGGGGCATCATCACCAAGGTGTTTTTGCCCGTGATGTGGCCTGCGCTGGTGACGACCGGTTTGCTGGCTTTCATTGCCGCCTGGAACGAGTTCATGTTTGCCCTGACTTTCGTGCTGAACAATGCCGACCGCACCGTGCCGGTGTCGATTTCGCTGATCAGCGGTGCCGACAAGTATGAAATTCCATGGGGCAAGATCATGGCTGCTTCGGTACTGGTGACCCTGCCACTGATCGCCCTGGTATTGGTATTCCAACGCAAGATCGTAGGCGGCCTGACTGCCGGTGCGGTCAAGGGATAAGTGCCATGGCAATAGCTTCTGAATGGTGGCGCGGGGGGGTGATTTACCAAATCTACCCCCGCAGCTTCCAGGACAGCGATGGAGATGGAGTCGGGGATCTGGCCGGTGTGGTGCAGCGCCTGCCTTATCTGGCCGACCTGGGCGTAGATGCGATCTGGATGTCGCCTTTCTTCCAGAGCCCGATGAAGGACTTTGGCTACGACATCTCGGACTACCGCGCCGTCGATCCGATGTTTGGCACCCTGGCCGACTTCGATGCGGTGGTAGCCCAAGCCCACAGCCTGGGTATCAAGGTGCTGATCGACCAGGTACTCAGCCACTGCTCCGACCAGCACCCCTGGTTCGTGGAGTCGCGCACCAGCCGAGACAACCCGCGTGCCGACTGGTTTGTGTGGGCTGACCCCAAGGAAGATGGCACACCGCCGAACAACTGGCTGTCCATCTTTGGCGGCAGTGCCTGGCAGTGGGATACGCGCCGTTGCCAGTACTACATGCACAACTTCTTGACCAGCCAGCCCGATCTGAACTTCCACAATCCGGCGGTGCAGCAGGCGTCACTGGACAACATGCAGTTCTGGCTGGACCGGGGTGTGGATGGCTTCCGCCTGGATGCTGTCAACTTTTGCACCCACGACGCGCAGTTGCGCAACAACCCGGCGCGTGGCGCCCCCACCGACGACCCGTCGGTCAGCAAAGTCAATCCTTACGGTTGGCAGCGCCACCAGTTCGACAAGAGCCAACCGGAAAACCTGGGCTTTCTGCGCCGACTCCGCAGCCTGCTCGACCAGTACCCCAACCTGACCACGGTGGGTGAAATCGGCGACGACGACACCCCGGCCCTGATTGCCGAATACACCGGCGGCGGTGACAAACTGCACACCGCCTATGCGTTCGACCTGCTGGGTCCGCGCTGCGATGCCCGCTACCTGCACAGTGTGGTCGCCCGCTTTGAAGCGGTGTGCCACGACGGCTGGGCTTGCTGGCCGGTGTCCAACCACGATGCCACGCGGGTCGCTACGCGCTGGCAGCAGCCTGGGGACCATACCGACAGCGGGGGTTGGCTGCGGTTGGTGTTTGCCCTGCAACTCTGCCTGCGCGGCAACCCTTGCATATACCAGGGCGATGAGCTGGGTCTGACCGAAGCCACGCTGGCCTTTGAAGACCTGCAAGACCCTTACGGCATCACCATGTGGCCAGAGTTTGTGGGTCGAGACGGTTGCCGCACGCCCATGGCGTGGGATGCCGATGCGCCGCATGCGGGCTTCAGCACGGCGGCAAAGACCTGGTTGCCCGTGGCGGTGGCGCACCTGCCGCTGGCCGCACAGCAGCAAGTGGCCAACCCGGACTCGCTGTTCCATTTCTACAAGGCCATGCTGGCCTGGCGGCGCCAGCACGCTGTGCTGCGGACCGGTGATATCGATCTGCTGGCCGCCGACGACGCGGTCCTGGCCTTTGTCCGCCGTGACCAAGACGCGGCCTTGCTGTGTGCCTTCAATACCAGCCCGCAGGCCGCGCGCTATGCCTTGCCCGATGGCATGGTGTGGTCGGCCATGGATACCTCTCATTCCTTGCCCACGGGTGTGCTGGATGGCCAGACCCTGGTGCTTCCGCCTTACGGCGTGGTGTTCGCAACGCTTTAACCAAAAACAGTAGGAGACCTGCATGTCTGAAATTCGATTCCGTGATGTCCATAAGCGCTATGCCAGCCACCTGCCCGACACGATCCGCAAGGTCGATCTGGACATTGAAAAGGGCGAGTTCGTCGTGTTCGTCGGCCCGTCGGGTTGCGGCAAGTCCACGCTGCTGCGCATGGTGGCCGGCCTGGAAGACATCACCAGTGGTGAGCTGAGCATCCACGGTAAGCGCATGAACGAAACCCCCCCGTCGCGCCGTGGCGTGGCCATGGTGTTCCAGAGCTATGCGCTGTACCCGCACATGACCGTGTTCGATAACATGGCCTTTGGCCTGAAGCAAGCCAAAACCGATGCCAGCACGGTAGAGCAACGGGTGCAGAAGGCCTCCAAGATTCTGCAGCTCGACCCGTTGCTCAAGCGCCTGCCCAAGGAGCTCTCCGGTGGCCAGCGCCAGCGCGTGGCGATTGGCCGCGCCATCGTGCGCGAACCCGATGTGTTCTTGTTCGATGAGCCTCTGTCGAATCTGGATGCCTCGCTGCGGGTGCAAACCCGGTTGGAAATCGCCAAGCTGCACAAAGACATCGGCACCGCCAGCATGATCTACGTGACCCACGACCAGGTCGAAGCCATGACCCTGGCCGACAAGATCGTCTTGCTCAATGCCGGTGAACCGGTGCAGCGCGACGGTAGCGTAGCCCAGTGCGGTGCGCCGCTGCAGCTCTACCACCACCCGGTGAACAAGTTCGTGGCGGGCTTCATTGGCAGCCCCAAGATGAACTTCATCGCCGCCCGCCTGACCCGTGCCAACGGCAAAAGCGCTGTGGCTACGGTGGCCGACGTGGAAGTGCACGCCGAGGTGGATGCCACCCGTATTGCCGCCAATGCCGATGTGACCATCGGCGTGCGCCCCGAGCACGTGCAGATCGTGCCGCCCGGTGGCCCCAATGTGGTCACTGGCTTGGTGGCCTTCCTGGAGCAACTGGGCGAAGCCAGCTACATCTACGTGCGCTTGACCGGCGGCGAGCTGGTCACCGTGCGCGAAAGCGGCCAGTCGAGCAGCAGTGTGGGCAACCCGGTCCACCTGTATTTCCCACCGCACTGCATGCACTTGTTTGACGACAACGGCGTGGCCACCAAGCGCACCGCGCCCCAGGAAATACTGGGCCAACCGCTGGTGGCCGGTGTGTCGATTTCGCGGGCGGCCACGCACGCAACCTGAGGATTTGGCCTGGGGCCAAAAGTAGGCATAAAAAGAGCTGCTAGTGCTTATAGAATGGGCGCTAGCAGCTCTTTTATTTGTAGCAAATTTTGGACCATTTGACCTGTGTCCAAAGCGCAGCAATCTGGCTTATGCTTGCGGCATCTGGGTACAAGATCAGGTGGATTGCATGGCAATAGCTCAGCTACTTCTGGCATGACGGACGTAGGTCGGCATACCGACGGTAGCGGGCTTGCGAACCGGTGGTTCTTGCCCATGGTGCGGGAGTCCGAGCCGGTGCAACAGGAAGCGGCTCGGCAGCTTGCGGCGCGCTGCCGCATGTCGACGTCCACCTCGTTCCTGTGTTATTTTCTGCAGGCCTTGGTGCTGTATGGTCATGTAGCCGACCAGGTGCTGTGGGGCTGGCTGCTGTTGCTGATGGCCTCTGAAGTCGCCAATGGCATGCTGTCGAGGCGGCTGGCTCGGCATACAGGCAACCCGGTGCAACGGCGGCGGTCGGCGCGCTGGCTGGCCACGGGCGTGTTCTGCTCGGGCAGTATCTGGGGCGCGGTGTGCCTGATGCCGGGCTTGTATGCCCACATCCCGCTGTTCATGTTCAACGTCTTGTTTTTGGTGGTGGTGGGGGTGGTTTCGATCCACAACATGTGCCTGTCCTGGCCCGTCTTGATGGCCCTCATTGTGGGGTTGATGTGGCCGCTGCTCTTGGCTGGGGCGATCTACCCGATAGTTTTACCACTGGCTTTGGTGGTGACGGTCGTTGGCGAGCTGACCATGGTGCACATCTACGGCCGCACGACCCGCCATCTGTTCCTGCAGGGCATGCGCGCCCGCGTGGCCACCGAAGCTCTGGCCGCGCAACTCCGGCAAAAAAACGACGATCTGACCCAGGCGCTGGCGGTGATTGCCGAGATGGCCGATCTCGACCCGCTCACCCAGTGCTTGAACCGCCGCGCCCTGATGCGGCAGCTGCAAGAGCCCGTGCGGCACCAGCGCTTTGGGGCCTGCTTTGGCATCGTCTTGCTCGACATCGACCACTTCAAGCAGATCAACGACAGCCGGGGCCACGGTGTGGGCGACCAGGTTCTGGTGGCGGTGGCCGACTGCCTGCGCAGCCACTTGCGGGCGCAAGATTGCCTGGCGCGCTGGGGCGGTGAAGAATTCATTTGCCTGCTGGCCGATGTGGACGTTGCCTCTGTGCAGGCCATGGCCGAACGCCTGCGCCGGGCGCTGGCCGCCACCGACATCCTGCCGCCACCGGCGGAGTTGCGCGTAACCGCCTCGTTCGGACTGGCGCTGTGCCGTCCGGGCTATTCGTTGGATGCCGTCATCGACCAGGCCGACCAGGCCATGTACCGCGCCAAACACGGTGGCCGTAACCGGGTAGAGGCCTAAAGGCGATTTATATAAAAAAGGCCTACAGCGCTTATTCCATAGGCGTAAGTAGCTATATTTAATATAGCAACTGGCTTCACACTTCGAGGTTGTCGATCAGGCGCGTACTACCCAGCCGGGCCGCGCCCAATACCACCAGGGGCTCATGGGTTGTGTCTGCGCCTTCTGGCGGCAGCAGGTCGCTGCGGCGGCGGGCCACCAGGTAGTCGGGGGCCCAGCCGCGTGCGCGCAGGGCGTCCATGGCCTGGGCTTCCAGGGCCGGGATGTCGCTGGCACCGGCGCGCAGGGCGGCGGCCAGGGACTGCAGGGTCTTGGACAGTTGCACTGCCTCGGCCCGCTCGGCGGGGCTCAGGTAGCCGTTGCGCGACGACAAGGCCAGGCCGTCGGCATCGCGCTGGGTGGGGCCCGCCACGATGTCGATGGGCAGCGCAAACTGCTGCACCAGGCGGCGGATCACCATCAGCTGCTGGTAGTCCTTTTGGCCAAACAGGGCGGTGCGTTGGCCCTTGGCCTCGGAGAACACGCAGCCAAACAGCTTCATCACCACCGTGGCCACGCCCACAAAGAAGCCGGGGCGGAACTGCCCCTCCAGCAGGTCGGCCAGCGCGGGGTTGGGCTGGATCTTGAAGGTCTGCGGCTCGGGGTAGAGCACTTTTTCCTTTGGTGCAAACAGCACGTCGCACCCCGCATCGGCCAGCAGCGTGCAGTCGCGCTCCCAGGTGCGCGGGTAGCTGTCGAAGTCTTCGTGCGGCAAAAACTGCAGCCGGTTCACAAAGATGCTGGCCACCGTCACGTCCCCCAAAGGCCTGGCCTGGCGCACCAGGGCCAGGTGCCCCGCGTGCAGATTGCCCATGGTCGGCACAAAGGCCGGGTGCTGGTGGCCGCTGAGGTGGGCGCGGAGTTCTTCGAGGGTGTGGGCGATGCGCATCGGTAGGGTGCTGCGTTGTCTGTCGCAGCTTTTTTATAAAGGTGGGACTCGTGCCGCCACCGGGTCGCGGGCCACAGGCCCTTGACCCGCTTGCTGCACAAGCCGTGAATTTACCAGGCGTGCTGGCTGTTGTCGGGAAAGCTGCCGTCTTTCACGGCGCGCACATACGCTTCCATCGCGCCCCGCACGCTGGACGCGTCCAGCATGAAATTGCGCACAAAGCGCGGCATCTTACCCAAGTTGATGCCGAGCATGTCGTGCATCACCAGCACCTGGCCGGCGGTGTCCTTGCCCGCGCCGATGCCGATGGTGGCGCAGTGGGGCAGGGCGGTGGTCAATTCGGCGGCCAGCGGGGCGGGCACCATCTCCAGCACCACCATGGCGGCACCGGCATCCTGCAGGGCGTGGGCTTGTTGGCGCAGTGTGCTGGCCGCGGCATCCGACTTGCCCTGCACCCGGTAGCCGCCCAGGGAGTGTACGGTTTGCGGTGTCAGCCCCAGGTGGGCACACACCGGAATGCCGCGCTCCACCAGAAACTGCACGATTTCGGTGGTCCAGCCGCCGCCTTCGAGCTTGACCATGTGCGCGCCCGCCTGCATCAGCACGCCTGCGTTGCGGATCGCCTGTTCGCGGCTTTCCTGGTAGCTGCCAAACGGCATGTCGGCAATCACCCAGGCGGTGGACTGGCTGCGCAGCATGCCGCGCACCACGCTCTCGGTGTGGTAGCGCATGGCCTCCAGGCCCACGCCCACGGTGCTGTGCAGGCCTTGGCAGACCATGCCCAGCGAGTCGCCCACCAGAATGCATTCCACCCCGGCGGCATCGGCCACGGCGGCAAAGGTGGCATCGTAGGCGGTCAGCATGCTGATTTTTTCGCCGCGCTGGTGCATTTCGGCCAGGCGCGGCAGGCTGATGGGGCGGCGCTGCGCCGGGGTGCTGGTGGGCGGCAGCGTGCCGTACGGCGAGGCCGATGGCGAGGCGTGCAGCGTGACGCTGGCCGGGGTGGTATCGGGCGTGGCGGAGTTCATGGCAGGTCCTTGATCGGTTCCACGGTATTGGCCGCCAGCGGGCCGACCAGGCCGAGCCGGGATTTCAGCGACTGCGGCTGGCCCGTCAGCAGGGCGGCGTAGTTGGTGGTGTTGGAGAGCACTTTTTTCACGTAGTCGCGGGTTTCGGTAAACGGCACATTCTCAGCCCAAATCGCGGCCTCCAGCACCGGCCCGTTGCGCCACACCCGCGGGCGGCCCGGCCCGGCGTTGTAGGCCGCAGCGGCCATGGGCATGGAGCCCGCAAAGTCGTCCAGCACCAGCTTCAGGTAGCCAGTGCCGATGGCGATGTTGGTGTCGCGGTCGGTGATCTGGTCGGCGGTAAAGCCGGTCAGGCCGATCTTCCTGGCCGTCCAGCGGGCGGTGGCGGGCATCACCTGCATCAGGCCCGAGGCCCCCACGCCCGAGCGTGCGTCCATGATGAAGCGCGACTCCTGGCGGATCAGGCCGTACACATAGGCCGGGTCCAGGTTGATGGCCTGGCTGCGTTGCACCACGCTGTTTTGATACGGCATGGGAAAGCGCTGGTCGAAGTCCATCACGGTCTTGGTACGTTCGCTGGTGTTGATGCAGCGGTCCCACACCTCGCGCTGGCAGGCCAGGTCGGCCGCAGCCAGCAGTTCGCGGTCGCCCATGCCGCCGCGCTCGTGCAGGTTGGTGCTGTAGTTCCACTCGCGGTTGCCCTCGCTGCGCAGGCCCAGCTGGATGGCGGCCAGGCCGCGCTGCAGGCCGATGTTGGCCCGGGCCGCGTCTTTTTCCTCGGGGGTGATGGGCAGCGGGCGCGGGGGCACGGTGATTTTTTGGCCCAGCTCTTCCAGCGCCAGTTGCTCGTAGAAGCCGCGCACCCCGGCAATGCTTTCAAACAAACGCTTGGGTTCCGCCCGGTCCAGGTCGGACTTGACCTGGGCCTGCAGGGCGCGGGCTTTCCAGTAGACCCAGGTGGGGTCGGCCTGCGCGTCCTTGCCCATCGCGGTTACCGCGCTGGCCACCTCTTTCCAGCGGCCCACGCGCAGCGCGCTGCGCACCTTCCAGGCCAGCATTTCGTCGTTCAGGTCGCTGTTTTCGGTAACGTTGCCGTAGTAGTCCACCGCCGAGGCCGACAGCCGCATGGCTGACTGCTTGCCGATCACGCCCCAGGCCCAGTTGCGTTCCTCCACGTTGAGCTGGCTGCTCCACTTGCTGTCGAGCAGCGTGGCGGCGTTGTCGGGGTCGGAGTTGGCTATTTTTACCAGCGCCAGCAGCACCACTTCCCGGCGGGCGCGGGACAGGGCGGTGACTTTGCCCAGCAGGAACTTGGTCGGGCTGTCGTTGAGCTCGGCCAGCAGCGGCAGCGACTCGGGGGCGACGATTTCCACCGCCTTGGTGACCATGCGCGGGCGGTTTGCCTCGGCGGCCAGGCGGGCCTTGCGCCAGATGTCCAGCGGTGTCAGCTTCTTGGCGGCAAACAACTGGCCGGCGGCCTGGGTGCAGCCGTCGTCAGCGTCGCGCAGGGCGTACCAGTTCTTGCGCACCTCCTCGGCCAGGGCGGGACTGCTGTTGGCACCTTGCTCGATTTGCTCGATACCGAGGGCGTAGCAGCGCACTTCGCGGTCGTCGGCCATGCGGTAGCGGCGGTATTCGTCGGCAAAGGTGGTCCAGTCGCGGCGCTGGCCCAGCAGCAGCAGCCAGTCGTTGCGCAGCCGGTCCTCCTGGTAGGTGTTGGGGAAGCGGGCGCTGAAGGCCTGCAGGTCGAGCGCCGTCATCTCGTCCAGGCGCAGGCGCTGCTCCCAGTAGGCCGCCCACGGCTCCAGCAGGTGGCCGCGCGCCTGGGGCAGCAGGGTGGTGAGGCGCTTGCGGTCGCCCTTTTTGAAGGCTTGCGCCATGTCCAGGATGGTGGCATCCCCCACAGGATCGGATTTGGTTTGGCTACAGGCAGCGCCTGAGAAGACGAGGCTCAGGGCCAGCGTTAAGGATGTCAGAATGGCGGGAACTTGCATGTGGGGATTATGGACAACTCAATGAACGACAAAGCCCAGGACAAAAAAGCCCTGCGCGAGGCACTCGTCGCGCAACGTCTGGAACTACCCGACCGTCTGGAGCGGTCCGATTTGTTGCAGCGCGTGATGCGCATCTGGCTGGTGGGGCGGCCCGACACCGTGATCGGGGCCTACTGGCCCATCAAGGGCGAGTTTGATCCGTTGCCCGCCTTGCACCGCTGGAAGGAAGACGGCGAACTGCTCGATGGTCCGCAACTCAAGCGCATCGGCCTGCCGGTGGTCAACAAGCTGCACAAGACCATGACATTTCACGCCTGGTACCCCGGCTGCCCCATGGAAGAAGATGCCTACGGCATCCTGAAACCCAAGGCCACCGAAATGGTGCAGCCCACCTTGCTGTTTGTGCCCTGCGTGGGCTACGCAGCGGGCGGCTACCGGCTGGGCTACGGCGGCGGCTTCTACGACCGCATGCTGGCCACCCTGGAGCCCAAGCCCTTCACCGTGGGCCTGGGCTTTACCCAGGGTTACCTGGACGAGTTCGAGCCCGAGCCGCACGACGTGCCGCTGGATGCCATCCTGAACGACAACGGCGTGGTCTGGCCGGTAGGTTAGGCATCAAATTGGCCAATAACGCTTATTCCATAAGCGCTAGCAGCTATTTTTAAGATAGCAAAAATGCCGTCAATCAAAGTGATCCACCGTATCCGGATCAGGCCCGTCGCCGATCGCGGTCCGGGTGGCCTGGGCCTGTAGCAGCAGCCAGGCGCAAAAGGCCTTGATCTCGGGGCGGGCGGCGCTGCGCGGGCCGACCACCAGCCAGTAGGCCATGGGCGAGTCCAGCCGCATGTGGGGCAATATCTCTACCAAATCGCCGCTGGCCAGGCTGTCGGCAATCAGCGGCATGCGGGCCAGCGCCACGCCTTGGCCGGTGAGGGCGGCCTGGGCGATCTGGTGGGCGTAGTTGAAGTGCATCCAGCGCTTGGGCTCCAGCTTGTGCAGGTGGTGCATTTCGAACCAGCGCTGCCAGGTCAGCCATTCCAGGTGCTGGGTGCGGTGCGAATCGCCCGCTTCCAGCAGGGCGAAATGGGCCAGGTCTTCGCCGCGCAGCAGCTTTTTGCCGGTTTTCAGCAGCCAGGGGCTGGCCACGGCGGTGAGCTGCTCGCCAAACAGGCGCACCGCGCCCGGCGGCACGGTGTCGGGCATCGCATAGCGCAGGGCCAGGTCCACGTCGGCGGTGTCCATGTCCACCAGGTTGTCGGTGGCATCGATGCGGATGTCAATGTCGGGGAACTCGGTCTGGAAGGCCTCCAGCCGGGTGATCAGCCACATCGACGCAAACGAGGCCCAGGTGCTGATGGCCACGCTTTTGCGCCCGGCGCTGCGCCGGATCATGCGCACCGTGCTGTCGAGCTGCTCCAGGGTTTGGCCCACGGTGCGCATCAATTGCGCGCCCGCACCGGTCAGCTCCACGGCCCGGGTGTGGCGCAGAAACAGGGCCACGCCCACCTCGTCTTCCAGCGCCTGGATCTGGCGGCTTACCGCCGATTGCGTCAGCGACAGCTCTTCGGAAGCCGCCCGAAAATTCAGCAGCCGCGCCACGGCGGCAAACGCGCGCAACTGGCCCACGCCAATGGGGCGGGTGCGAAGATGGGTTTGGGTGGTCTGCATGGGGCATTGATGCGGTTTGGGAATCAATAGCCTAACCCGTTTTCATTGGACCGAGTGGTCTATCGCAACGATGATTCACACCCAAGCAGTTATTTTTCAAGGAGTATTCCATGGTCCACTTCCGTACTTTCTCGTCGTCCTCCCCTCTGTCCGCAGCGGCATTGACGGCATGCTGGAAGCTGGACGCGGGCGAGGCCACCACCTTCCAGCCGCGCCAGCCGGGCGTGTTCCGCGTGACCCAGGGGGCCGTGTGGGCCACGGTCAACGGCATGCAGCACGGCGAACCCGAGCTGCCAGGCGATCGGTTGCTCAAAGCGGGCGACAGCTTGACCTTGCAAGCCGGTCAGCGCCTGGTGGTGGAGCCATGGAATCCGGCGGCCCGCACGCCGGTGTATTTCAGCTGGGAGCCGCAAGCCGAGGTGGTCTGGGATGGCCGCCATGAGGCCGCCAGCGTCGGTGCCCAGTGGCGCGGTGGCGTGGTGCAGCCCAGCCGCGACCTGGCCCAGGCCCTGCGCTCGGCGGGTGCTGCGGTCAGCCGCCTGGTGCTGGGCCTGGTCGGCCTGGGCGACTACCTGGTGGTGGGGCGTGGCCGGGCCGTGTAAATCTGGTGCTATCAAATAAATAGCTGCTAGCGCAGGTGGTATCTGCGCTGACAGCTCTTTTTATTTAGAACTGTCGAAACGGAAGCTGGACACGGTGATGCCGCCGAAGACGTTGTCTTCGTGGTAGACGCAGGTGGCGGTGTCGTTCTCGGCCGCACCCAGGGCCACCATCAGCGGCAGCAAATGTTCTTCGCGCGGGTGGGCGATGCGGGCGGCGGGGGCGGCGGCCCAGTACAGCAGGCGGGCCTCACGCTCGGCGGGGCTGGCGGCCACCACGGTGTCTTGCAGCCACTGGTCAAAGGCCATGGACGGGGCCTTGCCCGGTGGGCCGAACTGGCGCAGGTTGTGGTAGCTCAGGCCGCTGCCCACAATCAGCACGCCCTCGTCGCGCAGCGGGGCCAGGGCCCGGCCCAGGGCGATGTGTACCGCCGGGTCCAGCCCGGTTTTCAACGACACCTGCAGCAGGGGTACATCCGCATCCGGGTACATCACCACCAGCGGCGAGAAGGTGCCGTGGTCGAAACCGCGCTCTGCGTCCAGCCGCACCGGCAGCCCGGCAGCCGCCAACAGACCCTGGACGCGCAGGGCCAGCTCCGGCGCGCCGGGGGCGGGGTAGATCACCTGGTAGGTGTGGGGCGGAAAGCCGCCGTAGTCGTACAGCATGCCGGGGTGGGGGTTGGACATGACGCTGAAGGCGTTTTCTTCCCAGTGCGCCGAAATCACCAGAATCGCCTTGGGTGCCGGGTACTGGCGCGGCATGTCGGCTAGCGAGGTGGCCAAGCCGCGCATGGCCTCGCGCATGCTGTCCATGAACGGCCACGGCCCGCCGCCGTGGGAGATGAAATAGGTGGGTAGGGTGGTGGTCATGGGTTTCCTGGCGATGCTTGGCGGTAGTGTGGGTGAAATGTTAACTCCGCCATCGTTATGGCACAGTGTCCAGGGCGCTTCAGGCGCTTGCCTGCAAGCGCTTGCGCGCCGTCCAGCTGCCGCCCAGCATCACCACCGCCAGCGCTGCCACCACGCAGGCAATACCGGCCCACTGCCAGGGCGCAATGGATTCGTGCAGCAGGCCCATGCCCGCTGCCAATCCCACGACCGGTACGCCCAGGCTGAAAGGGGCGACGCGGTTGGCAGGGTGGCGTTTGAACAAGCCGGTCCACAAGGCATAGGCCAGGATGGTGGCGATCCAGCCCAGGTAGGCGGCCCCTAGCCAGGCGCCGGGGCTGGCATGCAGCCATTGCCAGCGCGTCGCTACCGGGTCAAACAGGACACTCAGGGCGCAAAACGGCAGGATAGGCACCAGGCTGCTCCACACCACGAATTGCAGGGCACTGTAGTGCGGATGTGCATGCTGGGCCCGGCGGGTAATGATGTTGGACACTCCCCACATCGCGGCGGCGCACAGGTTCAGCGCCAGCCCGAGCAGGGTGGTGCCACCGCTGGCCGCGTCGCCCGCCACAAAGTTCATGGCAAAGCAGGCCAATCCGATAGCTGCCAGCGCCAGCCCGGCCCGCAGCGGCCCGCTGATGCGTTCTTGCAGCAACACCACACCCAGCAGAGTGGTGAAGAACAGCTGTGTCTGCATCACCACCGAGGCCAGCGCGGCCGTCATACCCGCTTGCAAGGCTACAAATAGCAGACCAAACTGGCCCACACCTTGGGCCAGCCCGTAGTACAGCAGCCAGCGCGCAGGCAGTTGGGGGCGGGGCACCAGCAAGACCAGGGGCAGGGCGGCAAACAGGTAGCGGATGGCCCCCAGCTGGAAGGGGGTGAAATCGCGCAGTGACAGCTTCATGGCGACAAAGTTGAGCCCCCAGATCACCACCACCCCCAGTGCGGCCAGCAGGTCACGGCCCTGGAGCGGGCTCTGCGCGTGCAAGGCGGGCTTCACAGCACTTCGTCCCGCAGGGCGTACCAACGGTACAGCGCACGCTGGCCCAGGCGGCGAAAACGCGCCGCCCACTCCCCTTGCACGGGGAAGGGCAGGGGGCTGTTGTAGATGGGCAGTCCAAATGCCGGGTCGGCCAATCCCGCTATGCGCTGGGCCATGCGGCGGCCTGCGTGGGCCGAGAACGATACGCCGTTGCCGCCATAGCCCAAGGCGTAGTACACGCTTTGTACCGGGTCGGGCTGTACCACCCGGGGCATCATGTCGTGGGCTACATCGACCCAGCCCCACCAGGAATAGTCGATCTGGATGCCCTTGAGCGGCGGAAATTTGCGTGCCAGTCCATCCACCAGCAACTGGTAGTGCGCAGCGCGGTCGGCATCGGCTCCGGTGATGGCACTGCGGCTGCCCATTTGCAGGCGGTTGTCGGGCAGCAGCCGGTAGTAGAAGCGCAGCGTCCGGGTGTCGGTGATGGCCTGGTGGGTCAGAAAGCGTGTGGCCTCCAGCTCGGCCGGGGTCAGCGGGCGGGTGACGATGGAGTTGGAGAGCACCGGAAAGTAGCGGTTCTTCAGCGTCGGGTGCAGACCGGGTGCGGTATAGGCCCCGGTGGCAATCCCCACGGCGCGCGCCCGCACCACGCCGCCGGGCGTTTGCAGGTGGTGGATGCCGTTGCGGGTGGTCCAGCCGGTGACGGGGCTGGATGGGTGCACCCTGGCCCCCAGCGCGCGTGCCTGGCGCAGGTAGCTGTGGGCCAGCTTGAGCGGGTGCACGCAGATGCCTTCGGCCTCGTGCATCGCGCCTGCGGCATCCTGGTCGTTGCAGTACTGGCTGCGCACTTCGGCGGCGGTCAGCATGTGGGTGTCGTAGCCAAACTGGTTGCGCATCACCTGCGCTTCGTTGCGCAAAAAGGCCATTTTCTGGGGCCGGTGGGCGATGTACAAATGGCCGCCCGGCATGGCATCGCAGTCGCTCTGGGCGACCAGGTCCTTGAAGGTCTGGAAGCCGAACCGGATTTCTGCATCCAGTTTGCGTGCCGTGTCGATGCCCCAGCGGTCGATCCATTGCGAGCGGTACAGCCGCCCGCTGGCGTTTTGCCCCTGGCCGCCATTGCGGCTGGTACAGCCCCAGGCGACGCGGTTGGCCTCCAGCACCACGGCCTTGATACCGTGCTCCTGCGCCAGGAACAAGGCGGTGGCCAAGCCGGTAAAGCCCGAACCGATGATGGCCACATCGGCATCCATATCACCGGTGACCGGGCCGTCGTCGTCGGGTGCCGGGCCCGCTGTGGCGGCCCAATAGGTCGGGGCATATTGGCGGTTCTGGCCCGGTCCCGGGGACACCAGCGGGTCGTAGGCGGGGTCGTAGGGGGCAAACAATTCGGCGGGCGTGGCGTTGCGCATGGTGGGGCTCGCTAGTGGATGTAAACGGGTCAGGCGCTCAGGCGTGGGCGGTCTTTGCGGAAGGCGTTTTTGACCAGAATCTTGCCGTCGCGGAAGGTAAACAGATCGACCCCGTGGGCCTCGACGCGGCTGCCGTCGGTGGCCGTGCCGGTGAAGGTCCATTCCGACACGCCCCGGTCGCCCGCCACCCAGTGCCGGCCGTTGCGCCATTGCGCGTCTGGAAAGTTCATCCAGGCGGCGGCAAAGGCCACCGCAACCGCGGTAGGGCCCTGGAAGCGCGTGCCGCAGGCTTCGGCGCCCGCAATACTTTCAAACACGCAGTCGGCATGCATGAAGCCCATCAGCGCGGGCAGGTCGTGGCGGTTCCAGGCGGCCGAAAAGGCCTCCAACGTAGCCGGGGTGATGGGGGTGTGGGTGTCTTGCACGGGGTGTTCCTTGGAAATACAAACGGGTGTTGGTGTCTTGTGGCCCATCGTAGGCTGGGGGCTGCATCGGCCATAGAGCCAGTGGGCAGCTATCGTGAAAGCCAGTTGCCGGGTGACGTGCACCAGCGCTGTGCGCGATCTGCGTGCTGGGCTGGTGCGTGGCTTGCTTGCATCCGGTGCATGTTGACCAAACCCCCAACCCCCTCACCGCTGTGGGCCCAGCTTTTTGATATCTCTGCCAGCCCCGGCCTGCCGCTGCAAACCCGGCTGCGCCGCGCAGTGGTGCAGGCGATTCTGGACGGGCACCTGGCACCCGAGGCGGCATTGCCTTCGTCGCGCGACCTGGCGCAGGTGCTGGGGCTGAGCCGTAACACCGTGACCTCGGTATACCAACAACTGGTAGACGAGGCGTATCTGGAGGCCCGGCCCCGTTCGGGGGTGTTCGTCAGCGCCGGGGCCCGCCCGGTGGCCATCACCGAGGCGCACCATGCAGTAGATCCGTTCAGCCCGGCATCGGGCGACGCGTTGGCCACGCTGCCACAGTGGCCGCGCCGGGTGCTGCGCTCGCTGCGCGACCAGCCCACCCTGTCCAAACCCGACAAGTGGCGCGAGTTTGCCTACCCGTTTGTCTACGGCACACACGATGCGCAGTTGTTCCCCACAGAAGACTTCCGCGAGTGCTGCGTGCGCACCCTGGCCCGCTCGCAACTGCCACAGTGGACCCCCGACTTCGAGGTGGACGATGCGCCCGACCTGGTGGAGCAGATCCGCACCCGGCTGCTGCCCAAGCGCGGGGTGTTTGCCCAAGCCGACGAGATTCTGGTCACGGTGGGCGCGCAGCATGCTTTGTACTTGGTGGCCGAGGCGCTGTTTGACCGCCACACCACCGTGGGTTTTGAGGAGCCCGGCTATCCGCACGCACGCAACGCCTTTGCCCTGCGGACCGACCGGTTGCTGCCGATTCCGGTAGACCACGATGGTCTGGTGGTGGACGCGCTGCCTTCGCTGGACTATGTGTTTGTGACCCCTTCGCACCAAAGCCCGACCACCCGCACCCTGAGCCTGGAGCGCCGCCAGTGGTTGCTGCGCAAGGCCGCGTTGCAGGACTTTGTGGTCATCGAAGACGACTACGAGGCCGAGAACCTGTATGGCGGCGAACCCACTCCCGCCCTCAAAAGTCTGGATAAAACGGGCCGCGTGGTCTATATCGGATCGCTGTCAAAAAATCTGTCACCCGCCTTGCGTCTGGGTTTTATCGTGGCCCATCCGGCGCTGGTGGCCGAGTTGCGCCTGCTGCGCCATGCCATGGTGCGCCACCCGAGTGCTTTTTTGCAGCAGGCGTATGCGCTGTTTGTATCGCTGGGCCACCATGACTCGCACGCCCGCCGCGTCAACCAGGTACTGCAACAGCGCATGCAGGCCACCTTGCAGGCCATGGCTCGGCACCTGCCGGACTTTGTCTGCACGCTGGCCCAGGGGGGGGCGTCGGTGTGGGTGCAGATGCCGTCGGGCGACAAGGGCTTGGACGGTGGTGCGCTGGCGGTGCAGGCTCGCCAGCACGGCGTTTTGATCGAGCCGGGCGATGTGTTCTTCATGCAGCCCCAGCACCCTTGCCCCTACTTCCGCCTGCGCCTGTCGTCCATCGCCCTGGACCAGATCGAGCCCGGCGTGCGGGCACTGCGCGATGCCGTCCATGCCCTGCGCGGAAGATGACTGAAATTGCCGCTGCCAAAATTTTTAAAAATGGCCATATTTTTAAGCATAAAAATAGCAGCTAGCGCAATTTTCATATGCGCTAGCTGCTATTAAAAATTTACTCAAAATCTAGAGCAAAGCATCCCTACATGCGCCCCTTCCACGGCACCAGGGTGCGCTCCATCCAGCGCATCAGCAGGTCAAACAGATAGGCCACCACGCCAATCACGATGATCCCCATGATCACGATGTCGGTGCGCAAAAAGTTGGACGCATTCAGCACCATCTGCCCCAGCCCCAGGTTGGCGGCCACCATCTCCGCCGCCACCAGGGTGGTCCAGCCAAAACCAATGGCAATCCGCATGCCGATCAGAATGTCGGGCATGGCCGACGGCAGAATCACATGGCGGATTACCTGCAGGTAGCTTGCTCCCATGGAGTAGGCGGCGTTGATTTGCTCTTGCGAGGCACTGCGCATACCTGAGCGGGCAGCCAGGGCCAGCGGCGCAAAACAGCTCAAAAAGATCAGCAGGACCTTGGGTGTCTCGTCAATGCCAAACCAGATGATGATCAGCGGCAGGTAGGCCAGCGGTGGTAGCGGGCGGTAGAACTCCAGGGGTGGGTCAAAAATGCCCCGCACCGTGCGCGACATACCCATCGCAATGCCCAGCGGAATGGCAGTGATGCAAGCCAGTACAAAGGCCGAAAACACCCGCAGCATGCTGGCCACAAAATGCTGCCACAGTGGCTTGTCATTGGCCTGGCCGGTCAGGTATTCATAGAACTGCTGGAATACCGCCTGCGGCGTGGGTAAAAACAGCGGCTTGACCCAGCCCAGGTTGGTCACGGCAAACCACACCGCCAGCAGCACCCCCACGGTCACGGCGCTGATCAGCACGCTGCTACCTTCACCAGGTACCTTGAAGTGGCTGGTTTTTTGGGCCTTGCCGGGGGTGGGTGCGGCTGTGGACGGGGCCGGGAATGGCAGCTTGGTGGCAACCGGGGCCAGCACAGCGCCTACAGGAATAGCGAGATCAGGCATGGACAGCCTCACGTTGGTGGATGATGGACAAAACTTCTTCGCGCATGCGGATAAAGGCGGGCTCGGACTTCACCCGCCGTGCATCGCCGTGCGCCAAAAACTGCCGTGAAAAAGGCACGTCGTCGTAGATGTGTGACACCCTGCCGGGGCTCGGACTCATCACGATCAGCCGGGTGGCCAGAAACAGCGCCTCCTCCACCGAATGGGTAATGAAAAAAACCATCTTGTGGGATTCGACCCAGGCGCGCAGCAGGATTTCTTGCACCTGCTCACGGGTAAAAGCGTCCAGCGCCCCCATGGGCTCGTCCATCAGGAGCACCGCCGGGTCGCTGGCCAGCGCACGGGCGATGCCGACACGCTGTTGCATGCCGCCCGACAGTTCATAGACCGCCCGGTCGGCGTATTTTTCCAGGCCCACCAGAGCCAATTTTTCTTGCGCGACTGTATCGCGCTGCTTTTTGCCCATGCCGTTGAGGCGCAGGCCCAAGGACACGTTGTCGCGCACGTTCAACCAGGGCATGAGTGCGTGCTTTTGGAACACTACCCCCCGGTCGGCCCCAGGCCCGGCAATCGGCTGGCCATCCAGCAGAATCTCGCCGCTGGTGGGGGGCAAAAACCCCGCAATGCAATTGAGCAGGGTGGTTTTGCCGCAGCCAGATGCGCCCAGGGCGACGACAAAATCGCCGTCGCGCATTTGCAGATTGACCGGGGCCAACGCTTGCAGCGTTCCACCCTTGATGGCGTAATGGACCGTGAGGTCGCGGATGTCCAGCGTGGGCATGGAGACTCCTGTGGAGGTAAAAATGCAGACGAAAAGGGAGTGCCCGGCTTACTTCGCCATCGCTTTTTGCACATAGGCCATGGTGACAAAGGCGCTGTAGTCAGGTTTGACTTCCTGGACCCGGCCTTGTTCTTTCAGGAAGATGGCCGTGTTGGCCATGGCTTTGGCTGCACCGCCACCCAGCCACAGGGGCGACACCTGTTCGGCCATGGTGGGAAAGTTGTACAACGCCATTGCAGCGCCCACATCGGCCGGATTGGCTTTGGTCCATTTGGCCATCGCCTTGATCTGGGCCGAGTCGGTGGTCCAGCCTTTGCCGCTGGCCTTGTATTCCAGATCGGCCCGGTTCAGCGCTTTCACAAAGGCCACCATGAATGCCTCGTTTTCGGCAGCCCATTTGCCGTTGACGATGATGCCCTCAAACGTGGGTGCGCCTTTTTTGCCAATGCTGCCCGAGCTGGCAATGATCTTGCCGTTGGTCTTGATTTTGGACAGCACCGGGTCCCAGATAAAGGTGGCATCGATATCGCCGCGCTCCCAGGCGGCGGCGATTTCGGGCGGGCGCATGTTCATGACATTCACCGCCTTGCCGTCCACGCCGTCCATCTTCATACCCGCCATGAGCTGGTAATGCGCGGTAGATACGAACGGCGTGGCCACCTTCTTGCCCACCAGATCTTTCATGCTGTTGATGTTGGAGCCGTTGCGGGCCACCAGCGCTTCGGCATTGGCGATGTCAGCAGAAATCCAGAACAGCTTGATGTCCTGCCCTTGGCTGGCGGCTGCGGTCATTGGACTGGAGCCCGCCTCGCCCATCTGCACATCGCCCGAAGCCATGGCGCGGATGACATCGCCGCCGCCTGAAAACATGCGCCAATTGATTTTGTAGCCAGTGGCCTTTTCCACCTCGCCCGATTCCATCACCAGGCGCAGCGGCACCAGCATGTCCTGGTGCGCAAACGTCACCTCTTTGTTTTGGCCATAGGCCAGGGTGCCAAGCGCCAGAGACAGCACGGCCATCGACAGACTTTTAATCAACATGGGAAAACTCCTGTGAATCGGTTGCAGAACACAGCTACCGGGTTGGCGCTGGACTGATGCGGATTCTGTGAGCAAGAGATATTCCCGTGAAGTGCCAGCAAACTGGCGCTTTAGGTGCCAGCCCGAGGCGAAGCCCGTTCATTGTGGTGCGCGGTGTATGCCGCGCACCCGGGCGGTGCGCAGTTGGGGTGCGGCGGCTCAGCCCGGGGGGCTGCCCAACGCCCCCAACATCGCCAGCGCAGGCAGGCTCGGAAAGAAGCTGTACAGCGTGCCCTTGGTGGTGACAAACGGGGCAAAGCCGCAGAGCTGCGTGTCTGGCCCTGTCGCGTTGGGGATGCAGAACACACCGCCGTCGCCTTCGTGGTTGCCGATCATCGGGTCTTTGGCGGTGCTGGGGTTGGGCACGCCGAAGGGGTTTTTGTTGCCCCATTCGGCCAGCAGGTGCTCGAACTGGTCTTCCAGGCTGGCGCAGAAGAACAGGCCCAGCAGGCCGCGCTCGCCCTCTGTGGTGGTGTACGGAATGCCGCGCCGGATCAGCGGGCGTTTGCGTATCGGCACCACCGCGTCCTCGCGCGGGTTCATGCGGCGGATGTGCGCGCCATAGGGGCAGCCCAGGCCGTGGGGGTCGTTTTGGAAGTCGAAGTTGTTCAACCCGGCGCGGGTGGCGGGCTTGGGTCCGGCTACGGGCACGGGGCTGACCACCTGGCCGTCGTCCCAGCGTCCCAGCAGCTTGGCGCGCACGGTGGCTTCGGGCAGCGTTTGGCTGCGGGTGAAGGTATTGAAGCGCTCCACATCCTGCGCCATTTTGCGCAGGGCCGAGAAGCTGCCGTTGGCAAAGAACTGCCGCAGCGCCGTGGGCTCGGACGCATTGAGCCAGGGGTTGTAGCCCTCGGCGTTGCGGTGGCCCAGCAGGAATTCGCCAGCGGCGTGCAGCTTGGGTGGCACTTCCAGGGCGGCTTGGGTGGGCCTGATGGTGTGCAGGCCGTCGATCAAGGGGTTGGTCAGGCCGTCCAGGTGGCCAAAGTGTTCGCGGCGCTGCTTTTTGTTGGTGCCCAGGTGGGCTCCGTCGAAAGGCGTGGCCCAGCCCGCCTGGGCAAAGGCATCGCCCGCCATGGCTTGCAACGCCGTGCCACAAGCGTCCAAGGTGGCGCGGTCGTCGGCGTGCAGGGTCAAAAACACGTGGGCGCTGCGGTGGCGGAAGGGGGCCTCCCAGAGCGCGGCGGCGCTGGGCCCGGTGTCGGCCAGGCGGTGGGATGCGCGCAGCGGCGCACCTTCGGCAAAGGCCGGGGCCTGCTCGGCCACCAGGCGCAGATAGCGCGTGGGCAGCTCCAGGGCTTTCAGGCCTGCATAGGTGAAGCCGATGCCTGCGGGGCAGCGCTGCTGGGCGTGCAAGGCCTTGGCCTGTTGGCGGGCCTCATGGGCGTGGACCACCCAGCCCTGGTCCAGCAGGGAGCGCAAGAACAGCCGGGCGGCAGCGGGCTGCTGCACGTGGAGCAAAAAGTAGCGGCTGAGGTCGGTGTCGAAGCCGTTAGCCACCAGGTTCTGGATGTGGGGGCGCAGCGTCATGGGATGGACCGGGGTGGGGGAATGGTTTTGTCTACGGTGCGCAGCGGGTGTGCGCTGTAGAAGTAGCCGCCCACCGGGGCCTGGTGGAAGCGGCGGATGGTGTCCACGAATTCTTTGGGGAACTCGGCCACGGGGCGGGGCGAGGCGTGCTGGATGTGCTCCAGCAACTGGTCGAACAGCGGGCCGATCTGCACCGCAAAGTGTTCGATGTAGGCATCGAAGTCGCCGTCGAACACGGTGTGCAGGGCCAGTTCGCTGTCGTTGTTTTGCAGGTTGAACCAGGCAAAGTGCACGTGGCGCGACTGGTCCAGCCGCCGCTGGATGCGCGGCGCGCCATAGGCAATGATTTTCTTCACCATCTCGGCATGCAGCGACAACGGTGTCTTGATGGGCATCACCACGTTCAGCGACTGCTGGATGAGCGCCTTGTCCACTGTGTACTGCAAGGGAAAGCTGTCGCAGTTGAAACCCCAGCGCTTGACCAGCGGTTGGGGGTCGCCGGTGCGCTCGTCCAGTACCCGGTCCAGGCCGGGCAGGGCCAACACTTGCTGCACCACGTGGGTGATCAGGGGCAGGGCGATGTGTTTGCCCAGGCATTGGTGCAGGTAGTCGGTAGCTGCTCCGGTGGCCCCGGTGGGGCCGCCAAAGATCAGCGGGTCGTCGCCGGTAGTGCCGGGGCGGAATCGGTGCAGCGGTCCGTTGTCACCCTGGCGGGTGGCCGCACCGATGGCCAGGATGACGATATCGCCCGCCTTGATCTGCGCGCCCAATGGGTCGGCAAACGGGTTGTCGCACAGCGCCTTGCGCGGCAGGAAGGGCGCGGGCGGCTGCAGGCGCAGGGCTTCCATCACCATGTTTTGCAGCCTGGCGCTGTCGGGTGCCTTTTGGGCATCGTCCAATAGCTTGAGCTCAAAAAACTGGCTGATGGCAATCGACACGCTGGCCTGCACGTTGCCGACGATGCCCGCAATGGCGCCCACCACGATGGCGGCCAGCTCGGTGCCGGAAAAACTGCCAGGGTTCTCGGCCAGGCCTTGCAGTACCGGTTTGAAGCTGGTGAGCACGGGGTGAAAGGCTTGCAGCTCGGCCAGTTCATCGGCGATGGTTTTTGCTTCGTCGGTGTCGACGCGGCCAATCGGGTTCTGGTACTGGTCGATGAGCTGTGCCACGCGGATCAGCAGCCCACCCATGCCGGTGGATGCGTCCAGCAGGGTGCCGGGCGAGGTCACAAAATGCCGGGCGTACATCTGGTAGCCCATGCCTGCGTAGGCCAGGCGCGTGGTGCGCTCCAGCAGCGCAATGTCGGACTGCGCAAAGCCAAACAAAAAACCTACAAAGCGCAGCGCCGCCTGCTCGGCCAGCAGGGCCAGGTCGAAATGGCGCGATTTGAGCGGCAGGGTGGAGGCGGCCAGGTAGGCCACGCCGGACAGCACGGCGATGGTGGGCGCGCCAAATTGAAAGGCGCGCATGGCCAGTTTGCGCTGGGCCAGGTGCTCGTCGGTGGCCGGGGTCGGTTGGTCTTTGTCCAGCCCCAGCATGAAGGTGCCACTGCCCAGTGCCAGATAGGGGGCGTTGCTGAACTTGGTGGTGTCGGTCAGCGCCTGTTGGATGTGCGTGCGCTGCGTCAGCAGGTGCACGGTCTGGTGGTACTCGGAGTTGCCGTCGTCGGTGGCGCGGAACTTGGTGTCGGCGCGGCTGGTGAAGCTCAGCACCTGGGGTTGGGCCAGCAGCTCCTGGTAGAGCTGGCTGCGCTGGGTGTTGTCGCTCAGGATGCTGAAGAGCAGGTGGTTGTGATTGTGGGCGCTGGGGGCTGCGGTCAGTTCATCGAGGTGCGGGGTCGTCATGGGGGCTCCGTCATGTAAGCCGCATGCCCTCGGGTGTTCAGGCCGGTGTCGGTAGGCTGCTGGCGTGCGTTTGGGGCTGCAGCAAAGCGCTGGCAACCTGCACGTCGCGAGTGTAGAAACCTTCTGTTACGCCGTCATACTCTATTTTGAGGATACGGTAGGCCTCGGCATGGCGGCCCTGGCCCATCCACAGGCGGGCCAGGCTGGTGGCGCTGCGCAGGGCGGCGGCGGCGTGCCGGTGGCCGTGGGCAAATTCCAGCGCGCCCTGCAGCCACTGCTGGGCTTCCCCTTGGCGGTCCACGCCGTGCAGGCGCGCTGACTGCAGAATCAGCTCACCGGTGAGGCGGCGCACCTCGGCCTCGTGGTAGTGCTCGCGGGTGTGGCACACCAGGTCAAAGGCTTCGGCCAGCAGGGCCAGGCCTTCGTCGGGCCGTCCGGCCAGGGCCAGGCCTTCGGCCTGCATGGCCAGGTATAGCGGACGGGTGACGATGGCCCCGGTGGCAATCCACTGGGCGTAGGCCAGGCGCATCTCGGCTACGCCGGCCTCCGGGTCGCCCAGTTCGGCCACCAGGCGGCCATGCAGCAGTTGGGCATACGACAGCCACACCGCAAAGCCGCCCTCGGTACAGATGTCGCGCGAGCGCGTGGCGCAGCGCAGCGCCTCGGCGTGCTCGCCCCGGAACAGGTGCACCGAGGCGCAAAACGCGTAGGCCTCGGCCATGCTGAATTTGTGGTCGAGCTGCTCGGCCATGGCCACCACCTTGAGCGCCCGCTCCAGGGCCTGGTCGGCCAGACCGATCTCCCACAGCGCCCAGGCCGAGTAGCACAGGCACATCACGCCCGGGTCCTGCACCATGCGGGGGTGGTGCTGCAACTGGTTGTACAAGGCCAGGCAGGCATCCAGGTGGGCCACGGTTTCCACAAATTCACCTTGGTGGAACAAGATATTGCCCACCGCCCATTGCAGCTGGATCTTGCGCATCGGGTCGGCCGAGTCGGCCAGTACGGCGGCGGCCTGGCGGGCGATGACGTGGGCGCGGCCAAAGTCGGCGCGCATGAAGTGGTAGCCCTCCAGCCCGAGCAGGGTTTTCATCTGCGCGGCCTCGTCGCCCGCGCGCTGGCAGAGTTCGGCAGCGCGCTCGTAGGCGTGGCCCACCGGGTCGGCACCGTAGCCCTGGGTGGTGATGAGCTGCCCGGCCAGCATCAGTTGCAGGCGCAGTTCGGTGCGGTCGCGCTCCGATACCGGGGGCAGCCGCGCCAGCAGCGCCAGGCCGCTACGCAGGTGGTTGATGGCCTCGACATGGGCCCAGCGGCTGGCGGCGCGGCGGGCGGCGCGCTCCCAGTATTCCAGCGCCTGGGCATCGTTGCCCGACTGGGCAAAGTGGTAGGCCAGCAGCTCGGGTTGGCTTTGCGCGATGTCGGGGAACTGCTCGCGTACCACGTTGGCAATGGTGCGGTGCAGGCGCTTGCGGTCGCGTTCCCACAACGATTCGTAGGCCGCGTCGCGCACCAGCGCGTGCTTGAAGAAATAGCGGGGGCTGGTGGTGTCGCCTTTTTCCACCACCAGCCCCGAGCGCACCAGTGCCGCCAGCTGGGCGTTCAGGTGGTTCAGCCCGATGGGCGAGGTTTCGTGGGACAGCACGGCCTGCAGCAGCGGCAGGGAGAATTCGCGGCCCATGGTGGCCCCTACCTGGGCTACCTGTTTGGCGCTGGCCAGCCGGTCCAGCCGGGCCATCAGCAGGTCCTGGATGGTGGTGGGCACGGTGAAGCGGGCGGCCAGGGTGGCATCGGTGCTGTCGGGCTGCACGCCCAGGTCCATCAGCATGCGGGCCGATTCTTCGATGAACAGGGGCACGCCGTCGGCCTTGTCGGCCAGCAGTTGCACCATGTCGCCGGGCACGGTGTTGGGACCGCAGGCGCTCAGGATCATGGCCCGGGTGGACACAGCCGACAGGCCTTTGAGCGGTACTTCAAATACGGTGAAACCGGGGTCGTGCGGCGGTGGCAGCTCGGAGCGCAGGGTCAGCACCACCAGTAGCGGGGCCTGCGCGCCTTCGGTGATCAGGCGGTGCACGCATTCGCGGGTGGACGGGTCGATCCACTGCAGGTCTTCCACTACCAGGCAGACCGGGCCACTGTGGCTTTCATGGACCAGCCAGGCCACCAGTACTTCCAGGGTGCGCTGGCGCTGTTTTTCCGCCGACAACGGCAGGGGCGGCAGGTGGCCTTCGGTGGGCACCGATAGCAGCCCGGCCACCAGGACCAGGTCACTCTCGGGCAGGGTATGGGGCATGCGGGCGCGGATGCGGGCCAGTTTGGCATCGGTGCTGTCGTCCTCAAACAGGCGCAGGCGGCGGCGCAGCAGGTAGATCAGCGGGTGGAAGGCGCTGTGGGCATGTTCGGGCGTGCAGCGGCATTCGATGGTGCGGTGGCCGCGCACGCCCAGGGCGCGGCGGAATTCGCTGGTCAAACGTGACTTGCCCATGCCTGCCTCGCCCGACACCAGCACCGTGCGCAAGCCGCTGGTTTGCACCGCCGACCAGTGCGATTCCATCAGTTGCAGTTCGCTGTCGCGGCCCACAAACGGTGTGCGCTGGGGGCTGGCATCGGCCAGGGGGTGGGCATGCTCGCGCACTTCGCCCAGCACCTGGTAGGCACTGGTGGCTAGCGGGAAGCCCTTGAGCTGGGGTAGGTCGGTGAGCCGCTCAAAGACGAACTTGTCTTTGACGATCTGCCGGGTCGAGTCGCTGGCCACCAGGGTGCCGGGGCGGGCAATCGACTGCAGGCGTGCGGCCAGGTGCAGTGACACGCCAATCGGCTGGCCGGCCTTGACCACCACATGCCCGGTGACCACGCCCACCCGCACCTGCACACCCAACTGGGCCACTGCCTGCAGAATTTCCAACCCGGCCCGCAGCGCCCGGGCCACCGAGTCTTCGTACGCCAGCGGCACGCCGAAGTAGCACATGATGCCGTCGTCGCCCTGCGGGTCGTCCGACACGCCGCCCCAGCGCGCCACGATGCCTGCGCAGGCGGCGTGGTAGCTGTCGAGCATGTCGCTGTAGCGCTCGGCACCCCAGGCACCCAGCAACTGGGTGGAGTCCACCAGGTCGCAGAACATGGCGGTGACCTGGCGCAGGTTGTCGTCCAGTCCGGGCCGGTCGGCGCTGGGCCGCAGCACTAGCGCCGCGTCGCCGTACAGTGCGGCGGCCCAGGGCGGTGCACCGGTGTGGGTGTGGCGGGTCTGGCTGGCTTGGCGAATGCCCTCGCCCCGGGCCCGGCGCACGGCTTCGCCCAACGGGAGGCCCTGGGCCAGACCCTGGTACAGCTGGTGCATGCAATCCAGATGGCCCGGTGCACCACAGCGGCCACCGTGTACCAGCACTGGCGCACCCCGGCGGCAGGCTATGTGCAGCCAGGGCGTGGGAGCCAGCGCCGTAGTGGCGTGGTCGAACACCAGCAATTGGGCGGCTCTGGACTGCCGGGCGATGTCGGTCCAGCCGAACACCGCACCGGGGGTGGCCTCTTGGCTGGTCAGGGCGGATGCCATCGGTCCGATGCAGTGCACCACGTCGTGGTCGTCGGCCAGGCGCAGCAAGGTGGCCTGGTCTAGCGCGTGCGCGTGCTCCACTTCTATGCGGGTCAGCGTCAGGCCGCCGGTAGGCTGGATGCGGCTGACCAGTTCGGCCCCGTAGCTGCTGTGTGCCTCTGTGCTGCCCAGGCCTTGCAGCAACAGCACGCGCACGGTTTCACGGTGCGCTCCGAGGCGCACGCTGGGCGGCAACGCCACATCGGACAGGATGCGCCGGGTGGTCTGGAACTTCTCACCCAGGTAGTGGCTGCCGTCAAAGGCCATTTCCCAGGGGATGTCGAGCAGGTTGTCACCCAGTTGCAGGCACAGGTCGCGCGGCGGGCTGCGTTGGAGGAACTGGTGGATTTTTTCGGGGAACAGCCGGGTGGTGAGGTGAGCCCCCAGTTCCATGGGGCTGTCCAGTGGGGGGGCCAGCACGCTGTGCAGGCAGCCGCCGGGCAGCACCAGGCGGTCGATGTAGCCAATACCGCGCCCGTCGCTCAGGGCCATGGACAGCACAGCGTCCTCCAGCAAGACTGTCAGGGTCAGCGCCGGTGTGTCGGGGGTGTGCACAAGCGGGTCCATGGGAATGGTGCCGGTTTTATACAGGCACCGACAGCCGCACCACCACGTCTGACACCGGGTAGGCCACACAGGGCAGGATGTAGCCCTCGGCTTTTTCTTCGGCGCTCAGGCCAGGCCAGGCGATGCGGTAGGCCACCTGGCCGCTGACCAGCTGGCAAATGCAGGTGCGGCAGGTGCCATTGCGGCAGGAGCTGGCCAGCAGCCGACCCGCGTGCTCGGCTGACACCAGCAAAGGCAGGTCTGGCGGCGCACCAAAATGCGACTCTTCGGGTGCGATCTGGGCTGTGTAACAGACGGTTTCGTATCGCATAGGTAGAGCGGAGTTTAGTCTGCGGCCCATAGGGTGCCAAGGCCATGGCGTTTTGCGGCGACAATCCCGGTCCCCCAAAATATTTTCGTGCTCAGGCCTTACTTCTCCATGACCAGTTCTTATACCGTCGATGTCCGCCCCGCCGTCTTGAAAGAAGCGCAGGCGATTGCCGACCTGCACGTCAGCGCCACCGCGTCCGCTTACCGGGGCCTGGTGCCCGACGAGCACCTCAACCTCATGCCCGCCCCCAAGCGCCTGGGCATGTGGCGCGATGCCATCGAATACGGCGACCCGCAGGTGCAGGTGGCTGTGGATGGCGGCCAAATCGTCGGCTTTGTCGGTTTTGACCGTTCGCGCGACAAAGGCACCAAGAACACCGTGGGCGAGATCTGGTCGATCTACGTGGCCGAGAGCCATTGGGACAAAGGCGTGGGCCTGGCCCTGTGGGATGCCGCGCGAGAAGCCCTGGTGGAAGAAGGCTGCACCACCGTCACCGTGTGGATTCCGCTGCGCAATGAGCGCGCGCTGCGCTTTTTTGACCTGGCCGGTTTCAAGCGCGAACTCAACACCGCCAAGACCGTGCCCATGGGCGACATCAAGATCGAAGAAATCCGCCTGAAACGCGCGCTGGATTGATTTGCTATACTTTAAGTAGCATAAGTCGCTTATTCCATAAGCGCTAGCGGCCTAAAAAGCATATAAAAATACCGGAAATGCCCTTACCACCTTGCGGGTAAGGGCTGCACCAGCACGATCTGGCGCTTCTCGATTTGCACGTAGCCGCCGTTTTCCAGGTCTTTCAGAATCCGGCTGACCATTTCGCGGCTGCATCCGGTGCGGCTGGCGATTTCCTGGTGGGTAATGCGCTCGGTGATGCGTTGGGTGCCGTCGGGCTGGGGCGTGGCCAGGTTCTGCAGGCACTGGCTCAGGCGGCCATATACGTCGACAAAGGCCAGGTTGCGGGCACTGTTGGTGGCCATGCGGGCGCGGCGGATTACTTTGGACAGCAGGTCCAGGGCAAATTCAGGGTGTTGGCCAATGAAACCCAGCAGGGTGGTGCGCGTCAGCAGCGTGCAGACGGTGGACTCCAGGGTCACCACATTGGCCGAGCGGGGCCCGCCGTCCAGGGCCATTTCGCCAAAATAGTCGCCGGGACCGATCACGCCAAAGGTGATTTCCTTGTCAAAGTCGTCGGTGCAATACACCTTGACCCGGCCTTCCACCACCACAAACAGCGTGTCGCCGGGGTCGGCCTCGTGGATCAGCACCGTGCCCTTGCGGTAGCGCCGGGTTTCTCCCAAAGGCACCAGCTCACGCAGCAGCAGGGGCTGGACCGGGTCGTTGCAAAAAGCGTGGGTGAGGGTGTTGAGTGGAGACTGCATGGCATAGAGGGGCGCACGTCGCGCGCACGCAGTCTATGCCATTCTTCCCGCCGTCTTTACATTACCGGCAAATCCGCTGGGGATTTAGATCGTGAACACGTTCTTAATGCTGCACGGCGGCCATGTGCCGGGCCATGGGCGGCAGGATGGATACGGTCTCCACCAGTTGGCGGATGGTGTCGCAGCGGGTTTTGATGCGGATGCTGCGCAACTGGCTGCGCACGGTGGAAATTTGCACCCCGTGGTGGGTGGCGATCTCGGTGGGCCGCATGCCGCTGCATACCGAGGCCAGCACATTGCTTTCGGCGCTGGTCAGGCCGCGCTCACGGGCAAACAGCGCCATGGTCGAGCTGTCGCACAGCTGCTGCTTGGCAAACACCAGCAGGGCGTACGGAGCCGCGCCAGGGGCGTTCAGCGGCACCAGGGCCACGCTGGTGGTGCAGTCTTCACCACCCAGGCTGATCAGCGCCCGCACCCCGGTCTGGGCGCGCAGCAGGGCATGTTCCAGCTGCGGGGTGTCGGTGCGCAGCAGGGTGCTGAGCCGCCCGTCCACCACACACAGGCCGCTGCGCAGGCTGCCGGGGCCGTTCAGCCCGTCGTGTGCCAGGCGGTTGGCAAAACGTATCTGGCGTGTAGCCATATGCACCAGTGCCAGGCCATAGTCCATTTGCTCCAGCACGCACTGCATGAGGATCAAGGTGTCGGATGGTTCGGGTTCGTCGATGTAGTTGATGGCATCGGCGACGAAAGAGGATGCGGCGATGTTCAGCATGGCGGTGTCCCAAGGGTGCCTGCTGGTCCTGCGATATGCAGGCTGAAACGAGACGATACAAGAAAAGAAACCATTTGCAGCAAGGCTGTGCCAAGCATAGACATTTGGATTGATTTTGGGCTGGTATTCCGACCAATGGGATTTGTGACGTATGCACCAAAAATCCGTGGTAGCTGTGCTGTCCATCATCCATTTTGGTGATGGATGCGGGGGCGTATCCCCTGAACAGAGGATGTGCGGTAGGGGCGCTGGGTCGAGCATGGGGCCGGCCTCGTTTTACAACACCCTTATTGGAGTTCCCCATGAAAATCCCTCTCAAACTGGTGCTCGGCAGCGCCGCCATTGCCGCCCTGGCAGCCTGCGGTGGAGGTGGCGGCGACACCGCTGCCGTGCCGCCCGCGGCCCCCGCCCCGACCACTACCGCTGTGGCGGTCACCGTGATGGATGGCCTGATCCAAGGTGCCACCGTGTGTCTGGACGTAAACAGCAATGGGGCCTGCGACAGCGGGGAACCCAGCGGGCCTACCAATGCCCAAGGCGTGGCCAGTCTCACCGTACCCAATGCCGATGTCGGCAAATTCCCGGTACTGGCCATCGTGCCGGTGGGGGCGGTGGATGCCGACAACGGGCCTGTCACCACGGCCTACACGCTCACGGCCCCCGCCGACCAAACGGCGGTCATCAGCCCCTTGACCACGCTGGTGCAGTTGGCGGTGGCCTCCACGGGTGTCAGCACGGACGAAGCCGCGGCGCTGGTGCAAAGCCAGGCGGGGCTGGCGGCATCGCCCTTGGCCAATTACATCGCCGCCAACGACAGTACCGCAGCCTCCACCGCACGCCTGCTGGTGGGGGTGATCCAGTCGCAAACCAGTGCGCTGGCGGCCACGCCCGATGCGACTCTGGCCGAAATCCAGAAAGCCATCATGGGCAATCTGGGCAATCTGTTGGCCGCAGCAGTGGCGGCGGGCAGCAGCACGGAGGTGGTGGATGCCTGCCAGGCCGACAAAGCCGCGGCTGGCTGCAAAGCGGCCATCGCCACCGCCGTGACCACCCTGGTGGCCGACAGTGGCCTGACCAGCACCGACATTGCGCTTGCGGTAACCCTGGCCAGGCTGCCTGCCGAAGCGCCGGTTGCCGAGACACCGGTGGCGGGCTTCTCGCTGGACTGGGTCAACGCGGGGGATGCCAACAACTGGTACACCCGCGTCTTGGCCTCCACCGCCGCCGAGGCCACGCCCGATGCCAATGGGCTCACCCGCTACCGCAGTATTCGCCATCTGCGCGAAAACGGCGTGGATACCGAGTGGGCGAACAATTCCAACCCGCTGCGCCAGGGCGACTTGCACTGGAACGGCAGCCTGTGGGTGGGCTGCACGGTAAGCACGATCAACACCAGCAAGGTGCGCGATGCCCAGGGCCGCAGCAACTACAACTATTGCGATAGTTTCAGCCGGGGTACCACCCAGCGCGTCACCACCGACATCAGCGGCAAATCCATGGACGACATCTTCACGCTGATCCAGCGCACCCGTACCGGTGGCCTCAACTGGGGTGAAGCGCCAGCCTGGTTTACCGGCTTGGTGACAGCATCGGTGGATGCGGCTGTGTTTCCCACCGGCTCCAAGCTGTACACCCAGTCTGACAGCACTACCGCGACGGCCATTGCCTTTGATGTGCGCAGCAGCAACATGGTGACCGTGCCACCCGCAGACGTGGCCGCCGGGGGCGATTCCCGTGCCAATGCCAGTATTCCCTGCAATGGCAACTGGACATCCACCCCGGCAGAAACCTTGGAGACCCTGGTTGCCCGCAACCAGGGCAATGCCTGCATCTACACCGCGCCCGGTAGTACCGTCGGCAAGGATGGCGTACGTTACTTCAGCGGTAACCGCAACGAGGGCTGGGGTGGCTCGACGGTCAGCTTGGGCACGCTGGGCACAGCGCCCATCGGGGTTGCCACGGCCACTTCTTACTTCAGTGGAAACATTCGCTTCCGGGCCGCTTTTACCGGCAGCAATGGGGTCAATTTCTATGCCTGCCCGTCGCGTTCCACCGATGACTCGGTCCGCAACTGCAACGCTATTGGCACGGGAACCTATGCCATCCGCACCCTGGGCGATGCGCGGGTGCTGGAATTTGCTGCTTTCCCTGCGCAAATGGCGGCCATGGCGTACCAACGGGTGTTTGTGGAACGCGGGGGCGAGGTGTATTGGGGTGTCCAAGAAAAACTCGGCACCAGCCAGGTACTGCGCCTGAACGGCACAGCAGGCAATGCGGCGCTGGCCCAGCTGGGCTTGCCCACCATCACGCCTTGAATGCCTTGATGGGGCTGCAGGCTGTGTAGGCGAACCCGCTGCGCGCGAGTCCAGCGGGTTTTTACCGTTGGGCCGCCAGCTCCCGCAGCGACTGCTCGTACCCCGCCAGCCATTGCACTGCCGCCTCGCGTTGCTTGGGCGTGGTGCTGTTGTGCACTACAGCGATGGCCTGGCAGTCCTGCAGGGCCATGGCTTGGGCGTAGGCGTGGTAGTCGGGCTGGGGCGATTGCAAAGTGCGCTCCATCAGGCTGCGTACCGCGTTGCGGGTGTCGGTGGAGGTGACCGTGTCGCGTTGTAATTTGCGTAACGTCTGTAAGGTGTCGGCCTGGCGGCGCAGGCGTTCGGCTTGCACCCGCTGCGGGTCGAAGCGGGACTGCTCCACCTGCTGGCGGATCAGCCCTTTTTGAACGCCATCCATGCGGCCATAGACCATCTCGGCCCGGTCCAGAGCTTTGTCAAAGCGCTTCTGGTGCACCTCGGTGGGGGTCAACGCCAGCCAGTCGCTGCGGTAGTCGGCATTGGTCTTGGCGTATTTGCGCTCCAGAACCGTGATTTGCGCTGGGGTCATCGTCTGTACCAGGTTGGTGGCGACCGGTTCGGCACCCACCAGCAGGGCATCGATGTAGCCGCGCACGGTGGTCCGCATGGTGCAGACCTGCACGGCATCCAGGTCGCGGGCCGCCAGGGTCTGGGCCTGGCGCAGAGTCTGGGCGTAGTCGGGCAGGTCTTGCTGGCGGTTGCGCAACTGCAGTTGGCGCAGGTCCTCACGCACCTGCTGCGACTGGGCGGTTGTGAAGTCGACATATCCGTCCAACCACCAGGTGGCCAGATCCACGGCGTTGTTGTAACCGAGCTTGATGCCGGTGCAGGCCTGCAACGCGACCACCAGCAGCAACAGTCCCATAATTCGGGTCCATTTAACTAAAAAGTTGCAAGCTATGGCAGAAGTCGATGTGGTCATCATGGCGGCGGGCAAAGGCACCCGCATGAAAAGCAAGTTGCCCAAAGTGTTGCACACGCTGGCCGGGCGCGCATTGTTGGCCCATGTGGTTGACACCGCCAGTAGCTTGCTGCCCCGCAATGTGGTGGTGATCACCGGGCATGGTGCTACAGAAGTGGAAGCGGCTCTTCCAGGGTACATCTGCGATGGTGCCGAATTTTCTGTAAATTTTGCACGCCAGGAACCGCAACTGGGAACCGGCCACGCCGTACAGCAGGCGCTGCCTTATCTACCCGACGACGCAGGCGTGGTGCTGGTACTGTCGGGCGATGTGCCGCTGACCCAGGTCGATACCTTGCGCCAACTGGTGGCGGCTAGCGGCGGCGTCAAGCTGGCCCTGTTGACGCTGGAGCTGCCCAACCCCACCGGTTATGGGCGCATCGAGCGCAGTGGCGACGCTGTGCAGGCCATCGTCGAGCACAAGGATGCCACCGAGGCCCAGCGCGAAATCCGTGAAATCTACAGCGGCATCATGGCCGCGCCCGCCGCTCACCTGCGCACCTGGCTGGCCCGGCTGGACAACCGCAACGCACAGGCCGAGTACTACCTGACCGACATCGTCAAGATGGCCGTGGCCGACGGTGTGCCGGTGGTGGCGCACAAGATCACCGACGAGGTGCAGGTGGCTGGTGTCAACAGTCCTGTGCAACTGGCCGAGCTGGAGCGCGCCTACCAGCGCCAGCAGGCCGTGGTCCTGATGGAGCAGGGCGTGCGCCTGGCCGACCCGGCGCGGCTGGACGTGCGCGGCAACCTGGTGTGCGGGCAAGACGTGTCGATTGACGTGAATTGCGTGTTTGAAGGCAGCGTAACGCTGGGCGAGGGCGTGAAGATCGGTGCCAACTGTGTCATTGCCAACGCCACCATCGCTGCAGGCGCGGTGGTCCATCCCTTCAGCCACATCGACGGCGAGCAAGTGGGTGTCACCGTGGGTGCGGATGCCCGCATTGGCCCGTTCGCCCGCCTGCGCCCCGGTGCGGTGCTGGGGGCAGATGTGCACATCGGCAACTTTGTCGAAGTCAAGAACTCCACCCTGGGTCCGGGTGCCAAGGCCAACCACCTGGCCTACCTTGGAGATGCCACCGTGGGCGCGCGCGTCAACTTTGGCGCGGGCAGCATCACCGCCAACTACGATGGGGTCAACAAGCACCGCACGGTGATCGGCGACGACGTGCACGTGGGCAGCAACTGCGTGCTGGTGGCACCCATCACCTTGGGCGCGGGCGGTACGGTGGGCGGCGGATCGACGCTGACCAAGGATGCCCCCGAGGGCGTGCTGAGCGTTGCCCGTGGCCGCCAGGTGGCCATCACCAGCTGGAAGCGCGCCGCCAAGAAGGTCCAGCCTTGAGCGATCTGGAGACCCGTCTGCGGCAGAGCGAGGCCCGCAACGCCGACCTACAGGTCGAGCTGGAGCGCTTTGTGCGCAGTGTCTCGCACGATCTGCGGGCACCGCTGCGCCATATCACCGCTTACGCCCCGCTGGTGCGCGAGATGCTGGCCGAGGGCGAAGACCCCAGCCCCTGCCTGGACACGCTGGAGTACTCTGCCCGCAACATGGCCCGCATGGTGGATGCGCTGCTGGAGCTGTCCAGCCTGGCGCGCATCCCCTTGCAGACTACGACCGTGCCTATGGGCGCACTGGTGGCCGAGGCGCAGCGTGCGTTGTTGGCCGACACCGCAGGGCGCAGCATCGATTGGCAACTGCCTGCCACTTGGCCCGAGGTGCAGGGCGATGCCGCGCTGTTGCGCCAGGTGTGGGAGTACCTGCTGTCCAACGCCCTCAAATTCACCCGGCATCAGACCCAAGCGCAGATCGCTCTGGGCTGGGAACCTGCGGTGGACGGCGTTACGTTCTGGTTGCGCGACAACGGCGTGGGCTTCAACCCCGCGGCCAGCGCCGGTATGTTCGACCTGTTCCAGCGCCTGCATGCTGCGTCTGCGTTCCCGGGCGCTGGCATCGGCCTGGCCCTGGCCCGCCAGATCGTGCAGCGCCACGGCGGCAGTATCAGTGCCCATGGGGTGGTAGACGGCGGCTGCACGCTGCGGTTTACTTTGCCCTTACTTTTGCATATGGCTTAGCTGGTGATAATGAAGCGCTGAGCGCGGTTGCGCTTTTTAACCCTAGAGACTCGACCATGAAACACACACTCCTTGCTGTTGCGCTGTTGTCCGTTGCGGCCTTGGCGCACGCAGAAACCAGCCCTGCCAAAAAAGAGTTAATCAACAAGATAGTTCAGTTGCAACTACCGAATGGAGATGGTATTGCCCGCCAGCTAACCGAGCAGCCCGTGGCGCAGTTGTTGCAGCAATTGGTCTCCAGCATTCCGTTTCGGGTGCCAGTGGAAAAGCGGGATGCTTTGGGTAAAGAAATTCAGGCCGACGTAAAGAAGTACGTTGATGACGTGGGGCCTCTGCTGCGCGAACGAGTCGGCAAAATTGCTCCTGGGGCGATCACTCCTGTACTGGAAGAAAAGTTTAGCGAAGACGAGCTACGTCAACTACTTGCGGCCATAGAGTCCCCAGTGCTGCGCAAGTTTTCGCAGCTTAATGCCGAGATGCAAAAGGGCGTGCTGGACAAAGTGGTCGCTGAGACCAAGGGCCAGGTGGAACCCAAGTTGAAAGCCCTGGGCCAGTCGGTTGAAAAGCGCATTAACACTGCCGCAGCCCCATCGCCAGCCGGCAGCACCAAGCCTGCTATCAAATAATTGGCAAAAATGAGAAGTAAAAATAGCTACTAGCGCACTATGAATAAGCGCTAGTAGCTATCATTTTTAAGCAGTAACAGACTCCATCGCCACCGAGCCCGCATACGCCAAGCCCGCCGCCACGCTGCCAAAGCGGTCGCCTGTCACCATGCGCACCTGTGGAAACAGGGCTTGCATGGCGGTTTGCAGCGGCGCCAGGGCCGACGAGCCGCCCGTCAGGTACACGGCATCCGGCTTTACCACCCCCGCCAGCGCCACACATTCCTGCGCGCACTGCACCACGCGACCCAGTTGGGCCTGCAGCGCCTGGGCCAAGCCTGCGGGCGTGAGCTGGGCGCGGAGGTCGTGGGCGATGCAGTCCAGATCGATGGTGGCGGCAGCGCTGGACAGCGAACAGGCGATCTTGGCGGTTTCCACATTCGCCAGAATATGGTGACCCACCCGCTCCTGCAGCACGTGCAGCAGGCGCTGGTGCAGGGCGCGGTCGGTATAGGCATCGCGCAGGTCCGCTGCGTGCGCCAGGCTCTTGCGCGAGTACGACTGGTGGATCAAGTGCCAGGTACTCAAATCAAAAAACACCCCCGACGGCACTTCGCGCCCGCTCGGCCCCACATGGCCCAGGCCCAGCAGCGGCATGGCATGGCGCAGGTTCAGCAGTTGGTCAAAGTCGGTGCCGCCGATGTGCACGCCGGTGGTGGCCAGGATGTCACCGCTGCGGTCGCCCAGGGCCTGCCGACCGGGGCCGACGCGCACCACGGTGAAGTCGGAGGTGCCGCCCCCAATGTCCACCACCAGCACCGTGGTGTCCGTGGTCACGCGGCGCTCGAAGTCGAAGGCGGCGGCGATGGGTTCCAGCTGGAACTGCACCTCGTCAAAGCCTGCAGCCCTGGCCGCCTGCTCCAGTGTGGCCTGGGCCAGCGCATCGCGCTCGGGGTTGTCATCTACAAAATGCACCGGGCGGCCCAGCATGGCATGCTGCACCGCGTGGCCCAGGTGGGCTTCCGAGCGCTTTTTCAGCTCCTTGAAAAACAGGCCCAGGATGTCGGTGAAGCTGACCAACTGGCCGTTGACCACGGTTTTCTCGTCCATCAGGCCACTGCCCAGCAGGCTTTTGATGGAGCGCATCAGCCGCCCCTCGGTGCCCGCCAGGTAGGCCTGCATGGCGGCGCTGCCGTAGCTGGTGTGCTGGTCCTCGTGCGAAAAGAAGAGCGCGGTGGGCAGCGTGGGCTTGCCCGCGTCCAGCGCAATGGTGTCCAGGCTGCCGTCGGCGCGCACCAGCGCAGCCACGGTGTTCGAGGTGCCGAAATCAATACCGAGCATCATCCCTTGTTTGCCCCCAGCACCGATTGCAGAAAAGCGCTGATGTCGGCCACCTCCTGGGGATGCACGCTGTGCGGCATCGGGTAGGTATGCCATTGCACCGGGTAGCCCAGTGCCAGCAGGGCTTGGCGCGAGGCCTCGGCGCGGGCCAAGGGCACCACCGGGTCGGCCGTGCCATGGGCCATGAAGATGGGCGTTTTGAAGTTGGCCGGGTGCCGTTCGGTGGCCAGGGTGTCGGCCAGCGGCAGGTAGCCCGACAAAGCCATGGTGCCCGCCAGCCGCGCGCTGTGGCGCAGCCCGGTGTGCAAGGCCATGGCGCAGCCTTGCGAAAAACCGGCCAGCACGATGCGCTCGGGCGCAATGCCGCGGGCCACCTCGTGCGCGATCAGCGCCTCGATGGCGCGGGCCGAGGCGTGGATGCCGGCTGGGTCTTCCTGGCGTACCAGGTCAGCATTCTTGATGTCATACCAGGCGGGCATCACGTAGCCGTTGTTGATGCTGACTGGCATGGTCGGCGCGTGGGGAAACACGAAGCGAATGGCGGCGCAGCCGGCCAGGTCCAGCTCGGGCACGATGGCCGCGAAATCATCGCCACTGGCCCCCAGGCCGTGCAGCCAGATGACGGCAGCGGTGGGGTGGGGGGCACTTTCGATTTCGATGCGTTGCAAAAGGGTGGACATGGGGGTCGTCATGGTGGTCAAGTATGGGGTTTACCCTGATATTTCGGTCTTGGGCGGAACGTGATTCTAAGGAGGTCGCGCCAACCCGGGCAAAATCGCCTGCATGCTGCCTATTCAACGCCACCTGTTGCTATTGTTTTATCTGGGTTTCTGCGCCAGTGCCGGGGCCGCACCCGAGATGCCATCCAGCAAAGACATGCAGATCGTGCAGCGCATCGACGACGTGCTGGTGGGCGTGGATGCAGTGTCGTTGGCGATCATTAGCCGCCGCCATGTGGCCGGGAGCTACTTTTTGATCAACCTGCGCCAGCCCAGCCCGGTGGCGGGTACGGCCGAGTTCGTGGCCGATTGCCAGGGCCCGTTGCGCCTGGCCACAATGGCATCGAGCCTGCCTTCGGGGTCGATCAAGTCGGAAACTCCGCTGCTACAGCGCCGCGCCACCGCGCTGGACATTGACAGCCTCACGTTCAATCCGGTGCACATGCTGGACGGCAGCTGGATGGTGGCCGAGTTTGCCTGCCGCAGCACCAGCCAGCCGGGCCGTGCCCGCCAGATTGCACAGGAGTTATTGGAAAAAGGGGGGCCACCGGACATACGTAGTCTGTGGTGCGACCTGCAGGCCGACGGCAGTAACCAGACGCGGCGTGGTGCCGAGGTGCGCTTTAGCACCGCCGATGACGCGGTGGCTGTGCAGACGCAGTGGCTGAGTTCGGGGTTTGTGAGCGACACCGAGGTGGTGTTTGGCAGCGGGGCCCAGTGGATTGTGGACCGCCAGGCCAGCCGTGCGCGGCTGCTGGGGGCGGGTGGGGCGCTGTTGTATGAGGGGGCGTGCAGCAGCGTGCCGCCCCCACCTTAGGCTTTTAGACGGCCTGTGCCTTGGCTTTGCGGCGGCGGGCGACCAGGCCCATGCTGCCCAAGGCACCCAGCACCAGTGCCAGGCTGCCGGGTTCGGGTACTTTGTTTAGCACCAGGTAGTCTTGGTAGGAGGCGCTTTCATAGGCGCTGACCTGGTACCAGTTGTTGGCGGTGGGCAGGCTGTTGAGCCAGCCCTGGGCCAGGGCGACCGTGCCAGTGGCGGCGGCGGTGATCTTGAAGTTGCCCGACGACAGGTTCAACTGCAGGTTTGATGCGCTGCGCGCGGTTTCGTTGACGATTTCCCACACGGCGATTTGCAGGGCGGCGGTTTCCTGGGCGGTGATGGAGGTGCTGCCGTTCCAGGCATCGAAGGTAGTGAACAAGCGGCCTAGGTCGGAGGCTCTTTCGGCACCAAAGTGGCTGAGGCCGCTGGCCAGGGTGTAGTTTTGGGCGCTGGAAGAGGCGTACTGGAAAATATCTACGCAGTAGGCTCGTAACACGCTGGTCACGCCGCCATCGTTCATGCCAAACAGCATTTCGCCCGCACCAAAGTAGCCGCTGGCAGCGGGCGAACTGTTGGCAAAGCTGATCCCCTGGGAGCCTTGGACGTAGTTCTGGAAGGTCAGGGCGGTGGCCTGGGCCGGGTTGGAGACTGCCAGCCAGCCTAAAGCGAGTACGCCGACGATGCGGCTGGCTATTTTGGTGCGGGAGAAAGCAGTGTTTTGCATAGCGTTGAAGGTCAAAGTATGGGTGTGAACCCGATGACCTAGATGCTAGGGCTGCTCCTTCTAAACACTTGTGAACTTGTTCACCTGTATGCAATCCGTTAAATTTTTTTAGATGAAGAAGTGGAAAATCCGTTAACTAATTCGCACGACCGTGCACTTCGTTAGGCCAGCAGGGCCTGGGCAAACTCCCGTGCGTTGAAAGTTTCCAGATCTTCCAACTGCTCGCCTACGCCGATGAAGTACACCGGAATTGGCCGCTCCTGGGCAATCGCTGCCAGCACGCCGCCCTTGGCCGTGCCGTCCAGCTTGGTGACGATCAGGCCGGTGAGTTGAATCGCATCGTCAAAAATTTTCACCTGGCTGACCGCGTTCTGGCCGGTGTTGCCGTCGATCACCAGCAGCACCTCGTGGGGTGCGCTGGTATCGGCTTTGTTGACCACCCGGCGGATTTTTTTCAGCTCTTCCATCAGATGCAACTGGGTCGGCAGGCGACCGGCGGTGTCCACCAGCACCACGTCCTTGCCGCGCGCCTTGCCCGCACTGACCGAATCAAATGCCACCGAGGCCGGGTCGCCGCCTTCCTGGCTGACGATTTCTACCGTGTTGCGGTCGGCCCACACGCCCAACTGTTCGCGTGCAGCCGCGCGGAAGGTGTCGGCTGCTGCTAGTAAAACACTAGCGCCTGATGCAGACAGGTGGCGCGTGAGCTTGCCGATCGACGTGGTTTTGCCCGCGCCGTTCACGCCGGTCACCATGATTACCGTCGGCGTGTGCTGGCCGATCACCAGGGCTTTTTCCAGCGGGGCCAGCAGGGTGGTGATGGACTCGACCAGCAGCGCTTTCACGGCCTGCGGCTCGGTGGCCTTGGCGGCTTTGACGCGCTGTTTCAGGTCGGCTAGCAGAAATTGGGTGGCCTTGACCCCTGTGTCGGCCATCAGCAGGGCATCTTCCAGCTCCTCGTACAGCGCATCGTCGATCTGCGTGCCGGTGAACACGGTGGCAATGCTGGAGCCGGTTTTGCGCAGGCCGGTCTTGAGCTTGTCCATCCAGCCTGCGCGGGGGGCGGCGGGCGCTTCTACGGCAGCGGGTTCGGTGGGTTTGGCGGCAAACGGGTTGCGCAGCCAGCCCGCGGCGGGGGCTTCGGCGGCGGGCGCGGGGGGCGCAATGTCGGGGGTAGGGGGTTTTTTCTTGAAAAAGCTGAACATTTGGTGGGTTCTTAGAATCAGCCATTCTATGAAACGTCTACTTTTTCCGTTTTTTGCTCTTTTCAGCGCTGTTGCGGGTGCCCAAACCCTGCCCACCCAGTGCGATTTGCCCAACGGCATGGCGGTCATCGTCCAGCCCGACCACCGGGCCCCCACCGCCGTGCACATGCTGTGGGTGCGGGTGGGCTCGCTCGACGAGGTGGACGGCACCACAGGCGTGGCTCACGTGCTGGAGCACATGCTGTTCAAGGGCACGCCCAGCCTGCCGCCGGGCGAGTTCTCGCGCCGGGTGGCGGCCCTGGGCGGGCGGGAAAATGCCTTCACCGCCAAGGACTACACCGGCTACTACCAGCAAATCCCGGCAGGCCAGCTGGCGGCGGTAATGCAGCTGGAAGCCGACCGTTTCGCCTATAACCAGTGGTCGGACGAAGAATTTAAGCGCGAGCTGGAAGTGGTGAAGGAAGAGCGCCGCTTGCGCACCGAAGACGTCCCGCGCGCTTTGATGAACGAGGCGCTGCTGGCCACCGTCTTCACTACATCGCCCTACCGCCGCCCGGTAGTGGGCTGGATGAGCGACCTGGAGGCCATGGCCCCCGATGATGCCCGTGCCTTCTACCAGCGCTGGTACGTGCCGGCTAATGCCGCCGTGGTGGTGGCGGGCGATGTGGACCCGGCACAGGTCTGCGCGCTGGCCGCCCAACACTACGGCAGCATTCCGGCGCGCGCCGTGCCCGTACGCAAACCACGGCTGGAGCCCGTGCAGGCGGGCACCAAACGCCTGGATTTCAAAGCCCCGGCCGAGCAGGCGCTGGTCACCCTGGCCTTCAAGGTGCCCAGCCTGCAGCCCGACAGCGACGACGCGCTGGCCCTGACCGTGCTGGCCGCCGTGCTGGACGGCTACACCGGTGCCCGGCTGGAGCGTGCCCTGACGCAAAACCACGGCCAGGCCGGGGGACCGGTGGCCGACAGCGCCGGGGCGTACAACGGCCTGTCCGGGCGGGGCCCGCAGCTGTTCGTGCTGGACGGTGTGCCCGCCGCAGGCCACAGTGCCGCGCAGGTCGAAACCGCCCTGCGCGCCCAGGTGGCCCTGGTGGCGCAAGCAGGTGTGACCGAGGCTGAGCTCAACCGTGTCAAAACCCAGTGGGTGTCCAGCGCCGTCTACCAGCGCGATTCGGTGATGCACCAGGCCCGCGAACTGGGCAACCACTGGGTGCAGGGCCTGCCGCTGGATGCCAACGACCGCCTCATCGCCCGGCTGCGCGGCATCCGCGCCGCCCAGGTGCAGGCTGTCGCTGCGAAATACTTTGGTGACGACCAGCTCACCGTGGCCACTCTCTTGCCCCAGCCGCTGGACCCGAACCGCCAGAAACCCCGTGCCATTCCCCCCGGAGAGCTACGCTGATGTTTGCTATTAAAAATGTAGCTATAAGCGCCATTTTCATAAGCGGTAGCAGCCTATTTGGCTTAAATTTTGCGCAGGCGGGCATTCCCATCCAGCACTGGACCCAGCCCAGCGGCGCGCAGGTCTACCTGGTGCCCAGCCCGGCCATCCCCATGCTGGACGTGCAGATCGACTTCGACGCAGGCAGCCGCCGCGACCCGGCTGCGCAGGCCGGGCTGGCCAGCCTGACGGCGGGCATAGCCTCGGAAGGCGTGCGCGCCGTGGGCACCGCGCCCGCGCTGGATGAAAACGCCCTGGGCGAGGCGTGGGCTGATCTGGGCGCGTCGCTGGACAGTAGCGCCAGCAGCGACCGCTTCAGCTTCTCGCTGCGCACCCTGACCTACCCCGACCTGCTGGACAAGGCCTCCGCCCTGGCCGCCCGCCAGATCGGCGAGCCCGCCTTCAGCGACAGCCTGTGGCAGCGCGAACGCCAGCGCGTGGCGGCCCAGCTCAAGGAATCCGCCACCCGGCCCGCCACCGTGGCCGGGCGGGCGTTTGCCGCCGCGGTGTACGGCACGCACCCCTATGGCTATGAGCTGACCGCCGAGACGCTGGCCCGCATTGGCGCAGACGAAATGCGCGCCTTCTACACCCGCAGCATCCTGCCCTGCCGGGCTACCGTCAGCCTGGTGGGTGCGGTGGACCGGGCCCAGGCCGATGCGTTGGTGACCCGGCTGCTGGCCCGCCTGCCCGCCACCGGTTGCACGCCTTTGCCTGCGGTGGCGGATGTGCAGTCACTCACCCAGGCCAGTAACCAGCACATCCCCTTCGATGCTGCCCAGGCCCAGGTGCTGATCGGGCAGGTCGGCTATGCGCGCAGCGACCCGGCCTTTTTTGCCCTGCTGGTGGGCAACCACATCCTGGGCGGCGGCGGTTTTGGCTCGCGCCTGACCACCGAGGTGCGCGAAAAACGCGGTTTGAGCTACAGCGTCTACAGCAGCTTTGCGCCCGCCCTGCACGCTGGGGCCTTCACCATCGGCCTGCAGACCCGGCCCGACCAGGCCCAACAGGCCATTCAAGTGGCCCAGGACGTGTTGAAGCGCTTCGTGGCCGACGGCCCGACCGCTGCCGAACTGCAGGCCGCCAAGGACCATCTGCAAGGTGGATTTGCCCTGCGCATCGACAGCAACCGCAAACTGCTCGACAACGTGGCTAACATCGCGTGGAACCATCTGCCGCTGGACTACCTGGACCACTGGGCCGCACAGATTGCCCGCGTCACGCAAGCCGACATCCAAACGGCTTTTGCCCGTATCCTGCAACCCGAAAAAATGGCCACCATTGTGGTCGGAGAAAAACCATGAGCACGTTGCAACGTCCCCCCAAAAAAGCCGCCCGCAAAACGAAACCCCGCCCGTCCGACCCGCATCCGGTGGGCGGCAAGCCCGGCGAGATCCGCATCATCGGCGGCGCATGGAAGCGCACCCGCCTCACCGTGGCCAGCAAGCCCGGCCTGCGCCCCACGCCCGACCGCGTGCGCGAAACCCTGTTCAACTGGCTGGGCCAGGACCTGACCGGCTGGCGCTGCGTGGACGTGTTTGCGGGCACCGGCGTGCTGGGCTTCGAGGCCGCATCGCGCGGTGCCGCCACTGTGCACTTGTTCGAGCAAGACCCGGCCCTGGTGGCCCAGCTCAAAACCACGCAAACCAAGCTGCAGGCCAGCGCCACCCAGGTGCAGCGCGGCGACGGCGTGGCGGCGCTGCGGCAGCTGGCAGCGGGCAGCCTGGACCTGGTGTTTCTGGACCCGCCGTTTGAATCCGGCCTGTACGAGCCCTCCATGGGGGCCGCTGCCAAGGCGGTGCAGGCCAACGGCTTTGTGTACATGGAAGCGCCCGCCAAGTGGACCGACGAGCTGCTGGCCCCGCTGGGCCTGCGCGTGCACCGTTACCTGAAGGCGGGCGCGGTCCATGCCCACTTGCTGCAACTGCTGACCGCAGCCGAAACGCCATGAATCCGCCAGTGAAACGGAAGGTGATCGCGGTCTACCCCGGCACCTTCGACCCCATGACCCTGGGCCACGAGGACGTGGTGCGCCGCGCCACGCAGTTGTTCGACCAGGTGATCGTCGCCGTGGCTGCCGGGCACCATAAAAAGACGCTGTTCAGCCTGGAGCAGCGGCTGGAGATGGTGCGCGAGTCCGTCAAAGCCTACCCGCATGTGCAGGTGGAAAGTTTCAGCGGCCTGCTGCGCGACTTCGTAGTGGCCAAGGGCGGCAAGGCCATGGTGCGTGGCCTGCGCGCGGTGACCGATTTCGACTACGAATTCCAGCTGGCCGGCATGAACCGCACCCTGATGCCGGACGTGGAAACCGTCTTCCTCACGCCCAGCGACGGCTTCCAGTTTGTCTCCAGCACCTTTGTGCGCGAGATCGCGCTACTGGGCGGCGAGGTGCACAAGTTTGTCTCGCCGTTTGTGCTGGAGAAGCTGGCCGAGAAGGTGCGGGAACGCGCCTGAGGATTTAAGCCAAATCGGCAGTCCGTGCTTATTTGATCTGCACAAGCAGCTATTTAAAATATAGCAATTACGGTTTCAGCCGCCCCAGCCAGTCCAGCAACACGGCGTTGACTTCGTCCGGCTGCTCCATGGTCAGCATGTGGCCGCAGCGGGGCAGCAGGTGCAGTTCCGCGCCGGGCACCAGATTGGCGATTTCTTCGGAGAGGTTGGGCGGGGTCATCAGGTCCTTGTCGCCGCACAGCACCAGGGTCGGGCAGCGCACGGCGGCCAGGTGCAGGCGCGCGTCGGGTCGGTTGCCCAGGGCACGGTTTTGCTGCACCCACAGATCGGGCGGGGTGCGCAGCACCATCTCTTTGTAGCGTTGCAGGTCCGTCTTGTCGCTGGGGTGGGTGGGCGAAAACGCCATGGCGGCGGTGGCGCGTACAAATTCGGCCAGACGGCCCGCTTCGACCATCCGGATGGCGGTTTCGCGCTGCTGGCGGTGGTGCGGCAGCTCGGGCCGGGCGCTGGTGCCCAGCAGGGCCAGGGCGCGGATGCGCTCGGGGGCCTGGCGTACCACCTCCATGGCGATGATGCCGCCCATGGACGCGCCACACAGCACCAGCTCGCCGGGGTGCTCTTGCAGCACGGCCTGGGCCATGTCCTCGATGCGGGTGTGCTGCGCGAGCACGTCGGCCACCGTGGCGCGCCAATCGCCGGGTAAGGTTGGCACGGCAGCGAGTTGGTCTTGCCACATGTGGGCATCGGTGGCCAGGCCGGGAATAAATACGAGTTGGGGCATGTGGGTATCTTGTGCGGCGCAAATTGCGCCTATGCTGGCCATGTTTAAACCTCGGGAGAATACGCGATGAAGATTTTGTTGCCTTTGGACGGCTCTGAGGTGTCGCTGCAAGCCGTGCGGCAGGTGATCCGTCTGGTGCGCCAGGGCCTGCAGGCCGAAGTGGTGCTGGCCAACGTGCAAGAGCCCGCCCACTTGTACGAGATGGTGATGGCCGCCGACCCGGCGCTGATCGCCCGGGCCAGCGCCCAGGCCGGTGCCAAGGCTTTGAAAGCGGGCGAGGCCTTGCTGCGGCATGCGGGCATCGCCTATGCCAGCGAGGTGGCCGTGGGCGACCCGGCGCACACGCTGATCGACATCGTGGAGCGCTTTGGTTGCGACATGGTGGTGATGGGCGCGCGCGACAAAGGCAGCCTGCGCAGCGCGCTGCTGGGCTCGGTGTCGCACGAGGTCCTGCATGCCGCGCAGGTACCGGTGATGCTGATCAAGCCCAGCGAGATAGCGGACGGGGATACGGCCGAATAAGCTTCTTGCATTCTGGGGACTTTGCCAGGGTCTACGTGGTTTCCCATACGTCGAACGGCTGTGGCATGGCTATGATCGGCCCCACTTCCACAGGAGCTTTGATGAAAAAATTTGTTACGTTGCTGGCCCTCACTGCCATCGCCTTGGCCAGCCATGCCAACGACTACCCCACCAAACCCGTGAGCATCATCGTGCCGTTTACGGCCGGTGGCCCGACCGACCGCGTGGCCCGTGATCTGGCCGAAGCCATGCGCAAGCAACTGGGGGGGGTGAGTGTGGTGGTGGACAACGTCGCCGGTGCGGGCAGTTCCATCGGCTCGGCCAAAGCGGCCCGTGCCACGCCCGATGGCTACACCTTGCTGCTGAACCATATCGGTATGGCCACCATGCCGGTCTTGGTGCGCAACCTGCCGTTCAAGGTGGAGAGCGATTTTGAGTACCTGGGTCTGGTCAACGAAGTGCCGATGACCCTGGTGACCAAGCCCAGCCTGCCTGCCAACAACTACAAAGAGCTGTCGGCCTGGCTGTTGCAAAACAAGGGCAAGGTCAATCTGGGCAATGCCGGTGTGGGCTCCGCCTCGCATCTGTGTGGCCTGCTGTTCCAGAACGCCGTACAGATCGACATGACGACTGTGCCTTACAAAGGCACTGCACCGGCCATGACCGACCTGATTGGCGGCCAGATCGACCTGATGTGCGACCAGACCACCAACACCACCAGCCAGATCGAAGCCAAAAAAGTCAAAGCCTTGGCTGTTACGACACCCAAGCGCCTGACCACGGCTTCGCTGAAGGACCTGCCCACCTTGCAAGAGTCGGGTTTGAAGGACTTTGAAGTCACCATCTGGCACGGCCTGTACGCCCCCAAGGGCACGCCTGCCGACGTGCTGGCCAAGCTGAATACGGCTTTGAAGGCTGCCCTGAAAGACCCGGACTTCATCAAGAAGCAAGAAGGCCTGGGTGCCGTGGTCGTGACCGACAAGCGCATGGAGCCTGCTGAGCACAAAAAGTTTGTGATGGGTGAAATCGCCAAGTGGAGCCCGGTCATCAAGGCTGCCAACGTGTACGCCGACTGATTCTTTGCTGTTGGCTAAAAGCCGCCGCGCCGCAAGGCCCGGCGGCTTTTTCAATTTAAGGCGGCGCGGAACAAGTTTCCACGCGGGACTTGCGCAGCGTTGCCTCAAGCCCCCCAGGTGACGTCAGCGTTCTCGGACTCGCAGCGGCGCAGCATGTTGATGAACGGCTGGGCGCGTTGGTGCAGCGAGACCGTGTCCATTTCATGGACCTTGGCCTCTGCGGTGGCAGCTTTGCGGGCGGCATCGTCGAGCACGATGGCGGCTTGCAGTGCGGTCACGGCAGCCGCCATTTCGGCCACCAGAATGATGCCCTGGGGACCAGGGGCCTTGCCGATGATGTCTAGTACTTTGCGGCCATTGGCTTCGAGCAGAATGAGGTCGCCGTCGGCTTTGGACTTGAATTTATATAGCATGGTTGTCCCCTTTGAAGTTGTGTCACTATTGTGCCCGCGCTGGGCTACGCAGGCTGGCATGATGCAGCTTTCTAGGCCAATTCCCCATAGGAGATTTTGAGTGACCGACATCCACATGCAGCGCGAACACACCCTGGGCCTGCCCGCTGCCCGCAAACTGGCCAACGACTGGCTGGAGCAGGCCGAAACCCGGCTCGGCATGACCTGCGAATACACCGAAGGCGCGGCCAGCGACGAGATCAGCTTTCGGCGTGCGGGCGTGACCGGTACGGTGCAGATCACCGACGACCGCTTTGTGCTGGACGCAGAGCTGGGCTTCTTGTGGAGCGCATTCAAGGACAAGATCGAAACCGAGGTCGCCCGCCGCATGGACAAGATGCTGACCCAGGTGACCTGATCCAACTGGCCACCGCGCAACGGAGAATTTAAGCAAAAATAGCTGCTAACGCTTATAGAATAAGCATATGCAGCTATTCTTTATATAGCACTGCCCTTGCATGCACTTCAAGCCTCAAACACGTCCGCATCGGCCAGCAGGCTGCCCATCGCATCTTTAGCGGACAGCTGGGGCGTGATGCCTGCAGGCCAGTCAATGCCGATGGCCGGGTCGTTCCAGGCGATGCAGCGCTCAAACGCCGGGGCGTAGTAGTCGGTGGTTTTGTACAAAAAGTCGGCAGACTCCGTCAGCACCACAAAACCGTGGGCAAAGCCGGGCGGTACCCAGAGCTGGCGGTGGTTGTCTTCACTCAGTTCCACGCCTACCCACTGGCCAAACGTGGCGGAGTGGCGGCGGATGTCCACCGCCACGTCGAACACCGCGCCGCGCACGCAGCGCACCAGCTTGCCCTGCGGGTTCTGGATCTGGTAGTGCAAGCCGCGCAGTACGCCCTGGGCCGAGCGGGAGTGG
>CAUPPH010000016.1:0-85133 GCA_963513125.1 uncultured Albidiferax sp.
AACCCAAGAGCAAAACGGGCTGCAAGGCGGCTTCCCAACCGATCACGCAGATGCCGGTGGCGCTTCTCCGCTCCCGTATCCACGTATTCCAACAATGCTCCAAAAACTGGGGAAAGTGCATGTATTTAAAGATACAAGAGCACGCATGCGGTTTAAAGCCTTGCCGAAACCCACTTTGCAGCGCGCATGGATGATCTGACCCCACTGGGCTACCGTCCGTAGCACCTTTACCATCACTACCAAATTGATAGCTACTCGTGCCCACTTAACGGGCACCTATGCCACTTTTGGCACCCTAAAAATAACCCCGCACCCCGCCCCGCCAGCCCCGCTCTGTATGATCCAACGCTTTGTCTAAAGCATCCCCCCACACCATGTCCGCCGGAATGAACCCCGCCCAGCAAGAAGCTGTGAACTACCTGCACGGCCCCTGTCTGGTGCTGGCGGGGGCGGGGTCGGGCAAGACGCGGGTGATCACGCACAAGATTGGGCGCCTGATCGAATCCGGCGTGCCGCCCAAGAGCATTGCGGCCATCACCTTTACCAACAAGGCGGCGATGGAAATGCGCGACCGGGCCAAGGCACTGATCGGGCGCGATGCCAAGGACGTGGTGGTCAGCACCTTCCACGCGCTGGGCGTGCGCATGGTGCGCGAAGACGGCAAGTTGCTGGGCCTGAAACCCCAGTTCAGCATTCTGGATGCCGACGACGTGACCGGCATTTTGAAAGACGCAGGCGGCAGCGTGGATGTGGCTACGGCCCGCACCTGGCAGTGGACCATCAGCAAGTGGAAGAACATGGGCTTGAACGCCGAGCAGGCCGCTGCCCAGGCCGCAGACGACAGCGAAGCCATCACCGCCCGCGTGATGGCGCTGTACGAAGAGCGCCTCACCGCCTACCAGAGCGTGGACTTTGACGACCTGATCAGCCTGCCGCTGCGCCTGCTGCGCGACTTTGAAGAGGTGCGCAGCAAGTGGCAGCGCGTGCTGAACCACGTGCTGGTCGATGAGTACCAGGACACCAACGCCACCCAGTACGAGGTGCTCAAATATTTGGTGGGCGAGCGCGCCCACTTCACCGCCGTGGGCGACGACGACCAGTCCATCTACGGCTGGCGCGGGGCCACGCTGGACAATTTGAAGAAGCTGCCGATCGACTTTCCGCAGCTCAAGGTCATCACGCTGGAGCAAAACTACCGCTCCACCAGCGCCATCCTGCGCGCGGCCAACAACGTGATTGGCCCGAACCCCAAGCTCTACCCCAAAACCCTGTTCAGCGAGCTGGGCGAAGGCGAGCCGGTGCGGGTGGTGGATGCCGACAACGAAGAGCACGAGGCCGAGCGCGCCGTGGCCCGCATCCAAAGCCTGCGCGCAGGTACGGCGGCGGTGGTGCAGGGGCCGCAGTACCAGGAGTTTCGCCACTTCGCCATCCTGTACCGCGCCAACCACCAGGCCAAGCCCTTCGAGAAGGCGCTGCGCAAGGCGGCGATTCCGTACAAGGTATCCGGTGGCACCGGCTTTTTTGACCGGGCCGAAATCAAGGACCTGTGCGCCTGGTTCCGCCTGTGGATCAACAGCGACGACGACCCGGCGTTCTTGCGCTGCATCACCACGCCCAAGCGCGGCATTGGCCACCAGACGCTGGGCAAGCTGGGCGAATTTGCCACGCAGTACAAGCTGAGCCTGTTCGAGTCGCTATTCACGTCCTCGCTGGGCGCGCTGCTGCCCGCCAAGGCGCTGGACGGCCTGCACGAGTTTGGCCGCTATGTGACGGATCTGGAATACCAGGCCCGGCGCACCATCGGCGCAGAAGATTCCCTGGCCTTCATGCTGCAGTGGCTCAAAGACATCGACTACGAGAAGCATTTGTACGACGGGGAAGACAGCGAAAAAGTCGCCGCCGCCCGCTGGACCAATGTGCTGGAGTTTTGCGACTGGATGGCCGCCCGCGCCGGTGGCCAGACCGACGAAGACTCGGGCACCACCACCATGCGCGAAACCAAGAGCCTGCTGGAAGTGGCCCAGACCATCGCCCTGCTGTCCACCATCAACCAGCGCGAGAAGGATGCGGATGTGGTGACACTCTCGACCCTGCACGCCTCCAAGGGGCTGGAGTGGCCGCATGTGATGCTGGCAGGCGTGACCGAGGGCATGCTGCCCTTCAAGCTGGACGACGACGAGGGCCGCCAGCAGGTGGTGGCCGACGACATCACCCAGCGCCTGCAAGAAGAGCGCCGCCTGATGTACGTGGGCATCACCCGCGCCCAGCGCAGCCTGGCCGTGAGCTGGACCAAAAAGAAGAAAAAAGGCCGCGAAACCGTGGCCGCCCAGCCCAGCCGCTTCATCAAGGAGATGGGGCTGGACCAGGCCACCACCCGCGAAGACCCGCGCGAAAAGCTGCGTGCGCTGCGCGCCGAGTTCGCCCAAAAGTCGCAAGCCAATGCCGCCGCTGCCCTGGCTGCGCAGAATCCATGACACGCCGATTTACTACACTTTTGATAGCTGCTTGCGCAATTGTTATGGGCGCAAACGCCCAAAACGCTTCAAAAACCACCCCCGCCGCCTGCCTGGCACCGGAAGCCCTGGCTGCCGTGCACCTATACGGCCTGTGGCGCGCCGAGATCGACGGCGAACCGGGCGGTGCCAGCGTGCGCTTTCAAAAAGACCCCGAGCAGGACAACACCGTGGTGGGCAGCATCCAGCGCGATGGCTCCAAGGCCAAACCGGCACTGCTGGCGGGCGACGTACAGCACGGCGACTTTCAGTTGGAAGAATCCGACGACGGTGTGCGCATCAGCGCCACCTGGAGCGGCCAGGTCGTAGCGACCTCATGTGGCAAAGAAATCAAGGGACTATGGACCAACGCACTCACCGACCAAACCCGCTCCTTCGTGCTGCGCAAGCAAGGGGGCTGGGAATGAAGCCCATCGCCTTGATGGTGGCCGCCCTGTGCGGCGGCGCGCAAGCGCAGCTGGTCACGGCCACCGACACCGCCACGGCGATCGCCAAAGCCACCGCGTCCGCCCCCTGGCTGGCCTGCAGCCGCCTGACCACCGACAAGGTGGCCCGCCTGGCCTGCTTTGACGAACTGGCGAAGCAGGAAACCGCGCCCGCCGCCGCCGCCCCGGCTCCACTGGCCACGGCGGCTGCCGCGCTGCCCGTGGTGCCGCCCCAGCCGGTGGCCGTGGCGCTGGCCATCGCTGCCGACCAGGGCTGCAAGGACACGCGCTATTCGGAAACCTCGCGCTTCTGGGAGCTGGAAGAAGGCAGCGACTGCGGCACCTTTGGCATCCGCGGCTTCCACCCCATCAGCCTGTCGGTCACCACGCGCAACAAGGTCAACGGCCAGCCCAGCAGCCCGGCTGCAGGCCACACCGCCACCACATCCACCGACTACAACCGCACGGAGAACCGCATCCAGGTGTCGGTGCGGACCAAGATCGCCCAGGGCATGCTGACCCAGGGCAGCCCGGGCCTGAAAGATTCGCTGTGGTTTGGCTACAGCCAGCAGTCGTATTGGCAGCTGTTCAGCCCCGACCTGTCGCGCCCGTTTCGCAGTACCGACCACGAGCCCGAAGTCATCTACGTCTACCCCAGCACCGTGGCCCTGCCGTGGGACTGGAAGCTGCGCTACACCGGCGTGGGCCTGGTGCACCAGTCCAATGGCCAAAGCCTGCCGCTGTCGCGCAGCTGGAACCGCGTTTACCTGATGGCCGGGTTTGAAAAATCCGACCAATGGCGGGTGCAGGCCCGCGTGTGGCAGCGCCTGCACGAAAGCAACGGCAGCGACGACAACCCCGGCATCAGCGACACCATTGGCCGCGGCGAGTTGACGGCAGGCTGGAACCTCAACAAAGACAACACCCTGGGCCTGACCGTGCGCCACGCCCTGCGCAAAGAAGGGCGCGGTTCGGTGCGGCTGGAGTGGCTGAAAGCCCTGGGTAGCGAAGGCGACCACAAGAACGCCTTGCGCCTGCACACCCAGCTGTTCAGCGGCTACGGCGACAGCCTGATCGACTACAACGTGCGGCGCACGGTGCTGAGCGTAGGCCTGAGCCTGGTGGACTTTTAGGTTGAGGTACTCAATAGCGCGGGCTTGATCTCCACCACCTTGCCCTCGGCATAGCTGCCCGCGTCCAGGATCTCGAAGGCCCCGCCCAGCAGGCCCTCGATGTCCTGGCGCACCATCCACAGCGGAAAGCTCAGGTAGGCGGCGAACGGGTCCCAGTCGAAGCAGCCAAAGGTGCTGCGCGCCAGCTCGGCATCGGGCAGGGTTTTGAGGAAGCGGGTCACGCCCTCCAGCGCAATGGTCGAGTTGACGAACAGCGCCCGTGGCAGTCCACCCAGGCGCTGGTACAGGGCTTTGACGGCCGCTTCGGCCAGGTGCGCCTCGTAGCCGCAGGCCACGATTTGCGCTGGGTCGGTGGGGCCAAACTGGGCCGCCAGCGTGTCGGTAAAACCGTCGATGCGGCGGCGGGTGGCGTAGTCGCTGGCCACACCGCCCAAAAAATACAGCTTGTTGCGCCGTGCCGCGCGCTGCGGCTGGGAGTGGGCCACCAGGCATTCCGTGAGCTGCTGCGCACCCCAGTAGTTGTCGCTGATGACCGAGCTGGCCAGGGTGCCGGGCAAGTCCACGTTGACATGCGCCACATCATGGCTGGCGCACAGGCGGCTCACACCGTCGGGGTCGGTGGCACCCACCACCAGCAGCGACTCGATGCGGTAGGAGATCAGCGCACTCACCGTCTCCACCTCCAGCGCCGGGTCGCGCAGGGTGCTGACCACGATGGGGTACAGGCCGCGGGCGCGGGCCAGCGTCTCGAAGGTCTGTGCCATGCTGCTGAAAAAGCGGTTGTCGTGCAGCGGAATCAGCATGCCGATCAGGCCGGATTTGCTGGTGCGCAGGCCGCTGGCCTGGCGGTTCAGGGTGTACTGCTGCTCGGCCGCCAGTTGCTGCACTTTCTCTACCGTTTTGGCGGCGATGCGACGCTCTTTCCAGGTGCCATTGAGGATGGCGCTGACGGTGGAGGCCGACACATCGGCCAGCTTGGCCAGGTCGTAAATGGTGGATTTGCGGGTGGCCATGGGGCGGTGCAGAGACTCGGGGTTGGTTCGGGTTCAAGCATAACCGCCTGCTCCGGCCATACCCCCACAACGCGGTAGGAAACTATTTTTCCGTGCTAAGGGTAAATGCTGGGTGCACAAATTTTTACAGTGCCTAAGATTGCACCATCGATTGTGCAACTCTATCTACCCAGAGGCTCCTCCATGACAACACCCTCCCCCGCCGCCATGCAAGCCGTGGTCTGCCACGGCCCCAAGGACTACCGGCTGGAGTCCATCCCCACCCCGGTGGCCGGCCCGCACGAGCTGGTGATCCAGATTGCAGCCTGTGGCATCTGCGCCAGCGACTGCAAATGCCATTCGGGTGCGGCCATGTTCTGGGGCGGCAACGGCCAGCCGTCGTGGGTCAAGCCGCCGGTGGTGGCCGGGCATGAGTTCTTTGGCTACGTGGTGGAAGCCGGGCCAGGTGCAGAGGCCCACTTTGGCGTGGCCATCGGCGACCGGGTGATTGCCGAGCAGATCGTGCCCTGCGGCAAGTGCCGCTACTGCACCTCGGGCAAGTACCACATGTGCGAAGTGCACAACATCTTTGGCTTCCAGCGCATCGTGGCCGACGGCGGCATGGCCGACTTCATGCGCCTGCCCGCCACGGCGCGGGTGCACAAGATTCCCGACGGCATTTCGCTCAACGATGCGGCCATGATCGAACCCATGGCCTGCGCCATCCACACGGTGAACCGTGGCGACATCCAGCTCGACGACGTGGTGGTCATCGCCGGGGCCGGGCCGCTGGGATTGGGCATGGTGCAGGTGGCCAAGCTCAAGACCCCCAAGAAGCTGGTGGTGATCGACCTGGTGCCCGAACGCTTGGCGCTGGCCCTGGCCTTTGGGGCCGACGTGGTGATCAACCCCGCCACCCAGAATGCCAAGGAAATCATCCACAGCCTCACCGAAGGCTACGGCTGCGACGTGTACATCGAAACCACCGGCGTGCCCGCGGGCGTGACCCAGGGGCTGGACCTGATCCGCAAGCTGGGCCGGTTTGTGGAGTTCAGTGTGTTTGGTAAGGAAACGAGTGCCGACTGGTCCATCATCGGCGACCGCAAGGAGCTGGACGTGCGCGGTGCCCACCTGGGCCCGTACTGCTACCCCGTGGCCATCGACCTGATGGCGCGCGGCCTGCTCACCTCGCGCGGCATCGTCACGCACAGCTTTGCGCTCAGCGACTGGGAGGCCGCGTTTGCGCTCGCCAACTCGCTGGACTCGATCAAAGTGCTGCTGCAACCCGGCAAGGTGTGAGCATGGCGCACCCAGAGCAGAACATGACAGGACTTACGCAAGCTCCCCCTGTACGCCCACAGGGCGATACAGGGGCGCAGCGTACGTCCTACGTCATCGGTGTCGATGTAGGCACCCAAAGCACCAAGGCCGTGCTGGTGCGCGCCGATGGCCGCATCATCGCCACGCACAGCCAGAGCTACCAGGTCGAAACCCCCGCGCCGCTGTGGGCGCAGCAGTGGCCCAGCGTCTGGATGGATGCAGTGGTTATGTGCATCAAAGGGGTGCTAGCGCAGGTAGATCCTGCACATACTGCTATCAAAAGCATATGCATCAGCAGTTTGTACGGCGGCTCGGGCATCCCGGTGGATGCTGACGGCAAAGCCCTCTACCCCTGCCTGATCTGGATGGACCGCCGCGCCCAGGCGCAGGTGGACTGGGTGCGTAGCCATGTCGATCTGGAACGCCTGTTCGACATCACCGGCAACGGCGTGGACAGCTACTACGGCTACACCAAGATGCTCTGGCTGCGCGACAACGAGCCGACGGTGTGGGCCAACACCGCGCAGTTCCTGCCGCCCAACAGCTTCATCAACGCCGCGCTCACCGGCCAGGTGGCGGTGGACCACAGCTCGGCCGGCAACATCGGCGGCGTGTACGACCTGGCCAACCGCTGCTGGTCCCAGGAGGCCCTGGCCATGCTGGGCATTCCGCGCCGCATGATGCCCGACCGCTTGATCGCATCCAGCGACGTGGTCGGCCCGCTGCTGCCCGCTTGGGCGGAAGAACTGGGTTTACCAGTGGGATTGCCCGTAATCGCCGGGGGCGTGGATGCCGCCGTGGCCACCCTGGCCGCCGGAGCCACCCAAACCGGCAACCACGTCGGCATGATTGGCACCAGCATGGCCTGGGGCACCATCCGCCAGCAGGTGGACGCCCGCCACGGCCTGATCAGCATGCCGCATGTGTTCAACGGCATGGAAGACCTGTACGTGTTTGGTGGGGCCATCACCGCCGGGGCCAGTGTGAGCTGGTTCCGCGAGAACTTCTGCCAGGCCGAGATCGCCGCCGGGCGCGCCCAGGGCGTGGACCCGCATGTACTGCTCGAAGCCGCCGCCAGCGGCCTGCCCAGCGGCTCGGATGCGCTGCTGTTTCTGCCCTACCTGATGGGCGAGCGCAGCCCTCTGTGGGATGCCAAGGCCAGCGGTGCCTTCATCGGACTGGGCCTGCACCATGGCCGCGCCCACCTGTACCGCGCCGTGCTGGAAGGCATTGCCTACGCGCTGCACCACAACATCGAAACCGGTACGCTGGATGGCCACCCGCTGGACGAAGCCATCACCATCGTCGGCGGCGCCAGCCAGTCGGACCTGTGGATGCAGATCATTGCCGACGTAACCGGCCGCCCGGTGTTCACCATCGCCGAAGAGGTCGAAGCCTCGCTGGGGGCTGCACAACTCGCCGCCTATGGCGTGGGCCTGATCGATGCCGCCACGGTGCGCAAGGGCTGGGTGCAACTCACCCCCCGCGCCCAACCGCAGGAGCCCGCCCGCAGCACCTACGCCGCGCTGTTCCAGCTGTATGTGGCGCTGTACCCCACCCTGAAACCGGTGATGCACCAGCTGCGCCAGATCAGTGTGGACAGCACCGCCAAGCCCGTTATTTTGTCTTGAAGCTCAATCGATTGTGCGACTACCAAACTATGGAAGGAATGACCCGCCCATGCCCTGAACACCCCAGACTCGCCTTTGAGAAGACCAATTACATAAACCGGAGATAGACATGAAGATTCGTACCCTGACCCGCCTTGCATCCCTGACCGCCCTCGTCCTAGGCAGCACCACGCTGTATGCCCAGACCATCGCCCCCGCCAAGGTCGCGTTTCTGATGCCCGACCAGTCGTCCACCCGCTACGAAGAGCACGACAGCCCCGGCTTCAAGGCCGAGATGAAGAAGCTCTGCGCCGCTTGCGAAGTGCTCTACCAAAACGCCGACGGCGACGCCTCGCGCCAACAGCAGCAGTTCAATGCCATGATCTCGCAGGGCGTGAAAGCCATCGTACTGGACCCGGTGGATTCCACCGCCGCCGCCTCGCTGGTCAAGCAGGCCCAGGCCAAGGGCATAAAGGTGGTGGCCTATGACCGCCCCATCCCCGCCGCCAAGGCCGACTACTACGTGTCGTTCAACAACGAAGGCATCGGCAAAGCCATTGCCGACTCGCTGGTGGCGCGCCTCAAAGCCGCAGGCGTGAAGCCGGGCGACGGCGGTGTGTTGCAGGTCAACGGCTCGCCCACCGATGCAGCCGCAGGCCTGATCAAGAAGGGCATCCACGCCGGGCTGGACAACAGCGGCTACAAAATCTTGGCCGAATACGACACCCCCGACTGGGTGCCCGCCAAGGCCCAGCAGTGGGTGAGCGGCCAGATCGCCCGCTTCGGCAAACAGATCGTGGGCGTGGTAGCGGCCAATGACGGCACCGGCGGCGGCGCGATTGCCGCCTTCAAGGCTGCGGGCGTGAACCCCGTGCCCCCGGTATCGGGCAACGACGCGACCATTGCGGCGCTGCAACTCATCATTGCCGGTGACCAGTACAACACCATCTCCAAGCCCAGCGAAATCGTGGCGGCGGCGGCTGCGCAGGTGGTGGTGAAGCTGCTGGCAGGCGAAACGCCCAAGGCTGAGATGATGCTGTATGACACCCCTTCGCAGCTGTTCACCCCCGCCGTGGTGGTGGCTAGCAACCTGAAGGCAGAAATCATCGACAAGATGGTCAGCGGTAAGCCGATCCAGACCGCTGCCGTGCTGTGCGTAGACCGCTACGCCGACGGCTGCAAAAAACTCGGCATCACCAAGTAAACCTGCAGGTACAGCGCCATGACAACCCAACCAATGCAAACTTCCACGCCAGCACGCGAGCTGGTCCTGAGCCTGCGTGGCATTACCAAGCGCTTCGGCGCGGTGGCCGCGCTGACCGACATCGACCTTGACGTGCATGCGGGCGAGGTGGTGGCCTTGGTTGGCGACAACGGTGCCGGCAAGTCCACCCTGGTCAAGATCCTGTCCGGGGTGCACCAGCCGACATCGGGCACCATGGCCTTTTGCGGCCAGCCGGTCACGCTGGCCGACCCCGGTGCCTCGCTGGCACTGGGCATTGCCACCGTGTTCCAGGATCTCGCGCTGTGCGAGAACCTGGACGTGGTGGCCAATATCTTTCTAGGCAAAGAGCTCAGCCCCTTCCACCTGAACGAGGTGGACATGGAGGTCAAGGCCTGGCAGCTGCTCAACGAGCTGTCGGCCCGCATCCCCAGCGTGCGCATTCCGGTGGCGGCGCTCTCCGGCGGCCAGCGCCAGACCGTAGCGATTGCCCGCTCGCTGCTGCTTTCGCCCAAGCTGATCCTGCTGGATGAGCCCACCGCCGCCCTGGGTGTGGCCCAGACCGCCGAGGTGCTGGACCTGATCGAACGGGTGCGCGACAAGGGCCTCGGCGTGGTCATGATCAGCCACAACATGGAAGACGTGCGCGCCGTGGCCGACCGCATCGTGGTGCTGCGCCTGGGCAAAAACAACGGCGTGTTCCTGCCCGATGCATCCAACCACGAACTGGTAGGCGCCATCACCGGGGCCGCCGACAACTCTGTTTCGCGCCGCTCCACGCGCCGTGAATCTCTACAACCGCACACCGCATAAGGCATCCCCATGTCCACAAACTCCGTGGCGAAAGCCCCACCGCTGCTGGACCGCAGCGACGAACGCTACCAGGTCGAAACCGGCATTGGCGGTGCCATCCGCACCTTCATCGACAAGGTGAAAGCCGGTGACCTGGGCTCGCTACCCGTGATCGTTGGCCTGGCCGTCATCTGGACGGTGTTCCAGAGCATCAACCCGATCTTTCTGTCCAGCACCAACCTGATCAACATGCTGTTCGACGCATCCACCATCGGGGTGATCTCGCTGGGCATCATCTGCATCCTGATGGTCGGCGAGATCGACCTGTCGGTGGGTTCGGTCAGCGGCTTTGCATCGGCCATCGTCGGCGTGCTGTGGGTCAACCACGGCTGGCCGGTGGGCTGGGCGGTGGCTGCCGCCGTGGCCACGGGCGCAGTCATCGGCCTGGTCTACGCCCAGCTGTTCAACCGCTTTGGCATGCCCAGCTTTGTGTCCACGCTGGCCGGTTTGCTGGCGATTCTGGGCGCCCAGTTGTATGTGCTGGGCGGCACGGGCTCCATCAACCTGCCCTACGACTCGCCGCTGGTGAACCTGGGCCAGTCGCTGTTCATGCCGGCCTGGGTGGCCTACGGCGTGGTGGCGATTGCCGGGCTGGCCATGCTGGTAGCCGGTATGAAAACCGCCGCCCGCCGCCGCGCCGCCGGTTTGTCTGCCGAATCCATGGGCCGCCTGGTGCTGCGCACTGCCGTACTCACCGTGGTGCTGGAGCTGATCGCGCTGTACTTCTACCAGGACCGGGGCATTCCGTGGATGTTTGGCATCTTCATCGGCCTGGTGGTGGGGCTGGACTACACGCTCACCCGCACCCAGTGGGGCCGCATGGTCCACGCCGTGGGCGGCAACCGCGAAGCCGCCCGCCGTGCCGGTATCAAGGTGCGCACCATCTACGCCAGCGTGTTCGTGCTGTGCGCCTCGCTGGCCGCGTTTGGTGGGGTGATGGCCTCGGCCCGCCTGGCTTCGGCCAGCCAGCAGGCCGGAACGGGGGATGTGAATTTGAACGCGATTGCCGCAGCGGTGATTGGCGGCACCAGCCTGTTTGGCGGCCGCGGCAGTGCGTACTCGGCGCTGCTCGGGATCATCGTGATCCAGTCGATCTCCAGCGGGCTGACGCTGCTGGACTTGTCGTCGTCGCTGCGCTACATGATCACCGGTGCGGTGCTGGCGATTGCGGTGATCGTGGACTCACTCGCTCGCCAATCCCGCGTGTCGCACGGCAGGGCATAACGTGAAACAACTTTCATGGCTCGGGATGCTCTGCACCCGAGTCCATGAAAGTTAGTCAAACTCCTCATCCCCGCCCGCCACCACCTTGCGCACCACGTCGCCCGAGAAGCCACGGGCCAGCAAAAACCGCTGCTGTTTGCCCCGGGCGGCGGCATCCAGCGGGGGGGTGCCAAACTTCTTGCGCCACACCTCGCGGGCGCGGGCCAGCTCGGTGTCTTGCAGGCTGGCCACCGCGTCCAGCACCATGCCAGGGTCCAGGCCCTTGGTTTGCAGCTCTTGCCGGATGCGGGCCGTGCCCAGCTTGGCAGCACGGCGGTACAGCACCGAATCCACCACCCGCTGTTCGTTGATGAAGCCTTTGGCCTGGAGTTCGTCCAGCGCCTGGGCCAGCGTGCCCGGTATTTCCTCGAACGCGATGAGCTTGCGCTCCAGCTCGACCCGCGAGTGTTCGCGGCCACTGAGTAGGCGCAGAGCCCGGCCCTTGAGGCTGATGGGCACCAGGCCCTTGGACGGTGAAAAAACCACTTGCTACTAAGTTGATAGCTGCTCGCGCTCATGGAATAAGCGCTAGAGCCCGATTTAAGCCTCAACTTTCGCTTTCTTGCCTTCTTTGGCGGGCTCGGCAGCCACCGGCACCAGCGGAATACCCAGCGACTCGCGCACCTTGTTTTCGATCTCGATGGACAGGCCGGGGTTCTCGCGCAGAAACTCACGGGCGTTGTCGCGGCCCTGCCCGATTTTTTCGCCCTGGTAGGCGTACCAGGCACCCGACTTTTCAATCACCTTGGCCTCCACGCCCATGTCGATGATTTCGCCGTGGCGGCTGATGCCCTCGCCAAACAGAATGTCGAACTCGGCCGTCTTGAACGGGGGAGCCACCTTGTTCTTCACCACCTTGACCTTGGTCTCATTACCGATCGCGTCGTCGCCCTTCTTGATGGTGCCAGTGCGGCGGATGTCCAGGCGCACCGAGGCGTAGAACTTCAGCGCGTTGCCGCCGGTGGTGGTTTCGGGCGAGCCGAACATCACGCCGATCTTCATGCGGATCTGGTTGATGAAGATGACCATGCAGTTGGCCTTCTTGATGTGGGCGGTGAGCTTGCGCAGCGCCTGGCTCATCAAACGGGCCTGCAGGCCGGGCAGGCTGTCGCCCATTTCACCTTCCAGCTCGGCCTTGGGCGTGAGTGCCGCCACCGAATCGACCACGATCAGGTCCACTGCGCCGGAACGCACCAGCGAGTCGACGATTTCCAGCGCTTGCTCGCCGGTGTCGGGCTGGCTGATCAGCATTTCTTGCAGGTTGACACCCAGGTTCTGGGCGTATTGCGTGTCGAGCGCGTGCTCGGCATCCACAAAGGCGCAGGTGCCGCCGAGCTTTTGCATTTCGGCAATCACCTGCAGGGTCAGCGTGGTCTTGCCACTGGACTCGGGGCCGTAGATCTCGATGACGCGGCCACGGGGCAGGCCGCCCACGCCCAGCGCAATGTCCAGGCCCAGCGAGCCGGTGGACACCACCTGGATGTCCTCGATCACTTCGCCCTCGCCCAGACGCATGATGGTGCCCTTGCCGAACTGCTTTTCGATCTGCGCCAACGCAGCTTGCAGGGCCTTGGCTTTTTCGGCCAGCGCGGCGGGGGTGGGGGCGACGGGAGGGGCTTTCAGGACGGCGTTCATGCTGCGGGTCTTTCAAAAAATAGGTGGCCGGGTTGCCTGCGGTTAACTACAGGCTGGATGCTTGAACAGTAGTTTACGGCGATGCCTTGTTTCTGCAATAGATTATTTAGTCAGTTTGGCTTACCATCAAAAGATGCTCGATTTAACCGCTGAACAAGGTTGGCGCGAAACCCATCTGGGCCGCCGGATGGCTGCTGCGCTGCAGCGCTTCGATGCCCGCGTGCTGGAGCTAATGGCCCGCAATGTGGATGTGCCGCTGGCCCTGGGTAATCTGGCGGCGCGGGCGCAGGTGGGCGCGGCGCACATCCACATCACTCGGCATCTGCCGCTGCAGGGCGCGCGGCTCACCGAACTGGCGGCCCAGGCGGGCATGAGCAAGCAGGCCATGGGCGATCTGGTGGACCAGTGCGCCGCCTGGGGCATGGTGGCCCGCGAGCCCGACGCGCTGGACGCGCGGGCGCGCCGGGTGGTGTTTACGGCGACCGGGCTGGCCTGGCTCAAGGCCTTCCAGGATGCGGTGGCCCAGGCTGAAGACGAGTTCCACCAGGCCGTCGGCCCCGAAGTAGCAACAGTGGTTGCGCTGGGCTTGGAGGCCTACGCGACATAATCGCGAAAAAAGTAGGAGACACGATGCGTATCTTGATTGCAGAAGACGACCAGGTTTTAGCCGACGGCCTGCTGCGCGGGCTGCGGGCCTCGGGGGCGGCGGTGGACCACGTGGCCAGCGGCACCGAGGCCGACGCGGCGCTGCTGACCAACCGCGAATTCGACCTGCTGATCCTCGACCTGGGCCTGCCCAAGATGCACGGCCTGGAGGTCTTGAAGCGCCTGCGCGCCCGGGGCTCGTCGCTGCCGGTGCTGATTTTGACGGCGGCCGACAGCGTGGAAGAGCGCGTCAAGGGCCTGGACTTTGGGGCCGACGACTACATGGCCAAGCCGTTCTCCCTACAGGAGCTGGAAGCCCGGGTGCGCGCCCTGGCGCGGCGCGGCGCGGGCGGCGCCAGCAGCAGCATCCAGCACGGCCCCCTGCTGTACGACCACGCCGGGCGCATGGCCAGCATCGACGGCAAGACGCTGGAGCTGTCGGCCCGCGAACTGGGCCTGCTGGAGGTGCTGCTGCAACGCGTGGGGCGGCTGGTGAGCAAGGAGCAACTGATCGAACGCCTGTGCGAATGGGGCGAAGAGGTCAGCGTCAACGCCATCGAGGTCTACATCTACCGCCTGCGCAAGAAAATCGAGAAGGGCCCGATCCGCATCGCCACGGTGCGCGGGCTGGGCTATTGCCTGGAAAAAATTGCGCCGTAATGGGTGGCGCTGGACAGCACAGCGTTTAGTTTTTATAATCGAATCCATGACATCGATAAACAAAGCATTGATCCTCTAGACACCTTCCGACACTTCGGATGGCGCTGCGCCTTGCCGGAACGAACTCTCCACCCCGGCAAAGATGTTTGTGCGGGGTTTTTTGTTTTTGACGACCTGAAAGTTCTTATGCGTACCTATGACAAGCTGATCGCCACGATTCATCCGCACCAGTGGATGGTGGGCTTGCGCTCGTCCATTGGTGCGGCATCCATTGCGCAAGACAAAAGCCCCTAGCTTCGGGAATTTTTTAGCGGTCCCCTGTGGACCCTGGAAACCCTGGTTGGCGGCACGCCAGCCAGGGTTTTTGTCTTTAAGGAACATCGTATGAACACGAACACACATGCGCGGCAACTTCGCAACATCGGCATCATCGCCCACGTCGACGCGGGCAAAACCACGGTCAGTGAACGCATTTTGTTTACCACCGGCGAGATCCACCGCACCGGTGAAGTGCACGACGGCAACACCACCATGGACTACGACCCGCAGGAGCGGGCGCGCGGCATCACCATCAACAGCGCGGCAACCACCGTGGCCTGGCGCGGCCACCAGATCAACCTGATCGACACGCCCGGCCACATCGACTTCAACATCGAGGTGAGCCGTTCGCTGCGCGTGCTGGACGGCGCGGTGGTGGTGTTTGACGGCGTGGCCGGGGTGGAGCCGCAGACCGAGACCAACTGGCGCCTGGCCGATGGCTACGGCGTGCCGCGCATTGCGCTGGTCAACAAGCTGGACCGCACCGGGGCCGACTTTGCCCGCGTGGTGGCCATGATCGCCGAGCGCCTGGCCGTCACACCGCTGGTGCTGCAACTGCCCATCGGCCAGGAGGCCGGGTTTGCGGGCGTGGTCGATCTGCTGGGCATGCAAGCCCTGTACTGGCCGCCCAACGACCGGGGCCAGCCTACGCTCACGCGCGCCGCCGTGCCCGCCGAGCTGCAAGCCGCCGCCGAAGCCGCACGCCGCAGCCTGGTGGAGCTGGCGGTAGAGCAAGACGACGCGGCCCTCACCGCCTACCTGGACGGCCAAACCGTGCCGGAGGACGTGCTACGCGCCTGTATTCGCAAGGGCACGCTGGCAGGAGCCTTTGTGCCCGTGCTGGCCGGTGCTGCGCTGAAGAACAAGGGCATCGAGCCCCTGCTCGACGCGGTGGTGGACTACCTGCCCGCCCCCGAAGACCGCCCGCTGGCCCTGCCGCCCGGCGACGGCTTTGCCGCGCTGGTCTTCAAGGTGGTGCACGACGAGCACGGCACGCTGAGCTACCTGCGCGTGTACCGCGGCGAAGCCCATGCGGGCACCCCGGTGCTGAACACCCACACCGGCCAGCGCGAGCGCCTGTCGCGGGTGGTGCAAATGCACGCCGACCGCCGCGAAGAACTCGCGCTGGCCCAGGCGGGCGACATCGTGGCCGTGGCCGGTCTGAAAAACAGCAAGACCGGCCACACCCTGAGCGACCCGGCCCAGCCCGTGGTGCTGGAGGAAATCCACGCGCCCGAGCCGGTGCTGGCCATGGCGGTGGAGCCGCTGTCGCGCGACGACCAGGACAGCTTCTCGCGCGGCCTGCACACCCTGGTGGACGAAGACCCCAGTCTGCGCCTGGGCCAGGACAGCGACACCGGCCAGACCTTGTTGTCGGGCGTGGGCGAGCTACAGCTGGAAGTGACGCTGGAAAAGCTGCGCAGCCGCTTCGGCGTGGTGGTGCGCACCGGCCCGCCCCAGGTAGCCCTGCGCGAAACCATCGCCCATGCGGCCCACGTGCGTTATCTGCACAAAAAGCAGAGCGGCGGCCCCGGCCAGTACGCCGAGGTGGTGCTGCGCGTGGAACCCCTGGAGCGCGGTGCGGGCCTGCAGTTTGAAAGCGCCATCACTGGCGGGGCGGTGCCGAAAGAGTTCATCCCCAGCGTGGAGCAAGGCGTGCGCCGTGCCGCCCTGGCCGGTGTGCTGGCGGGCCACCCGGTGACGGATGTGCGGGTGGTGCTGGAAGACGGCAGTTTCCACGAGAAGGACTCGTCCACCCTGGCCTTTGAGGTGGCGGGCCTGCAGGCCTTCATGCAGGCCCAGCGCGAGGCCGGGCCGACGCTGCTGGAGCCGGTGATGGCGGTGGAAGTGACCACGCCCATGGACCACGTGGGCGACGTGATTGGCGACCTGAACCGTCGCCGTGGCCAAGTGCGCCACCAGGACCAGCGCGGCAACGCGGCGGTGGTGCAGGCCATGGTGCCGCTGCAGACGCTGTTTGGCTACATCGGCAGCCTGCGCGCCCTGACCGCAGGCCGCGCCAGCTACACCATGCAGCTGGACCACTACGCGGTGGCACCGCGGCACGGCTGATGCCTGGCTGAAAAGGGCGAACCATGGGTTCGCCCTTTTTTTTGCATGAAATCAGTACCTACCGCCCATTGGACGAGCGCAAGCAGCTATCTAAACAGTAGCAAATCCCTGCCACTGCTGCACATAGCCGGGCACCTCTCCCGGCCCAGGCGTGTCCACCACAGGCGCAGCGCGGGTCTGCACCAGCGGCAGCACGCCGGTCCACACCGGAATGCCCAGGTCCTCTGCGTCGTCGATGGGCGGGCCGGTGCGCAGCTTGCACACGGCCTCGTCCAGCGCGATGCGCATCACGGTGGTGGCGGCGAATTCCTTGTCGCTGCCCCGGCGGATCTCGGCGTTGCGGCCGGGAGCAACCTTGTCCATGAACGCGTCCATCGCGGCGCGCTTGTCGGCATCGGCCACCACCCGCTCGAACGGGCCGTAGATCACCGCCGAGCGGTAGTTCATCGAATGGTTGAAGGCCGAGCGTGCCAGCACCAGTCCGTCCACATGGGTAATGGCCACGCAGGCTTGGGTACCGCCCACCAGCAGCTTGAGCAAACGCCCGCCATTGGAGCCGTGGATGTACAAGTGCTCGCCCGTGCGCCAGCAGGCGGTGGGGATGTTGTGCGTGCCCTTGTCGTCGGCAAAAGCCACCTGGCACACATAGGCCGCGTCGAGGATGGCGTGCAATGTGCTGCGCTGGTAGTCGGCGTTTTCGGCGATGCGGCGGATGCGGGTGCGGGCGCTGGGGGGCACGGCGGTAGGGGTGGTGGTCATGGCCAATATCCAGAAGCAGTGAAAAGTGTGTGCACTATAGGTTTTCATGGCCCCACTGATAGAGCCATAAACTAGGTATTTTTTAGAACCACCCAGACCCCACCTCTATGGACTACTCGCTGCTGTTTGCCCAGTACACCCACGCCTACCCCGGCGGTCCACGCCAGCAACAGTTGCACGCCTGCCTGCGGGCGGCCATCCACAGCGGCACGCTAGCCCCCGGCACGCGGCTGTTGGCCACGCGGCAACTGGCGGTCGACCTGGGGGTGGCGCGCAACACCGTGCTCTATGCCTACGCCCAGCTCGCCACCGAAGGCTATGTGCAGCCCGACCGGCGCGGCACCCGGGTAGCGGACATGGTGCTGGGCCCCGCTCCGGCGCGCACCCTGGCTGCAGGCCCGTCGCCCGTGCTGTCGCGGCGCGCCCAACCTGCCCGGCCCCTGCCCGACGCGCACTGGATGGGTGCCTTCGTACCCGGTGTGCCCGCGCTCGCCGACTTCCCGCTGGCGGCCTGGAGACGGCGGGTAGACCATGCCTGGCGCAACCTGTCGACGGTGCAGCTCAACTACGGCGCACCGGCGGGCCAGCCGCTGCTGCGGGAAGCCATTGCCGCGCACCTGCGCGCCTCACGCGGTGTGGTCTGCGACGCGCGCCAGGTGTTCATCACCGACGGTACCCAAAGTAGCCTGGATCTGTGCGCCCACGCTTTTGCCAACGCAGGTGACACGGTCTGGCTGGAAAACCCCGGCTACCGGGGCGCGCTCACCGCCTTCCAGGCCGCCGAGCTGCAAGTGCACGGCATTGCGGTGGATGCCGACGGCATGGCCCCCAGCGCCGCCGACTGGCAGCAGCAGCCTCCCAAGCTCATCTACACCACGCCATCGCACCAGTACCCGCTGGGCAGCGTGCTCAGCCTGCCTCGGCGGCTGGCGCTGCTGGCCCAGGCCCAGGCCTGCGGCGCGCTGGTGATCGAAGACGACTACGACAGCGAATTCCGCTTTGATGGCCCGCCCCTGGCCGCCATGCAGGGTCTGCTGCCCGGTGCCCCGGTGCTGTACCTGGGCACTTTCAGCAAAACCCTGTTCCCGGCGCTGCGTATCGGCTTCATGGTGGCCCCGCAACAGCTAGTGGCCCCGCTGGAGCAGTTGCTGGCCTCGTCCGTGCCCCAGGGCCGCGCCGCCGACCAGCTGGCCCTGGCCGAGTTTCTGCGCAGCGGCCAGTTCACCACCCACCTGCGCCGCATGCGCCGCCTGTACCGGCAACGGCGCGATGCCCTGCGCAGCGCACTGGTACGGCACTTTGGCCCCGGCGTAGCGGTGCTCGGCGGTTCGGCAGGCATGCACCTGGCGCTACGGCTGGATGCGCCTATTTCCGACGTACGGGTGAGCGCCCAGGCCCTGCAGCACGGCATCGTGGCCCACGCTTTGAGCACCCATGCCGTGGGCACGGACGGGAGCCATGGCGGCCCGGTGTGGAACGGCCTGATGCTGGGCTACGCCCAGGTGCCCGCCGAACTGATGGATGCCGCAGTGGAGAAACTGGCCCGCATCGTGCACGCACAAACTTGTTGATCAAATCCGCTCCCTGTGCTTATGGAATAGGCGCAAGAAGCTATAAAAACTGCAGCAAATGCGTCAAGACCGCACCACACCCTTTTTCAGCAGAATGTTGCCGTACAGCCGGGTTTCGCCGGTCGCCACCACGGCAAAGGCCTGGGCGGCGCGGGCGTAGAAAGCGAAGCGCTCCAGCGAAGCAGGTGGCTTTTCACCGTGGCGCACCAGGGTGGCGGCGAAGTCCTGCACGGCGGGTGGCACCGCGCTGGCATCGCCCACCACCTGCATGGTGCAGGCGGCATCGGGCACAAAGTCATCCAGTGGCAGCACCGACAGCACGGCATCCAGCACGCGGGTGGCATCCACGCCGGGCAGGTTCACCAGGCGGCGGGCGTTGGTGGTGGCGGGAAAGTTGGCATCCACCAGCGCGATTTCGTCACCGTGGCCCATGGAGGCCAGCACGTGCAGCAGGTCGGCGCTGAGTATGGGGGAAAGGTTTTTGAGCATAGGAGGGGCCGGACAGAGGCAAAGCGACGATGTTAGAGCCAGTTCAAACCCCTTGAAACCCCGTTTAACCACGGGTAAACCAGCGATTTATAAACACAGAAAGTTACATGGAGCCGCATTCAGCGGAGTATCGTTACAACTCAAAACAATAAAGAGGTCACCCATGGTTCATGCACATTCCCACAGCAAGCAGCAGGCTGCCCAGCCCCTTTCCCAGGCACTGCTGGGCGACAGGGTGATGTTGGCGGCGATTGCACTCAGTGCCATCGCCGCAGTCGTTTTGGGGTTTCAGTTTGCCGATGCCGGCCTGGCGATTGGCGCATCGCTGCTGTTGCTGGTGGTGGCCGTTCTGGCCTATGCCACTTGCAAGGGCACCATGGCCTCGCGGCTGGCGCTGGCCTTTGTGCAGGTGTCGCTGGTGGCCCTGCATATCCAGTTGGCGCGCGGCATGATCGAGCTGCACTTTGGCGTGTTTGTCACGCTGGCGCTGCTGCTGGTGTACCTGGACTGGCGGCCTATCGTCTTTGGGGCGGCGCTGTTTGCGGTGCACCACGTGGTGTTTGACCGGCTGCAGGCGGCGGGCCTGGGCTTTTACTGCACCACCGCACCCGACTTTTGGCGCATTTTGCTGCACGCCACCTACGTGGTGATCCAGACCGCACTGGAGGTGGTGCTGGCCCTGGCCATGGGCCGTACCGCCCGCCAGGGCGAAGAACTGGTGGCGCTGGTGGACAGCGTGGACCGGGCCGACGGTATCGCGCTCGGCGTGGGCCACATGGTCATGCACAGCCCGGTGGCGCAGGCCCTGCAAGTCGCGCTGGCGCGCATGGACGGAGCCGTGTCCACGGTACGCGGTGCCACCACCGGCATCGAAAGCGCCTGCAGCGAAATCGCCACCGGCAACCTGGACCTGAGCGCGCGCACCGAGCAGACCGCCAGCAACCTGCAGCGCACCGCCAGCAGCATGGAGACCCTGACCAGCACCGTCAAACACTCGGCCGATGCCGCGCACCAGGCCAACCAGCTGGCCGCCTCTGCCGCCGCCGTGGCCGCCCGCGGCGGCGCGGTGGTGAGTGAGGTGGTCGCCACCATGGACGACATCAACCACAGCTCGAAAAAAATCGCCGACATCATCGGCGTGATCGACGGCATCGCCTTCCAGACCAATATCCTGGCGCTGAACGCCGCCGTCGAAGCCGCCCGTGCTGGCGAGCAAGGTCGGGGCTTCGCGGTAGTGGCCAGCGAAGTGCGCAGCCTGGCCGGGCGCAGCGCCGAAGCCGCCAAGGAAATCAAGACGCTGATTAACGCCTCAGTCGAAAAGGTGGATTCCGGCTCGCGGCTGGTGCACAACGCGGGCAGCACCATGACCGAAATCGTCCACTCGGTGAAGCGGGTGAGCGACATCATTGGCGAGATCACCGCCGCTTCCAGCGAGCAGTCGGACGGCATCTCCGAGGTCAACCAGGCCATCACCCAGCTCGACCAGATGACCCAGCAAAACGCCGCGCTGGTAGAGCAGTCGGCCGCCGCCGCCGCCAGCCTGCGTGACCAGGCCCAAAGGCTGGTGGACGCGGTGGAGGTCTTCCGAACGGCGTAAGCTGTGGGCTTTGCATTGCAGGAAGCCCCCATGAACGCCCGTGTCCCCGCCTCTGTTCTGAACCCCGCCCAGGTGCTGGCCCACGCCACTGCCGCCTGGGACGGCGACATCGTCCGCCAGCTAAAGCACTACATCGCGATTCCCGCCAAGTCGCCAGCGTATGACGCGGCCTGGTCCGAGCACGGCTACATCGACACGGTGATGCGCAACGCCGCCGCCTGGGTCGAGGCGCAAAAGGTCGAAGGCCTGCGGCTGGAAGTGATCCGCCTGGAAGGCCGCACGCCAGTGCTGTTCTTCGAAGTGCCCGCCAGCCAGACCGACTGCCGCCAGACCGTGCTGATGTACGGCCACCTGGACAAGCAGCCCGAATTCACCGGCTGGCGCAACGACCTCGGCCCCTGGACCCCGAAGTACGAGGACGGCAAGCTGTATGGCCGGGGCGGTGCCGACGACGGCTACGCCGTGTACGCCAGCATCACCGCCGTGCAGGCGCTGAAGGCGCAAAAAGTGCCGCACCCACGCATCGTGGGCCTGATCGAAACCTGCGAAGAAAGCGGCTCCTACGATCTGCTGCCCTACGTGGACGCCATGCGCGACCAACTGGGCGAGGTGGCCCTGGTAGTGTGCATGGATTCGGGTGCGGGCAACTACGACCAGCTGTGGCTGACCAACAGCCTGCGCGGCCTGGCCAATGGCGTGTTGAAGGTGGAGGTGCTGACCGAGGGCGTGCACTCGGGCGATGCCAGCGGCCTGGTGCCGTCGAGCTTTCGCATCATGCGCCAGGTGCTGGACCGGCTGGAAGACAGCGCCACCGGCCGCCTGCTGCCCGCCAGCTTCCACTGCGAAGTACCGCCCGACCGCCTGCTGCAGGCCCGGGCCACGGCGGCCATTCTGGGCGACGAAATCTACAAGCGCTTTCCCTGGGCGCATTACGACTGCGGCGGTGCCAGCACCCTGTGCCTGCCCACCACCACCGAGCCGGTGCAGGCCCTGCTGAACCGCACCTGGGCCCCCACGCTCAGCGTCACCGGGGCCGAGGGTCTGCCGGAGCTGAAAAACGCCGGGGCCGTGCTGCGCCCCTACACCGCCTTCAAGCTGTCGCTGCGCCTGCCGCCGCTGGTGGACGCGGCCCTGGCGGTGCAAGAACTCAAAACCCTGCTGGAAGACAACGCCCCCTACCAGGCCCGCGTGACCTTCCAGCCCGACGGTGCCGCCACCGGCTGGAACGCCCCCAGCACCGCGCCGTGGTTTGAGACCGCGCTGCATGCCGCGTCACAAGCCCAGTTCGGCGCGCCCTGCGGCTACATCGGCCAGGGCGGTACGATTCCGCTGATGAACATGCTCTCAAAAGGCTTCCCCAAAGCGCAGATGATGGTCTGCGGCGTGCTCGGCCCCAAGAGCAACGCCCACGGCCCGAACGAGTTTTTGCACGTGCCCTACGCCAAGAAGCTCACCGCCGCCGTGGCCCAGGTGATTGCCAGTTTCCCGCTGCAAGCCGACGCAGCATAGGCGTAAAAAAAGCCACTTTTCAGGCATGAAAAGTGGCTTTAGCGCTTATTCCATAAGCGTAAATAGCTACTATTTTTGCAGCAAACCGCCCAGCATGCCAAACAGGTCATTGCTGTCACCCAGGCCGCTCTGGGGGGCCTGGCCGTTGGGGGTCAGGTGGTCTACCAGACCTGGCAACACCTGGGCCAGTTGGCCAGCGGCTTCACCGGGGTTCAGGCCCAGTTGGGCGGCGATACCGGCCAGCGCATCAGAGCCCAGCACATTGCCCAGTTGGTCACCCGAGATGGGCTGGTTCTGGCCGCTGCCGACCCACGAACCCAGCACATCGCCCAGACCGGCCTGGCCAAACTTTTCGGCCAAACCGCCCAGGCCGCCCTGCGCGCCGTTGTTGCTCAGCATGCTGGTCACCACCTGGATGAGCTGCGGGTTGCTGGCCAGCATGCCGATGATGCCGCCCAAACCTCCGCCCAGACCGCCAAGGCCGCCCTGGGGTTGCGCCTGCTGTTGGCCGTTGTTCAAAACCGCGCCGAGAACCGAATCGAGTAAGCCCATGGTGTTTCCTTGGTAAGTGAGGTTAAAAAGTCGCTGCCGCCGCCTGCAACAATACGTACAACCTGCCGGTTGACGGCATATTGTGCACGATCGAAATTTAACGGAAGCATGTGACTCTTTGCACACTATGGGAACCCACCCGGCCGAAACGGCTTTAGTGGATCACCTGGGCCAGCAGGCCGTCGGCGTAGTGGCCCGCCACGACTTGCAAGGTGTGGCCCTTGATGCCCGCCGCCTGGCCTTCGCAGCCAAACTCCAGAAAGCGCTGTTTGCACAGCTTTTTGGCAGCTTCGCGGGCGGGTTTGAGGTAGTCGCGGGGGTCGAACTTCTCGGGGTTTTCGGCGAAGAACTTGCGGATCGCGCCGGTCATGGCCAGGCGCACATCGGTGTCGATGTTGATCTTGCGCACGCCGTGCTTGATGGCTTCCTGGATTTCTTCGACCGGCACGCCGTAGGTTTCCTTCATGTCGCCGCCGTGCTCGCGGATGATGGCCAGCAGCTCTTGCGGCACGCTGGAGCTGCCGTGCAGCACCAGGTGGGTGCTGGGGATACGCAGGTGGATTTCCTTGATGCGCTGGATCGCCAGGATGTCGCTGGTGGGCTTGCGGGTGAACTTGTACGCGCCGTGGCTGGTGCCGATGGCGATGGCCAGCGCGTCGATCTGGGTGCGCTGGACGAATTCGGCGGCCTGCTCGGGGTCGGTCAGCATCTGGGCCATGGTCATGACATCGTCGGTGCCGTGGCCGTCTTCCTTGTCGCCCTGCATGGTTTCCAGCGAACCCAGGCAGCCGAGCTCGCCCTCGACCGTCACGCCCACGCGGTGCGCCAGCTCGACCACCTTGCGGGTCACTTCGACGTTGTAGTCAAAGCTGGCGATGGTTTTGCCGTCGGACTGCAAGGAGCCGTCCATCATCACCGAGCTAAAGCCCAGGTTGATCGCGCCCTGGCAGATTTCGGGGCTTTGGCCGTGGTCCTGGTGCATCACCAGCGGGATGTGCGGCCAGGTCTCGATGGCGGCCTGGATCAGGTGCTTGATGAACGGCTCGCCCGCGTACTTGCGCGCACCGGCGCTGGCCTGCAGGATCACCGGCGCACCCACCTCGTCGGCGGCTTGCATGACGGCCTGGACTTGCTCCAGGTTGTTGACGTTGAAGGCTGGGATGCCATAGCCGTTAACGGCGGCATGGTCCAGCAGTTCGCGCATAGAGACGAGTGCCATGGTGGGAAGTCCAGAGAGTTAAAAATGGGGAGTCAGGCAATTTGGTAACTGCTTGGTAACTATGCCAATTCTAGCCGTGTCCCACTGGCGACCCCCAGGCCAAAGTCAGGCGGTAGCAGGTTTGCCAGCGGTCTGGCGACCCATCCCCGCCCTGGGCAGCGGCAACCTGCTCGCATTGCCCGCCGTGGACTTCGGCCACCCGGCGGGCGATTTTGTGGCCCAGGCCAAGCCCGTCCACGGCCTGGCTTGGCCCGCCGGGCACGCCCGTGTCGCACACCTGCAGCCAGGCATAGGCCGGGCTGCTGCCCACCTGGACCTCGATTTCGGTGCCGCGCGCCGTGTGGCGCAGGGCGTTTTCCACCAGATTGCGCAGGGCCAACTCCAACAGCACCGGGTGGCCCTGCACCACGGGATCGGCATCGCCGCTGACCGCCAGCGTATGGCCGCTGTTCCAGGCGGCGGGGACGTAGTCGGCCACCACGCGCTGGGCCAGTGGCCGCAGTGCCACCGGTTCGGACGACTCGGCCAGCGCCACCCGGCTGGTGCGGGCCAATACCAGTAGTTGGGACACCACTGCGCCCGCGCGCAGCGCATCGGCCTCCATTTGTTGCAGGCTGGTCTGGCGCTCGGTCTCCGACAGCGGGCCTTGCAGAGCCCGGGCCAGCAGGGCCAAAGAAGCCAGCGGGGTGCGCAGTTCGTGGGCCACTTCATCGGCCAAGGCCCGCTCTTGCTGCAAAGCGGCCTGCTGGCGGGCCACCAGAATGTTGATGGCCGCCACCACCGCCTCGAACTCGGCGTGCGGATGCCGGGCCTGCAAGGTGCTGGCCTGGGCCACATCCAGCGCATGCACATCGGCCGACAGCAGGTGCAGCGGTCGCAGGCCCCGGCGGATGGCCAGGCCCAGCGCCAGCGCCACCACCGGCAGCAGCCACAGGCCGGGCAAGACCACCTGCTCGGCAATGTCCCAGGCCAGGTCGTCGCGTTCTTCGGTACTCAGCAGCACCAGCACCCGGCGCGTGCGGTTGGGGCCGTCGGCATCCCAGCGGGCAAAGCCGCGCCACTGGGTGGCCAGAGGGCCGAGTCGCAGGTCGACAAAGCCTTCGTCGGGTGTGAAGGCGGGCAGCGCGGCCACGCCGGTGTGCGTCAGCACCCGACCCGCCGCATCCCACACCACCACACTCAGCGACTGCTGGTAGTCGTGGCTTTTCAGGGTGTCATGGACCCCAGCCAGGGGCCGGGTATCTTCTGCCGTGAACACCCCGCCTTGCTGGCGCAACAGCAGGGCCGAAACACTGGCCAGGTGGCCGTCGGTCAGCTCGTCGGACTCGTGCAGCCCGGTCTGCACGCCCACCGCCATGAAACCCAGCCACACCACGGCCAGCGCCCCCAGGGCCCAGACCAGCAGGTGCTGCATCAACGAGCTGCCCCGGCTTGTCATGCGCTCTCCTGCGGCACAAAGTAGCCCACGCCGCGCAGTGTCTGAATCAACTGAGGGCCGAGCTTTTTGCGCAGGTGGTGGATGTGGACTTCGATCGCGTTGCTGTCCAGCAGCTGGTCGAAGCTGTACAGCGTGGTTTCGATCTGCGCCCGCGACAGCACCCGGCCTCGGGCTTGCAGCAGGGCCAGCAGCACCGCGTATTCACGGCCCGACAAGGCCACCAGCTGCCCGGCCTGGTGCACCGTGCGGGTGGCGGGGTTAATCGACAGGTCGCCCCGCGTCAGCAGCGGCTGCGCCCGCCCGGCGGCCCGGCGCAGCAGGGCGCGCATGCGGGCTTCCAGCTCGTCGGCATCGAAGGGTTTGGTCACGTAGTCGTCGGCCCCCGAGTCCAGGCCCTCGATGCGCGAGGCCACCGCGTCGCGCGCGGTCATGATCAGCACCGGGGTATGGGCATCGGGCAAGGCGACCGTGCTGCTGCGCACGCGCTCCAGCAGGCTGCGGCCATCGCCGTCGGGCAGGCCCAGGTCGAGCAGCACCAGGTCAAACGGCTCAACACACAGCGCGTTCCAGGCAGCGGCCAGGTTGCCCACCAGGTCCACCGCATAGCCACGCTGGCGCAGGCCTACGGTCAGGCCCAGGGCAATGCCCGTGTCGTCTTCTACTACCAAGATGCGCATAGGCCATATTGTGCGGGGCATTGGGGCGGCTTAAGGAAGGCTTAATGCGCGGCCCCAAGACTCGCCCCCCATGCAAACTGAAAAACAGGGGTGGGCCACCGTTTTGGCCCTGGGCGCGCTGCTGGCATGGGATGCCAGCGGCTGGGATCTGCCGCTGGCGGCGTGGTTTGGTTCGGCACAGGGCTTTGCGCTGCGCGACAACTGGGTGCTGAGCAGCGTGCTGCACGAAGGCGGGCGCTTGCTGGCATGGGCGCTGGTGCTGGCGCTGTGCGTGGGGGCCGTGTTGCCCTGGGGGCCATTGCGGCGGTTACCGTTGTCGCGGCGCATCCAGCTGGCAATGACCCCCCTGGCGGGTGCGCTGGCGGTGTCGCTGCTCAAATCCGCCAGCGCCAGCAGCTGCCCCTGGGACATGCATGCGTTTGGCGGCGTGGCACAGCATGTGTCGCATTGGCAATGGACGCTGCACGACGGCGGCAGCGGCCACTGCTTCCCGGCGGGGCACGCCACCGCAGGGTTTTCCTTTTTGGGCGGTTATTTCGTCTACCGGGCGCAGCCTGGTATAGCCCGCCGCTGGCTCGTGGGTGCACTGCTGGCAGGTGCGGTGTTCGGCCTGGCCCAGCAGGCGCGCGGCGCGCACTATGCCAGCCATACGCTGTGGAGCGCCTGGCTGTGCTGGACGGTGGCCTGGCTCGGGGATTGGGCCCACCAGCACTTTGCAGGAGGCCGCCATGCGCACGCCTAAGCTCATGCAGCGCGGCCATGTGGTTCTGCCCGGGGCCGCCTGGCACACCCCTTGGCGCAGCGCCGATTGGCACCCCCAGAGCGCCACCGCGCTGCTGTGTCTGTGGATGGCCAGCGTGGGCAATCTGGCGCTGTGGCGGGCCTTGCACCAGGTGGGCGCGCTCCACGGCACCACCGGCCTGGGTCTGGCCCTGGGACTGGGGCTGGGCATCGCCGCCCTGCTGGCATCCCTGGTGTTGCTGCTGACCCTGCTGGCACCGCGCTGGCTGCTCAAGCCGGTGCTGACCGTGCTGTTGGTGGTAACCGCCATTGGCAGCTATTTCATGCTGACCTACGGCATCGTGATCGACGCGGCCATGCTGACCAACGCCCTGCAAACCGATGTGCGCGAAGCTGCCGACCTGCTGCACTGGCGGATGCTGCTTACTGTCGCCGGGCTGGCGGGCGCACCGGCCTGGTGGCTCTGGCGCACCGCGCTGCGCTACCCGCAAGGCCCCAAGGCGCACCTCAAGAATGCTCTATTTTTAATAGCTACTATCGCCCTATCCATAAGCGCAACCGGCATTATTTACCAAAATATGGCCAGTCTGATGCGCAACCATACCCAGCTGCGCTATCTGGTCAATCCACTCAACAGCGTGTATGCGGTCGCCCGCCTCGCGCACCCCAAGGTAGACCGCACCGGGCCGCTGCTGCCGCTGGGCGAAGACGCGCATCTGGCACCGCTGGCTGCAGGGGCAAGCGCCCACAGCCGCCCACCGCTGCTGGTGCTGGTGCTGGGGGAAACCGCCCGCAGCGGCAACTTCGGCATCAACGGCTATGCCCGCAACACCACGCCCCTGCTGCAAGCCGAGGTCCAGAAGGGCCAGACCGTGAGCTTCACCAACGCCTGGTCCTGCGGCACCAGCACCGCGGCCTCGGTGCCGTGCATGTTTTCACCGCTGGGCCGGGTGGCCTACAACGACCGCACGGCCGATACCGAAGGCCTGCTAGACGTGTTGCAGCACGCCGGCCTGGCCGTGCTGTGGGTAGACAACCAGTCGGGCTGCAAGGGCGTGTGCGACCGGGTGCCCAGCGCCAGCACCACCGGGGTGCCGGTGCCCGGCACCTCAGGATTGTGCGAGGGCCCGGAATGTTTCGATGCGGTGATGCTGCAGGGCCTGGACGAGCGCATCGCCGCCCTGCCAGCCGCCGCCCGCGCCAAGGGCGTGGTGGTGGTGCTGCACCAGATGGGTGGCCACGGCCCGGCCTACAGCCACCGCAGTGCGACGCAGCGCAAGAAATTCGGCCCGGAATGCACCAGCAGCGCCTTGCAAGAGTGCAGCCAGGAGAGCATCACCAACGCCTACGACAACAGCATTGTGGAAACCGACTTTCTGCTGGACGGGGCGGTGCAGTGGCTGCAAGCCCGCTCCGGCCAATGGGATACCGCCCTGCAGTACGTGGCAGACCACGGGGAATCGTTGGGAGAGAACAACATCTACCTGCACGGCCTGCCCTATGCGGTGGCCCCGGATGTACAAAAGCATGTGCCGTGGATCACCTGGCTGTCCCCGGCGTTCACGCAGCGCAGCGGCATTGCGCCCGCCTGCCTGCAAAAACAGGCAGCGGCACCCATCTCACACGACAACTTCTTCCACTCGGTGCTGGGTCTGATGGGAGTGCAGACCGGGGTGTACCGCCCGGCGCTGGATATGTACCGCCACTGTGCGGCAGGAGCCTGAAAAGGCCGGGAAGACATGCAGGGCATGGAGCCCTGCAAGAAGACATTGCCGTTAGCTGACCTGGCAGATTTTCAGCATATTGGTACCGCCGGGGGCACCCATGGGTTCACCGCAGGTGATGGCGTACACATCGCCGCGCTGCACGATGCCGCGGTTGGTGAGGTGGCGCTCAGCCTGCTCCAGCGCGGTGTCGCGGTCGGTGCTGGCATCCATCAACAGGGGCAACACGTTGCGGTACAACGCCATCTTGCGCTGGGTGGCCAGACGCGGGGTCAGGGCGTAGATGGGTACGTGGATGCTGTGGCGGCTCATCCACAGGGCGGTGGAGCCGCTGTCGGTCATGGCCACAATCGCCTTGGCACCCAGGTGCTGCGCGGTAAACAGCGCGCCCATGGCGATGGACTGGTCGATGCGGCTGAAGATCTTGCCCTTGAAGTCGGCCTCCAGCTCGCCGTATTCGGCCTTTTCGGCTTCGCGGCAGATGTTGGCCATTTCCAGCACGGTTTCCAGGGGGAACTTGCCGGCAGCGGTTTCGGCGCTGAGCATCACCGCGTCGGTACCGTCCAGCACGGCGTTGGCCACGTCACTGACCTCGGCGCGGGTGGGCACCGGGTTGGTGATCATGCTCTCCATCATCTGGGTGGCGGTAATGACCACCTTGTCGCTGGCGCGGGCCATGCGGATCATGCGTTTTTGCAGGGCGGGCACGGCGGCATTGCCCACTTCCACCGCCAAATCGCCGCGTGCCACCATGATGCCGTCGCTGGCATCCAGGATGGACTGCAGGTGGGGGATGGCCTCGGCGCGTTCGATCTTGGCGATCATGCCGGGCTTGTGGCGGTATTCGGCTGCGGCCACGTTGCACAACTGGCGGGCCATTTCCATGTCGGTGGCGTTCTTGGGGAAGCTCACGGCCACGTAGTCGGCCTGGAAGGACATGGCGGTCTTGATGTCGTCCATGTCCTTGCTGGTCAGGGCCGGGGCGGTCAGGCCGCCGCCTTGCTTGTTGATGCCCTTGTTGTTGGACAGCTCGCCGCCGAGCTTGACGATGGTGTGCACCGCCTCGCCGCGCACGGCTTCCACGGTCATGACGATCAGGCCGTCGTTGAGCAGCAGCACGTCGCCGGGTTTGACTTCACGGGGCAGCTCTTTGTAGTCCAGGCCCACGCCGTTGATGTCGCCGGGTTCGGTGCGGGCGGCATCCAGCACAAATTTCTGGCCGGGTTCCAGCATGACCTTGCCTTCGGCAAACTTGGACACGCGGATCTTGGGGCCTTGCAGATCGGCCATGATGGCCACTTCCACACCCGCGCGGCGGGCGGCTTCGCGCACCATCATGGCGCGGTCGATGTGGTCTTGCGCCTTGCCATGGCTGAAGTTCAGCCGCACCACATTGACACCGGCCCGTATCAATTGCTCCAGAATTTCTGGCGAGTTGGATGCTGGACCCAGGGTGGCAACAATTTTGGTGGCGAGGCGGGGCATGACGAAAGTCTCCGTTGTAATTTAGTTTCCATTTTTACACGAAAGTAGTTACAAAAAGGTTACAGAACAAGCATGAAAACCCTAGTTGCGCCATTGAAACAGAGGCATGGTACAAAGTTACCACGGTCGAACACCTTTCATAAGCTTTGATCTACGTCAGTACCGCCGCGGCGCAGCGCGCCTAGCATCGCGGCAACTGATTTGCGTACCCATGCGCGGCCCCCGGCCCCGCTAGGCAGCTCACCCACACGAAATGCACGCTCAGCGTGTTTTGCCATGTCTTCTTTGCTTGAAAACCACACCTCCCCTCCCCCGCCGTTGCCGCTGGCCCCTGGCGCACCACTGCCGCACCGCAAGGTGATCCGTTCCTGGCTGATTCCGCTGTCGCAGCGCACCACGCTCAAGGCCCTGCTGCTGCTGGCACTGGACTACGCGGTGCTGGGCGCGCTGCTGACCGGCACGGTGCTGCTGGCCTCCGTGTGGGCCAAGCTGCTGTGCGGGCTGGCCGCGGGCTTTGTAGTGGGGCGGCTGTTCGTCATCGGCCACGACGGCTGCCACCAGAGCCTGACACCGCACCGCCGCCTGAACAAATGGCTGGGCCGCATCGCCTTTTTGCCCTCGCTGACCGCTTACAGCCTGTGGGATGTAGGCCACAACGTGGTGCACCACGGCTTTACCAACCTCAAGGGGGTGGATTTTGTGTGGGCCCCGCTGACGCAGGCGGAATACGCCGCCCTATCGCCTGTTGGCAAGCTGCTGCAGCGCATCTACCGCAGCGGCTGGGGGCCGGGCCTGTACTACCTGGTGGAGATCTGGGGCAAAAAAATGATGTTCCCACCGCAATCGCAGATGGGCACCACCAACCGCGCCATCTTTACCTGGGACTGCCTTCTGGTCAGCGCCTTTGGCCTGCTGTGGATGGCGGCGCTGGCCGGGGCCGCCGTGGTCACCGACCAGTCGGTGGCGCTGCTGCTGTTACTGGGCTTTGCGGTGCCCATCTTCTTTTGGTTCAACATGATGGGCTTTGTGATCTACGGCCACCACACGCACGTCAAGGTGTCTTGGCACGACGACCGGGCGGTGTGGCTGCGGGCCCAGCCCTTTGTGTCCACCACGGTGCACCTGACCTTTCCGGTGCAGATCGGCGCGCTGCTGCACCACATCATGGAGCACACCGCCCACCACGTGGACATGAGCATCCCCCTGTACAAGCTCAAGGCCGCGCAGGCCAGGCTGGAGGAGCTGCTGCCCGGGCGCATCGTGGTGCAGCGCTTCTCGTGGCGCTGGTACTTCGACACCGCGCGCGCCTGCAAGCTGTACGACTTCACGCGCCACTGCTGGACCGACTTCCAGGGCCAGGCGACCAGCCCGGCGCGTCCGCAGAACGCCTGATAGCGCCTGAACCGGGGCATTCTTGATCTGCCGCAAACCGGATCCGCGCACGGTTTGATGCGGCGCAAAGTCCCAGAACGCGCGGTCTTCTGTAATCAACGGGTGGGATGTTCCCGCAACCTGATTGAAAGAAGACCATGCAAAAAACCGTATTCGCCGCCGCACTCTGCGCCCTGTTGTCCACCGCCGCCCTGGCCCAGTCCAGCGCCCCCGGCCCCTGGCTGGTACGCGCCCGTGCCGTGCATCTCGACAGCGCCAATGGCGACAGCACCCCGCTGGCGCTGTCCATCAACAACAAGTGGCTGCCCGAGCTGGACATCAGCTACTTCTTCACGCCGAACATCGCCGCCGAACTGGTGCTGACCGTGCCGCAAAAGCAGACGCTGAGCGCGGGCGGCACCGCCATCGGCAGCTTCAAGCACCTGCCCCCCACCCTGACGCTGCAATACCACTTGCCCCAGGCCGGTTTCACGCCCTACGTGGGTGCGGGCCTGAACTACACCCGCCTGAGCGCCGTGAACCTGCCCGCAGGCGTGACCGTGGACCGCAACAGCTTCGGCCCCGCGCTGCAGGTGGGCGTGGACGTTGCGCTGGCAAATAACCTGGTGCTGAACATCGACCTGAAGAAGGTCTACATCCGCACCGACGTGGCAGCCGGCGGCACCCCGCTGGGCACTTTCAAGGTGGACCCCGTGCTGTTCGGCATCGGCTTGGGCTGGAAGTTCTAAGCCACCAAGATTTTTACGTCAAATCGGCCACCAGCGCTTAATGCACGGCCGCAAGTAGCTATTATAAATATAGCAAACAGCATGCCCAGGGTTGCACCCTGGGTTACAGATGCAACACAGCCAGCGTGTTGCCGACACACAAAAGTCCGGGCCACTTGGGAAGATCACCTCACCGCAAAACATTGCAACAACCCAAAGGACTTCACCATGACCCGCTCTTTCAACCGTATCGCCGTTTCCGCCCTGCTCGCTCTGACCGCTGGCGCATTCCTCCCCGCCCACGCTGCGGGCAACGACGTTGGCTTGGCCAGCTCTGTGCAATCCGCCATCGCTTCCCAGCTGGGTAGCGATGCCAAGGACCTGACCGTCACTGCCAGCAACGGCACCGTGACCCTGCACGGCTGGGCACAAGGCCCCCAAGAAGAATCCAAGGCCCGCTATGTGGCGAGCACCGTACCCGGTGTGGTCAACGCCTACAGCGACGTGCGCACTTTCTCCAACGGCAGCAACGAGTAATTAACTCCCCAGGAATTGCGCAACGCCTGGCTGGCAGGTTTGCGGCCCTCCGGCCGGACGCTGCGTAATTCCATGTCCTGTGTCCCTAAGCCACGGCCCGGCGCTCCAAGCGCTGGCCCCGAGGTCGCGGGTTAAGGCCTCTGCCGCATACCAAAAGGTGTGCGGCAGAGGCTTTTTTTATGCCCGAATGGTCCGTGGATTACGTACCGACCACACCGCCGTCGTTCTTGGTGATGACGATGGTGGCTGAGCGTGGGCGGGCGGTGGTGGCACCACCGGCACCGTAACCGGCGTTGGCGGGCCAGTGGCTCAGGTACTTGGTCGGGTCGGCGATGTTGGCCTTGGTGATGCTTTCGCCGGGGTGCTGGATGTTGACGAACAGGGTTTTGCCGTCGGGCGTTTCGCTGCAGCCGGTGATTTCGCAGTCCACCGGGCCCACCAAAAAGCGGCGCAGCGTGTCCACCGTGGGCTTGGCCCCCACGCGGGTGGTGACGGCCACAGGGGTGATGCCGTCGGCCTTGGTGTAGTTCAGTGTGGCGCTTGTGCCATCACCCACTTTGCCGGGCTTGCCGATGAGCATCATGCAGTTGGTCACGTCGGTGTAGCTGCCGTCGTCGGTCTGGATGTAGCAGAAACCGGTTTTCTGGCTGAACCACAGGCCGTCGGGGCTGGAGAAGTCTTGCGTGGAGGCCAGCGACGACAGGTTGACCATGGTGGGGCTGGAGCCCGCTTCGGCACCGAACAGATACACGTCCCAGGTGAAAGCCGTGGCGGTGGATTCGGCACCGGCTTCCACCATGCGGATGATGTGGCCGTTGATGTTGCCCGCTGACCCAGCCACACCGGCCTTGCTGTCGATATACGAGCGGGGGTTGGCCGCGTCCACCATGGTCTGGGTGCCGGTGGGCTCCAGTTTGCGGCTGCTGTTGTTGGTCAGTGTGTAGTAGACCTCGCCGGTGACGGGGTGCACGGCGCACCACTCAGGGCGGTCCATCTTGGTGGCCCCCACCGCGTCGGCGGCCAGGCGGGCGTTGACCAGCACGTCGGCCTGGTCGGCAAAGGCGTAGGCGGCGTAGCCCGCAATCGCCGGGGTGGTGATGGCCAGCTCGATCCAGGTGCCCGAGCCGTCGGCAGCAAACTTGGCCACATACAGCTTGCCGCTGTCGAGGTATTTGTCGCCAGTGGCGATGCGGTCGGTGGGGTTGGCATCGGCGGCGGACCAGTTGGCGGTAGAGACAAACTTGTACATGTACTCGCCCTGCGAGTCGTCACCCATGTAGACGGCCAGCGGCTTGCCTGCGGTTTGCTTGCCAAAAGCCGCGCTTTCGTGGGCAAAACGGCCCAGGCCGGTGCGTTTGCGGATGGCCTTGGTTTTGTCGTAAGCGTCGATTTCGACGATGTAGCCAAAGGTGTTGAGCTCGTTGCGGTAGTCGTCGCTGCCGTCCACGGAGACACCGGTCTGGCTGATGTTCCAGCGCTTGTATTTATCGGCCGTGCCGCTGGTTTCCCAGCCGTGGCGGCTGGCGGCACCGGCGGTGCGGCCATAGCGGTTCAGCGCCACCACGCTCTTGGCGGTGGCACCGCCGCGGGCGGTGTTGTCGGTGCTGGCGCGGGTGAAGTAACCGGCCCAGTTTTCTTCGCCGGTCAAAAAGCTGCCCCAGGGCGTGTAGCCGGTGCCGCAGTTGTTGATGGTGCCGCGTGCCAGCAGGCCGGTGGGCGAAAACAGGGTTTTGACCAGCGCATTGCCTTTGACCGGGCCGGACAGGGTGACTTCGGTCAGCGGCGTGATGCGGCGGTTGTAGCTGGAGGCCTGGTTGGTCACAAACTTGCCCGAGGCATTCTTGGCCACTTCGACGATGGACACGCCGTGGGCGGGGATTTCCTTGTCGGACTCGCTGGCCGGGCGCGGGTTGGCGCTGGCACCGGCGGCGTGCAGAAACTGCTGCGACAGCGCTTCGTGGTTCATGGCCAGCAGGCCCCGGCTGGAGCCGTTGGCATCGCGGGCGGTACCGGCGGCGTTCAGGCCGAAGAACTCCATGCCGTCGTGGTGGTCGCCTGCGCGGTTATCGAAGTCGGTGTCGGTGCCGTCGTTTTTATAGGCGGGGGTGGCCGCGCTCAGCGGGTCGCCCAGCGCGTAAATGATGCTGGCGGTGTAGCCCGCAGGCACGGTGGCCATGTCGGCCAGGCTCTTTTCCACGGCGGTGAAGCCCATTTTGTACTCCCCGGCCACGGGTTCGCCATCGCCGCCACCACCGCAGGCGGTCAGACCAAAGCTGCCCATCACGGCAGCGCCCGCCGTGCCCACGCCCATGCGCAGCATGCCGCGGCGGCTCAGGCGGGTGTCGATCAGGCTGGAGATGCTGGGGTTGTTGCTGGTGTTGCTGTCTTCAGAGTGGCTATCGGCGGTCATCGTGGAGGCTTTCTGTGGGGGTTATCGGTGATCGGAAAACCCCTGATGCTAGAAAGCCTGTGTGACAGTGCTGTGGCATTCCCCCGCCATGCAGCAGCTATTTTTTTGATAGCTACTCCGGTCCATTCGATGGGCGGACAGGGCTGTTTTGGGCCCTATTTTCCGCACCGCAAGCTCTTTTACCAGCTGGGCCCGCGGCGGATGGTGTTGATCTTGCCCTCCAGCTTCTTCACGCTGTCGGCCCCGGTGGCTTTGCCGGACAGCACCTCGTGCGTGGCGTTCCAGAACGCGGCGGACACCTCGTTGTATTTCAGGCCGGTGACGGTGGCCGGGCGTGGCACGGCGACCTTCAGCGTTTCGAACAAATCGCCGTAGAAGGGGTTGGCGGCCAGGATGTCTTTGTCCTGGTACAGGGCGGGAATCGTCGGGTTGGAGGCCAGGGAAATGGAGCGCTCTTTTTGCACCGCCTGGCTGGTCATGTAGAGCACCAGGTCGGCGGCTTCCTTGGGGTGTTTGGAGTATTTGCTGACCGCCATTTGCCAGCCGCCCAGTGCGGCAGCGCCGGTGCTGTTCGCGCCGTCGCCTTTGGGCATGCCCACCATCACGCCCACCTTGCCTTTGATGCTGCTGTCGGCCCCGTTGACCAGCGCCCAGGCATAGGGCCAGTTGCGCATGAAAACGGCGTTGCCGTTCTGGAACACGCCACGGGCTTCCTCTTCGGCGTAGTTGAGCACGCCGGTGGGGGCGATGGTGCCGATCCAGCCTGCCGCCATGTCCAGCGCCTTGGCGGCCTGGGGGTTGTTGATGGTGGTTTTGCCTGCCGGGTCGATGATGCTGCCGCCGCCAAAGCTGGCCACCCATTCCAGCCCGGTGCAGGTCAGGCCCTCGTAGGCGCGGGCCTGGAACACAAAGCCCTGCATGCCGGCATTGCCCGCCTTGCGCTCGCCGTCCATCACCTTTTTGGCGGTGGCGGTGAGCTCGGCCCAGGTGGTGGGGGTTTTCTCACCGTACTTGGCCAGCAGGTCCTTGCGGTAGAACATCACGCCCGCGTCCGTCACCCAGGGCATGGCCAGCAGCTTGCCGTTGACCGTGTTGTTGGCCACCATGGCGGGAAAGTGGCTCTTTTCAATGCCGTTGGTGTAGGGCTTCAAATCCAACAACTGGTCTTTCAGAATGCCGGGCCAGACCACGTCGATCTGTACCACGTCGAGTTTGTCGGACTTGGCGGCAAACATCTGGCGAAACAGGCCCAGGATGTCGCTGGACGACGGCGGCAGGCTCAAAAATTCCAGCTTGTTGCCGGTTTTGGCACCCCACTCGGCGGCGATTTTTTTACAGTACTGCACGTCTTGCTCGCTCGCACCGCACGACATGGTGAGCGTCACGCCCGCCGCGTGTGCGCTGGCTGCGCCCAGTGCCAAGGCCCCCATCCACACCATCTTTTGCATCTTCATTTTTGTCTCCTGAAAGTTATTGAAAAAACACTCACACCAACTGAAAAATCGCTGCCTCGAAAGGCCGCAAAACCATGCTCTGCACATCCATACCCGCCTCGGGGTAGTTGCCGATCACCCGCTGCGCAGCCTGGTACGGCACATTCAGCAAAGGTGTACCGCTATAAAAATTGCACACCACCAGCCAGCGCTCATCACCCAGGGTGCGCAGGTAGGCGTAGATCTCGGGGTGCTCGGCCAGCAGCAACGCATAGGTGCCCTCCACCAGCACCGGGTGCGCCTTGCGCAGGGCGACCAGGGCGCGGTAGTAGTGCAAGACCGAGTCCGCATCGGCCAGCGCCGCCTCGCTGTGGATGGCGGGGTAGTTGGGGTTGACCGGCTGCCAGGGCGTGCCGGTGGTGAAACCGGCGTGGGCGCTAGCGTTCCACTGCATGGGTGTGCGGGCGTTATCGCGGCCCTTGGTGCGGATGGCCTGCAGAGCCACCTCGGGGGCAATGCCGCGCTCTTGCGTGGCGGTGCGGAACATGTTGCGCGACTCCAGGTCGTAGCAGTCGTCTACCGAGGCATAGGGCTTGTTGGTCATGCCCAGCTCTTCGCCCTGGTACACATAGGGCGTGCCCTGCATGCCGTGCAGCAGCGTGGCCAGCATCTTGGCGGATGGCACGCGGTACGCGCCGTCGTCACCGAAGCGGGACACGGGCCGGGGCTGGTCGTGGTTGCTGAGGTACAGGCTGTTCCAGCCGCGGCCCGCCAGGCCGTCCTGCCAGCGCGACAGGCTGGTTTTGAGATCGCCGAGTTGCAGCTTTTGCAGCGCCCATTTGCCCTCGCCGTGGCCGGGCACAGAGTCCAGATCCATGTGCTCGAACTGGAACAGCATGCCCAGGGCTCCGGTGTCGGGGTGGGTGATGTCCACCCCCTGGCGCAGCGTGGCGTTGGGCGCTTCGCCCACGGTGATGGTGTCATAGTGGTCCAGCACCTCGCGCCGCATTTCCTGCAGGTATTCCACCAGGCGCGGGCCGTTGGTGACCAGGGTGAACGCGGGCTGCAAGAAGCCGGGCCGCACCACCGGGGCGTTGGGCAGGCTGCCATCCGCCGCGTAGGTTTTGGACACCATGTTGATCACGTCCATGCGGAAGCCGTCCACGCCCTTGTCCAGCCAGAAGCGCATCAGCGCATACACCTCGGCGCGCACCTTCGGGTTCTCCCAGTTCAGCTCGGGCTGCTTCCTGGAGAACATGTGCAGGTAGAACTGGCCGGTGGGGGCATGGAATTCCCAGGCCGAGCCGGAAAACGCCGCCTCCCAGTTGTTGGGCGGCCCGCCATCGGCGGCCGGGTCGCGCCAGATGTAGTAGTGGCGGTAGGGGTTGTCCAAAGACTTGCAGGCTTCGGTGAACCAGGCGTGCTCGTCCGAGGTGTGGTTCACCACCAGGTCCATCATCAGCCGGATGCCGCGCTGGTGCATCTGCGCCAGCATCGCGTCAAAGTCGGCCATGCTGCCGTACTCGGGCGCAATGGCGCGGTAGTCGCTGATGTCGTAGCCGCCGTCGTCGTTGGGCGAGGGGTAGATGGGCGACAGCCACACCACATCGATACCCAGCGTGTGCAGGTAGTCCAGCTTGCTGGTGATGCCGGGCAGATCGCCCACGCCGTCGCCATTGCTGTCGCAAAAACTACGCGGGTAAATCTGGTACGCGACGCTGCTTTTCCACCACGGCTGGGCCATTGCTGTTTCCTTGTCTGGGGTTGTTGTGTGGGGGAAAGTTTAGGAGCCACACCCGCCCGCCACCAGCGAATCCACTGCCAGAAAACTGCAAGCAATGCCACAAAACTTGGATCTGCAACAAGCTTAATCCAAGGGTAAATACGGAGTATTGCTTGTGGCACTGCACCGGAACTCTGGTTTTAATGGCAGACCTATGCAACAAAAACCAGAGCGCCGCGGCCTCAAATCCCTGGAGGCCGAGAACGCACGCAACAGCGCCGAGAAAGCCCTGTGGATGCGCCAGCAACTGCGCCACAGCATGGCCGGTCTGCTGGCCGACAGCCAGCAAGTGCGCCCCTGCATCGGCCAGCGGGTGGCCGACTTGCGCGGCGAAGGCCATTTCCACCTGGTGCCCGAATTGTTTTTGCAAACCGGTGGCAGCACCTGCTTCACCCTACCCCACGGCCCGCTGGCGTTGCACGCGGGCGAGGCCCTGCTGATGCCGCCACGCATGCTGCATTCGGAGGCCACCGTGGGCAGCGATTTCAGCAACATCGTGGTCTACGCCGACGGCACGGCCCTCACCTGCCACCTCGCCACCGAGACCTCGCCAGGCCGCCCCGGCATCGATCACCTGGAGTCGCGCCAGCACGCGCACGCCGCCCGCATCCACGACTGGCTGGCCGATGCCGCGGCGCTGGGCAACGAGGTAGACGATGCCGAGGCCCGCTTGCAGGTGCGCGCCCTGCTGGCCAGTGCCTGCGCAGGCGTGCTACGGGTGCTGGACGATGCCGCGCCGCGCACCCAGCCCGAGCCGCCGCTGGTGGCCCGGGTGCGCATGTGGGTCAACAACCAGCTGGGCGACCACGCCCTGAACGTCACCGCCCTGGCCGCGCAGGCCGGGTGCACGCCGGAATATTTGTCGCACGTGTTCAGCCAGACCACCGGCGGCCACCTCATCGCCCACATCAACCGCCAGCGCATGGACCGCGCCGCCCACCTGCTGGCCGAGACCGACCTGGCCGGCAAAGAGGTGGCCTGGGCCTGCGGCTTCACCACCCCCAGCTATTTCATCCAGACCTTCCGCCAGCAGTTTGGTGCCACACCGCAGCAATGGCGCGCCAAGCGGCGCATGGAACTGGGCGACACTGCATCAACACAGGAATAAACATGTCCACCCACCCCAGCACCGCAGAATTTTTGCTAGACCAATTGGCCGCCACCGGCCACGCATCGGTGCGCCGCATGTTTGGCGAATACTGCCTGTACCTGGCGGGCAAGCCGGTGGGTTTGGTGTGCGACAACCAGCTGTTTTTGAAGCCCACCGACGCAGGCCGGACCCTCCTACCCCGGCCTGTAGAAGGCTTTCCCTTCCCCGGTGCGCGGCCCCACTGGTGCATCACCGCCGACCAATGGGAAGATGCCACGTGGCTGTGCCAGCTCATCCAGGTTACGGCGGGGGCGTTGCCAGAGGCTAAGCCCAAAGCGCCCCGTAAACCCAGGGCTCAGCCCAAGACGTAGCTCCCGGCCACCCCCACAAACACCGCACAGCCCACCCAGTGGTTCAGCCGGAAGGCTTTGAAGCAGCCGTCGCGGGTGCGGTGGCGGATCAGGGTCCAGTGCCACAGGGCTTGCAGTGCGGCAGCGGCGATTGCTATGTAAAAAATAGCACCTAGCGCGTATGGAATAAGCGCTAACACCCAAATCAGCAAGTAGATGGCATAGAAGGCCATGACCCCGGCCACGTCCCAGCGGCCCAGGGTGATGGCCGAGGTTTTCATGCCGATCTTGAGGTCGTCGTCGCGGTCGACCATGGCGTATTCGGTGTCGTAGGCCAGCACCCAGAACAGGTTGCCCAGCAGCAGCACCCAGGCCACCGGCGGCACGCTGGCCGTCAATTTAGCGAATGAAAAATCAGCCCAGCCCGCAGCCGACAACACCTGCCACGGCGGGCCGCCCTGCACGGCAGAAAAGGCCATGGGGATGCCGAAGCTGAAGGCCACGCCCAGCACCGCCTGCGGCATGGACACATAGCGCTTGGCATACGGGTAGACCACGGCCACGGCCAGCGCGGCGAAGGACCACACCACGGTGACGGCGTTGGTGGTCAGCACCAGGGCAAACGCGGCCAGGGCCAGCAGCGCGCCAAAGCGCAAGGCCGCGCCCACTGACAGCGCGCCGCTGGTCACCGGGCGCTGCGCGGTGCGTTTGACGTGCTTGTCGAATTCGCGGTCGGCCACGTCGTTCAGGCAACAGCCCGCACTGCGCATCAGGATGGTGCCCAGGGTGAAGACCAGCAGCAGGTGCCAGCCAGGGAAGCCGCCGGACGCGATCCACAGCGCGCTGAGCGTGGGCCACAGCAGCAGCAGCCACCCGGCGGGGCGGTCCCAGCGGATCAGTTGCAGATAAAGACGGGGAGAGTTCATAGTGGAATTAAGCACACCCCCAGGCTACAGAGCTTCGCTTCTTCCTCCAACCCCCTTGCAGGGGGCAACACCAGCAGCCTGGCAAAGCCAGTTCTGCGGTGTTTCTGGAAGGGACACGCTCCGTCTGTACGAGGTAGCTTGGTAGTAAATATTTCAGTATCAAAATGGTCGATAGCGCTTATTCTATAAGCACAAGCAGCTACGATTTAAGGAGCAAATAAGTTACAAGCCCAACTGGCGCAGGTCCAGCCGTCCATCGCGCACCGGCGGGCACCACAGGTAGGCCCCGGTGACGGGTTTGGAGTAGCTGAAGGTGGCATCGACAATGCCGTCTTCCTGGCCGGCCATGCGGCGCATCTGGGCTTCGAAGGCGTACAGACTGGCCCCGAACGCCACAAAGAACAGGCCGCACTGGTGGCCCACGGCCCAGGGCATGGAGCGGCGCAGCACAAAGGCTTCGGGGCTGAAGCTTTCTTGCGCGGTGCGTTTCACGTGGGCGGAGGCGGGGGCATCGTCCAGCTCTTCGTTGTCGCTCATGCGGCGGCCCATGGCGTTGTTTTGGCCGTCGGTGCCCAGCGCGTCGAAGGCATCCAGGTTGTGCACCCACTGCTGGATGGCGGCGAAGCTGGAGCCCGCCATACCCTCGGGCGCGTCTTGCACCAGGGCAGCGGCCTCGGCCTCGTCGCCTTCGGGGTTCTCGGTGCCGTCTTCAAAGCCGGTGAGGTCGCGGTCGTTGGACTCCGAATCGCCGTGGCGAAAACCGTCGAGCACACGGTCGAGGTGGAAGGCCGGGGCCAGGGTTTTCTCGATGCGGCGGGCGTGCAGCACCACCTCGCCCTGGGCCGCGCCGCGCACCCAGCACCACAGGGCCACCGGGGTGCTGGGCACCTGCACGCCGTGGCCCGAGAAGTCGGGCATGGCGCGCAGGCCGGGCACCTCGGCCCCCAGCGCATCCGCCAGCTTGGCACCGATGCCGACGACGACCGATTGGCCATCGGCCAAGGCCGCCAATTGCTGCAAGGCGGCACCCAGAGCGGCGGGTGTGGCACCAGGCGTGGGCGATAAAAACAGGTAGCGCCCGTGGGCGGGTGCGGATTCCAAAATGCCGGGTTGCGCAAACTTCACAGGGGTCTCCACAAGTTCAATAGGACTGGCGCAAGTCCGGGTCAAGAAAGGCGTTTTACGCCCGGCAATTCGCAGGCGTAGATGGCGTTGCGCAGAGCGGCAATCGCCTCGTAGCGGGTAAAGCTGCGCCGCCAGGCCAGCACCACGCGGCGCATGGGCGGGTCGCCGTCAAAGGGGATGTAGCGCACGTAGGGGTCGTCGCCGCGCTTGGGTTTGGCCACCAGCGCGGACTTGGGCACGCTCAGGCGCGGCACCAGGGTGATGCCCATGCCCGCGGCCACCATGTGTTTGATGGTTTCCAGCGACGAGCCCTCAAAGCTCTTGCGGATGCCCTCGGCCCCGCTGGAGAAGCGGGCGAATTCGGGGCAGACCTCCAGCACGTGGTCGCGGAAGCAGTGGCCGTTGCCCAGCAGCAGCAGGGTCTCGGCCTTGAGCTGCTCGGAGGTGACGCTGGTCTGCGCGGCCAGCGGGTGGTTCGTGGGCACGGCGACCATGAAGGGTTCGTCGTACAGGGCGGCCACGGCCAGCCCGGTGTCGGGGAAGGGCTCGGCCATGATGGCGCAGTCGATCTCGCCCATGCGCAGCATTTCCAGCAGCTTGACGGTGAAGTTCTCCTGCAGCATCAGCGGCATCTGCGGCGTGCGCTGGATCACCTGGCGCACCAGGTCGGGCAGCAGGTAAGGAGCAATGGTGTAGATGATGCCCAGGCGCAGCGCGCCACCCAGCGGGTCTTTGCCGCGCTGGGCAATTTCCTTGATGGCGGCGGCCTGCTCCAGCACGCTTTGCGCCTGGCGCACGATTTCTTCGCCCAGCGGAGTGATGGTGACCTCGTTGGCGCTGCGCTCGAAGAGCTTGACGTCCAGCTCTTCCTCAAGCTTCTTGATCGCCACCGACAGCGTGGGCTGCGACACGAAGCAGGCTTCGGCCGCCTTGCCAAAGTGCCGTTCCCGGGCCACAGCCACGATGTATTTGAGTTCGGTGAGGGTCATGGTCGTATTTTGCCGCTCAACAAAGGGTTTGTCTGGAAACAGTTTGAGATGAAATATTCAGTTTTGCATACACTTTTCAGGCATAGAGTATTTGTTTTAATTTAGAAAGTTTTGTATATGAATGCAATTAATTTTCGCTTTATCGCAACCATCAGTGTCTGCGCAGTCGCTCTGACGGCTTGTGGCGACGGTAGTGACACTCCCGCCGCCTCGACATCGGTGGACAATCCATTTACGTCAATGGCGGGTACATGGGCCAGTGGCTGTGTGAACCCCAGCTACATATTGCCGAATGGGTCCACTTACACGACACCAGACTCAACACAAGTTGTGGCAGTGGTGACTGCACCAAGTGGCACGAACACCGCCACGGTCAGCATCCGCCAGCAGACTTACCGCAACAGCACCACCTGCCCCGCAGCCAATCTGGACCAGGAAGGCACGATTGGCGGCCAGATCAGCGCACTCGAAGGCACCAAAGCCATCGCAGGCGACCCGGACCACCTGAAAACCGGCACAGCCAAGATCGCCAACTTCCGCTACGACTCCATCAGCCTGCACAACGTCAGCATGACCCTGCCCAACTTCGGCTATGTCAGCAAAGTCGGCTATATGCTGGAAAACGGCAAACTTTACGGCGTAAGCGGTACCCGGGCCAGCGACGGCGTAGGCACACGCTTTGCCAATATTGCGCTAACCAAGCAGTAAAGCCATCTGCGCGGTCCTCGCCTAGTCGGGGATCACCGCGTCCACCACTGCCCCGGTGGCCTTGACCCCGGTTTTCACCACCACGGCAGCCGTGGTCACCACCGCGTCGGCCACCGCAATCACGGCGCAGCCGCTGCAGGCCAACGCCACACCCATTACCAATACCCAAGCACGCATAACCCACCCTCCGGCTGACAAATAGGGCTGCATCTTAGCCTCCAGGCAGCACCCATCGGGCACTTCAAAAAAAATAGCTGTCCATGATTACCAGACAAGCACAGCCCGCCATTTTCATACCCAATTCAGAGGACGGCGTGTTGCCTATTTTTGCATGGAAAACGGCATACTGCGCCATACTGGTGGCACGCCTACCCCGTTGGCCTCCACCCGGATTACCGCTGCGCACCATGCTCAAACGTATCAGCGTTCACCACCTGACCCTCGGTATGCATATCGACGGGTTTTGTGCGCCGTGGATGGAGCATCCATTCTGGCGCAACCACTTTGTGCTGACCGATCCGCAAGACATCGCCCGGGTGCGCGCCAGCAGCGTGCAAGAGGTGTGGATCGACACCGGCAAGGGGCTGGATGTGGCACCCGAGGCCGCCGCGCAGGCTGCAACCGAGGCCCCTCCCGAAGCAGCCCCCGAAGCAGCCCCCGAACCCGCACGCGACACCACGCCCTCCACCGCCGCCGCAGAGTACCCGCGGGCCGCCAAGATCTGCGCCAAAGCCAAGCTGGCCGTCACCGCCATGTTCCAGGAGGCACGGCTGGGCCAGATGGTGCAGACCAAGCTGGCCGAGCACCTGGTGCAGGAGATCAGCGATTCGGTGATGCGCAACCCCAGCGCCCTGGTCAGCCTGGCCCGCATCAAGACGGCGGACGACTACACCTACATGCATTCGGTGGCGGTGTGCGCGCTGATGGTGGCGCTGGCGCTGCAGCTCAAGCTGGACGCGGCCCAGACCCGCTCGGCCGGCATGGGTGGGCTGCTGCACGACCTGGGCAAGGCGCTGATGCCGATGGAGGTGCTGAACAAGCCCGGCAAGCTCACCGATGCCGAGTTCGCCCTCATCCAGGCCCACCCCGCCCAGGGCCACAAGCTGCTGGTCGAATGCCTGACCGACGATCCGGCGGTGCTGGACATCGTGCTGCACCACCACGAAAAGACCGACGGCAGCGGCTACCCCAACGGGCACAAGGGCGATGCCATCAGCCTGCTGGCCAAGATGGGCGCGGTCTGCGATGTGTACGACGCGATCACCTCCGACCGGCCCTACAAGAAGGGCTGGGACCCGGCCGAGTCGCTCAAGAAAATGGCCGAATGGACGAACGGCCACCTCGACACCCAGGTGTTCCACGCCTTCGTCAAAAGCCTGGGCATCTACCCCACGGGCTCACTGGTGCGGCTGGCCAGCGGACGCATCGCCGTGGTCACCGGGCAGAGCGCCGGCACCCTGCTCAAACCCATCGTCAAGGCGTTCTTTTCCACCAAATCGGACATGCGCATTGCGCCGGTGGTGATCGACCTGTCGGCGCCCGACTGCACCGACAAGATCACCGGGCGCGAAGACCCGGCGTACTGGCGCTTCCAGGACCTGAACACGCTGTGGTCGGGGCTGGGGCCGCTGAGTTAGGCCTCCGGACCTTGCGCATCGGGCACGCTGTTGCCCGCCATGGAGGCGGCATAGCCCGCCAGTAGCAACACCACCAAGTGGAAGCCACCCACCACCATGGCCGCATGGCGGCCCGCCATGCGCGGGATGCCCCCGGCCACCAACAGCTCCAGCACCGCCGACAGCATCAGCAACAGCGCCGTCATCCACAGCGCGCGGTGGGCCACCAGCACATCCGGCCCACGCCGCGCCAAGCGCAGCAAGGCCAGGCCGTAGCCCGCCAAAGCGGCCACCACCACGGCATCCACGCCCTCGGGCCACCACGCAAATAACAACACAACAACCAGCGCGGGCAACACATGCAGAAGTTGCCAGCGCCCGCCGCCGCCGTGGGCCAGCGCCGCAAAGCAGCACCACGACCAGGCCGCCAACGCCACGGCCAGGGTGGCCTGCAGCGGCAGCAACAGCGTGACGTGGTGGCCCCAACGCAACCCCGCCAGCACCGACAGCAGCGCGTAACCGCCCAGCAAGATGCGGAATCGCCGGTTCGCCAGCACCACCCGGCCCTGCCGCCAGGTCATTTGCGCCAGCAGCAGCACCAGGAAAATGGCACTAAGAAAGGGAAAGGGGATAGAGAACATGGTTCAAAAAAGACCGGGTTGTATTCAAAAACAATAGCTGCTTGCGCTTATAGAATAAGCGCTAGAGCCACTTTTTATATAAACAGGACTTACGCAAGTTCCCCCTGTAAGCCCGAAGGGCGATACAGGGGCGCTGCGTAAGTCCTAATAAATTACGCCTTCAGATACTCGGCCTTGCCGCCCAGCCAGCGCAGCACGTGCTGTTCGGCCAGGTGGGGGTGGCGGTCCAGCATCTGCGGGGCCAGGGCACGGGCCCATTCGAGCAGCTCGCCATCGGTTTCCAGATCGGCAAAGCGCAACAGCGGCGCACCCGACTGGCGGGCACCCAAGAATTCGCCGGGGCCGCGTATTTCCAGGTCGCGGCGGGCGATCTCGAAGCCGTCGTTGGTCTCGGCCATGGCCTGGAGCCGGGCGCGGGCGATCTGGCCCAGGCGCGGCGCGTCGCCGGTGGAGTACAGCAGCACGCAGGCCGATGCCGCCGCGCCGCGCCCCACCCGCCCCCGCAGCTGGTGCAACTGGCTCAGGCCGAAACGCTCGGCGTGCTCGATGACCATCAGCGAGGCGTTGGGCACGTCCACGCCGACCTCGATCACGGTGGTGCTGACCAGCAGGCCCATGGTCCCCTCGGTGAACAGCGCCATCACCGCCTTTTTCTCGGCCACGGGCATGCGGGAGTGCAGCAGGCCGATCAGCACGCCCGGCAAGGCTTCGCTCAGGGCCGCATGGGTTTCGGTGGCGTTGCGCAGGTCCAGGGCTTCGCTTTCTTCGATCAGCGGGCAGACCCAGTAGATCTGGCGGCCCTGGGCGATCTGGGCGCGGATGCGCTCTATCACCTCTTCGCGGCGTGCGTCGTTAATGACCTTGGTGACGATGGGCGTACGGCCGGGCGGCAGTTCGTCGATGGTGGACACGTCCAGGTCGGCGTAGTAGCTCATGGCCAGGGTGCGTGGGATGGGGGTGGCGGTCATCATCAGCAGGTGCGGCTCCAGCGCGCCATCCACCAGCTTGCTGCGCAGGGCCAGGCGCTGGGCCACGCCGAAGCGGTGCTGCTCGTCGATCAGGGCCAGGGCCAGGTTCTTGAAGACCACTTTTTCCTGGATCACGGCGTGGGTGCCCACCACCAGGGCGGCTTCGCCGCTGGCGATTTTTTCCAGCATTTCGCGGCGCTGTTTGGTTTTTTGGCTGCCGGTGAGCCAGGCCACGCATTTGCCCAGCGGGGCCAGCAGGGGCTCCAGCCAGGCGACGAGCTTGCGGAAGTGCTGGTCGGCCAGGATTTCGGTGGGGGCCATCAGCGCGCATTGCCAGCCTGCGTCCATCGCCGTGCAGGCCGCCAGCGCCGCGACCACGGTTTTGCCCGAGCCCACGTCGCCCTGCAGCAGGCGGTTCATGGGGATGGGCAGGGCCAGGTCGGCGGCAATCTCGGCCCCTACGCGCTGCTGGGCGGCGGTGAGGGCGAAGGGCAGCGCGGCGCGCAAGCCATCGAGCAGTCCGCCATCCCTGGGGGCCAGCGGCGGGGCTTGCAGCAGATCACGGGCGCGCTTGGCCTGGAGCTGCGAGAGCTGCTGGGCCAGCAGCTCCTCGGCCTTCAGCCGCTGCCAGGCGGGGTGGCTGCGGTCTTCCAGCGCGGCCAGCGACACGTCGGGCGCGGGGTGATGCAAAAATGATAGCGCCTCGTGCAGGTAGTAATTGCGCTGGAGGCCTGTTTGGCTTAAATATTGGGGGTTGTAGTCGGCACCGCCCGGCGGCAGGGTCTCGGACAGGTTGGCCCGCTTCAGGCCACCCAGCACGGCGCGACGCAGGTAGGCCTGTGGCAGACCGGCCACGCTGGGGTAGACCGGGGTGAGCGCCGTGGGCAGGTCGCCGCTGGCCAGCTTGAACACCGGGTGCAGCATCTGTTTGCCCAGAAAGCCGCCCTTGACCTCACCGCGCACCCGCAGCCGCGCACCCACGGCCAACGTCTTTTGGTGCGAAGGGTAGAAGCTGAAGAAGCGCAGGGTGCAGGTGTCGCTGCCGTCATCCACCGCCACCACCAACTGGCGGCGCGACTGCAGGCTGATGTCGCTGTGCGTGACGGTGGCCTCGATCTGCACGGTGTCGCCTTCTCGCGCATCGGCCAGGCGGGAGATGCGGGTTTCGTCCTCGTAGCGCAGGGGCAGGTGCAGGGCCAGGTCGATGTCGCGGCGCAGGCCCATTTTGAGCAGGGCTTTTTGCGCGGGGTTCAGCTTGGAAGGGGGGGCGGCCATGGGGGCGGATTTTGCCCTGTTGCTCCCGTGGAACGGGTGCACCGTTTCCATGAAGCCGAGCGGGGGGGCGGGTTTACCTCGCCCGCACCCACAAAGTAAACGTATCATCTTGTTGCATCAACAGTCTAGTGCACGCAACCCGCCCTGGTTTTTGTTCCTTCTTTACCTGTCATTCACCCCCGTAGCGTTTTATGCTCAAACGAATCAATGTCCAAGAACTGACTCTGGGGATGCACATCGACGGATTCTGTGGCCCGTGGATGGAGCACCCCTTCTGGCGCAACCACTTTGTGCTGACCGACCCCAAAGATATCGACCGTGTGATGGAAAGCACCATCCAAGAGGTATGGATTGACACTAGCAAGGGCTTGAACACCCCCACCGGCACCGTATCGGCAATGCAGGCAGAAACCAGCCAGGCCGTGGTGCAGGACATTTTGCCGACCGATCCCCCCATGCGGGACACCGCCCCCACCTCGACCGCAGCCGAGTACGCCCGGGCGGCGCAAATCTGTGCCAAGTCCAAGCTGGCGGTGATGGCGATGTTCCAGGAGGCGCGCATGGGCAATGCGATCGACACCGAACTGGCCCACAACCTGGTGCACGAGGTGTCCGACTCGGTGGTGCGCAACCCGGGGGCCATGATCAGCCTGGCCCGGCTGAAGAACGCCGACGACTACACCTACATGCATTCGGTGGCGGTGTGCGCCCTGATGATTGCACTGTCGCGCCAGCTCAAGCTGGACGAAGAGCTGACCCGTTCCATGGGTTTGGCTGGCCTGCTGCACGACCTGGGCAAGGCGATGATGCCGATGGAGGTGCTGAACAAGCCGGGCAAGCTGACCGATGCCGAGTTCCACATCATCAAATCCCACCCCGTACAAGGCCACAGCATGCTGATGGAGCGGCAGGCGGTGGGTGACGTGGTGCTGGATGTCGTGCTGCACCACCATGAAAAGCTCGACGGCTCGGGCTACCCCGACCGGCAAAAAGGCGACAGCATCAGCCTGTACGCCAAGATGGGCGCGGTCTGCGATGTCTACGATGCCATCACCTCCAACCGCCCGTACAAAAAAGGCTGGGACCCGGCCGAGTCGCTGAAAAAAATGGCCGAATGGACCAACGGCCACCTGGACCCGCAAGTGTTCCAGGCCTTCGTCAAAAGCCTGGGCATCTACCCCACGGGCTCACTGGTACGGCTAAGCTCTGGCCGACTGGGTGTAGTGGTGGAGCAAAGTCCCGGCTCGCTGCTGAAACCGGTGGTCAAGGTGTTCTTTTCCACCAAATCCGACATGCGGGTGCCGCCCGAGGTGGTCGACCTGTCCGTAGCGGCTTGCAAGGAAAAAATCACCGGCCGCGAAGACCCCGAGTTCTGGCGCTTCAAAGACCTGAACGAGCTTTGGTCGGGCATGGCGCAGCTCAACGGGTAAGGCACTCGGGGTTTCTGGGTTCAAATCGGGGCCATGCCTAATTCTGAAACCTCTCCCCCAGCCGCCACCCGCAGCTTTACGCTCAGCGACTTTGATTTTGTTCTGCCCCCCGAGCTGGTCGCCCAGCACCCTGCCACCGAACGCAGCGGCTCACGCCTGCTGGACGGCACCCGCGAATCCCCCGTAAACCGCATCTTCCATACCCTGCCCAGCCTGCTCAAAGCCGGAGACTTGCTGGTGTTTAACGACACCAAGGTGCTCAAAGCCCGCCTGTTTGGCGAAAAACCCAGCGGCGGCAAGGTGGAGCTGCTGGTCGAACGGGTGCTTACCGGTAACCAGGTGGCAGCCCACATGCGGGTCAGCAAAAAGCCCGAGCCGGGCACCACCATCACCCTGGCCGGTGGCGGGGGGTTTTGCGCCACCCTGCTGGGCCGCTGGCCGGATGCCGATGGCACGCTGTTCCGCTTTGTGCTGAGCAACGACGCGGGCGATGACCCCTACACCCTGATGGAACGCCACGGCCACATTCCGCTGCCTCCCTACATCACCCATACCGATTCGGAAGAAGACGCGGTGCGCTACCAGACGGTGTTCGCCCGCGCCCCCGGTGCCATCGCCGCGCCTACCGCAGCCCTGCACTTTGACGACGCGCTGCTGGCCCAGTTGGAAGCCCAGGGCGTGCAGCGCGCCAGCGTGACCCTGCACGTGGGTGCAGGCACGTTCCAGCCGGTCAAGACCGAAAACCTGGCCGAACACCAGATGCACAGCGAGTGGTACACCGTGCCCGAGGCCACCCAGCAGGCGATTGCGGCATGCAAGGCCCGCGGTAGCCGCGTGGTTGCCGTGGGCACCACCACCGTGCGCACGCTGGAATCCTGGGCCCAATCGGGCCTGGCCACGGGTGACACCTGCATCTTCATCACCCCGGGTTTTGTGTTCCAGCACGTGGATTTGCTGGTGACCAACTTCCACCTGCCGAAATCTACTTTGATGATGCTGGTGAGCGCGTTTGCCGGATACGGGAAAATCATGGCTTTGTACCGGCATGCGATCGCGCAGCAGTACCGCTTTTTCAGCTATGGCGATGCCATGCTGCTGGCCCGTCAGGATTTGGCGAAGTAGTTCACGCCGGGCAGGCCATGGTAGTCCACATCTTGCGTCCAGAAGGTGGCCTGGAACTCCTGGGCCATGCTGTACATCGCCGCATCGGCCATCGCCAGGCCATGCGCGCTAGCAGCGCTGGACGCGGCAATTGCCCGGGCATCGGTCAGGTCGAGCACGCGGCCCAGGCGCATCACGTTCAGGGCCGATGCCACGACCGGCGCGGGCACCTGGCGGCTGAGGATTTTGTGCACTTCATACAGGGCGATGACCGGGACCAGGAGCTGGGCGCGGTCTTCAATCACGGGCTTGAAAATGGGGCCGTTGGCCGTGGCCTGGAAAAACGCAATCCACCCCGAAGAATCAACGACGTTCATTCAAAAGTCCGATCCGGCTCTTTCTCGGGTTCGATATCGCCCAGGTCATAGCCCTTGAGCATGCCGTAGTAGGCGCTAATGGGCAGCTCGGGCGTGATCGTCAGGGCTTTGCCCTTCAACTCAAAAACAATCCGCGACCCCGCTGTCAAACCCAGCTTGGCACGCATGGCGGCGGGCAGTGTGACCTGCCCTTTACTGGACACAATCGCTTCGGCTTGCATAACGCACCCCCTTACTTTCAAAGAAGTAAAGCATACTCCAAAGTAAAGCAAATGCAATGCTTGTAGGGAGTTGCAGCCCCGCATCCGTAAAATCGCCCCCATGCTCCAATTCGACCTGCTCCAAACCGACACCCCCACCGCCACTTCACCCGGCACCCACGCACGCCGGGGCCGCCTGACACTGAACCACGGCGTGGTGCAAACCCCCATCTTCATGCCCGTGGGCACCTACGGCACGGTCAAGGGCGTGATGCCGCGCAGTCTGGAGGAAATGGGCGCCCAAATCATCCTGGGCAACACCTTCCATCTATGGATGCGCCCCGGCCTGGACGTGATGGCACAGTTTGGCGGTCTGCACCAGTTCGAGAAGTGGAACAAGCCCATCCTGACCGACAGCGGCGGCTTCCAGGTGTGGAGCCTGGGCGAGATGCGCAAGATCAGCGAAGAAGGCGTGAAGTTCTCATCGCCCGTCAACGGTGACAAACTGTTTCTTACGCCAGAGATCAGCATGCAAATCCAGACCACGCTGAACTCCGACATCGTGATGCAGTTCGACGAATGCACGCCCTACGACACCAAGGGCCACATCACCACCGAGCGCGAGGCGCGCGTCTCCATGGAGCTCAGCCTGCGCTGGGCCAAGCGCTGCCAGGCCGAGTTTGCCAAGCTGCAAAACCCCAACGCCCTGTTTGGCATCGTGCAGGGCGGCATGTTCGAGAATCTGCGCCAGGAATCGCTGGAGCAGTTGGTGGAGATGGACTTCCCCGGCTACGCCGTCGGCGGTGTGAGCGTGGGCGAGCCCAAGGACGAAATGCTGCGCATCATGGCCCACACCCCACACCGCCTACCCGCCCACAAACCACGCTACCTGATGGGCGTGGGCACACCCGAAGACCTGGTGCAGGGCGTGGCCGACGGCGTGGACATGTTCGACTGCGTCATGCCCACCCGAAATGCTCGCAACGGCACGCTTTTCACCCGCTTTGGTGACCTAAAAATCCGCAACGCCCGCCATAAAACAGATGAGCAGCCGCTGGACGTCACCTGCACCTGCCACGCCTGCGCGGGCACCAGTGGCGTGGCCTACGCCGATGGCGGTCGCGACGGCTTCAGCCGTGCCTATCTGCACCACCTGGACCGCTGCGCCGAAATGCTCGGCCCCATGCTGGCCAGCATCCACAACCTGCATTACTTCTTGAACCTGATGTCCGAGGTGCGCGCAGCGTTGGACACGGGCACGTTTGGTGCGTTCCGGGCGCAGTTCAAGGCCGACCGGGCGCGGGGGGTGTAACCTGGTCAACAGGTAAATGCTCTTTTTTTAAGAGCATTTACCGCTTACGGAGTAAGCGCAAAGCGCCATTTTCATCGAAAACTCAATGCGCAAACACCGCAGCATCTCGCTGCTCCTGCGCCTTCTGCGTGCGACCATGCTTGCGGTCCTGGGCGCGGGCGACGAAGCTCAAGCCAAAGCCCACGAGCGCCAGCGCCGCGCCCACCCAGGGTAGCTGGCTGTACGGCACGCCAGACTGGATGGCCAGGCCGCCCAGGTAGGCACCGGCGGCGCAGCCAATGTTGAAGCCGCCCTGGTTCAGGGTGGAGGCCAGGTTGGGTGCGTTGTGCGCCGCATCGATCACCCGCATCTGCAGGGGCGGCACCACCGCAAACACCAGTGCACCCCACAGTGGCAGGGTCAGCATGGCGAGCCAGTAGCTGTGGCTGGTGAAGGTGAAGGCGGCCATCACCAGCACCACCAAGAAAAACACAATGCGGATAAGACGCAACGGGCGGCGGTTGGCCAGCTGGCCGCCAGCGATATTGCCAATCGTCAAACCTACGCCAAACAGCAATAAAAATGCGCTCACGCCGCTATCGGTCACCATCGTCACGTTGCTGAGGATAGGACGGATGTAGGTGAACACCGCAAACAGACTGGCCGCCGACAGCGCGCTCATGGCCATGCCCAGCAGCACACGCGGGTCGCGCAGCACCCGGAACTCCTGCGCCAGGCCGGGGCTGGGCAAGGCGGGCATGCGGGGCAACACGGCGGCAATGCCCACCAGCGCCACCAGGCCAATGGCCGCCACCACCGCAAAGGTGTAGCGCCAACCCAGTGCCTGGCCCAAGGCGGTGCCACCGGGTACGCCCAGCACGTTGGCCAGCGTCAGGCCCGCGAACATCAGCGCCATGGCTTTGGCCCGCTGGTCGCGAGGCACCAGGTCGGCGGCCACCACCGCACCCATGCCAAAGAAGGCCGCATGGGCAAAAGCGGTGAACACCCGCGCGGCCATCATCAACCCAAAGCTGGGGGCCACGGCGCAGAGCAGATTGCCCAGCATGAAAATGGCCATCAGCGCCAGCAGACTGCCCTTGCGCGGTGCGCGTGACAGGGCGGCGGCCATCAGCGGCGCACCCACCACCACGCCCATGGCGTAGCCGGTGACCAGCATGCCGGCGGAGGGGATGGACACATTCAAGTCCACCGCCACCTCGGGCAGCAGGCCCATGATGACGAACTCGGTAGAGCCGATGCCGAAAGCGCCCACGGTCAGGGCAAACAGTGGGATGCGCGCACGCAGGCGGGTGAGCAGGCTCATGGCGGGGTGACCTTTGGAGGGCAAAGCACAGATACTAGGGTTTGCCCGCATCTTAAATGCACACACCAAACTATGTGTCAGCGTTACACAATTTCCTCTAAGTCCCCCCAAATACGGCTAAACAGGCGGTGGAATTCCCCGTACCGGTGGCAACGCTGTGGCCGATGTCCCACAAGCGTGGCAAAACTTGGCGAAGGCGCTCTTGCGGGTGTGGCAGGGCACGCAGTGGTCAAACAAGCCAATGCCGCAGTGCGGGCAGAAGTCGATGCGGTCATTTTTCAGGTCCACCGGGCGCTCGCAGCCGGGGCACACGCTTTTGCCCAGGCGGGCCAGGGCAACGTCGTAGCTGAGCTCTTCACGGCGTTGGGCATCGGGCAAGGCTTCAGCCAGTTTCTGCTTTTCCAGGTAGCGATTCAGCGCAACAATGGCCTGTCGCCCGACTAACACGGTCAGCACAATGCCCACTAAATAGCGCACGTAACCGCCATAACTAGGCATATAAGGCACAAGTTCAACAAAAAAGGCGAATAGCGCAAAGTAGATGAAGCCCCACACAAACGGCCAGTACGTGCCTTTGCGCTTCTTGGCAAACAACCAACCGGCGATGGCCAGCAGCGGCAGGGTCAGCGCCAGCCGGTAGCCGAACACGCGCAGCTCCTGGGCCCTCTGGGCCCTTTGCCAGCCGACATTCGCCGCACTCTCCAGCGTGTTGAGCTCGGTTTGCGCGGCCTGCACCGACTGGCGGGCATCCAGGGCGACCTGCTCTTGCTGCTCGATGGCGCTTTGGGCGTTGCGCTCGGTGGCGGCCAGGGCATCCAGCGCCTGGGTACGGCGGATCAGCTCGGGGTCCTGGTCGGACCGCCCAGTGGCACCGCGTGTAGCCGACCAATTGTCGAAGGTTTCGCGGGCGGCGTTGCTGTTGGCGCGGGCCGTCTGGTGCTTGAGCTGGGCCTGTTCCAGCGCGGTATCAGCGGTGGCTTCCGCCTTACGGCCATTGGCGATGGTGGCTCGCACCTGGCCAGCGGCGGACTTGTCGATGAAATCCTCCAGGCTCAGGCTTTGCTCGACCTGCGGCAGATCGCCCACCACACTGCCACCCAGCCCAATCAGGAACCCGGCAAAAACAAACGCCACCAGCCACAGGCCACGCTGGAACCACTTTTCGGACAAACGCAATGCTTTGCTCATAACCATCCTTGTGTGAAGCCTGTCAGTTTAGGCCCAGCCCCCGTGCAAAATAGCCCCCATGAAAGCTCCCCCCAGACTGCAAGCCTTGGTCGAAGAAGGCCTGATCGACACCGTGGTCCGCCAGCTCATGAGCGGCAAGGAGGCCATGGTCTACGTGGTACGCAGCGGCGACCACACCCTGTGCGCCAAGATCTACAAGGAAGCCACGAACCGCAGCTTCCGCCAGGCCGTCGACTACACCGAAAACCGCAAGGTCAAAAACAGCCGCCAGGCCCGCGCCATGGCCAAGGGCAGCAAGTTTGGCCGCGAATCCCAAGAGGCGGCCTGGCAAAGCGCCGAGGTGGATGCGCTGTACAAGCTGGCCGATGCCGGGGTGCGCGTGCCCAAGCCGTTCAACTTCTTTGAAGGCGTGCTGCTGATGGAGCTGGTGACCGATGCGCACGGCGACGCTGCCCCGCGCCTGAACGACGTGGCCTTCAGCCCCGAAGATGCGCTCCGCCACCACGCCACGCTGCTGGCCGAGGTGGTGCGCATGCTGTGCGCGGGCACGGTGCATGGCGATTTATCCGAGTTCAACATCCTGCTGGCCGCCGACGGCCCGGTCATCATCGACCTGCCCCAGGCCGTGGACGCTGCGGGCAACAACCACGCCCAGCGCATGCTGCTGCGCGACGTGGTGAACCTGCGCGACTTTTTCGGCCAGTTCGCCCCCGAACTGCTGCACACCCACTACGGCCCCGAGATGTGGGAGCTGTACCAGCGCGGCCTGCTCTCCACCGAGGTGGTACTCACCGGCCACTACCAGCCACAGCGCGGCGCAGTGGATATGGGCAGCGTGATGCGCGAGATTGACGATGCGAAGGCCGAAGATGCGGCGCGTAGGCTACGGATGGCAGGGTAGCCCCGTTCCATCACAGGTAGGTCGCAACCATTGCCTATTAACTGCCCACATGCATCGTGAACACGGCACCGTTGGACAACTTGCATTGACCCGAGCCCAGCGTGGTTGAGTTCATGCGGTAGTTGCAATTGATGTAGCTGCCGCGATTGCCTGCGCCGTTCGCCACACCTTCGCGGCTGGAACCATTGACACGCGTGGCCTCGCCCGAGAAGTTCTCGCCGTTGACCACGGTAGTGAACGTACCCCGGCCATCAAGATCGTTCGTAACCACTGCCCCCACCATACCGTAGGCCGCTGCCTTGTCGTTGGCGGGATACAGGCGCGCTGCAAAAGTAACCGGTGCCGGTGGCGCTGTGGGCACATACACCGTGGCAGGCGGGGCACTCTGATTCCGCTCAATAGGCACCACGTAGCAGCCTGACAAGACTGTGACACCCGCCACCATTGCGACCAAAACACCGCGCCGCATGGTTGCCAACGAAAAATTTCCTGTGTACATATATTTCCTTGTATACACCAGACACATGCTGGTGAACAAAGTTTAACGCCCAACACCTACATAAAAACACAGGCAAAGATGTTTGTCTCTTGGCATCACCAAGCTTCGCGTGCCAAGTCTGGCCTGGGGTTGGCGCGAAGGGCTTCGGACTGGAAAAAGTCTTGCCAATGCCGGGCATTGGCGGCTTAGCGTTCAAAGAAACCCAGCGGATAGCCATGGGCATTGACTTGATCGGTCTGCGCTTTCACCCGACCGTCCGCAACGACCAAGCTTTTAGCGCTGGCCATCGCGTCATGGTTGCGACAAATGGTGACTTGGAACTTGGCAAATCTTCCCGATTTATAAAACAGCGCTACCCAGCCCCGCCACCCGCTCCCGCAGCACCCCCGGCTGCACCTCGCTGGCCGCCATCGCGGGCCCCACGTTCAGCCCCACCGGGTTCAGCAGCCCGCGCCGAAACGGCTTGGCCATGGCCGTGCCGCGCTCAACCCGGCTGAAGTACGAGCCCCACAAGTTGGTCAGCGCCATCGGGATAACCGGCACCGGGGCGGCTTCCAGAATCTTCATGATGCCGCCTTTGAACTCTTGCAGGGTGCCGTCCTTGGTAATGCCACCTTCGGGGAAGATACCCAGCAAATCGCCGTCTTGCAGCACCTTGGCGGCGGCGGCGAAGGCGGCTTCGTAGGCGGCGGGATCTTCGGCGCGGGGGGCGATGGGGATGGCCTTGGCAAGGCGGAACAGCCAGCCCAGCACCGGCACCTGGAAGATGCGGTGGTCCATCAGGAACACGATGGGGCGCGGGCTGGCAGCCATCAGCAGCACGGCATCGACAAAGCTGACGTGGTTGCAGGCCAGGATGGCCGGGCCGGCAATGGGGATGTGATGGTCGCCCGTGACCTTGAAGCGGTACACGCAGTGCGACAGCAGCCAGGCCACAAAGCGCAGCAGGTACTCAGGCACCAGCATGAAGATGTAGAAGGCCACCACCGCGTTGGCAATGCCAGTAAACAAGAAAATCTGCGGAATGGTGAAGCCGCTGGTCAGCAGCGCCCCGGCAATCACCGAGCTGGCAATCATGAACAGCGCGTTCAAGATGTTATTGGCGGCGATGATGCGGGCCCGGTGCGTGGGCTGGCTGCGCAACTGGATCAGCGCGTACATGGGCACGCTGTACAAGCCGGCAAACAAGCTCAGCAGCGTTAAATCGGCCAGCACCCGCCAGTGGGCGGCCTGGGCCATAAAAGCCCCCAGACCCATGGCTGCGCTGGGTGGCAGGCCGCGCGCGGCAAAGTACAAATCCGCCGCAAACACGCTCATGCCGATGGCCCCCAGCGGCACCAGGCCGATCTCCACGTGACGGCGGCTTAAGCTCTCGCACAGCAGTGAGCCGGTGCCGATGCCGATGGAAAACACCACCAGCAGCAACGTAGCCACCTGCTCGTCACCGTGCAGCACCTCTTTGGCAAAGCTGGGGAACTGGCTCAAAAACACCGCGCCAAAAAACCACATCCAGCTGATGCCCAGCAGCGACCGGAAAACCACCAGATTGCCGTGCGCTAGCTGCAAATTGCGCCAAGTTTCAGTAAACGGGTTCCAATTGATCTTTAAATCGGGGTCGGTGGCGGGCAACTCGGGAATGGCCTGCGCCAGCCAGCGCCCCACCAGCGCCAACGCCACGCAACCCACGGCCACAGCGGTGTGGCCGACTTCGGGAATCGTCACCAACAGCCCGCCGACGATATTGCCCAGCAAAATGGCCACAAAAGTGCCCATCTCCACCATGCCGTTGCCACCGGTCAGCTCGGCATCGTTCAACACCTGCGGCAGGTAGGCGAACTTGACCGGGCCAAACAGCGTGGAGTGCAGGCCCATCAAGAACACGCAGGCCAGCAGCACGGGGATCTGCACATCGATGTTGCTGGTGAAAAAGCCGTAGGCTGCCAGCAGCATGATGGCGATCTCCAGGTTTTTCACCGTGCGGATCATCAGCGTCTTGGGGTACTTGTCGGTCAGTTGCCCGCTGGTGGCCGAAAACAGCAGAAATGGCAGGATGAACAGCGCCCCGATCACCAGCCCCGCCAGCGCAGGCGGCAACCAGCTGACGCTGAGCTGGTAGGTCACCATCACGGTGAACGAGAACTTGAACAGGTTGTCATTGGCCGCACCCGAGAACTGTGTCCAGAAAAACGGCGCGAAGCGGCGCTGCTTGAGCAGGGCGAACTGGTTGGGGTGGGCGGTGGCATCAGGGTGTTGGGCTTGCATTTTTTGAACCAAATAAGGTGTCTGCGCTTATTCTATAATCGCTAGTAGCTATAAAAAATAGAGCGTTAAAACTTAGACTGCTACTGCAGTGTGCCCCGGCTTGCGTGCGGCCATCGCCGCCAGCACCGGCCAAGCCGCCAGCGCGGCCACCGCGTGCTTCAGGCTGTGGCCCGACACCCAGCCACCGGTCCAGGCAAACACGCTGTGGTCGCCCTGCTCCAGCAGCTTGGCCAGGACGTACGCGGCAATCACCCCGCCCAGACGGATGCCCCAGGCACCGGGCCGTGGCGGGTACAGGGCCAGGCACAGCACCAACACCATGCCGCCGCCTTGCAGCACGGCCCAGGACAGCAGGTTGCCGGTGGCCGACCACACCGCCACCGACAGCGGCCCCCACAGCAGCACCGCACCTGCCGTCCACAGCCCCGCCCGGTCGCTGCTGCGGTCGGCCACGGCCAGGCCCAGCAGACCGGCGAACACGGGCACCATGCCGCAGCGGTCCAGGGCCAGGCGGGTGTTGTCGGGCTGCCAGTGGTAGATGCTGGAACACAGCGCGGCCACCAGCAGCCCGGCAAAAAACAAGGCCGCCAGCCCGCGCTGCACGCCAGGTGGTTGGTGTCTCAAAGCCAACAGCCCCCACAGCCCGCCCACGGCAAACGGCAGGTTGCTCAGCACGTCCAGCGCATTCGGCAGGCCCGCCCAGGTGCGCTGGTCGGCAAACCCGTGGTAGTGCGCCTGCTGGGCCACGGCCGGGCCGCAGGCTGCGGCCACGGCGGCGATGGCCACGGTCCACAACAGAGTGGTTTCCAATCGGTTCACGGTGCATTCCTTCACAAAATGGGATGCGGCGAGTGTCTGCACACAGCTGCGGCCAAGGCGCAATTTTCAGACTCTGGCCAATTTTCTATACGTAAAGTATCCATAATCGATACCAATGAGCACTACCGCCGACCTCGTCACCGCCCTCAAAAAAGAACTCAAGGCCGCGCAAATGACCTATGCCGACCTGGCCGTGCAGCTGGGTGTGGCCGAGTCCAGCGTGAAGCGCATGCTGGCCAAGGGCGACATGCCGCTGTCGCGCGTGGATGCCATCTGCCGCGCCCTGAAGCTGGATTTTGCCGAACTGGCCCGCCGCGTGGCCGATGCCCAGCCGCTGCTGGCCTCGCTGACGCAGCAACAAGAGCAGGCGGTGGTGGCCGACAAGAAGCTGCTGCTGGTGGCAATCTGCGTGCTCAGCCAGTGGACGCTGGAGCAGATCACCACCGCCTACCGGCTCAGCGAGGCCGAGTGCATCGCCTGCCTGGCGCAGCTGGACCACATTGGCATCATCGAGCTGCGCCCGCTGAACCGCTACCGTCTGAAGCTGGCCAAGGCGTTTCGCTGGCGGCCCCATGGGCCGGTAATGCAGTTCTTTCGCGAGGACGTGGTGCTGGACTACTACAGCGGCGGCTTCGACGGCGCCGCCGAGGGCCTGCTGCTGGTGCACGGATCGGTGGGCCGCAGCCTGGCGCCGGTGTTTCTGGAGCGCCTGCAGCGGGTGGCGCAAGACTTTGCCCAGCAACACCTGGCCGACCAAAAGCTGCCCGAAGCCGCCCGCGAGGCCTACACCCTGGTGCTGGGCATGCGGCGCTGGGAGTTTGCGGCGTTTACGGCCTTGAGGCGTTAGGCGTTTACGGCCCTAGATTGGTAAACACTGTCAGCACCCCGGTGTAGCCGTACAGGTTTTGCCGGGCGATTTCACCAGCGGCGAAGAAGCCCACCAGGGGCACATCGCCCAGGGCGCGGCGCACGATTTGCAGCTCAGCGCTGGGGCCACCAAAGTGGTTGCCACCGCGGCCGGTGCAGCTTACGTAGATGGCACCGGCAATGCGCCGCGCCGGGTGCGGGGCAGATTCGGCCTCGGGGGCGGCGAGTGCGGTGGCCAGCTCCACCGACAGCTCCTCGGGCTCCAGCTCTTCGCGGATTTCGGCGCAGACGCGCACCAGGTCGGCTTTGGCCGCCGCCATGTTGCGTTGGCAAAACGCCAGCCGGGTGCCCACCGCCACGTGGTCGCCAATCGCCACGCCCTTGCGCGTGGGGTCCAGGCCGATGATGTGGCGCACCACCACGTCGCTGCCGAAATGGGCGGTGCGCACCGGCGCGTCGCCCACAGTGGCACGGGTCAGGCCGACCAGGGTGGCGCGCACCCGGCCCAGCGCTTCTTGCGGGTGCTCCAGGTCCACGCCCAGGTCGGCCAGCAGCACGGCCAGCGCGGGTTGGCCGTCCAGCTCCAGCACCAGGTTGGCATCCGAAGCCGTGACCACGCGGTTGGTGGTGATGGGCTGGCAGCCCTGGGTGACGCGCGACACCAGCGCCACCGCAGGGCCAAACGCCACACCGCTGAGGCCGCCGCTGAACACGCCGCGCGCTGCGCCGTGGCCCTTGATGTTGCCGTTGCCGCCCACCGCAAACTGCACCGAGCGCGAGCGGCTGGAGGCCAGGCCGCCAAACAGGTAGCCGGTATCGGTGCGGGCGGCCATTTCGGCGACCAGCTCGGTCAAGTCGGGCGTGCCCGCATCGGCGTGGACCAGGGCGGTGTGGGCCTCGAAGCCCAGGCCCAGCGGGGCCACGCCGGAGAACACGCGGTACTGGTCGGCGGGCAGGTCGCAGAGCATCACGCTCAGGGCCGGTTCGTCAAAGTATTCAACGTTGTTGGCCGAGATGCCGATGCCCACCGTGCCCGACCAGTCGGTCACCTCGGGCAGCTCGCCGCTGAGGTGGTCGAGGATGTCCTGCGCCTGTGCTGCATAGTGGTCGGTGATGTAGAGCAGGCCCAGGCTGGGCGTGCTGGCGTAGTCGGGCAGCGCCATCTGGGCGCGCAGTTGCGCCAGCACCAGCCCGGCGGCCATGCGCCAGTCGGGGTGCGTGGCGTGGCCGTGGGGGAAAAGTTGCATGACGGCCTCCGAGAGTAGAACTAGGTGGGGATATTAGCCCGGGTGCTTTTTCGCCGCAGCCTTCTTGGCCGGGGCTTTTTTGGCCGGGGTCTTTTTAGCGGCAGGCTTGGGAGCAGCGGCTTTGGGGGCGGCGGGTGGCACCACGGTTTTACCGGCGGCCTTGGCGATTTCGCCTACGCTCTTGATGGCCTCGGCGGCGAAGTTAGTGGCCAGGTTTTTGCTCTTTTCCAGCGCCGCCTGGGTGTTGGCATCTTTGAGCGCGGCACCGGCGATTTGCTGGAACTGCTCGGTCAGCGAACCCCACCATTTGAGCGGATCCACAATGCCGGGCGCGGCGGGGGCATCGGCGGCGGCCGGTTCCTCGGCTTTTTCGGCGGGCTTTTCCACCGGTTTTTCAGCGGCCTTGGGAGGGCTGGCGGCTTCGGGCTTGAGTTTGAAAGCGCTGGCCAGCTCGGTCATGCTCAGGTTCATGCCCTTCAAGGTAGCCAGGGTCATCTTTTGCACTTCCAGCGCCTGGATGGTGGCTTTGAGACCCACGGCGTTCTGGTCCAGCCAGAACTGCACGGCCTTGAGTTCAGTAATGCGCTTGTCCAGCTCTTCCACGCTGAGGGTGGGCGCGACCCAGCCGCCCATGGCCGGGGCACCGGTGGAGGCACCTTTACCCAGGCTTTTCAAAAAGTCAAAACCGGGTACGAATTTGCTGAAATCAAAGGCCGGGGTATCGCTCATGGTGTCTCCTGATTTTGGGGGGGCTAGCTGTCACATTGCGCAGCCGTTACAGCTTACCGCAATGTGTCACAAATGCGTCAGTGCTTATGCGCCGCCACGCCGTTGGGCGCGGTGGATGCCACCGGCAACTTCACTTCCAGCTTGCTTTCCACGCCTTTGGCATCCTGGAACACCAGGGTCAGCGGGATGGTGCTGTCCTTGGGCAGGGCGGCTTTCAGGTCCATCAGCATGACGTGGTAGCCGCCGGGGCTCAGCGCCACCGGCTTGCCTGCGGGCAGCGTCAGGCCACCGGCCACGGCCCGCATGCGCATCACGTCGCCGTCCATCTTCATCTCGTGCACCTCGGCCACACCGGCGACCGGGGTGGACACGGACACCAGCCGGGCATCGGCCTTGGCGGTCAGGGTCATGAACGCGCCGCTGGCCTTCTGGCCCTGAACGCTGGCGCGCACCCAGGCGTCTTTCACCTCCACACTCTGGGCATAAGAGTTTTGAATAAAAAGACCGCCCGCGCTTATCAATAAAGCGATAGTAGCTATAAATTTCATAGTATTCAGTTTATCAATGCGCATGGCCAACGTGTTCGGAAGGAATGATCTCCAGCAGAGCCGCAGGGTTTTTCAAACCCTTGTCAGAGGTGCCGCTGGCCGGTACTTCAGACCAGTCGGTGCGGCCCTTTTCGCAGGTTTGCAGCACCTTGAACCACATCGCCCCGGCGGCGGCAGGCAGGCCACCGCGCAGCACGAATTCGTCGTAGTAGGCATCGGGCAGGGCATTGCCGGGGATGGCGGTCCAGGTGATGTCGGTCACGCCTTCGGTGACCAGTTTGCCGTGGTCGTCATAGGGTGTGGCGAGTTTGCCGGTGGTGACGGCCAGCGTCCAGCCCGGTTTGGGCATGGGCTTGGCGCCGGTGAACCCTGCCGGGATGCTGACGCGAATGGCCGTGGTGGGCGTGCCCTCGCAGCCGTGGCCGACGCGCAGCGTGGCCCGGTAGTAGGTGCCCGCCAGGGCGGCCTGGTCGGCCAGGGTAATGTGGGCAAAAGTAGTGCTGGCGCTGAGGACAAGGGCGCAAGCAGCTACGGATTTAAGAGCAAAAGAAAAAGACATACGCGTTCCGGCAAAAAACATAAGAAAACCACCACCCACGCAGGTAACACCAGCGTGAGCAGCTATCAATTCAGGATTTCAGGCGGAAACGGGCGGCCCGCGCGCCGGCAGCGGCGCGGCGGCAGTGGAAGCAATGTGCGCAGCCGGAATGCTGCGCAAGGCATACGACAGGGGTTGGACGGGTTCGGCCACCCGGCTGTCCGGGGCCGGGGGTGGCGCACCGGCGGTGATGCACAGCGGGCATTCGCCCATCTGGCTGACCACCTGGGTGCTGCCGTCCGGGGCGGTGACCAGCAGCTTGACGGTACCCGCGCTGGAACACACCAGCTCCATGGCCTGCGGATGCGTCAGCGGCGAGGCAATCGCCACGCCCAGCGACAGCGCAAAACACAGCAGCACCCAGCGCGCCAGGCGGCAGGCGTAGGTGTGGGGGCTGTGCGTGGCATGCATTCCGAACATTATCGCTCCCCTATTTAGAGGATGACCCCGCAAGGACTTTTTGCACACAATGCAACATCGCATGTGGAGAAGTACCTTATGAAGCGGCTCATTTTGTGCAACGACGGCACCTGGAACTCCCCCACCCAAGAGGACAACGGCATCCTGGCCCCGACCAATGTGGTCAAGCTGTACAACGCCCTGGCCAAGGAAGACCTCCTGGGCCACACGCAAACCAGCTACTACCACCCCGGCGTGGGGGCTGAGGGGCATGTGCTGGACAAAATCACCGGCGGGGCCGTGGGCACGGGCATCAGCAAGCACCTGCGCAGCGCCTACCACTGGCTGGCCACGCACTACACGCCGGGCGATGCCATCTATATTTTTGGCTTCAGCCGGGGGGCGTTTACCGCCCGCAGCCTGGGCGGCTGGCTGGGGCGCGGCCTGCTGGACCTGCGCGAGGTGCCATCCAAAGCCGCCTGGCTGCGGGTGGAAGCGGCCTACCAGGCCTACCAGCACTACGCCACGCGCGATGAAGACACCCGTGCCTGGGCCCGCGATACGGACTTCGACGGCGTGCCTGGCTGGAGGTTCTTTCACGGCGAGGATGCCACCCCGGTGCGATTTATCGGAGTGTGGGACACGGTGGGCGCATTGGGCGTGCCCGACGACTTCGAGCTGCTGAACCTGTTCGACAACGGCAAAAAGTGGCGCTTCCATAACACCGCCTTGGGCAAGCACGTGCAGACCGCCCGCCACGCGATGGCGCTGGACGAAATCCGCGCCAGCTTCACCGTGACCCGCTGGAGCAACGCTGTCGGGTCGCCCCACGCGCACCCCGACGCAAAAGAGGTCTGGTTCCCCGGTGTGCACAGCAACGTAGGCGGCGGCTATGCCAACACCGACCTGTCCGACGGCGCGCTGCTGTGGATGCTGGAGCAGGCCGAGGCTGCCGAGCTGGTGTTCCGCCCCGGTGTCAAAAACACCCTCAAGCCCAACCCACTGGGCGTGCTGCACAACTCCTACAAAGGCGCGTTTGCCAAGCTGCGCTCGCGGCCCCGCAAAATCGATGCCATGGTGCCCGACCAGCAGGCGCGCTTCCATGACAGCGCCCGCACCCGGCAGGCCGCCTCGCCCATCGCCTACCCGGCCTACCACCGCACCGTGGCGCTGGCGGTGGGTGGCAGCCACACGGTGGACATCCACGCCGACACCGTCTGGAACGCCACCGGCGTGTACCTGGCTGCGGGCCAGCGCTACACCTTTGCCGCCACCGGCGAGTGGCAGGACAGCCAGGATGCCTGTGACTGGCGAGGCACCGAGAACGACGACTACACCTTGGGCGACCTGGCCCGGGCCGTAGGTTCGCTGGGGGGCAAGCTGGAGGATCTGGTGAAACGCGCCACCGGCAACGCGTCCAGCGACTTCTGGCTGACCAAGCGGGTGGAGTCCTACCCCTGGTTCAGCCTGGTGGGCGCCATCGCCAACGACTCGGGGGACGACTCCATCGTGCCCAACGACGGCAGCCCCGACCCCCACGAGTACCTGAGCCTGCCCGCCCACACCCACGCGCCATTCCAGGTCACCCGGCCCGGCTACCTGTTCTGTTTTGCCAACGACGTGTGGGCGCTGTACGGCAACAACCACGGCAGCGTGCGGCTGACGATCACCCGGGTTGCATGACTTTTAGGCTGCTAGCGCTTATAAGATAAGCGCTAGCAGCTACTATTTACATAGCAAAAAGTTAAACGCCACGCACCATCGCCAGGACCTTGCCCGCGTCCAGGGTGCGGGCAGTCTCTTGCATGGCGGGCAGGTAGCGGCCCTGCAGGCCTTGCGCCTCCTGGGCCACGCTGGCGTAGGCATCCTTGAGCACTTGGGTGGACAGCGTGCGCCCGCCCGCGTAGTAGCGCTTGGCCACATGGCCCAGGGCGTAGGTGGCGGCAAAGCTCATGCCGGTGCTGACGGCCTGCTGGCCCAGCCCGCGCACCAAGCCCCCGCCCAGCTTGCCGAGCAGGCCTCCCAGCAGCTTGCGGCCGGCCTGCTCCAGGTACTGCGATGTCAGGCCCACGCCCACGGTGGCCAAAAAGTCTTTGATGTGGCCCCGGTCCAGCTCAAAGCCGTGGGCTTTGCCGATGCCGTACACCAGCCGCATCTGCAAGGGGATGATGGCCATGGTGGACAGGGATTCGGGCAGCAGCTCCAGCGCGCCGTTGACGATGGCGGCGTTCAGAATGGTTTTGTCCAGCTCGGCATCGCCGGGCTTGGCAGGCACTGGCGTGGCTGCGGCCAGGGGAGCGGCGGCCATGGCATCGGCCTGCTGCGTAAATTGCGCAGTCGCCGCCGCACCCAGCCCCAGAGCCTGCTGCACGCTGGCCAGAAAGCGCTGTTCGGCCACCGACTGCACGCCATCCGCATCGCAGACGCAGACCGCCATTTCATAGGCGAGTTGCCTGGCTTCGGCGCTGGTCAGCGCGGCGGCCACACTGTCCAAAGAGACGCGCTTCATCAGCACGTCCTGGTACAGCGTGGGCAGGTTCAGGCCATCGGCTTGCGACAGGCCTTCGGCAATGCGCTTGATTTCGGCGCGCTCACGTTCGTGCTTTTCGCCATCCACAAAAGCAGCCAGCAGGCTCAGCGTGACGATGGCGCGGGTTTCGGATGCGTGCATGGAGAGTCCTCGGGGTGTGGCAAATAAGGCAGGTTGGTCCCGCCGCGGGCCAAAAGGTTCCGGCCCGCCGCCCGCGTCATCCGATTGACACAGCCGCGCCTTGGAGCTGTCACACCGAGACCGCACACTGGTGGGCACCTGTACTTCTGTGGAGCTGCCATGCCCCCTGTGCCCACCCACCCGCTCTGGCGCGCGCACGATGTTCCAGCCATTTGATGCCGCCGGGTTCCTGCGCGCCAACCTGCCGGACACCGCAGGGGACGAAGATGACCATGTCGCGCCCCGCCTGCGCAGCATCTTCATTTCCGACCTGCACCTGGGCACGCCGGGCTGCCAGGCCGAGCCGCTGCTGGCCTTTTTGAAGGCCCACCGCAGTGACTACCTGTACCTGGTGGGCGACATCATCGACGGCTGGCAACTGCGCCGCCGCTGGTACTGGCCGCAGTCGCACAACGACGTGGTGCAAAAGCTGCTGCGCCGCGCCCGCAAGGGCTGCCGGGTGATTTTTGTGCCCGGCAACCACGACGAATTTGCGCGTGGCTTTGCGGGCCACCACTTTGGCGGCATCGAGGTGGTGCACGAGGCGGTGCACGTCACCACCGATGGCCGCCGCCTGTGGGTGGTGCACGGCGACTACTTTGACGCGGTGGTGCAGTACGCCAAGTGGCTGGCCTACCTGGGCGACAACCTGTACGAGCTGACGCTCAAGCTGAACCGGCATCTCAACAGCGCCCGGGCCCGGCTGGGGCTGCCGTACTGGTCGCTCTCGGCCTACCTGAAGGGCAAGGTCAAGACGGCGCTGAACTACGTGACCGACTTCGAGGAGGCCGTGGCCGCCGAGGCCCGCAAGCGCGGCCACCACGGCGTGGTCTGCGGCCACATCCACCGCGCCGAGATGCGCATGGTCAACGGCACGCTGTACTGCAACGACGGCGACTGGGTCGAGAGCCGCACCGCCCTGGTGGAGCACATGGACGGGCGGCTGGAGCTGCTGCACTGGCAAGACCCGGCCGAACCCATTCCTGTGGCAGCACCTTTACCCGCCACCGCCACTGTTTAACCACCTAAGGAAACCCATGTCTGATTTTTTTGAGCAACTCCGCATCCAGCGCTGGGACGACCACCGCTACTACCACCACAGCCGCATCAACCAGGCGCTGCACCTGGTGAGCGCCATCACCTTTGTGTGCGCCTACGCGCTGCTGTTCACCGACCCCGCACTGGCCGCGCTGCTGGCCTGGGTGGTGGCCATGGGCACGCGCCAGAGCGGGCACTTCTTTTTTGAGCCCAAGGGCTACGACATGGTGAACCAGGCCACGCACGAACACAAGGAGGACATCAAGGTGGGCTACAACCTGCGCCGCAAGGCGGTGCTGCTGGCCATCTGGGCCGCGTCACCCCTGTTGTTGCTGGCCAGCCCCAGCCTGTTCGGCCTGCTGGAGCCGCACACTTCGCTAGAAGGCTTTGTGCGCAACACCGGGCTGCTGTGGCTGGCGGTGGGCGCGGGCGGGCTGGTGTTTCGCACCGTGCACCTGTTCTTCATCAAGGACGTGCAGGCCGGGCTGGTGTGGATGACCAAGATCCTCACCGACCCGTTCCACGACATCTGGCTCTACCACAAGGCCCCGTTGGCCCTGCTGCGCGGCGAGTGGATCGAGCCGCGCAAGGCTGCGCACTGACGCACCGTGGGTGGCGGCCCTCCCCCACCCCGGCCCTCCCCCGCAGGGGGAGGGAGGAATCCGCCTTGCCCCCTCCCCTTCCGGGGGAGGGTTGGGGTGGGGGCCGGATGTCCGCCCCTACTGCCGCCTTAAAACTTCTCCGCCAGCATCTCTTTCAGCACCCGGCGTTGAATCGCCTTATTCGTCAACTCCGGGTTGTTCCACCACCAGCCATCGGCCTGCATGGCCTGGGCGGCGCGCACAAAGCGCTCGGCCACGGCCTCGAAGTCGGCATCGCTGTAGTTCAAACTGAAGATGAAACGCCCCGTGCCCACCCAGCTCAACGCCAGCCCTTCCAGCCGCAGGTAATGTTGCAGCAACCAGTTGTAGCAGGCGGGCTGGGTGTACAGCAGCGTCCAGATGGTGGACATGTGGGCCACCTGCACCGGCACACCCGCCGCCTGCAGGCGCTGGTTGAGCTGCGCGGCACGCTGGTCCCAACGGGCGTCCAGCCCGGCGTACAGGGCCTGGATGGGGGCGGTGTGCAGGCTGTGCAAGAACACGTTCATCGCGCCCATCACATACGGGTGGGCGTTGAAGGTGCCACGGGCAAAGCAGATGTCGGCTGGGGCATCGTCGCGAAAACGCTTCATCCACGCGTGCTGGCCACACACCACGCCCACCGGCAGGCCGCCGCCCAGGGTCTTGCCGTAGGTGACCATATCGGCGCGCACGCCAAAGTATTCCTGCGCGCCGCCGGGGGCCAGGCGAAAGCCGACAAACACCTCGTCAAAAATCAGCGCAATGCCTTTTTCGGTGCACACCTGGCGCAGCTGCTGCAGCCAGCGGGTGGTGGCGGCGCGGTCGTAGTGGGCGCGGCGGCCACTGTCGAGCAGGGCCGAGTCGCCCGGCGCGCCGATGTTGGGGTGCAGCGCCTGCAGCGGGTTGACCAGCACGCAGGCAATGTCGCGGCGCGTGCGCAGCACCCGCAGGCTGGCCTCGCCCATGTCTTGCAGGGTGTGGGTTTCGCGCTCGGTCACGGGGTTGCCGATGCCGGGCTGCACATCGCCCCACCAGCCGTGGTACGCACCGCAAAAGCGCAGCACATGGGTCTTTTTGCTGTGGTAGCGGGCCAGGCGCACGGCCTGCATCACCGCCTCGGTGCCCGACATGTGAAAGCTCACCTCGTCCATACCCGAGATGGCCTTGAGCCGCTGCGCGTTGTCGGCCACCACCGGGTGATAGCTGCCCAGCACCGGCCCCAGCTCGGCCACCAGTGCGCTGCCCTGGCGGATGCAGTCTTTGTAGAAGTCGTTGCCGAACAGGTTGACACCGTAGGAGCCGGTGAGGTCGTAGAACACATTGCCGTCCAGGTCGGTCACCGTCACGCCCGCCGTGGACTGCACGAAGGCACCGGTCTTCAGCACGCTGCCAAACACCTCGCGGAACTGGTAGGGCAGCTTGTAGGCGGCGATGAACTGCATGTCCGAGATGTCGCCCTCGGCCTGGCGCGTCTGCTGCAGGCTCAAGGGGTAGCGCTGGGCATATGCGGCCGCCAGCCGGGCCAAGGCGGCTTGGCGCTGGGCCACCACCTCGGTGGGTGCGCCATCCAGGCCGAACGCCTGGGCCGGGCTGTAGCTGTAGTGCGGCAATTGGGCGGCCAGGCGGCGCGCCATGCGCGGGTGGCCGGTGAGCGAGCGGTGTTTGGCCAACGACAACTGCAGCCGGGTTTTCAGCCGGGCCACGCCAAAGAGCAGCGCCGCGCCGCCCACCGCCACCCAGGTCATGGATTCATTCACAAGCATTTCCTTTTCAAAAGAGATTGACCCTATGCAGATGCGCAAACACATCCAAAAACTGCTGCAGCAGGAAGACCTGAACTTTTTGCTGACCAACCGCCTGCCCCGGCGCTGGCTGACGCAGGCCATGGGCTGGTTCAGCCAGATCGAGCAGCCGCAGGTGCGCGATGCATCGATTGCGGTGTGGAAGTTCTTTACCGACCTGGACCTGCGCGAGGCCCAAAAAACGCAGTTCACCAGCCTGCACGACTGCTTTACCCGCGCGCTCAAAGACGGCATGCGCCCGCTGGCGATGGATCCCGCCGTGCTGAGCAGCCCGAGCGACGGCATCGTGGGTGCGCACGGCCCCATCCAGGGCACGCAGGTGTTCCAGGCCAAGGGATTTCCGTACACGCTGGAAGATTTGCTGGGGGCCGAGGCCACCGACGGTGCCTGGCGCGACGGCTACTTTGTGACGCTGCGGCTCACCACCAGCATGTACCACCGCTTCCACGCCCCGCAGGACTGCACGGTGGAGAAAGTGACCTACTTTTCGGGCGACACCTGGAACGTCAACCCCATCGCCCTGCGCCGGGTGGAAAAGCTGTTTTGCAAGAACGAGCGGGCCTTCCTGAAAACCCGCATCCAAAGCGGCCCGGCCCAGGGCCAACGGGTGGCGCTGGTGCCGGTGGCGGCGATTCTGGTGGCCAGCATCCGCCTGCACTTCTTGAACGTGCTGCTGCATTTGAAATACAAAGGCCCGAACACCATCGTCTGCAACGCCGCCTTCACCAAGGGGCAGGAGATGGGCTGGTTTCAGCATGGCTCCACCATCATCGTGCTGGCCCCCAAGGGCTTTGCGCTGTGCGACGGGCTGCACGACGGCACGGGCATCCGCATGGGCCAGGCGCTTATGCGCTGGACGGCTCCGTAGCCTCTGCGGGCAACGTGGAGAACTGCACCTGCTGGCACTGCACCACGGTGCGCAGCGTGCCCACAAAGCTGTCCACCACCGCCCCCCAGCCCAGGTGGGCCACGCTGGCCGGGCCGTGCTGACCCATGGCCCGCAGGCGCGGCATATCGCAGGCCAGGGCCACGGCGGCGTCAATCAGCTGGGCCTCGTCTTCCAGCGGCACCAGCGCGCCGTTGTGCCCGGTGCGCACCAAGTCGGCCGCCGCGGCATAGGCGTAGGCCACCACCGGCAGCCCACTGGCCAGCGCCTCGGGCACCACGTTGCCATAGGTTTCGGTGCTGCTGGGAAACACAAAGAGATCGCCCGAGGCGTAGTGCGCCGCCAGCGCTGCGCCCTGCTGCACCCCGGCAAACACCGCCTGCGGGCAGCTGGCCTGCAGCGCGCTACGCAGCGGCCCGTCGCCCACACAGACCAGCCGCGCCCGGGGCAGCCGGGCCTGGATGGCGGCAAACGCGCGCAGCAGCAGGGCCACGTTTTTCTCTTTGGCCAGGCGGCCCACGTGCAGCACCACCAGGTCATCGTCAGCCACGCCCCAGCGCGCCCGCAGCGCCGCCGAGCGGTGGACGGGGTTGAACTGCGCCACCTCGACCCCGCGCGCCAGCACCGACACATTGCGGTAGCCGCGCGCCTGTAGCGCCTCGACCATGGCCGGGGTGGGCACCAGCGTGGCCAGGGTGCGGTTGTGCAGCTTGCGCAAATACGCGTCGATGGGGGTCTTCAGCAGGCCCAGGCCGTAGTGGCCCGAATAGTGGTGGAAATTGGTGTGGAACGAGCTGGTCACCGGCAGCCCCAGCTTGCGGGCAGCGGTCACCGCGGTCCAGCCCAGCGGGCCTTCGGTGGCCACGTGCACCACGTCGGGCCGCATCTGCTGCCACAGTGCCAGCAGCCGGTTTTTGGATGGCAGGCCAAAGCGCAGGCTGCCATAGCGCGGAATCGGCACCCCGGCCGACAGCACCTGGTCCAGCCCCTGGCGCTGCGCCGGATCGTCGGCCCCCGGCTGGCGCGGCCGCACCACCTGCACCGCATGGCCGCGCTGCAGCAGGCCATCGACCAGACGGCCCAGCGTCATGGCCACGCCATTCACCTCGGGCGCAAACGTCTCGGTGACCAGGGCAATCCGCAAACTGCCGGAAGTGGCCACGTACGACTCGACAATAATTTCTTCAGGGTTTTGCACAGGCCCGAGGCTACGGCCTGTGTGTGTCAAACAGATGCCAGCGCAATGGCAGTTGTGCGACAGCCGCGCACAGGGAAAATAAGCGCCTTTTCGGCCTATAGCGCTTATATTACCTGCGCAAGCAGCTATATATTACATAGCAATTCTTACCGAGGCCGGTCGTAAAACTTGAAGGTCATGGGGGCCACCACGGTGATCGGCAGGGCCACGCCGTTCTCATAGTAGGGCTGAAAGCGCAAGACCCGCACCGACACCAGCGCGGCCTCGTCCAGCAGGGCGTTTTCGCTGGATTTGGCCACCCGGGCGCGCTGCACTGTGCCGTCGGTGGCCACATGCACTTGCAGCACCACCGTGCTGTTACGCGAACGGTCGCGCACCAGGTCGACGGCGGGCAGCGGGATCTTGGCCACCCAGGGGCTGGTGGCGCGCATGTCCTCGATGCTCACCTGCTGCTCGGGCCACTCGGCTTCGGGCGGAGCCGAGGCACAGCCCACCAGCACCGCCACGGCGGCGGCCACCAATCCACGGATCACAAAACTTCGCATGCACATTCCTTAAAAATTCTCACGTGGGGCGACTTCCTGGTCGATGGCGCCAAACAGGCTCAGGCCGTCGTGGCCCTTCATCTCGATGCGCACCGTGTCGCCATACTGCAAATAGCCGGTGCTGGCCTGGCCGCTGAGCTGGGTTTCCATGGCGCGCTTCTCGGCAATGCTGTGGTAGCCGTTGGGCCACTGGGCTTTGCCCTTTCCCTCTGATCCTTTGCCCGTGCCTGTGTTGGCCACCGGGCCGGAGCCGATGATGCTGCCCGCCCGCACCGCCCGCGTGGCGCACAGGTGGGCGATGAGCTGGCCGAAGTGGAACTGCATCTCGGGCCCGGCATCGCACATGCCGACCTTGCGGCCATTCCAGTGGGTGTGCAGCGGCAGGTGGACGCGGCCTTTGTCCCACGACTCCCCCAGCTCGTCCAGCGTTACCGCCACCGGGCTGAACGCTAGCATGGGCGCGCTCTGCACCCAGCCCGCGCCCAAGGCCTGTTCAGCCGCCTCCAGGCTGCGCAGGCGCACGCTGTTGGTCAGCACCAAGAGGCGCACGCCGTCCAGCGCCTGCGGCGGGCTCACGCCCTGGGGCACGTCGGCGGTGATGGCAGCCAGGCCTGCGCCAAAGTCCATGCCCAGCGCCTCGGAGCCGCAGCGCAGCGGGTCGCAGGCACCGGCAAAGTGATCGCCCGTGCCGGGGGCCAGCACCGGGCGGCTCCCGGCCTCGCGGGCCTGCAGCAGGCTGGGGTAGGCCTGGCCTTCCACCACCTGGTAAGCGCGGGGCAAGGGGGCCAGGCACTGGCGCGGGTCAAAAGCAAAAGTGTGGCGGCCGCGGCCCTGGTTCAGCGCGTCCGACAGGTCTTGCAGCTGCGGGCTGAGGAAGCCCCAGTCGTCCAGCACCTGCTGCAGGCGGCCGGCCACCCCGGTCGCATAATGGGCCGTAGCCAGATCGCGCGACACCACCACGAGTTGGCCGTCGCGGGAACCGTCTTGGTAGGTAGCCAGTTTCATGGAGAGGTCAGCCGGTCGATAGGGATGAAGCGTTGCATAGCCCAATGAGTTTAACGAAGCCCTCCCTGCCCCTGCTGGCCATTGCCGCCACCGTGCTGCTGGCCCATCTGGCGGTGCTGCAGCGCCTGCCTGCCATGCTGCAGGTGCAGGCCCCGCAGGTGGTGCAGACGCTGAGCACCCGCAGCATCCCGGCACCGGCACCGCCCGCACCGGCTATTGCTGCCGCGCCCCAGCCCGCCCCCAAGAAGCCAGTACGCAAGCCCGTACAGCCACCGCCCGAAGAAGCACCCACCACCGTCGCGGCGGCAGAGCCTGTGGAGCCTGCGCCGGTAGAGCCGGTGCCGCCACCACCCGAGCCGCCGGCATCAGCGCCCCTGCCGGTGGAAACGCCGCCGCCGCCCGAACCCCCGGCATCCGCCGCATCGGCCCCCGCGCCACCCGCTGTGCCGCTGACCCACGCCACCCAATTCGCCTTTCCTGACCCGGTGCGCCTGCTGTATGCGCTGACGGGTGAGTCCAAAAAGCTGCACTACAGCGCCCGTGGCGAGCTGCTGTGGAAGCAGGATGGCCAGCATTACGAAGCCACGCTGCAGGCCAGCATGCTGTTTTTGGGCTCGCGCACCCGCACCAGCGTGGGCAGCATCACGCCCGAGGGCCTGGCACCGCAGCGCTTTTCCGACAAATGGCGCACCGAGGTGGCGGCCCATTTCGACCAGGCCAACCACCGCGCCAGCTTCAGCGCCAACACCCCCGATGTGGTGCTGCAAACCGCTGCGCAAGACCAGCTCAGCGTGATCCTGCAGATCGCGGGCATCCTGGCCGCCGACCCCGCCGCCTACCCGCCTGCGGCCAGCATCGCCATCCAGACCATCGGCCCCAAGGATGCCGACCTGTGGATCTTCAGCGTGGAGGGGCCGGAGAAAATCCACGTGCCCTCCGGCGGCATCGACACGCTCAAGCTCACCCGCAAGCCGCGCAAGGAGTTCGACCAGAAGGTCGAGATCTGGCTGGCACCCGCCATGGGCTACCTGCCGGTGCGCCTGAAAATCACGAACGCCAACGGGGATTACATCGACCAGCAACTGCGCGGGGTAGAAAAGCCCTAAGCTTGAAACCAAGTGAGTTGTCACCAACTGTGCTGTAGCTTTGAAATAAGGACCCCCACCATGAACACGCTGTACGACTCCGAATCCTTTGTGGTGGTCCACATGCAACCCGTCGCCGCCCTGGAAGCCCTGCTACCGGTACTGGACACCCCCCGCCCGCCCACCCTGGAACGCCACGGCTTTGAGATCGTGGACAAGCGCTCGGGCAAAGAGGTCTATCTGGACGGCTCCTGGGCCGAGCTGTTCCAGCGCCATATTGCCGCCTGGCAGCTCAATACGCCCACGCAGGAAGAAGTGGAAGACACGCTGGAGCAGTACGCCGGACTGGCGCAGAACCCGGTCGTGATCCACTAACAGCAATGTTGCGCGCCGCCCTGCTGGCCACGGCCTTGTTGGTCGGCTGCGCCAGCGTCCCACCGAACCGCACCCTGGCCCTGCTGCCTGCCGATGCCATCTTGTTGGGCGAGCAGCACGACGCGCCCGACCACCAGCGCATCCACCTCGAGGCCGTGCATGCCCTGGCCGCCCACGGCCAGCTTGCCGCCCTGGTGCTGGAGATGGCCGAGCAAGGCCACAGCACCGCCGCCCTGCCCGCCTCCGCCAGCCCCACCGAAGTCCAAACCGCCCTGGCCTGGAACGACGCAGGCTGGCCCTGGGCGGCCTACGGCCCAGCGGTGATGGCCGCGGTGCAGGCTGGCGTGCCGGTACGGGGTGCCAACCTGCCCCGCACCCAGATGCGCGCGGCCATGGCCAATGCGCAGCTGGACGGTGCCCTGCCCGGCCCGGCGCTCAAAGCCCAGCAGCAGGCTATCCGCCTGGGCCACTGCGGCCTGCTGCCCGAGAGCCAGATAGCGCCCATGACCCGCATCCAGATCGCCCGCGACCAGGCCATGGCGCAGACCCTGCAAGCCACCGCCGTGCCCGGCAAGACGGTGCTGCTGCTGGCCGGGGCCGGCCATGTGGACCGGGATGTGGGCATTCCGCAATATTTGCCCCCAAATTTCCAGTCAAAAGCGGTTCTGCTGCAAGTAGAACCTGCGCTAGTAGCTCCTAAAATCATAGTAAATTTTGATAGCATCTGGCGCACGCCCCGCATTCCGCCGACCGACTACTGCGCGACAATCCAGCCCCAATGACCTACGCCCACATCCTCACCCTGTCCTGCCCCGACCGTCCGGGCATCGTGCATGCCGTGTCCGGCTTTTTGCTGGAGCGCGGCTGCAACATCGAAGAAGCCGGCCAGTACAACGACCCCGACACGGGTTTGTTCTTCATGCGCGTGCAGTTCGCCAGCGCGGACCACAGCACGGCGGAATTACGCGGCCAGCTGACCCCGTTTGCCGAGGGTTTTGCCATGCGCTGGAGCCTGCACGACACGGCCGCACCGGTACGCACCGTGCTGATGGTCAGCAAGGAAGGCCACTGCCTGAACGACCTGCTGTTCCGCTGGAAAAGCGGCCTGCTGCCGCTGGACATCCGCGCCATCGTCAGCAACCACCGCGACTTCTACCAGCTGGCGGCCAGCTACAACGTCCCCTTCCACCACATCCCGGTCACAGCCGCCACCAAGGCCCAGGCCGAGGGCCGCATCTATGAGGTGATCGAGGGCGAAGGGGCCGAGCTGGTGGTGCTGGCACGCTACATGCAGATCTTGAGCGACGACTTGTGCCGCAAGCTGGCCGGGCGGGCCATCAACATCCACCACAGCTTTTTGCCCAGCTTCAAGGGCGCCAAGCCCTACTACCAGGCGCACGACCGGGGCGTGAAGCTGATCGGGGCCACCGCCCACTACGTGACCGCCGACCTGGACGAAGGCCCGATCATCGAACAGGATGTCGCCCGCGTGGACCACAGCCGCACGGTAGAGCACTTCACCGCCCAGGGCCGCGACACCGAGAGCCAGGTGCTGGCCCGCGCCGTCAAGTGGCACAGCGAGCACCGCGTGCTGCTCAACGGCCACAAGACGGTGATTTTCAAATAGCGTTGGCCATCACCTCGCCCAGGCGCACGCTGCCCGCGGGTGCCCAGGCGGGGTTGAAGCTGAGGGGGCCCTTGGGGAACAGCATCACCACGGTGGAGCCCAGCAAAAAGCGGCCCATCTCGTCGCCCTGCTTCAACTCGATTTTTTGGTCGGCATAACGCCATTCGCGCACCGGGCCACGCGGCGGGTTGATGATGCCCTGCCAGACCGTCGCCATGCTACCGACGATGGCGGCACCCACCAGCACCAGCACAAACGGGCCTTTTCCTGGTTCTGGCGAGTCGAACACACACACCACCCGCTCGTTGCGCGCAAACAGCCCTGGCACGCCCTGCGCCGTGACCGGGTTCACCGAGAACAAATCACCCGGCACATAGACCATGCGCGTCAGCCGCCCGTCGCAGGGCATATGGATGCGGTGGTAGTCCTTGGGGCTGAGGTAGATGTTGGCAAAGTGGCCGTTCTCGAACAGCGCGCCCAGCGCCGCGTCGCCGCCCACCAGCGCCGTGGTCGAAAAGGTATGGCCCTTGGCCTGGAAGATCTGGTCGCGCTCGATGCGACCAAACTGGCTGATGGCCCCATCCACCGGGCACACCAGGTCGGCTTGCGCAATCGGACGTGCGCCCGGCTTCAGGGCGCGGGTGAAGAAGTCGTTGAAGCTGGCGTAGCTGGTGATATCGGGATTGGCCGCCTCGGCCATGTTCACCCCGTACTTGCCGACGAACCAACGGATGATGCCGGTGGTGATGCCGCCCGCGCGCGCCGTGGCGACGTGCCAGCCAAAAGCGGTGATGGCGTGTTTGGGCAGCAGGTACTGCAGCCACACTTTGAAACGGTCAGACACGCGCAATCCCCTAGGCAAAAAGGGGGCCATTGTAGTCAGCGGGGGCCGCCACAAGGGGGACAATCCGGGCATGAGCGTTACACGTATACCCCCGATCCAGTGCCTGTTGACCTTCGAGGCGCTGGCCCGGCTGCGCAGCGTGACACAGGCAGCCGAGGAGCTGTGCGTCACACCCAGCGCGGTCAGCCACCGGGTCAAGCAGCTGGAGCAGATCCTGGGCACCAAGCTGTTTGGCCGGGCCGACTTCTCGCTCACCACCGAGGGCAGCGAGTACCTGGCCCATGTACGCGAAGGCCTGGCGATTCTGGAGCGCTTTCCCAGCGCCCAGTCGGCCCCCGGCAAGCGCAAGCTGCGGCTGGCCGTCACACCCACCTTCGCCCGCGCCATCCTGATCCCGCGCCTACGCCAGTTCACCGAGGCCTATCCCGAGATCGACCTGACGCTGCAGGTGTCGATTCCGCTGCTCGACGTAGTGGCCGAAGATGCCGACTTGATGGTGCGCTTTGGCACCGGCCGCTATGCCGATGTGGAGCATATCTGCCTGACCCGCGACGAGGTCACGCCCCTGGCCTCACCCGCCTTTGTGCGCGAGCACGGCCCCTTCGAGACTGTGGCCGACCTGGAAGGCGCACGCCTGCTGCGCAGCCCGCTGGAGCCCTGGCGCACCTGGTTTGCCGCCCACCAGCAAGACTGGCCGGAGCCGGTGGAGGGTTCGCAGTTCAACGATATCGGCCTGATGTGCGATGCCGCTGCCGCCGGGATGGGCATCGGCCTGGTGCGGCTGCGCCTGGGGGCCGCTTGGCTGGAAAACGGCTCGCTGGTGCGCCTGTTCACCCGCAACGTGCCCAGCCCGCATGCGCACTACCTGTGCTGGCACACCGGCGCGATGGACCGCTGGGAATGCGCGGCGTTTGCCGACTGGCTCAAGAAAGCCATGGTCTGAAAACTCCGCCCTCTTTTTTAAACAAAAAGAGCTGCTAGCGCAGGTAATACCAGCGCTAGCAGCTCTCATTTAAATAGCAAAAACTTAAGCCGCTTTGGCCTGGGCCAGCAGGGTTTCGGCACCGCTGACTTCCAGCTTGCCGCCGTCTTCCAGGTTCAGGGTCTGCACCACACCGTTTTTCACCAGCATGGAATAGCGGTGGCTGCGAACACCCAGGCCCTTGGCGGTCAGGTCCAGCACCAAGCCGGCGGCGGTGGTGAAGGCAGCGCTGCCGTCACCCAGCATGCGCACCTTGCCAGCGGTCTTCTGGTCACGGCCCCAGGCACCCATGACGAAAGCGTCGTTCACGCTGATACACCAGATTTCGTCCACACCCGCAGCCTTGAAGGCTTCAAAGTGCTGGAGGTAGCCAGGCACGTGCTGGGCCGAGCAGGTGGGCGTAAACGCGCCTGGCAGGGCGAACAGGGCAATCGTCTTGCCTGCGGTGGCCTTGCTGACATCGACCGGGTTGGGGCCAATGCTGCAGCCTTCGCCTTCAATTTCAATGAATTCCATCAGGGTGGTGGATGGCAGGGTGTCGCCGACTTTGATCATGGTGTGCTCCTTTGTAGGTTAAAAACAGAAATGGGCTCGTTAGAACATGTTCTTAGAGCCCAAAAACAAAAACGGCCCACATTGTGAGCCGTTTTTTAACTAGTTTGCAGGTTTAAACCGCAATAGCCTTTTGCACCAGACGGGTCGCAACCCAGTTCTTGGTTTTAGAGATCGGACGGCTTTCCGTGATCTCAATGGTGTCGCCCAGCTTGTACTCGCCCTTTTCGTCATGGGCGTGGTACTTGCTCGACTTGCCAACGATCTTGCCGTAGAGCTCGTGCTTCACACGGCGCTCGATCAGCACGGTCACAGTCTTGGTACGCTTGTCGCTGACCACCTTGCCAACCAAGGTGCGCTTGAGGGATGTTTTAGCTTCCGTCATGTTGTTGCTCCTTACTTAGCAGATTTGTCAGCCGATTGCTTCTCGACAAGAATGGTCTTGGCGCGGGCAATGTCACGGCGCGCAGTGCGCAGCGTAGCTGTGTTGTTGAGTTGTTGCGTGGCTTTTTGCATACGCAGACCGAAATGGGCGCGTTGCAGCGCTTTCACTTCGGTTTGCAGGCCGGCAACGTCTTTGGTACGTAATTCAGTAGCTTTCGTCATCTCAATCTCCTGATCACTGACCAATCATGCGGGCCACGAAGGTGGTACGCAAAGGCAGTTTGGCAGCTGCCAAACGGAACGCTTCACGGGCCAACTCTTCGGGAACACCGACGATTTCAAACACGATCTTGCCGGGCTGGATTTCAGCCACGTAATACTCGGGGTTACCCTTGCCGTTACCCATCCGCACTTCAGCAGGCTTTTGGGAAATTGGCTTGTCGGGGAACACACGGATCCAGATACGACCACCACGTTTGACGTGGCGGGAAATCGCACGGCGTGCGGCTTCAATCTGGCGGGCCGTCAGACGGCCACGGTCCGTGCACTTCAGACCGAAATCACCGAACGCAACCGAGCTACCCCGGGTTGCGATGCCGGTGTTACGGCCTTTTTGCTCTTTGCGGTACTTGCGACGCGCGGGTTGCAACATGTTTATTCTCCTTTACCGTCAGCTGCAGCAGGTGCAGCAGGCGCGGCTACTTTACGGACGCGCTGAACGGTAGATTTCGGTGCCGTAGCACCTGTGGCTTCAACAGGTTTGTCGCTACCGTCTGCAGGAGCCGCATTGGCACCAACAGGACGGCGGGGACCACGAGCTGGAGGACGGTCATTGCCACCAGGACGGCCACCGCGGTCATCGCGACGGGGTCCACGGGGACGACGCTCTTCATCATTGCGCGGCTCTTGCACAGCAGGCAGATCGTTACGACCCAAGGTATCACCCTTGTAGACCCAAACCTTCACGCCAATAATGCCGTAAGTGGTTTTGGCTTCCGAGGTGCCGTAGTCGATGTCCGCACGCAAGGTGTGCAGTGGCACGCGACCTTCGCGGTACCACTCGCAACGAGCGATTTCAATGCCATTCAGACGGCCAGACGACATGATCTTGATGCCCAGGGCACCCAGACGCATGGCGTTTTGCATGGCGCGCTTCATCGCACGGCGGAACATGATGCGCTTTTCGAGCTGCTGGGTGATGCTGTCGGCAATCAGCTTGGCATCGATTTCAGGCTTGCGCACTTCTTCGATGTTGACTGCGACGGGCACGCCCAATTGCTTGGCCAGGTCACGCTTGAGGTTCTCGATGTCTTCGCCTTTTTTGCCGATCACGACGCCCGGACGAGCCGAGAAAATCGTGATACGGGCGTTCTTGGCAGGACGCTCGATCAGGATGCGCGAAACCGAAGCGTTCTTCAGTTTGGCTTTCAGGTACTCACGTACCTTGATGTCTTCGGCCAGCATGCCGGCGAAGTCGTTGTTGCTTGCGTACCAACGGCTGGACCAGTTACGGCTGACCGACAAACGAAAGCCGGTAGGGTGGATTTTTTGTCCCATATCTTCCGACCTTTTAGTTACCGACCGTCACGTACACATGGCACGTGGGCTTGCTGATGCTGTTACCACGGCCCTTTGCACGGGCTGTGAAACGCTTGAGAGTGGCACCTTGTTCGACGAAGATGGTCTTGACCTTCAACTCGTCGATGTCGGCACCGTCGTTGTGCTCAGCGTTGGCGATAGCCGACTCCAGAACCTTCTTGATGATCACAGCAGCTTTTTTCTGCGTGAACTCCAAGACGTTCAGGGCTTGGTCTACCTTTTTGCCGCGGATCAAATCTGCGACCAGACGGCCTTTGTCTACTGACAAACGCACGCCGCGAAGGACTGCACGTGTTTCCATGGTCTATTCCTTATTTCCGCACGACTTTTTTGTCGGCAGGGTGACCCTTGAAAGTACGGGTGAGTGCGAACTCTCCCAACTTATGGCCCACCATTTGGTCGGTAATATAGACAGGGACGTGCTGTTTGCCGTTGTGCACAGCAATGGTCAGGCCGATGAAATCGGGCAAGATCATGGAACGACGCGACCAGGTCTTAATTGGCTTTTTGTCTTTGATGGCGACGGCTTTTTCAGCCTTGGCCAGCAAATGGTGGTCTACGAAGGGACCTTTTTTAAGTGAGCGAGTCATCTAGCTACCCCTTACTTCTTGCGACGCGACACCACCATCACTTGGGTGCGCTTGTTGTTACGGGTACGGTAACCCTTGGTCAGATTGCCCCAAGGATCGACTGGATGACGGCCTTCGCCGGTCTTACCTTCACCACCGCCGTGTGGGTGATCGACAGGATTCATCACCACACCGCGAACGGTTGGGCGGATACCCTTCCAGCGCTTCGCACCGGCCTTGCCCAAACGGCGCAGGCTGTGTTCTTCGTTGGCGACTTCACCAATGGTGGCGCGGCATTCGATGTGGATCTTGCGAACTTCACCGGAGCGCATACGCACCTGGGCGTAGATGCCTTCACGTGCCAACAGCGTTGCCGAGGTACCAGCCGAACGGGCGATCTGTGCACCAGCACCGGGCTTGAGCTCGATGCAGTGGATGGTCGAACCCACAGGGATGTTACGGATAGGCAAGGTGTTACCTGCGCGGATCGGTGCTTCTGCACCGCTCATCAGGCTTGCACCGGCTTCCAGGCCACGGGGAGCGATGATGTAACGACGTTCGCCGTCGGCATAGCACACCAAAGCGATGTGGGCCGTACGGTTTGGATCGTATTCAATACGCTCAACCTTTGCGGGGATGCCATCCTTGTTGCGAACAAAGTCCACAACGCGGTAATGGTGCTTATGACCGCCGCCACGGTGGCGGATGGTGATATGACCATTGTTGTTACGGCCCGCTTTTTGGAACTGGGGTTCCAGCAGCGCCGCGTGAGGAGCACCCTTGTACAGGTGGTCACGCGAGACCTTCACCATGCCGCGTTGGCCTGGCGAAGTGGGTTTCATTTTAATGACAGCCATGATTACGCGGCCTCCCCGGTCAGGTTCAGCTCTTGGCCAGGCTTCAGCGTCACATAGGCCTTGCGAATGTTGTCGCGGCGACCGATGGATTTGCCAAAACGCTTGGTTTTGCCTTTGGTGTTGACCACAGAAACGCCCTTGACTTCCACCTTGAACATCAGCTGCACTGCAGCCATGATCTCGTGCTTGGTCGCGTCCTGGAGTACCTTGAACGTCACTGCGTTGGACTTCTCAGCCACCATGGTTGCCTTTTCAGACACGATGGGAGCGATCAGCACTTGCATCAGACGGCCTTCGTCAAATTGACGCTTCGTCGAGTTCATGCGGCTCATGCGAACATCTCCTGGAGTTTGTCCATGGCAGCCTTGGTCACCAAAACCTTCTTGTAGTGGACCAGCGACACCGGATCGGCGTAACGGGGCTCAACCACGAGAATGTTGACCAGATTGCGGGAAGCCAAATACAGGTTTTCATCGATTTGGTCGGCGATGACCAGCACCGACGCCAGATTCATGGCCTTGAACTTTGCCGCCAGGGGCTTGGTCTTGGGCGAATCGACGGTCAGCGAGTCAACGACGGCCAGACGACCTTCACGGGCCAGCTGCGACAGGATCGCAGCCATACCAGCGCGGTACATCTTCTTGTTGATTTTTTGCGTGAAGTTTTCGTCAGGCATATTCGGGAAAATACGACCGCCGCCGCGCCACAGGGGCGAGGAGGTCATACCGGCGCGAGCGCGGCCAGTTCCCTTTTGCTTGAACGGCTTCTTGGTCGAGTGGCGAACCTGCTCACGGTCTTTTTGGGCACGGGTGCCTTGACGCGCGTTGGCTTGGAAAGCGATTACAACCTGGTGCACCAGATCTTCGTTGTAAGCACGACCGAATACAGCTTCAGACGCATCAAACTTGGATGCGGCCTGGCCTTGGTCATTCAGGAGTTCGAGCTGCATTAGTTCGCTCCTTGCGTTACTTTGGCCTTGATGGCGTGGCGCACCGTTACAAAACCACCCTTGGAACCAGGAACTGCGCCCCGGATCAAAAGCAGTTGACGGGCTTCGTCGATGCGGATCACGTCGAGATTCTGGGTGGTGACTGTGTCCACGCCCAAATGACCCGTCATGCGCTTACCAGGAAACACGCGACCTGGATCCTGGGCCATACCGATGGAGCCAGGAACATTGTGCGAGCGGCTGTTACCGTGCGAAGCACGCTGCGAGCTCATGTGGTGGCGCTTGATGGTGCCGGCAAAGCCTTTACCAATCGTGGTGCCTTGCACGTCGACTTTTTGACCCACGGCAAACACAGCACCAGCGGCGACAACAGAACCCGGCTTGTACTGGGCGGCTGCATCGGACGTGACGCGGAATTCCTGGATGATTTCACCGGCTTCAACGCCTGCTTTCGCAAGGTGACCGGCCGCCGGCTTGGTCACACGCGAAGCTTTGCGTGCGCCGAATGTGACCTGCAGGGCCACATAACCGTCGTTCTCTTGGGTTTTGATCTGGGTGACACGGTTGTTAGACACGTCTACCACCGTCACAGGAACTGCGTCCCCGTCATCGGTGAATAGGCGCATCATGCCTACCTTGCGGCCCAGCAACCCTAGGGAGTTGCTTTGACTCATTGTTTTCTCCGTAACTTCCACCCGTGTAACTGCAATTGGCTACACGGTTTTTGCGTGAAAGACTGTTAATAAAACTGCGCTGAAACCCTTGCGAATTTCAGCGCAGCCTTGGAGTATAGCCCGCACTTGCATTTTCGGCAAGTGCGGGCTATTTCCTTGGGGGTTGGGTGGCTCCCGCTTGCGCGAAAACCACACCGACTGCCTTATTGCAGCTTGATTTCGACGTCCACGCCAGCGGGCAGATCGAGCTTCATCAACGCGTCAACAGTTTTGTCTGTCGGGTCAACGATGTCCATCAGACGCTGGTGCGTACGGATTTCGAACTGGTCGCGGCTGGTCTTGTTGACGTGCGGCGAACGCAGGATGTCGAAACGCTTCATGCGGGTTGGCAAAGGCACGGGGCCCTTGACAATCGCGCCGGTGCGCTTGGCGGTATCCACAATTTCAGCGGCCGATTGGTCGATGAGTTTGTAGTCGAACGCCTTCAGGCGGATGCGGATTTTTTGCTTGGTAGACATGGGGATTCCTAAGTCGTTTTAAGCAATGATCTTGGCAACCACACCAGCGCCAACGGTCTTGCCGCCTTCGCGGATAGCGAAGCGCAGACCTTCTTCCATTGCGATGGGGTTGATCAGCTTGACGGTGATCGACACGTTATCGCCAGGCATGACCATTTC
>CAUPPH010000017.1:0-78158 GCA_963513125.1 uncultured Albidiferax sp.
CAGGCGGTTTTCGCGCTCCTTGATGCCGTCGATCACCTGCAAATAGCCGGTAGACAACACCGAGCCGTCGGGCAGCGCCCGGGGCACCGACGCGCAGTGCACCCAGTGCACCTGGCCGTCCGGGCGGCGGATGCGAAAGTCGCGCGAAAAAGCCTGCATCTTGCGCAGTGCCGTCGCAGAGGCCTCGGCCAGACCCGCCCGGTCGTCCTCGTGTGCCGTGGCATCCAGGGCCCGTGCATCCTGCAGGATGGCGACAGCGGGAATCCCCAGGATTTCCTGCGCCCGGTCGCTGAGGTAGGTGTAGCGGCTGCGCCCGTCGGGATAGCGCTGCAGCCGGTACACCAGCAGCGGCAAAGCCGAGGTGATCTCGAACAAATCCTCTTGTGCGGCGCGCTGCACGGCCTCGGTCTCCAGCCGGGCACCGGCCTCCAGCAGGCGCAGTTGCTGGGCCTGGGCCAGCACGGCTGCGGCTTCGCGCTTGCGGTATTGCAGGTACAGGGCCACCACCACCCCCAGGGTCAGCAGGCCCTGGAAGATGGTCAACCAGCGCGTGGTGGCAACCTGGCGCTGCACCTCCACCGTGCGCCGGTCCATCATGGCCGATGCCGATTGGCGCGACTCCAGCGACAGGTCCCGGATCGGCACGTACAACGCCACCAACTTGCTCTGCACCATGCGCAATTCGTCCCGGGTCGGCGCACGGGTCGACTGGCGATCGAACACCGGGTCGGCCACCGCCAAAAACGACTTGACATGCCAATTGACCTCCGCCAGCTGGGTCCTGTCCTCCAGCAGGAAGAACGCCTCGGCCATATCCAGCACACTCGCCCGGCTGTAGAACAGGTCGTAGCGCAACTGCAGGTTGTCGACAGTCTCGCTCTCGGGCGCATACAGGCGGCGGTCTACCGCACCCGCCAGCCGGTGGTATTCCACCTCCATCTGCGCCATGCTCCACACCACATTACTGACGCTGCGGCGGCTGACGTTGCCCATGGCCTCTTGCTGGTAATACTGGAACACCGCAATCGCCGCGTACACAGCAGCCAAGACCAGCGTCAATAGGACCAGAAGTTTGCTGCTGCGGTTCATGTAAGAGACTCTCACGGCATGGCATGCGCACGAGCTCTCACATTTTGATTTTCAATCCTGGCGGAGCGCCGCGTGAGCCCATCCACCGACCGCAGGATTCACCATGCTTACAGAGCCAAGAAACCTGGTTGTACCGAAAAAATCGGCATCCTCCTGCACTGGCTCAACAACTATATGTAACAAACGAAAACGCATGTGTTTGAAACCCGCTGCGGGGGTGACAGGGCGAGCAGCATACGGAGTGCTTTCCGGGGGCCAGGCCGGTGGGGGATTGATGTGTAGCTGGCGTATCCAACCAACTTGCTACTGATTAGTTAGCTGCATGTTCTGACGGAATAAGCACGAGAGGCATTTTTGACATGAAATCGGAATATGGTCGGATAATGCACAGAATTTTGTACACCATTTATCTTGGGAGTTTGCTATGGCGTTCTCTGTCAACGATGTGATCCCCTTGTCCCAGGCCCGCGCCACGCTGTCGGAGCTAGCCGACCAGGTTCAGGGCGGCACCGAAAAAATCATCACCAAAAACGGCCAAAGCTACGCCGCCCTGGTGGGTGCGCAGCGGCTGGACTACTACCACCAGTTGGAGTCCGCCCGCATCCACTTGCTGCTGCTGGACGACGCAGCGCTGGGCCTGGCTGACGTGGAGGCTGGCCGGGTCACGGATGCCAAATCCGCCCTGCAAAACCTCAAAAATCGCCGCGCCAAAGCGGCTTAGGAACGCGCTGTGGCGACCGTGAAGTTCACCGCCAACTTCGAGGCCAACCTCGGTGCCATCGAGGCGTTTTGGCAAACAAACGGCTTCCCCACAGGCTACGACCGCCTGCTCGATGCCCTGGGCGACACCGTGATTCCCAACCTGGAGCGCTTCCCCCGGATGGGCCGCTCCTTTGCCAGCCGCCCGCCCAGGTCGGTAGAGGCTCTGCATCAGCACGCCGCCCTGCACACCCGGCTGGCCAAGCTGGGCGAAGACAGCGAAATCCGCGAATACGTGATGACCGACTATCTGGTGCTTTACGCGCTCATTCAGGACACCGCTTACCTGCTGTCCATCCGCCACCACAAGCAGTTGTCGTTCGACTTTGCGCGGCTGTGGCAGGGGCAAGAGGGGGTTGAACATCCGTCTTGACATTGCTGTTCAAACGCTCTTATAAATAATCAACAAAGGAGACTCTATGGCTGAGGAGCAAAGCGGAGATCACAACCTCCAGTTTCGACTTTCACGATTCGACGCTCAAATCAAGATGGAGTTTGACCTTATTGGCTACCGGATGACATGGTTAATGACATCCCAAGCGTTTCTATTTACGGCCTTCACTGTCTGTGTGACCGCAAACGAGCCTCGTATGGTTAGCGCGGCGGTTGCCATTCAGTACATTGTCCCTATCGTCGGTATGCTGTCTGCATTCTTGGTCGCGCTTGCCATAGGTGCGGCACACGATGTTGTTGCAAGCCTGAAACCCGCACGTGAAAAATTGGAAACAATTGCTGAGCGAAAAGGTTACGAAGTACTTGGTGTCGATACGCAAAGCCGTGATCATTGGATCGGCAATCTTCCATCAAGAATACTGCCCTGGGTACTTGCGGGTTTATGGCTCGTGCTTCTCGGATTCGCTGCGCATTTATATTGAAATTACTTCAATCAGGCAGAGATGCTGCTGTTTTGGTAGCCAACTGTGGACTGACCACCCGCACCAGAACAACTTTTCACGCTACAACCACCGCCAGCACCGCCCCCAAAATGCTGGCCCCCAGTTTCTTCGACCTCCCCCCACTCCACCCCACCCGCGCGTCTGGCAGATTCGCGTTGTCTTTAAACGGCATCTCAATCGTGAACGCCAGGCAGCCAAACGTCTGACCCACCCAGTTGGTTGCCAAGCTCAAATTGGCCTGCCCCGGCGCAGCGCGGGGGTAGCCCACCGCCGTTTGGAAGTCGGGGCTGGCGGCCAGCCAGGCGGCTTTGAAGCGGTCTTGCAGGGCTTCGATACGGGGGTTGTAGCCGGGGGTGGCTTCGGTGCCGACGACGAAGTTGTAGGGCAGGTTCTCGTCGCCGTGCGCGTCCAGGAACAGGTCCAGGCCCACCTGCTGCATCTTCTGGCGCACATAAAAGACCTCGGGCGACTTCTCCAGGCTGGGCTCTTGCCACTCGCGGTTCAGGTTGGTGCCGACGGCGTTGGTGCGCAGGTTGCCCAGGGCCGCACCGTCGGGGTTCATGTTGGGCACAACGAAGAATTCGCAGTGTTGCAGCAGGGTGCGGCTGGTGGGGTCGTCGCGGTCGAGCAGGCGCTGCAGAAAGCCTTCGGCAAACCATTCGGCCATGGTTTCGCCGGGGTGCTGGCGGGCGATGAGCCAGACCTTCTTTTTCACGCCAGACGCAGCCACATCGCGGATATGCAGCAGCGTGATGTCGCGGCCTTCGTGGGTGGAGCCCAGGTGCTGCACGTCCACCAGGTCGGACAGGGAGGCGGTGCCCAGCAGGTCCAGGTGGCGTTCATGGGAGTAGGGTTCGAAGTAGGCGAAGTAAATGCGGTTGGCCGTGGGGGTGGTGCGCACGGTCATGACCTGGCCGTCATACGTGGTGGGCACGCGGAACCAGCGGCGGCGGTCGGTGCTGGCGACCATCTGGTAGCCGTCCCAGCCGGGCGGGTAGGCGCTTTGGCCTGCGTTCAAAAAGCGCAGCACTACCGGCACGCCCGCTGCGCCGTGCAGGCAGAAGTGGAACCATTGGGCGAAGTCGCTGGCGTTGTCGGGGCGGATCCGGAGCTGGATGTCTTGCGGGTCGGCCAGGCTGACCACGGTGATGGCGCCCGCGTCGAACTGGCTGGAAATGTAGATGGGGTTCATCCGTGGATTATGGGTGGGCTCCACCATAATCAGACGCTATGGATTCCCTGCCCCCACGTCCCTCGGTCCGTCGCCCCACGGTGCGGTTTTTGCTGTCGCACCCGGCCCACTTCATCGCCTTGGGTTTTGGCTCGGGGCTGAGCCCTGTGGCCCCCGGCACGGCGGGCACGCTGTGGGCCTGGCTGGCGTTTTTGGTGGTGCAGCCGCTGCTGACGCAGGCGCAGATGGGCTGGTTGCTGGTGGCCGCGTTTTTCATTGGCTGGTGGGCCTGCACGGTGTGCGCGCGCGATATGCATGTGGCCGACCCCGGGGCGATTGTGTGGGACGAGATCATCGCGTTCTGGCTGGTGCTGTGGCTGGTGATGCCTGCCGGCTTTGTAGGGCAACTGGTGGCGTTTGGGCTGTTCCGTTACTTTGATGCGGCCAAGCCGGGGCCGGTGGCCTGGGCCGACCAGGCGTTCAAGGGGCTGAACGCGCGTGGCGGCTTCGGCATTATTTTTGATGATCTGGTAGCGGCGTTCTGCACGCTGCTGGTGATCGCCTTGTGGCGATTTTTGTAACACTATATTTTTAATAGCTGCACATGCACGCCGTATCTTCGCTAGTGGCCAATTTAATGCTTGAACGAAACATCTTTCTGGCTACGGCCGAGAGCTGTAGCGGCGGCATGATCGCCGCGGCCTGTACCGATCTGGCGGGGTCGAGTGCCTGGTTCGAGCGCGGCTTTGTCACCTATTCCAACGCCGCCAAGACCGAGATGCTGGGGGTGGATGCCGCGCTGATCGCCCAGCACGGCGCGGTCAGCGAAGCCGTGGCACGGGCCATGGCGGCGGGGGCGCTGGCCCATTCACACGCCCAGGTGGCGGTGGCGGTGACCGGCGTGGCCGGGCCCAGCGGCGGCAGCGCCGAAAAGCCGGTGGGGACGGTCTGGTTCGGCTTTGCAATGGCCGGGCAGGTGCACGCGGAATGCCAGCACTTCCCCGGCGACCGGGCCGCCGTGCGGGCCGCCACGGTGCAGCATGCGCTGGGGCGGCTGGTGGAGCTGCTGGGCCAAGGGCCCCTTACTCGACCTATTCCACGTCCGTAGCCGATCGGCTGATGCGTTCAATCGCGTCAGCCATCCAGTCGGACTGGAGCGCCGCCGGTGCACCGCCCGTACGCAGGCGCACCGCCAGGCCGTCGGGGTGGGCTTCCAGTTGCACGCTGCCCGCCCAGTACGACAACCACGCCAGCCAGGCCACCGAGGCAGGCGAAGGTGGCTCGTGCGAGGCAGCGTCCAGCAGCCAGGTGAGTGCATTGCGGTTGGTGAGCGTGGCGGTGTCGCCTTGCAGCGCGACCTGGCCCGGCAGGGCATCGGCCAGCGCCTGCAAGGCTGCAGCAGAGCTGTCCACACCGGCAAAGCGGGGCTGTAGGCTGGCAAGGACCTGGCCGATGGCGACGCTGCGCTGGGCTTCGTACTGCATCAGCTCGGCGTGGTCCATGCTGCGCCAGTCGATGGGGGGCAACGCGCAGCCGCTGAGTTCGGCCGCCTCCAGGTAGGCCTGCAGTCCGCGCTCGTAGTCCGCATGCAAAAAGCCTGCACACACCACGGCGAGTTGCGAGATGCGGCTGGCCAGCAGCTGCTGGCGCTGCACAGCCATTTTTTCGCGCAGCAGGTCGTCGCGCTCGCAGCGGGTTTCGGCCAGTTCCAGGGCATTGCGCATGTCGGCGCGCAGCAGCTCCAGGTCCCAGGGCTTGGTGACGTAGCGGTAGATTTCGCCGGTGTTGATGGCCTCGATGGCCTCGCCCAGCTCGGAGTAGGCGGTGGTCAGCATACGCACCATCTGGGGGTGGTGGTCGCGGGCGTAGCGCAGCAACTCGTTGCCCAAGGCACCGGGCATGCGCTGGTCGGTGATCAGCACGGCGATTTCTGCGCCCCGCGCCTGCAGCACGGCCTTGCCCTCTTCCACCGACAGGGCGGTGAGCACGGGGGCCATGGGATTGATCAGTCGCTCAAAGTATTTGAGCGCCATCGGTTCGTCGTCGACGTACAGGATCTTGTCGGGTCTCATAGGGGTGCCTTGCCAGGTTGATCAACAGAAAAAGACTGGAAATACAGGGCTACGCAAGCCCCTTGTCCAGCGACGGAGGTAATCGCGATGCTGCCGCCCATGGAGTGCTGGCCCGGCGCGGTGCCGGGGACGTTGTCGGCGAAGCTGTGGAGCGGGGCAAAGTCAGACATTTTGATGGGCAAGTCCTAGATCAAATGCAAATTCGGTCCACGCGCCGGGCTCGCTGCTGACGCGCAGCGAACCGCCATGGCGCTGCACGATGGCATAGCTCACGCTCAAGCCCAGGCCCAGGCCCTTACCCACGTCACGGGTGGTAAAGAACGGCTCGAACACGCGGGCCAGGTGCTCGGGCTGGATGCCGGTGCCGTTGTCACGCACGGTGACTTCCAGCCGATCGCCCCGGCGCACCGCCCGTACCTCGATGCGCGGCCCGGCGCGGTCGGCTTTGTGCAAGGCCAGCGCGGCATTGCCCAGCAGGTTGATGAGCACGCCGATCAGCGCGGGCTCGTCGCCACGCACATGGGTGTCCATGGGCAGATCGACCGGCACGTCGATGCCCTTGAGCTCAAACCCGGTCAGGCGCAGGGCCGACTGCAGGGCTTTCTCAAACAGAAAGACGCGGCTGCTGCTGGCATCGCCCGGCTGCTGGTAGGCAAAAGTCTTCAGGTCGGAGACGATGCTTTGCACCCGCCGCATCCCCTCTTTGGCATCACCCAGGCTTTCCTGCAGGTCGGCATTTTGACGCACCGCCGGGTCCATCAACGACATGTTGAGCGCCATCAGGCTGTAGTTGACCGGGTTGTTGACCTCGTGCAGCAAGCCCGCCGCCAGGGTGCCCAGCGCAGCCATTTTTTCCTGCTGCATCATGTGGCCCTTGATCTCGGCCAGCGCCTGGTTGGTATGTTGCAGGGCTGCGTTTTTCAGCTGGATTTCTTTTTTGAGCCGAAACGACAGCCAACGCCAGCGCTCGTTATAGACCGCCAGGGCGATGCCGATGATGGCGTAGAACAGCATGAACAAGGCATTCCCCCAAAAGGCATGAAAGTCCTGGATACCGCCCTGGCGCCAGACGCAGGCCGCGCAGTAAGCCAGCAACGTCAGGCTGCCAAAAAATACGGCTTCCATGAACGAGATCGGTAAAAAAAATGCCATGCCGCTGAGCACAAAGGTCAGGCCCACAAAGTAGATCGACTGCTCGCCATTGGTCTTGTAAATCATCCAGGACACCATGGCCTGGGGGATGCAGATCCAGAAATACGTCAAAGCCTTGATGTGGTCGCGGCCCCAGGCGCCCCGGTAGCTCAGCAGCACCAGCCCGATCAACACACATGCAGCAATGCGCAGGCCAAAAAACTCGATGGCAAATTGGGGGTAAAAAATGGAGTCCAGCCCCACACCAGCCAGCAGCAGAACGATGGTCATCAGGCAGGCAGCCCGGCTGTTGAAGATCAAATAGCCGTGCAGCTCCTGCCGGTAGGCAGCATCTTTGCGCGGCTGGATGAAGCGCATCATGCAGCCCTGCCACCCACGGTGGATTCGGCAAAAATATTCACCCCGGTGGCATCGGTGTAGACCGTGGTGTCCTGCACGCCCGGCGGCAGAATGCGCTGCACATCGGCCTCGTCGCGGTAGATCAGATGCCACTCCAGAAAGTGCTCCATCCAGCGCCGCTCGGGGTTGCTGGAATGCACATTGGTGACCAGCAGTTTGCCGCCCGCGCGCGACTGGCTGGCCATGTACTTGATGAGGCGGTTGCACACCTTGTCGGTCAGGTAATCAAACAGCCCGGCGCAGTACACGTAATCAAACCGGTCGACCTCGGCCAGCGGCTGGGTCAGGATGGCGCGCTTGAGCAACTGGTTGACCGAGGCGTGCTGCATGGTCAGGCGCAGGGTTTTGCCCGTGTCCCGCTGCAGGCCCTCCAGCAACTGGCGGGTGTAGTCCAGGGTTTCTTCGCTGAAATCCACCAGTACGAATTCCAGCTGGTCGAAATGCGGGCTCTGCAGGATCAGCCGCTGGATTTCCAGGGCCGGACCGCAGCCGATATTCAGCACCCGCATCGGGCGACCGGCCTGCACAGCCTGCACAGCGAGTGCTTCCAGCCGGTCAAACAGTATGTCGATACGGTTGCGGTGGGCTTGCGCCACACCGGCCTGCAAGAACATAAAATTGACCAACTGAAAATAGCTGCTGGGGCCCTGCCGGGGATCGCCCACGATCTGGTTCACCATTTCGTAGTCGCCCGCGTAGCCCAACGGCTTGGAGAACGTGCGGTGCACAAATGGCGCCCGCAAAATCAGCGGATGGATGGCGCTCTGGGCAAAGCTGCGGTGCAGGGGCACCAGGTCAGCGGGCACCAGTGCGGCTTCCCGGTCAAACCATTGCAGGTACTCACGGCCCTTGTGCAGCAAAGGCTTGCACAATTCGAAAAATACTGCGGGCTGGATGCGCCCGTCAGCCTCGCGCGGCAGGCTACCCGCCACATCGAGCTGGTCGATCCAGCGGGCCACCTCGGCAAAGTAGGCGCGCATTTCGCTCACCACCACCTGGTAGTCGCGCCGCACGTTGAAGCGGCTGGCCCAGTCCTGCACAAAAGCAGCCGCAGCATCCCCGGCGGCGGCAGGGCCTGCCTGCAGGGGGCTGGCCTCGTTCCACGGGTCCATCAAGCCCACCGACACCACCACCATCAGGCCGGTGTTGACCATGCTGACCACCACGGCCTTGCCCTGGTACACGATATGTTGGGCAGAGCGTACGGTGAGCTCGTGCAGCATCTCGCTGACCTGCACCAGAGCATCGGGGTTGTAGACCTCCATCACGATGGAGCCCCGCTGGTGGCTGATGAGGGTCCCGCGCATTGCTTCCTGCTTGCTATTGCGGAAGCTGATCACCGGGTGGATGGCGGTTAAAGACGGCACGGGAATGATGCACTCACAAGAGTTAGGCCTGTGGAGCTGCACAGACTATCGGTTAAGGAGGAATGGCTGTCCATGGGCAGCACGTTGTACATACAGCACCTGAAAGCCAGGATGGACACGGACACTCGCCGACTGGAAAATGCCTGGATACAGCCTGTGCTCCGCCCGATACGCCAATATTCTGTCACCGCCAGCCTCCCGCAAAACCCCAAACAAGCCCCAGAATCCCCGCTTGTAGCGGCCGCACGAAATAGAAAACTCACCGGTAGTCTATACATTGCCAATGCGTTCAAAATGTAATTAATTGAAACGCGATCTGAACCACGCCCACCGCCATGCACCCCCACCAAAAAACCCTGGAACGCCTCTATACGGCCTTTGCCCAACTCGATGCCGACACCATGGCGGCCTGCTATGCGCCTGATGCGCAGTTTGACGACCCGGCGTTTTCCCTGCGGGGCCAGCGGCAGGTAGGGGGCATGTGGCGCATGCTGTGCGCGGCCACCCGCACCCAGGGCCAGGATGTGTGGAAGCTGGAGTTCCGTGACCTGCAAGCCGATGCAACCACAGGCAGCGCCCACTGGGAGGCGCACTACCGGTTTAGCACCACCGGGCGGCTGGTGCACAACCGGATCGACAGCCGGTTCAGCTTCAACCCGCAAGGGCTGATCGTGAACCAGGTGGACCGATTTGATTTTTGGAGCTGGTCGCGCCAGGCGCTGGGCACACCAGGGCTGCTGCTGGGCTGGACACCGTTTCTGCGTACCAAGGTGCGCCGAAAAGCTGCCGCCAATTTACAGAAATTTTTGGCCAGGCCGTGAGCCTCAAGCTTTAAAAAACGCTGTAGAGGCTCACGGCGTTTGCAGACCCCGTCTCAGGTCATGCCGTGGCACTTTTTGTACTTTTTGCCGCTGCCGCAAGGGCATGCATCGTTGCGGCCCGGCGTAGCTTCGACGCGTACGGTTTCCACCCGCGGGCCAATGCTGCGCCAGAGTGCGCGCAGGTCATACACCGCCCACAGGGCTTCGCCAAAGGCCTCCATGCGGGCCTTGGACATGCTGGGGGGCGGTTCCTCGCCGCCTTCTTCATCGGGGCGAAAGGCAGACACTTCGGCCGGACCGGTGTCGTCCTCGGTAAGCGCCACGATGGCCTCCAGCCCGGCATCCAGCGCCTTGATGGCCTCTTTGTCTTTGGCCGGGGCCACCCACTCTTCGGGCCAGGATTCGACCGCGAACATGAAGCCCAGGGCCCACACCTGTCCGAAGGCGGGCAACGGGCCTTCGTCATCTTCGCCCTGCATGGCCTCGGCGCGCTCTTCGGGACTGAGCGACAGCATCATGGCGCGCACGTCCAACACCTCGGGGGAATAGGCTTTCTCGTCGGACAGGTTGCGCACTTCCTCGGCATCCAGTGCGGCCGTCACTTCCGCAACGCGGCGCATCCACAGCGCCATGAAGGCCTCTTTTTGGGCATCGTCGGCAAAGCTGCCTTCACCGTCTTCGCCGATGTCGAGCAGCACCGACAGGTACTCTTCGGGCGCGATGGGCTTGCGGCCACAGATGATGGCGGCCATGAAGCCTTCACAAAACTCCCACTGCGGGGTTTCGTCAAAGCGCTCGCGCAGGTCTTCGAGGATCAGATCCAGGGCATCAAAGTCGTCGGATTGCAGAGGGGAAAGGGCGTTTGAAGTCATGGTGATCACTGGTGGCAAAGCCCCAGTTTAGCCAGTAGCATCGCGCCCAGGAGAAATGTCTATGCTGGAATACTTGAATACGGTCTACCCCATCCGCTACACCGCCATGGGGCTGTGTGTCATGGGCCTGCTGCTGAGCCTTTTCAGCGTGGTGGCCTTCCACACCGGCCTGTTGCCGCTGCTGGTGTTTGGCGGGCTGGTCGTGCTGGGGATTTTTGACCTGCGCCAGACCAAAAAATCGGTGCTGCGCAACTACCCGGTGATCGGCCACATGCGCTACATGCTGGAGTACGTGCGCCCAGAAATCCGCCAGTACTTCATCGAGGCCGATAACGATGCCAACCCGTTCTCGCGCGCGCAACGCTCGCTGGTGTACCAACGCGCCAAAAGCGACATTGACAAACGTCCGTTTGGCACCCAGCTGGACGTGCTGGCCGAGGGCTACGAGTGGATCAACCATTCGGTGGCCCCCACCGTCACCCCCACGCACGACTTTCGCACCACCATCGGGCTGGACAGCCGTACCGGGCTGCAGGCCAGCAGTTCCAGCTGCACCCAGCCGTACAGCGCCAGCATCTTCAGCATCTCGGCCATGAGCTTTGGCGCGCTGTCGGCCAATGCCATCCTGGCGCTGAACCAGGGGGCCAAGCAAGGCCACTTTGCGCACGACACGGGCGAGGGCTCCATCTCGGTGCACCACAAAACCCATGGCGGCGACCTGGTGTGGGAGATCGGCTCGGGCTACTTCGGCTGCCGCAACGACGACGGCACGTTCAACCCCGAGCGCTTCGCCGCCAACGCCGCCAACCCGCAAGTCAAGATGATCGAGCTCAAGCTCAGCCAGGGGGCCAAGCCCGGCCACGGCGGTGTGCTGCCCGGCCCCAAGGTCAGCGCCGAGATTGCCGAAGCGCGTGGCGTGCCCGAAGGGGTGGACTGCGTCTCGCCCTCGTCCCACAGCGCCTTCAAGAACCCGGTGGAGATGATGCTGTTCATCGCCCGGCTGCGCGAGCTGTCGGGTGGCAAGCCCACCGGCTTCAAGCTGTGCATCGGCCATCCCTGGGAATGGTTTGCCATGGTCAAGGCCATGCAGGTCACCGGCATCACGCCCGACTTCATCGTGGTGGACGGAGCCGAGGGCGGCACCGGCGCGGCACCGCTGGAATTTACCGACCACGTGGGCGCGCCGCTGCAAGAAGGCTTGCAACTGGTGCACAACACCCTGCGCGGCGTGGGCCTGCGCAGCCGCATCCAGCTGGGCTGCGCGGGCAAGGTGGTCAGCGCGTTTGATATTGCGCGGATGATGGCGCTGGGGGCCGACTGGTGCAATTCGGCCCGAGGTTTCATGTTTGCGCTGGGCTGCCTGCAGGCCCAGGCCTGCCACACCGGCCACTGCCCCACGGGTGTCACCACGCAAGACCCGGTGCGCCAGCAGGCGCTGATCGTGCCCGACAAGGCGGTGCGGGTGTTCAACTTCCACCAGAACACGCTGAAAGCCTTGAAAGAGATGGTGCAGGCCGCCGGGTTGATGCATCCGGGCGAGATCACCGCCCACCACATCGTGCGGCGGGTGAATGAAACCGGGGTCAAGCTGCTGGTCAGCATCATGCCGCCACTGCCCCTGGATGCCCTGCTGGACCGGGACATCAGCGCCCTGCCCAACGTCTTCAAGTTCTACTGGCCGCGCGCCAGTGCCGACAGCTTTACGCTACAAATTGAATAGCTGCCTGCGCAGATGTATTAAGCGCCAGAAGCCGTTTTCGCATAGAAAGTACGGCTTTATCCTTGCTCAGCAACAAGGCCTGGTGGGCCACGGCCAGGTCAATGAAACACTGGTCGTCGGGGTCTTTGCAGATGGCCGTGGTGCGGGGAGCCACCTCCACCAGGGTGGCGTAGCGGTCGAACTGGGCCAGCACGTCGGCCTTGCTGAGGTGATAGTAGGCTAACTTAGGGATGAGGTGGGCGTAGTCCAGCACCCGCTCCAGCTCGTTGCGCATGTGCTGCGTGGCCAGCCAGCGCAGTTGGCCACTGGCCAGCGCGGGCTGCAAGGGCTTGGAGGCCTTGTCGTCGAAGAGGAACACGTCCAGCACGATGTTGGTGTCGATCACCACCGTGTGCGGGCCCGCATCCAGCTCCAGCGGCTTATTTGGCATCGGTGTCGGCACCGCGCCGCGCCGACCCGGCCACCATGTCGAAGCGGAACAAACGGCATTCGATGGGGCCGTTCCACATCGGCACCCGGCGCGATTCTTTCAGGCGCATCTTGCCGGGCAGCTTCAGGTCGGGGGTGAGGATCCAGCCGGTCCAGCCTGCGTAGTTGCGCTTCCAATGGGTGGCCAGTTGCGGGAAGAAGTCTCCGCTGCCGTCGTCGGTCTGGGCGGCTTCGCGGCGACCGGCCACACCGGCTACTTCGATGCGCTCGCCGTAGGGCGGGTTCAGCAGCATCACGCCAGAGGGGGCGGGCGGCATGCGCTGCAAGGCATCGCCGCCGCGGAACTCGACCACACCCGTGACCCCGGCGCGCTCGGCGTTGCGGGTGGCGAAATCGACCATCCGGAAGGCCACATCGCTGCCGAAAATCTGCGTCTGTGGCTCGTGCTCGGCCTCGGCCGCCTGGTCCTGGATGGCCGACCACACGTGGGGCTGGAACGGCAGCAGCTTCTCGAAGCCAAAGCGGCGCAGGCTGCCCGGCGCGATGTTGCAGGCGATCTGCGCGGCCTCGATGGCGATGGTGCCGCTGCCGCAGCAGGGGTCATAGAAGGGCGTGGTGCCGTCCCAGCCGCTGGCGGCAATCATGGCGGCGGCCAGGGTTTCCTTCAGCGGGGCATCGCCCTTGTCTTCGCGCCAGCCGCGTTTGAACAGCGCATCGCCCGAGGTGTCAATGTAGACCGTGGCGTGTTCGGTGGTCAAGTGCAGGTAGATGCGCACGTCGGGCCACTGCACGTTGACATCGGGGCGCACGCCGGTTTTAAAGCGGAAGCGGTCGGCCACGGCATCCTTGACCTTCAAGGCGGCAAAGTTCAGCGAGGTCAGCGGGCTGTGCTGCGCGGTGACTTCGATCTTGAAGCTTTGCTTGGGCGTGAACCAGATCTCCCAGGCCACGTTGCTGGCGGCCTCGTACAGGTCTTGTTCGTTGCGGTAGGGCGTGCTGGACAGCTCGATCAGCACGCGCTGCGCCAGGCGACTGTGCAGATTGAGCCGCATCGCGTCGCGCCAGGACGAACGCACCAGCACCCCGCCGCGGTGCGAACGCAAATCCTCGCCCTGCAGCCCGGTAATCGCGTGCACCTCTTCGGCCAGCAGCTCTTCCACGCCAGCGGCGCAGGGTAAAAATAATTGGAGTTGGTTCATGGGATCGGTGCCAAAGTGGGGTGCGGAGCAGGTCCGCTGGGAGGCGTGGAGTATCCCATAGGGGGTTGGGCGCTACTTTTAGCGCCGGGAACCACCGTAACCCGGCTTTCTGCGCTGGTGGCGGACGACCACGATGTGGATCCCCTCCTCCACAGAGCGGTAGACCACCGAATACGGAAAAACCTGGAGCGGAAACATACGCCGCCCCCGTGTTCCCGGTGTGCCAATGCCGGGAAATTCGACCAGCAGCGCCAGGGCATCCGTAATATCCTGCTCAGCACCAGGATGGAGCGTATAGCTCACACGGACCAGCGTGCGCGCAAGCGAGCCATCGCCTCCTGTCCAGGCGCAGCCACCACGCTGCCGGAGGCCAAAGCGGCTTCGCGCTGGTCGGCCACCTAGTCCCAGGCGGATTCCACGTCCGGGTCTGCATCCAGGCTGGAAATCAGCTTTTCCAGCAAATGCGTGCGGTGCGCAGGCGTGAGCTGCAAAACCTCCGCTTCCAGGATTTCAAGGGATGTACGCATATCGTGAATCTCCAGAACGGCTAAGGTGCGTTCAGCACTAGCTTGCCACAAAGCGCGCTAAAGCGCCTTGCGCAAGTTGGTCGGCGCAATCCGCAAGGCTTCGCGGTACTTGGCCACGGTGCGGCGAGCGCATTCGATGCCTTGCTCTTTCAGCATGTCCGACAGCTGGCTGTCGCTGAGCGGTTTTTTCAGGTCTTCGGAGGCGACAAACTGCTTGATCAGCGCCCGCACCGCCGTGCTGGAGGCGTTGCCGCCAGTCTCGGTGCCCAGGGATGAGCCAAAGAAGTATTTCAGCTCGAAGGTGCCGTAGGGCGTGGCCATGTACTTGGCAGTGGTGACGCGGCTGATGGTGGACTCGTGCAGGCCCAGCTCGTCGGCAATCTCGCGCAGCACCAGGGGGCGCATGGCCAGCGCGCCGTGGCTGAAGAAGCTTTTTTGCCGCTCCACGATGGCGTTGCTGACCCGCAAAATGGTGTCAAAGCGCTGTTGGATGTTCTTGATGAACCAGCGGGCTTCCTGCAGGCGCTGCTGCAGAGCAGCATTGTTCGACGAGTCTTTGCCGCCGCCCTTGTGCTGGCGCAACGCATTGGCGTAGATGTCGTGGACGCGCAGGCGTGGCATCACCTCGGGGTTGAGCACCACCCGGAACTTGGCATTGGCACCCCGGCCGACCTTGGCGACGATCACGTCGGGCACCACGATGTTGCGCTCCACGTCCACAAAGCGGCGGCCAGGCTTGGGCTCCAGCCGGGCGATCAGCGCAATCGCGGCTTTGATGTCGGCATCGCTGGCCTGGCAGAGCTGGGCCAGGCGCTTCACGTCGCGCCGGGCCAGCAGGTCCATGGGCTGGCGGCAGATGCGCAGCGCGGTTTTGCGGGCCGGGTCGTTACCCATGGTGGACTGCAGCGCCTTGAGCTGCAGTACCAGGCATTCACCCAGGTGGGTGGCACCCACCCCGGCGGGCTCCAGGCTTTGCAGCAGGCGCAGGGCCACGGTGAAACGGTGTACCAGTTCTTCCTGGGCCTCCAGGTCGTCGCCCGCCAACCCCTGGGCCAGAGCGGCCAGGTCGTCTTCGAGGTAGCCGTCGTCGTTCAGCGACTCGATCAGGAAGCGCAGCGCGGCCTGGTCCACTTCGCCCAGGCGCAGCGCCAGGGCCTGGCGGTGCAGAAAACTGGTCAGCGACTCCTGGTTGCGGGCCAGCTCGGTGGCATCGGCCTCGCCGTCTTCGCCCAGGTTGTTCTGGCGGGCGGGCGCGTCGCCGCCCCACTCGCTGTCGTCGGGTTTGATCTCGGAGGTGCCGTCACCGTCCCAGCTGGTGTCGTCGCCACCGGTGAGTGGAGACTCTGAATCATTTGAGCTCTCTGCGCTGGTGTCGCTTGCGTATTCAGCTACAGAAGTAGGAGCAGATTCGGTTTCCCGGTCGCCCGCGCTGACAGGGGTGTCGGCCTGGGCCAGGCCGAACTCTTCGCGCGGCGCGTCGTCCAGATTGCGCTCCAGAAACGGGTTGTCGTCCAGCATCTGGTCCACTTCCTGGCTCAGCTCCAGGGTGGAGAGCTGTAACAGACGGATGGACTGCTGCAACTGGGGCGTGAGCGCCAGATGCTGGGAAACGCGTAGGGAGAGGCCTTGCTTCATCGTGCGATCACATGCGGAAGTGCTCGCCCAGGTAGACCCGGCGGACATCGGCGTTGTCGACGATCTCGGACGGCGTACCTTCGGCCAGCACGTTGCCGTCGCTGATGATGTAGGCGTGGTCGCAAATACCCAGGGTTTCGCGCACGTTGTGGTCGGTGATCAGCACGCCGATGCCGCGCGACTTCAAAAAGCCGATGATGCGCTGGATCTCGATCACCGCGATCGGGTCGATACCGGCAAACGGCTCGTCCAGCAGGATGAAGCGCGGCTGGGTGGCCAGGGCGCGCGCAATCTCCACCCGGCGGCGTTCGCCCCCGGACAAAGACAGCGCGCTGGACTGGCGCAGGTGCTCGACCCGCAGGTCTTCCAGCAAGGCGGTCAGGCGCTGCTCGATCACCGGCTTGGTCAGCGACTTACCGGCTTCGTCAAACTGCAGCTCCAGCACGGCACGCACGTTTTCTTCTACGGTGAGCTTGCGGAAAATCGAGGCCTCTTGGGGCAAATAGCTCAAACCCAGGCGCGAACGGCGGTGGATCGGCATGTGCTCCACCGGCTGGCCGTCGATGGAGATGCTGCCGCCGTCGGCCCGCACCAGACCCACGATCATGTAGAACGAGGTGGTTTTGCCTGCGCCGTTGGGGCCCAGCAGACCCACCACTTCACCCTTTTTGACTGCCAGGGTCACATCTTTGACCACTTTACGGCTGCCGTAGGCCTTTTGCAGGTGACGGGCCTCCAGGCGACTCTCGATGGCCTCTGCCACGGCCTTCACTTCTGCGCACCCTCTAGCGTGGTGCTGGGGCGCAGCGCCGGACTGGCGGTGCCCGCAGAGGCGGGGGTGGCCGGAGCCACCACCTTGGGGGTCAGCATGGCGCGGACCCGGCCGTTTTGACCGCCGGGGTTGTTGGCGGGCGTACCGTTGTCTACCGTGAAGACATCGGTGGTGTTGTCGTAGACGATGACACCGCCGGTGACTTCGTCGTTGACCTTGCTACCCAGCAGGCGACGCATCACGGCGCGCTTGATGAACCGCACGTTGTCCAGCTTGCTGCTGTACTCGATGGTTTCACCCTCGCCTTCGATGTATTCGTCCAGGCCGTCGCGCTTTTGCTTGAAGTAGGCCAGCTTGCCGGGCTCGGCGGTGACGATGCCGATCTGGTTGCCCTCGGCATCCTGGCGCACATCCACGCGCGCACCCCGGATGACAATGGTGCCCTTGGTCATGACCACTCGGCCGGTAAACACATTGGTTTGCTTCAGATCGTCGTAGCGCATGGCATCGGATTCGACGTTCATGGGCTTAAGGCGGTCGGCTTTTTCAGCCCAGGCAGAGCCGCCCGCGCAGGCGCACAGCAACAAGAGTAGAAGAGTGTGGTAGGCGTTTTTCATAGAGGCACGAATCTTGCAGATGATTGTAGCGGTCGTGCCAGGGCCGATTCGGCCCGCCCAGAAAAAAGCCCGCAAAAGCGGGCTCGGCGGTGGGGTTAAGCGGTTGACCGATCAGCTTTTCTGCTGCGCCACCAGGTAATCCACGATGGTCAGGCCGCGCTCCATCGACTGCGCTTGCGTGCCGTCGGTATAGAAACGACCGGCCACGCCCATGGCGGGCACTCCGGCGACTTTGTAGGCCTCTTGCAGTTGCCCGGCTTTGCGCACCTTGGTGGCCACCGAGAACGAGTTGTAGGTTTCCAGAAACTTGGCTTTGTCCAGGCCCTGCTTGGCGGCCCAGTCGATCACCAGGTTGTCTTTGTCCAGCTTTTGGCGCTCTACGTGGATGGCGCTGAACACTTTTCCGTGCAAGGCTTCCAGTTGGCCCATGGCTTCCAGCGTGTAGTAGAGCTTTTGCGGTGGAACAAAACTGTCCTGGAACACCACCGGCACGCGGCGGAAAGCCACATTCTTGGGCAACTTCTTGAGCCAGGCCGATAGCGCGGGCTCAAAGGCGAAGCAATGCGGGCACGCGTACCAGAAGAACTCGACCACCTCAACCTTGCCCGCCGGGGCCTCGGTCGGCGCAGGCTTGTCCAGCACCAGGTAGTCGGTGCCCGCCACCGGCGGTTTGCCCTGCGCGTGGGCGCTGCCCATGGGAGACAGAACCAGGGCCGAGCCAGCCAGAACACTGGCTGAGGTCAGCGAAAACTCACGACGTTTCATTGCAAATCACTCCTTGTGGGGGTTCAGATAGGGCCGGGCTAAAAAAGTTCAGCCGCGATGGAACAACGCATTACTAGCGCTGTACGCGGACCAGCGTGGTGTCGCCACCGGCACTCTCCAGCTTGTCTTTGGCACGCTCGGCATCGTCGCGCTTGGCGTACGGGCCCATGCGCACGCGGTAGACGGTGCGGCCCGACTGCTCGCGTTCGGTGACTTTGGCTTCCATGCCCATCATGGCCAGCTTGGCGCGCTGGGCCTCGGCATCTTCGGTAGTGCGGAATGCGCCGGCCTGCACAAAGTACTCAAACGGCTCGGTGCTCGGGGCCAGCACGGGCGCGGCGGTGGCCGCCGGGCTCGGCACCGTCTTGGCTTTGGCCTTGGCCAGGTCGCCCAGGGGGTCGGCACTGGTAGCGGGTGCGCTGCTAGTGGCCTTGGGGTCCGGCTTGGCCAAGGGTTTGGCTGCCACCGATGCCGCCGGGGCTACAGGCAGCACGGCAGGTGGAGGCACGGCCACGGTGGGCTCGGGGGCCGGTTCGGGCGTGGGCGCGGGCAGGACCGGGCGCACCGGATTCTTGCCGTGCAGCGGGGTGTTGGGGTCCCAGTCTTTGTTCTTCTGGGTTTCGGCAGCGTCGTGATCGGCGCTGTTGGCCTGGGTCTTGCCGCTCATGAACGGAATCGGCACCTTGGTGACGTACACCGCCACCGCCAGCGCCGACCCCAGGCCCACCACCACCCCGATGATGAAGCCGATGATGGTGCCGCCAGTTTGTTTTTGCTTTTTCATACTTGTCGATTTCAACCCGTTACATCTTGTCAGGAGCACTCACTCCCAGCACCGCCAAACCATTGTGCAGCACCTGCGCACAGGCGGCGACCAGAGCCAGACGGGCCAGTTTGAGGGTCTCGTCGTCCACCAGCACGCGCTCGGCGTCGTAGTAGCTGTGCAGGTTGGCGGCCAGTTCGCGCAGGTAGAAGGTCACATCGTGCGGAGCAAAGCCCTCGGTGGCGTTGGTCAGCATCTCGGGGTACTTGGCCAGTTGCAGCATCAGCGTTTGCGCCTGGGGCACCAGCAGGCTGGACAGGTCCACGCCTTGCAGGCGGGCTACATCGCCCGCCCAGTCACGCAGCATCTTGCAGATGCGGGCATGGGCGTACTGCACGTAGTAGACCGGGTTGTCGTTGTTCTGCGAGCGGGCCAGGTCGATGTCGAAGGTGTATTCGGTATCGGGCTTGCGGCTGAGCAGGAAGAAGCGCACCGCGTCCTTGCTGGTCCAGTCGATCACGTCGCGCAGGGTGACGTAGCTCCCGGCGCGCTTGGAGATCTTGACCTCTTCGCCGCCGCGCACCACCCGCACCATGGTGTGCAGCACGTAGTCGGGGTAGCCCAGGGGAATGCCCACGTTGGCGGCCTGCAGCCCGGCGCGCACGCGGGCGATGGTGCCGTGGTGGTCGGTGCCCTGGATATTGACCACCTTGGTGAAGCCGCGCTGCCATTTGGCGATGTGGTAGGCCACGTCGGGCACAAAGTAGGTGTAGCTGCCGTCGGTCTTGCGCATCACGCGGTTTTTGTCGTCGCCGTAGTCGGTGGACTGCAGCCACAGCGCGCCGTCTTGTGCGTAGGTTTTGCCAGCGTCTTGCAGCAGCTGCACCGTGGCATCGACCTTGCCACTGGTGTACAGGCTGGATTCCAAATAGAAGTTGTCAAACTTCACCTGGAAGGCCTGCAAATCCAGGTCTTGCTCGCGGCGCAGGTAGGCCACGGCGAAGGCGCGGATCGAGTCCAGGTCTTCCACGTTGCCCGAGGCGGTGACTTCGCGGTCGTCGGCCTTGACGGATTTTTTGGCCAGAAAGTCGTTGGCAATGTCGGCGATGTACTCGCCGTTGTAGAAGTTCTTGCTGACCGGGTTGTCCGCCTCGGTGGGCCAGCAGGTGTCGCCGGGCTTGAAGCCCTTGGCGCGCAATTGGGTGCTGGTGGCCAGGGTGCCGATCTGCACGCCTGCGTCGTTGTAATAAAACTCGCGGTACACGTCCCAGCCCTGGGTGGCGTAGAGGTTGCAAATCGCGTCGCCCAAAGCCGCCTGGCGGCCATGGCCTACGTGCAGCGGGCCGGTGGGGTTGGCCGATACAAATTCCACCAGGATGTGCTGGCCGTTGGCAGGCTGCACGCCAAAGTGGGCTCCGGCGGCCAGCACTTCGCGCACGATTTCCTGCTTGGCAGCGGGTTTCAGTTTGATATTGATAAAGCCCGGCCCGGCGATGTCGATGGCCTCGACCCACTTCTCGAACGCAGGCTGTTCCAGCAGGGCCGCGCGCAGGTTTTCACCCAGTTGGCGCGGATTCAGCTTGAGCGGCTTGGCCAATTGCATGGCGGCAGTGCAGGCGAAATCGCCATGGGCCGCCACCTTGGGGGACTCGAACGCGGCTTTGGCACCGGCGCCGGGGGCAATTTTTTCCAGCCCGACGGCCAGCGCCGCGAGCAATTCATGTTTGACTGAGAGCATGCAGCGATTTTACGGGGGCCGTCATCCGACTTGCGGGAAGCGCCGTTATAGGGTGCAATCCTCCGGTGCAGCATTGGGTTGTACACAGGATTACTTCCACTTTCCCTCTTCTGGAGCTTGCATGAAACGACTCTTCCCCCTGATCGCCGCCCTGGGCATGGCCTTTTCACTGGGCATGGCCCACGCCGAAGACAAGCCCAAAACCGCCCAGCAGACCAAAATGACCACCTGCAATGCCGATGCCAAGACCAAGGAGCTCAAGGGCGATGATCGCAAAGCGTTCATGAAAACCTGCCTGAGCGCCAAGGCCGAAGCCCCTGCTGCTGCCGACGGCCAAACCGCCCAGCAAAGCAAAATGACCACCTGCAACAAGGACGCCACCGGCAAAAAGGGCGACGACCGCAAGAAGTTCATGAGCGAGTGCTTAAAGGGCTAACCCCCAGGCTACAGCGCAAGCGCTTTTCGCCAACCCCCTTGCAGGGGGCAACACCAGCAGCCTGGCAAAGCCAGTTCTGCGGTGTTTCTGGAAGGCAACCGTTTCGCCCTCCACCACAACCCGGCTAGCCGGGTTTTTTTACGTCCGCCCCGGTCCAGAACCCCGGCTGGCCGTAGTGCAGCTTCAAAAAATCAATCCACAGCCGCACCCGCAGCGGCAGGTGTTTGCGCTGGGCAAACACCGCGTAGATGCCGTTGGGCGGCGCGGCAAACCCGTCCAGCACCGACACCAGTTGGCCGCTGGCGATCTCGGCCTCCACCTCCCAGGTGCTGCGCCATGCGATGCCGTAGCCCGCCAGGCACCAGTCGTGCAGCACCTGTCCGTCGGTGCAGTTCAGCGGGCCACTGGGTTTGGCGTAGAACACGTCCGGGCTGCCGGGGGTGGTAAACGCCCAGCCCCGGGTTTGCGAAGCCTCGCTGGACAGGGCCAGGCAGTCGAACCGGGCCAGATCGCCGGGCTGCTGCGGCGTGCCATGGCGCTTCAAAAACGCCGGGGTGGCCACGCACAGGCGGCGGTTGTCGGCCAGCCGCACGCTGACCAGAGATGAATCGGGCATATCGCCCACCCGCACCGCGCAGTCAAAGCCCTCGCCGCCCAGGTCCACCACCCGGTCGCTCAGGTTCAGGGTCACGGTCACGTCCGGGTGCTGCTCTCGAAACCAGGGCACCAGCGGGGCTACGTGGCGGCGGCCAAAGCCAGCGGGCGCGGTGATGCGCAGGTGGCCGCTGGCCTGCACCCCACCCGCTGACACGCTGGCCTCGGCATTCGCCAGGTCGGCCAGCACGCGCTGGCAGTCTTCCAGAAACGCGCTGCCCTCGTGGGTGAGGCTGATGCGCCGGGTGGTGCGCAGCAGCAGCTTCACACCCAGGCGCTCCTCCAGTGCGTCCAGCCGCCGCCCGATGATGGCCGGGGCCACGCCCTCGGCCTGGGCCGCCGCGGTCAGGCTGCCGCGCGCCACCACGGCGACAAAAGTTTCAAGCTGTTTGAGTTGGGCCATGCCGGATTATCCGCAGGACGAAAATTAGGCATAAAAACCGGCTTCACCGCCATTCGGATGGACTTTTATAGCTATTTATTCAATAGCATCTATCCGCACATCCACTGCACCCTGCTGCGGCCAGGAGGCGACCATGAAGTCCACAAACGCCCGCACCCGCGCCGCCAGTTGGTGGCGCTGCGGGTAGATGGCGTAGATGTCGGCATCGGGCGTGCTGTACTGGGGCAGCACCTGCACCAGGCGGCCATCGTGCAGGTAGCGGGCGATGTCCCACTCGGCGCGCATCAGGATGCCGTGGCCGTCCAGCGCCCAGTTGACGGCGATCTCACCGTCGTTGGTGGCCAAGTTGCCCCGGGTCTTGACCGCCTCGGTGCGGGCGCTGCGGCCCCGGCCACTGGACAGCCGCCACAAACCATAGGCCTCTTCGCCCTGGCGGATGCCGATACAGTTGTGCCGCGTCAGGTCGTTGGGCACCTTGGGGCTGCCGTGCTGCGCCAGGTAGGCGGGTGCGGCGCACAGCAGCCGCCGGTTGGGGGCGATGTGCCGGGCAATCACCCGCGCATCCGGCGGCGCGCCAAAGCGGATGCACACATCGAAGGCATCGTCGGTCAGCGGCGGCGGGTTGACCGAGAGCTGCAACTGCACTTCCACCCCCGGGTACTGCTGCACAAACCGCGAAATGCGCGGTGCCACCTGGCTACGCCCAAAACCCAGCGTGGCGTTGACGCGCAGCAGCCCCTGCGGAATCGCCTTGGACGCACCGATCAGCGCCTGCATGCCGTCGATCTCGCCCAGAATCCGGCGCGCATGGGCCAGATAGACCTCGCCCTCGGGTGTCAGCCCCATGCGCCGGGTGGTGCGCGTCACCAGCGACACGCCCACCCGCGCCTCCATCAGCGCTAGGTGCTTGCTCACGGCGGGGGTGCTGATGCCCAGCTCGCGGGCGGCGGCACTCAGGCTGCCCGCGCTGGCCAGGGTGGAGAAAAAGCCCAGATCGGCGGGTTGGATAGCAGAAGCCATAGTGCTTGATTGTTGAATCCAGGTTAACAGTGGTTTCACTTTGAGAGTGAGCATAAAGCACGCTGGCTTTTTACAGTAGCGCCACCTTCCACCCCACCCGAGACAACACCATGAAAACCTACGCCATCGCCACCATCCCCGGAGACGGCATCGGCAAAGAAGTCGTGCCCGCAGGCCAGCAGGTACTGCAGGCGCTGGCCGCCGCCAGCCGCACCTTCCAGTTCCAGTTTGAAAACTTCGACTGGGGCGGCGACTACTACCGCCAGCACGGCGTGATGATGCCCGCCGACGGCCTGGAGCCGCTGCGCCACAAGGACGCGATTTTGTTCGGCTCGGCGGGCGACCCGGACATCCCCGACCACATCACCCTGTGGGGCCTGCGCCTGAAAATCTGCCAGGGCTTCGACCAGTACGCCAATGTGCGCCCTACCCGCATCCTGCCCGGCATCGACGGCCCGCTCAAGCGCTGCGGTCCCGATGACCTGAACTGGGTCATCGTGCGCGAAAACTCCGAGGGGGAATATTCCGGCGTGGGCGGCCGGGTGCACCAGGGACACCCGATCGAGGCCGCTACCGACGTGACCATGATGACCCGCGTGGGAGTGGAGCGGGTGATGCGCTTTGCCTTCAAGCTGGCCCAGTCCCGCCCCCGCAAGCTGCTGACGGTGGTAACCAAGAGCAACGCCCAGCGCCACGCCATGGTGATGTGGGACGAGATTGCGCTGCAAATCGCCCAGGAATTTCCCGATGTGCGCTGGGACAAGGAAATTGTGGATGCTGCCACCGCCCGCATGGTGAACCGCCCGGCCACGCTGGACACCATCGTCGCCACCAACCTGCACGCCGACATCCTCAGCGACCTGGCCGCCGCGCTGGCGGGCAGCCTGGGCATTGCGCCCACCGCCAACATCGACCCCGAGCGCCGCTACCCCAGCATGTTTGAGCCCATCCATGGATCGGCCTTCGACATCATGGGCAAGGGCCTAGCCAATCCGGTGGGCACCTTCTGGAGCTGCGTGATGCTGCTGGAGCACCTGGGCGAAACCGCCGCCGCCGCACAACTGATGCAGGCCATCGAGCAGGTCACCGCCAACCCGGCCCTGCACACCGGCGACCTGGGCGGCACCGCCACCACGGCCCAGGTGACGCAGGCGGTATGCGCCCTGCTGCGGCCCGCAGCGTAAGCACCGGCCCTACCGCCATGCCCTCTACAGAACACCGCCTGCTGCGCGCCATGTTCGACGCGGCCATTGCCGCCGCCCAGCCCGCGCTGTGCGTGCCTCCTCACCTGCCGCCACCGCCCAAAGGCCGGTTGGTGGTGGTGGGTGCGGGCAAAGCATCGGCAGCCATGGCCCGGGCGGTTGAAGACCACTGGAGCGGCCCCGTCAACCGCTTGAGCGGCCTGGTCGTCACCCGCTACGGCTACAGCGTGCCCTGCCAGCACATCGAAGTGGTGGAAGCCGCCCACCCCGTGCCCGATACGGCCGGCGAGCGGGCCGCCCAGCGCATGCTGCAGTTGGTGCAGGGACTGACCAAGGACGATCTGGTGCTGTGCCTCATCTCGGGTGGCGGCTCCTCCTTGCTGCCGCTGCCCCTGCCGGGCCTGACCCTGGCCGACAAGCAGGCACTGAACCGCGCCCTGCTGGCCAGCGGGGCCAGCATCCGCGAGATGAACTGCGTGCGCCGCCACCTGTCGGCCACCAAGGGCGGGCGGCTGGCGGCGGCCTGCCACCCGGCGCGGGTGCTCAACCTGCTCTTGTCGGATGTGCCGGGCGACGGTGCGATCGACATTGCCTCTGGCCCCACCGTGCCCGACCCCAGCACCTGTGCCGATGCCCTGGCCATCCTGCGCCGCTACGCGATTGCCCTGCCGCCGCAGGCCCTGGCCCTGCTGGAGAGCGGGGCGGGCGAAACCCTGAAGCCCGGCGATGCCCGCCTGCCGCGCACCGAAACCCGCCTGGTCGCCACCCCGCAGATGGCCCTGGAAGCCGCCGCCGCCGTGGCCCGGCAGGCCGGGTTCACGCCCCACATCCTGGGCGATGCCATCGAGGGCGAGGCCCGCGATGTGGCCAAAACCCTGGCCGCCATCGCCTTGCAGGTGGCCCGCCGGGGCCAGCCGTTTGCCGGGCCTTGCGCGCTGCTGTCGGGCGGCGAAACCACCGTCACCCTGCGTGGTGGCACATCCTCGGCCACCCCCACCGGGCGCGGTGGGCGCAACGTCGAATTTTTGCTGGCCCTGGGCCTGGCCCTGGACGGCGCACCCGGCATCCACGCGCTGGCGGGCGACACCGACGGCGTGGACGGCCAGGAAGAAATTGCCGGTGCGCTGCTGGCCCCCGACACCCTGGCCCGTGCCTGGGCCCAGGGCCTGCAACCCCGTGCCAGCCTGGACCGCAACGACGGGCACGGCTTCTTCGGGGCGCTGGGCGACGCGGTGGTGACCGGCCCCACGCTGACCAACGTCAACGACTTCCGCGCCATCCTGGTTGCCGCTCCGGGCGGCACGGCTGGCGCATCCACCACGGACTGATATGCGACGCAACAAACACACCAAGATCGTGGCCACCCTGGGCCCGGCCAGCGACGACCTGGCCACCATCCGCGCCCTCTTCGATGCCGGGGCCGATGTGTTCCGGCTCAACTTCAGCCACGGCACGCACGCCGACCACCAGCGCCGCCTGGAGCTGGTGCGCACGGTGGAGCGCGACACTGGCCGCCCCATCGCCGTGCTGCTCGACCTGCAAGGCCCCAAGCTGCGCATCGGCCGCTTTGCCGACGGGCCGGTGACCCTGGCCGAGGGCGCGGCCTTCCGGCTCGACCTGGACCCGCACACCCTGGGCAGCCTGCAGCAGGTGGCCCTGCCCCACCCCGAGATATTTGCCGCGCTGCATGTGGGGGCCGAGCTGCTGCTCGACGACGGCCGCCTGCGCCTGCGGGTCACCGCCTGCGGCGCCGACTTTGCCGACACCCAGGTGGTCAACGGCGGCCTGCTGTCCGAGCGCAAGGGCGTGAACGTGCCCGGCGTGGTGCTGCCCTTGTCGGCCCTGACCGCCAAGGACCATGCCGACCTGGCCTACGGCCTGGCGCTAGGCATCGACTGGGTGGCCCTGTCGTTTGTGCAGCGGCCCGAAGACATCACCGAACTGCGCAGCCTGGTGGGCCAGCGCACCGGCATCGTCGCCAAACTGGAAAAGCCCGCCGCCATTGACGCGCTGGAGGCCATCGTGGCCGTGACAGACGCCGTCATGGTGGCGCGCGGCGACCTGGGGGTGGAAATGCCCGCCGAGCAGGTGCCGTCCATCCAGAAACGCATCACCCAGGCCTGCCGCCGGGCGGGCAAGCCGGTGATCGTGGCCACGCAGATGCTGGAATCCATGGTGGCGGCCCCGGTGCCCACCCGCGCCGAGGCCTCGGATGTGGCCACCGCCGTGTACGAAGGGGCCGACGCGGTGATGCTGTCAGCCGAGTCGGCCAGTGGCCGCTATCCGGTGGAGGCGGTACAGATGATGGCCCGCATCATCGCCCACACCGAGCGCGACCCCGGCTGGCGCGATGCCATCGATGCCGGCCGCCCCGCCCCCCTGCCGCTTGTGGCCGATGCCATCGGCAGCGCCATGCGCGACACCACCCGCCTGCTAAACGCTGCCGCCACCGTGGCCTACACCAGCTCGGGCTACTCGGCCCTGCGCATGGCCCGCGAGCGGCCCTGCGCCCCGATTCTGGCCATCACCCCCACGCTGGCCACGGCCCGCCGCCTGGCACTGGTGTGGGGCGTGCACGCCGTGCCATGCCCGGCCGTGGCCGACGAACTCGCCATGGCCGACCACGCGGACCTTGCCTGCCGCACCGCCCGGCAAGAAGGCTTTGGCAGCCCCGGCCAAACCCTCGTCATCTCGGCCGGCATGCCTTTCGGCACCTCGGGCACGACCAACCTGCTGCGGATTGCGCAGATCTGAGCCTCTCAGGACTGGGCGCAAGTCCTACCTCTTTAACCCCCAGGAGACAAACATGAAAAAAACCACCCTCATCCCCCTCACTCTGGCTTTGCTGGTATCCGGCGGCAGCGCCCTGGCCCAGGCCTGGCCGGGCAAACCCATCCACCTGGTCGTGCCGTTCCCGCCCGGTGGCACTACCGATGTACTGGCCCGCGCGCTGGGCGACAAGCTGGCGCAAAGCCTGGGCCAGCCGGTGATCGTGGAGAACAAGGCCGGGGCCGGAGCCACACTGGGCGCGGACTACGTGGCCAAGTCCAAGGCCGACGGCTATACCCTGCTGATGGGCGCGGTGCACCACACCATCGCCCCGGCGGTGTACAAAAAACTGCCCTACGACTTTCAGAAAGACTTCGCCCCGATTACCACCGTGGCCATGGTGCCTAACGTGCTGGTGGTCAATGCCAACACCCCGGCCAAAACCACCGCCGAGCTGGTGGCCCTGGCCAAGGCCCAACCCGGCAAGCTGACCTACGGCTCCAACGGCAACGGTACGGCCCAGCATTTGATCGGCACCCAATTCGAGAGCCTGACCGGCACCGACATCATCCACGTGCCTTACAAAGGCAGCGGCCCGCTGGCGGTGGACCTGCTGGGCGGGCAGATCAGCATGTCGTTCGACACCATCACCCCGGTGCTGCAGCACATCAAGGGCGGCAAGCTGCGCGCGCTGGCCGTCACTACCGCCAGGCGCTCGTCTGCCCTGCCCGAGGTGCCCACGCTGGACGAGGCTGGGCTGAAGGGCTTCAACATCGGCACCTGGTTTGGCGTGCTGGCCCCGGCGGCCACGCCCAAGGAGACCGTGCTGCGGCTGAACGCCGAGATTGTCAAAGTGGTGCAGTCGCCCGACTTCCGCAAGCGCATGGACGAGATCGGGGCCGAGCCGATCGGCAACAGCGCCGAGCAGATGGCCCAGCAGATCAAGGATGAAACCGACAAGTTCACCCGGCTGGTGAAAGACAGCAAGGTGACGGTGGAGTAAACCAAAAAATAAGCATGGAATAAGCCCCTAACGCTTACTCTATGGGCGTGACAAGCTACTTATTCAATAGCATCAACTGCGCAATCTCCGCCTCGCCATAGCCCAGCTCGCGCAGCAGCTCGGCGCTGTGTTCGCCCAGGCGGGGTGGATCCAGCCGCAGGCCGGGGCGTTGGCCGTCCAGCATCAAAGGCAGCAGCACGGTGTGGGTGGCGCGACCATCGGGCAGGTTCATGGGGGCCAGGCCGCCGGTAGCCTGCAGGTGCGGGTCGTCCAGCAGGTCGTGCGGGCGGGTGATGGGCGCAAACGGCAGCGCGTGGCGCTCGAACACCTCGGCGATATGGGTGGCGCTGAAGGCGGCCATGCGCTCGCGCAGCAGCGGCATCATCCATTCGCGGGCGCGCACCCGGTCATTGTTGCTGGCCAGGCGCGCATCGTGTTGCAGATCCGCCAGGTCAAAAGCTTCGCAAAATACCTTCCAGGCCGTATTGCTGACCACGGCCAGAAAGATCTGCTCCCCGCCCTGCACGCTGAACACGTCGTAAATGCCCCAGGGCGAGATGCGGGCGGGCATGGGCGCGGCGGGCTGGCCGGTCACCGCGTACTGCAGCATGTGCTGGGCCACCAGAAACACGTTGTTTTCGAACAGCGCGCTCTGCACCTCCTGGCCCAGGCCCGTTCCGTGCGTGGGATGATCGCGCTGGGCCAGGGCCGCCATGGCCCCGATCGCGCCAAACATGCCGCCCATGATGTCGTTCACGCTGGTGCCCGCGCGCAGCGGGTCGCCGGGGCGGCCGGTCATGTAGGCCAGGCCGCCCATCATTTGCACCACCTCGTCCAGCGCGGTGCGGTGGTCGTAAGGGCCGGGCAGAAAACCCTTGTGGCTGATGTAGATGAGGCGCGGGTTGAGTTTTTTGAGCGTGGCGTAGTCCAGCCCCAGCTTGGCCATGGTGCCGGGCTTGAAGTTCTCGCTGACGATGTCGGCGGTGGCGATCAGGCGCAGCGCGGCCTCCTTGCCCTCGGGGGTTTGCAAGTCCAGCGCCAGGCTTTTCTTGTTGCGGTTAAACAGGGCGAAGAAGCCCGCGCCCGAGCCCAGCAGCTGCCGGGTGCTGTCGCCCTCGCGGCCATGGCCGATGGGTTCGACCTTGATCACCTCGGCCCCCAGGTCGCCCAGCACCAGGCCGCAGGTGGGGCCCATCACCATGTGGGTGAATTCGACGACACGGATGTGGGCGTAGGGTAGTGCGTTGGTTTCAGACATTCTGGAATCCTTGGATGAAATTTTTGGGCAGCCCGGCCTCGGGGGTCATGCCGTAGATGGCTTCGCCAGGCAGCCCGGCCAGCAAAGGGGCGCGGGCCTGGAACAGCCTGGCCAGGTCGATGCCGGTGGCGATACCCATGGCCTCGAACATGAAAACCAGGTCTTCGGTGACCACATTGCCCGACGCACCGGGCGCATATGGGCAGCCGCCCAGCCCGCCCAGCGACGCATCAAACGTGCGCACGCCCGCCTCATACGCAGCCAGGCAGTTGGCCAGGCCCAGGCCGCGGGTGTTGTGCATGTGGGCGGCCCCGGCCTTGCTGCCGATCTCGGCTCGCAGCGCCAGAAACAAGCGCCGCACCTGCGCCGGGTTGGCCATGCCGGTGGTGTCCGAAAGGCCCACCTCGTCCACGCCCACCCGCACCAGCTCGCTGGCCAGCCACAGCACTTCGGCATCCGCCACCGCGCCTTGCAGGGTGCAGCCAAAGGCAGTGGACATGCCCACCTCGACGGGCACGGCGGGCGCGGTGGCGTTGCGCAGGGCGACGATACGCGCCACCTCGGCCACCATCTCCTCGCGGGTTTTGCGCACATTGGCCAGCGAATGGGCGGCGCTGGCCGACACGGGGATGGTCAGCTTGTGCACGCCCGCGGCCAGCGCCGCCTCGGCCCCGCGCAGATTCGGCACCAGGGCCATCACCGTCCAGCCGGGCAAGCCTAGTGCGTGGCGCACCACTTCGGCCACATCGGCCATTTGCGGCAGCAGCTTGGCCGGTACGAAGGAGCCCACCTCCACCTCGCGGATGCCGCTGGCGTGCAGGGCATCCAGCCAGCGCAGCTTGTGCGCTGTGGCCATGGTGGCAGCCACCGACTGCAGGCCGTCGCGCGGGCCGACTTCGCTGACCAGCACGCCCAAGGGTGGCGCAGTTACTACATACATAAGCCTCCAATTACATTCATTTAAGTCACGTATAAAACCAATTTAACCTTCTTAATGCGCCTTAAAGGTTGGAATACAGTAGGCCCATCGTTTGCTTTATTCTCCATCCCACTCCATCCCCAAGGCACTCCACCATGACCGCACGCACCACCCGCCACCAGCTCCAGGTAGCCACCGTTCTCGAACGCTTCATTGACGAAAAAGTGCTGCCCGGCACCGGCGTGGACAGCGCTCGATTCTGGGCCGGTTTTGATGCCATCGTGGCCGACCTGGCCCCCAAGAATATCGCCTTGCTGGCCGAGCGCGACCGCCTGCAACTGGAGCTGGATGCCTGGCACAAGGCCCACCCCGGCCCCATCACCGATATGCCCGCCTACCGCGCGTTTCTGGAATCCATCGGCTACCTGGTGCCCATGCCCCTGGATGTGGCAGCCACCACCGCCAATGTCGATGCCGAGCTGGCCCTGCAGGCCGGACCGCAGCTGGTGGTGCCGGTGCTGAACGCCCGCTACGCCCTGAACGCCGCCAACGCCCGCTGGGGCAGCCTATACGACGCGCTGTACGGCACGGACGCTATTCCCGAGACCGGTGGTGCCGAAAAAGGCAAAGGCTACAACCCGGTACGCGGAGCCAAGGTGATTGCCTTCGCCCGCAATGTGCTCGACCAGGCCGCCCCGCTGGCCAACGGCTCGCACAAGGAAGCCACGGGCTACAGCGTGCAACACGGCCAACTGGTCATTAACCTGCACAACAGCAGCACCAGCCTGGCCCATCCTGAAGCCTTCATCGGCTACCAGGGCGCGCCCGCAGCCCCCACCTCCATCCTGCTGCAGCACAACGGCCTGCACATCGACATCCAGATCGACCGCAGCACGACGATTGGCAAAACCGACGCAGCCGGTATCAGCGACGTGGTACTGGAAGCTGCGCTGTCCACCATCCTGGACCTGGAAGATTCGGTGGCGGTGGTGGATGCCGAAGACAAAGTGCTGGCCTACAGCAACTGGCTCGGCATCCAGCTCGGCACGCTGACCGAAGAAGTGCAAAAAGGCAGCGGCAGCTTCACCCGCCGCCTGAACCCCGACCGGGTGTACACCGCAGCCAACGGCGGCCAGGTCACCCTGCATGGCCGCTCGCTCATGTTTGTGCGCAACGTCGGCCATTTGATGACCAACCCGGCCATTCTGTATGGCAATGGGCAAGAAATCCCCGAAGGCATTCTGGACGCGATGGTCACCGTCACCATCGCCATGCACGACCTGCAACGCAAGGGCAACTCGCGCACCGGCAGCGTCTACATCGTCAAGCCCAAGATGCACGGCCCGGCCGAAGTGGCCTTTGCCTGCGAGCTGTTTGGCCGCGTGGAAGCCGTGCTGGGTCTGCCGGAAAACACCGTCAAGCTGGGCATCATGGACGAAGAGCGCCGCACCAGCGTCAACCTCAAAGCCTGCATCGCCGCCGCCAGCGCCCGCGTGGCCTTCATCAACACCGGCTTCCTGGACCGCACCGGCGACGAGATGCACACCGCCATGCACGCCGGCCCCATGATCCGCAAGGGCGACATGAAGTCCAGCGCCTGGATTGCCGCGTACGAGAAAAACAACGTGCTGGTGGGCCTGAGCTGCGGCCTGCGTGGCAAGGCGCAAATCGGCAAAGGCATGTGGGCCATGCCCGACCTGATGCACGCCATGCTGGAGCAAAAAATTGCCCACCCCAAGGCCGGTGCCAACACCGCCTGGGTGCCCAGCCCCACGGGCGCGACCCTGCACGCCCTGCACTACCACCAGGTCAAGGTGTCGGACATCCAGATCGGCCTGGAAAAAATCGATGCCAATGGCGAGCGCGACCACATCCTGAACGCCCTGCTGCAAATCCCGGTGACCGCCACGCCAAACTGGAGCGCGGCCGAGAAACAGCAAGAGCTGGACAACAACGCCCAGGGCATCCTGGGCTACGTGGTGCGCTGGGTGGACCAGGGCGTGGGCTGCTCCAAGGTGCCCGACATCCACAACGTCGGCCTGATGGAAGACCGTGCCACCCTGCGTATCAGCAGCCAGCACATGGCCAACTGGTTGCTGCACGGCGTGGTGACACAAGCGCAAATCACCGAGACCTTCGAGCGCATGGCGGCGGTAGTGGACGGCCAAAACGCGGGCGACGCGGTGTACCAGAACATGGCCGGGCACTTTGGTACGTCGGCGGCGTACAAGGCGGCGTGTGATTTGGTGTTCAAGGGCCTGGAGCAACCCAGCGGCTACACCGAGCCCCTGCTGCACGCCTGGCGCTTGAAGGTGAAGGCGGGTACGGCTTGAACTGAAATGCTATTGAATCGGTAGCTGCTTGCGCTAATGGAATAAGCGCTGGCAGCCGATTTTGCATATAGAAATGGCACCTGCGGGTGCCATTTTTTATGAAGCAGAGATTAGAAACAGCTTGCTACTGAATTGGTAGCTGGTGGCGCTTATAGAATAAGCGCTAGATGCCGATTGGATGCCTGAAATGCAAAACGGCAGCCAAGGCTGCCGTTGTTCGGGGGTCTCACCGGGCCGGGTGGGCCGGGCTGTCGGGAAAATACCCCGGGTGCTGAAAATGTCGGTCGAAATGTCGGTGGATCAGCGGGCTGGCATGCGGCGGCGATCGCGGTCGTCGGAGGGCCAGTTGTATTCGGTGGTGGCGTGCGTTGTGGTCATCGGGAATCTCCTTGTGCACCTACAACGAGGCACCCGGAGATTCGGTTGACAACTTTTTTTACAACTTGTGCTCGATCTCAGGCGACCGCTTCTTCAAACACATGGGCCTGACCCATCACGGTAATTTCCACGGTGGAACCCAGCGGCGGGATGTGGATGGCCGGGCTGCGCACCAGCAGCGGGGCCGTGTGGCTTTGGGCATCGCCCAGCAGGCGCACGGTCAGGCCGCACAGCGCGCCACCAAAGTCGATATCTTCGACCACGCCGTAGCAGGCCTCGGCATCGGTGTCCATCGGGTCGGCGGGCACGGGGGTCAGTTGCAACTGCTCGGGGCGCAGCATGATCTGCACCGGGCCTTTGCGCTGGCTGTCGTCGGCGGGAATCACACCCAGGGCGCAGGTGGCCCAGCCTTGTGACAACTGGGCAGGCAAAACAATGGTTTCACCCAAAAACTGGGCCGTGGCGGCATCGGTGGGCCGCAGGTACAAGGTGTGCGGCGGGCCGACCTGGGCCAGGCGGCCTGCACGCATCACCGCCACCTGGTCGGCAAATGACAGGGCTTCGGCCTGGTCGTGGGTGACCAGAATGGTGGTGATACCGGCGGCACCCAGCAGCTGGGCCACGGCCTTGCGGGTGCTGGCGCGCAGGCCGGTGTCCAGGGCCGAAAAGGGTTCGTCCAGCAGCATCAGGCGCGGCCTTTGGGCCAGGGCGCGGGCCAGGGCCACGCGCTGCTGCTGGCCGCCAGAGAGTTCGTGCGGGCGGCGGGTGAGCATGGCGGGGTCGAGCGCCACCATTTGCATCAGTTCGGTGATGCGCTGGGCGCGGTCCGGGGCGTTGCGGGCCAAACCGAAGCCGACGTTGTCGGCCACGCTCAAGTGCGGAAACAGCGCACCCTCTTGCGGCACAAAACCGATGCCGCGCCGGTGGGCGGGAATGGCGTTGGGTCCGTCGGCCAGCGTCTGGCTACCCAAGGTGACACGGCCCACATCCGGGGCTTCGAAACCCGCAATGATGCGCAGCAGCGTGGTTTTGCCCGAGCCGGACGGGCCGACGATGGCGGTGCGGCTGCCTGCGGTTACCTGCAGGTCGACACCGGCCAGTGCCACTTGGGGGCCGTAGCTTTTGTGCACGGCGTGTAATTCGAGAAAACCCATTGCCAATTACCGTCCAGCAGTTCGTTTGGATTGCACGTAGAGAAGCCAGGTCATGGGCATGGACAGCAGCACCATCATCAGCGCGTAGGGGGCGGCGGCGGCGTAGTCGATCTCGCTGCTGAAGGCCCAGAACGCGGTGGCCAGGGTTTGCGTACCGGTGGGGGCCAGCAGCAGGGTGGCGGTGAGCTCGTTGGTGATGCCCAGCGCCACCATCGCCATGCCAGCGGCAGCGCCCGGTGCCGCCAGCCGCAGGGTGACGGACCACAGCGCCTGCGTAGGCGTGCGGCCCAGGCTGCGGGCGGCGTATTCCAGCTCCACCGGGGCCTGGGAGATACCGGCGCGCAGGCTAACCAACGCGCGCGGCAAAAACATCAGCATATAGGCCAGCAGAATGGTGGCCACGGTTTGGTACAGCGGCAGCGCCACCCGCACGGTGATGGTGACCAGGGCCAGCGCCACCACCACACCGGGCAGCGAGCCGACCATGTAGTTGCAAGCCTCCACCACACGCTGCAGCTTGCCGGGTTTGCGGATGGACAGCCAGGCCATGGGGACGGACACCACGGTGGTCAGCACGCCGCCCAGCAGCGCCCACACCAGGGTCTGGCCCAGGGCAGCGCCCATCACGTCCAGGTGCCACACACCCGCGCCACCGGCAACCAGCCAGCGCGCCAGGGTGTACAGCGGCACGCCTAACGCCAGCACGCTGGTCACACATGGCAACAGCCAGGCCAGCACCTTCCAACGGCCCAAACGGCTGCGCACCGGCATGCGGGCGGCACCGGTGCCGACGCGGGCATAGCGCTCATGGCCGCGCAGACGGGCTTCCAGCGCCAGCAAGCCAAAGCAGCACACCACCAGCACACCGGCCAGCATGTTCGCCGCCGGGCCGTTGTAGGTGGACTGGAACTGGTCGACGATGGCCGTAGTGAATGTGTCGTAGCGGATCATCACGTACAGGCCGTACTCGGCCAGCAGGTGCAGGCCCACCAGTAGCCCGCCGCCGCACAGGGCCAGGCGCAACTGCGGTAGCACCACGCGGTAAAACACCGCCCAGGGGCCCAGGCCCAGCGATGCGGCCGCGTCTTCCATGCCCGGGTCAAGCCGCCGCAGAGCCGCCGACAAGGGCAAATACATGAACGGGAAATAGGCGATGGTGGACACCAGCACCGCGCCAAACAGGCCATGCAGGCTGGGGGTGACGGTCATCCAGGCATAGCTGTGCACAAACGCGGGCACGGCCAGCGGGGCCACGGCCAGCGCGGCCCAGGTGCGGGCACCGGGCAGGTCGCTGCGCTCGGTGAGCCAGGCCAGCGCCAGGGCCAGCACGCCGCACACCGGCACGGTCACCAGCTCCAGCAGAGCGGTATTGACCAGCAACTCGCCCACGCGAGAACGAAAAATCAGCGGTGCGGCGGTTTCCCAGCCGGTCTGCCAGGCCACCCAGACCACAAAGCCCAGCGGCAGCAACGCGAACAAGGACACCAGCACCGCAGCCGCACCCACCCACGACACGCGCCCGCCCGTGATGCGGCGCATGCCATGCGAGGGCACACCCACCAGGGCAGGCGCACCGAGCAGCTCAGACGGAACGGCAGACACTGCGGGTGTTTACAGCAGACCCGCCTGGGTCATCAGATCCGAGACTTTCTTGCTGTTCAGGTTGGAGGGTTCGACCTTGGGCGACTGCAGATCGGCCAGCGGCACCAGTTTGGGGTTGGACTGTGCGCCCACGCCCACGGCATATTCATACGAGTCACCGGTTTTCAGAATTTCCTGGCCGCCCTTGCCGGTGACCCATTTCACAAAGGCCTGGGCTTCCTTGGCGCGCTTGCTGGTGGCCAGCACACCGCCGCCGGAGATGCTGACGAAAGCGCCTGGATCTTCGTTGCGGAAGTAGTGCAGTGCGGTGTTGTTGCTGTTCTCCGCCGTCTTGGCTTGGTCGCCAAAGTAGTAGTAGTGGTAGATCACGCCGCCGGGAATCTGGCCTGCGTTGACGGCCTTCATCACCGTGCTGTTGCCCTTGTAGGCGGTGAAGTTTTCTTTCATGCCCTTGAGCCAGGCGGCGGTGGCGGGCTCGCCCTTCATCTCCAGCATGGCGCTCACGATGGCCTGGAAGTCGGCACCGGCCTGCGAGGCGGCCCAGCGGCCCTTCCAGGCGGGGCTGGCCAGGTCCATCATCGACTTGGGCAACTGCTCGGGGGTGAATTTCTTCTTGTTGTAGACAAACACCGTGCTGCGCGCGGCCACGCCAATCCAATGGCCGGTGGCGGGGCGGAAGTTGGCGGGCACCTGGGCCAGCGTGGCGGGGTCCAGGGGCGCAAACAGCCCGGCCGACTCCACCAGGCTCATGGCGGGGGAGTTTTCGGTCAGGAACACATCGGCGGGCGAGGCCTTGCCTTCTTGCACCAGCTGGTTGCCCAGTTCACTGTCGCCACCATTGCGTAGAACCACCGGAATGCCGGTTTCCTTGGTGAAGCCTTTGGCCCAGGCCTGGGTGAGGCTGACGTGCTGCGCGTTATAGACCACCAGCGGCTCGGCGCTTTGCGCAAAGGCCCCCATGGAGACAGCCAACACACCGGTAGCCAACGCCACGGCACGCACCAGGAAAGGGATGGAGATTTTCATAAGAACACTTTGGATGGAAGGGGGCACCGGGGGATGCTCCTTCCGGTGCCACATGGCGAACAGTGCAAATAAGAATTAATTGCATCTGAATTCTAACCGCGCACTCTGCACTGCCGAAGCTGCCCTTGCGGGCCCGGGGGAAGTTTGCAGATCTTTACGGCGGTGAGAACGCTCTTGGAACGTGTTCTTAAAGGCGGGCGTTGCGGGTGCCGCTGGATTTTCGGTATTTTCGCTTGCGCTCCGTCTGGCGGCGGCCGAAAACCAGCATCGCGCGCAGGCCCTGCGCGCAGCACAGCAGCACCGCCGCACCGATGGCCCAGGGTGTCACCTCGCGGATCAAGGCCGATGCCAGAAAAGAGGCCTGCTCCTCGTCCAGCTGAGTCTGCTCGGGGGAACGAGACTGCGCGTTTGGAGAGTTCGGATCTTCAGAGTTGGTATCGCCGTTGGCGCGGCGGCGTAGCACATTGGTTTCGGCATTGGCATCGGTCGCTTTGTCAGAGCCGAACTCGGTGCTCAACAAGTGCTTGGCCTCCATGGCACCCGAGTTGACCGCCAGGTCTTTGACCGCCGTATGCAAGGTTTCACCCAGCGGGCGGGGATTTGATTTACTGGCAGAGGCCGGATTGGCAGGATTTGGGGCCGCACTTTGGGTGGCTTCCGAGCGAGGTTCGGACGCGACCGCCTTGTCGGCAGACGCTTTGACCGGCATGGCAGACAAGGCCCGCAGCACGGGCGAATCCGAATGGGCATCGGCCAGATCGGCCGCTTCCTGAGCATCCTGCGTGGATCCGGCCGACAAATTGGGCAAAAGCGCAGCCGCTACAGGCATGCCATAGCAAACCGCCGCCAATGCGCACAGCGCACCGACTTTCGCCCGCGGCCTCTTGTCACCCCACCATTCCATAACCTGTCTCCAACTCTAAAAACCGGGTCTGCGCCGGATGCGCGTAACAATTTGGATTGTTTTGATTTTATTTGTAATGGGTCCTTGCTGGGGAGCGATCGCGGTGCTGCCCACCTTTTATGGGGAATACCATACCCTTGAAACGCTACATATTTAATAGCTAAATGCGCATATGCAGGCAGCGCAGGATAGCGTTTTTTTACACCTATTGCAGTACCAAACTGTTTCTTTGCGTAAAGAACGCCAGTACCATGGCCCATGCCCAGTTCCGCCACCCTACCCCACCTACAGGGCACCCCACAGAACTGCCCGCTCTGTGGTCAGCCCAACCTGTGTGCCATGGAGCAAGGGCGACGCACCGGGCAGGCTCAGCCCCCGTGCTGGTGTCTGACGGTGGCCATCGCGCCGGCCACGCTGGCGGCCATCCCCCTTGCAGCACAGAACCTGGCCTGCATCTGTGCCGCCTGCGCGGCGAAGCCCCCCGCGACCTAAAGCCACAGCCCGCCCTTGCCTATGCCCTCCTGGACCACCGGACTGCTTCCCGCCGAGTTGCTGGCGCTGGCACTGCTGGTCGCCCTGCTGGCCGGTGCCTTGCGCCTCTTGCGCCCCGCCCACCAGCGGGGGCTGCGGGCCACCTGGGCCTTGCTCAACCTGACGTGGTGCGCCCAGTTACTGGCACTGCTGGCGGCCAGCCAGGGCCATACCCTGCTCATGGGCATCTTGCGCAACACGGCCCATGTCTGCGTGGTGTGGGCCAGCATCCAGATCGGCACGCTGCTGGTGTTCCGGGTACTGCTGCCCGCCTTGCGGGTGCACTTGCCGCAGATCGCCCAGGACCTGACGCTGACGGCCCTGTCGCTGGCCTGGGGGCTGGTGTGGCTGCGGCTGGCGGGGGTGGATCCGTCGCAGCTGTTTGCCACCTCGGCCATCATGACGGCAGTGGTGGCCTTTGCCATGCAGGACACGCTGGGCAATGTGATGGGCGGCGTGGCGCTGCAACTCGACAACTCGCTGCGGGTGGGCGAATGGGTGCAGATCGATGACCTCAGCGGCCAGGTGGTGGACGTGCGCTGGCGCTTCACCGAAATCGTCACCCGCAACCGCGAGACGGTGGTGGTGCCCAACAGCTGGCTGATGAAAAACCGCTTCAAGGTGCTGCGCAAGCGCCCCGGCGAGCCGCTGCTGTGGCGGCGCATGCTGCACTTCAACATCGACCACAGTGCCCTGCCCGGCACGGTGCTGCGCACGCTGGAGCTGGCGGTGTCCGATGCCAGCATCGCCCACGTGGCCCCGCAGCCCCCGCCCAGCGCCGTGCTGATGGAAGTGTGTGCGGGCTACAACCACTACACCCTGCGCTACTGGCTGACCGACCCGCAGTTTGACGACCCCGCCGATTCCGCCGTGCGGGTGCACGCCCTCACCGCCCTGGCCCGCGAGGGCATCCGCATGGGCCTGCCGCAGGCCGAGCGGCTGGTGGCCAGCAAAGACGAGCACAGCCGCAATCTGCACGCCCAACGCGAGCAGGCCCGCCGCATCCGCGCCATCCACAGCATCGCCCTGTTTGCCAATCTGCCGGATGCCGAGCAGCAAACCCTGGCTGCGCACCTGGTGTACGCGCCGTTTGTGGCGGGCAGCGCCATCACCCGGCAAGGCGCGGTGGCGCATTGGCTGTATTTGATCCTGCACGGCGAGGCCGAGGTGGTGGTAGACGGCAGCGCGGGCCGCACCACCGTGGCCCGGCTGCACAGTGGCGAGTTTTTTGGCGAAATGGGCTTGCTCACCGGCGAGCCGCGCAGCGCCACCGTGCTGGCCGCCACCGACGTGGAGTGCTACCGGCTGGACAAGGAAGGCTTTGGCCTGGTGCTGGCGGCCCGCCCGGCGCTGGCCGAAGACATCGCCACACTGCTGGCCCAGCGCCGCGCCGAGTTCACCGCCCGCCTGCAGCAATCTGCAGCCCCCAGCGCCCCGGTGCGCAGCAAAGACCTGCTGGCGCGGATGCAGGCGTTTTTCGGGATGGAATAGGCCGCCTGCTGGGCGTGGGCCCCTCCAGGCCCGGCTACCATGCATGGTTGTTCCTATGCCCACCCGATCTTGACCGCCCACACCACCACCGCTGAACTCCAGGCCCGCTACGGCGAACGCTACCGCTGGCTGCTGCTGTTGGCGGTGATGGTGGGCACCATGGCCTCGGTGATGTCGTCCACCATCGTCAACGTGGCCATTCCCGACATGAGCCACCACTTTGTCCTGGGGCCGTCGCAGGCGCAGTGGGTCACTTCGGGCTTCATGGTGGCCATGACGGTGTCCATGCTGACCACGCCCTGGCTGCTGGCCCGCCATGGCTACCGCCGCGTCTACGCCGGGGCCATGTGGCTGCTGCTGGCGGGCGGCATCACCGGCGGGCTGGCCAGCGACTACGGCCTGGTGCTGGCGGCCCGGGTGGCCGAAGGGCTGGCGGCGGGCGTGGTGCAGCCCATTCCGGCCATCATCATCCTGCGCGCCTTCCAGCCGCACGAGCAGGGCCGGGCCAGCGGCCTGTTTGGCATGGGCGTGGTGCTGGCCCCGGCCATCGGGCCCAGCATCGGCGGCATCCTGGTGGACGTGTTTGGCTGGCGCTCCATTTTCTTCATGGTGGTGCCGTTTTGCCTGCTGTCGCTGTGGCTGGCGCGCAAGTTCGTGCCCACCACCGCCCCTGGCGGCGCTGTGGCCCAACACAGCGTGGGCCTGGACTGGCGTGGCCTGCTGCTAGCCACCGTGGGCACGCTGTGCCTGCTCAATGGCATGGTGCAGTTGCGCGGCGGCAGCCCGCCCGTGGCGGGCACGCTGCTGTTGCTGGCGGTGCTGGCCCTGGCGGGGTTCATAGGCTGGCAGCGCCGCCTGGCCGCCCAGGGTGGCGCGCCGCTGATGGACCTGGCCCTGTTTGGCTACCGCCCGTTTGCTATGGGCAGCATCGTGGCGGTGATTTACGGCACAGCGCTGTTTGGCTCGACCTACCTGCTGCCGGTGTATATGCAGGTGGGGCTGCAGCTGTCGCCCTCGTACGTGGGGGCCATCCTGTTGCCCGCCGGGTTGATGCTGGCCGCCACCATCGCGGTGGTGGGCCGACTGGCCGACCGGCAGCCCACTTACCTGCTGGTCAGCACAGGGCTGGCGCTGCTGGCTGCATCCTTCGGGCTGATGGCCACCATCGGCCTGGGCACACCCATCTGGGTACTGGCCGTGTGGGCGGTGCTGGGACGCATCGGGCTGGGCTTCATTCTGCCGTCGCTCAACCTGGGGGCCATGCGGCCCCTGGACAAGGCGCTGATCCCGCAGGGTGCCAGCGCCATCAACTTCTTGCGCATGCTGGGCGGGGCTACCGGGGTCAGCCTGTGCGCCATCGTGCTGGAGTGGCGGCTGGCCGCGCATGGCGACACGCTGAACAACCCGCTGACCAGCCCGGCCCGGCTGGCCGCGTTCAACGAGTCATTTTTCATGCTGGCAGCCTTGTGCGCCTTGGCCCTGGGGGCCGCCTGGCAACTGAAATCCAACAAGGAATAGCGATGTGCCAACTGCTGGGTATGAACTGCAACACTCCCACCGACGTGGTGTTCAGCTTTAGCGGCTTTGCCGAGCGCGGCGGCCGCACTGACCACCATAGCGACGGCTGGGGTATTGCGTTTTTTGAAGGCCGGGGCCTGCGCCATTTTGTCGACCACCAGGCCGCCTGCGACTCTCCGGTGGCCGCGCTGATCCGCAACTACCCCATCAAAAGCCGCAACGTCATCGCCCACATCCGCAAAGCCACCCAGGGCGTGGTGGCGCTGGAAAACTGCCACCCGTTTGTGCGCGAGCTGTGGGGCCGCTACTGGGTGTTTGCCCACAATGGCGACCTGAAAGACTTCCACCCGCGCCTGCACAGCAGCTTTCGCCCCGTGGGCAACACCGACAGCGAACGCGCGTTTTGCTGGATCATGCAAGAGCTGGCCAAGTCGCACGCCGGGGTGCCCAGCGTGGCCGAGCTGACGCTGACGCTGCGCGAGCTGGCCGCACGCATCGCCCGCCACGGCACCTTCAACTTCCTGCTCAGCAACGGCGAGGCGCTGTGGGCCCACGCCAGCACCAACCTGCACTACGTGGAGCGCAAACACCCGTTTGCCCATGCCTCTTTGACCGACGACGACCTCAGCATCAACTTTGCCGAGCACACCAGCGCCAACGACCGCGTGGCCATGGTGGCCACCGCGCCGCTGACCACCAACGAGGCCTGGACGGCGTTTGCACCGGGGGAACTCAAGGTGTTTGTGGACGGCACCTTGCTATTGATTGAATAGCTACTAGCGCAAACAACATATGCGCTACAGGTCGATTTGGCTTAAATTTTTAGCGCCGCTTCCAGCGCATCGATAAACAGCGCCGCCACATCGCAGCCAGTCTGGTCGAAGATCTCCTGGAAGCAGGTCGGGCTGGTCACGTTGATCTCGGTCACACAGTCGCCGATCACATCCACGCCCACCAGCAGCAGGCCACGTGCCGCCAATATCGGGCCCAGGGTTTCGCCGATTTCGCGGTCACGCGCAGACAGTGGCTGCGCCACGCCCTTGCCGCCCACCGCCAGGTTGCCGCGCACCTCGCCGCCCTGCGGAATGCGCGCCAGGCAAAACGGCACGGGCTTGCCGCCGATCACCAGCACGCGCTTGTCGCCCAGGGCAATTTCAGGCAGAAACTTTTGCACCATCACGCTCTGGGCACCGTCCTTGTTCAGCGTCTCGATGATGCCGCCCAGGTTCAGGCCATCGTCTTTCACCCGGAAGATGCCCATGCCGCCCATGCCGTCCAGCGGCTTCAAGATGATGTCGCGGTGCATGGCGTGGAAGGCGCGGATGGCCTCGGCGCTGCGCGTCACCAGCGTGGGGCCGCTGAACTGCGGGAACTCCATGATGGCCAGCTTTTCCGGGTGGTCGCGCAAGGCACGCGGCTTGTTGAACACCTTGGCACCCTCGCGCTCAGCCTGCTCCAGCAAGTGCGTGGCGTAGAAGAATTCCGAATCAAACGGCGGGTCTTTGCGCATGATGATGGCGCCAAAGTCTTTCAAAGCGCGCGGGCTGCCCGCAAACAGCGGCTGGGTCACGCTGAACCATGCGGCTTTGTCACCCGTCAGGTGGATATCCCGCACCTGCGCCGTCACCACCCCACCGGTCTGCCACTGCAAATCCTGCGGCTCGCAGGCTGAAATGGTGTGCCCGCGCCGCTGCGCCTCGCGCATCATCACAAAGGTGGTGTCCTTGTGGATTTTGAAAGACTCCAGGGGGTCGGCGACGAAGAGAATATTCATGGGAACCTTCAAGCAATGGGACGGCGGTACTGTTGCACAAACAGGGCGATGGCACCCGCCACCACCCCCCAAAACGCCGAGCCCACCCCGGCTATCACCACACCGCTGAGCGTGACCAGGAAAGTGATGGTAGCGGCCTCGCGGTGCTGCGGCTCATGCAGGGCGGTAGACAGCGCGCCGCCGATGGTGCCCAGCAGCGCCAGCCCGGCGATGGCGGCGATCAGCTCGCGCGGAAAGGCGGTGAGTACGCCGGTGATGGCCGCACCAAAGATGCCGATCAGCACGTAAAAAATGCCGCAGGCCGCCGCCGCGGTGTAGCGCTTGGCCTTGTCGGCATGCGCCTCGGGGCCCATGCAGATGGCGGCGGTAATGGAGCTCAGGCACAGCGCAAACGCGCCAAACGGGGCCAGCACCAGGGTGGCCAGGCCGGTGATGGTGATGAGTTTGGAGATCGGCATGGCATAGCCCGCCGCGCGGATGGCGGCCACGCCGGGCAGGTTTTGCGAGGCCATGGTCACCACGAACAGCGGCAGTGCCATGCTGACGGTGGCGGCCCAGCTAAACACCGGCACCACGAGCACTGGTTTTGCCAAGGAAAAAACGATGCCAGCGCTTACAAAATCTCCACGAGCAGCTACGTAAATAATAGCAACCAACAAAGTCAGCACCACCGCAAAGCGCGGTAGCCAGCGCTTTGCCAGCAGGTAGCAGCCCAGCATCAGCAGCACCAGCGGCAAGGCAGTCTGGGCGGCGGCAAAGCCGTTCAGCCCGAAGCGCGCCAGCACCCCGGCCAGCAGCGCAGCCGCCACCGCCACCGGGATGCGGTCCATCACCTTTTCAAACAACCCGGTTACGCCGCACAGCACGATCAGGGCCGCACTGACCATGAACGCGCCAATCGCCTCGGGCATGCCAAAACCACCGGCCAGCGCGGCCGTGGCCACCACCGCCGCGCCGGGCGTGGACCAGGCCACCATCACCGGCTGGCGCAGCCACAGCGAGGGCAGCAGCGTGCACAGCCCCATGCCCAGGCCCAGCGCCCACATCCACGAGGTGAGCTGCTCCGGCGTGGCGTGCAAGGCCTGCGCGGCCTGGAAAACGATGGCCACCGAACTGGTGAAGCCGACCAAAACGGCCACAAAACCGGCGGTGGTAGCGGAGAGATTGATGTCTTTGAAGAAACGCATGCGGGCATTGTCTCTGACACAGATGCCAGGCTAAAAAAATAGCCAAATAGACCTCTGGCGCATATTCCGAATGCGCCAGTAGCTACCATTTAAATAGCACCATTCACCGCTGCCGCCCCAGCCACCCCAGCCACCCCAGCAGCTTCTGGATGCGCGGCGTATACGGCGGGTACACCAGGCCGCCACCCGACCAGCGCGACTGCTGGAACACCGGTTTCTCGTGGCTGAACCGGCGAAAGCCCCACTCGCCGTGGTAATGCCCCTGCCCGGACGGCCCCACACCGCCAAACGGCAGGCCGTCTTGCGCCAGGTGCACCAGGGTGTCGTTGGTGCTGACTCCGCCGGACTGGGTTTGCACCAGCACCTGGTCGCGGTGCGCTGTGTCGGTGCCAAACCAGTACAGGGCCAGCGGCTTGTCGCGGGCGTTGATAAAGGCAATCGCCTCTTCCAGCGTGTCGTAGGGCACGATGGGCAGCACCGGGCCAAAGATTTCCTCTTGCAGCACGCGCATGCCGCTGTGCACGTCCAACAGCAGCACAGGGGGCATCTGGCGGCCACCATCTGCGGGCTCCAGCTCCACTACCGTTGCACCCTGCGCCCGGGCATCGGCCACCAGGGCCTGCAGGCGCGCCCAGTGCCGGTCGCTGGCGATGCTGGTGTAGTCGGGGTTGCCCTGGAATGTGGGGTACAGCCGCTGCATGCTGGCGCGCAGGGCCTCCACGAAGGCACCCATCATCGGGCGCGGCACCAGGGCGTAGTCGGGGGCGATACAGGTTTGGCCGGCGTTGATCAGCTTGCCCCAGGCCAGCCGGTCCAACGTGCTGCCCAGGTCGCAGGATGTGTCCACCAGCACGGGCGACTTGCCGCCCAGCTCCAGCGTCACCGGGGTCAGGTTCTTGGCTGCGGCTTGCGCCACCAGGCGGCCCACGGCGGTGGAGCCGGTGAACACCAGATGGTCGAAGGGCTGGGCGCAAAACGCCTGGCCCAGGCTGGCATCGCCGGTGAGCACCGCCACCTCATCGGGTTGGAAAAACTCGGCCACCGCCAGGCGCAGCCCCTCGGCAAAGCGCGGCGTGAGTTCCGACGGCTTGAGCAGCGCCCGGTTGCCCGCCGCCAGCACATCCACCAGCGGCGACAAGGCCAGCAGCAGCGGGTAATTCCAGGGGCTGACGATACCCACCACGCCCAGCGGCTGGCGCAGCAAGCGGCTGCGACCCGGCCAAAACATCCAGCCAGTAGCGGCGCGCCGGGGCCGCATCCACGCCCGCAGGTGCCCGAGCGCGTGGCGCAGGGCGCTGCGCACCGGCACGATTTCGGTCAGGGTGATCTCGGCGGCGGCGCGGGTGCCGAAGTCCTGGCTGATCTGGGTGGTGAAATTTTCGCCATGCTTGTCCAGCAAGGCACCCAGGCGCTGCAGGCGGTCCCGGCGGGCGGCCTCGCAGGGCGCGGGGTCGGCGGCATGGGCCTGGCGCTGCAGGGCCAGCAGGCGCGAAAGTTCGGATTCAGGGGTTTGCATAACCCCCATGGTGCCAGCCCCACCCGGCTGCGGGGAAAATGCATTGCCACAGATGTGACACACTTCGGACCCCCGCCTGAGAGAGCAGTAATGACGACCCCGTTTTTTGACTTTTCCCCCGCCAGCATCGCTACCCTGGCCGAGGCCGACGTGGCCCGCGCCCTGGCCGAAGATGTCGGCCCCGGCGACCTGACCGCCGCGCTGATCGACCCCGCCCGCCACACCCGCGCCCGCATCCTGGCCCGCGAAGCCGCCGTGCTGTGCGGCGCGCCCTGGGTGGAAGCGACGCTACGGCAAATCGCCCCCACCGCCACCTGGACTTGGCTGGTTGCAGAAGGCCAAACCTGCGCCGCCGACCAGGTGGTGCTGGAGCTGGAGGGCGCAGCCCAGGCCCTGCTGACGGCGGAACGCACCGCCCTGAACTTTCTGCAACTGCTCAGCGCCGTGGCCAGCCGCACGGCGCTGCACGTGCAAGCGGTGGCCGGCACCGGCACCCACATCGTGGACACCCGCAAAACCCTGCCCGGCCTGCGCCTGGCGCAAAAATACGCGGTGCGCGTGGGGGGAGGAACCAACCACCGCATCGGCCTGTATGACGCGGTGCTGATCAAGGAAAACCACATCGCCGCCGCCGGGGGCGTGACCGCCGTGCTGCAACGCGCCCAGGCCCTGGCGCAGCAGGCGAGCTTCATCGAGATCGAGGTCGAAACCCTGGCCCAGCTCGACGAGGCCCTGGATGCAGGTGCCCGCATGGTGCTGCTGGACAACATGGACCTGCCCACGCTGCAGGAGGCCGTGCGCCGCAACACCGCGCGGGGCGATAACAAGGCGGTGCTGGAAATCTCCGGCGGCGTGACCCTGCAAGGCCTGCGCACCCTGGCCGAAACCGGCGTAGACCGGATCTCCATCGGCGGCCTGACCAAGGACGTGAAGGCCACCGATTACTCCATGCGTTTCCAGGACCTGTGAGGAAAACACCATGACCACAATGATGATGGAAGTTGAATACGAGCAGCCGGTACAAGGTGCCACCTGCGCCCCGCGCCACGCCTGGGCCCGCGTGCCCGTGGAGCCCAGCCCCAGCGAACGCCTGGCCCTGAAAGACCGCATCCGCCGCCTGCTCAAGGAGCGCAACGCGGTGATGGTGTCGCACTACTACGTGCACCCCGACCTGCAGGACCTGGCCGAAGAAACCGGCGGCCTGGTCAGCGACTCGCTGGAGATGGCCCGCTTTGGCCGCGACCATGCGGCGCAGACCCTGGTGGTCTCCGGCGTGCGCTTCATGGGCGAAACCGCGAAGATTTTGTCGCCCGAAAAGCGCATCCTCATGCCCGACCTGGAGGCCACCTGCTCGCTCGACCTGGGCTGCCCCAGCGCCGAATTCAACGCCTTTTGCGATGCCCACCCGGACCGCACCGTGGTGGTCTACGCCAACACCAGCGCCGAGGTCAAAGCCCGCGCCGACTGGCTGGTCACCTCGGGCTGCGCACTGGACGTGGTGCGCGCCCTGAAAGACCAGGGCCACAAGATTCTGTGGGCACCCGACAAGCACCTGGGCAACTACATCCAGAAGGAAACAGGGGCCGACATGGTGTTCTGGAACGGTGCCTGCATCGTGCACGACGAGTTCAAGGCCTTCGAGCTGGAGGCGTTAAAAGCTGAGCACCCCGAAGCCAAGGTGCTGGTGCACCCCGAGTCGCCCGCCGACGTGATCGCCCTGGCCGATGCCGTGGGCTCCACCTCGGCCATCCTGGCGGCGGCGCGCACCCTGGATGCCACCACCTTCATCGTCGCCACCGACAACGGCATGCTGCACAAGCTGCGCACGCAAAACCCCAGCAAGATCTTCATCGAAGCGCCCACTGCCGGTAACAGCGCCACCTGCAAGAGCTGCGCGCACTGCCCCTGGATGGCCATGAACGGCCTTGCGGGCTTGGCGGATGTGCTGGAACACGGCCGCAACGAGGTGCACATCGACCCCGCCCTGGGCCTGCGCGCCCGCCTGCCCATCGACCGCATGCTGACCTTCACGGCGGCGTTGAAGAACGGCCAACCCACCACCGGCCTGGTGCCGCACATCGGCGCGGCCTGATGGAGGGCATCACCGCGCTGATCGACTTTGCCGACCCGCGCGGTGGGGAACGGGTGCGCCATGCGTTTGGCACGCCGCTGCAGACGCTGGTGGCGCACACGCTGGGTGAGGTGAAACCGTTGCTGGATGCCGTGCAGGCCGCGTCGGCGCAGGGACAGTGGTGCGTGGGCTATGTGCGCTACGAGGCTGCGCCCGCGTTTGACACCGCCCTGACCGTCCACCCTGCCGACGGCCCGCTCGCCTGGTTCGCGGTGTTTGATACGCCTCTGCCCTGGCCGGAACCCTCTCCCGCCAGCGCGCAAATAGCCTGGCACAGCTTCATCCCCCGCCCCGATTTCGACGCGGCCATGGAAGCGTTGCACCAGGCCATCCGCGCAGGCGAGCTGTACCAGGTCAACCTCACGGCGCAGATGGCGGGCGACTTCCAAGGCGACCCGCAGGCCTTGTTCGCCGCCCTGCAGCGCGCCCAACCAGGTGGCTATGCCGCGCTGCTGGATACCGGCGATGCGCAGATCCTGTCCGTCTCGCCCGAGCTGTTTTTTGATTGGCGGGATGGCCACATCCTGGCCCGCCCCATGAAAGGCACGGCCCGCCGGGGTGCGGACGCGCAAGAGGACGCTGCCCTGGCCGAGGCCCTGCGCACGTCACCCAAGGAGCGCGCCGAGAACGTGATGGTGGTCGATCTGCTGCGCAACGACATTTCGCGCATCGCCGAGCCCTTCAGCGTGCAGGTGCCGCGCCTGTTCCACACCGAGGCGCTGCCCACGGTGTGGCAAATGACCTCCGACGTGACGGCCCGCACCCGGCCTGGCTGCACGCTGGCCGAGGTGTTCGGTGCGCTGTTCCCGTGCGGCTCGGTCACCGGCGCGCCCAAGGTGCAGGCCATGCGCATGGTTCACGGATTGGAGCCCACCCCGCGCGGTGTGTACTGCGGGGCCATCGGCATTGTGCAGCCCGGCGGGGCGACGACTTTCAACGTGCCCATCCGCACCGTCACCTTGCGTGGCGGCCTAGCCCGCTGCGGCATCGGCAGCGGCATCACGTCCGATGCCCAGGCCGAGGGCGAGTGGCAGGAATGGGCCGCCAAGCAGGCCTTTGTGCAGCGCGCCAGCGCCCCGTTTGCGCTGCTGGAGACCCTTGCCATGGTGGACGGCAGCCTGCGCCACCGCGATGCCCACCTGGCCCGCATGCAGGCAGCGGCAGCGCACTTTGGCACACCGTGGAATCTGGAACACGTCCACCAAACCCTGCAAGCCATCTCCCGCCCCCAAGGCGCATGGCGCGTGCGCCTGCTGCTGGATGCCCAGGGCCAGGCCACCGCCGAGGCCTACCCGCTGGAAGCCAGCCCGGAGCGCGTGCGCCTGCAACTCGCCGACCGCCCCTTGGCCGAGGCCCACAGCGAATTCGTCCGCTTCAAAACCACCCGCCGCACCCACTACGACGCATTCGCCCCTACCCAGCCCGGCGTGTTCGACACCCTGCTGTGGAACGCCGCCGGTGAAATCACCGAATGCACGCGCGGCAACATCGCCCTGCTACTGGATGGCCGCTGGGTTACCCCGCCGCTGGCCTGCGGGCTGCTGGGCGGCATGGGACGTGCACACGCCCTGCAAGCAGGGCGTGTGGAAGAGGCAGTGGTGCGCTTAAGCGACCTGCCGCGGGTAGAAGCGCTGGCCTTCGTCAACAGCCTGCGCGGCTGGTTGCCAGCAGATTTGAACTAAAAACTATCTTTTTGATAGCTGCTAGCGCAGATGGAATATACGCTAGCAGCCCATTTCTTATAAATTACCGGGTACCAGCACGGTGGCTTCTGCCGTGGCTGCCAGCTCCGGGTAGTCGCGGCTGAAGTGCAAACCCCGGCTTTCCTGGCGGGCGCGGGCGCTGCGCACGATCAGGTCGGCCACCTGGACCAGGTTGCGCAGCTCCAGCAGGTCGCGGGTGACGTGGTGGCGGGCGTAGAACTCGTCGATTTCGCTTTGCAGCAGGGCAATGCGGTGGGCGGCACGGTCCAGCCGTTTGTTGGTGCGCACGATGCCCACGTAGTCCCACATGAAGCGGCGCAGCTCGTCCCAGTTGTGCGAAATCACCACCAGCTCGTCGCTATCGATCACCTGGCTGTCGTCCCAGGCGGGGAGTTGGGGGGCGGGGGCGCGGTCCACGGCAGACATGGCCTGGGCAGCAGCACGCGCAAACACCATGCATTCCAGCAGCGAGTTGCTGGCCAGCCGATTGGCACCATGCAAGCCGGTGCAGGCAGCCTCGCCCAGTGCGTACAGGCCGGGCACGTCGGTGCGGCCCTCCAGATCCGTCAGCACGCCGCCGCAGGTGTAGTGGGCAGCGGGCACCACGGGGATGGGCTGGCGGGCGATGTCGATGCCCAGCTCCAGGCAGCGGGCGTAGATGTTGGGGAAGTGCTCCAGCAAAAAGGCCTTGGGCTGGTGGGAAATGTCGAGGTAGACACAGTTGAAGCCGCCCTTTTTCATCTCGAAGTCGATGGCGCGGGCCACCACGTCGCGCGGGGCCAGCTCGGCACGCGCATCGTGCTCGGGCATGAAACGGCTGCCGTCGGGGCGCAGCAGGCGGCCACCCTCGCCGCGCACGGCCTCGGAGATCAAAAACGACTTGGCGTGCGGGTGGTACAGGCAGGTGGGGTGGAACTGGATGAACTCCATGTTCGCCGCCCGGCAGCCCGCGCGCCAGGCGGCGGCGATGCCGTCGCCGGTGGCGGTGTCGGGGTTGGTGGTGTAGAGGTAAACCTTGCCCGCGCCGCCGGTGGCCAGGATGGTGTTGGGGGCGCTGAAGGTGAGCACCTGGTCGGTATCCGCGTCCAGCGCGTACAGGCCCACGCAGCCCTGCTGGGGCAGGCCGAGCTTGCTGCCGATGATCAAGTCGACCAGGGTGTGGTTTTCAAACAGGGTGATCTGCGGATGGCTGCGCACCTGGGCCATCATGGTGGCCTGCACGGCCGCCCCGGTGGCATCGGTGGCGTGGACGATGCGGCGGTGGCTGTGGCCGCCTTCGCGGGTCAGGTGCAATGCGCCGTCTTCCTGCGAAAACGGCACCCCCAGGGACTGTAGCCATGCGATGCATTCAGGCGCGTGCTCGACCACGAAACGGGTCGCCTCCACATCGCACAGGCCGCCCCCGGCGACCAGGGTGTCGTCCACATGCGAGGCAAAGCTGTCGCCCTGGCCCAGCACGGCGGCAATGCCGCCCTGGGCCCAGGCGCTGGCACCGTCGGCCATGCCGCGCTTGGTGAGTACGGCCACACGGTGGGTAGGGGCCAGCAGCAGCGCAGCGCTGAGGCCTGCCAGGCCGCTGCCCACGATCAATACGTCGAAATTCAGGGAGGCAGTCGCGGCATTGGAAGTCAATTTAAGTCTCTTATAGTTGGTTTCACAGGCCCGTTGATACACACCACGGCTCCTCCACCAGGAACCCGTGGAACCGGCTTTGCCGGGCCACCAGGTTCGCCCCCTGCAAGGGGGTTGGCGAAAAGCGCTTGCGCTGCAGCCTGGGGGTGTGCCACTAGATCTCTATTTTGGAACCCAGCTCCACTACCGCGTTATTGGGTAGTCGCAAAAAGTCGGCTGCGGCGCTGGCATTGTGGTGCATTTGCGCAAACAGCTTTTCGCGCCAGGGGGCCATGCCACCGACCAGGGTGGGGATGACGGTGTCGCGCGACAGGAAATAGCTGGTGGTCATGACCTCCAGCTCGCAGCCCCGGCCCCGGATGTGCTCCAGCGCCTTGGGCACATCGGGGGTGTTCTTGAAGCCGTAGTGGATCACCACCTGCCAGCAGTCGTGCCCCAGGGATTCGATCTCGATGCGTTTGTCGAGCCCGATCCAGGGCACTTCATGGTTGCGCACGGTGACAAACAGGTTGTGGTCATGCAGTACCTTGTTGTGCTTGAGGTTGTGCAGCAAGGCGTTGGGCACGGTGCCCATTTCTGCGGTCAGAAACACGGCGGTGCCCGCCACCCGGGTGGGTGGGCTGATGAACACGGCATCCAGAAAACTGGGCAGATCCAGGGCATCGGCCCGCAGCTTGCTGTTGAGCAGTTCACGCCCGTCTTTCCAGGTCAGCATCAGGGTGAAGATGACCCCGCCGATCAGCAACGGAAACCAGCCGCCGTCCAGCAGCTTCATCATGTTGGAGGCCCAAAAAGCCAGATCCACGATGAAAAAGAAGCCCGTGGCGGCCACACACAGAATCAAGGGATATTTCCAGCTGTAGCGGATCACGTAAAACGTCAGTACCGTGGTGATCAGCATGTCGGTGCACACCGCAATGCCGTAGGCCGCCGCCAGCGCGCTGGACGACTTGAACATCACCACCGCCACCAGAATGGCGACGAACAGACCCCAGTTCACAAACGGCAAATACACCTGCCCGGCCTCTTTCACATTGGTATGCATCACCCGAAGGCGTGGCAAATAGCCCAACTGGATCACCTGCTTGGTCACCGAAAAGGCCCCGGTAATCAGGGCCTGCGAGGCGATCACCGCCGCCATGGCCGCCAGCACCACCAGCGGCACCAGCGCCCAGGCAGGGGCCATCATGAAAAACGGATTCTTGACCGCTTCTGGCCGCGAAATCAGCAAGGCACCTTGGCCAAAATAATTCAGCGTGAGCGCAGGCATGGCCGCCAGAAACCAGGCCACGCGGATCGGCGTCTTACCGAAATGGCCCATATCGGCATACAAGGCCTCGCCACCGGTGACGCACAACACCACGGCCCCCAGGATGATGAAGGTGGTGCCGGGGTTGCGCCACATGAAGCCCAGGGCGTAATGCGGACTGATCGCCCACAGAATCTCGGGATCGGTGGCAATGTTGATGATGCCCAGGGTGGCAATCACCACGAACCACACCACCATGATCGGGCCAAAAAACCGCCCAATACTCGCCGTGCCACGCTTTTGCACCACAAACAGCGCGTACAAAATGACCAGGGCAATCGGAATCACAAACTTCTTGAAGGTCGGCGAGATCACCTCCAACCCTTCCACCGCGCCCAACACGGTGATGGCCGGGGTGATCACACCGTCGCCATAAAACAGGCAGGTGCCAAAGATGCCCAGGATAAGCAGCGTGTTGCGCAATTGGGGCCGGTCTTTCACCGACTGCGAGGCCAGCGCCAGCATGGCCACCAGACCGCCTTCGCCGTTGTTGTCGGCGCGCAGCACCAGCACCACGTACTTGAGCGACACAATGACCGTCAGCGTCCAGAAGAAGATGGACAGGATGCCGTAGACGTTTTCAGGGGTAAAAGGCACATGGCCGGAGCCAAAAACCTCTTTGACCGCATATAAAACACTGGTTCCGATATCGCCGTAGACCACACCCAGCGCGCCGAGTGTGAGGGCCGAAAGCGAAGATTTTGAACTTTGCACTAAAGAGGCCCCGCCTACTGGCCCCCTGAGGGGCCGACGGGGTTCCATAAACTTGGGGAAGCGTATTTTGCGCTCCAGAATCCCGCGTGCAAGCGGGGTGGAGCCCCTAGAGCCGATTTATGTTGCGATGCAGCAACTTATTCAAACTGTGTTAGTTAATCGTAAATTTCGGCATCGGGATCGGTCGCTTCCAGCTCGTAGCTGGCCGCCGCCATGGCCAAACGGGCCACCACGCCGTACATGTAGAAGCGGTTCGGCGCGCTGGCACCGGGGCGCTGTCCCACCTGGGGCAGGTGGGCGTTTTCGGCAAAGGCCAGTGGCACGTAGCTGGAGCCGGGGGCGTTGAGGTTTTCGTCCACCCCGCGCTCGGCGTGGATGCGGTAGAAGCCGCCCACCACGTAGCGGTCCATCATGTAGACCACCGGCTCGGCCACCGCGTCGTTGATACGCTCGTTGGTCAGCACGCCTTCCTGGATGATGGCATCCACCACCTGTGGCGCACCTTTGTCGGTGGTGGTTTTGGCCCGGTGGTGCAGTACCGCCAAGTCTTTCACATCACGCACCGTCATGATGCCCATGCCGGGCGCGCCGCTGTCGGACTTGACGATCACGAACGGCTTCTCGTTGATGCCGTACTCTTTGTATTTGCGGCGTATCTTGCCCAGCAGCGCGTCCACATTGGTGGCCAGGCATTCCAGACCCTGGCCCTGCGCCATATCGACCGCGCCGCACTGGTTGAACATCGGGTTGATCAGCCAGGGGTCGATGCCCAACAGCTTGCCCAGGCGCTTGGCCAGCTCTTCGTAGCTGCGGAAATGCCTACTTTTGCGGCGCACCGAGCCCCCGGCATGCAGCGGCGGCAGCAGGTACTGCTCGTGCAGCTCTTCCAGAATGCCAGGCGGGCCGGCCATCAGCTCGTTGTTCAGCAAAATGGTGCAGGGGTCGAAGTCTTTCAGTCCCAGGCGACGCTTGGTGCGGATCACCGGCTCCAGCGTCACCTGCTCGCCGTTGGGCAGGTTGACGACCGTGGTTTCCTTGATGTCGGGGTTGATCGAGCCCACCCGCACGTTCAGCCCGGCCATGTGGAAGATGCGCTGCAACTGCGCCACGTTGGACAGGTAGAAAGTGCTGCGCGTGTCGTTCTCGGGGATCAGCAGCAGGTTTTTGGCCTCGGGGCAGATCTTCTCGATGGCGGCCATGGCCGACTGCACTGCCAGCGGCAGCATTTGCGGGGTCAGGTTGTTCCAGCCATGGGGAGCCAGGCTGGTGTCCACCGGGGCCAGCTTGAAGCCGGCGTTGCGGATGTCCACCGCGCTGTAGAACGGCGGCGTGTGCTCCATCCACTCCAGCCGGAACCAACGTTCGATGGCGGGCATGGAGTCGAGGATGCGCTGTTCCAGTTCGTTGATCGGGCCGGTGAGCGCAGTGATGAGATGGGGAACCATGGAGATCCTCTTGGTTCGAGGCAAAAAAGGGAGTTACAGGATGTAAGGGCGATCTATCCCTTCTCAAGAGGACGGGCGTTAAATACGCACTTCGCCCTGGCCCAGCACCACGTATTTCAGCGATGTCAGCCCCGCCAGCCCCACCGGTCCACGGGCGTGGAACTTGTCGGTGCTGATGCCGATTTCGGCCCCCAGTCCGTACTCGAAACCGTCGGCAAACCGGGTGCTGGTGTTGACCATCACGCTGGCCGAATCCACCTCGCGCAGAAACCGTTGCGCATGCATGTGGTCGCGGGTCAGGATGCTGTCGGTGTGGTGGCTGCTGTATTTGTTGATGTGGGCGATGGCCTCATCCACACCCTCGACCACCTTGATGCTGATGATGGGCGCCAGGTATTCCTCGTACCAGTCGTGCTCGGTGGCGGGTACCACTTTAGCTATGTTTTTAATAGCATCTTGCGCAGATAGAATATGGGCTGCAGCCGGATCGCACCGCATTTCCACACCCTTGGCGGCGTAGATGGCACCGATCAGCGGCAGAAACTCGGCCGCCACGGCGCGCGCCACCAGCAGGCCCTCGGTGGCGTTGCAGGGGCTGTATTTGCTGGTCTTGGCGTTGTCGGCCACTTTGACGGCCATAGCGATGTCGCAGGGGTCGTCCACGTACACGTGGCAGTTGCCGTCCAGGTGCTTGATCACCGGCACCTTGGCATCTCGGCTGATGCGCTCGATCAGGCTCTTGCCGCCGCGCGGAATGATCACATCCACATACTGCGGCATGGCGATGAGCTGGCCTACCACTTCGCGGTCGGTGGTCTGCACCAGTTGCACCGCGGCGACAGGCAAACCCGCCTCGGTCAGCGCTTTTTGGACCAGCAGCGCCAGCGCCTTGTTGGAGTCGATCGCCTCGGAGCCGCCGCGCAAGATGCAGGCATTGCCGCTCTTGATCGACAGGCTGGCGGCCTCGATGGTCACGTTCGGGCGGCTCTCGAAAATCATGCCAAACACCCCAATCGGCACCCGCATCTGGCCCACGCGGATGCCGCTGGGCTGCTGCTGCAGGCCGATGATCTCGCCAATGCTGTCGGCCATGGCGGCCAGTTGCTCGCAGCCCTGGGCGCAGGTTTCCAGCGTCTGCGGGCTGAGCTTGAGGCGGTCCACCAGAGGCGCGGCCAGCCCGGCAGCGCGGGCGCGGTCCAGGTCTTTGGCGTTCTCGGTCTGCAGTGCAGCGGTGTTCTCGCGCAGCAAACGGGCCAGGCTGCGCAGCGCTACATTTTTAGTAGCTGCTGTCGCCCGCGCCATGAGCGCTGAGGCCTCTTTTGCTTGCAAACCTAAAGCGTGGGTGTATTCGGCGATGTTCAGGGCGTTCATGGCGGTATTTTGTCACGGCCTACGCGCCCGGCAGACTAACGCCCGGCTGGCACAGCACACGCCGCGCACAGCATGCCCGCCAGCCGGTGCAGGGCCTGCCAGGGGTCGGCAGGCCAGTCGGGCTGCTTCAAACCTTTGACAATGCCGTCCACCAGGTGGGCCGACTGCAGGAGTTGGGCGATCAAGGCACTGGGCATGCGCGGCAGCACGCGTTCGAACAGGCGCTCCTTGGCGCCCCAGACGCGGTTTTCGCGCAGCGCCATGGGCAGAGGCTTGCCCGCATCCATGGCGGTTTTGACGCGTTGCAGGGCGCGGATGTCTTCGGCCAGGGCCCAGTGCACCAGCACCTCGGCCTCGCCCTCGGCCTGCAGGCCGTCGAGCATGCGCTGCACCCGCAGGCGCTGGCCGCCCAACACAGCCTCGGACAGCTTGAATACGTCGTAGCGGGCCACGTTCAGCACGGCGGATTCCACCTGCGCCCATTGCAGCTCGCCCACCGGGTACAGCAGGGCCAGCTTTTGGATTTCCTGGTGGGCGGCCAGCAGGTTGCCTTCGACCCGGTCGGCAAAAAACTGCAAGGTTTGCTGGCCTTCCACCCCGGCCTGCACCCGCTGGCCCTGGGCCTGCAGGCGCTGGGCGATCCACTGCGGCAGCGCGCCGCGCTCCACCGGCTCGACCTGGATGGTCACGCCAAACTTCTCCAGCGCCACAAACCAGGCGGCGGATTTGGCCAGCTTGTCCAGCCGGGGCAGCACCACCAGGGTCAGGGTGTCGGTATTGCCCTCAGCCTGCTGGGCCAGGTGCTGCAGGGCGGTACTGCCGTCTTTACCGGGCTTGCCGGACGGCACGCGCACTTCCAAGATTTGCTTGTCGGCAAACAGGCTGAGCGAGCCGCCCGCCGCCAGCACCTCGCTCCAGTCGAAATGCGCCCCCGCCACCACGTGCACCGTGCGCTCGGTAAAGCCTTGGGCGCGGGCCGTGGCGCGGATGGCATCCAGCGCCTCCTGCACCAGCAGCGGCTCGTCACCGTGCAGGGTGTAGAGCGAGCGCAGGCCTTTGGAGAGCTGCGCGGCGAGTTGGCCAGGGGCGAGTTGCATCTAAAACGACTGGATCGCAGCGATGCGCCGCATGATCTGCTGCACGATGTCGGTTTGCATGTTGCGGTACAGCAGTTGCTCTTCGGCTTCTTTGGACAGGGCCTGGGTTTCGGTGTAGCTGATGTCGCGCTGCTGCAGGATTTCGGTTTCCGGAATCAGTTCTTTGCCCTGCGGCGTGCGCAGGCGGAACTTGACGCGCGTGCGCAGCTGAAATTCCCGCACCTGGCCCGCAGACGTGGTGGATGCCACGCTTTTCTCACGCTGGTCGGTGGTGATTTCCAGCACCACTTCGACACTGTCCAGGCGTTTCGGGTCGGTCACCACCTCCAGCTTGCTGCCGGCAGACAGGTTGCGCTTGAGTTCGTTGCCCAGCGCCGAGGCTTCGGCCACGCGCACGAAGATGGTGGTGAACGGGTAGTTGGGGGCCTGGCGCAGGGCAAAACCGCAGGCGCTCAGGCCCATGGCGGAAGCCGCGGGCACGGCGAGTAGGAAGGTGCGGCGCAGCATCACAGCACCAGGTTCACCAGGCGCCCGGGCACCACGATGATTTTCTTGGGCAAGGCCCCGTCCGCCAGCTTGGTGAAGGCTTCGCAGGCCAGTGCGGCGGCTTCGATCTCGACTTTGCTGGCGGTGGCGGGAACAAAGATGGAGCCGCGCAGCTTGCCATTCACCTGCAGCATCAGCTCGATCTCGTCTTGCACCAGGGCCAGCGGGTCCACCACCGGCCAGGGCGCATCCAGCAGCTCGCCAAAGCGGTCGGCGTAGCCCAGCTCGGTCCACAGCGCGTGGGTGATGTGTGGCGTGGCCGGGTACAGGCAGCGCAGCAGGATGCCGAAGCTCTCGATCAGCGCCACCTGGGCACCGGCAGTGTCCAGCGCTTTAAAGTCTTCCAGGGCGTTGAGCAGCTTCATGCCACCCGACACCACGGTGTTGTACTGCATGCGCTGGTAGTCGTAGTCCACCTGCTTGAGCACGGTGTGGACCTCAAAACGCAAGGCCTTGGCCTCTTTGCCAAATTCAACATCTTTTAGGCTGCTAGCGCTTATGGCACTGGCGTGAGCAGCTGCGAAATCTGTAGCAGACAGCTTGACGCCAAAGTTCCACACCCGGCGCAGGAAGCGGTAGCTGCCTTCCACCGACGCGTCGTTCCACTCCAGCGTGGCCTCGGGCGGCGCGGTGAACATGGTGTACAGGCGGGCGGTGTCGGCACCGTATTTTTCGATCAAATCCTGCGGATCGACACCGTTGCTCTTGCTCTTGCTCATGGTGGTGAGCTCGTAGTGCAGCAGCGTGCCGTCGGTCTTGAGCGTGCCGCCCACGATCTGGTCGCGCTCGTTGCGGGCCACATCGACTTCGCTTTCCCAGTGGTATTGCACGCCGCCGCCCGCAGGCTTGTGCGAGAACGCGCCGTTGAGCACCATGCCCTGGGTCAGCAGCTTGCTGAAAGGCTCGTTGCAGGTCACCAGGTCCAGGTCGCGCATCACCTTGGTCCAGAAGCGGGCGTACAGCAAGTGCAGGATGGCATGTTCGATGCCGCCGATGTACTGGTCCATGGGCATCCAGTAGTCTGCGCCCTCGCCCACCATGCCGTCGGTCTTGTGCGGATCGCAGTAGCGCATGAAGTACCAGCTGGAATCGACAAAGGTGTCCATGGTGTCGGTTTCGCGCCGGGCGGGCTTGCCGCAGACCGGGCAGACCACACCGGCGTGGAAGCCTGCGTGCTTGTGCAGCGGGTTGCCCGAGCCATCGGGGATGCAGTCCTGCGGCAGCACCACGGGCAGGTCTTTCTCGGGCACCGGCACCGCGCCGTGCTCTTCGCAGTGGATGATGGGAATCGGCGTGCCCCAGTAGCGCTGGCGGCTCACGCCCCAGTCGCGCAGGCGCCAGGTGGTCTTTTTCTCGCCCAGGCCCTTGACCTGCAACGCGTGGGCCACGGCGTTCACCGCGTCCTGGAAGCACAGGCCGCTGAAGCTGTCGGAATTGATGGTCACGCCGCGCTGTTTGTCGCCGTACCAGTCGTTCCAGTGGTGGTAGTCGTAGTGCAGGTGGTCTACATGCACCACCTGGACGATGGGCAGGTCGTATTTCAGGGCAAAGGCGAAGTCGCGCTCGTCGTGGGCCGGTACGCCCATCACCGCGCCGTCGCCATAGCCCATCAGCACGTAGTTGCCCACCCACACGTCGATCAGGTGGCCGTTCAGCGGATGGATGACCTGCAGGCCGGTGGGCATGCCCTCTTTTTCGCGCACCGCCAGCTCGGCCTCGGTGGTGCCGCCCTGCTTGCAGGCCTCGATGAAGGCCGCCAGTTGGGGGTTGGTCTGGGCGGCGTGGGTAGCCAGCGGGTGCTCGGGGGCCACGGCGCAAAAGGTCACGCCCATGATGGTGTCGGCACGGGTGGTGAAAACATACATCTTGCCGCCGTCGATCAGCTGGCCACTGCGGTCCTTGATGGTGTGGGGGAACGCAAAACGCACGCCCTCCGACTTGCCAATCCAGTTCTCTTGCATCAGCTTGACGCGCTCGGGCCAGCCGGGCAACGCATCTTTCACCTGGCCCAGCAGCTCTTCGGCGTAGTCGGTGATCTTCAGGTAGTAGCCGGGAATTTCACGCTTTTCCACCACCGCGCCGGTGCGCCAGCCCTTGCCGTCAATCACCTGCTCGTTGGCCAGCACGGTCATGTCCACCGGGTCCCAATTGACGACCTGGGTCTTGCGGTAGGCGATGCCTTTGTCCAGCATCTTCAGGAACAGCCACTGGTTCCACTTGTAGTACTCGGGCGTACAGGTGGCGATTTCGCGGCTCCAGTCGATGGCCAGGCCCATGGCCTGCATCTGCTGCTTCATGTAGGCGATGTTGTCGAAGGTCCACTGCGCGGGCGGCACGCCGTTTTTTAAAGCGGCGTTTTCGGCAGGCAGGCCAAACGCGTCCCAGCCCATGGGCATGAGCACGTTGTAGCCCTGCATGCGCAGTTGGCGCGCCAGCATGTCGTTGATGGTGTAGTTGCGCACGTGGCCCATGTGCAGCTTGCCGCTGGGGTAGGGCAGCATGGAGCAGGCGTAGAACTTCTTTTTCGACCGATCTTCGGTGACACGGTAGGCATCGGCAGCAGTCCAATGGGTTTGGGCGGCAGCTTCGATTTCGAGATGGTTGTATTTTTCGAGCATGGCAGGCAGGGAAGGCAAAGAGACGGGGCGGCGCTGGGACCGCAACGGACCGATTTTAGGGGGTGGATGTCACTGTGGCGTGGGCGGCTGGGCCACAAAGCCGATCTTGTTCAGCCCGGCTTTTTGCGCCACGCCCATCACCTCGACCACGCGGCCATAGGGCACGGTGGTGTCGGCGCGCAATTGCACCTCAGTGTCGGGGTTTTGGTCGGCGGCCAGGGCGAGCTGGGCGGCCAGTTCGGCGGCGGTCACCGGCTGGTCGTTCAGAAAAGTGTGCCCGGCTTTGTCTACTACCAGGGTGACGAACTGGGGTGCGCTTTGGGATTGGGCAGCATCGGTCTTGGGCAGGTCCAGCTGGATGGAGTTGGACAGCAGCGGCGCGGTCAGGATGAAGATCACCACCAGCACCAGCATCACATCGACCAGCGGGGTCATGTTGATGTCGCTCATGGGCTCGGAAGCCTTGGTGCGTTCCAGGCGACCGAAGGCCATCTCAGACCGTTGTCAAAAGTTCGCGCAGGTCGCGGGCAAAGCCTTCCAGGTCGGCTTCGATGCTGCCGATCAGGCGGCCATACACGTTGTAGGCCAGCACGGCGGGGATGGCCACTGCCAGGCCAGCGGCCGTCATCACCAGCGCCTCGCCCACCGGGCCGGCCACTTTATCGATGCCCATCTGGCCCGACTGCGCAATCGCGCCCAGCGCGTGGTAAATACCCCAGACGGTGCCCAGCAAGCCCACAAACGGCGCGGTAGAGCCCACCGTGGCCAGCAGCACCTGGCCGAATTGCAGCTTGTGCAGCACAGCGTGCAAGGCGTTGCGCAGCACACGGGTGAGCTGCTGGGAGCGATCGCCCGCAGCAGCCAAGGTGCCGATTGCTTCTATTTTTGTAGCTAGAACCAAAGGCAGAACCAGCGCCAGCGGGTCAAAAGATGCCAAACGCTGCTGGGCCTCGGCTACGGTAGGGGCCTGCCAGAAGGCCGCCACGCTGCGGGCCACGTCGGTGCGGGCGCGGCGCAGCATCCAGCCTTTCCACACAATCACTGCCCAGCTGCCCACCGACATGGCCAGCAGCAACAGGGCCACCGCGCGGCTGACGAAATCGCCCTGGGCCAGCAGCGGCAGCGCGTCCATCGGTCTACTTCAAGCCCAGTACGTCGAACATGTCGAACAGGCCGGTGCGCTTGTTGGCCAGGAAGCGCACGGCGCGCAGGCTACCCTGGGCGTAGGTGGCGCGGCTGGACGACTTGTGACTGATTTCGATGCGCTCGCCGGTGCCCGCGAACAGCACGGTGTGGTCGCCCACGATGTCGCCACCACGGATGGTGGCAAATCCGATGCTGGACGGGTCGCGTTCGCCGGTCACGCCATAGCGCTCGTACACGGCGCAGTCTTTCAGGTCGCGGCCCAGCGCGTCGGCAATCACTTCGCCCATCTTCAGCGCGGTGCCCGACGGTGCATCCACCTTGTGGCGGTGGTGGGCTTCGACGATTTCGATGTCGTAGCCGGTGGACATGGCTTTGGCGGCCATCTCCAGCAGCTTGAGGGTGACGTTCACACCCACGCTCATATTGGGGGCCATCATGATGGCGATGTGCTGGGCGATCTCGGCGATCTCGGTCTTTTGGTCGTCGCTGAAACCGGTGGTGCCAACCACGGCGTTCACGCCCAGGCTGCGGCACATGCGCAGGTGCGCCAGCGTGCCTTCGGGGCGGGTGAAGTCGATCAGCACGCGGGCGGCTTGAAGGCCCTGGTGCAGGTCGGCAGTCACGGCGACCCCGCTGCTGTGGCCCAAAAAGGCGGCGGCATCGACACCGATCTGGGAGCTGCTGGCAAGGTCCAGCGCACCGGCCAGCACGCAGTCGTCGGCATCGCGGATGGCTTCGATCAGCATGTGGCCCATGCGGCCCGAAGCACCGGCTACGGCAATGGCGTGCGGCAGGGGCGTGGCTGCGCCCAGGGGAGAAGATGTGTCAGTCATCACCGAAACCTATTGGGCAGAGGGAGCTTCAAGCGGGGGGTAGGCAGTGGCGGGCACTGCCGCAGTGGCCGCGGACGTGGCAGCCGGGGCCACCGGGGCGGGGAACGACTTCATGCGGTCTTCGCTGGCTTCCAGCAGGGGCACGGATTTGACGGGGCGCGACTTGGCCAGCAGGCCGACGAATTCGCTCTCGCTGGGCATGGCATCGCCCTCGACACGGTCCATCACATCGGCCTTGAAGAACACGGTGAACTTGCGGGCCTGTGGCTCGGTGCCCTGGCGGCGCATGGTGAACACGTAGTCCCAGCGGTCGGCATGGAACACGTCTTGCAGCAGCGAGGTGCCCAGAATGTCTTTCACCTGCTCGCGGGCCATGCCGGGCTTGAGGGCTTCGACCTGCTCTTTGGAGATGAAATTGCCTTGCACCACTTCCATCTTGTACGGGGCCAGCGAACCGACGAAATTGCGGGTGCTGGTGTCGATACTGCTGCAGGCCCCAAGGGCCGCGCACGCCGCAAGGGCCAAGGCGGTCAAAGTGCCGCGCAAAGTGGGTTCAAACATAGGGTGAGACTCAGGCGATATGATCCGTCGATTGTACTGGTTGCCCTTGTGCAGCCCCCGACTCCAGAAAGACCTGCCGCCATGGCCAATATCGACGAACTCAAGAACACCGGCCTGAAAGCCACCCTGCCCCGCCTGAAAATCCTGGAGATTTTCCAGACCGGCGAACTGCGCCATATGACGGCGGAAGACGTGTTCCGGGTGCTGCTGCTGGAACATTCCGACATCGGCCTGGCCACGGTGTACCGGGTGCTGACGCAGTTTGAGCAAGCAGGCATTTTGTCGCGCAGCCATTTTGAGTCGGGCAAGTCGGTGTACGAGCTGAACGAAGGCCGCCACCACGACCACTTTGTCTGCACCTCCTGCGGCAAAGTGGAAGAGTTTTTTGACGCCGAGATCGAGCAGCGCCAGCAGATCGTGGCCAAGGCCATGGGCTGGACAGTGCAGGACCACGCGATGTCGCTGTACGGCCTGTGCGCCGACTGCTCGGCAAAATAACGCCCGATATTTATAAGTATTTTAGGCCGCTAGCGCTTATGGAATGGGCGCAAGCAGCTACGAAATAAGTAGCAAGCCTATTCCGCGGCTTCCATCGCCTTGCGGTGGCGTTCGACGAATTCCTGGTAGGTGTCGATGCCGCGCAGCTGCAGGATGGTGTTGCGCACGGCGGCTTCGACCAGCACGGCGATGTTGCGGCCCGCCACCACCTGGATGATGACCTTGCGCACTGCCACGCCCAGCACGTCCTGGGTCAGCGGCTCGTAGGGCAGGCGCTCGTACTCGCGCTCCATGGTTTCCTTGCGCACCAGGTGCACGATGAGCTTGAGGCGCATCTTGCGGCGCACGGCGGTTTCACCAAAGATGCCGCGGATGTCCAGCAGGCCGATGCCGCGCACCTCCAGCAGGTTTTGCAGCAGCTCGGGGCAGCGGCCTTCGATGGTGGTCTGGTTGATGCGGTACAGATCCACCGCGTCGTCGGCCACCAGGCCGTTGCCGCGCGAGATCAGCTCCAGGCCTAGCTCGCTCTTGCCCAGGCCGGATTCGCCGGTGATCATCACCCCCAGGCCCAGAATGTCCATGAACACGCCGTGCATCGAGGTGCGGTCGGCAAAATGCTTGGACAGATAGGCGCGCAGCACGTCGATCACAAAGGCCGACGAGTCCTGCGTGGCAAACATGGGGATCTGCGCTCGTTCGCACATCGACAGCAGCGCGTCGGGCGCAGTCTGGCCATCGGCCATGATCAGCACCGGCGGCTCCAGCGTAACGATGCGGGCAATGCGGCGGGCGCAATCCTCCGCCGAGGCGCTGGTCAGGTAGGCGATTTCGCGCTCGCCCATGATCTGCACGCGGTAGGGATGGATGTAGTTGAGGTAACCGACCAGATCGGCACCGGAGCGCGCAGCGCGCACCGCAATTTCGTCAAAGCGCCGCTCGGAAGCACCTAGGCCCGCCACCCACTCCCAGCGCAGCAGGGAGCGAAAGGCTTCGAACAGAACGTCGGCACTGACGACGGTGGGCTTCAAAGCGGTCCGGGCTCGGAAAAATGAAAGCGGTTAAGCGGTTACGCTGGCTGTGCCGACTGCCAGCCACAGATCAGGCTGTGCAGGGCATCGGCATCGGCGGCACCCTTGATTTTTTCGCGCAGTGGCGCGTCGCTGAGCAGCTCGGCGATTTCGGACAGGATTTCCAGGTGCTTTTGGGTCGCCGCCTCGGGCACCAGCAAAAAGATCAGCAGACCCACAGGCAGCTCGTCGGGCGCATCAAAGCCAATCGGCTGCGCCAGTTGCACCACGGCGGCCATGGGCGCTTTGAGGCCCTTGATGCGGCCATGCGGAATCGCCACCCCGTGGCCCAGACCGGTGGAGCCCAGGCGTTCGCGGGCGAACAGGCTGTCGGTGATCAGGGCCCGGCTCAGACCATGCAGGTTTTCAAACAGCAACCCGGCTTCTTCAAAAGCACGTTTTTTGCTGGACGCATCGACGCTCACGAGCACTTGAGCGGAGGGCAGGATGGAGGCGAGGCGGTTCATAGAGAGGCGAATTATGCACGCGCGCTTGGCTGTCGGCATGCCCCAACAAAAAAGCCGCCCAGTGGAACAGGCGGCTTTGGCAGTGGGCGCTACAGCGCAGGGGCTACATCAGGCGCTTGGGCGCTTCATGGTGGTGGTCTTGCACCCGGTCTTTGTGGCGGACCACCTGGCGGTCCAGCTTATCGACCAATTCGTCTACGGCGGCGTACAAATCCGCGTGGGAGCTTTCGGCGAACATGTCATTGCCTTTGACATGGATGTTGCATTCTGCGCGCTGTCGGCCTTGCTTTTCCTTTTGCTTTTCAATCGTCAGTAGCACCTTGACATCTACCAACTGGTCGAAATGGCGGGTTATTCGGTCCAGTTTGGTGGTCACATAGGTACGCAAGGCGGGGGTCACATCCAGATGGTGTCCGCTGATCGTCAAGTTCATGTAGTTCCTCCTAGAGCAATACTTTCACCGTTGAAAGTAATTTCACTATGCGCCCGATATCCCCTGAACGCAACCCTTTCCCAGGCCTTTCGAATGGGTGTTACCCCGTGTAACCAGCGGCCCAGAGACTGAGCCTTACCTGTATAGATCGGCGGCGGCGGTGCCATAATTCAGGCCTTTGTCACGTCCGAGAAAACCCCATGGAAAGCGCCCCTAGTCGCTAGCTTTCACCTCCCTGCGCTGCACGGGGGCTGAAAGCCTAGCCCCACCCCCGTATTTGCCCATCCACCCCAGGGAGTGCCCCATGCTGAATATTTTCTCGCTGGCCAATGGCCGATTGTTTCAAGAAGAGATCGAGTCACTGGAAGAGCTTTCCCGTTTCCAGCCGATCTGGGTAGACCTGGAATCGCCCACGCTGGAAGAAAAGCGCTGGATCAAACAGTATTACGGCCTGTCCATCCCCGAGGATGCGATGGACGAAGATATTGAAGAATCGGCCCGTTTTTACGAAGAAGATAACGGCGAACTGCACATCCGCAGCGACTTTTTGGTAGCCGACGAGTCCGACCCGCGCACCGTGCGCGTCGCTTTCATCCTGAACCAGCACAACGCCGAGCTCAAAAGCCGGGGCGTGCTGTTCTCCATCCACGACGAAGACGTGCCGGTGTTCCGCCTGTTGCGCATGCGCGCACGCCGGGCACCGGGGCTGATCGAAGATGCCAAGGAAGTTTTACTGAAACTTTTCGATGCCGATGCCGAATACTCCGCCGACACGCTGGAAGACATCTACGTCGACCTGGAAAAGGTCAGCCGCAGGGTGCTGGCGGGCAATATGACCGACGCGCTGGCCGGGGAAGTGCTGGGCTCCATCGCCCGCCACGAGGATCTGAACGGCCGCATCCGCCGCAACATGATGGACACCCGGCGCGCCCTGAGCTTCATGATGCGCAGCAAGATGCTCAACGCCGAGCAGTTCGAAGAGGCCCGGCAGATCCACCGCGACATCGATTCGCTGGACTCGCACACCGCATTTTTGTTCGACAAGATCAACTTTTTGATGGACGCCACGGTCGGCTTCATCAACATCAATCAGAACAAGATCATCAAGATCTTCTCGGTCGCCAGCGTGGCCCTGCTGCCGCCCACCCTGGTGGCCAGCATTTACGGTATGAACATGAAATTCCCCGAGCTGGAGTTTCTGGGTAGTTTTTCGTACCCGTATGTGGTGACCATGATGGCAGCCAGCGCGCTGGTGCCGATGTGGTACTTCTATAAACGCGGCTGGTTGTCCTGAAGCGGCCATGGCCGATACCCTGGTGCTTTTGGCAACGGCGGCAGACGGCCAGCGCCTGCGCGCCCAGTGGCCGGTGGTGGCCGCCCTGCCCCCGCGCCTGCTGGTGCTGCGGCTGCCCGCTGCGGCCCACCTGCCGGGCACGGTGCCGCTGGACCAAGCCGATCCACCGCTGACCGAGAGCGAGCAGCTTTTTGCCGCCGCCTGGGCCGCACAGGGGCATAAATCGGCCCCCCGTCCCGGTGACGGCGCCGACTGGGACGCGCCCGGCTTTATCCCACCAGGCTAAACCCCCATCGGCCACCAGCCGTGCCACCAGTCGGTGAAGGCTGGTTCCCAGGCCGCCGTGTAGATACGGCTGTCGCCACCCACCACAAAGGTATCCAGCTTGTTGGCCGAACGCGACACGGAGGTGACCGCCGCACCCAGCGCCGCCGACCCGCCATTGAGCCGCCACCAGCCATGCCAGCCATCGGTAAACGCGGGCTCCCACGCGGCGGTATAGATGCCCCGGTCGGTACCGGTCACAAAAATATCCAGCTTGTTGGCCGAGCGGGACACCGCGTGGATGGGTGCACCCGCCCGCCCGCGCCCGCCCTGGATATGCCACCAGCCGTGCCAGCCATCGGCAAACGCGGGCTCCCAGGCGGCGGTCATGGTGGCACCACCGTTGGCGATGGCAAAAATATCCAGCTTGTTGGCGCTGCGCGATACCGCGTTGATATGGCCGCCCGCCGGGAAGCGCACCGCGCCCACCCGCCACCAGCCGTGCCAACCGTCGGCAAACGAGGGTTGCCAGGCGGCGGTGTAGGCGTGGCCATCCATGCCCACCACAAAAATGTCCAGCTGGTTCGGCCCGCGCACCGCCGCCCCCACGGGTGCACCGGGGGCCGCCATGCCGCCCTGGATGTGCCACCAGCCATGCCAGCCGTCGGCAAAACTGGGCTGCCAGGCGGCAGACATCACCCGGCCCGAGACATCGGTGGCAAAAATATCCAGGTGGTCGGCGCTGCGCGACACCGCGCTGATCTGGCTGCGGTGCGGCACGCTGATATTGCCGATGCGCCACCAGCCCCGCCAGCCGGTGTCGGGCCGCCAGGCGGCGGTGTAGACGTGGTTGTCGGTGCCCACCACAAAGATATCCAGCTTGTTCGGCCCCCGGCTGACCGCCGTGACCGGCGCGCCTGCCGCCGCCATGCCGCCCTGGATGTGCCAGAAACCCTGCCACCAGTTGGGCATGCTGGGTTCCCAGGCGGCGGACATGACGCGCCCGTCCTGGTCGGTAAAGAAGATGTCCAGCTTGTTGGCCGCGCGCGATACCGCGTGCACCGGCGCGCCCTGCGGCACCCGGGTGCTGGTGAGCCCCCAGCCCAGGTGGCGGCGGGTAGACGCGCACATGGTCCAGTCGTTGGCCTTCATCAGGCAGGCCACGCCGCCGCCAGGGGCGCAGGTGGCGCAGTTGCGGTTGGGTTCGCTGTAGATGCCGTGGGTGCTGGTGCAGTTGCAACTGGCGGCGGTGTATTCGTCGGGGCACGAGAAGATGTGGCCGGTTTCGTGGGCGAACACGCGGTCGATGTTGTCCGGCCCCCAGCCATCATTGGCATAGTCCATCACGATGCGCGGCGCGCTGGCGTAGGCAAAGTGCCGCAGCGGATAGCCTTTGACAAAAAACACGCAGTAGGCCCAGCGCGTGCCCAGCCGGGTGCGCAGGGCGCTCACGTAGTTCACCACACCCTGCCAGTTCTGGGTCTGGCCAAGTGCGCCCATGGCCGGGTTGCGCCAGCGGGATTCGTCGTCGGCCGCCGTGGCCGTGGTGCTGGTGGAGATGCTGACGTTGTTGATCTCGTAGTGCCAGCTGATTCCAGAGGCCGGGTCCTGGTTGCCCAGCCAGGTCAGCCCGGCCTGCACCTCGGCCACCACCTTGACCCGCTCGGCCGCGCTGAACCGGGTGGCCGCCGTAGGACCGTTGACGATGATGATGCCCACCGCCACCGAGCCCGCCAGAAACGGGTCACCCGCGCCGCGCTCGCCCGGCGCGGCAGCACCCAGGGCCTCCATCGCGTCCCGGCCCACCGGGCCATCGGCCTCGGGGGTGCAACCGTGCATGTCCCAGTCTTCACCGTCTCGGGGGCGCTTGGCCTTGGCGGTGCGGTACTTGGCGCTGCGCCGCAGGTTGAAGGCCGACAGCCCCAGCTTTTCGGTCACGTTCAACACGGCCACCGTCGCCTTGGGCACGGCGGCGATGGCAAAGGGCAAGCCACCGATCTCGGCGGGCTGGGCACGGCGGATCTGCACGTTCGGCCCGTAGTGGTGCAGCAGGCCGCCATCGTTGTCAGGCGGCTGGCCCTCGCTGCCGGCCTTGGCGGTGCTACGCGTTCCCGGTGTGGCCAGGCGCTCGTACTCGGTGTTGATTTCGGTCATGGATGGGGCTCCTGTAGGCACCCCACGACTGCAGAGCGCCCTTCAGAATAGGAGCCCGATGCGCAAACCGCATCATCGAAAAGGGGGAAAAGCCCGCCCGTTACAAGCGCTGCACCAGCCCGGCCAGCACGGCCTGCGCATAGCGGCTGGCCACCGTGCGCACGAACTCGGCAAAGTCGGTGTGGGCGGTATCGTCGGCCCGGTCGGAGATACTGCGCATGGCGGCGAAGGGCACGCCGTAGTCATGGCATACCTGGGCCACCGCCGCCCCTTCCATCTCCACCGCCAGGGCCTCATGGCCATGGGCGCGCAGGGCGATTTGCAGGGTGCGCACTTCGCTGGCGGCAGACACAAAACGGTCGCCACTGGCCACCAGCCCATGGTGGATGCACGGCGGCAGGGGATTTAAGCCAAATCGGCCTCCAGCGCTTATTCCACTAGCGTGAGCAGCTATCAAAAGTGTAGCAGTCAGTTTTTCATCGCAGACAAAGCGCGCCTGGCCGTACAGGGGCACTTCATAGGGCGGGAACAGCGGCGCGGCGTTCATGTCGTGCTGGATGAAATCTGCCGCCACCACCACGTCGCCCACCTGCACGCCCTCGCCCACCCCACCGGCCACGCCGGTGAACACGATGCGGCTGGCCCCAAACTTCTCAATCAATGCCGTGGCCGTGGTGGCCGCCGCCACCTTGCCGATGCGCGACAAGGCCAGCACAACCGGCTGGCCGTACCACAGGCCCAGGCCAAAACTGCGCCCGGCGTGCTGCACGCGGCGAGGCTGCTCCAGTTGCTCGAAGATGCCCTGCTGCTCCTCCGCCAGGGCACTCAAGATCGCCAGGGTCATGCCTTGGTGCGCAACTCGCGGCGCAGGATTTTGCCCACCGGGGTTTTGGGCAAGTCGGCGCGGAACTCCACCACGCGGGGCTGCTTGTAGCCGGTGAGGTTGGCCTTGCAGTAGGCGCGCACCTGCTCCTCGGTGAGGGCCGGGTCTTTCTTGACGATCACCACCTTGACGGCCTCGCCAGTTTTCTCATCGGGCACGCCCACACAGGCGCACTCCAGCACGCCGGGCATGGCGGCCACCACGTCTTCGATCTCGTTCGGGTAGACGTTGAAGCCGCTGACCAGCACCATGTCTTTCTTGCGGTCCACGATCTTGAAGTAGCCGCGCGCGTCCATGGTGCCGATGTCGCCGGTCTTGAAGTAGCCGTCGGCCGTCATGGCCTGGGTGGTCTCATCGGGGCGCAGCCAATAGCCGGCCATCACCTGCGGGCCCTTGATGCAGATTTCGCCGGGCTGGCCCATGGGCACTTCGGCGCCCGCGTCGTCCAGCAGCTTGAAATAGGTACTGGACAGCGGCACGCCGATGGTGCCGGTGTAGTCGCTGCGGGTGGGCGGGTTGCAACTGGCAGTGGGCGAGGTTTCGCTCAGGCCGTAGCCCTCGCAAATCGGGCAGCCGGTTTTCTCCAGCCACAGCTTGGCCACCGCGGCCTGCACCGCCATGCCGCCGCCAATGGACACCTTGAGGTGGCTCCAGTCCACGGTCTTGAAGTCGGGGTGGTTGGCCAGGCCGTTGAACAAGGTGTTGACCGCAGGCAGGCTGTGGATGCGGTGTTTTGAGAGCTCTTTGAGCACCGCCTTGAGGTCGCGCGGATTGGGGATCAGGATCAGCTTGCCGCCAGTGCGCATGGACAGCATCATGCCCACGGTGAACGCGAAGATGTGGTACAGAGGCAGCGCGCAGACGCTGGTGGGCTGCTCGCCTTGGGGCACCTTGTCCATCACCGGCTGGTTCCAGGCTTCGGACTGCAGCACGTTGGCAATCACGTTGCGGTGCAGCAGCACGGCCCCCTTGGACACACCGGTGGTGCCGCCGGTGTACTGCAGCACGGCAATGTCGTCCGGCTGCACCGGCACGGGCGTGAACACGCCGCGCCGACCCCGCGCCAACGCCGTATTGAAGCGCACCGCGCCCGGCAACTGGAAGGGCGGCACCAGCTTTTTGACCTTGCGCACCACGTAATTGACCAGCGCGCCCTTGAGCAGCCCGAGCTGGTCGCCCATGGCGCACAGCACGATGTGCTTGATGGGCGTGTTGGCCAGGCACTGCTGCAAGGTGGCACCGAAGTTTTCCAGAATCACGATGGCCTTGGCCCCCGAATCCTTCAACTGGTGCTCCAGCTCGCGCGGGGTGTACAGCGGGTTCACATTGACCAACACCAGCCCGGCGCGCAGCAAGGCCGCCACGGCCACCGGGTACTGCGGCACATTGGGCATCATCACCGCCACGCGGTCGCCCTTGGCCAGGCCCAGGCTTTGCAGATAGGCGGCGAACTGGCGGCTCAGGGTGTCGGCCTCGCTGTAGCGCAGGTCCTTGCCCATGAAGCTGTAGGCGGTGCGGTCGGCGTACTTCTGGAAGCTTTCTTCCAGCAGGGCCTGCAGCGAGGGATAGCGGGTCGGGTCGATGTCGGCGGGCACGCCGGGGGGGTAGCTGCTGAGCCAGATGCGTTCGGTCATAACGGATTCTCCAAACGGTTATTCGATGGCCTTGCCCATGTCTTCCACGACCTTTTTGGCATCGCCGAAGACCATCATGGTCTTGTCCATGTAGAACAGCTCGTTGTCCAGCCCGGCGTAGCCTGCCGCCATGCTGCGCTTGTTGACGATGATGGTTTTGGCCTTGTAGGCCTCCAGGATCGGCATGCCGTAGATGGGGCTGCCCTTGGTATGCGCGGCGGGGTTCACCACGTCGTTGGCTCCCAGGATGATGGCCACATCGACCTGGCCAAATTCGCCGTTGATGTCTTCCATCTCGTGCACCTGGTCGTAGGGCACCTCGGCTTCGGCCAGCAGCACGTTCATGTGGCCCGGCATGCGCCCGGCCACGGGGTGGATGGCGTACTTGACGATGATGCCCTTGTCGGTGAGCTTTTGCGCCAGCTCTTTCACTGCATGCTGGGCGCGCGCCACGGCCAGGCCGTAGCCGGGCACGATGACCACGGTTTCGGCATTGCCCAGCACAAAGGCCGCGTCGTCAGCACTGCCGCTCTTGACGCTGCGCTGCACGGCAGAACCCGCCGCTGCGGCAGTGGCATCGCCGCCGAAGCCGCCACCGATCACGTTGAAGAACGAGCGGTTCATGGCCTTGCACATGATGTAGCTCAGGATGGCACCGCTGGAGCCCACCAGCGAACCGGCAATGATCAGCATGCTGTTGTTCAGGCTGAAGCCAATGCCCGCCGCCGCCCAGCCCGAGTAGCTGTTCAGCATGGACACCACCACCGGCATGTCAGCCCCGCCGATCGGGATGATCAGCAGCACACCCAGGGCAAAGCCCAGGGCGATCACCAGGCACATGTCCATCCAGCTTTGCGAGTGCCAAAAGCCGAAGATGAAGAACGCCGCCGCCAGGCCCAGCACCAGGTTCAGCTTGTGCTGGCCGGGAAAGCTCACCGGCGTACCCTGGAACAGGCGGAACTTGTACTTGCCCGACAGCTTGCCAAACGCAATCACCGAGCCGCTGAACGTGACGGCGCCAATAAAGGCCCCCAGTGCCAGCTCGATGCGGTTGCCGCCGGGGATCTCCGCGCCCTTGGCGGAAATCGCAAACGCCCAGGGTTCGGCCACGGCGGCCACGGCGATGAACACCGCCGCCAGGCCGATCATGCTGTGCATGAAGGCCACCAGCTCGGGCATCTTGGTCATCTCGACCCGCTTGGCCATCAGCGTGCCGACACTGCCGCCCACCAGCAGCGCGCCCAGCACCCAGGCCATGCCCTCCATGCCGTTCTGCCCCATCTGGCCTGCCAGCTTGAAAATCAGCGCGATGGTGGTAACCACCGCCACGCCCATGCCCAGCATGCCGAAGAAGTTGCCCCGGATCGAGGTGGTGGGATGGCTCAAGCCCTTGAGCGCCTGGATGAAGCAGACGCTGGCGAACAAGTACAACAGGGTGACGAGGTTCATGCTCATTTGGCTTCCTTCGCGGGAGTCTTTTTCTCTTTCTTCTTGAACATCTCCAGCATGCGCCGGGTGACCATGAAGCCACCGAACACATTGACGGCGGCCAGCGCCACGGCCAGCACACCCATGGTCTTGCCCAGGGTGGTTTCGGTTAAAGCGGCGGCCAGCATGGCCCCGATGATGACGATGGCCGAGATGGCGTTGGTCACCGCCATCAGCGGCGTATGCAGTGCGGGGGTGACGGTCCAGACCACGTGGTAACCCACGTAGATGGCCAGCACGAAGATGATCAGGTTGGTGACCGTGGGGGAAAGAATGTCCATGGTGTGGTTTCCTTGTGTGGGGCTTATTTACGCGTGACGGCACCGGCCTGGGTGACGAGGCAGGCGGCCACGATGTCGTCGGCCATGTCCACGTTCAGCGTGCCTTCTTTGGTCAGCACCAGCTTCAAAAAGTCGAGGATGTTGCGGGCGTACAGGGCGGACGCATCGGCGGCCACCAGCGCAGGCAGGTTGGTTTCGCCAATCAGCGTCACGCCATGCTTGACCACCGTCTTGTCGGCCTCGGACAGGGGGCAGTTGCCGCCGCCGTTCGGGCCCTTGCCTGCGGCGATGTCCACGATCACCGAGCCGGGCTTCATGCTTTTCACCATGTCTTCGGTGATCAGCGTGGGCGCGGCGCGGCCGGGGATGAGAGCGGTGGAGATCACCACGTCGGCCTGGGCCACGCGCTTGGCGACTTCCACCTGCTGGCGGGCCAGCCAGCTCGGTGGCATGGGCTTGGCATAGCCACCCACGCCCACGGCGGCTTCTTTTTCTTCCGGCGTGTCGTACGACACCTCGATGAACTTGCCACCCAGGGATTCGACCTGCTCCTTGACGCTGGGGCGCACGTCGCTGGCCTCGATCACCGCGCCCAGGCGCTTGGCGGTGGCAATCGCCTGCAGGCCCGCCACACCCACGCCCAGAATCACCACGCGGGCGGCCTTGACGGTGCCTGCGGCGGTCATCAGCATGGGGAAGAAACGCTGGTATTTGTCGGCGGCCATCATCACGGCCTTGTACCCGGCGATGTTGGCCTGGCTGGACAGCACGTCCATGCTCTGGGCGCGGCTGGTGCGGGGGGCGGCTTCCAGCGCAAAGCTGGTCAGGCCCGCCGTGGCCAGGCATTGCAGGCCCTCGGCATCGAAGGGGTTGAGCATGCCGACCAGGGTGGTGCCAGGGCGCATCTGCGCGGCCTCGGCATCGGACGGGCTGCGCACCTTGAGCACCAAGTCGCAACCCAGTGCGCCAGCGGCATCGGTGATCTCGGCACCGGCAGCCGTGTAAGCCGCATCGGTCACGCTGGCGGCAACGCCAGCCCCCGATTGGATGCGGACCGTATGGCCCTGGGCTGCCAGCTTTTTGGCGGTTTCGGGGGTGACTGCGACGCGGGTTTCACCGGTCGCCGTCTCTAGCGGCACACCAATCAGCATGAGGTCTCCTCAATGGTTTTGAATATTCTTGAAAATGTGCGACTTTTGCCTTGATTTACAGCAAAAGTCGGTATCTTTGCCTTGCAAGCTTAACTGACTTTACCCGGGCCCCTTCCGCCCACAAACGCTTGGGCGACACTGTCTATTCATAATGCTGACATGAAGCATCGATGGAAACCCAGCGTCACGGTGGCCGCCGTGGTGGAGCACGAGGGCCGGTTCCTGCTGGTCGAAGAACATACGCCCGAAGGCCTGCGGCTGAACAACCCGGCCGGACACCTGGAGCCCGGCGAATCCCTCGCCGAGGCCTGCGCCCGCGAAACGCTGGAGGAAACCGCCACCAGCTTCACCCCCACGGCCCTGGTCGGCGTGTACCAGGCACGTTTGCTGCCCGCCAACAGCACGGAATTCACCACCTACCTGCGCTTTGCCTTTTGCGGCACGCTGGGCGATTTCCACCCCGACAGGCGACTGGACCACGGCATCAAACGCACGCTGTGGATGACCCCCGCCGAGATCCGCGCCAGCACTCACCGGCACCGCAGCCCCATGCTGCTGCGCGGTATCGAGGACTACCTGGTCGGGCGGCGTTTCCCACTCGACCTGGTCTACACCGCTCCATAGACTTTAGGTTTCAAGGCCATTTTTTCAGCGTTGAATTAGCACCTAACGCTTGTTTAACCTGCGTAAGCAGCTCTCATTTTTAATATTAAAAATAGGAGCAAACACGCCAACGCGGCCAGGTTTTTACAATCGGGGCATGGGAACACACAGCAAACAACGGGTCGTGGTCGGTTTGAGCGGCGGGGTGGATTCGGCCGTCAGCGCCTATCTGCTCAAGCAACAGGGCTATGAGGTCATTGGCATCTTCATGAAAAACTGGGAGGACGATGACGACAGCGAGTACTGCTCCAGCAACATCGACTTCGTGGATGCCGCCGCCGTGGCCGACGTGATCGGCATCGAGATCGAGCACGTCAACTTCGCCGCCGAGTACAAAGACCGGGTGTTTGCCGAGTTTCTGCGCGAATACCAGGCGGGCCGTACGCCCAACCCCGACATTCTGTGCAACGCCGAGATCAAGTTCAAGGCCTTTCTGGACCACGCCATCCGCCTGGGTGCCGAGAAGATCGCCACCGGCCACTACGCCCGGGTACGCGAAGTGGCCGGCCAGTTCCAGTTGCTCAAAGGCCTGGACCCGAGCAAAGACCAAAGCTACTTTCTGCACCGCCTGAACCAGGCCCAGCTCAGCAAAACCCTGTTCCCGGTGGGCGAGCTGCACAAGACCGAGGTGCGCCGCATCGCGTCCGAGATGGCGCTGCCCAACGCCGCCAAGAAAGATTCCACCGGCATCTGTTTCATCGGCGAGCGCCCGTTCCGCGACTTTTTGAACCGCTACATCGCCAAAGAGCCCGGCCCCATCAAGGACGAGAAAGGCCGGGTGCTGGGCAAGCACGTAGGCCTGAGCTTCTACACCCTGGGCCAGCGCCAGGGCCTGGGCATCGGCGGCATCAAGGAAAAGGGCGCGCAGCGCGGCGGCGGCGAGCACGCCCCCTGGTTCGTGGCCCGCAAAGACATGGAGCGCAACACCCTGTGGGTGGTGCAAGGCCACGACCACCCCTGGCTGCAATCGCACACCCTGGTGGCCGACGACGTAAGCTGGGTCGCAGGCTACGCCCCAGCCCCCGGCACCTACGCTGCCAAAAGCCGGTATCGGCAGGCCGATGCGCCGTGCACGTTGGCAGAGGCAGAAAGCGGCTTCCGCCTGGACTTCCCCGACGCGCAGTGGGCCGTGACCCCAGGGCAGTCGGCGGTGGTGTACGACGGCGAGGTGTGCCTGGGGGGTGGGGTGATTGGGGTGGATTCAAGCGCCTGATTGGCACTCCGCCCTGACCGAATAAGCACAAGAAGCTATCCACGACATGGCAATCTAACGCGCCTGCTCCAGCCGCTCCAGCGCGGTTTCAAAGTCGTACTGGGCCACTGCCGTCTCAATCTCGGCGTAGGTACCGTGCAGCGCCTGCTGGAGCAGCGTGGCGTGCTCTTGCAGCAGCTCGATGGATTCGGCATCGTCTTCGCGCAGCAGGCTGGCCAGGCGCGTGCAGATGGCATCGGCCTGGGCCGGATCAAAAGATACGGCAGCCGCGACCACCGCCGCGGGGGTCGGTAGCTGCCGGTCGATAGCAGCCACCAGCGGGCCCAGCAGTTGGGCGGTGCGTTCGGCCTGGGCCTGGATGTCGGTCAGCGGCTCCTGCAGGTGGATGGCGCGCTCTAGCTGGGCGGCGCTGGCCTGCAGCAGGTTGGCACCGATGTTGCCCGCCACGCCCTTGAGGGTATGGGCGGTGCGCTCGGCGCTGGTCGGGTCGCCGCCGTCCAGGCTGTGCAGCAGGTCGGCCACGGCGCTGGCCTGCCCGACGGCGAACTTGCGCAGCATGTCCAGGTACAGCGGCTGCTTGCCCATGATGCGGCGCAGGCCCTGGGCCACGTCCAGACCGGGGATGCGGCGCAGGCCGTCCATGGCCACATCGGTGTGCAGGGCCTTGGCCGCAACGGGGCTGGCATCGGGGGCGGCATCGGCGCGCTGCACCAGGCCCAGGCCGCTGTGCGGTTCGATCCACTGAGCCAGGGCGCGCCACAGCTCTTCGGGCTCGATGGGCTTGGTGACAAAGTCGTTCATGCCGGCATCCAGGCAGCGTTGGCGGTCGGCAGCCATGGCGTTGGCGGTCATGGCCACGATGGGCAGCGCGGCGTTGCGACGGTCTTGGCGCAGCAGGCGGGTGGCGGTCACGCCATCCATCACCGGCATCTGCATGTCCATCAGCACCAGGTCGTAGCACAGGTGAGCGTTCCCATGGCCTCGGGCCACCATGTCCACGGCGATCTGGCCGTTGTCGGCAATCTCGACCACGCAACCGGCCTCGAACAGCAGCTCGCAGGCCACTTGCTGGTTGAGCTCGTTGTCTTCCACCAGCAGGATGCGCGCGCCGCTGAGCGGCACCATCGCGTCCAGCGCCGAAGCCTCGCTCCCACCCGCCGCCACGCCAGGCAGATGGCCCCGCCCCATCGCTCCCAGCATGGTGTTGAACAACAGAGAAGCATTCACCGGCTTGACCAGCAGGTCCTCGATGCCCGCCGCCTGCGCCCCCTGCACCACCTCTTCGCGTCCATAGGCCGTCACCAGGATGGGCTTGGGGCTGGGCTGCAACCCCAGCGCGCGGATGGCGTGCGCGGTTTGCAGTCCATCCATGCCCGGCATCTGCCAGTCCAGCATGGTGATGTCGAAGGGGTAGCCCCCGGCGGCGGCTTCGCGCACGGTGGCCACGGCTTTGGCCCCCGAGTCCACCGAGGCGACTTCAAAGCCCATGCTGCGCAGCATGTCGACCAGCACCAGGGCGGCGTGGGCGTTGTCGTCCACCACCAGCACGCGCCGGCCCCGCAGGTCCAGGTCGGCCAGGACTGGGCGTTCGATGTCTTCGCCCAGGCCGAGTTGGGCGGTGAACCAGAAGGTGGAGCCCTGGCCGTAGCGGCTTTCCACCCCCACGCTGCCGCCCATGGCTTCGGCCAGCGCTTTGCTGATGGCCAGGCCCAGGCCGGTGC
>CAUPPH010000018.1:0-73239 GCA_963513125.1 uncultured Albidiferax sp.
CAAATAGCTCATCAGACTTGGACTGGGGCGGTCGATCATTCAGGTTGTCACTACGGGCTTTTTGAGGGCTTCATAGTTTGCCTGCGATTCAGATGCCATCCCAGAAGGTGGGACGCTCAGAATTTAGATGCGATTGCCCTGGCGGTTCGACCGCCGCTGCATTCCCTGCAGCCGCAGTGCCCATGCCGATAGAATGGGTTGTAAACAAAAAGATACACCTCATGGGCTTGCGACTTAAATTCAATTTGGTGTTGGTGTTGGTTTTCCTGGCGGGTTTTGTGGCCGCCGGGGCCTTGTCGCGCCAGCTGTTGCAGGACAACGCCCGTGAGGAAGTGGTGCGCAATGCCCGGCTGATGATGGAAACCGCCGGTGCGGTGCGCAACTACACCATCACCCAGGTGCAGCCGCATTTGCTCAAGCAGCTCGAAGAGGTGTTTTTGCCGCAGACCGTGCCCGCCTATGCCGCAACCGAAACCCTGAATCAGCTGCAAAAGAACTACCCCGACTACAGCTACAAAGAGGCCGTGCTCAACCCCACCAACCCGCGCGACCGCACGGCCGACTGGGAGGCCGATGTGGTGAACCAGTTTCGCCAGCACGAGGGGATACGGGAGATCGTAGGCGAGCGTCCGTCGCTCACCGGGCGCAGCCTCTACATCGCCAAACCGATCCAAATCACCAATGGGGCCTGCCTGCAGTGCCACAGCGTGGCCGCCGCGGCGCCACCTACCATGTTGAAGATCTACGGCGCGGCCAACGGCTTTGGCTGGAAGCACAATGAAATCGTGGGAGCCCAGGTGGTGTCCGTGCCGATGGAGGTGCCATTGGCGCATGCCGAACGGGCCTTTACCGCCTTCATGGCCTCGCTGGCCGGGGTGTTTGTGGTGGTGTTCATTGTGCTCAACATCATGCTGAGCTGGCTCATCGTCCGGCCCATCCGCCGTATGTCGCTGGCTGCAGACGGCATTTCTACCGGGGACTTCAACCAGCCCGAGTTCAGCGAAAAAGGCGGTGACGAAGTCGCCGTGCTTGGCAGCTCCTTCAACCGCATGCGCCGCAGTCTGGAAAAGGCCATGCAGATGATCGATGAGTAAACCCATGGCGGAATTCGGCGCAGCGCCCCCTCCGGTCCCACCGGCCCCTGCAGATGTGTCCAGCCTACCGGTGGGCTACCGCATGCTCGAATACCAGATCCAGAGCGTGCTCGGCAGTGGCGGCTTTGGCATTACCTATCTGGCCCGGGATGACAACCTGGACCTCACGGTGGCCATCAAGGAATACTTCCCCAGCGGCTTGGTCGCCCGGGGCGAGAACCACGCGGTGGCGGTGCGCGAGGGCCACCAGGGTGCGCAGGCCAAGTACGACTGGGGTTTGCAGCGCTTTCTGGACGAGGCCCGGGCGCTGGCCTCGTTTCGCCATCCCAACATCGTGCGGGTGTTGCGTTATTTTCGGCAGAACGACAGCGCCTATATCGTCATGGAATACGAGGTGGGCCAGCGCCTGAAGCGCTGGGTGCCCAACCATGCGCCGCTGACCCGTGACGCGCTGCTGTCCATCGTCCACCCGCTGCTCGACGGCCTGGACGCGGTGCACCAAGCCGGCTTTTTGCATCGCGATATCAAGCCCGACAACATCTATGTGCGCGCCGATGGCACCCCGGTGCTGCTGGACTTTGGCGCGGCCCGTCGCGTCAGCAGCGACAGCGCCATGACCAACATCATCAGCCCGGGTTTTGCGCCGTTCGAGCAGTACCACTCCCAGGGCAAGCAGGGGGCCTGGACCGATATCTACTCGCTGGGCGCGGTGATGTACTGGATGACCACCGGCGAGAAGCCTATCGAGTCGGCTGCCCGCGTGGCGCAAGACACCATGCCGCCCGTGTCCAGTCTGGGAGATGCCGGGGTGTTTGGCAGCAAATTGCTGCAGACCATCGACTGGGCGCTGCTGCCCGATGAAAGCCGCCGCCCGCAGACGGTGGCGCTGTTCCGTGCCGCCCTGGTCGAGGCGGCCAAGCCGCAGGCCAACGACATGCTGGAGTTTTCTCTGGCCCCGGAAAACGGCTTGACTAACCGTAGCGCCGCTGCCCGCATTCCGGCCGACCAGCGGCGCAATCTGCTGTGCACTATTTTGTTTCTGGACCTGGTGGGCTACTCGATCCGCTCGGTGGACGGCCAGGTGGCGCTGAAGAAGGTGTTCAACGGGCTGATCGTCAAGGCCTTGCATGGCATTGCGGAAGAAACCCGTATCGCCATCGATACCGGTGACGGCGCGGCGATTTGCTTTTTGGGCGACCCCGAGGAGGCCTTGCAGTCGGCCATGCTGCTGCGCGACCTGCTGGGGCAGCGCTATGGCAGCCATGTGGCGGTGCGCATGGGCTTGCACATGGGGCCGGTGCGCATCATTTCGGACATCAACGAGCGGGTCAACGTGGTGGGCGATGGCATCAACGTGGCCAAGCGGGTGATGGACTTTGCCCAGGCCAACCAGTTGCTGGTGTCGCGCTCGTATTTTGATGTGATTTCGCGCATCACCGACAGCACGGCCGAGCTGTGCCGCTACCTGGGCCAGCACGCCGACAAGCATGGCCGCCTGCACGAGGTGTATGCGGTAGAGGGCCATGCGCCTGGCGCGGAGACCACACTGAAAGTGACCTCACCACCACCGGGCAGCACCGCCTACACCACCACCGTGCGCTTGCAGACCGCCACCTTGCTGGCACCCGAGAAGGTGCTGGAGATCGAGAGCGAGCTGTCGCGTCACATCGGCCCGCTGGCGCGGGTGCTGGTGCGCAAAGTGTTGCCGCTGGCGCAGGACATCGCCCATCTGCGCGAGTCTTTGGCCCCGGCCATCCAGGAGTCACGCACCCGTGCCTCCTTTTTGGCCGGAACCCCTGCCGTGGGCCAGCAGGCGCAACCTGGCAGCAAGACCACCCCCAGCGGCTTCCAAGCCACCACCGGTGCCGGGAGCCTGTCCCCGGATGGCCTGAGTTCGCGGCCCATGCCCCTGAGCCAGGCACCCAGCCAGCCGGTGGTGAGCCGCCCCAACAGCCTGGGCAACCCCGGTGCCAGCCAGTCGGTGTCACAGCTGCATACGGTGACGCACCCGTTTGCCATCAGTTCGGAAGAGCTCGCCACCATCGAGCTGGCCCTGGGCAAGTTCATCGGCCCCATCGCCAAGGTGTTGATCCGCAAAAAAGCCGGGCACTGCACCAGCTTCAAGGAATTCATCGCCACCATCGCCCAGACCATCGACCGGCCTGATCAGCGTGAGCTGTTTATCCAGTCGCTCAAGCGCGCGCTGCCCAAACGGACCTATTAGGTCGAAATTACAAGAAAAAGTGCTTCCTGTGCTTATTTAATAAGCGCTTATAGCTATAAAAATTATAGCTATAAGCAGGATGGGTCAGGCTGCCCGCATCACCGGGCCGGGCTGCTCTTGCCAGTTGTTGGCGCGTGGCTTGGTGGTGGCAGCGGCGTGGCTGCGGCGCTCTTCGCTGGGGGACTGGCCGAACAGGCTGCGGTAGGCCTTGCAGAAGTGCGACGACGACTGGAAGCCGCAGGCCACGGTGACCTGCATGATGGGCATGCTGCTGTGTGTCAGTAGTTCTTGGGCGCGGCGCAGGCGCAGGTTCATGTAGTACTGCGCTGGGTTCATGCTGAAGTAGCGGTGGAACAGGCGCTCCAGCTGGCGCAGCGACAGGTTGATGGCACTGGCCAGCTCGGCCAGCGGCAGCGGTTCTTCAATGTTGGCGGCCATGATCTCGGCGGCCTCGGTCAGGTGCTGGTAGCCGGGGCCGATGCACTCGGGCTGGGGAATGCGCTGGCGGTCTTTGCTGGCGCGCAGACGCTCGACGATGAACTGCTCGGACACGTCCATCACCAGCTTGGCCCCAAAGCGCTCACGCATCAGGTGCAGCATCAGGTGCAGCGGGCTGGTGCCGCCCGAGCAGGTGATGCGGTCACGGTCGACGATGAAGACTTCGGTGGAAAACTGCACCTTGGGGAATTCTTCGCTGATGGCGGCCAGGTTTTCCCAGTGGATGGCACAGCGGTAGCCGTCCAGCAGCCCCGCATGGGCCAGGGCAAACGCCCCCGTGCACAGCGAACCCATGGTGGCACCCGATGCGGCACATTGGCGCAGCAACTGGCGCACGGTGTCGTCGGTGGCCTGGCGTACGTTGACCCCGCCGCAGACAAACACCATATGGCAGTCGGCCAGCCCGGCCACATCACCTAGCGCGCTGACGGCCAGGCCATTGCTGGCCACGGCAGCCGTTTGGTCGGGACTGACCACGCTCCAGCGGTACAGCGTCTGGCGGCTGATGTAGTTGGCCATGCGCAGGGTTTCCACCGCGTTGGCAAAGGCGATCATCGAATACTCGGGCAGCAGAATGAAGCCGACATGGATCGTGCCGGCCGAGGCCAGAGAGTCATTGGCTCCCACGGCGGCAGCCGGGGTGGATTCGGGGGACATACGGGGCACGGTACGGTTCCTTAGCTTTCTCTGTTTTTACGGGCCACACCGAAGCTTTCGGTGAGCCGGTCCAGAATGATAGCCAGCAAAACCACGGCCAGCCCACTCTCAAACCCGAGGCCGATGTCTAGCCGCTGGATACTGGCCAGTACGTCGTTGCCCAGACCACCTGCGCCCACCATGGACGCAATGATGACCATGGACAAGGCCATCATGATGGTTTGGTTGACCCCGGCCATGATGGTGGGCAGGGCGATGGGCAACTGCACCTTGAAAAGCAGCTGCGTGGCGGTGCAGCCAAAGGCGTTACCGGCTTCGACCTGTTCGGAGCTGACCTGGCGGATGCCCAGGCTGGTGAGGCGGACCACCGGCGGCATGGCGAAGATCACCGTGGCAATCGTGCCGGGCACGCGGCCCAGGCCAAACAGCATGGCGGCAGGAATCAGGTACACAAAGGCGGGCATGGTCTGCATGAAATCGAGGATCGGGCGCACCGTGGCGTTGATGTGGTTGTTGCGGGCACACCAGATGCCCAGGGGGATACCAAAAATCAGGCTGATGATGGTGGCCGACAGCGTCAACGCCAGGGTCACCATGGTTTGCGGCCAGAAACCGGTCACCACAATCAGCATCAAGGCTAAAGCAACAAACACGCCAAACTTCCAGCCCAGGCGGCGCCAGCCCACCACCGTGGCCACCAGAATCACGAGCCAGAAGGGGATGGCCAACATACCCTGCTCAATGGATTGGGCAAAACCCTCGACCACCACGCCGATGGAGTCAAACACGGTGGCGCTGTTGTCCAGCAGGCTTTTGACCCCGGCGTTGACCCACTTGCCCAGGGGCAGCATGTCGCGGGTGGCTTCGGAGACTTGGGTGAGCAGATCAGACATGGCGGGCCTCTTGGGACATTTTGACGAGCAGGCTGCGGGCAGAAATGCAGCCAAGGCATTGGTTGGCATCATTGAACACGCCGACGGGTTGGTCGCCGCCGAGCACGATCTTCATGGCATCGGGCAGGGTGGTGGACCAGGGCAGGCGCGGCCCGCCGGTGTACGAGTGGCCGTTCAGTGCGGGGTCGAGCAGGTCGGCTGCGGTGAGGTAGCGCGAGGTGTCCACGCCTTCAAAGAAGCGGCGCACGTAGTCGTTGGCGGGTTGGGTGATGATCTCGTGGGCGGTGCCCTCTTGCACCAAATTGCCGCCTTCCATGATGGCGATGCGGGTGCCGATGCGCAGGGCCTCTTCCAGGTCGTGCGACACAAACAGCACGGTGCGTTGCTGCTTCTTTTGCAGCTCCAGCATCAGGCCCTGCATTTCCACGCGCTTGAGCGGGTCGAGCGCGGAGAAGGCCTCGTCCATCAGCAGGATGTCGGGGTCGACCGCCAGTGCGCGGGCCAGGCCTACGCGCTGCTGCATGCCACCCGACAACTGTGAGGGAAACTTGGCGGCGTAGGTTTGCAGGCCCACCTGGCTCAACACCTCCATGGCGCGGGACTCGCGGGTTTTGCGGTCTGTTCCGGCCATTTCCAGGCCAAAGGCAGCGTTATCGAGAACGTTGCGGTGCGGCATGAGAGCGAACGACTGGAACACCATGGCCACCCGCTTGCGCCGCCACTTGACCAGTTCGGGCTGCGGCAGTTTGGCGATGTCTTCACCGTCAATGTTGATGGAGCCCGACGACGGCTCCACCAGGCGGTTGATCAGACGGATCAGCGTGGACTTGCCCGAACCCGACAGGCCCATGAGCACATAGATTTCACCTGCGGCGACGTCAAAGCTGACTTTGTTGACCCCGACCACATGGCCGGTGGTGGCAAAAACCTCGTCCTTGCTGCGCCCTTCGGCCAGCATTTTTTGAGCGGGGGCTATATTGCTTCCAAATATCTTGTATAAATTTCTGACACTGATCTTGGGCTGGGACATCGCGGGTCTCCGAGAATAGGTAATAACAAAGCACGTCGAAATATTTATTATTAGCAAACAACGTGCCACCATTTTCTGGCTAAACATTGATTTAGAACATAGGGTGAATCCATGAGAGCTTTAAAATGGTGAGGGGCCTGCACCAATATAGAGTTTGATTAATTTATCGGATGTAAAAAAGCCCGCCACAACAGGATGTCAGGCGGGCTTTTGCACCGTCTTGTCTGAGGATGCGCTGTTTTAGGTTAGCGATCCATGACGATGTCACTCGTCGGTTTACTGCAGCAGGGTAAAAACCAACCCTGGTCGATTTCCCGTTGGCGAATACCTCCAGCGTGTTTCATTTCTACTGTGCCTGATATTTTTTTGGTTTTGCAGGTGCCGCATGCACCACCACTGCAAGAAGATGGCAACCGAAATCCGGCCGCAACCGAAGCCTGTAATACAGTTTGATCTGAAGGGCAGATAAATGACTTGCCCATTTTCTGTAGATCAATTTTGTATGTAATTTCGGTATTTTCTTGGGGTTTCTCTTGATTAACTGGAGCATGTGCGGCATCGGCCACCAGGGTTTCAAATGAAAAGCTTTCTTCGCGGTAGCGAGGCATGTCGAACCCTGCGCTGGCCAGCAGGCCACGCACGGCGGCCATGAAAGGGGCCGGGCCGCAGGTGTAGACATCGCGCTGCATGAAGTCGGGGGCGATGTGGGCCAGGCGGGCCGCGTCCAGTCGACCCAGGTGCCCGGCGTAGTTGCTGCCGGGCGTGTGTTGTTCGCAGACCAAAGCGATGCGAAAGTGCGGCATGTTGCGCGCCATCAGGGTCAGTTCTTCGGCAAACAGCACGTCGGCAGGGGTGCGGGCGCAGTGCACAAACACCACGTCGGCATCGCTGCCCAGGTCGTGCAGGGCGCGGGCCATGGACATCAGCGGCGTGACACCGCTGCCGCCCGACAAAAACAGGTAGCTTTTGGCCGGTGTTTTGAAGCAACTGAACTCGCCAGAAGGCCCCATGGCGCCCAGTTCCATGCCGACGCGCACGTTATCGTGCAGCCAGTTGGACACTGTGCCGCCGGGCACCCGCTTGACGGTGATGCTCACCAGGTCGGGCCGGGTGGGCGTGCTGGACAAGGTGTAGCAGCGGTTGATTTTTTCGCCGCCAATCTCCAGCTCCAGGGTGAGGAACTGGCCAGGCAGGTAGCGGAAGTTACGCGGGCCGTTGGCGGCCAGCACAAAGGTCTTTACGTCAGCGGTTTCCTGGCGGATGTGCACGCAGCGCAGGGTTTCGTCCTGGTCGGAATTCCAGGGCGACGACACCGGGGCCGCGAAGTCGGGGGCGTAGAAAGGGGTGGGCATGGTTAGCTCGGTCTAGCGGGTCAGGGTGCTCAGGCGGTTCACATACCAGTTGCAGAACTTCTCCACCAGGCCTTCGGTGAACGGCGAGTACGGGCCGGGCTGGTAGGCACCGGTGGAGATGCCGATCTGCGACTCTTCCACCAGGCGGCGGTCCTGGTCGTTGGTAGCGTTCCACACGGCGGTGAGGTTCTCCTTGGTGTAGTCCACGCCTTCCACTGCGTCCTTGTGCACGCACCAGGTGGTGCGCACCAGGGTTTTGGTGGCGGAGATCGGCAGCACGGTGAAGCTGACGATGTGGTCGCTCATGAAGTGGTGCCAGGAGTTGGGCTGGGTCCAGAAAGACAGGCCACCGAGCGCCGGGTCTACAAAGTCTGCTAGCAATTTCTTGGAAGCGACTTCGGCGTTCATGGTCTGCGACTGGCCCGAGCGGTCGATCGGCAGGCGCTGGGTACGGAAACCGGTGACGCGGTCGTCCAGCGTGTCAATTTCGGCCGATGGCAGGCCCATGCCTTCCCAGCGCTCGTGGTTGGCGGCCATGATGTCCTGGAAGCGCTGCAGGTCGGCCTTGTTTTCCTCGTTGGGCTGGTAGCCAAAGCCGTATTCGTACAGCGAAATGGTCAACTCGGGGTGGTTGCTCATGCAGTGGTAGCACTCGCGGTTGTTCTCCATCGTCAGCTTCCAGTTGCAGTCTTCGACGATGTCGATCTGCGCGGCCACCTTGCACTGGCTGAGCTGGTGCGGGGCGATGTAGGGGGTCATCTCGGCCGCCATCTGCGCAAAGTCTTCGGGCGGGTTCTCGGCCAGGCAGATGAACAGCAGCCCGGCCATGTTGCGGATGTGCACGGGTTTCAGGCCCAGGCCGCTGGGGTCGAAGTCGTCGCCCATGTGCTTGGCATGGATCAGCTTGCCGGTCAGGTCGTAGGTCCACTGGTGGTAGGGGCAGACGATGTTGCCCACGATGCCTTTGGGCTCGGCGCACAGGCGCGAGCCGCGGTGGCGGCAGACGTTGTGGAAGGCCTGCACGTTCATGTCGTCGTCGCGCACGATCAGGATGGAGTTGGTGCCGAAATCGACGGTGATGTAGTCACCGGCTTCGGGCACCTGGGGCTCCACCGCAACGAAGATCCAGTGCTTGCCGAAGATGTGCTCCATGTCGGCCTGCAGGATGGTGTCGCTGAGGTAAAACGGGGCCTCCAGGCTGTAGCCAGGGCGGCGGCGGGCCAGCAATTCGCGGGTCAGCAGGGTTTGCGCAGAAAGGGTGGCGTTTGTGGTGGTCATGGAGTGTCTCCTCAAAAGGTCACAAGAGAATGGGTGCGCAGGTAATCAAGTACCGCTTGGGCTTTGGTGTCGGCGCTGCCGGTCTGGAGCACCACGCCGCCGGTAGAGGGCGATTCGATGGCCCCCAACATGCGCGCATGGCCGGATTGCACGGTTTTGGCTTCCAGCAGCTTGCGTCGCTTGCGGGTGGCGACCAGGGTGCCGCCAGGGTTGGCAGATGCCACGGTGGCAGCCGCGGTGCGAACGATCTTGCCCGCTACCGCGTCGGCCAGTGAATGGCGCAGCGTCAAGGGTGCCGCCGCGCTGATGGCCAGCACCGCCGGGGCCTGCACCTTCAAACGCCGCCGTGCGCCCTTGGGCAGGGCCTGGGTGACGATCCAGCCGGAGCCGTCGGCTTCCACGCTCAGCACGTCGGTCACCACGGGCCGCCCCAGGGCTGCGGCCAGGGCGTAGGGCAATACGCCTGAGCCCTGGTCGACATCGGAGCGTGTGCCGGTCAGTACCAGGGCCACATCGCGCAGGGCGGGCAGCAAAACCTCGACCAGCGGGGCGTCGGGGACGCAGGGCAGCACTTCCACTACGGGCGCGCCCAGGGCCAGGTAGTCGCGGGCCACCGCGTCGGGCATTTGGCCTGCACACAGCAGGCGCACGGACTTCGACAAGCCCAGGGCCAGCGTGGCCGCCGTGGCATCGGCCTGGCAGCGCGTGAGGCGCTGGCTGGTGGGGTGGCTGCGCGTGGCCACCAGTACGGTAATGGTGGTGTTCATACGCCTTCCTTTTCTTTGCGGACAAGGCCGAGCAGGGCTTGCATCAAGGCCGCGCTGTCTTCCACCACGGTCAGGTCGGCACGGCGGGCGATGGGGGCCGAGGCATCCAAATTCACCGCGATCACGTGGCGGCAGTCCTTGATGCCTTGCAAATGCTGTACCGCGCCGGAGATGCCCAGGGCCAGGTAGCCCGAGGCCGAGACGGTTTTGCCGGTGGCACCAATCTGCTGCGTGCGGGCAAAGCGGCCATCGTCCACCGCCACGCGCGAGGCACCGACCGCTGCACCCACTTCCAGCGCCAGGGCGTGGAACAGGGGCAGGTCGGTCACGCCATTGCCTGCGGCCAGGATGAAGTCGGCTTCTTCCAGCGCCAGGGTTTGCGGGTCACCAGCCTTCATGCCGAGGTCTTCGATACCGGCATCGGGTACCGTGGGCAAAGCCGGAGCGGCTGCGCGCAGGCCCAGGCCGACAAACGGCAACTTGGTGCTGGCGACACCCTTGGCCAGCAGCAGCACGGGTGCGTGGGAGCGCAACCAGTCTTGCTGCACATTGGCGGGCACGCGCAGGCTGTCTGCTGCCAGTTCGACCACGCCGCATTGCAGGCCCAGGCCCGCCGCAATGGCAAACCTGCGGCCCAACTGGCCGTCGGCACCACTGTCGGCCAGCAGCCATTGCGCCGGGGCCAGTGTGGCGTGCAGGTCTTGCAGCCACTGCACGCAGGCGCCGGGTTGGTAGGCACTGGGGTCAAAACTGTCCAGCACCAGCAGCTTGTCTACGCCCAGGGCGGCGGCATCGTCACCGCAGGCACCCAGTACCGCCACCACGACTTCGGTGTCTGCCGTGGCCAGGATGGCGGCGGCGGCGATGGCTTGGCGCGCACCGTCGGTGAGCGCGCCGCGCTCGGCATGGGTCACGACCAGGGTGCAGCGGGTGAACGGGCCTTGGCTGCGCACGGGTTTGGCGGCAGGGCCGTGGGCGGCATTGGCGGCCAGGCGCTCGCCCTCGCTGCTACCCAGGATGATGCGGCGCAGGCCCGCGGGCGTAATGATCGCAGGGCGGCGTGGGTTAATTCGGCGGATAGCGGCGTGTATGTTCATGCAACCTCCAATGCGTGGGCCATCAGCTCGGCAATGTCCAATACCTCGGGCCGGGGGCCGACCACGCCTTCGAGCATGGCGGTGCAGTTGGGGCAGGCGACAGCCACTACGCCCGCGCCGGTGCTCTTCGCGTCGGCAATGCGGATGTCGGGGATCCGGGTGGTGCCGGGGATGTCGGTAAACGGCGCGCCGCCACCTCCGCCACAGCAGCGTCCGCGTTCGCGGCTGCGTTCCATTTCCACCACCTTGATGCCGATGCCCTTGAGCACGGCACGTGGTGCGTCTACTTCGCGGCCATAGCGGCCCAGGTAGCAGGGGTCGTGGTAGGTCACGGTCTCCAGGCTGCCTGCACGGGTGGGTTGGAGCGTCTTCTTGGCCAGCAGATCGGCCAGCAACTGGGTGTGGTGCCACACGTCGAAGCTGCCGCCCATTGCGGGGAATTCATTCTTCAGCGAATGGAAGATGTGCGGGTCGGGTGTGACGATGTGCGCGAACTTGCGGGTCTTGAGCGTGGCGATGAGCTGCTTGGACAGGCGTTGGAAACCCGCCTCGTCGCCCAGCCGCCGTGCTAAATCACCACAATCGGTCTCTGCCGCACCAAGGATGGCGATTTGTAGCTCTGCTTTTTGTAGCGTTTTGATGAAGGCGCGCAGGCTGCGCTGGTAACGCATGTCGAAGCCACCTTCACCCACCAGTACCAGCCAGTCGGTGGAATCACCTTCGTTGAGCACCGGCAGATTCAGGTCTGCCGCCCAGTGGTGGCGGGCAGTCAGGGGGAAGCCGCCCACGGTGTCGGTGTCGCGCAGCTGGGCCAGGGCTTCCATGCCCTTGTTGGGCACCACGCCGGTCACCAGGGTGATGTGGCGGCGCATGTCCACGATGGCATCCACGTGCTCGATCAGCATGGGGCACTCTTGCACGCAGGCGCGGCAGGTGGTGCAGGACCAGAGCGTGTCGGAATTGATCAGGCCGTTGACGATGGGCAGGTGGGGCGCACCAGCATGCTCGCCCACCTTCTGGCCGGGGTAGGGGCTGCCGGCATAGTTGGCATCGCTCTTGGCGCTCATGCCGACCACCAGGTCCTGGATCAGCTTCTTGGGGTTCAGTGGCTGGCCTGCGGCAAACGCCGGGCAGGCGGCTTCGCACTTGCCGCACTGCACGCAGGCGTCGAAGGACAGCAGCTTGTTCCAGGCAAAGTCGGCGGGCTTGCCCACGCCCATGTCCTCGGGGGTGAGGGTGAGTGGCTTCAGCGCGGTAGCGAAACGTTTGTCCGCGCTAAAGCGCTCGGGCCGGGGGTGCAGGCCCAGGTGCAGCAGACCGGCGACGGCATGCTTCATGGGGCCGCCCAGGCCAATGCCAAAGGCCAGCTCCGCAGCGCCTGCGGCAAACGCCAGGCTGATCACACCCGCCAGCCAGGGGGCCAGCGCAGTGCCCGTCAATGCGACGGCACCGACCAAAGCCACGGCCACGGCAAACAACATCAGCGAGTAGGGCAGGCGGCTCCACGGGCCTTTGGACAGGCGCGCCGGGGCATTGCGGCGGCGCGAGGCCATGGCGATAGACCCGGCCAGCATCATCAACCCGGCCAGCAGCAAAATGCCGTCCAGCACCGGCCAGTACAGGCCCAGGCCGTAATTCAACGCCACCAGGGCCAGCGCCAGAATCGCACCGCCCGCCACCCCCACGTGGGCGCGGGCCACAAAGGGCTCGCGGGCCACCACGTCGTGCAGGTCGACAAAGTAACGCTTCGGAATTTGTAGCAGCCCACGCCCATCGAATGGGCTGGAGCGGCCTGTTTTCCATATAACGGCCCGGCGGGCCATGCCCCAGACCAGGCCCAGCACAGCCAGCCAGAAAATCGTGCTTACGAGGTGCGCCAGCATGTTAGAAGTCCTTGCACAGGCGCAGCGAGTCGTAGATGGCGGCGTGGATGTTGTGCATCGACACGCAGTCGCCCACGCGGTAGAGCAGGAAGTTGCCGTTGCCAGTGGCTTGGCTCAAGCCCGGCTGGGGTAGGGCGTCGTACAGTGCTTCGATGTCGGTCTGGCCCTTGTTCATCGACAGGGGCTTGAGCTGCCAGTACAGGCCGTCGTTCGGCAGAATCCCGTTCTCCACCACCACCTGGTCCACAGCGCGCTCTTCCAGCGCTTCGGTGTACTCGTTTTTCAGCACGGCAATCAGCTTGTCGCCTTCGCGGTAGACTTTTTCCAGCCAGTGGTTGGGGGTCTGGATCACGCCGTTGGCGTAGAGCTGGCGGTAGAAGATGGGGAAAGTGGTGCCGCCCACGTCGTCGGCCACTTTCACGTCGGGCGTGACGATCTCCACCAGCTTGCCGCGGGCGGCAATGAAGTCGGCCACACCGGTGCCCGCATGGGTGCTGATGCTGTCGTAAACCAGCACGTTCTCACCGGGAGCCACGGCACCCGACAGGATGTCCCAGCCGCTGACGCACAAGCCCTCGGCAGCGCCCCAGGCAGGGGTTTGGCCGGTGTGCGGCACGCCGCCGGTGGCCAACACCACGATGTCGGGTTTTTCGGCCAGGATCATTTCCTGGGTGGCGGCCACGCCGAGGCGGCGGTCCACACCCAGGCGCACGGTTTCCATGTCGAACCAGCGGATGATGCCGGCCATTTGCTCGCGCTTGGGCGGCTTGGCGGCCAGATTGACCTGCCCGCCAACCAGCGTGTTCTTCTCGAACAGCACTACGTCGTGGCCGCGCTCGCGGGCCACGCGGGCCGCTTCCAGCCCAGCCGGGCCTGCGCCCACCACCACCACCTTGCGGCGCACGCCTGTGGTCTTTTCGATCACGTGGGGCATGGTTTCTTCGCGGCTGGTGGCGGCATTCTGGATGCACAGCACGTCCAGGCCGTTGTACTGGCGGTCGATGCAGTAGTTGGCACCGACGCACTGCTTGATCTGGTCTTCTTTGCCGTCGCGGATCTTGATGACCATGTGCGGGTCGGCAATCTGTGCGCGGGTCATACCCACCATGTCCACCATGCCGGTGGCTAGGATGCGCTCGGCCTGCGATGCGTCGCGGATGCTCTGGGCGTGCATGACCGGCACTTTGGAGACGGATTTGATACCGGCGGCCAGGTGCACAAAGGGCTCTGGCGGCAGCGCCATGGGCGGCATGCAATTGACCAGGGTGTTGTGGGTGTCGGCACCGGAGCCGACCACGCTCAGGAAGTCGATCAGGCCGCTTTCGCTCATGGCCTGGGCGATTTCCTTGGCCATCTCGTGGCTGATGCCGTCTTCGTGGAATTCGTCGCCGCACATGCGCATGCCCACGCAGAAGTCCGCGCCGACTTGTTCGCGCACCGCGTGCAGCACTTCCATGCCGAAGCGCAAGCGGTTTTCCAGGCTGCCGCCGTATTCGTCGGTGCGGTGGTTGACGCGGGGGCTCCAGAACTGGTCGATCAGTTGCTGGTGCGCGGCGGAGATCTCGATGCCGTCCAGGCCTGCGTCCTTGACGCGCTTGGCGGCGCGGCCGTAGTCGGCAGCGATGCGGCGGATTTCTTCGATTTCAATCGTTTTGGCGTTGCCACGGTGCACCGGCTCGCGGATGCCCGAGGGGCTGACCAGGTGCGGCCAGTCAAAGCCATGCCAGGCGTTGCGCCGTCCCATGTGGGTGGCCTGGATCATCAGCTTCGCGCCATGCTTGTGCATGGTGTCGGCCAACGTGGCCAGTGGCTCGATGACCTTGTTGGTGGCCAGATTGATGGAGCTCCACCACGACCAGGGGCTGTCGCGCGACACCGGGCTGGAGCCACCGCAGATGGCCAGGCCCACGCCGCCCTTGGCTTTTTCTTCGTAGTAACGGATGTAGCGCTCGGTGGGGTTGCCACCCTCGGCATACACCTCGGCGTGCGCGGTACTGACGATGCGGTTGCGCAACAGCACCTGGTTCAGGCGGATGGGCTCAAACAAATGCGGATAGCGCATGGCGGTGCTCTGGAAAAAATTTAAAGGGGGCTGACGGTGAACACGCAGTGGGCGTGGCCCTCGGCGGCACATTGGGTCTCGGTGCTGGTGGTGCGCACGGTAGAGCCGCTGGTTTCCAGCACCCAGTCCATGGCTCCCGAGAACCAGCCTGCAAACAGGTAGCAGACCTTGCTGCGGTCTACCGGCACACCGGCAATGCCTTGCGCCAGCACAAACACCGAGTGGTCCAGCTGGATCTGTGCGTGGCCGGTGGTGGCATCGGCGCTGATGAACTTGAACAGACCCCAGCCGCGCTGCGATAGACGCTTCAAGTAGTGCTCGTACACCGCCATGCCGGTCAGGCCGTGGGTGGCGGACTCTTGCTGGCACCAGAAGTAGGCGGAGCGGTAACCGGCCTTGTACAGCGCCGGGGCATAGACCTCGCGGCCCACCACGGCTTCGGTTTCCACGTGGTTGTTGACGAAAAAGTGCCGGGGCACGTAGATCATCGGCAGCTTGTCGGTGGTCCACACGCCGGTGGTTTCGTTGACTTCGATGGGGAGTTGGGGTTGCATGAGAGTTCCTGGGTGAGCTGGGAGGGCTATGCCTTGGGAGAGATTTATGCCAACCAGCCTGCTACGCGGGCTGGGTTGTCGGCAATCCATTTTTCAGCGGCGGCTTCGGGCTTGGCACCGCCTTCGACGGCCAGCATCACGGCACCGATTTCCTCGGGCTTCCACGACAGCTTCTTGAGGAAAGCCACCACGCTGGGGGCCTTGGTGTGCAGGCCAGGGTTGATCACGCTGTCTACATGCTCTTCGGCACCGTAGATGTTCTTGGGATCGGCCAGGAAGCGCAGCTTGTACTTGGCAAACATCCAGTGCGGAATCCAGCCGGTGACGGCGATGGCCTTGTTGGCGCGGTAGGCGCGGTCCAGCTCTGCCGCCATGGCCGGGCCGGAGCTGGGCTGCAGGCGCATGTCCAGACCGTAGGCCTTGATGGCTTCTTCGGTTTTCTTCATCACACCGGCACCGGCATCGATACCGACGATGCGACCGCCGAAGTCGGCCTTGTGGCTGTTCAGGTCAGCCAGGCTGGTGGCCTTGACGTACTCGGGCACGATCAGGCCGATCTTGGCACCGGGGTAGTTGGCACCCAGGATCTCGACCTTGTCCTTGAAGTTGGCGAGGTAGGCCTCGTGTGTCACGGGCAGCCAGGCGGACAAGGTGGTGTCCAGGTCGCCACGGGCCACGGCTTGCCACATGATGCCGGCAGCCAGGGGCTTGAGCTCCACGGGGTAGCCCAGCTTGGTACGGATGATGGCGGCTGCCAGGTTGGTGGTGGCCACGCTGTCTGACCAGCCATCGACAAAGCCGATCTTGATGGTGGGCTTGGCCTGGGCGAATGCGCTGCCGGACATGGCCAACGCGGACAGGCCCAAAGTCTGTGTGATGAACTCACGGCGTTTGCGGGGGGAGAACGAAACGGTCATAGCAGCTACTCTTGGTGGTGGAGGGAAATACGGGGGTTGGGGACGCCAGTGGGTGGCTTAGGTGCCCCAGACCTGGTCGAAGAACTTCATCCAGTTGGCACCCAGCACCTTGGTGATGCGGGTATCGGACCAGCCGGACTGCTGCATCGTGGTCGTCAGGTTGGGGAAGTCGCCAATGGTGCGAATGCCCTCCGGGTTGATCACCTGGCCGAAGTTGGTCAGACGGCGCCAGCGGCCTTTGTCATGCGTCAGCATGTCGAAGAATTCATGGCCATGGCCTTGTGTGAAGTCTGAGCCCAGGCCCACGCAGTCTTCGCCCACGATGTTGATGACGTAGTCGATGGCCTCGACGTAGTCATGTACGGTGGATTCATTGCCGCGCTTAAGGAAGGGCGAGAACATGGTCACGCCAATAAAGCCGCCGTGGTCGGCGATGAACTTCAGCTCATCGTCGCTCTTGTTGCGCGGGTGGTCTTTCAGGCCCAGCGGCAGGCAGTGGGTGTAGGCCACAGGCTTGGTGGAAGCCAGAATCGCTTCTTCAGAGGTCTTGCTGCCCACGTGCGACAGATCGACCATGATGCCAACGCGGTTCATCTCTGCAATGACCTCGCGGCCAAAGCCGGAAAGCCCGCCATCGCGCTCGTAGCAGCCGGTACCCACCAGGTTCTGCGTGTTGTAGCACAGCTGGACCACGCGCACACCCATGTCGTGGAAGGCTTCGATGTAGCCGAGGTTGTCCTCAAAGGCATGGGCGTTCTGGAAGCCCAGGACGATGCCGGTCTTGCCATCGGCCTTCGCTTGGACGATGTCTGCCGTGTTGCGGGCCAGGGTGACGAGGTCGCTGTTGTCGCGGATCAGCTGTTTGAGCTGGGCGATGTTGTCGACCGTTTTCGGGAAGTCGTCCCACACCGAGACGGTGCAGTTGGCTGCGGCCAAACCGCCCTTTTTCATGTCTTCAAATACGCTGCGGTTCAGGTTGGCAATGATGAGACCGTCGATGACGATGGAGTCCTGGTGCAGGGAGCTCATGGTGCGTGTCCTTTCAAGCGTAAAGAGGGAAACGGGCGGTGAGGGCTTTGACCCGGGCGTAGACCGAGGCCTCCAGGGCGGCATCGCCTTCGGGCTTGGTTTTCAGGCTGTTAAATACTTCCAGCATCAGGCGGCCCACCTCTTCAAACTCTGCCACGCCGAAGCCGCGGGTGGTGCCTGCGGCCGTGCCGACGCGGATGCCCGAGGTGACGGTGGGCTTCTCGTCGTCGAACGGTATGCCGTTCTTGTTGCAGGTGATGCCTGCGCGCTCCAACGCCACTTCGGTGGTGTTGCCTTTCAGGCCCAGGGGGCGCAGATCGACCAACAGCAGGTGGTTGTCGGTGCCGCCGGTCACCAGGTCCAGGCCACCGGCCTTGAGCACCGCGCCCAGGGCCTTGGCATTGGCCACCACCTGCTGGGTATAGGCCTTGAAGCTGGGCTGCAGGGCTTCGCCAAAGGCCACAGCCTTGGCGGCAATCACGTGCATCAGCGGGCCACCTTGCGAACCGGGAAACACGGCGGAGTTGATCTTCTTGGACAAGGCTTCGTCGTTGGTCAAGATCACGCCGCCACGGGGGCCGCGCAGGGTCTTGTGGGTGGTGGAGGTGGTCACATGGGCGTGCGGCACCGGGCTGGGGTACACGCCGGTGGCGACCAGGCCGGCCACGTGGGCCATGTCCACCATCAGGTAGGCGCCCACCTTGTCGGCAATAGCGCGGAAACGCGCCCAGTCGATGGTGCGGGGGTAGGCCGAGAAGCCTGCAATGATCATCTTGGGCTGGTGCTCTACCGCCAGGGCTTCGACTTCGTCGTAGTCGATCAGCGAATCGGCACGGCGCACGCCGTACTGCACCGCCTTGAACCACTTGCCCGACAGCGCCGGTTTGGCACCGTGCGTCAAATGGCCGCCTGCCGACAGCGACATGCCCAGCACGGTGTCGCCAGGCTGCACCAGGGCCAGCATCACCGCCGTGTTGGCCTGCGCACCGGAGTGCGGCTGCACGTTGGCATATTCGCAACCAAACAGCTTGCACAGGCGCTCGATGGCCAGGGCCTCGACCACATCCACATGCTCGCAGCCACCGTAGTAGCGCTTGCCGGGGTAGCCTTCGGCGTACTTGTTGGTCAGCACCGAACCCTGGGCTTCGAGCACGGCCTTGGAGACGATGTTTTCCGAGGCAATCAGTTCGATCTGTTCGCGCTGGCGTTGTAGTTCGTGGTCCATGGCGGCGTTGACGGCGGGGTCGGCCTGGGCCACACCCACGGAGAAGAAGCTTTCGGTTGTCATGGCAGAGTCCTAAAAAGTGAAGACTTACGCGGCATCCCTTGTGTTGCCCGCTGGGCACACAGGTATTTGCCTAAGTCAGGTGGTTTCGAACAAGGGGGTGAACACAGGGTCGGCGCATTGCGCCGGGCTGGTGATGCACAGGCGGTAGGGCAGGGCGGTGCGCTCCAGCAGGCGCCAGGTGTAGTCGGCAAAGCTGCGGCGGAAGACCAGCACCACGCCCGCCTCGTCGGTACGGGCCACGGTGAGTCCGGTTTTGGACACCACGGTGCTGGCGCAGCGGCCCACGGCCAGGCTCTCGTAGTCATACGGGCCCATCTGGCGCAGCAGCAGCAGGTGGTCGGGGCCGCTCAGGCGCATGGCGGTCAGGCCACCGCTGTTGTCCACCACCTGGGCAAACAGGTCTTGCACGGCGGCGGTCAGTGCGGCCAGCAGGCTGTCGCGGGTCGATCGCTTGCACACCAGCAGCCATTCGTCGGGCGATACCCACAGCACCACACCGGCAGTGGTAGCCAGCACGGTCATTGGCTGGGTGGGCAGGGCCTGGCCCAGCACACCGGCCACGGCTTCCATAAATGCTGCGTCGTCGGCCTTGCCGCGCAGCACGATGTAGCCCATGTTGCCCAGTTCGCTCACCACCACCCGGTTCTGGGCGGTGGGGGTCGCCACGCGGGCGGGCAGGTCAAAGGCGTGCAGGGGGGATTCCAGCATCGCGTTCAGATCTTTAGACATTTTGACGGTCACCTTTCACATCGACAAACACGCTACCGCCCACCTTCACCGGTGTCACCTTGCCGTGGGCATGCACGTACAGGGTTTGTTCCTTGCGCTGCAGGCCACCGGCCACCACCGCCATGGCGATGGAGCGGCCCAGGAAGGCACTGTGGTAGCTGGAGGTCACGTGGCCCAGCATCTGGTTGCTGGTGCCTACGGTGGCGCTTTCCATGATTTGCGCGCCTTCGATCAGCACGGTGTTCGGGTCTTCCGGCAGCAGCCCCACCAGTTGCTTGCGTCCTTCGCGGGCGGTGTCGCTGCGGGCCAGCGAGCGCTTGCCCAGGAAGCTGAATGGCTTCTTCATGCCCACGGCCCAGGCCATGTCCAGGTCCATCGGGCTCATGGAGCCGTCGGTATCCTGGCCCACAATGATGAAGCCCTTTTCAGCCCGCAGCACGTGCATGGTTTCCGTGCCGTAGGGCGTAATGCCGAACTCGGCCCCGGCGGCCATCACGGCCTCCCACAGGGCGTGGCCGTAGCCGGATTCGACGTTCAATTCATATGACAGTTCGCCGGAGAAACTGATGCGGAACACTCGGGCAGGCAGACCGTTGACCGTGCCCGCGCGCCAGTCCATGAACTTGAAGTTCTCGGGTGACAGGTCGATGTCGGGGCACAGCTTGGCCAGCACGGCGCGGGCCTTGGGGCCGACCAGGGCCACGGTGGACCAGTGGTCGGTCACCGAGGTCATCCACACATTGAGTTCAGGCCACTCGGTCTGGTGCCAGCGCTCCAGCCAGTTCAGCACGCGGGCCGCACCACCGGTGGTGGTGGTCATGTAGAACTGGTTGGGTTGGATGCAGGCGGTCACGCCGTCGTCCATCACCATGCCGTTTTCGTCCAGCATCAGGCCGTAGCGGCACTTGCCTACCGCCAGTTGGGTCCAGGCGTTGGCGTAGATGCGGTTCAGGAATTCGCGGGCATCCGGGCCGTCGATCTGGATCTTGCCCAGGGTGGACGCATCCATCACGGCCACGCCATTGCGGGCGGCCAGGCATTCGCGGTTGACGGCGGCGTGCAGGTCTTCACCCGGCTTGGCAAAGTACCAGGGCCGCTGCCATTGGCCCACCGGCTCCAGGGCGGCACCCCGTGCTACGTGGGAGGCGTGGATGGCGCTGTAGCGGTTCGGGTCGAACAGTTCTTCGGTCATGGTGCCCGCCAGCGCGCCCAGGCTCACCGGGGTGTAGGCCGGGCGGTAGGTGGTGGTACCCACCTGGTTCACCGGGCGCTTCAGGGCGCGGGCGGTGATGACGAAGCCGTTCACGTTGGACAGCTTGCCCTGGTCGGTGCCGAAGCCCAGTGCGGTGTAGCGCTTGACGTGCTCGATGGAGTGGTAGTTCTCGCGCACGGCCAGCTCGATGTCGGCGGCGCTCACGTCGTTCTGGTAGTCCACAAAGGCCTTGGCACCGGCACCTTCCTGCTTGCCATCGGGCAGGCGGAACATGGGGCGGGCTGCCAGGCGCTTGGGCTGGATGCAGGCGGGTACCTGCAGCGATTCGCGCTTGCCGCAGGTGGCCAGCACCTGTTGCATGGCGTGCGTGGTTTGTGCCAGTGCGTCGGACAGCTCGAAAGCGCCGGTCACCGAGCCTACGCAGGCCACGCCCTTGCGGCCGGTGCGTGGCACCACGAAAGCGGCGACGGCTTCATCCCAGGTGGGGCGGCTGCCGTCGTGGCAGAACAAATGCACGGTGGGCGACAGGCCGCCCGAGCTCAGCACCACGTCGCAGGCGATGTGCGTACCGGTGCCAGCCACTTCGTCTTTGGTGGCATGCAAAGGCACCAGGCGCACGCCCTTGACCTCGCTGCCGCCGGTAACCTCGGCAATGCCGTGGCCCGCCATGACGGTGTAGCTGCCGTTGCGGGCGACCGCGCCGTGGCGCACATCGGCCACAGTGACATTGGCACCGGCCTTGGCCAGTACCTCGGCGCAGTCGTGGGCCAGGTCGCTGGTGCCGCAGATGACGATGCGCTCGCCCACCCGCACGCCGTAGCGCACCAGAAAGGTTTGGCCAGCCGATACGGTCATCACGCCGGGCAGGTCGTTGTTGCCAAACACCAGGGGGCGTTCAATGGCACCGGTCGCCAGCACCACGTGGTGGGCGCGGATCTTGTGCATGCGGTGGCGTGGCAGATGGGCTTGGCGCTGCGCGGGGGCAATGTGGTCTTGCACCAGCTCTACGGCCTGCACCAGGTTTTGCTCGTACATACCAAACGCCGTGGTACGGGGCAGCACAGTGACGTGCGGCATCTCGGCCAGTGCGGCTTGCACCGAGCGGATGTAGGCATCGCTATTGCGGCCATCGATCTGTGCCGTGGGGTCGGACAACAACCAGCCGCCCAATTCGTTTTGCTCGTCCACCAGCAGGGTCTTGAGCCCGGCGCGCCCGGCTTGCAGCGCAGCCAGCAGGCCACAGGCACCGCCGCCCACCACCAGCACGTCCACATGGTGGTGCAAGTGGTCGTATTTCTCGGGATCGGGCTCGGTGGGTGCATCGCCAAACCCGGCGAACTTGCGGATCACGGTCTCATACAGCGGCCATAGCTTTTGCGGCCATTTGAAGGTCTTGCTGTAGAAGCCCGCAGGCATGAAGCGCGAGCCCTGGCCCAGCACCGACTTCAGATCAAAGTCCAGCGACGGCCAGCCCGAGGTGGAGCGGGCGCTCAAGCCGTCGTACATCTCGGCCTGGGTGGCTTTGACATTGGGCGTGGTCAGCGCGCCCACGCCCATTTGCACCAGCGAGTTGGGTTCTTCTGCACCCGCACCGATGATGCCGCGGGGACGGCCATATTTGAAGCTGCGGGCCATGCGGCGCACACCAACGGCCAGCAGGGCCGATGCCAGCGTGTCGCCGGGGTGGCCGGTGAACTCGCGGCCATCGAAAGTGAACTTCACCGTGCGCGTGGTGTCGATGCGCGCGGTGGTCTGGGGGACGCGGGAACCGCTCATGCTGATTTCTCCTCGGCCAGATCGGCCAGAAACAGGGCTTTGCCTTCGGCCAGCGTCCAGCTCCCGGCAATTTCGTAGGTGGCGGTGTTGCGCTTCACGGCAAACACCTTGCGGCAGGCGGCCGTGTGCTGCCATTGCTCCCAAAACCAGCCTTTGGTGTTGCGGCGCATGAAAACATAGTCGCCCCAGGTGGCATCGTCCACTTCTTCGGGTTTGGCAGGGCGGGGGATATAGGCTTCACCGGCGTTGCTGAACTCTTCTTCGTCCCGCATTTCGCCGCAGTGGGGGCAGTGCAATAAAAACATGGTCGTTTCGCTCAATGTGCGACGCCAGCGGCGCCGTGTTCGTCGATCAAATGGCCGGTATGGAAGCGGTCTACGGAGAAGGCTTTGGACAGCGGGCCCGCTTCGCCTTTGGCCAGCATGTCGGCAAACACATGGCCAGAACCCGGTGTGGCCTTGAAGCCGCCGGTACCCCAGCCGCAGTTGAAGAACAGGCCTTGCACGGCGGTCTTGGAGATGATGGGGCAGGCATCGGGGGTTACGTCCACAATCCCGCCCCACTGGCGGTTCATGCGCACGCGCGAGAACTGAGGGAACAGCTCGATGATGGCGGCGGCGGTGTGCTCGATCACGTGCGGGCTGCCGCGCTGGCCGTAGCCCAGGTAGCTGTCGATGCCTGCGCCAATCACCAGCTCGCCCTTGTCGGACTGACTCAGGTAGCCGTGCACCGCGTTGGACATGATCACGGTGTCGATCACGCGCTGCATGGATTCGGACACAAAGGCCTGCAGCGGGTGGCTTTCCAGCGGCATGCGCAGCCCGGCCATCTTGGCCAGCACCGAGGAATGCCCGGCGGCCACGCAACCCACGCGCTCGGTCTTGATGGCACCCAGGTTGGTTTGCAGGCCACGGATCTGGCCGTTTTGGATATCCATGCCGGTGACTTCGCAGCCTTCGATCAGGTCCACACCCAGGCGGCTGGCGGCGCGGGCAAAGCCCCGGGCCACGGCATCGTGGTGGGCCACACCGGCACGCGGCTGCCAGCTGGCACCCAGCACCGGGAAGCGGCGGCTGCGGCTGCAGTCGAGCTGGGGGATTTTTTCTTTGACTTCTTGCGCGTTCAGCACATGGGCATCCACGCCTTGCAGGGCATTGGCATTGACGCGGCGCTCGATGTCGCGCATGTCTTGCAGGGTGTGGCCCAGGTTGAACACACCGCGCTGGCTGAACATGACGTTGAAATTCAGGTCTTCGGTCAGGCCTTCCCAGAGCTTCAGCGAATGCTCGTAAATGGCTGCCGACTCGTCCCACAGGTAGTTGGAGCGCACGATGGTGGTGTTGCGCGCCGTATTGCCGCCGCCAAGGTAGCCTTTTTCCAGCACCGCTATTTTGCCGACCTCGGGGTGGTTTTTGGCCAGGTAGTAGGCCGTGGCCAGGCCGTGGCCGCCACCGCCGACGATGACCACGTCGTAGGAAGGTTTCAAGGCCACCCGTTCCCAGGCGGGTTCCCAGGTTTGGTGGTTTTTAAAGCCGTGCTTGAGCAGGCTCCAGAGGGAGTAGTTTTGGCCGCGCATAGTGTTCTCGTGGGGGTCCAATGGGATCTGCCTGCATTGTTCGATGTCACCCGTGTGTCACCTTGCGCCTTGCAGACGCACACTTGTTCAAATTCGACATTCCGTCGGATTGCGCCAAATTTGTCGCTTTACAGCCCGTGCATTTCTATGCCGATTGAACCCTTAAAATCGCCGGATGACCACCGACACTGCCCCCATGAACCTGACGCATCACTTTTTGATCGCGATGCCCGGTCTGGAGGACGAAGCCTTCGCCAAGAGCGTGGTTTACCTGTGCGAGCACAGCCCGCGGGGCGCCATGGGCCTGGTGATCAACAAACCCAGTGACATCAGCCTTCAAGCCCTGTTCGACAAGGTCGAGCTGCCGCTGCGCCGTGCCGACCTGAGCGAAAGCCCGGTGTTCCAGGGCGGCCCGGTGCAGACCGAGCGCGGCTTTGTGCTGCACGAGGCCTTTATCGGCACCGACATCGACCCGTCCGAGTCCGTCTACGCCTCCACCATGGCCATCCCCGGCGGGCTGGAGATGACCACCTCCAAAGACGTGCTCGAAGCCTTGTCTACCGGGGCCGGGCCGCGCCGGGTGCTGGTGTCACTGGGGTATTCGGCCTGGGGCGAGGGCCAGCTGGAGGCCGAACTGGGCGAAAATAGCTGGCTCACGGTAGAAGCCGACCTGGGCGTGATTTTCGACACCCCGGTGGCCGAGCGCTACGACCAGGCTTTGCTTTTGCTGGGCCTGCAGTCCTGGATGCTCTCGCCCGAAGCGGGCCACGCATGACGGAGCCCGTCCCCGCCAACTTGCAATCCTTCCTGGCCTTTGATTACGGCCAAAAGCGCACCGGCGTGGCCGTGGGCAACCGCCTGACCCGCACCGCCACGCCGCAGGGCACCATCACCGCCGAGGGCGATGCCCGCTTCATCCCCATCGCCGCCCGCGTCAAGGAGTGGCAGCCCGATGCCATCGTCATCGGCGTACCGTTCCATCCGGACGGCGCGGCCCACGACAACACCCGGCGTGCGCAAAAATTTGGCCGCCAACTGCGCGGGCGCTTCAATCTGCCGGTTTTCGAGGTAGATGAGCGCTATAGCACCACAGAAGCGCTGGAGATGGGCGCAAAAGACGCAGATGCCGCAGCGGCCTGCATCATCTTGGAACAATTTTTGAGGAGTATCCCGTGAGTACATTGATGTTGGATGCCGAAGCGCTTTACCTTGAACTATTGAAGGGCGTGCGCGCCTTGCTCCAACCCGGCACCCGCCTGGTCGGCATCACCTCCGGCGGGGCCTGGCTGGCCGAGCGCCTGCAGGCCGACCTGCAACTGTCCGGCAAACCCGGCGTGATCTCTTCCGCCATGCACCGCGACGACTTCTCCCAGCGCGGCATGGTCTCGGGCAGCGGCGGGCAGACCGCGCTGGACTTCGATGTGAACGGGGCCCACATCATCCTGCTGGATGACGTGCTCTACACCGGCCGCACCATCCGCGCCGTGGTCAACGAGCTGTTTGACTTTGGCCGCCCGTCTGCGGTCAAGCTGGCCGTGCTGGTAGACCGGGGCGGGCGCGAGCTGCCCATCCACCCCGACTTTGCAGCGGCCCGCGTGGCCCTGCCCGCCACCCAGAAGCTCGAACTGGCGCGCAACGCCACGGGTGCCTTCAGTTTCAACGTAGAAGGCTAATTCTCAAGGCTCAAGATGCTCTACAAACGCAACAACCCCCAACTTAACAAGCACGGCGAACTGGTCCACCTGCTGTCTACTGAAGGCCTGCCCAAAGACATCCTGACGCAGATCCTGGACACCGCCGCCAATTTCGTCAGCGTGAACGACCGCGAGGTCAAAAAAGTGCCCTTGCTGCGCGGCAAAAGCGTGTTCAACCTGTTCTTCGAGAACTCCACCCGCACCCGCACCACCTTCGACATTGCCGCCAAGCGCCTCAGCGCCGACGTGATCAACCTGGATATCGCCCGCTCCAGCGCCGCCAAGGGCGAGTCGCTGCTGGACACCATCGCCAACCTCAGCGCCATGGCCGCCGACATCTTTGTGGTGCGGCACAGCGAATCGGGTGCGCCCTACCTGATCGCCCAGCACGTCGCACCCCACGTGCATGTGGTGAACGCAGGCGATGGCCGCCACGCCCATCCGACCCAGGGCCTGCTGGACATGTACACCATCCGGCACTACAAAAAAGACTTCAGCAACCTTACCGTGGCCATCGTCGGCGACGTGCTGCACTCCCGCGTGGCCCGCTCCGACATCCACGCGCTCACCACCCTGGGCTGCGCCGAAGTACGCGTGGTTGGCCCCAAAACCCTGGTGCCGGCCGACATGGCGCAGATGGGCGTGCGCGTGTGCCACACGCTGGAAGAGGGCATCAAGGGCTGCGACGTAGTCATCATGCTGCGCCTGCAAAACGAGCGCATGAGCGGCGCACTGCTGCCGTCCAGCCAGGAGTATTTCCGCAGCTTCGGCCTGACCCCCGAGAAGCTGGCCCTGGCCCAACCCGATGCCATCGTGATGCACCCTGGCCCGATCAACCGGGGTGTAGAGATCGACTCCGCCGTGGTCGACGGCAAGCAGGCCGTGATCCTGCCGCAGGTGACCTTCGGCATCGCCGTGCGCATGGCGGTGATGGGCATCGTGGCGGGCAACGAAGCTTGACCGTGGATGCTATTCAATCCATAGCTGCTAGTGCAAGTGTTACCTGCGCTAGAGCCCTATTTGGTCTAAAAATATGAAAACCCTGATCCAACACGGTCGCATCATCGACCCCGCCAGTGGCCTGGACACCACCGGCACCATCGCCATCGCCACCGGCCGCATCATTGCCATTGGCCGCGACCTGCCCGACTTTCAGCCCGACCGCGTGGTCGATGCCAGCGGCTGCATCGTGCTGCCCGGCCTGGTGGACCTGTGCGCCCGCCTGCGCGAGCCCGGCTACGAGCACGAAGGCATGATGGAGTCCGAAATGGCCGCGGCGGCGGCAGGTGGCGTGACCAGCCTGGTCTGCCCGCCCGACACCGACCCCGTGCTGGACGAGCCCGGTCTGGTGCAGATGCTGAAGTTCCGCGCCAAAAAGAACCACCAGGCGCGCCTGTTCCCGCTGGGCGCGCTCACCCGGGGCCTGCAGGGCGAGGTGCTGACCGAGATGGTCGAACTCACCGGCGCGGGCTGCATCGGCTTCGGCCAGGCCGAGGTGCCGCTGGGCAACACCCAGGTGCTGCAACGCGCGCTGCAATACGCCGCCACCTTCGACTACCCCGTCTGGCTGCGCCCGCAAGAGCTGCACCTGGGCAAGGGCGTGGCCGCCAGCGGCGCGCTGGCCACCCGCATGGGCCTGGGCGGCGTGCCGGTGGCCGCAGAAACCATTGCGTTGCACACCATTTTCGAGCTGCTCAAAACTACCGGCGCGCGCGTCCACCTGTGCCGCATCAGCAGCGCCGCGGGCATTGCCCTGGTGCGTCAGGCCAAAAAAGACGGCCTGCGCGTCACCTGCGATGTCAGCATCAACTCGCTGCACCTGACCGACACCGACATCGGCTACTTCGACAGCCGCGCCCGCCTGACCCCGCCGCTGCGCCAGCAGCGCGACCGCGATGCCCTGCGCGCCGCCCTGGCCGACGGCACCATCGACGCGCTGGTGTCCGACCACACGCCGGTCGAGGCCGATGCCAAAGCCCTGCCGTTCGCCGAAGCCGAGCCGGGTGCCACCGGCCTGGAGCTGCTGCTCAGCATGGCCCTGAAGTGGAGCGAAGACGACAAGGTGCCCCTGCACCGCGCCCTGGCCACCGTGACCAGCGCCCCCGCCGCCGTGCTGGGCACCAGTCTGGGCACCTTGCAGGCCAGCGTGGGCCAGTTGGTGGTGGGCGGCGTGGCCGACGTTTGCGTGTTTGACCCTACTGCCCGCTGGACGGTGGCTGCCGACACCTTGCGCAGCCAGGGCAAGCACACGCCGTTCTCGGGCTACGAGCTGCCGGGCCGGGTGCGCTGCGCGGTGGTGGCCGGGCATGTAGCCTTTGAGGCCCGGTCGGTCTGACTATCAAATAAATAGCTGCTAGCGCTTATCAAATAAGCGCTAGAGGCCTATTTCTTATAAATTTCTATGCGTCTATTCCGCGTCCTGGCCAAGCTGCTCCACCTGGTGCGGCACATCGCCGTAGGCTGGTGGACCATCCGCCGCCACTTTCCCCAGATGGACGATGCGGCGCGCGGGCTACGGGTGCAGGCCTGGTCGCTGCAGGTACTGCAGGTGCTGGGCATCACGCTGCGGGTACAGGGCACGCCCCCGTCCCAGGGCCCCTTGCTGCTGGTGTCCAACCACATCTCCTGGCTGGACATTGCTGTTATCCACGCAGCGGGCTACTGCCGGTTTGTGTCCAAAGCCGATGTCAAGCACTGGCCCATCGTCGGCACCCTGGCCACGGGCGCGGGCACGCTCTATATCGAACGCGAATCCCGCCGCGACGCGATGCGCGTGGTCCACCACATGGCCGAGCGCCTGGGGGCGGGCGAGATAGTCGCGGTGTTCCCCGAAGGCACCACGGGCGATGGCCGCGGCATGCTGCCCTTCCATGCCAACCTGCTGCAAGCGGCGATATCGGCCGATGTGCCGGTACTGCCGCTGGCCTTGCGCTTTGTGGATGTGCACACCGGGGATTTGCACTTCGCCCCCAGTTTTGTGGGTGATGAAACCCTGCTGGGTTCGCTGTGGCGCACGCTGGGGGCCAGCACGCTGGGGGCGGAAGTGCGTTTCGGTTCCCCCGAACGCGCCGAGGGTCGCGACCGCCGCACCTGGGCGCAGGATTTGCAACGCACCGTAGAGCAATTGCGCACCAGTCACTACTAAATATGTAGCTACAGGCGGACGTATTACATGCGCTAAAGGCTTATTTCATGGGTTTTTTGAGTCTGCCTTGGCTTGCACCAATACCGCCATGGCATCCGCCTGCGCCGTACCCCGTGCCTGCAAGCCTGCCGCCACCCCCAACCGGTCGTCTGCTGAGCGGTTCTGGCTGATCTTCCACTTGCCCACCCAGCGCTGCACCGGGATCTCGATGCCGACGATGGCCCCCAGCATGGTGTCGATGTAGGCCTCGGGCGCGTCGGCCACCTGCCAGGGCTGGGCCAGCGGGGCCTCGTGCAGGGCGGTCAGCCGCGTTACCAGGGCCAGCAGTTGCGCCCGGTCGTCGAACACCCGGGCTGTGCCGTGGGCGTGCACTACAGCGTAGTTCCAGGTGGGCACGACCTTGCCGTGGACCGGCTTGCTGGGGTACCAAGATGGCGACACATAGGCCTCGGGCCCCTGGAATACCGCCACGGAAGCGGCAGCGGTGATGGCCCTCCACACCGGGTTGGCCCGCGCCACATGACCAACCAGCGTGCCGTGCGGGCCCCGGTCGGCATCCAGCAGGAACGGAATGTGGTTCACCAGCAGTTCGCCATCCGTTTGCGGCACCACCCAGGTGGCCAGGGGGTGGGCGTGCACCAGCGCATGCAGGGTGGCGGGGTCGGTTTCTTCGAAATGCTTGGGCAGGTAGGTCATGCAGTCTTTCAGACAGGCTCGCACCGGACTTCGGTGGTGACAGAGTTGGCGATGTAGCAGGACTCGTGCGCTGCGTGGTGCAGCTCTTCCAGCGCGGCGCGTGTCGGCGCGTGGCCATCCGCGAATTGCACATGGGGGCGCAGCAGCACCTGGGTCATGGCCATGCGGCCTGCGGCGTTGCGTCCCATCTGGCCCACGGCTGCATCGGTGTAGTGGTCCACCACCCAGCCGGCCTTGGCCGCCAGATGCAGAAACCACAGCATGTGGCAGCTGGAGAGCGCCGCCACAAAGGCTTCCTCGGGGTCAACCGCTGCAGGGTCCGAGAACGGCAGCGGCACGGAGTGCGGTGAGGACGACGCGGGCATCACAAAGCCGCCGTCAAACTGCCAGGCATGGCGGCGGCTGTAGCGCTGGTCGGTAAAGGGTTCGGGCGGATCAGTGGCACGCTGCCAGACCACGGTGGCGGTGAATTCGGCCATGCAGAAGGGCTCCGTTTCGGTGGCTTCGGTACCTGGATTGCGCTATCGAAATAAGAGCTTTGTGCGCCCATTCAATATACACGGGGTGCCGATTTCTCTATAAATCGGGTTTGGGGGCTAGTACGGCGTGGGAGATGGTCCCCTCGACAGGAATCGAACCTGTATTTAGCACTTAGGAGGCACTCGTTCTATCCATTGAACTACAAGGGGGCGGGCGGATTGTAGGGCCTGCGGCAGGTCGATTTTTTTGTTGCGCCGCAAGCTGAAGGCCAGGTCAATGGCGCTGTGCCCGCGGGTGTGGGCGGTTCACGGTTTGGCTCCCGCTGGTGGTGTCGGCAGATGGCTGTTTGCTATTTAAAGCGTAGCTGCATACGCTGTTCCTATATGCGCTGGCGGCACTTTTATATGAAATTATGCTGCGATCCCGTCCGGCGATGCCTTGTCCAGGGGCAGCTGCAGGCCGGACTTCAGCCAGCCCAGGGTGACCGAGGTGCGAAAGCGGCGCACGTTGTCGTCACCCTCGAACAGCCGCCGCGTCAGTGCCTCGTAGTCGGCCATCGAGGCGACGGTGACGATCAGCAGGTAGTCGGCCTCGCCGGTCACGCTGTAGCACTGTTGCACTGCGGGCTCAGTGGTGATGCGGGCCCGCATGGCGGCGGTACGGTCGGGGCGTTCGTTCTCCAGGTGCAGTTCGATGATGATGGTCAGCGGCAGGCCCACCTTGGCCGCGTCGATCACCGCCACGTTGGCGCGGATCACGCCGCTGTCCTGCAGCCGCCGGATGCGCCGCTGTACTGCCGGTGCCGACAGGTGCACCGCCTCGGCAATCGCGCGCTGCGGCACGCTGTTGTCCTTTTGCAGGATGTCCAGGATGGCAATGTCGAACGCGTCAAGGGCGATGGCAGCGGGCATGTGGGTGCAGAAGTGGTGAGTGAATCTTGCGTTTATGGCCTGAATTTGCAGCGAAAACCAGGCTTGTTGCGATTTATATTTTCACCCATGACGATGACACGGTACCAGCAAGCGATTCCTTTTTTGGCGGTTTTGGGCGCGGTGACGGCGCTGGGCATTGGCACGTCCTGGGCCAAACAGCTTTTTCCGCTGGTGGGTGCGCAGGGCACGACGGCGGTGCGGGTGGGTTTTGCGGCCTTGCTGTTGCTGTTGCTGTGGCGGCCTTGGCGCTGGCATTTGTCGCGCGCCGATGCCATTTCCATCGCCTGCTATGGCGCCACGCTGGGGGCCATGAATTTGATGTTCTACATGTCGCTGCGCACGCTGCCGTTTGGGTTGGCGGTGGCGATCGAATTTGCCGGGCCGCTGGCGGTGGCCATCGGTTCGTCGCGCCGGATGGTGGACTTTGTCTGGCTGGCGCTGGCCGGCCTGGGCCTGGGCATGCTGCTGCCGCTGGGAATCGGTGGTGCCGATCTGGACCCGGTGGGTGTGCTGTTCGCGCTGGCTGCTGCCGTGCTGTGGGGTCTGTACATCGTGTTTGGCAAGCGCGTTGGCCATCTGCATGCCGGGCATTCGGTGTCGCTGGGCCTGTTGGTGGCGGCTATCGTGGTGGTGCCGGTGGGTATTGCGCATGCCGGTGCGGCACTGCTGTCGCCCACGGTGCTGCTGGTCGGCGTGTGCGTTGCGGCGATCTCCAGCGCTATCCCGATTTCATTGGAAATGGTGGCGATGAAGCGGCTGCCCAAAGAAGCCTTCGGCATCATGATCAGCATGGAGCCGGCGGTGGCTGCGGTGCTGGCCATGGGCCTGCTGGACGAGCACCTGGACCACCGGCAGTGGCTGGCCATCGGCTGCATCATGGCCGCGTCGATGGGCAGTGCTTCTACCGCCAAGCGGCCTCCGACCCAGGTGCCGACGGCGGTAACGGCTTAGATTGTGAACACGTTCTGAGGGAGCCCGAACTCGGTGGCACGCCCCGCCTGGCGGTGTTCAGTCGTACTGCAGCGTGAAGATCAGGTCGATGGCGCTTTGCTCGCCGGTTTGGCCGCGCAAGGTGAAGCGTTTGCTCAGGTCGTAGAAGATGTACAGCGTGCCCAGCGTGCCGGCCAGGCTGTGCTCGTAGGCCACATAGAAATTGCGCGACAGGCGTTTGCCGAAGGTGACGGCGGCGGCGCTGGTGGTGCCGTCGGAATTGCTGGCGCTGCCGCTGAAGGAGAGTTCGTCCAGGCCCAGGGCCGATGCCAGTCCGCCTGACAGCCCTTTGCCGTTGCCGCCCAGCAGGGCCAGCGCGGCCTGTTGCAGCACGGCACCTTCGGCCCCGCCGTTGGCAGCGCTGCGGCCCAGCACCAGCCAGGCCAGCTTTTCGGCATCGGACAGGTCGGAGTCGGAATACAGGCGGATGTTGGGCAACAGCGCGGTGCCGTTGATCTGCACGCCGACGCGCACGCTGAGGTTGGGCCGGATGGCCAGCACGTCGAGCGACGGGTTGTCATAGGGGCCGTAGAAGCGCAGGATGCCTTCTTCGATGTCCAGCGCCTGGCCGTAGGCCTTGTAGCTGCCGCGCGCGGTGCGCAGCTCGCCGGTGACGCGCGGCCCGGCCAGGGTGGGGCCGGCGCGCAGCACTAGCTTGCCAGTGAGGCGGGTGTCCAGCCCTCGGCCCACCAAGTGGAAATCATCGCCCAGGTCCAGCGTGATGTTGACTTCGGGGGTGTTGCTGGCTGCCACGGGCGCGGCGGTGGGCTGGGCTGTGGTGGTGGTACGTTTGCGCACCACCACGTCGCTGCCCAGGGTGGGCGCGGTCTCGTCGGGCAGGATGAACAGCGCCTGGTCGGCCCGGAGTGCGCCTTGTAGCGCCAGCTTGCCCTGCGCCAGAGTGGCTTGCAGGTTACCGGACACGGTCAGGCGGCGGTCGGCGCGGGCGGAGATGCGCAGGGTTTTGGCCTGCGCCTGGATGTCCATCTGGATGCCTGCCGGGGCGGTGTTGTTCCAGCGCACGTTGCCGGTGGCGTTAAGGCTACCGCCGTCGTTGCTGGGGATGGCGGTGGTGGTGTTGGCTGCGGTGGGGGCGCCGCGCAGGCTGAATTCGGTGATGTTCAGGCGCTGGCCGTCCAGGCTGGCACGCAGGCGGCCATCGCGCAGTTCGATGCCTTCGACCACCGAGCGCAGCGCCAGGTCGTCGGCCTGCAGGGTGCCGGTCCACAGCGGTGCCAGGCGGGTGCCGCCAAGGGTGGCGTTAGCCGCCAGCGTGCCGCGCAGCCGCCAGCCGGGCGGAGCCAGCACCGACCAGATACCCACCCGGGGCAGTGACGCGCGCACCGTGCCGTTGAGCGGTGCGTCAGCGGGCCATAGCCAGGTGCCGTCGGCCTGGCGCACCTGGGTGCTGAGCTCCGCCTCGGCCTGCCCTGCGCGTTCGCTATCCCAGCGCAGGCTGGCACTGAGCTTGTCGCCGTCGGTACGCAGCCCGATGCGGGCAGTACGGATGCCTGCGCTGATGGTGCTGGGCGTGCCGTTGGCAGAGTCGTCCCCTGTCAGCAGTTGCAGATCGCCGCTTTTTTGGTACAGGTTGGCGCTGATTTGCAGGGTTTGGGCGGCCTGTACGTTCCAGTCGCCGTCCAGCAGCAGGTCGCCTTTGAGGCCGAGTTGGGCCAGTTGTCCATTGCCGTCCACCGTAATCGCCAGGGTTTCCAGCCAGCCCATGGGCAGGCCTTGCAGCGTGCCCTGGGTGCGCAGCAGGGTGCGGGAGCCGTCGTGCGACCAGGCCACCGGCTGCCAGGCAATGCGCACACTTCCGGGGACCGGGCCTTTGACGCTGGCGCTGCCCGCAGCCGCATCCACCGAGGTGTGGGTGCCTTTGAGGGCCAGGGTCTGGTCGAGCTGCAGCGTCCACGGGCCGGGGCGGGTGCTGTCCTGCATCTCCAAGGCCAGGCTGGAGATGCGGGCCTGCCACTGGTTGGCCGTGCCCAGGCCGCCGGTGGCACGGGTGTTGAGGCTGGCGCGCTGGGTGCCGATGGACAGCGCGCCTTGCAGGGCGATATCCAGCGCGGCCAGGCTGCCAGACGCGTCGAGCTGTAGCTTGCTGAGGCGGACAGGGTTACCGGTGGCGGGGCGAATTTCCAGCGCAGGCACGGCGAGTTGGGCGCTGAGTTGGAATGGAGGCGTGCCCGCTTTACCAGGAGCGAGGGCGTTGGCCCAGCCACCCGTCCAGCGACCGGTCAACTCGGCCTGACCCAGGATGTTGCCAGGCAGGTTGGCCGCGACTCCAGGCAGGCGGGCCAGCCAGCGGGTGGCCTGGCCTGCGTTGGGTACGCGCAGGGCAAAGTTGCCCGCGCCTTGCGACGCGCTGATCTGGCCTTGTACATCGGCCTGTGCACCCGGCAGGCTCAGGTGCAACTGGCCTTTGGCGGCGCGGGTGGCCAGGGTCAGGTCCAGCTGGCCTTGCAGCAGCGCGTCGTCGGTTTGCAGTTTCAGGGCCGACAGGCTCAGGGTGCCCGCCGCCCAGCGGCCTGTGGCCTGGGCGGTTTGGATGCGCAGGCCTTGCAGCGCTTGGATGGTGGGTGCTTTGGCGGAGGGTTGCAGGGCGGCATCGAAGCGGATGGCGGCGGCCGTGCTGCTGGCCGTCACCCGCCCATCCAGCAAGGCGGGGGCCATGCGGGTGTGCAGTGCGGCGGGGTTGATGCGCAAGAGCTTGGCCTCGGCCGTCCAGTCGGTGGCGCCCGCGCCGGTCCAGTGGCCCTGGAGTTGCACGTCGCCTTTGCCGAGCTGGGCGCTCAGCGACTCGATGACCCAGGCGCCTTGCTGGTATTGCAGCCGGGTTTTGGCGCGGTCTAGCGGCACGCGGTTTTTGTCCCAGGGGCCGCTCAGGCGGTTGTCGATGGTGGCTTCGGCGCGCCAGGCGGTGCCGGTAGCCAAGGGATCAGGCCGCACGTGGGCGCTGCCGCTGAGCAGGGTGTGCGGTGCGTCAGGCCACAGGTCGGCCAGGTTGAGTTGTTGGAACGTGGCATCGGCCTGGTGCACCGGCTGTGCGGCCCAGGGGTGGATTTGCGCAGCCAGCGTGGCCTGCAAGGCCTTGGGGGTGGCGGGCGTGAGCTGGGCCTGGATGTCCAGCAGTGCATCTTGCCCAGCCAAGGCTCCGCTGGCGGACGCGGTGGCCGTGATGGTGGTGGGTCGGGTGTTGCCGGGCAGGGTGGTGTCCACGTTGCCTTGCACGGTGGTTTGCAGCGTGAGCGGGCTGCGGGCCAGCAGGGTGGCCTGGCCCGCGTACTGGCCTGAAGCAACTTGGACACTGCTGACGGTGAGCTGGTGCTGTGTGCCGTCATAGCGGTAGTGCCCGGCCAGCTGCGTCATTTGCAGTGCCGGTGGGCCTTGCCAGCGCAGGTCGGCAATCTCGAATGGCAGGTCTACCTGCAGGGGCAGCACGAACTCGGTGGGCAGTGCCAAAGGCTCGGTGGACGGAGTTTGCGCAATGCTGAGCTGGGCGATGTGCAGCCTGCCCAGGCGCAGCTCCCGCTGCAGTATCCGATCGAGTTGCCAGTCCACAGCGATATCCTGGGCCTCCACCTGCAGGCTGGAGCTGCGGTAGGCCAGGCTGCCAATATGGCCGCCCTGGCGGACCGAGCCGGTCACGTCGCTGGCCTCTAGGGTATGGCCTGCGGGCAGGTAAGCGGCGGCGCGGGCCAGGGTGCTGGCCAGCGAGGTGTCGGTGCCCAGCCAGACCCAGAGTGCGCCCACCGCCGTGGCCAGTGCGGCCAGCACCAGCAGGGGGGCGCACAGCAACCACAGCAGGCGTTTGCCGGAGGGCATCCAGCGCCGCTGTGTGGCCGGGGCTTTTTCGTCGCTCAAAAGCTAAACCCTACGCTCATGTGCAAGCGTGCCTTGCGGGTGGCCAGGCCATAGGCGATGTCCATTTGTACCGGCCCCACCGGACTGCGCCAGCGTATGCCGCCACCCACGCCGACCTTGGCTTCCAAGGCCCCCACGGTGTTGGCGACGGCTCCGGCATCGACGAACAGCGCCGTCTCCCAGGGGCTGGCTTTGCCGTTGAGGACGATGGGCCGCTGCCACTCAAAGCTGCCCGATGCCATGTAGCGCCCGGCGGTTACTGATCCGCTGTTGCCCGCCACGCCGATGTCCTGGTAGCCGTAGCCGCGCACCGTAGTGTCGCCGCCGGTCAGAAATTGTTGGGTGCTGGGTACGTTGGCATCGGCTTTCGCGACCACGGCACCGGCTTCGGCCCGCAGCGCCAGGCGGCCCGCGCGCACAAACAGGCCATCACTGGGAAGCAGTTTGCCCAGTGGTATGTAACCCAGCCAACGTGCCAGGGTGCGGGTGTAGGGCTGGCGGTTACCTCCCAGGGTGAAGCCGCCGCCCAGCTCCACGGCCACACCATAGCCCTGTGTGGGGGTACGGATGTCGTCAAAGTTGCGCTGCGTCCATGCGTAGTTGGCGCTGATGGCGCTGGATGCCACCGTGGGGTCGGTGCCGCTGGTGGTCAGCGCGTGGTCGTATTGCAGGTAGACGTTGCGGTCGATGTGGTCGTTACCCTGGGTGCGTCCGGCCCGTAGGCGCTGGCTATTGGTGATGGTGTCGCTCAGGTTTTGGTGCTGCACCTGGGCCGAGGTCACCCAGCGCCAGTTGCTGGCATCGGGGGGGGCGGTCAGCTCGGTGCCCAGGGTTTGCGTGTCTTTGTCCAGGCTGAGCTTGGAGATGGCGCGCCACGCCAGCCAGGGCAACTGGTGGTGGGTGTGTTCGGCCGACAGGCGCGGCCCGCTGTCGGTGCTGAAACCCACGCCCAGCACCAGTTTTTGCAGCTTGGCCTCGCGCAACTGGGCCACTACCGGGGCGGCCTGCGGGTCGCCGCTGGTGTCCAGGGTCAAAAATACCGAGTCAAAGTAGCCGCTGTCAGCCAGCCGTTGCTGGGTTTGCAGTAGTTGTGCCTGGCTGTAGTCGGCCCCGGTGGGCAACTGGGCCAGGCGGGTGACCAGCTCTGCGCTGTAGCGCTGCAGGCCGCGCAGATCCAGCGGGCCAAACCGGTAGGCCGGGCCGGATGCCAAGGTGACGTTGAGATGGGCGGTTTGCGTGTCGGGGTCGATATCGGCCAGGCTGTTGCGGATCTCGCCGGTGGGGAAGCGCTGCACTGTCAGGTTGCGTAGGGCCTGGGTTTTGGCATCGTCCCAGGCATCCTGGGTAAACGGCGTGCCGGGGCCTAGTGGCCAGTCGCTGCGGATCGTTTCGCGCAGCGACGCATCCGCCGGGTCGTTGGCTATGGGGCCAGTGAATTCCACCTGCACCGCTTGGATACGCACCGGTTCACCGGGCTCCACCATGATGGTGATGTCACGCGGGGCGCTGGTGCTTTGCGGGGTGGGTGTCAGCTTGAGCGAGACCTGGGCCGCAAAGTAGCCTTGGGTGGCGAGCAAGTCGTGGGCATTACGTTCGGCAGCCTGCATGAGTCGAACCAGTTCGGTATTGTCCAAGTCCGTTAGGCGGCGGTATCGCTGCAATTCCAAATGTTTTAACAGCAGATCGCGGATTTTTTCTGGTGCGACGACTTGCAGGTCAAAAGCGAATGCAGGTGTTGTCGTGGCGGGAGTTTGCGCCCACAGCAGGCCGGGCAGTAACAACAACCCGCACCACGCCCACACCCGTATGCCGAACCTGTGCATTGCTTACTTCGACAGCAGCCGCATGGTGTCTTCCAGACCTTTCAGTGTCAGGGGAAACATGCGTTGGCCCACCAATTGTTGGACGATGCTGATGCTTTGGCGGTATTCCCATAGGCCCTGGGGTTCAGGATTGATCCAGGCAAACTTTGGGAAGGCGCTGGTAAGGCGCTGCAGCCACACGGCACCGGCCTCTTCGTTGCTGTATTCCACGCTGCCGCCGGGCTGCAAAATCTCATAGGGGCTCATGGTGGCATCGCCGATGAACAGCAGCTTGTAGTCTTTGTTGTACTTGCGGATCACGTCCCAGGTGGAGAATTTTTCGGTGTAGCGGCGGCGGTTGTGCTTCCACATGAAGTCGTAGACGCAGTTGTGGAAGTAGTAAAACTCCAGGTGCTTGAACTCGCTTTTGCTGGCGCTGAACAGCTCTTCTACCCGCTGCACATGCTCGTCCATGCTGCCGCCCACATCCATCAGCAGCAGTACTTTGACGTTGTTGTGCCGTTCTGGCACCATTTTGATGTCCAGATAACCGGCGTTGGCGGCGGTAGAGCGGATGGTGTCGGTCAGATCCAGTTCGTCGGCATGGCCTTCGCGGGCAAATTTTCGCAGGCGGCGCAATGCCACCTTGATATTGCGTGTGCCGAGTTCCTGGCTGTCGTCATAGTCTTTGAAAGCCCGCTGGTCCCACACTTTCACCGCGCTTTTGTTCCGGCTTTTATCCTGCCCGATGCGGATGCCTTCGGGGTTGTAGCCATTGGCTCCAAACGGGCTGGTGCCGCCGGTGCCAATCCATTTGCTGCCGCCTTCGTGGCGTTCTTTTTGTTCTTCGAAGCGCTGTTTGAGCGTTTCCATGAGCTTGTCCCAGCCCATTTTTTCGATCTTGGCTTTTTCTTCGGGGCTGAGTTCGAGCTCGAGGTTTTTGCGCAGCCATTCCAGGGGAATATCCTGGGTGAAGTCGGTCACAGCCTCCACGCCCTTGAAGTAGGTGGCGAAAGCCTGGTCGAACTTGTCGTAGTGCTTCTCGTCTTTGACCAGCGTACAGCGGCTTAAATAGTAAAAATCGTCTATCTTGTAGCTATCTTCGCTGTTTGGCCCCACTACGCCTGCTTTCAGTGCTTCCAGTAGGCTCAAGTATTCCTTTACCGAAACTGGCAGTTTGGCGGAGCGCAGGGCATAGAAGAAGTCAATCAGCATCGGTTCTGGTCTGCGATGGTAGCTATCGGTGGTGGCGCTGCATGAACACCAGTTTTTCGAACAGGCTGACATCCTGCTCGTTTTTCAGCAACGCGCCAACCAGCGGCGGCACCGACACCATATTGTCCTGGCTGTGCAAGGCTTCGGCTGAAATGTCTTCGGCTACCAGTAGCTTGAGCCAGTCCAGCAGCTCCGAGGTGGAGGGCTTTTTCTTCAAACCGGGCAGGTTGCGGATGTCGTAGAACGTTTTCATGGCCGCTGCCAGCAGCTCGCGTTGAAGGCCAGGGAAGTGCACGTCCACAATTTGCTGCATCGTGGTGGCATCGGGGAACTTGATGTAGTGGAAGAAGCAGCGGCGCAAAAATGCGTCGGGCAGTTCTTTTTCGTTGTTGGAGGTGATGAACACCAGCGGGCGGTTCTTGGCTTTGACCAGCTCGCGGGTTTCGTAGCAGTAGAACTCCATGCGGTCGATTTCGCGCAGCAAGTCATTGGGAAACTCGATGTCGGCCTTGTCGATCTCGTCGATCAGCAGCGCTACGGGCTCGTCGGCGGTAAATGCCTGCCACAGCACGCCTTTGACAATGTAGTTGTGGATGTCCTTGACCCGGGCGGAGTCTTCGATGCCGGCTAGCTGTGAATCACGCAAGCGGCTGACCGCGTCATATTCATACAGGCCCTGCTGTGCCTTGGTGGTGGATTTGATGTGCCATTGCAGCAGAGGCATGCCGAGCGCAGCAGCCACTTCCTCGGCCAGCATGGTTTTGCCGGTGCCAGGCTCGCCCTTGACCAGTAACGGGCGTTTCAAGGTGGCAGCGGCATTGACTGCCAGCATCAGGTCCTGGGTGGCGACGTAATTATTGGAGCCTTGGAACTTCATGGTGGTGGGACAAGAGCGGGGGATGAATATGGGGCCGCATATAATCTGCGGTTGATGGCAAGCCTGCTAAACAGGGCTGAATGTAGGCTTGATTTTTCCCCAGATTGTGCGCGCAAAAATGAATAAATTACTCACCACGGTGTTCGCGTTTGCTGCTGTTTCGCTAGCAGGCATTGCCAATATTGCCAGTGCCCAGGACATCGTGGGGGATGCCAAAGCAGGCCACACCAAGGTGGATATGTGCATCGGTTGCCATAGTATCGTTGGCTACCAGGCCAGCTTCCCCGAGGTGCACAAGGTGCCCAAAATATCGGGCCAAGGTGCCAAGTACATTATTTCTGCGCTCAACGCCTACAAAAAGGGCGAACGCAAGCACCCCACCATGCGTGGTATTTCCGATTCGCTGAGCGACCAGGACATGGCCGACGTGGCGGCGTACTACAGCGCCAGTGGCGTGGTTGAGGGGGGTGCTCCAGCCCCCAAACCCGTTGCAGTGCCCAGTGCCCAGGTGGCCGCGCTGTTGACCAAGGGCGCTTGCGTGTCCTGCCATGGTGACAACTTCTCCAAGCCCATCGACCCGACCTATCCCAAGATTGCGGGCCAGCACGCTGACTACCTGTTTGTGGCCTTGAAGGCGTATAAAACCGAAGGCAACGCTTTGGTGGGGCGATCCAACGCCATCATGGGCGGCGTGGCCAAGCAGTTTTCGAATGCGGAACTCAAGGCCATGGCCGGGTATGTGCATTCGCTGGATGGCGATCTGAAGGTGGTGCCGCAGTCGCGGTTCCGTTAAACAGACCTGCCTCATATGCAAAAGCCCGCTGTATGCGGGCTTTTTTCGATTATCGGGTCATCAGTCTTGCGTAGCCCGGCGCTGTACGCAGTCGATATAGGCCGCACCGTCGGGGGGGCGACCCGCGCGCTGGCTCTCCCATAACATTTGTCCCAGACAATCCATGGTTTCGTGGTGGGCATCGTGCAATGAGTCGCGGCGGCGCGTCAGCAGCTCAACCGACTGCCGAATACCCCGCGGCTGGTCGATAGAGCATTGCTCACTGATTGATAAATGCATTGAAAGGTGCAGGAATGGATTAGTTTTACCTGTCTCTGCGTCGTAATTGCGTGCTACAGCAGCTTCTGCATCCAGCATGTCGGCATGGTATTCAGGATGTTCGTCCAGCCACTGGCTTGCTATGGTTTCGATAGCTTCCAGCGTCTGGCCGGTCTTTGTCTTGGCATAAACAGAGCAGAAAAAACGGCGTACATCGGCTTGCGAGGGATTGAACATGGGTATGAGCCTACCACGCTGAATACACGGGTTTCATGGCCCAAAGCACACATGCACACGGCTTGAGGCGCATGGCGCTGACAGGTTGTTGCGAAATGCACACTATCGCCTAAAGTGTTTTTTATGAGCTGTCGTTGTTGGGGTTTGATGGGTTTGGAATCTTTTCTGGCTTGCATTGGAGCTGCTTTTTTTGGGATTTTGGGCTTGTCAACATGCCGTATTGGATTCTTTGGTGCGGTTGGAAAACACTCCATAAATCCCATTGGAGTGCGCACAAATGCCGCCATGTACTGGCCCGGTAGGACCCGATACCCGTTGTCTGTGCAAAAGTGCCTTGCTCTCTCCCTTATGATGGAATCAAATAGTTACACCTATTACAAGAAACCGAATCGACTTTCGGTAACACCATGGACCAGACCGGGCGCCTCTACAAAATTGACCAGCTATTGCGCCAACACAAGGTCATCAGCTTTGCTGCCTTGCAGGCGGAGTTGAATGTATCGCGGGCCACTTTGAAACGCGATCTGGATGACCTGCGCACGCGCCTGAAGTTGCCTATCGAATGGAGCCGCGCGGCGGGCGGTTACCGATTGGCATCGACCGGTGAACCGCCAACCAGCACCCACGAACTTCCGGGTCTGTGGTTTTCGTCGACCGAAATCCACGCGCTGCTGACAATGCAGCAATTGCTGGCGCATCTGGATACGGGTGGTTTGATCATCAATCCGGTGCCTGTGGCAGATCGGTTGAACGCACTGCTGACCAGTGATGACATTGAACTGCAAGAGTTGCGGCAGCGGGTGCGCGTTGTGGGGTTGGTCCAGGAAACCGCGACACCACGCTATTTCGAGCGCATCGGCTTGGCGCTGGTGCGGCGTAAACGTCTGGTGGTGGCGTATGCCGATACAACCGCAGCGTCTATGGAGTGGGAGGTATCGCCCCAGCGGTTGGTGCATTTTCGCGGAAGCTGGCACCTCGAAGCGTGGTGCCATCCGCAGGCCGAGCTGTACAGCTTTGCGGTGGATGCGATCACCGACGCGCGTGTTTTGCCGAACAGTGCCATCGAAGTGGGCGATGACAAACTGGATGCCCAGTTTGGTCCGGCATATGGGGTGTTTGCCAGTGGCCGGGTGCGCTGGGCCCGGCTACAGTTCAGCCGTGAGAAGGCCTGCAGCGTGGCCAACCTGCAGTGGCACCCTCTGCAACAGGGCAAGCAGCAAAATGACGGTACTTTTCTCCTTCGCGTGCCTTACATGGACCCGCGTGAGCTGATGGAGAAAATCCTCCAGTACGGTGCGCAGTGCCAGGTGCTGGGCCCAGCCAGCCTGCGCCAGGCGGTAACTGACGAGGTGGCTCAGATGGCCACCATGTACCAGTCGGCCGCGCCGCAGGACGAAGACGGCATGCTGGACGACGCGGCGCTCGACTGAGTCCTTATTTTCCCCAGCCCTTGGGCCGCCGCTGCGCCTGCTGCGCGCGCTCCTGGGCCATTTGCTCTTCCAGTTGCTGGCGGCCCTCGGTGGCCACAGCGATGAACTTCGCCCGGTCTTTGCGGTGTGGGTACATCTGCTCGAAAAGCGCCAGGTTGTGCTGGCGAAACCGCATGGCCTGCTGGCGCGCTTCGTGAGCCGGGTAGCCCAGGATCTCCAGCACCGAGCGGGCGCTGCGCAGGCTGGACTCGAACAACTCGCGCTCCACCCGCAGCACGCCCCGGTCACGCAGCTCATTCCAATGCGGCACATCACGGGCGCGGGCCACGATCTCCAGGTTTGGGAAGTGCTCCCGCGCCATATCCACAATCTTCAGGCTTTGCACCTTATCGTCCACCGCCACCACCAGGATTTTGGCCGTGGCCGCGCCTGACAGGCGCAGCAGGTCCAGCCGGGTGGCATCGCCGTAAAACACCCGAAAGCCAAACTGGCGAATTGCCTCCACCATATCGGCATCGTGGTCCAGCACGGTGGCGCGCAGTCCCTGCGCCTGCAGCGTGCGGCCCACGATTTGGCCGTAGCGGCCAAAACCGGCAATGATGATGGGCGCCTCCTGCTGCTCGGCGATTTCTTCGAGCCGGTGGCCGCCACGCTGCGCCAGGCGGGGCAGCAGCAGTTTGTCGATGGCCAACAGCAACAGGGGGCTGACCAGCATCGAGATCGCTACCGAGCCAATCAGTAGCGACGAAGTCTGGCTGGAGAACACGTTGGCCGCCGTGGCGGTCTGGAACACCACAAACGCAAACTCGCCACCCTGCGCCAGCAGCACGGTAAACACCGGCCGCTCCTGGAACGGCACGCCCATGCACTTGGCAATGGCGTAGATGACGGCCAGCTTGGCCAGTAAAAAGCCAGCCACGATCAGCGCCATCAGCCCTGGCGACTGGCGCAGCACGCCAAAATCCACGCTCATGCCCACGGCGATGAAGAACAGGCCCAGCAGCAGGCCCTTGAACGGCTCTATGTCGGTTTCCAGCTCGCGGCGGTACTCGCTCTCGGCCAGCAGCACCCCGGCCAAAAAGGCCCCTAGCGCCATTGACAGGCCCACCGACAGCATCAGCGAGGCGATGCCCACCACCAGCAGCAACGACGCAGCGGTAAAGATCTCGGGCGTGTTGGAGCGCGCAATCCAGCGGAACAAAGGCCGCAACAGCAAGCGCCCACCTAGAACGATACCCGCAATGACTGCTACTGTTTTAAGAGCTTGTAGCGCCTGTCCTGTATGGCCTACGGCCTCATTTTGTTCGGAAATACTGCCCAACAAGGGAATCAGCGCCAGGATCGGAATGGCCGCCACGTCCTGGAACAGCAGGATGGAGAAACCTGCCTGCCCGCTGCGGGTAGGCAGCAGGTTGCGTTCGCCAAACACCTGCAGCGCAATGGCCGTGCTCGACAAGGCCAGGCCCAGCGCTGCCACCAGCGCAATGCGCCACGGCACGCCCGCGGCCATGGCCCCCAGCAGAATCACGACCGCGCAGCCCACCACCTGGGCCGTGCCCCAGCCGAAGATGGGGCGGCGCAGGCTCCATAGGCGCTTGGGCTCCAGCTCCAGGCCGATCAAAAACAGCATCAACACCACGCCGAATTCGGCGAAATGCAGGATGTCCTGCACCTCGGTGACCAAGCCCAGGCCCCAGGGGCCGATGGCAATGCCTGCGGCCAGGTAGCCAATGATGGAGCCCAGGCCCAGGGCTTTACTCAGCGGCACGGCGATGACGGCGGCGCTGAGGTAGATGAAGCTGTTGATCAGCCACGAAGGTGCATGTTCCATAGCGGTTTACGGTGTAGGCCAGTGGGGATAGGTCTGCAGCCGTTGGCTGAACAGTGCGATGTGGTCCAGCACCTCTTGCTTGCCCGCGCTGTGGGCACCGTGCAGTACCAGCGGCGGCAAAAAGCGCATGCCGCATAAAGCAGCGGTCTGGGCGTAGGGCGGCAGGAAGGCGTCGAAGGAGTAACGGTTGTAGCTGTCAGGATGGTATGAATCCTCCTGGCCACCGGTGGTGACCACCAGCCACAGGGCCTTGCCGCGCAGGGCGGTGCCGGGCGCGCCGCTGGGGGCTGCCTCTTCGGTCTCGGCCGACACCGCGCCAAAGGCCCAGCCGTAGGTCAGCACCTCGTCCAGCCAGAGCTTTTGCAATGCGGGCATGGAATACCACTGGATGGGGTGCACCAGCACCAGCAGGTCGGCGGCTTCCATGCGGGCCTGCTCGGTGGCCACGTCGATGGCGTAGTCGGGGTAGTTGGCGTACAGGTCTTGCACGTCGAGCAGCGGGTTGCCGTCTGCCAGGCTGCGGGCTGCCGCCAGCAGGCGTTGGTTGACGCGCGAGGCGCGCCAGTGGGGGTGGGCGGCGAGCAGGTAGATGCGTGGCGGCGAGGTAGAAAGAGGCGGTGGGTGCATCCCGCTAACATAGCAAAATTTTGTCGTCCGTCTTTTTCAGGAGTTCCCATGCCCATCGTCGTTGTTGCCAGTCCCAAAGGCGGAGTCGGCAAGTCCACGCTGTCCACCCAGATCGCGGGTTATTACGCCGCGCAGGGGCACACCGTGCTGCTGGGCGATGCGGACCCGCAGCAGTCGTCCCACCTGTGGCTGGGCCTGCGCCCGGCAACGGCCAACCCCATCCAGGCCTGGGACGTGGGCGCGGATGAAATTGCCAAGCCGCCCAAGGGGGGCAAGGCAGGCACCGTGGTGGTGCTGGACACGCCCGGCGGGCTGGACGGCAAGCGCTTCAAGGATGTGATGCGCCTGGCCGACAAGATCGTGGTGCCGCTGCAGCCCAGCGTGTTCGACATCTTTGCCACCCGCAAATTCCTGGACCGCCTGGCCGAGCACCGCCGCATCGACAAGATGCAGGTGGGCCTGGTCGGCATGCGGGTGGACGAGCGCACCTTTGCCGCCGACCGCCTGCGCGAATACCTGGATGGGCTGGAAGTGCCGGTGATCACCAACCTGCGCGACACGCAAAACTACGTGCACCTGGCTGCAGGCGGGCTGACCCTGTTCGACGTGGCTCCGAGCCGGGTCGAGAAAGACCTGGAGCAGTGGCTGCCCTTGGCCGCCTGGCTGGATGCCTGATCTTGCGCAGCTTTGAGACCTTTGCCGCCCTGGCCCAGGCGGTGGGGCAGGAAATTGCGGTCAGCGACTGGAGCCGGGTCACCCAGGAGCAGGTGGACCAGTTTGCCGATGCAACGGGCGACCACCAGTGGATTCATAGGGCGGGCGAGCGGGCCAACGCCGGGCCATTTGGCGGGCCGATTGCGCACGGCTTCCTCACGCTGGCGCTGCTGCCGCGCCTGTTGGAAACTTCGTTTGCCGTGGCCGAGGCGGGCATGGCCGTGAACTACGGCCTGAACAAGGTGCGCTTTATCACCCCCGTGCCGGTGGGCAGCCGGGTGCGGGCGCACCTGAAGCTGCTGGACTGCAGCCCGCTGGCCACCTCCGGCGTGCAGATCACGCTGGAGGCTACCCTGGAGTTGGAGGGCCACCCCAAGCCCGCCTGTGTGGCCGAATCGCTGCTGCGCTATACCTTGTAAATTTGTAAAAAATAGGCCTGTAGCGCTTATTTAATGGGCGTTATTAGCTATTTAATTTATAGCATTTCAAATCCACATTGCCGCCAGGCTTCAAACACCGTCACGGCCACCGCGTTGGATAAATTCAGGCTGCGCTGGCCGGGCCGCATGGGCAGCTTCAAACACCGCTCCGGCGCGAAGGCGGCACGCACGCTCTCGGCCAGGCCCTTGGTTTCCGAGCCAAATACCAGCCAGTCGCCCCTCGCGAATGCCGTGCCGTGCACGCTGCCGGTGCCGCGCGTGGTCAGGGCAAACAGGCGCTGCGGGTTGGGCAGGGCGGTGGCCAGAAAGCTGGGCCAGTCGGCGTGGCGGGTGAGGGTGGCGTACTCGTGGTAATCGAGGCCAGCGCGGCGCATGTGCTTGTCGTCCATCGAGAAACCCAGTGGCTCGACCAGGTGCAAATTGCAGCCGGTGTTGGCCGCCAGGCGGATGACGTTGCCGGTGTTCGGCGGGATTTCGGGTTCGACCAGGACGATGTTAAACATAGAAGCCAATTATCCGAGAGACTCGGGCCCAGCCCCCCAACCTATGGAACCCCATGCAAATCATTGACCTGCGCAGCGACACTGTGACGCGACCCACCCCCGGCATGCAAGCCGCCATGGCCAGTGCACCGCTGGGCGACGACGTGTTTGGCGACGATCCGACCGTGAACCTGCTGCAGGCCACGCTGGCCCAGCGCCTGGGCTTCGAGGCCGGGCTGTTCTGCCCCACCGGCACCCAAAGCAATTTGCTGGCGCTGATGACGCACTGCCAGCGCGGCGACGAGTTCATCGTCGGCCAGGAGGCGCATTGCTACAAATGGGAGGCGGGCGGCGCGGCGGTGCTGGGCAGTGTGCAACCCCAGCCTTTAGACCACGCCAGTGACGGCAGCTTGCCGCTGGAGCGCATTGCCGCGGCCATCAAACCCGATGACTTCCACCACGCCCGCACCCGTTTGCTGGCGCTGGAAAACACCATCGGCGGCAAGGTGCTGCCCCAAGATTACGTGCAGGCGGCGGTGGCGCTGGCCCATGGCCGGGGTTTGCAATGCCACCTGGACGGCGCGCGGTTTTTCAACGCCGTGGTGGCCTCCCAGCAGCCGGGCGAGGGCCTGACGCAGGCCGAACGCCGTTTGGTAGCCGGTTTTGACTCGGTCAGCATCTGCCTGAGCAAGGGGCTGGGCGCGCCGGTCGGCTCGGTCTTGCTGGGTGGCAAGGACTTCATCGCCCAGGCCCGCCGCTGGCGCAAGATGCTGGGCGGCGGCATGCGCCAGGCCGGGGTGTTAGCTGCGGCAGGCCTGTACGCGCTGGAACACCAGGTGGCCCGCCTGGCCGACGACCATGCCAACGCCCGGCTGCTGGCGGCCTTGCTGGCCGACGTGCCGGGCCTGCAGGTGGAGGCAGGCCCCACGAACATGGTGTTTTTGCAGATCACCCCCGCGCGGGCTGAGGCCCTGGTGGCGCATTTGCAGGCCCACCAGGTGCTGGCCATTGGCCTGTACAAGTTGCGCCTGGTGACCCATCTGGACGTGGGCGAGGCCGACGTGCGTCGCGTGGCCGAGGTGATCCGGGCCTTTTAATCCACCGGGGTGCGCGCCACCACCAGCCCGGTGACGTGCACGGCCCCGGCCTGTTTCAGCACCGCCGCTGCTGCAAACAGCGAGGCGCCACTGGTCATCACGTCGTCCACCAGCACCACGCGCTGGCCGCGCAGGGCATCGGCCCGTAGCGGCTCTAGCGCAAAGGCCCCTTGCACATTGCGCAGGCGCTCGGCGCGTTTCAGGGTGGGCTGCGGTGCGGTGTGGCGGGTGCGCAGCAGCAGCTGGGCCCGGGTTTTGTGCGGGGCCAGGTGGCGGGCCAGCTCCAGCGCCTGGTTGAAGCCGCGCTCGCGCAGCCGCTGGGCCGACAAAGGCATGGGCAGCACGCTGTCACACTGTTCCAGGGCGGGCTCCACCCAGGGGCTGTGGCGCAGCAAATCTGCCAGCGTGCCCGCCCAGCCCACCTGCTGGTTGAATTTGAACTGCGCAATGCACATCGACCACGGGTACGCGTAGGCCACCGCCGCCAGGCAGGCATCGAGCGCGGGCGGGTGCAGGATGCAGGCACCGCACTGTGTTACGCCCTTGGGTACCGGTAGTGCGCAGGTACGGCAGCGTGGCACGGGCTGGGCAAAACGTGCCACGCAGGCCCCGCACACCGGCTGGCTGGGCCAGGCGCGGCAGATGGCGCACTGGCTGGGGAGAAGGGTTGTCGCCCAGTTGAAAAGCGCGCGAAACATCGCATCAATATACTCGTAGGCTACCGTATGACGACCCAACTTCCCCCCACCATCGACCCAGCCGCCGCCGCCCGCTGGGCAAATTTGCGCACCCATCAATCTCCCTGGCTGCACGAAGAAGTCGCCCGGCGCATGGAAGACCGATTGCAGTGGATCAAGTTGCAACCCGAGGCGTGGGCCCACTGGGAGCCCACGCGCGGCGGCCTGCAGGCCCATGCCACACTCACCGAGCGGTACTCAAATTCAGCATGTTTTGTGGTTGAAGCGCATGTGGATCAAGCGCAGGCAGCTATTCAATCTGTAGCAAAGCCGTGGTGGAAGCCCAGCGGCTGGCGGGCCCCCGCGCAGCAGGCCACCCTGCCGCCCGACGGCAGCGTGCAAATGCTGTGGGCGAACATGGTGCTGCACTCGGCTGCCGACCCGCAGGCGCTGATCGCCCAGTGGCACCGGGCGCTGGCGGTGGATGGGTTTGTGATGTTCTCGTGCCTGGGGCCGGACACGGTGCAAGAGCTGCGCGGTGTTTACCGCACACTCGGCTGGCCGCTGCCCGGCCACCAGTTCACCGACATGCACGACTGGGGTGACATGCTGGTGCACGCCGGGTTTGCCGAGCCGGTGATGGACATGGAGCGCATCCGCCTGACCTACGAGAGCCCGGTGCGCCTGCTGCAGGAGCTGCGCGAGGTGGGGCGCAATCTGCACCCGCAGCGCTTTACCGGCCTGCGCGGTCGGCAATGGCGCGACAAACTGGAGCGTGAACTGACCCTGCAACTGGCCGACGCGGCCGAAAATGGCCGTTTGCCACTGACATTTGAGCTGATATACGGCCACGCCCTGAAGCCCAAGCCGAAGCTGCGGGTGAGTGCTCACAGTGCGGTTTCCCTGCGTGACATGCGCGACATGCTGCAGCAGGGCAAGGCACATGGGGTTTGACGGGGGGAGTTTCAAGGCCTCTACCGGGCTTGGCCCTGGAAAGCAAGGCTACAATTCACATGAAGAAAAATGAATTCGGGTATCTCCCCACGCATCTAGGCAGACCCATGGGCGGCACGTCCGCCATGGCATCTGCCTCATTTTTGTGAGTGCCAATCGTGCCGAATTTGGTATTTCGCTTTGCCACAGTTTCGGGCCAGAACATCCACTGGTTCCTGAAGCGCAACTGTTCGGTGACGCCGGCCCAGTTGGGCTGGATGTATGCATCGATCTGTGTGGTGTCCATGGGTATTGCGACGTTTTTCTGGATGCAAGGGGCCAAGCTGGTGCTGCCGTTTGCATGGCTGGAACTGGCGGCGGTGGGAGCGGCATTTTTGGTGTACTCCCGCCACGCCACCGATGGCGAAAAGATTTCGCTGCAAGGTACGCAGCTGGTGGTCGAGCTGGAGAACGCCGGTCGCCTGGAGCGGGCCGAATTTCGCCGCGAATGGGTCCGTATCGAGCCCAAAACAGGGGATCGATCCCTGATCGAGGTGTCGGGCCAGGGGCGTTCGGTGGAAGTGGGGCGGTATGTGAGCCCAGAGCTGCGGTCGGCTCTGGCGAGGGAAATTCGGATGGCGTTGCGCAGCGCATGAGACAGGCCCCTGGGGCAGATGGCTGGCGCAGCAAGATTGGTTCAATTGAGGTGTTGAATAAGTGAAAACGATGAAGATGATTCCTAACAAGTTGGCTTCACTGCTGCAAAAAATCGGCGTATCCGCTGCTGCCTGCACGGCGGCGGCTGCCCATGCGGTCAATGATCTACCGGGTGGCCCGGGTGTTCGCCAATTGAACCTGCCCATGGGTGTCACCAAGATATCGGAAGAACAGCAGTTCCTGCACATGGGCATGCTCTACACCTGCCTGGTGATCTTTGTGGCGGTGTTCAGCGTGATGTTTTATTCCATCTGGAAGCACCGCAAGTCCAAGGGTTACAAGGCTGCCAACTTCCACGAGTCGGTGACCGTGGAAATCATCTGGACGATTGTTCCTTTTGTCATCGTGATCCTGATGGCCTTGCCCGCCACCAAGGTGGTGGTGGCCATGAAAGACACCACCAATGCCGACCTGACCATCAAGGCCACCGGCATGCAGTGGAAATGGGGCTACGACTACCTCAAGGGCGAGGGCGAAGGCATTGGTTTTGTCTCTACCCTCGACAGCACACAGCGCGCCATGTCGAACAATGGCGGCCCCAAGGCGGGCGAAGTCGTCGATGACTACCTGCTCAAGGTCGACAACGCCCTGGTGGTGCCGGTCAACAAAAAGGTCCGCATCATCACCACCGCCGACGACGTGATCCACGCCTTCATGGTGCCAGCCTTCGGTATCAAGCAGGATGCGATTCCCGGATTCGTGCGCGACACCTGGTTCCGCGCCGAAAAAATCGGCAGCTACTACGGCCAGTGCGCCGAGCTGTGCGGTAAAGAACATGCCTATATGCCCATCCATGTGAAAGTGGTGTCGGCCGAAGACTATTCCGCGTGGGTCGATGGCGAGAAGAAAAAAATGGCCGCCAAGGCCGACGACCCTACCAAGGTTTGGACCCTGGACGACATTTCCAAGCGCGGTGAAAAAGTCTACGCGGCCAACTGTGCCGCCTGCCACCAGGCCAATGGCAAGGGCGCAGGCCCGATCAAGCCCCTGGACGGTGCGGCTGTGGTGCTCGATACCGACATCAACAAGCAGATCCATGTGCTGCTGAATGGCCAGAATAACGGTTCCATGCCTGCCTGGAAGCAACTCAGCGATACAGACATTGCAGCCGTGATCAGCTATACCAAGAACAACTGGTCCAACAAGACCGGCCAACTGGTTCAGCCCGCCGACATCCTGGCCCAGCGCGGCAAGTAAGCTGCACTCGTTAACGTACAAGATCCCCAAGGAAAGCCAAGATGAGTGCAGTTCTCCATCCCCACGACCACGCGCATGACGAGCATGGTCATGATGACCACCACCACGCTCCCACCGGCTGGCGGCGCTGGGTGTTTGCCACCAATCACAAGGACATTGGCACGCTGTACCTGCTGTTCAGCTTCACGATGTTGATGGTTGGCGGCATTCTGGCGCTGATCATCCGCGCCGAGTTGTTCCAGCCTGGTCTGCAGTTCGTCAACCCCGAGCTGTTCAACCAGCTCACCACCATGCACGGTCTGATCATGGTGTTCGGCGCCATCATGCCGGCCTTCGTGGGCTTTGCGAACTGGATGATTCCGCTGCAGATCGGCGCGTCCGACATGGCTTTTGCGCGCATGAACAACTTCAGCTTCTGGCTGATGATTCCGGCGGCAGCCACCCTGGTCAGTTCGTTCTTCATGCCCGGCGGCGCGCCCGCTGCGGGCTGGACGCTGTATGCGCCGCTGACGCTGCAAATGGGGCCGTCGATGGACGCGGGTATTTTTGCCATGCACATCCTGGGTGCTTCGTCGATCATGGGTTCGATCAACATCATCGTCACCATCCTGAACATGCGCGCCCCTGGCATGACCCTGATGAAGATGCCCATGTTCTGCTGGACCTGGCTGATCACCGCCTACCTGCTGATCGCCGTGATGCCTGTGCTGGCTGGTGCCATCACCATGACGCTGACTGACCGCCACTTTGGCACCAGCTTCTTCAACCCGGCCGCCGGTGGCGACCCGGTGATGTACCAGCATATTTTCTGGTTCTTCGGTCACCCCGAGGTCTACATCATGATCTTGCCGGCCTTCGGCATCATCAGCCACATCGTGCCCGCGTTTGCCCGCAAGAAGCTGTTTGGCTACGCCTCCATGGTGTACGCCACCTCGTCGATTGCAATTCTGAGCTTCATCGTGTGGGCGCACCACATGTTCACCACCGGCATGCCGGTGACAGGCCAGCTGTTCTTCATGTACGCCACGATGCTGATTGCCGTGCCGACCGCCGTGAAGATCTTCAACTGGATCGCCACCATGTGGCAGGGCTCCATGACCTTTGAAACCCCGATGCTGTTCGCAGTGGGTTTCATTTTCGTGTTCACCATGGGTGGCTTTACCGGTCTGATTTTGGCTGTGGCCCCGATTGATATCCAGTTGCAGGACACCTATTACGTCGTGGCACATTTCCACTACGTGCTGGTGGCGGGCTCGCTCTATGCCATGTTTGCCGGTTTTTACTACTGGTGCCCCAAGTGGACCGGTGTGATGTACAGCGAGCGTCGCGGCAAGATCCATTTCTGGTGGTCGTTGATTTCGTTCAACGTGACCTTCTTCCCGATGCACTTCCTGGGCCTGGCCGGTATGCCGCGCCGCTACGCCGACTACCCGATGCAGTTTGCCGATTTCAATGCGGTGGCTTCGGTCGGCGCGTTCTTCTTCGGCTTTGCCCAGGTGTACTTCTTCTTCTTCATCGTGCTGCCGGCCATGCTGGGCAAGGGCGAAAAGGCTTCGGCCAAGCCCTGGGAAGCCGCTGAGGGTCTGGAATGGGAAGTGCCTTCGCCTGCACCGTTCCACACCTTCGAGACACCACCCAAGCTGGACATCACCGCAACCCGCGTGATCGGCTGAGCATGTTGACACCCCAGCAAAAGAAAACCAACCTGCGTACGGGCCTGATTCTGGCCTCCATCGCGGTGGTTTTTTTCATCGGTTTTTTTGCCAAGATGTACCTGCTGAACCACCATTAAGTGGGTATGAACGTCCGTAGCGAAAATTTCAAAATGGTCGGCAAGCTGGCCGTCATCACCGTAGCCATGTTTGCGTTTGGCTATGCACTGGTGCCGCTGTACAAGGCCATTTGCGAAATGACGGGCATCAACATCCTGTCGATTGCCGAACGCCAGGTGTCCGGCATCGGATCTGCGGGTAAAAGCGCTGGTCTGCCCGCCAATACGCAGGTGGATTTGAGCCGCACCATTACCGTCGAGTTCGATGCCAATGCGCGTGGCCCATGGGAGTTCAAGCCCGCCAAGCGTTCGCTGCAAGTGCATCCCGGTGAACTGGCCACAGTGGTGTACGAATTCCAGAACACGCAGAACCGGCGCATGGCGGCGCAGGCGATTCCCAGCTACGCACCCCGGCAGGCGGCGGCGCATTTCAATAAGCTGGAATGCTTTTGCTTCAACCAGTACACGCTGGATCCGGGCGAGAAGAAAGAATGGCCGGTGGCGTTCATCATCGATCCCAAGCTGTCCAAAGATGTGACCACGATCACTTTGTCGTACACCTTCTTTGAAGTGGGTGGCAAAACACCGCCAGCGCCCACGTCTACTGTCGACGCAGGTCGGCATGTGGAAGCTGGGCAGGGGTCATGAGTGCACCCGCTGGCAAGGCCAGCTTGCTGCAAACCGTCAAGGCGGTTGCGTGGTCATTTGTGGGGATCCGCAAGCAAAGCGGCTACGAGGATGATCTGGCCAAAATCAGCCCCTTGCATGTGATTGCGGTGGGCCTGGTAGCGGTGCTGTTGATCGTGGTGGGTTTGGTTATTTTGGTTAATTGGGTGGTGGCAAAGTAGTTACTTTGGCCATATTGGGTTTACAAGAATTGAGAGAGCAAGGAGCTGACATGAGTTCAACCGCACACGCTGCAACACCGTACTACTTTGTACCCGGCCCGTCGCGCCATCCGGCCATGGCTTCTTTGGGCCTGTTCTTTGTGATCCTGGGCGCAGGCCAGTGGATCAACGGAGCGGATTGGGGCAAGTGGTCGCTGGCCTTCGGCATGCTGTTCTGGTGGGGCGTGTTGTACCAGTGGTTCCGCGATGCCATTAATGAGAGCGAAGGCGGCCTGTACAGCCACAAGATTGATCTGTCTTACCGCTGGAGCATGAGCTGGTTCATCTTCTCCGAGGTGATGTTCTTCGGCGCGTTCTTTACCGCCCTGTGGTGGGCGCGCGGCCATTCGGTGCCTGCCCTGGGCAGCCTGGACAACGCCTTGCTCTGGCCCGACTTCAAAGCCGTTTGGCCCAGCATTGCCGCTGGTGTGACCGCATCGCCAGCCAACATCATCGAACCGTTCCAGACCATGACCCCGTTCTGGCTGCCGACCATCAACACCGGTTTGCTGCTGACCTCGGGTGTTACCCTGACGATTGCCCACCATGCGCTGGTCAAGGGTGAGCGTGGCAAAACCATCGCCTTCATGTGGGCCACGGTGTTGCTGGGCACGGTGTTCTTGTTTGTGCAGGGCTACGAATATGTCCACGCCTACAACGATTTGAACTTGAAGATGACATCCGGTGTTTACGGCTCCACCTTTTATATGCTGACAGGCTTTCACGGTTTCCACGTGTTGGTGGGTATGTTGATGTTGCTGTTCATCACCCTGCGCTTGATGAAGGGCCACTTCACACCCTCCAAACATTTCGGCTTTGAAGGTGCCGCCTGGTACTGGCACTTTGTGGACGTGGTGTGGTTGGGTCTGTACGTCGTCGTCTACTGGACTTGATGGACCTGCTTTCGCCACAATAAAAAAGCGCCACCCGGCGCTTTTTTATTGACCCGACTGGATGCCAGTGGGGTGCAAATACCCCAACTTCCAGCCCACCAGGATGCAGATGAACAGCACGATCGAGAACCCGATGCGAAACGCCAGCGCTTTGGCCATGCGTCCGGATTTGGCTGCCTGTTCGTCCTCGGTTTTACCGCCCCCCTTGAGCATGAAGTACAGGGCAGCTCCCAGGCTGGCGAAGATGGCCGCAAAAGCGACAAGGGCGAGATAGGTCATGCCCGGTATTATCCTGTGAGCCCCAAGCTACGCTTTGCCTTGCTGACCGCAGGGGCTTTGATCGGCCTGGTGGCGACCTTCTCCCTGGGCCGCTGGCAGTTGTCGCGCGCTGCCCAGAAAGAGGCCTTGTACGCGGCCATCCAGTCGCAGCACACGCGCCCGGCTGTAGGTGTGGCCGATCTGACGGTGTCTGCCAAAACCGATGATTTGCTACACCGCCAAGTGCGCCTGCGCGGCCAGTGGGTGCCGCAAAACACCGTGTTTCTGGACAACCGTCAGATGCACGATCTGGCTGGTTTTTACGTTGTCACGCCGCTGAAGCTGGCGGGCAGCAACACCGCCATCCTGGTGCAGCGCGGTTGGGTGGCGCGCAATTTTCTGGACCGCACCGCCCTGCCCGTGGTGGAGAGTCCTGCGGGCCAGGTCGAGGTAGAAGGGCGGATGGCCCCGCCACCGTCCAAGCTTTATGCCTTCAAAGGCATTGAGGCGGGTGCCATCCGGCAAAATCTCGACCTGGCAGATTTCAGCGCCGAGACCGGGCTGGCCCTGCTGCCGCTGTCGGTGCTGCAATCCGGCCCTACCGAGGGCCGCCTGCAGCGCGACTGGCCGCCCGCCAATCTCGGTGTTGAAAAACACCATGGCTACGCATTCCAATGGTTTGGGCTTTGCGCCCTGATCGCAATTCTTTATGTCTGGTTCCAAATTGTCCGACGCTACATCCTTCCGGTCCAAAAACGGCCCACCTGAAGACCACCCGCTGGGGCTCACCGTCCATAACCTGCCCACGCCGGAACAGGCGATGGACAGTGCACGCCGCCGCACGGTCATGGGCCGCTGGAAGATGCTGGGCGTGCTGCTGACCTGCGCCGCGCCGGTGATCGCCTCCTACTTCACCTACTACGTGGTGCGCCCCCAGGGCCGTGCCAACCTGGGCGAGCTGATTGAGCCGCAGCGCCCGCTGCCCGACCAGGCGGTGGTGGGGCTGGACGGTCAGCCCGGCAACCTGCGCAGCCTCAAAGGCCAGTGGCTGCTGGTTAGCGTGGCGGGCGGAGCGTGCGATGCTGCCTGCCAAAAGCACTTGTATCTGCAGCGCCAACTGCGCGAAACCCTGGGCAAGGAAAAAGACCGCGTGGACTGGGTCTGGCTGGTGACCGACGACGCACCCATTGCCGAAGCCTTGCGACCGGCCCTCAAAACCGCCACCGTGCTGCGCGTGGGCGAGCTGCAATTGTCCCAATGGCTGTCTCCCGCCGTGGGCCAGTTGCTGCCAGACCACCTGTACGTGGTCGATCCGATGGGCAACTGGATGATGCGTTTCCCCGCCGGGCTGGACATCGAAGGTGCCTCCAAAGCCAAGCGCGATCTGGACCGCCTGCTGCGCGGCTCCAACTCCTGGGACGACGCGGGGCGCTGATGGACACGCCACAAGCCCTGTACGACCTGTCGCCCGCCATCCGCCTGATGCTGGTGGGCGCGGTGCTCGCCCTCGGCCCGCTGGCCTGGGTCTGGCTGCGCAATAAAGATGCGGCACCGGCCCGGCGCTTGCAGGCACTCACGGTGCTGACGTTGTTTTTGACCTTCGACCTGGTGCTGTTTGGTGCCTTCACCCGCCTGACCGATTCCGGCCTGGGCTGCCCCGACTGGCCTGGCTGCTACGGCAATGCCAGCCCACTGGGCGCCGTGGCCGAGATCACCCAGGCGCAAACCGCCATGCCCAGTGGCCCGGTGACCCACGGCAAAGCCTGGGTCGAGATGGTCCACCGCTACCTGGCTACCGGCGTGGGTGTGCTGATTCTGACGTTGGCCATCGCCAGTTGGTGGGCGCGCAAAAAAGATGCCTCCATCAACCCCTGGTGGCCAACTATTACCCTGGTGTGGGTCTGCGTGCAGGGCGCATTTGGCGCGCTGACCGTCACCATGAAGCTGTTTCCGGCCATCGTCACCCTGCATCTGGTGGGCGGCTTGGTCTTGCTGGCCCTGCTGTGCGCGCAGGCCGTGGGCTTTACCCGTGTGCGTGCGGTTCCGGGGGCGCGGGTGGGTCTGGGCCTGGCCTGCGTGCTGCTGGCGGTGCAGATCGTGCTGGGCGGCTGGGTGAGCACCAATTACGCGGTGCTGGCCTGCAATACTTTTCCGCTGTGCCAGGGAAGCTGGTGGCCCACGATGGATTTCGACCACGCGTTTGAAATCTGGCGGCCCCTGGGGCGGATGCAGGACGGCAGCTACCTCAGCTTTGCCGGGCTCACCGCCATCCATTACGTCCATCGCCTGATGGCCTATCTGGTGCTGTTGGTGCTGGCCTGGGTGGCCTGGCGCTTGCACCGCAGCCCGGCTACCCGCCGCCAAGCCCGCTGGCTGGCCGGGCTGACCTTGCTACAGTTCGCCACCGGCCTGAGCAATGTGGTGCTGGGCTGGCCGCTGCTGGCTGCCGTGGCCCATACCGGTGGTGCCGCCGCGCTGGTGGTGGTGCTGACCTGGGCCGTCTGCGCCCAGCGCACGGCCAAGTGCACGGTCGGTTTGGCCGCACCGGCTGTTTCCCCTCAAGAATCGAGATTGTCTGCATGAGTGTTGTTGAATCCACCGCCCCGTCCGTGACTAGCCTGCCGTCGCGTCTGCGCCAGTTCAACGCGCTGACCAAGCCGCGCGTGATCCAGCTTATTGTGTTCTGCGCGCTGATCGGCATGGTGCTGGCCGTGCCCGGCGTACCCACCTGGGATGAAGTCCGCCGCGGTCTGATCGCCTGCCTGGGCATCTGGCTGGTGGCGGGCGCGGCAGCGGCGTTCAACTGCCTGGTAGAGAAGGGCATCGATTCGCGCATGAAGCGCACCGCCTGGCGGCCCACGGCGCGCAACGAGCTGCAAGACTGGCAAACCCTGCTGTTTTCGGCCCTGCTGTGCGCAGCCGGTTCGGTGCTGTTGTATGTGTGGATCAACCCGCTGACCATGTGGCTGACCTTTGCCACCTTTGTGGGCTACGCTGTGGTCTACACCATGATTTTGAAACCGCTGACCCCGCAAAATATCGTCATTGGCGGGGCATCGGGTGCCATGCCACCGGTGCTGGGCTGGGCCGCCATGACCGACAACGTCGGCCCCGAGGCGCTGATTTTGTTTTTGATCATCTTTCTGTGGACCCCGCCGCACTTCTGGGCATTGGCCCTGTACCGGGTGGAAGACTACCGCAAGTCCGGCCTGCCCATGCTGCCAGTGACGCACGGCAACGAGTTCACCCGGCTGCAGGTGTTTTTGTACACCCTGGTGCTGTTCGCGGGCTGCCTGATGCCCTTCATCTACGGCATGAGCTCCTGGCTCTACCTGGCGGTGGCGGTGGTGCTGAGCCTGGGCTTTTGTGGCTATGCCTTTGCACTCTGGCGCAATTACTCGGATGCCCTGGCGCGCAAAACCTTCCGCTTTTCCCTCATCCACCTCAGCGCGCTGTTTGCCGCGCTGCTGCTGGACCACTATTTGCTCTGACACCATGCACAAACGAAATGCTCTTAAATTAATAGCTTCTAGCGTAGGTGTTATATGCGCTAGCGGCCTATTTGTTGCCTGTTCTGAGCCCGCGCCCAAGTTTGCCGCCATCGACCTGACCGGGGCCGATTACGCCAAAGACTTCCAGCTTACCGACCACAACGGCCAGCCGCGCAACATCAAAGACTTCGCGGGCAAGCTGGTGGTGGTGTTCTTCGGCTACACCCAGTGCCCCGACGTGTGCCCCACCACCATGGCCGAGCTGGCCGAGGTCAAAAAGTCCCTGGGTGCCGATGGCGACAAGCTGCAAGGCATCTTCGTTACCGTCGATCCGGCCCGCGACACGCCCGAGGTGCTCAAGGCCTACATGGGCAACTTCGACCCTAGCTTTCTGGCGCTGATCCCCACGCCCGAGCAGCTGACCAAAGTGGCCAAGGACTACAAGGCCTATTACAAGAAAGTGGATGGCTCCACACCCACCAGCTACACCATGGACCACTCGGCCGGTAGCTACGTGTACGACACGCAGGGCCGCCTGCGCCTGTACGCCCGCTACGGTGGCGGCGCGGCGGCACTGGCCGGGGATTTGAAGCTGCTGCTCCAGCAGAAGGCGTAAAAAAAGGACCGTGAGGTCCTTTTTTCATGGAGCCGACCCTGCGGTCAGGCGCGTGTTCAGGCGTACTCGGCCAAAGACTTTTTCATCTTCTTCATGGCTGCCGTTTCGATCTGGCGGATCCGCTCGGCGCTGACACCGTAGACCGCAGCCAGGTCGTGCAGCGTCATGCCGCCCGAGCCGTCATCGGCCACTTTCAACCAGCGCTCTTCCACAATCCGGCGGCTGCGCTCGTCCAGGCCGTCCAGGGCGCTTTGGATGCCGTCGCTCGCCAGGTAGTCGCGGTCGCGGGCTTCCAGCAGGGCGGTGGGCTCCTGGTGGGTGTCGGCCAGGTAGGCGATGGGGCCATAGCTGTCTTCGCCGTCATCGCTCGGGCCCGGGTCCAGCATCACATCGCCGCCCGACAGGCGGGTTTCCATCTCGATCACGTCTTCACGTTTGACCTTGAGCTGGGTGGCCATGGAGTCGATCTCGGATTCGCTCAGCGTCTCGCGGTGGGTTCCGGCATCGGCCGCAGCCGAGTCGGACTTGAAACCCTGCTTCATCGACCGCAGGTTAAAGAACAGCTTGCGCTGCGCCTTGGTGGTGGCCACCTTGACCATGCGGCAGTTTTTCAGGATGTACTCGTGCATCTCGGCCTTGATCCAGTGCAGCGCGTAGCTGACCAGGCGCACGCCCTGGTCGGGGTCGAAACGCTTCACGGCCTTCATCAGACCGACGTTACCTTCCTGGATCAGGTCGCCGTGCGGCAGGCCGTAGCCCAGGTACTGGCGGGCCACAGAGACAACCAGGCGCAGGTGGGACATCACCAGCTTCCCCGCAGCATCCACGTCGTGGTCGTTGCGGAGTTGGCGGGCAAACTGCTGCTCCTGCTCCAGTGTGAGCATGGGCATGCGGTTGACTGCCGAAATATAGGCGTCGAGGTTGCCTAGCGGCGGCACCATCGCCCAGGGATTGGGGGCGGCCAGCGCGGAGGACATCGTTCCAGTTTGAAGGTTCATACCAGATTCCTTTTCTCTAAGCGGCAATATTAGCACTCTATGGGGTGGAGTGCTAAGCGCGCTTTATTGCACTTGCAATACGGGTAATTGCTAGGAGTGGCCCTGGGGCGTGAAGTTCCATGGCGGGGTTGTACAGTGGTGACACCTCCTTATTTACCTGAATGCACCATGCCCATCCAAGCCCGTCTGCACCGCGCCCAGGGCGCACTCACCACCCTGACCAATGGCTGCCACGCCTGGCATGCCGATGTGGACACAACCCTGGGCTCCAACGACCTGGCCCCCGACCCGCACGACTTGCTGGACTCGGCCCTGGCCGCCTGCACCGTGCTCACGCTGGAGCTGTACATCCGCCGCCGCAAGCTGGCCGTGACCGACCTGCGGGTGGACATCAGCCACGTGGAGGGCAAAACCGACGATGGCCGGGTGCGCTACCAACTCCAGCGCAGCCTGCATATTGAAGGCAACATCACGTCCGAAGAGCGTGCCAAACTGCTGGAGCTTGCCAATAAATGCCCGATCCACCGGGTGCTGGAAGGTGAGACCAGCGTCACCACCGCGCTGGTGGACTAACTTTTGCTGCTGCGCGCCCGCCAGAATGGCGTGTCCCAGCGGTGTTCCATCTGGTAATAAGCCGCCAGGCGGCTGCGGTAGTCCACGCCCACCTGCCGTAGCGCGTCGGCGTAGGCGGCAGCCGGTGCGGCGTCGCCTTCCAGCGCGGCGGCGGCGGCACGGGCGGCTTCGATGCCGGTGCTGATGGCAAAACCAATGCCTAGCGAGGCCAGTGGGTCAAAGGCCATGGCCGCGTCGCCCGCCGCCACCCAGCCGGGGCCGCACACCGCGTCCAATTGCTGTGAACCGGCAGACCGGGTTTGCTGCTCACCGGTGGCCCACCACGACTGCACCCGCTGCGCCACCGCCGGGGCGGCGGCCAGCGACCGCTGCCACAGCGCCTCGCGCTCGACTGCCGATGGTGGCAACACGGTGGTATCCGTCATCAGCATCAGCACCCCCCGGCCCTGCGGCAGCGCGGCGGTGTACCACCAGCCGTCGGGCACCGAGGCGATCAAGGCACCTTCGGACGCGTGCTGCGGCGCGTTTGGTATCTGGAACCAGCGCGCCTGGGCCACCAAGGCATCGTGCCGGTGTACCTCGGCCCCGCAGGCGCGGGCGATGCGTGCGCTGCGGCCTGTGGTGTCGATCAGGAAGTCGGCGGTGATCGGCTGGCCGTCCAGGTGCAGGGTGAACGGGGCCTCTTTTCCCGCCAGCGTGACCTGCTGGGCCTGCAACACGGGTGTGCCCGCCGCCTGCGCCTGGGCCAGCAGCCAGTGGTCAAAGCCGCTGCGGTCGATCTGCCAGCCCGGCCCCATGCCGGTGAACAGATAAGGCCGGTGCAAGGCTTCGTCGCGGCCCCAGGCCGATGCGGTGCCGCCCGCTTGCAGGTACTGCTGGGCTTCGAACGAGGTCTGCAACTGCAAGAACTGCAGCAAGGGCAGCACCCCCGGCGTGAGGGTTTCGCCCACCCGTGCGGTGCCAACGGGGTCGGGCCGGGTCACCAGCAGCACCGACAGCTCTGGCAGCCAGCGGCGCAAGGTCAGCGCCGCGCAGCAGCCTGCGGGCCCGCCGCCGACGATGGCGATCTGGCAGTGGCGGTGCGGTTTCAGTTGCCCACCAGCCACTGCAGGGGAGGGTAGGTGCTCTGCGTCTGGTTGCCCACGTCCTGCGCGGTCGTGGTGGTGGCCGGTTGCGTCAGATAGGCTTTGCCGTCGGGGGTCAGGCCCAGGGTGCCAAACTGGAACACGGCGTAGTTGCGCTCGCTCTCAATGTAGAACGGCAGCATGCTGCGCAGGTCGCCCTGGGTCTGGTTGAGCACAAAACCCAGGTATTTCCAGCCCACCACAGAGTCGCCAAAGCTGTTCAAGCCCCGGTGGTAGAGCACGTTTTGGCCCAGTACCTGGCCGCCGTCCAGCGCCTGGTCGGCCGGGGTTTGCGCGCCGTCGTAGACGTTGTACGGGCTCTGGGCGGGCCACCAGTAGGCGTAGAACGTGGGGGCCAGGGGAATCCGGTTGGCGTTGCTGATGGTCTTGTTGCTGGCCACGGCAGTGAAGTTGATGGGTTGCACCGAGCAGTCGTAGAAATCGGCCTGCCAGGGGATGGCCATGCGCTTGGTCAGGTCGCCGGGCTCGCAGCCAGGGTGGGCGGTGTCCAGGGTTTCGTCGCGGCTGGGGCTCAGGGCCTGCTGGCCGTACCCGCCATACAGCGCCACCCGGAACGGGTCGCCGGGGGTCAGGATGTCGGGGTTGCGCAGGGTCCAGGTGACCTCGATGCCGGGGGCCATGGGCTCGCCCACCACATTGCCCGCGCAGGCATGGTCGATGGGGTTGACCCAGGCCGACCAGTCCTGCCCGGCGCAGGGGTCGGTCCGGGTCGATACGCACTGGCCTTGCGCCCACTGGTACAGCAAGAAGTACTGGGTAGGCGTGAGCGCCATGAACTTTTGTACCACCGCGTTGCTGATGGAGTTGTCGCCCGAGTTGAGCGGCATCATGGGAAAGCCGTTGTCGGCCCGCAGTTGCTGGTGCGAGGCGGCCAGTTCGGGTGGAGCGCTGCCGTTGCCGGGGTTGCGCAGCATGGAGAACCAGCGCAGGCGGTTGGGCCGGTTGGCCTCGGACAGGTCGCCCAGGTTGAACGGCGGCGTGGCAAAGCTGACCATCGCGTCCACATTGGCCACCCAGCGGTATTCCTTCATGGCGCGCACCAGCGGCAGCACATCGCGCTCCAGGCAGGCGGGGTAGTCGGGCTGGTAGCCGCCTTTCAACGGGTTGTACAGGGCCGGGCAAAGCTGCATGGCGCGCACGCCCACGTCGATAAAGGTGTCGGCCAGCGAAGTGATGTTGTTCAGCTCGGGGGCCAGCTTGGGGGCTCCGCTGACCACCCAGGCGTGCAGTTGCAGCCGGGTGCCGTCCTCGGTTTCGATATCGGCCTGCACCGGGCCATCGGCCACGTCGTCAAACCAGCCGTCAGCCCCGGCGAACGAGGCGATGTTGCTGCCCGGTGGCCCGCCCGCATTGCCGTAGCCGCCCAGCACCAGCAAGGCGCCGTCCGGGGCCATCTGCAAACGGCCCAGCGTGGTGACTGCATAGGGCGACAGATTGCCCGGTGGAAACGACAGATGCGGGTAGCCGCTGCCCGAAGCCGCATCGCATTCCACCTGCTGGCCCGGCTGCGACACGCTGCGTGGGCCGGGGTCGATGATCAGCGCCTGGCGCTGCGCGGGGTCGGTCACTGCGGCGTTGCGCAGTGGCACGCCTTGGGCTGCATAGGTGTTGTCGGCCCCCAGCATCACATCGCCCTGCAACTCGGCAAAGTTGTACCAGGCGGCCTTTTTGTTGGCCAGGTGCACCGTCCATTGCACGGATTTCAGGCCCTTGCCCAGCACCAGCTCCTGCGGCGGCTGGCCTGCCTCTTCCCGGTAGATGCGAAACCGCGCTGCCTGCCGTCGCACCTGGCCCGCGTCCTTGAACTGCGCCACCGGCTGCTCGCCGCCGTCTGCCGTGTACTCCGTGGGCAAACCGCCTTGCTGGCCGGGCTCCAGGTAGTACGAGTCGGGGGCGTTACCGACACGGGCTACACCCAGGGCCGGATGGATGCGGTAGATGGCGTTGGTCATGGCGGTAGAGCTCCATAAAAGTACCAACGACGATCTTAGAGGCCTGCGTCTGCCCGTGCCTGCGCGCGGGCAGGCACTCGTCATTCAAATGGATGAAGCCTGCTGATGCTCCCGCATGAGCACCAGCTACGTCGCCTACCACCCCGAGCAACAGCAACTGCTGCCGCCCGCCCTGCAAGACTGGCTCCGCAGGGTCACCTGGCCTACTTCATCTGCGGCACCGTAGACAGCCTGGATTTGAGCGCCTTCCACACACGCTACGGCAGTGGTGGCTCCCGCAACCAGCCCATGCACCCGGCCATGATGGTCAAAGTCCTGGTCTACGCTTATGCCACCGGGTGCTTCAGCTCGCGCAAGATCGCCAGGAAGCGGCATGAAGACACAAGCCTTTCGGGTACTGGCAGCTGGCGACTTCCCCGCCCACCGCACCATCCGCGACTTCCGTGCCCAGCACCTGGTGGAATTCACCGAAAGCCAGCTTGAATCTCAGCCCAACTCGCGCCGCACATGCTTGACCAAGCCCTCGCAGGCATCTTCCACCAGATCCAACACCTCCTCAAACCCACGCTCTCCCCCGTAATACGGGTCTGGCACGACGGGGCTGTCGTGGCTTTCGCAGAACTCGGTCAAGCGCCGGATCTTGGGGTGGTGGCGGGGTGGGCTTTCGCTTTGCACTAGAGCCAGGTTGTCCCAGTCCATCACCAGGATCAGGTCGTGCTTTTCAAAGTCGGCGTCCAGGATCTGCCGCGCCCGCAAGCGTGACAAGTCGTAGCCGCGCCGGGACGCATGGGCCTGGGAGCGGCTGTCTGGCGGGCTGTGGGGGTGGTAGTTGTGGGTGCCAGCGGAATCTACCTGGATGCTATGGCCCAGGCCGAGCGCCGTCACTTTGTGCTGGAACACGCCGTGGGCAGTTGGGCTGCGGCAGATGTTGCCCATGCAGACAAAAAGAACAGAGTAGGTTTTCATCGTCAAGCGGTTTGGATCGGATCAGATGCTCCAGCATAAGACCTGGAGCTGGGTGGCACAGTGGTGTTCAGGCCTCTCCCGCTTCCACCTTCACCACCAGTGGATCAAACACCGCCACCGTGTTGCGCCCTTTCTCCTTGGCGGCGTAGCAGGCGGCGTCGGCGGCGCGCAGTACGTCGGCGACCGTGGTGTAGCTGCCGTCCACCGCCACCAGGCCGATGCTGGTGCTGACGCTGAAGCTTTGGCCTTCCCAGGGCAGGCGGTAGGCCTCTACCGTGCTGCGCAGTTTTTCGCCGATCTCCAGCGCTTGCGCCAGGGGGCAACTGCCCAGGTAGATGGCGAACTCGTCTCCACCCAGGCGGGCCACGGTGTCGGTCTGGCGCACCTGGGCGGCCAGCGTGTGGGCCACGTCGCGCAGCAGGGCATCGCCCGCTGCGTGGCCGCCGGTGTCGTTGACTTGTTTGAAGCGGTCCAGGTCGATGAACATGGCGCAAAACGGCACACTGGCGGCGCGGTCGGTGGCGCGGGCCAGCAGGGCTTCGAAGGCGGGACGGTTGGCCAGGCCGGTGAGCGCGTCGTGGCTGGAGGTCCAGGCCAGGCGCTCCCGGTGTTCGCGCGAAGCGGTGATGTCTTCCACCGTCCAGATGGTGCCCTGTGAGCGGTCGCCCGGCACCACGGCGCGGCCCCGCATATGGGCCCAAAACAGTACGCCCGAGCTGCGCACCAGTTCCACCTCGCCTTCGAAAGAACCGTTCTCCATGAAGGCCGGGTGGGCGCGCGCCGACAGGGCTTGGTAGGCCTCGGCAGAGGGATGGATGCAGTGCGTGGGCTGGCCAACAAGCTGGTGCTTGTCGCGTTCAAAGATCTGGCAGAACTGGCGGCTGACCAGTTCGAAATGGCCGTTGCGCGTCAGGGTGATGCCCACCTCGGCATGGTCCAGCACCGCTGCCAGCTTGGCCAGCAGTGCCTGGGTTTCGCTTTGCTTTTGCTTGCGTTGTTCAACCACCTGCTGGAACGCAAGGGCCAGTTGGCCGACTTCGCCCCGGTCGTTCGGCCAGGCTTCGGTGGAGTCTGTGCCTTCGCGCAGCATGTTTTCGGCCCGCAGGCGCAAGTTGGAGATGGGGCGGGTGAGGAGCCAGGCCATGGCTCCGGCCAGCACGGCGACCAGCAATCCCACGCCCACGGCGGCTTTCCAGGCGGTGGCGTGGGCTGCTTGCACGGGTTGCAGGGCCACTTCCAGGGGGGTGAGCCGCACCAGTGTCCAGTGGGAGCCGGGTATCCCGGCCATGGTCACCAGGTGGCCCTGGTCCAGTACAGCGGTTCCTTTGGTGTCGATCGGGCCACTCTTGGCCTGCCAGCGCTGGAACACGTCCACCAGGCCGGGCTCGTCCATGGCGTTGGACATCAAACGGACGGGGTTGGTGTGGGCCAGCAGCACACCGGCGCGGTCCATGATGAGCACGCGCGAACCATCCTGGCTGGCGATACGGGTGACTTCCGAAAACAGGCTGCTGGACTGCAGCCGTACTACGCCTGCAATCACACCGACCACCTGGTGGTTGGCATCCCGCGTCGGGGTGGCGATGACCACCACCGGTGTTTTGGCCACCTTGGCGACCAGGGGATCGGAAATCACCGGTTGGTTGCTGGCTATTGCCTGTTGAAAATAGGCCCGGTCGGCAATGTTGGGCATATCGTTGGAGCCGTTATTTTGGCCAGTGCGTGCCAGCATCTGGCCATCGGGACGTATTGCCAGCAGGTTCTCAAACAGCGTACCCAACGCGGGCTTGCCTACCAGAAATTCGCGGATGTCGGCGGCATCACGCCACATGTCGGAAGGTGCCTGTTGTGCCACGGCCTGCAAGGCGTTGCTGAGCATGCCCACCTTGGTTCCCAGCAGCGCGGCGGTACGCTCCACATCGTTGCTTTCGGCCTGCATCAGCATGCGCTGGACGTTGGCCTGTGTCGTGGTGAGCACCAGCTGGGTGGTGACCAAAGCCGACAAAACCCCCGTCACGACGGCCGTCGCAATAATCTTGAATTTGAGCGTATGGACCCAGCCCAAACGGCTGGAAGCAAGGGGTGAAGGCAGCATCCAGCCATGTTACCTTGGCACTTTGCCCATTCGTCAGTGGCCAAGGGCATTGTGGTGGTGTTTTCCAAAACCAAGTTTGCTATATTTTTGATAGCTTGAAGCGCTTGTTTGGTGAGCGCGGGGTGCCGGTTTTTATGGTTTTTTGAATGCGACTGTCTGGGGCTCCAGCAGCAGATCGACTTCGGCGATGTCGGCGGCATCCAGCGTGCCTGCGGTGGCCTTGAGCTTGAGGCGGTTGTTGAGGAACTCGTAACGCGCCTGGGCCCGATCCCGCAGGGCCGAGAAGTACTGCCGCTCGGCATCGAGCACCTCGGTGCTGGTGCGGATGCCCGCGGCCATGCCGCGCTGTGTGCCTTCCACCGCCACCCGGCTGGACTCTACCGCGCGCTCAAAGGCGGCCACCTTGGTGATGCCGGTGCGGGTGGCCAGAAACCAGCGGCGCAGGTCCAGCTGCACTTTGAGGGTGCTGGCATCCAGCTCGGCTTCTGCGCGCTGCAGATTGGCCTGGGCCTGGTCGGTTTGCGACACCACGCCCAGGCCGGAGAACAGCGGAATCGTCAACTGCACGCCCAGCGAGCGCACGGTGGACCGCTGGTTCAGGGTGGTCAGGCTGTCGCTGGTGGATTTGCTGACGCTGGCCACCAGGTCCAGGCGCGGCAGGTGGCCGGCGCGGCTGCGCTGGATGTCCAGGCGGGTGGATTCCACCAGCTTGCGCTGGGCGGCGAGATCGGGGTTTTGCGCCAGGGCCAGGGCGGTCCAGGCCTCCAGGCTGCCGGGCTGCAACACGCTGGGGGCGAAGCCGGGTTTGAGCACCTGCAGGCCCAGCGCAGGCTGGCCGGTCATGGCCTCCAGGGCCTGGCGGGCGACCAGCAGCAGGTCGGTGGCATCGGCCCGGTTGGCCTCGGCAATGGCACCGCGGGCGCTGGCCTCGGCAATCTCGGTGACGGTGCCTTCGCCTGCGGTGTAGCGCCGCTCGGCCGATGTTTGCTGCGCACTGAAAGCACTGACCTCGGCGTTGGCAAAGGCCAGCTTTTCGGCGGCCAGCAGCAGGTCGAAATAGGCACCCGCCACGCGCACGGCCAGGTCGTCCTGCTTCTTGAGAAACACCAGTTCGCTGTACTCGGATTGCACCAGGCCTTGCTGGTAGCGAACGTTGGCTTCACCGTTGTACAGCGCCTGGCGCAGCGCCAGGGTGTCTTGGGCGGAGCGGTATTTCAGGTCTTGCTCCGGGGTGCCGGGGGCCAGGCTGCGATCGCCCTGGTTGCCGGAGCGGCTGGAGCTGAAAGACAGGTTGGGCAGCAGCGCGGCCCGGGCGATGGCCGGAGCCATGCGCCCGGCCTCGCGCTCGTAGCGGGCGGCGCGCAGCGTGGGGTCATGCTCCAGCGCCTGCTGGTAGGCCTCCAGCAGGCCACCGGCGTGCGCAGCCATGGATGCCGTGCACACCAGAAAAATTGCCAGCAGGGTGCGCCGCATGCCTACTGCTCCGTCAGCGCGGCGCGCATGTGGTCGCTGAGCGGTTTGAACAGGTAGTTCAGCAGGGTGCGCTCGCCGCTTTTGACAAACACGTCGGCGGGCATGCCGGCCTTGATCTCATAGGTGGTGAGCTTGCCCATGCCCTCGGGGGTGACGACCACCTGGCCTTTGTAGAACGGGGCCATTTTGCCCTGCGGGTCGGTGGTGGCATCGGCGGCCACCTGCACAAACCGGCCCGGGATCTGCGGGGTAGTGCGCTGGTTGAATGCCGGAAACAAAATCTGCACCGGCAGGCCGATCTTCACCTTGTCGATCATGTTGGTGGGAATTTGCACCTCGACCTTGAGCTCTTCATTCTTGGGCACGATCTCCATCAGCGGATGGGCGGCTGGCACGACGCCACCCACGGTGTGTACGTTCAGGCCCACCACCACGCCTTCACTGGGGGCTTTGACCACTGTGTTGGCCAGCTCGTACGCCAGGCCTTCCAGGCGGCTGTCCAGGCTGCTGGCTTCCTTTTGGGCGTCGGACAGGCCCACTTCGTTTTCCTTGCGGTATTCCTGCTGGCGAGCCAGCATGCGCATGCGTAGCTCGACGATGTTTTGCCGCGTGCGCCCCAGGTTGGCCGCGTCTTCGGAAGCTGCGCCCTGCAGTTGCACCAGCAGACGCTCTTGTTCGGAAAGGCGGTTGCGCGGCAAGTAGCCGTCGCTCGCCAGGGTGCGCAGGCCGGTGAGTTCGGTGCGCAGCAGCTGGGCCTGTTCTTCCTTGGCGCGGCGGGTGGCTTCGATGCCGGTAATGGTGGACTCCAGCCCCACCATGCTGCTGCGCAGCACGTTCAGGTCGGCTTCCAGCGCGCCCCGGCGGGCCCGCAGCAACTGGGTCTGCACGGCCATGGCAGCGTTCCAGCGCTGGTCGGTGGCGGTGTTGGTTGCACTGGTGAATTCGGCGGGGAAGCGGATGTCTTTTTGGCCGGTGGTGTCGGCCAGAAAGCGGGCCTCGCTGGCCTTGGCGGTGATCCACTGGGCGCGGGCGGTCTCGAAAAGCGCGCGGGCGGCGGTGGTGTCCAGTCGCACCAGCACGTCGCCGCTTTTGACGGTATCGCCGTCCTTGACCAGGATGGCCTCGACCATGCCGGGGGCCAGGTTTTGCACCAGCTTGCGGTTGCCCGACACCACCACCTGGCCGGAGGCTGCCACGCCCTCGTCCAGCGGGGCCAGCGCCGCCCACAGCACAAAGCCGCCAAAGCCCAGCAGCGCAATCCACCAGCCCAGGCGCGAGCTTTTGGCGTGGTTGATGTCCAGGCCGTCGGGGGCGGGGGAGGGGGTTTCGGTGGCCATGGGGTCAGGCGGTAGGGCGGGCCAGGGCGGGGAGTGGAGCGGCGTGTGGGCCAGGGTGCGGCTTGACAGGGGCCTGGGGTTGCTTGAGTGCGTCGATTACCTCGTCGCGCGGGCCGAAGATCCTGGGCGTGCCGTCTTGCATGACCAGCAGCTTGTCGGCCACGGCCACCGTGGTCATGCGGTGGGTGATGATGATGACGGTGCAACCCTTGGCCTTGAGTCCGCGGATGGTGGTGGCCAGGGCCTGTTCACCGAGTTCGTCCAGGTTGGAGTTGGGTTCGTCCAGTACCACCAGGGCCGGGTCACCGTACAGCGCGCGGGCCAGGCCGATGCGCTGGCGCTGCCCGCCTGAGAGCGCGCTGCCCTGGTCGCCCAGCGGGGTGTCGTAGCCCTTGGGCAGCTGCAAAATCTGCTCGTGCATGCCGGCGGCTTGTGCGGCGGCGATGATCTTGTCGGAATCGGGCGTGGCAAAGCGGCCAATGTTGTCGGCTACGGTGCCGTCAAACAGCTCGATGTTCTGCGGCAGGTAGCCCACAAACGGGCCGAGCTCGTCCTTGTTCCAGCGGTACACGTCGGCACCGTCCAGCCGTACCGAGCCCGATACCGCCGGCCAGATACCCACCAGCAGGCGCGCCAGGCTGGACTTGCCCGAGGCGCTGGGGCCGATCACGGCCACCACCTCGCCCGCCGCAATTTTCAGGCTGACGTTTTTCAGGATCATCACGTTGGTGCCCGGCGCGGCGGTGCAGGCGCTGTCCAGCACCAGCGCGCCTTTGGGTTTGGGCAGGGGCATGCCACCTTCGCGCGCCGGAAAAACCCGCAGCAGCTCGGACAGGCGGCCATAGGCAGAGTACGCGTTGACCAGCTGCTTCCAGTTGGTGATCAGCATTTCCACCGGGGCCAGGGCGCGGCCCACCAGGATGGAGGCGGCGCTCATCATGCCGGAGGTGATCAGCCCCTCGATGGCCAGCAGCGCGCCGTAGCCCAGGGTCAGCGACTGCATGCCGATGCGGGCAAACTTGGTCAGCGCCCCCAGCAGACCGGCTTTGTCGCTGGCCTGGGCCTGCTGTACCAGCAGCTTGTGCTGCAGGTCAAACCAGCGTGCGCGGATGGCGGGCAGCATGCCCATGGCCTCGATGACCTCGGCGTTGCGCAGGTTGTTGTTGACCAGTGCATTGGTGGCCATGGCCAGCTTTTGCACCTCGGCCAAAGGTACTTTGGACACGCGTTCGTTGGCAAACGCCAAGCCTATCAAAATCAGCGCGCCCACGATGGCAAAAATGCCCAGGTAGGGGTGGAACAGAAAGATCACGAAGATGTAGACCGGCATCCACGGTGCATCCATCACCGCGACCACGCCGGCACCGGTGAGGGTTTGGCGGATGGTGGCCAGATCGTGCATGGCCTGGGCGGGGTTTTGGCCCGCAACGCGCAGGTTGCGCTCGAAGGTGGCGTTGAACACGCGCACGTTGATGTCCATGTCCAGCCGCGCGCCCACCCGCACCAGCACCATGGAGCGCACCCATTCCAGCAGCGCCATCAGGGCAATCATGCCCAGCACCATGCCGGTCAGGGCGGTCAGGGTGGTCATGTTGCGGCTGCCCAGGGCCCGGTCGTAGACCTGCAGCATGTAGATCGACGGGGCCAGCATCAACAGGTTGATGATGAAGCTGAAGGCCCCGATGGTCACGTAGGCGCTATGGAACGCCAGCAGCGCCTGTTTGAGTTCGCCGGTCTTTGGGGGGGCTTGGGCCATTCCGAAAACGGGCAAAAAAGCTTAGCGCAGCTTGCGGGCGCGGGACGCACCCAGGGCCAGCAGCGCCAGGCCGAACAGGGCGATGGAGCTGGGCTCGGGGATTTCCTGGCGCACCAGGTTGCCCTCGATCAGGTAGGCGCGTGGGCCAAATGGATCGGCTGCCGAGCCCTGCCAGTACCACGCGGCATCATCGAGGCTGTTGACTATTTCGAGCTCGGCGGCACCACCCGGAAAGTAAATGCCATTGGGGTCTAGATCGGTGAGGCTTACAAAATATTTGTACAGCTGGATCGTGCCGCCGATGCCGTCGTCCCAGGGGGTTACCGGGGATACCGTAACCGAGGCGCCACCGCTAAAGAGGAAGTTATCTGGATCTGTGCCAGGTTTGAAGGCGCCAAGCTCAAGGTAGTAGCCCCACCAAGTGATGCTGGTGATGTAGGCGGGGCCAAGGATGTTGATACTCTCGACCACAGGACCCACAGCGGCATCGGATTGCAGGCCCACCAGCGGTGTGGTGACGTTGTTGGCGGGATCGATGGGGTCTACATAGGTGTAGGGCGTGGTGTTAGGCCCCATGCCTGACAAAATTACAGCCGATACCTGCGCGGGAGACGACAGCAGTGCCGCCCCCAGAACCACCCCACCCAGCCAGGTGCCTATAGAGTTCAGAAACGCCATGCCGCTCTCCCATCAAGTAATTCCTGCCATATTCGCAAGAATGAGGCCAGGTGAAATTCACCAAATAAATCAACAACTTGTGCGATCTTGTCGATTTTTATGTAAAGAAAATCGACAAGATGTAACGGGCGCTTTAGGCAACCACTGGGGGCACGCCCAGCACCGGCAGCTTGAATTCCACCGCGTCCACCATGAAGTCGCTGCCGTGTTGGACACCGCCACCGTCGGTCGTCACACCGGAGCCAAAGCTGCCGTCCGCCAGGGCATAGCCGCCGTAGACGAAGTTGCCCTCGTTGTAGACACCGGCGCTCAGCTCGATCGAGGTAAAGGCCGTGGCCGACGACAGGGTGACTTGCAGCTGTCCGCTGGCACTGTTGGCATGGAACACCGACTCGCCCACCACCGTGCCCGCTGCATCCAGCATGCGCACCCGGCCACTTTCCACAAAGGCTCCGCCATCGTCCTGCGCAAACAGGCGCGACAGGTACAGCGTCATGCCGGTGGCGGAGTCGTCGGGGTCGGTCAGGGCAAAGCGCAGGGCTTCCTTGCCGTCAAGTTCTTGGCGTATTGCCGAGGTGGCCATCGACTGCCCGCTAACCCCCAGGTCGCCCGCATAGATGTCGCCGCCCGCCAGGAGCTGGGATGACACGCCCGAGTACTTGGTGGCAGACCAGGCTTCCAGTGCGCTGGTGTAGTCGAGCTTGTGGTTGATGGCCACATCGGTATTGCTCCAGGCTGCTGCCCATTGACCACCTACACCGAACTGCCGGTCCGGGGCAAAGCCGACGCGCAGGGTTTCCGTGGCCTGGTTGCCCACCGTCAACTGCTGGCTGCCCAGGGTGAATGTGCCGTCTTCGTCGGTGGCGCTCACCACGATGGTGGGGTTGGGGCTGCTGCTGCCAAAGGTGTGCGAGAAGCTGCCTGCGGCGGTAGCCCACTCCGTTGGCGTGAGCGTGGTGGTGGTGCCATCGCCCCAGTCGATGCTGTAGGCGCTGCGCACATCGGTGCCGGGGTCGGCCAGTGCGCCCACGTTCAGTGTGTAGGCGCTGCCTGCGGTGGCGGTGGTGGCACCCGTTACAGCGGCCACGGGGGCCACGTTGTTCACGGTGACCAGCTTGGTCTGCGTGGTCACGCCACCGTCGCCGTCGTTGGCTGTCACGCTGATGGTGCGTGGGGTGCTGTTGACGGCACCGTCCTGGTCGTCCAGGAAGGTGTGGGCCACATTGCCCGACAGGGCCTGTAACTGCGCGGCGGTCAGCGTTTGCACGGCGCTGCCGTCGTTCCAGTCGATGCTGTAGTTCA
>CAUPPH010000019.1:0-66841 GCA_963513125.1 uncultured Albidiferax sp.
AAAGCTCGCCCTCACGGCATGCATGCGAAAGCTGCTGACTATCCTCAATGCCATGGTGCGTGACAGCGTCCCTTTTAACGACGCATTTCATGTTTTTAGGGCAGAAAAATCTTGATTTTTAAGACAGTTGCTGACCCCTCCGGGCGGTTCTCCGTGACGGGCGGTAAAGGTTTACCACGTTCCCAGGTGTCCGCAACTCCGCTACCGTCTATCCGGCAGGAGGGGAGAGCCGAAATGCGATCGGGCAGAGCTGACGGCCATGTGCCCGTGTCGCGCAATTCGGATCTGACCCCACCAGCCTCAACCAGCCCAGGAGAAACAACCATGGCAAACGAATTAACAGGCAAGGTCGCCGCCGTCACCGGCGCGGCATCGGGCGTAGGGCTGGCCAGCACCGAGGCCATGCTGGCTGCCGGGGCCCGCGTGGTGCTGATCGACCGCGATGCGGCGGCACTGCAGCGCATTTGCGAAAAGCACGGCGGCGCGGCGATGCCGCTGGTCATCGACCTGCTGGATACCAAGGCCTGCGCCACGCTGCTGCCCCGGGTGCTGGAGTTGGCGGGCCAGCTCGACATCTTCCACGCCAACGCGGGCAGTTACATCGGCGGTGATCTGGTCGATGCCAACAACGATGCCATCGACCGCATGCTCAACCTCAACATCAACGTGGTGATGAAGAACGTGCGCGACGTGCTGCCCCACATGATCGCGCGTGGCAGCGGCGACATCATCGTTACCAGCTCCTTGGCGGCGCACTTTCCCACGCCGTGGGAACCCGTGTACGCCTCGTCGAAATGGGCGATCAACTGCTTCGTGCAGACCGTGCGCCGCCAGGTCTTCAAGCACGGCCTGCGGGTGGCTTCGGTGTCGCCCGGCCCTTTCATCAGCGCCTTGCTGGCCGACTGGCCCGCCGAGAAATTGCAAGAAGCCAAAGACTCGGGCAGCCTGCTGGAGGCCAGCGACGTGGCGGATGTCATCCTGTTCATGCTGACCCGGCCCCGCCACGTGACCATCCGCGATGTGATCGTGATGCCCACCAACTTCGATCTGTGATGGTTTTCAGAACAAAAAACTGGCTCCAGCGCTTATGGAATCTGCGCAAAAAGTTATATATTTAATAGCATTTGCACTTCACATCACCGCTATGACAGCGGTAGTTCGCTGAGCAAGGTGCTCACTGACGAGGTGATCTCGCTGGCTCCGGCAGCCAGGGCTTCGGCACGCAAACCCTGGGCGGCCCGCGCGCCGCAAAAGATGTAGACCGGGGTGGCCGGGCTGAACACTTTGAGTTTGCGGGTCAGGTCGATGCCCGCCTTGTCGCCCTCGGGCCGCCCCATATCCGTCACCACGATGTCGTAGGCCATCTTCTTGAACTGCGCCAGGCCCTCGTCGGTGCTCAGCGCGGTATCGACCCGCACGCCGCGCTCCTCCAACGTCGCCACCAGGTAGCTGTTGTTCCGGGGCTTGTCGTCTACCCACAGGATGCGCTTGCCGGTGGCGGGGGGCGCGGCCACCGGTGGTGCGGCCCGGGACGCGCCCAGGTTGAGCCGCTTTTCCAGCTCGGCCAGCTTGGTCTGCAGGTCGCTGACGATGGCGCGCTGCTGCTCGGAGGCTTCTTCCATCGTCAGCTCGTTGCCCGCCACCTTGATGGTGAACTTGCGCTTCAGCGCCGATTCGAGCAGGGTGCGGATCGGCACCTGGAGCTTGAACAGCAGCAGGCCGAGCAGTACCGGCCAGGCCAGCGAAGCCAGCGCCGAGATGAGTTGGGCAATGTTGTCCATCATGGGCTCGCTATTTCGGGCATTGGCACAGCTTTTCCAGCGTGCCCATGCGCAGCAGGTCGCCGCTGTAGGCCAGGTAGGCAAACCACCGCGCGGCGGGCTGGTCGGGTGAGGTGGCTGCCAACACCTCGCCCACAGCGGCAATGTCGTCCGCCAACAGCTCCAGTTCCAGGGTGTCCGCCATCGTGCTTCTCCTCGCTGCAGACAGCCACTGTATTCCGCTGCGGCTGGACAGGGAACCGGGTGAGCGGCGGTTTCATCCTCCAAATGGATGAAATGCAGAATGCTCTATTTTTTATAGCTGCTAGCGCCCTTTCCATCAGCGTGGAAGACACTTTTTGCTCTTAATGCTCCTTGCGGCCCGCCGCCAGCCACCCCTCCACGCTGTATACCCCCAGCGCCGCCCAGATCAGCCCAAAGCCCGCCAGCCGCGCCATCTGGAACGGCTCGTGGAACACCCACACGCCCAGGGCGAATTGCAGCGTGGGCGAGATGTATTGCAGGATGCCCAGGGTGGTCAGCGGAATGCGCCGCGCACCGGCGGCAAACAGCAGCAGCGGAATGGCGGTCAGCGGCCCGGCCAGCAGCAGCCAGGCCATCGCCGAGAGATTGTGGAGACTGCCCTGCACCAGCACGCCCTGGCCCTGTGCGCTCCACCAGGCCAGCGCACCCAGCCCCAGCGGAGCCAGCAGCATGGTCTCCAGCGCCAGGCCCTCCAGCGCGCCCAGAGTGGCCACCTTGCGCAGCAGGCCGTAAAACCCGAACGTGACGGCCAGCACCAGCGCAATCCAGGGCAGGCGGCCGGTTTGCACGGTCAGCCACAGCACGCCCGCGGCGGCCACCGCCACCGCCAGCCATTGGCCGGGGCGCGGGCGTTCGTGCAGAAACACATAGCCCAGCGCCACATTGACCAGTGGCAGGATGAAATAGCCCAGGCTGGCATCCACCACATGCTGGTTCTGCACCGCCCAGACATAGGTGAGCCAGTTGCCCGACAGCAGCAGAGCCGACAGCGCAAACGCCCCCAGCACCCGGGGTTTTAGCGCCCGCATCCAGCCCCAGTGCCTGCGCACCAGCAACACACCCAGCACAAACACCAGCGACCACACCGTGCGGTGCACCACCACCTCCAGCGCCGGAATGCCCGCAAGCTGGTGGAAGTACAGGGGAAACAGCCCCCAGGCCGCGTAGGCGAGGGTGGCGTAGACGATGCCTGGGTGCATGGGGTGGGTTGAAGTGAAAAGTGGCTCTGGCGTTGATGTTATCTGTGCGAAAAGCTATGAATTAAATAGCAGTTTGGTGGAGATGCCGAGCCGCAGCCTGTCCAAAAAAAACGCGCCCGAAGGCGCGTTTTTCAAAAAGCGGCAAGTCGCCGATTACTTGGCGACCACGCGGGCCATTTCCAACACTTTGTTGGAGTAACCCCATTCGTTGTCGTACCAGCTGACCAGCTTGACGAAGGTGCCGTCCAGGGCGATGGAGGCTTCTGCGTCGTAGATGGAGGTGCGGCTGTCGCCACGGAAGTCGGTGGCGACGACCTTGTCTTCGGTGTAGCCCAGCACGCCCTTCATGGCGCCTTCGGACTGGGCCTTCAACTCGGCGTTGATTTCAGCAATGGTGGCCGAGGTGTTCAGCTCCACGGTCAAATCAACCACCGACACGTCGCTGGTGGGCACGCGGAAGGCCATGCCGGTGAGCTTCTTGTTCAGCTCAGGAATCACCACGCCCACAGCCTTGGCGGCACCGGTGCTGGAGGGGATGATGTTTTCCAGAATGCCACGGCCACCGCGCCAGTCTTTGTTCGACGGGCCGTCCACGGTTTTTTGCGTGGCGGTGGCGGCGTGCACGGTGGTCATCAGGCCGCGCTTGATGCCGAACTTGTCGTTGATCACCTTGGCCAGGGGGGCCAGGCAGTTGGTGGTGCACGACGCGTTGGAGATGATGGCCTGGCCAGCGTAGGTCTTGTCGTTCACGCCATAGACGAACATGGGGGTGTCGTCCTTGGAAGGTGCCGACAGGATGACCTTCTTGGCACCTGCGTCGATGTGCTTCTGGGCGGTTTCCTTGGTCAGGAACAGGCCGGTGGATTCGACCACGATGTCGGCACCCACGTCGGCCCATTTCAGGTTGGCCGGGTCGCGCTCTTGCGTCAGGCGGATCTTTTTGCCGTTGACGATGAGCACGCCGTTGTCCACCGACACCTCGCCCTTGAAGCGGCCATGCACGCTGTCGTACTGCAGCATGTACGCCAGGTAGTCGGGCTCCAGCAGGTCGTTGATGCCGACGATTTCCACGTCGTCAAAGTTCTGCACCGCAGCGCGGAACACCATGCGGCCAATGCGGCCGAAGCCGTTGATACCAATTTTGATGGTCATGTCTCTATCTCCAGGAGTTAACAAAAGGTGAAACTTGCACGGATAGCCCCAGGCAAGCCCGGGGCGTGCTGATTACTTCTTCTTTTTCGGGGTCAGAACTTTTTGCACCGTCGCCGCCACGTTCTCGGGCGTGAAGCCGAAGAGCTTGAACAGCACGGGTGCTGGTGCGGATTCGCCGTAGGTGTCCAGGCCGACCACGGCCGCGCAGCCGTATTTCCACCAGCCGTCGGTCACGCCCATTTCGACCGCGATGCGCGGCACGCCTGCGGGCAGCACTTCGGATTTGTAGGCTTCGGTCTGGCGGTCAAACACGCTGTTGCTGGGCATGGAGACCACGCGCACGGCGATTTTTTGCGCAGCCAGCAGCGCCTGTGCGGCCAGGGCCAGTTGCACTTCGGAGCCGGTGGCGATGATGACGGCCTGGGCCTTCTTCTTCAGGCCGACGGCGCTGGGCTCGGACAGCACGTAGGCACCGCGGCTGATCTCGCCCAGGTCGGCCTTGGCGGCGTAGGCGATGTTCTGGCGGCTCAGCAGCAGGGCGCTGGGGCGGCTCTTGCTTTCCAGGGCTACGGCCCAGGCCACGGCGGTCTCGGCGGTATCGCCCGGACGCCACACGTCCAGATTCGGGATCAAGCGCAGGCTGGCGGCGTGCTCGACCGACTGGTGGGTCGGTCCGTCTTCGCCCAGGCCGATGGAGTCGTGGGTGAACACGTGCACCACGCGCAGCTTCATCAGTGCGGCCATGCGGATGGCGTTGCGGCTGTAGTCGCTAAAGGTCAGGAAGGTGCCGCCGTAGGGGATGAAACCGCCGTGCAGGGCCACGCCGTTCATGATGGCGGCCATGCCGAATTCGCGCACGCCGTAGTTGATGTGGCGGCCACCGTTGCCCACACCGGTGAGGGTGTCGAAACGCAGGTTGGGCGTGCTCTTGGTGTTGGTCAGGTTGGAGCCGGTCAGGTCGGCCGAGCCACCCAGCATTTCGGGCAGGGCGGCGGTGAAGGCTTCCAGCGCCAGCTGCGAGGCTTTGCGCGAGGCAACCGTTTCACCCTTGGTGTGGGCGGCAATCACGGTGTCCACGGCGGTCTGGGCGAAGTTCTTGGGCAGCTCGCCCTTCATGCGGCGCAGCAGTTCTTTGGCTTCTGCGGGGAAGGCCTTTTTGTAGGCGGCGAACTGGTCGTTCCAGGCGGTTTCGCGGGCGGCACCGGCGGACTTGGCATCCCAGGCAGCAGCGATATCTTTGGGGATGGTGAACGGCGCGTAAGGCCAGTTCAGGGCTTCGCGGGTGAGCGCGATTTCTGCGTCGCCCAGCGGTTCGCCGTGGGCCTTGGAGGTGTTGGCGCGGTTCGGGCTGCCCTTGCCGATGTGGGTCTTGCAGATGATGAGCGTGGGCTTTTCTGCCTGGGCCTTGGCGTGCGTGATGGCTTCCGACACGGCAGCCGCATCGTGGCCGTCGATCGGGCCAATCACGTTCCAGCCGTAGGCCACAAAGCGCAGGGCGCTGTTGTCGATGAACCAGGGTGCGACCTGGCCGTCGATGGAGATGCCGTTGTCGTCGTACAGGGCGATCAGCTTGTTCAGCTTCCAGGCACCGGCCAGGGCGGCGGCTTCGTGGCTGATGCCTTCCATCAGGCAACCGTCGCCCATGAAGGCGTAGGTGTGGTGGTCGACGATGGCATGGCCTTCGCGGTTGAACTCTTGCGCCAACAGCTTCTCGGCCAGCGCAAAGCCGACGGCATTGGTGATGCCCTGGCCCAGCGGGCCGGTGGTCGTTTCAACGCCGGGGGTGATGCCGTACTCGGGGTGGCCGGCGGTCTTGCTGTGCAGCTGGCGGAAGTTCTTCAGCTCGGCCATGGGCAGCTTGTAGCCGGTGAGGTGCAAGAGCGCGTACAGCAGCATGGAGCCGTGGCCGTTGGACAGGATGAAGCGGTCGCGGTTCAGCCAGTTGGGGTTCTTGGGGTTGTGCTGCAGGTGCTGGTCCCACAAAGCCACGGCCATGTCGGCCATGCCCATGGGCGCGCCGGGGTGGCCCGAGTTGGCGGCTTGCACCGCGTCCATGGCGAGCGCGCGGATGGCGTTGGCCATGGCGGCCGACGGTTTGCCCGTGGCTTGCGCAGGTGCCGCTACGTCGGGGGTGGTTGCGCTCAAGAGGGTATCGGCCATCGGGGGTTGCTCCAGTGGAAATGCAGGGTGAGGATTCTTGTGAGTCCAGTATTTTACGGGGCTGCCATTGGGCGCTGTGTACCGGCCCGGTAACACGGGTTGCGTGGCATCACAATGGATGGCTGTCCCCACCTACCTTGTATCGCCATGCCGCTCGCCAAAATCGAAGTCCGCCGCAGCCGCTCCCCCGCCGAAGTCACCGCGCTGATGGAGGCTGTGTATCTGGCCCTGCGCGATGCCCTGCAGGTGCCCGAAGACGACCGCCAGATCCGTTACATCGAACACCGCCCCGAGCACTTCTGGGTGGCCCCCGGCAAGACCGAGAACTACACCCTGGTGGATATCCTGATGTTCCCGGGCCGCCCCATCGAGACCAAGCGCGCCCTCTACCAGGCCCTGGCGCAGCGCCTGGGTGCCCTGGGCATTGCGCCCACCGACCTGATGATCGTGCTGACCGAGCCGCCCAAAGAGGGCTGGGGCATACGCGGCGTGCCAGCGTCGGAGCTGTAAATTCAGCTTTAAGCCTTTTAGACCCCTAGCGCACATTCCACTTGCGCTGGTAGCTCTCAATTAAATAGCGCGGATTGTGAACAATCGGGTGTTGGGGCGGCTCTAGAATACGGGCAATTTTTACTTGGTACACCGGCCTATGAACCGTCGCTCCCTATTCGTTTTCACCGCCGCCCTGGTCCCCGCCCTGGGCCTGGTGGGCTGCGCCACCGAAACCTCGCAGGCCCTGGTGGTCCCACAGGTGAATACCGCCAAGACGGTCTACAACGGTCCCAAAAGCACGCTGGCGGTGGGCAAGTTTGACAACCGCTCCAGCTTCATGCGCGGCCTGTTCTCGGATGGCGTGGACCGCCTGGGCGGCCAGTCGAAGACGATTCTGGTGACGCACCTGCAGCAGTCCAACCGCTTCCGCGTGGTGGAGCGCAGCAACATGGAAGAAATCAAGCAAGAGGCCGCGCTGCTGGGCCAGGCGCAAAAGCTCAAGGGGGCGGAGTTTGTGGTCACCGGTGACGTGACCGAGTTTGGCCGCAAGGAAGCCGGCGACCAGCAATTTTTTGGCGTGCTGGGCCGGGGCAAAACCCAAACCGCCTACGCCAAGGTCAGCCTGAACGTGGTGGACGCGCTCACCTCCGAGGTGGTGTATTCGGTGCAAGGCGCGGGTGAATACGCACTGTCGAACCGCGAAATCATCGGGTTTGGTGGCACGGCGGGCTACGACGCAACCCTGAACGGCAAGGTGCTGGACCTGGCCATCCGCGAAGCAGTGAACCGTTTGACAGACGGCATCGACAGCGGTGCCTGGGCCCCCAAGAAGTAAGCCAGCATGCGTTTCAATCTCACCACCACTACCGCCAGCCTGCTTGGCCTGGCCCTGCTCACCGGCTGCGCCGCCAAAGGCCCTGGACCTCTGTACAAATGGGGTAGCTACCAGCAGCGCATCTATACCCAGTACGCCGAGCCCGGCAAGCTGCCTCCGGCGGGCCAGATTGCCGCGCTGGAAGCCGATTTTCAGAAGGCCGATGCCCAGGACCGCAAAGCGCCGCCCGGCTACTTCGCCCACCTGGGGGCTCTGTACATCCAGGCAGGCCAACCCGGCCAGGCGGTGCAGTCCTTCGAGGCTGAAAAAGCCCTGTTTCCAGAATCTGCTGTGTACATGGACCTGTTGATCAAGCATGCCAAAAAATAAGATGCGTTCCTCTCTTGCCCGGCTGGCCCTGGTGGCCGCCCCGCTGATGCTCAGCGCCTGCGCCACCAAGCCCGTGCCTTACGACTACACCGCGTTCCGTGCCAGCCAACCCAGCTCCATCCTGGTGTTGCCGCCGCTGAACAAGTCGGTGGACATCCGGGCCTCGTACAGCGTCATGGCCAGTGCCACCCTGCCCCTGGCCGAGTCGGGGTACTACGTGTTCCCCGTAGCCGTGGTGGACCAGACTTTCAAAGAAAACGGCCTGGACAACCCGACCGACATGCACCAGACCCCGCTGCCCAAGCTGCGCGAGATCTTTGGCAACGATGCGGTGATGTACATCACGGTGGAGCAGTACGGCACCAAGTACCTGCTGGTCGACAGCGTGACGGTGGTCGAGGCCAGCGGCAAGCTGGTCGATGCCCGCACCGGCGCATTGCTGTGGCAGGGTACGGCCAGTGCCTCCGATGCCGAGGGACGCAACAACAACAGCGGTGGGCTGGTGGGCCTGCTGGTGACCGCACTGGTGCGCCAGATTGCGGGCAGCGTGAGCGACCCCGGTCACGGCCTTTCGCACACCAGCAACGCTCGCCTGCTGCGCGCCCAGCCCAACGGCCTGTTGTACGGCCCGCGATCGCCGCTCTACCAAAAAGACCAGGCCATTCCGTAATGTTTGTATAAGAAATAGGCTGCTAGCGCACATTTCACCTGCGCAAGCAGCTATTTTTTACATAGCAAACAGCAGCAGCCACCCCACCGCCGCCCCGGCCACCAGAAACGGCAGGGACCAGGCGTGGAAACTGATCCAGGCGCGTGGGTCCGGGGCCATGCGCAGGGCGATCAGGTTGGCCAGCGAGCCCACCATCAGGCCGAAGCCACCGATGTTGACGGCATAGGCCAGCACCTTCCAGTCTTTGGAAAACTCGGCCAGCGCGATGGCGGCGGGCACGTTGCTGACGACTTGCGAGCTGGCGATGCCGGCCCAGAACAGGTGCAGCGGCTGGGCCAGCCCCCACCCGGCCAACGCGTGCTGCACGGCATCCAGCCCGGCCAGCAGGCGCAGGTCGATGAACATCAGCACAAACACCAGCAGCAGCCCCCAGTCGATCTGCGCCAGCACGCGCCAGTGCAGGGCTCCCAGGCACAGCAGCACGGCCGCCAGGGCCCAGGGGGCGTAGTGCAGGTCGGTCAGCACCAGAAACACCGGGTACAGCAGCAGCGACGCGCCCAGCAGCCGCCGGTTCAGCGGGTGCTCGGCCTCGGGGTCGGTGGCCTGCAAGGCGCGGCCCGAAAACGCCAGGGCCGTCACCGCCAGCAACAAAACCATCAGCACCGCCACCAGCGGCAGCATGTGCAGCACAAAGCCGCCAAACGAACTGCCCGACAACTGCCACAGGAACAGGTTTTGCGGGTTGCCGATGGGCGTGAGGGCCGAGCCTGCGTTCACCGCCAAGGCTTCGAACACCACCAGCCGCGTGGTCGGCAGCGGGGTGATGCGGCAGATCCCTAAGGTGAGCGGCACGATGACGAACAGCGCCACGTCGTTGGTCAGCACGGTGGACAGCACGGCGGCGGCGCCCACCAGGCACAGGGCGGCCGCGCGCTCGCTGGTCATGTAGCCCACCAGCCAGTGGCCCAGGCGGTGCAGCGCGCCGCTGGCCTCCACGCCCTGGGTCAGGGCCAGCAGGCCGGTGAGGGCAGCGATGGTGGGCCAGTCCACCAGGCCAGCGTAGGCGGCCAGCGGCGTGTGGCTGGCGAAGCCCAGGGCCACCAGGCCCAGCAACAGGATGTGCAGAAACCTGTCTTTGCGCAGCGACTCAAACACCGGTGGGCTGTTTGATCTTGCGCACCAGCGCGGTGGTGGAATAGCCGTCCAGAAACGGAATCGCCCGCGCCGTACCGCCGTAGGCCTGCACCACCGCCGTCTCGGCCAGTTTTTGCATGTCGTAGTCGCCGCCCTTGACCAGGATGTCGGGGCGCAGTTTGGTGATCAGCTCCAGCGGCGTGTTCTCGTCAAACCAGGTGACCAGGCTCACCGACTCCAGCGCGGCCATCAGCACGGCGCGGTCGGCCTCGTTGTTCAGGGGGCGGTCCGGGCCCTTGCCCAGGCGGCGGGCCGAGGCATCGCTGTTCAGCGCCACGACCAGGCTGCCGCCCAGCGACCGGGCCTGGGCCAGGTAGGTGGCGTGGCCGCGGTGCAGGATGTCGAACACCCCGTTGGTGAACACCCAGGGGCGGGGCAGGTGGGCCAGCCGGGCGGCTGCGTCGGCGCGGCTACAGATTTTGGCCAAAAATGCGGGAGGGGCTAAGGTGTCGGTCATGCGCAAATGCTAGCAGGCGACAGAGCGCCCTTGAACTGATACGCTCTCGCCCCATGAACCTCATCGCTGTCAACACCTCCACGCTGCGCCTCGGGCAGCCGCTGCCGTTTGCCTTGCGCAACGAGCAGGGCGTATTGCTGGCGCACAAGGGCTACATCATCACCGAGCGCGAAGAGATCACCTACTGGACCTCGCGCGGCATGACCCTGTGCGTCGACGTGGATGCCGCTGACAACCACCGCGCCTACGTCGGCAAGCTGTACGACCTGGTGCGCACCGAGACCCCGCTGGGCGACATTGCCGACATGCAGCTGGGGGTATCGGACCTGGCCAAGGGCACCGCCACCGAACCCACCCGCATTCCCGACTGGACGGCGCTGCAAATTCGCGCCAACGGCCTGCTGCGCGACCCGCAGAGCGACCAGTTTCTGCCCCGGCTCGACAAGCTCTACACCGAACTGCACGGTCTGGTGGAAAACCACCCCGATGCGACGCTGTGCGCGCTGATGCATTTGTCGGCCACCGAAGTACAGATGTACAGCGCCACCCACGCCATGCTGGTGTATGTGGTGTGCAGCCTGGCGGCGCGCGAGGTGCTGAACTGGCCGTCCGACCAGGATGCCACGCTGGGCAAGGCTGCGCTGACCATGAACATCGCCATGACCGCGCTGCAGGATGAGCTAACGGTACAAAACCAGGCGCTCACAGCCAAGCAAATCGAACAGGTGGAGCAGCACGCGCAGCGCGCCTTCAGCATGTTGGTGGCGATGGGCGTGGACAACGAAGACTGGCTGCTGGCGGTGCGCCACCACCACGATCGCGCGCCCGGTCCGCTGGAGAGCAAAACCGTGGCCATGCGCCTGGCCCGGCTGCTGCAGCGGGCGGATACCTTCATCGCCCGACTGTCCCCGCGCGTGGGCCGCCTGTCGATGCCACCGAATGCCGCCATGCAGGCCTGCTATTTCGACGAAAAACAGCACGTGGACCAGGCCGGTGCGGCCCTGATCAAGGCTGTGGGCGTTTACTCGCCGGGGGTGTATGTGCGGCTGGCCAATGGCGAGGTGGCGGTGGTGATTCGCCGCAGCGCCAACACCACGGCCCCGCGCGTGGCGGTGATCATCAACCGCGACGGCATGCCCATGGGCGAGATGATCGTGCGCGAAACCAATATGCCCACCACCAAGATCATCGCCCATGTACCGCACCGGGAGGTGAAGGTGCAGGTGCAGCTGGAGAAGCTGCTGGCTTTGATTTAGCACACCCCCAGGCTACAGAGCTACGCTTCTTTCGCCAACCCCCTTGCAGGGGGCAACACCAGCAGCCTGGCGGAGCCAGTTCTGCGGTGTTTCTGGAAGGGGCGTTCTGGCAGATTAGGTGGCGGCGGGAACGGCGGGTTCCACTTCGGCTGCCAGCTCCTTGCTCACTTCCTTGCGGTAGCGGTTCAGCTCCTGCACGGTCTTGAAGCTGCGGTCCATCAGCAGGCTCAGGTTGTGCAGGATGCGATCGACCACCTTGCCCTCCCACACCGCGTCAAACTTGATCTGCGTGTCCAGCCAGTGCTCCAGCCAGGCCGGGTCGGGCAGGCGGCTCTGGATGGTGTCGCGCGGGAACAGGCTTTCGTTCACATGCAGGTTGGTGGGGTGCAGCGCCTGGGCGGTACGGCGGGCGCTGGCCATCAGCACGCCGACCTTGGTGAAAGCGCTGCGGGCCTCGTTGCCGGCGTTGGCGATGGCGCGCTTCATGTAGCGCAGGTAGGCACCGCCGTGGCGGGCTTCGTCCTGGCTGAGCTTGGTGTAGATGTTTTTGATCACCGGCTCGGAATGCCATTCGCTGGCGCGGCGGTACCAGTGGTTCAGGCGGATTTCGCCGCAGAAGTGCAGCATCAGCGTCTCCAGGGCTGGGGCCTTGTCAAATTCGAAGCGGATGTCATGCAGCTCTTCTTCGGTGGGCACCAGGTCGGGGCGGAAGCGGCGCAGGTACTCCATCAGCACCAGCGAATGCTTTTGTTCTTCAAAGAACCAGATCGACATGAAGGCGGAAAAGTCGCTGTCGTCCTGGTTGTCGCGCAAAAACATCTCGGTGGCCGGCAGGGCGGCCCACTCGGTGATGGCGTTCATCTTGATGGTCTGCGCCTGTTCGTCGGTCAGCAGGGCCGGATCGAACGTGTCCCATGGAACGTCTTTTTCCATGTTCCAACGCACGGCTTCGAGTTGTCTAAAGAGTTCGGGGTAGAGCATGGAAGTCCTTCATAACGATTGTCATTTTAGGCTGTCAGTACCGCACTTTATGTCAGATGCATGGCAGTGGGGCTGTAGGCTACAGTAAATAAAACTTGTTGGTCACAAAGTGACCGATTGGTATATTATCGCTACATGCGCTTCCCATCCACCTCCCGCTTCACATTCCTTTACCTTCGTCTTGCGGCTCGGGTGGGGAACTTCTGTAGCGCAGGCCTTGTCTGTACCGGCATAGCGGCCAATGGGACGCGCACTTTTTTCTGGCAGCGAAGCCGTCCGCACCCTGTGTGCAGGCACGCAACCCCGGGGCGGTTCTCCTCCTCCCTCACTCCCTCGTTCGCCTTGGGGTGCTTCGCAGCCACTTTCCTTACTGCTCCATGCCAAACCGCATGAAGCTGGCCATCGTCGGCTCCGGCATCTCCGGGCTGGCCGTGGCGCACAGCCTGCAGGGCCAGGCCCAGACCACGCTGTTCGAGGCGGGCAGCTACTTTGGCGGCCATACCCACACCGTAGACATCACCTTGCCCACGCCGGGCGGCCTGGTCACCCATGGCGTGGACACCGGCTTTCTGGTCTTCAACGAGCGCACCTACCCGCAGCTCATCGCCCTGCTGGCCCAGTTGGATGTGGCCACCTCCAAGACGGACATGTCGTTCTCGGCGCAGATCCCGGGCGATCGCTATGTGGAATGGAGCGGCAGCACCCTGGCCAGCGTGTTCGCCCAAAAGCGCAACCTGTGGAGCCCGCGCTTCTGGGGCATGCTGCGCGACCTGCTGCGCTTCAACCAGATCACCACCCAGCTCGCGCTGGACAACAACGATGCCGCGCTGGCCCAGCCGCTGGGCGAGTTTCTCGACCAGCACCGCTTTGGCAACGCCTTCCGCGACTGGTATTTTTTGCCCATGATGGGCTGCATCTGGAGCTGCCCCACGGCGCAGATGCTGCTGTTCCCGGTGGCGACCATGGTGCGCTTTTGCCATAACCACGGCCTGCTGCAGGTGCTGAACCGCCCCCAGTGGTGGACGGTGACCGGCGGTGCGCGGCATTACGTGGACAAGATCACCGAAAAAATTGCCGACAAGCGCCTGAACAGCCCCGTGCAGCGCATCGAGCGCCGACCCGACGGCGTGTTCATCACCAGCCTGCAGCACGGCCTGGCCCGCACCGAGCGTTTCGACAAAGTAGTGCTGGCCACCCATTCCGACCAGGCCTTGGCCCTGCTGGCTGCGCCCACCCAGGCTGAAGAGGCCACGCTGGGTGCCATCCACTACCACGCCAACCGCGCCGTGCTGCACACCGATGCCTCGGTGCTGCCGCGCAACCCCAGCGCCTGGGCCGCGTGGAACTACGAGCGCGCACCCGCCACCGCCACCGAATCGGCCCGTGTGTGCCTGCACTACTGGCTCAACAAGCTGCAGCCCCTGCCGTGGGAGCAGCCGGTCATCGTCTCGCTGAACCCCATCCGCGACATCGTCCACCCGCAGGTGCTGGGCACCTTCGACTACGCACACCCGGTTCTGGACCTCGCCGCCATTGCCGCGCAGCAGCGCATGCCCGCGTTGCAAGGCCAGCAGAACACCTATTTCTGCGGCGCGTGGATGGGCTACGGCTTCCATGAAGACGGGCTGAAAGCCGGGCTGGCCGTGGCTGAACTTTTAAAGGCCGGGGCATGAACCACCCCCAGATCGGCTTCGGCCAGGTCCGCCACACCCGGCTGCGCCCGGTACGGCATGCGTTCGCTTATCCCACCTACTTTTTGATGCTGCCCATGCGCAACCTGGGCAGCACACCGCTGGCCATCAACCGCCGAGCTGCCTTGAGCTTTTACGACTGCGACCACGGCGACGGCCAGGGCAGCGCACTGGCCTGGATGGAGGCCCTGCTGCAACGCGAAGGCATTACCGACGCCGACGGCGAAATCTGGTTGCACTGCTATCCGCGCGTCTTCGGCCACACCTTCAAGCCTGTGAGTTTCTGGTACTGCCACCGCGCCGACGGCAGCCTGCGGGCCATCGTGGTCGAGGTCAACAACACCTTTGGCGAACGCCACTGCTACGTGCTGGACCAACCCCGCTATGGCGTGGAGCTGACGGCAGCCAAGGTGTTCCATGTGTCGCCGTTTTGCCCGGTGGAGGGCGGCTACCGCTTCCGCTTCATGCGGTCCGGCGACCGTACCGTGGCCCGCGTGGACTATGACGACGCGCAAGGCGCTTTGATCCAAACCAGCGTCAGCGGCACGCTGCAGCCCATCACCCCGGCCAGCATCCGCCTAGCCCTCTGGCGCTACCCGGCCATGACGCTGGGTGTGGTGGCGCGCATCCACTGGCAGGCCTTTCGCCTGTGGCGCAAACGCGTGCGATTTTTCAGCAAACCCCTGCCGCCCAAAGATTTTGTGACGAGATAACACGATGACCTCCAGCACCACTGCCCCCGGTTTTGCCATGCCCGGCGATGCACCCGCCGCCGCCCGCACCGCCCTGAAACTCTTGCAGCGCCTGCGCCACGGCAGCATCACCATGCAGTTGCCCGACGGCAGCATGCAGGTGTTTGGCAACCACCAGCAACATGGCGATGCGCCTACCGCGGCCATGACGCTGAAGAACTGGAACGTCTGCGCGGCGGCCCTCAAATCTGGCGACATCGGCGTGGCCGAAACCTATATCGACGGCGACTGGACCACCCCCAACCTGACCGATCTGCTCACCGTCTTCATCTGCAACCGGCAAGAGATCGAAGACGTGGTCTACGGCAACTGGGTGGGCCGCCTGTGGTACCGCATCAAGCACCTGCTCAACCGCAACACCAAGGCCAACAGCCAGAAGAACATCCACGCCCACTACGACTTGGGCAACGCCTTCTACAGCCTGTGGCTGGACGACAGCATGAACTACTCGTCTGCCTGGTTCGAGGGCGACCTGGACAAACCGCTGCGCGAGGCGCAAAACGCCAAGGTCCGCCGCGCCCTGGCCATGGCCCAGGTGCAGCCCGGCGACCGGGTGCTGGAAATCGGCTGCGGCTGGGGCGCGCTGGCCGAAATGGGCACCACCGAATTCAACGCCCATGTGACCGGCGTGACCCTGAGCACCGAGCAACTCGCCTTTGCCCACCAGCGCGTGCACAAATTGGGAGTGGACAGCCGCGCCGACCTGCGCCTGCAGGACTACCGCGACATCACGGATGCGCCGTTTGACGCGATCTGCTCGGTGGAAATGGTCGAAGCCGTGGGCCGCGAATACTGGCCCACTTACTTCCAGACCGTTGCCCGCCTGCTCAAGCCCGGGGGCCGCGCCTGCATCCAGAGCATCGTCATCGACGACAGCCTGTTCGAGCGCTACATCAGCAGCACCGACTTCATCCAGCAGTACATCTTCCCCGGCGGCTGCCTGCCCTGCCCGCGCGAATTTAGGCGCGAGGCGGCGGCGGCCGGGCTGGAGGTGGTGGACGAATTTGCCTTCGGCCCCGACTACGCCGAAACCCTGCGCCGCTGGCGCGACCAGTTTCTGGCCGCCCGCACCCAGGTGCTGCAACTCGGTTTTGACGAAAGGTTCATGCGCTTATGGGAGTTCTACCTGGCCTACTGCGAAGCCGCCTTCGACAAGGGCAACATCAACCTCGTGCAGTACACGCTATTAAAAAGATAGCTGTTATCGCCCTTGCCATAAGCGCTAGCGGCCTATTTGGCTTCAATGCCTGGGCTGCCGACATCCCCACCGACGTGGCAGCAAGCGTGCCGCAGGCCCGCCTGGTGGGCGGCACCCGGCTCAAGGTCTGGGGCTTTGACATCTACGACGCGCAGCTCTGGACCGCCCCCGGCTTCCAGGCCGCGCGCTATGCCGACACCGCCCTGGCGCTGGAGCTGACTTACCTGCGCGATTTCAGCCGCGCCGACATCGCCCGCCGCTCGCTCGACGAGATGCGCCGCAGCGCAACCATCCCCGACGCGCAGGCCAAGGCCTGGCAGCAAAAGCTGGAGGCGGCCTTTCCCGACGTGAAGAAGAACGACCGCATCCTGGGCATCTACCTGCCGCAGACCCGCACCGCCCGCTTCCTCACCAACGGCCAGCCCACCGGCGAGGTCAGCGACGGCGACTTCGCGCGCCTGTTCTTCGGCATTTGGCTGTCGCCCCAGACCTCCGAGCCTGCGATGCGCAAGGCGCTGCTGGCGGGCAACCCATGACTTCTGCCGCGGCATTCACCGCCCGCAACGGCTTTGTGTACGGCCTGATGGGCCTGCCGCTGGCCTTTGTGGCGTTACCGCTGTATGTTGTGTTGCCTAACCACTACGCCACCACGCTGGGCGTGCCGTTGGCCGTGCTGGGGCAGATCCTGCTGGGCGCGCGCCTGTTCGACGGCCTCATCGACCCGCTGCTGGGCCGCTGGGGCGACGCGCTGTTTGCCCGCTCCAGCCGCGCCGTGCTGGGTGTGGCTGCCGTCGCCGCGGTGGTGATGGCGCTGGGCTTCTGGAGCCTGTTCTTCCCCGCCACGCAAGAGCATGTGTTGCTGTGGGCTGCCGCTTTGCTGGTGGTCACCTACACCGCCTATAGCACCCTGGGCGTGCTGCACCAGGCCTGGGCCGGGCTGCTGGGCGGCACCGAGGCCCAGCGCAGCCGCATCGTCGCCTGGCGCGAAGGCCTGGGGCTGGTGGGCGTGGTGACGGCCAGCGTGGCCCCGGTGCTGCTGGGCCTGCCCACCACGGTGGTGCTGCTGGCCGTGGCGCTGGCCCTGGGCTGGCTGGCCTGGAGCCGTGCCATCGCACCCGCGACCCCCGTGCTGTCCAAGGAACGCGCCGCGCTGTGGCTGCCACTGCACAACCCCGCCTTTCGCCGCCTGCTGGGCGTATTCCTGCTCAACGGCATTGCCAGCGCCGTGCCCGCGACCCTGGTGCTGTTCTTTGTACAAGACCGTTTGCAGGCCCCGCAGGCACAGCAGCCGCTGTTTCTGGCCACCTACTTTGTGTGCGCCGCCCTGTCGATTCCGCTGTGGCTGCGGCTGGTGCCCCGGCTGGGGCTGGCGCGCACCTGGGGGGTGGGCATGGGCGTGGCGGTGGCGGCGTTTGTGGGGGCGTCTTTGCTGGGCGCGGGCGACAGCACGGCATTTCTGATCGTCTGCGCGGCATCCGGCATCGCCCTGGGCACCGACCTGGCCCTGCCCAGTGCGCTGCTGGCGGGCATCGTGCAAAAGACGAACGGCGCGGGCCTGTACTTTGGCTGGTGGAACTTCGCCACCAAGCTCAACCTGGCCCTGGCCGCCGGGCTGGCCCTGCCGCTGCTGGCCTACTTTGGCTACACCCCCGGCGCGCAGGATGCCGCCGCACTCAACGCCCTCACCGCCACCTACTGCCTGCTGCCCTGCGCCCTGAAGCTGGCGGCGGCGGCAGCGCTCTATTTGCTCATCATTCGACCCAAGGACTCCCCATGAAACGCCGTCTTCTTCTTTTGGCCACCAGCGCCGCCCTGGCGGGTTGCGCGGGCCCCCAGGTGGCCGACTACGCGGGCCAAACCCCCAAGCTGGACTTGCGCACCTACTTCAACGGCACGCTGGATGCGTACGGCGTGTTCACCGACCGCTCGGGCAAGGTGGTCAAGCGCTTCACCGTGCTGATGGTCTGCACCTGGACGGGCGACGACGGCGTGCTCGACGAGTCGTTTACCTATTCCGACGGCACTACGCAAAAGCGCATCTGGCGCCTGCACCGCGAAGCCGATGGCCGGTACACCGGCCGGGCCGACGACGTGGTGGGCGAGGCCGTTGGGGCGGAAAGCGGCAATGCGTTTAACTGGCGCTACACCCTGGCCCTGCCGGTGGACGGCTCGGTCTACAACGTGCAGTTTGACGACTGGATGTACCTCATGACCGACAAGGTGATGCTCAACAAAGCCACCATGTCCAAGCTGGGTATCCGCCTGGGTGAAGTCACGCTCTCATTTACAAAACGTTAAGCCAAATTGGCATCTTGCGCCCATTCCATCAGCACAAGTAGCTATTAAAAACAGAGCAATCACCATGGCACTGAATCCCCCCCTCACCGACTGGCGCGGCAAGACTGTGTGGCTGATCGGCGCGTCCAGCGGCATTGGCCGCGCCACGGCCGGGCTGCTGCACGGCCAGGGCGCGCAGGTGGTGGTGTCTGCCCGCCAAGCCGCCGCGCTCGATGCCTTTGTGGCCGAACACCCCGGTGCGCAGGCCCTGCCCTTGGATGCTGCCGACCCGGCCGCCGTGCGCGCAGCAGCAGACTCCCTGGACCGCATTGACGCGGTGGTCTACTGCGCGGGCTACTACCGCCCCCAGCGCGCCACGGCCTACAGCCTGGCCGAGATGCAGCAGCACCTGCAGGTCAACTACGTGGGCGCGCTGCACATGCTGGATGCCGTGCTGCCCACCCTGCTGCGCCAGGGCCAGGGCCACATCAGCCTGGTGGCCAGCGTGGCCGGGTACAGCGGCCTGCCGCAAAGCCTGGCCTACGGCCCCACCAAGGCCGCGCTCATCAACTTGGCCGAAACCCTGTACCTGGACCTGGTTGATCGCGGCATCGGCGTGAGCCTGATCTGCCCCGGCTTTGTGCAAACCCCGCTCACCGCGCAAAACGAGTTCCAGATGCCCGCCCTGATCACCCCCGACCAGGCCGCCCATGCCATCCTGCGTGGCTGGGCCCGGGGCCAGTTTGAAATCCACTTCCCCAAGCGCTTCACCCGCTGGATGAAAACCCTGCGCCTGCTGCCTTACAGCGCCTACTTCCCCGCGATCCGTAAGATGACCGGGCTATGAACCCATCCATCGACGGCATCGTTGCATTCTTCGAGACGCTGACCCCGCAGTCTGTGGCCCGCTGCGGCGAGTTTTATGCGCCCCAGGCCCGCTTCAAAGACCCGTTTAAGGACGTGCAAGGCGTGCCTGCCATCCAGGCCATCTACGCCCACATGTTCACCGCCCTGGAAGCCCCACGCTTTGTGGTGGTAGAGCGCATCGCCAGCGGCCACCAGTGCTTCTTGACCTGGACCTTCCACTTCCGCTTCAAAAACTTCGCCACCGGCACCGACCAGACCATCCACGGCGGCAGCCACCTGCAGCTGGACGCGGATGGCCGTATCACCCTGCACCGCGACTATTGGGACGCGGCGGAGGAGCTGTACGAAAAGCTGCCGGTGGTGGGTGGGCTGATGCGCTGGCTAAAGCAACGCGCCAATAGCTGATCCGCTAGGCCGCGTCCTTGGCTTCCTTCAGGTATTTGAAGACCGTGGCGCGTCCCATGGACAGCACATTGGCGATGTAGTCGGCGGCGCTCTTGCCCTGGAACGCGCCCTGCTGGTACAGCGCCAGCACCAGCGCCTTCTTGTGCTTCTGCGTCAGCGAGGCCAGCGACAGCTGCTGCGCCTGCAGCCAGCTGTGCAGAAAGGAATTGATCTTCTCCTGCCAGTCGTCCTTGAAGATCTGCTCGGGACGGGCCTGCACCTTGGTGATCTGCAGAAACAGGTCGAGCGCGCTGCGCGCATCTTCGAACACCGAGATGTTGATGTTGATGCACACCACATACACCGGCGCGCTGTTTTCGTCGCGTACCACAACACTAACGAAGCGCACCTTGCGGCCATCCCAATTGAGTTTCTCCACCGGACCGATGATGGTTTCACCGGTATCGGCAATCACGTCGTCAATGCCGGAGTCGTCGCCCACCTTGCGCTTGGACAGGTTGTTGGCGATGTAGGCGATGCGCTGGCTCTTGACCTCGTGCACCACTACTTCGGAATAGGGGAAAAATAGCGCCGAAACGCCGTCTGCCATGGCCTTGGATGCGACCAGCAAGGCATCTGTTTTTTTATGAACCATGTGTCTCCGAAGCGGACCTGAGCAGGGTGCCAGGTCCTTTGTAGTAGGTAATTTGCTAAGAACTTGTCCGTAAATTATCCGGGGTCGCGCAGGTGCCTGTTCGGGATGCACAGCTAGGCGCAAAACCCAAGCCAAGGCTTTCCGCCTTGGCTGGTTTTGTAACGACGCTGAGCGCCCGAAAAGGCCCCCGCCCTTCGGGTTGGGGTGAAATCGGGCGATTTGTTTGCCAGAGCCCTTGCATGGGCGGGGAGCCCATGCTGCGGTCGCCGACAATCAACTCATCCCCATTGCACCCCAACGCGACCCCGGCTAATTTACGGACAAGTTCTAAGCCAATTCTTGCAGAAATTCCGACAGCAGAGCCAGGCCCTGGCGCAGCGCCTGCTGATTGTTGGCAAAGCCTATGCGCACATAGCCTTCCATGTCCATCGCGCTGCCCGGGGTCAACATCACGCCCTTGGTCTGCAATAAGCGCAGGCAGAAATCCTGTGACGATAGCGGCTGCGTGTACTTCAGCAGGCACACCGTGGCAGAGCGCGGCTTGGTATAGGAAATCGTCGGCTCCTGCGCCACCCAGGCATCAAGTATTGCCAGGTTTTCGCGCAAGATGGCGTGGTTGCGGGCCAGTATCTTGTCGCGGTTCTCCAGCGCCAGTGCAGCAAAGTAGTCGTCCAATACACCGACGCTTATGGTGTTGTAGTCGCGGTGGATTTCCACCTGCTTTAGCAGCTCGACCGGCCCGGCAATCCAGCCCATGCGCAGACCGGCCAGCGAATAGGTTTTGGACATGCTGGCGGTGCTGATGCCTTTCTCGTACAGGTCGGCGATCGACACGGTGTAGCCATCGCCTTCCTGGTCGGCGCCGCGGTAGACCTCGTCGCACAAAAGGTAGGCACCGCAGTTGCGGGCGATATCTACGATCTGCTCCAGCATCGCGCGGTCCATCAGTGAACCCGTGGGATTGTTCGGGTTGTTCAGCACGATCAGCTTGGTCTTGGAGTTCACCAGTGCCTGCAGCTCGGCCAGATCGGGCAGGAACTGGTTCTCTTCGCGCAAGTGAAGTATCTGCACATCGGCACCATACGACTCGGGAATTGAGTAGTGTTGCTGGTAGGTCGGCAACACAGAGATCACGCGGTCGCCGGGCTCTACCAGGGTCTCGTGCAGCAGCGCATTCGCGCCAATGGCACCGTGCGTAGTGAGCACGTTCTCGGGTTTCATGGTGGTGTAGAGCGAGGCGATCACCGTGCGCAGGCGCAGCGATCCTTCGATGGCACCGTAGGTCAGCTTGATCGGCGAGATTTCGTCCAGGATGCTGTGCTGCTTGCCGCATAGCTGTAGCAGCTCGCCAAAAGTGACCGACTCGACGCAGGTCTCGGCCAGGTTGTAGCGGCAGTGGTTTTCGTAGGCGTTCATCCATTGTTCAACGCCGAAGGGTCTTATTTTCATGTTGTCTCCTGTTGCAAGGTCAGTTCATAGAGGGCAGCGGCGACGGCAATGTCTTCTAGGCCCAGACCAATTGAGCGGAAGAACACCGACTGCTCGCCGTTGGGCAGCGGGCTGGTTCCTGCCATCAGCCCAGGCAGGTCGCCGACGACGGACTGGGCGCTCCAGCCATGCTCGGCGCTGGCGATTTTCATTTCAGTGGCGCTGGCGGGCGTGGTGTCGCGGTAATCGCAATACACCTGCAGGCTGTGTAACAGCGCTGGCGCAATTTCATGCGCCGATTGGCCGTTGGTACTGATGGAGGTCACTAGACAGGGTTTATCGTCGGGCAGGCTATGCAGTACTGGGCTTGCCGATGAGGTACAGAGCATCACCACATCCGCATCCTGGGTAGCCGCAGGCAAGGCCTCGACGAGGCGGATACGTGGGTCCATGGCGCGCAGCCTGGCTTGCTGTTCTGCAGGTAGTAGAGCCAAGCTCGGTGTATGCAGCCGTATCTCGCTCCAGTTGCGCAAGGCCAGTGCGTGGCGTACGTGGGCCTGACCGAGCGCGCCCAGACCCACTACGCACAATATGCGTGCCCTGGCAGGAGCCAAAGCATCAACGGCGATGGCGGTGGTGGCGGCTGTGCGCTCCACCGTCAGCAGGCCGGCTTCGCACAACATCAGCGGCTGGCCGGTCGCCATGGACATTAGCAAGGACCAGGCCGTGACCAGCGGCCCTTGCACACGCGGAACATACGGCGACAGCTTTACGCCAAATACCTGCTGCACTCCCAGCACGCCGAGGTAGCTGATGAAGTCGCCGCCGTTGCCAGGAAACAGCGCCAGGGTTTGCGGCGGTTGTACGGCGGTCTGTGCCGCCAGGTCGCGGAACATGGCACGCAGGATGTTTTGCGTGTCCAGGCGCGGCAGCAGGGCTTGCACTGCATCCGCATGCAAGATGGGAATCGAAGGGTATGGAGTCATAGGTGGGCTGCCGATGCAGAGTTAGTTGAGGATGTCGTAGTCGAAGTATTTCTTCATGATGCGGTTGAAGCTGCCGTTGGCGCGCACCTTGGCATAGGCTTGGTTCAGCTTGTCCAGTAAGGGCTGGTTGTTTTTGCGCACCGCCATACCGATGCCTGCACCGATCATCGGGTCCACCACTGAGGCTCCGGCAAACTCATAGCCTGCGGCTTCGGGTTTTTTCAGGAAGCCTTCCTGGCCGGCCGAGGCTTCCTGCAAGGAGGCATCGATGCGCTTGGACAACAAGTCCAAAAACACCAGGTTCTGGTCCGCGTAGCTCTTGACCTCTACGCCATGGGGCTCAAATTTCTTCTTGGCATAGTCCTCCTGGATAGTGCCTTTCAGCACGCCGACCCGCTTGCCCGCCAGTGACTGGGCCGTGGGTTCCAGTCCGCTGCCCTTCTTGGCGATCAGCTTGGTTGCCGCCTGGTACAGCGGTACGGTGAAGTCCACCGTCAGCTTGCGCTTTTCGGTGATGCTCAAAGCCGAATGCACCACATCAAATTTTTTAGCTTGCAGCGAAGGAATTAGCGCATCGAAGGGCGACTCAACCCACACGCATTGCACCTTCATTTCGGCGCACATGGCATCGGCCAGTTCGATATCGAATCCCACTAACTTACCTGAGGGCTCCTTGTATTCATACGGCGGATAAGTGGCCTCGACACCGATGCGTAACACCGGCAGATCGGCTGCATGGACCAGACAGGCGGCTGAGCACAAGCCCCACAAGGCGAATAAATTGCGTTTCATCAGAGACCTTTCAAAAATGGCACAAGGGCCGGGTTTACGAACTAAAAGTGCATCAGCAACGCACCTTTAGTGCGGTGGGCCAATGGTTTCTTGCCTGCCAGCAGCGCAATACGCTGGCCCGCACGGACTAGACGTGCGTTCTGTTGGACCAGAAAAACAGCATCAATCTCGCTGAGAACCGGGATGCGCGCACTGTCCAGGTCTGCATCCAGCAGTACGATCTCGGCCAACAACTCGCCTGTGGCCACCGTCTCGCCGGGCTGCTTGTGGTAGACCAGCAAGCCAGTGGCTGGGCTGGATACATGCAGCAGACCCTCGGTGGGGTAACAATCGGTATCGCGCAGGTTTGTCTGCTGTGGAGGCCTGTCGGGCATCAACAGGCCTTCGGTGGCCAGAAAATCGATGATGCCTAGCGCGTCGCGGCGGGCGGTAGCATCGTTTACATCGCTTTGTCCACGTAGTTCGATCGTGCAAGAGAAGCCCTGGTGCGCCTCGTCCACCAAGTCTGCCGAATGCAGTGCTTTCCAGGGCAGCAGGTAGGATTCATCGAATGGTTTGCCGCCGACATCGGACTCCAGCACGAGCGCCCGTGCGCCAACCGCACCTGCCAACGCCATGGCACGCTGCCGCTGGTCGCATGGGGCGTAGATATGCACCACGCCGCTGGTGTCGCAGTGCAGATCAAGCACGATGTCATGCCGGAAGGCTTCCTCCAGCAGTGCCCATTTGGTGGCAGCCACCGGGTCCAGAGGACGCACGGGTAGCAGCGCCTGAAAAGCCTTCTTGAACGCGGAAATGTCGTTCTTGGCAAACATCTGCTGGCCGAGCGCCTGCTGAAAATCGGCGGCTATACAGGGGAAATTGCGATTGAAGTTCTCGCCGTTCTCCAAATAGAAGCGCCCGCCCAGCACACCAAATATCTTTTGTGCCATGCCGATGGGGTTGGCATATGGCACCACTACCACTTCGCCGAGCAACCGACCCTGCTGGTCCAGATCGTGCAACAGGCGCAACAGGTGCTGGACCACCAGCAGACCTGGCGTTTCATCGGCGTGCAAACCGGCATGGACGTAGGCACTCCGATCCGTTCCAGACCCAGTAAACACATGCTTTTGCAAGAAATGGCTATTTCCCGGTGCCAGCGAGGGCAGTGGTAGCTTCTGCAGGGAGTGGGGCATGGTCAAATGTGATTTTTGATACTAAAAAGTCTATTATAGATAATTAATCTAGAAAATGCAAGTGTCGGCTCTGTACCGCTGTTCTTGGACACCTGGCTAAGATGTCTGGGTGATCCACCCCGCCCCCACCCCGTGAAAATCTTCCAGCGCGAGCAACGTTCCCTGTTCGGTGAAATCCTGGACTGGATGCTCACGCCCCTGCTGCTGCTGTGGCCGGTCAGCCTGGCGCTGACCTGGCTGGTGGCCCAGGGCATTGCGGGCAAACCGTTCGACCGGGCGTTGGAATACAACGTCCAGGCCCTGTCGCAGTTGCTGGTGGTGTCGCAGCCGCACCAGGCGCAGTTCAACCTGCCCCTGCCCGCCCGCGAATTCATGCGCGCGGACGACTCCGACCAGGTCTACTACCAGGTGCTGGGCGGCCACGGCGAGTACCTCAGCGGCGAGCACGACTTTCCCACCCCGCCCGCCGAAGAAACCCCCGCCGAAGGCGCGGTGCACCTGCGCGACGACGAAATGCGCGGCCTGGACGTGCGCGTGGCCTACCTGTGGGTGGCGCTGGACCTGCCCGGCAACCCGCTGGCCCTGGTGCAGGTGGCAGAGACGCGCGAAAAGCGCTCGGTGCTGGCGGCCGAAATTATCAAGGGCGTGATGCTGCCGCAGTTCGTCATCCTGCCGCTGGCCGTGCTGCTGGTCTGGCTGGCGCTGGCGCGCGGCATCCAGCCCCTCAAGCGCCTGGAAGATCGCATCCGCGCCCGCACCTCGGACGACCTGAGCCCGCTGGACGAAAAAGCCGTGCCGCTGGAAGTCGCGCCCCTGGTCTCGTCGGTCAACGACCTGCTGAACCGCCTCAAAGACTCCATCGCCACCCAAAAGCGTTTTCTGGCCGATGCCGCCCACCAGCTGAAAACCCCGCTGGCGGGCCTGCGCATGCAGGCCGACCTGGCCCAGCGCGAAGGCACCAACACGGCCGAACTCAAACGCTCGCTGCAGCAGATTGGCCGCTCCAGCGTGCGCGCCACCCACACCGTCAACCAGCTACTGGCCCTGGCCCGGGCCGAAAACGGCAGCGTCAGCCTCAGCTTGCAGCTCTGCGACCTGGCCCGCCTGACCATGGAGGTGGTGCGCGACTCCGTGCCCCATGCGCTGGAAAAGCGCATCGACCTGGGCTACGACGGCGCCGAGCCCGGCAGCCCCGGCGTGCAGCTCAACGGCAACCCCACGCTGATCAAGGAACTGGTGCGCAACCTGGTGGACAACGCCATCAACTACACCCCCTCGGGCGGCATCATCACCGCCCGCGTGCGGGCCGATACCGACACCCCCATCGGCCCCATCAGTGCGATAGGCCGCGCCACGGCCAGCGTGCTGTTGCAGGTCGAAGACACCGGCCCCGGCATCCCCGAGTCCGAGCGCGAACTGGTGTTCCAGCCCTTCTACCGCGCCCTGGGCACCGAGGCCGACGGCTCCGGCCTGGGCCTGTCCATCGTCCAGGAAATCGCCCGCCAGCACAGCGCCGAAGTCACCCTGGAAGATGCCCGCACCGATGCCCAAACGCCAGGTACGCGGGTAGCGGTGCGGTTTGCGCAGGCGGGGTCGGGGGAGGGGTGATTTTCAATGGGTCAGGATTTCATTTTTAGTGGGTCGGCTTTCGGGCAAGAGAGTTGAATCTGCGCTTTGATATTTCTGAGCTGCCTGTGCGGCAGTGAACAACGCCCTCACCAAATGGCTGATCACCCTGCTTTTCTGAGCTGCCTGTGCGACAGTGAACACGCTCAGGTAGGTAAAGCCCCGGTTCTTGATTTTCTGAGCTGCCTGTGCGGCAGTGAACGGCCAATGGAACGCGGACGGCTTCCCGATGAGCTGGAGGCGTTACAGCTCACACAGTACCGCCAAATCATCTCCGGCATGAACCGTGTGGTCTACGAAACTCGCCAGGACGCGGTGTACATCCACGCTATCGTGGACACGCGGCGGGATATGAAGAGTTTTTTGATGCGACGGTTGCTGCGCTGATCCCCTCAAGGCCGCATACACCCCATATCCACCACCCGCCGCATGATGGTCTGGGGTGCCACCGTGTTCCAGCTCATGGGGCCGTGCTCGGAGTGCACCATCTTGCCTTTGCCCATGGGCTCGGGGTGCTCCGACGCGTAGATGCGGCGCACGCGGCGGGCGGCGCAGTCGATTTCGATCTGGTCCTTGGACGAGGCATACGGGCCGCCTGAGCCCACCTGGGGCGTGGTGTGGTCGCGCAGCATCCAGACCATTACGTTCGCGCCCACCTTGGGAGACACGGCTGAGTCGATGTAGAAGACCGAGGTTTCGCTGGTGGCGACGCGCACCCAGTCGGCCAGCGCGGGGGTGCAGGCCAGGGCGCACAGCAGGGGCAGCAGCACAGGTTTTTTCATGGGGCGATTGTGGCCAGTCTGCGGACTTGGATGTTGCGCCACATCAAGGCACTAACCCGTGGCCGTCCAGCGGCAACTGCCGTCGTCGCCCACGCCGATGGCGGGGTTCTCCACGAACGTGGTGCCCAGGCCGCTGCGCTTGGGCGTGTAGACGAAGCGCTGGATGCGTGCGCCCTGGGTTTCCACCTCGTAGCTGCCCACGGCCAGGCCGCCCACGATTTCCAGCCACACCGTGGTGAAGGCCATGGGCCTGCCGGGTGCCGTGTCTACATGCGACTCGCGCATGCGCACCAGGCTGATGGGGCGGCTGTGGCTGCCGTAGCGCACGAAGCCGCCGGTCCAGCCGCTGGTGTCGTCGCCCACGGTGCTGAACTGCAGCTGGATGGGCTTCTTGCCGCCTTCGGCCACCAGGCAGCGCGTGGTGAACGGGCCGGCATGGGCGGGCGCGGCCAGCGTGGCCAGCAGCACGGTCAACAGCAAAAATCGCATGGTTCCCAATCCCCAGAGTGGCGAACTGGCCACTATACCGGCTCTGAAAATTGATAAGAAATACGGTTCTAGCGCTTATTCAATAGGCGTTAGTAGCTATTAAATAAATAGCAAAACAGACTTTGCGCCAAAACCGTTGTGTGACCATCTGTTAAAAGAACCCGACTATGCCTACCCCTATTGCCTCCACTCCCTCTGCCGACAACACGATCCACTGGACCGAAGCCGACCAGCCCCAGTCTGCCCACTGGCGTTCCGAGCGCGGCGCGCCGCCGCCCAAGCGCGTGGTGCTGGCCGACGACACCCTATCCGCCGACACCGCCTACCGCCTGGCCTGCGAGGGCACGGCCCTGCTGTGGCGCGGCGATTTCCACAACGCCCGCCAGCTGCTGCAGGCGATTGCCCGGCGCATCGACAAAACCCCGGCGCGCAAGCAGCGCAAAGCCCCCAAGGAAGCCGCTGCGCCCGCCGAGGCCTTCCACCTGTACCGCCAGGCCCAGGCGCAGCGCGCCCGGGTGCTGAACATGCTGTTGCTGCCGGTGAACGCCGACTACAGCATCCCGCTGCGCCGTGCGCCCAATGTGCACGCCGCGTGTTTGGCGGCCTGGGGCCCGGCAGACCTGGCGGCAGGCCCGTCGGTCATCACGCTGCGCGAGCTGCAGGGCCTGACCAGCACCCACGAATGGCGCCGCAAGGGTCTGGAGATTGCGGCGCTGGGCGAGGCCCCGCTGAACCGCATCCACCCGCACTACGGCGTGTTTTCGCCGGTGCGCGGCGAGTACATCGACCTAGTGGCCAAGGCACCTTTGCCCGCGCCCGGCATTGCTTTCGATATTGGCACCGGCACCGGCGTACTGGCCGCCGTGCTGGTGCGGCGCGGCGTGGCCCAGGTGGTGGCTACCGACACCGATCCCCGCGCCCTGGCCTGCGCCCGCGACAACCTGGCCTTGCTGGGTGTGGCCAAGCAGGTGCAGGTGGTGCAAACCGATTTGTTCCCCGAAGGCCAGGCCACGCTGATCGTCTGCAACCCGCCCTGGCTGCCTGCCCGGCCCGGCTCGCCCATTGAGCACGCGGTGTACGACGAAGACAGCCGCATGCTGCTGGGCTTTCTGGCCGGGTTGAAACAGCATCTGGCACCGGGCGGCGAGGGTTGGCTGGTGCTATCCGACTTTGCCGAGCACCTGGGCCTGCGCACCCGCGCCGAGCTGCTGGCCGCGTTTGACACCCACGGCCTGAAAGTGCTGGAGCGCCTGGATGCCAAGCCGGTGCACCCCAAGGCCACCGATGCCACCGCCGCCCTGCACGCGGCGCGGGCGGCCGAAGTCACGTCGCTGTGGCGGCTGGCGGTAGCGGGGATTTAAAAGGTCTTGACCCAGCCCACGGTGGCCATGCCCAGCAAGGTCATCAGCAGGGAACCCACCACGTGGGCGGAGATGGCCAGCCCGGCCCACAGCATGCGCCCCTGCTGGAGCAGGGTGACCACCTCGGCAGAGAAGGTGGAAAAAGTGGTCAGGCCCCCCAGAAAACCGGTGATCACCAGCAGCCGCCACTCGGGTGGCAAGCCGCCGTGGTCGGCAAAGTAGGCCACGGCCACGCCGATCAGGTAGCCGCCCAGCATATTGGCCAGCCAGGTGCCGGGCGGGATGCTGGGATACACCGCATTGAAGGCCAGGCCCAGGCCCCAGCGCAGGACGGCTCCCAGCGAAGCCCCTGCGGAAATGGCCAGCAGCGAGCGGCCTAGTTGGAGGGCATCCATGTCGGGCTCCTAGGCCGGGCAGGTTTTGAGGGCTTTGCCGCCCAGTTCAGGCTTGAGCGCCTCCAGCCGGGTTTTCAGCGCCGCGTCCACCGTGGGCAGCATGAGCCACATGCCGTGGGTTTCCAGGCGTTCGGCCACCACGTGGGCGGTACGCACGCCGCGCTGGGTCACCTCGGCCAGTAGCTTGTTGGCCCCGGCTTCGGTGTCAAAGCGGCCCAGCGACAGGCCGGGCTCCAGGTTGGCGGGCGCGGCATCGAACTTGATGCGCATGCCACGCAGCTCGGCTTTTTTGCGATCCAGCAGTTCGGCGTTGGCGTAGCGGCCCATGTAGACCATCCAGCGGCCCGGCTCCACACCCGGCTCCAGCGTCCACGACCCGGCGGGCAAGGCATCGGCCAGGGCCTTGGCCAGCACCGTGCCACGCGCCACGTCGAACAGGCCTGCGGTCAGGCATTCGGTGGGCTCCGCCGGGGCGATGGCCACCACGGCGGGGGCGGCAGCCATCGACACCGCTTCGGCACCGGGCGGCGGCACCAGCACCACCATTTCGGGGCGGAGCTGCTGGGCCAGCCGCTGTGGCTCGGACACCGGCTCTGGGGCCAGGCCGTAGGCCGCCAGCAGGCCCTGCGACCAGGCGAAATACACGCCGTTGGCCAGCAGCAAAAATAAAACGATTCCGCGCAGCATCGGCTTAACCGGCCTCTTTGGCGGGGCGCACGCTGACTTCGGCGCTGGTCACCGTCTGCATGCCCTCGGGGGTTTGCACCCGCAGGCCGCCCAGTGCGTCCACGCCGCGCGCCATGCCCACGGTGCCGTTGCTGAGCGTGATGGCGCGGTCCAGCAGCAGGTCGCGCTGGGCAAACTGGGGCTGGAACGGGGCGAACCCGGCCAGTTCAAAGGCCTTCAGGGCCTGCACCAGCGGGGCGGCGATGCGCAACAAGGCGGCACCGGCATCCACTTCCGGCAGCACTTCCTGCAGCCACGCCGGGGCGGTGGACAGGCCAGCAGCCTCCCGTGGAGCGATGTTCAGGCCAATGCCGATCACGGCCACGCGCTGGTCGCCCTGGCCTGCGGTCTCGATCAGAATGCCGCCCAGCTTGCGGCCTTGCAGCCATACGTCGTTGGGCCATTTCAGCTGCAAGTCCGGGTGCAGGCTCTGCGCCACGCTCACGCCCACGGCCAGCGACAGGCCCGACCAGTCGGCGGGGGCCAGCGGTAGCGCCAGCGAAAAGGTGAGTGAGTCGCCCACCGCGCTGTGCCAGTCGCGCCCCAGGCGGCCCCGGCCTGCGGTTTGCTGCTCGGCCACCAGGAGGGTGGGTTCACAGTGCCCGTCGCGCACCCGGCGCATCAGCTCGCTGTTGGTGGAGTCGATCTGCGGTAGCACCTCGACGGTGAAGTCGGGCAGCAGCGGGTAGACGGCTTCCCAGATGGATTCGGCGGGCCAGATCATTTTCTGAGCTTGCTGATACGGCGCTTGGGGGCCAAGAGCGTGCCCCGGCAGCTGGGGGCACCGCACCAGCAGGGGTATTCGGCCTTGAGCTTGGGGGTGTAGCGTTCTTCCAACATCAGGCCGTAGTCGTAGTTCAGCTCTTCGCCCGCCGCGATATCGCGCAGGGCGATGATGAAAATGCGGCCGTCTTGCTCGTCGGTTTCGCAGTTGGGCTCGCAGGCGTGGTTGATCCAGCGCGAGGCGTTGCCGCCGAAGTTGGCGTCGATCACCCGGTCTGCATCCACGTGGAAGTAGAAGGTGTGGTTGGGCTGCTCCGGGTCGTGCGGGTGGCGCTCCTGGGCTTCGTCCCAGGAAATCACCTCGCCCACGTACTCGGCCACCGTGTCGCCCGCGGCGATGTCTTGCAGGGCAAAAACGCCTTTGCCATGCACGCCAGAGCGGCGCACCTGGATGCGGCGGCCGGTTTTTGTCACGGCTTTCACGGGGGTTTTGGAAGTCAAGGGCAAAACTCTGTTAACTTAAATAAGGGAACCGAACGTGCGCAATTGCACACTGGTTGAAACGGATTGTAGAAGTGGCCCCGGCTATATAAGAGCCGCCGCCCCGCAAAGCCCCCCACAGAATTCAGAAATTGGCGAAATTCCTATGACAAAAACCTTGGTGATTGCAGAAAAACCGTCTGTTGCACAAGACATCGTGCGGGCGCTCACGCCCACAGCGGGCAAGTTTGAAAAGTTTGACGAGTATTTCGAGAGCGAGAAGTACGTGGTCACCAGCGCGGTGGGCCATTTGCTGGAAATCCAGGCCCCGGAAGAGTTCGATGTGAAGCGCGGCAAGTGGAGCTTTGCGCACCTGCCGGTGATTCCGCCGTATTTCGACCTCAAACCCGTCGACAAAACCAAAACCCGCCTGAACGCTGTGGTCAAACAGGCCAAGCGCAAGGACGTGACCGACATCATCAACGCCTGCGATGCGGGCCGCGAGGGGGAGCTGATCTTCCGCTTGATCGAGCAGTACGCGGGCGGCACTAAACCGCTGAACAAGCCGGTGCGCCGCCTGTGGCTGCAGTCCATGACCCCGCAGGCCATCCGCGACGGCTTTGGCGCGCTGCGCTCCGAGGCGCAGATGCAGGGCCTGGCCGATGCGGCGCGCTCGCGCTCCGAAGCCGACTGGCTGGTGGGCATCAACGGCACCCGCGCCATGACGGCGTTCAACTCGCGCGACGGCGGCTTCTTTTTGACCACCGTGGGCCGGGTGCAAACCCCCACCCTGTCGGTGGTGGTGGAGCGCGAGGAAAAAATCCGCAAGTTCGTCAGCCGCGACTACTGGGAAATCCACGGCAGCTTCCAGGCCGAGGCCGGTGCCTACCCCGGCAAATGGTTCGACCCGCAGTTCAAGAAGCCGCCGCCCGGCCCCGACGGCCAGCCCGACCCCGAGCAGCGTGCCGACCGCGTGTGGAACGCCGCCGAGGCCCAGGCCATCGCCAATGCCGCCCGCGGCAAGCCCGCTACCGTCACGGAGGAAAGCAAACCCACCACCCAGGCTTCGCCCGCTCTGTTTGACCTGACATCGCTGCAGCGCGAGGCCAATAGTCGCTTTGGCTTCAGCGCCAAGACCACGCTGGCCCTGGCACAAAGCCTGTACGAGCGCCACAAGGCCCTGACCTACCCGCGTACCGACTCCCGCGCCCTGCCCGAAGACTATGTGCCCGTGGTGCATGAAACCATGGCCATGCTGGCCAACAGCGGCATGGCACACCTGGCCCCGTTTGCCAAGCAGGCGGTGGCCAACAACTACGTCAAGCCGACCAAGCGCGTGTTCGACAACAGCAAGGTCAGCGACCACTTTGCCATCATCCCCACGCTGCAAGCCCCCAGCGGCCTGAGCGAAGCCGAGCAGCGCCTGTACGACTTTGTGGTGCGCCGCTTTCTGTCGGTGTTTTTCCCCAGTGCCGAATACCAGATCACCACGCGTATCAGCACCGTTGCGGTAGAAGCGAAGAAGTACGCCTTCCGCACCGACGGCAAGGTGCTGGTCAAGCCCGGTTGGCTGGCCATCTACGGCAAGGAAGCGGTCAACGACGACGATGAAAAAGACGGCAAGAACCTGGTGCTGGTAAAGGCCGGTGAGGTGGTGCAAACCATCGCCGCCGACCCCAAGGCCCTGAAAACCCGCCCACCCGCGCGCTACTCTGAAGCCACCCTGCTGGGGGCCATGGAAGGCGCGGGCAAGACCATCGACGACGACGAGCTGCGCGAAGCCATGCAGGAAAAAGGCCTGGGTACGCCAGCCACCCGCGCCTCCATCATCGAAGGCCTGATCGCCGAGAAATACCTGCTGCGCGAGGGCCGCGAAATGCTGCCCACCGCCAAGGCTTTCCAGCTGATGACGCTGCTGCGCGGCCTGGGCGTGGAAGAGCTGTCCAAGGCCGAGCTCACCGGCGAGTGGGAATACAAGCTGGCGCAGATGGAGCGCGGCCAGTTGAGCCGCGAAAGCTTCATGGCCGAGATTGCAGGCATGACCGAGCGCCTGGTGAAAAAAGCCAAGGAATACGACCGCGACACCATCCCCGGCGACTACATCACCGTGGCCACGCCCTGCCCCAACTGCGGCGGCATCGTCAAAGAAAACTACCGCCGCTACACCTGCACCGGGGCCGACGGCCACAGCGATGGTTGCGGCTTCTCGTTTGGCAAATCGCCCGCAGGCCGCACCTTCGAGCGCGCCGAGGTCGAGCAGTTCATGCGCGACCGCAAGATCGGCCCGCTGGACGGTTTCCGCTCCAAGGCAGGCTGGCCGTTCACCGCCGAGATGACCATCAAGTTCGACGAGGAAACCAAGAACTACAAGCTGGAATTCGACTTTGGCGACGACAAAAAAGGCGAAGAATCCGGCGAGCTGGTGGACTTTACCGGCATCCCCTCACTGGGCAACTGCCCCAAATGCGGCAGCCCGGTGCACGAGCATGGGGCCAATTTTGTGTGCGAAAAAACCGTGCCCACCCTGGCCCAGCCCACCCCCAGCTGCGACTTCAAGAGCGGCAAAATCATCCTGCAGCAGCCGGTAGAAAACGCCCAGATGGCCAAGCTGCTGGCCACCGGCAAGACCGATTTGCTGGACAAGTTCGTCTCCATGCGCACCCGCCGCGCCTTCAAGGCCCACCTGGCCTGGGATGCGGAAGCGGGCAAGGTGAACTTTGAATTCGCCCCCAGCAAGTTCCCGCCACGCCCGGGTGCCGCGGCCAAGTTTGCGGCCAAGGCCGCCCCTGCGAAAAAGGCCGCTCCGGCGAAGAAGGTCGCTGCTGCCAAGAAAGTGCCCGCCAAGAAGGCCGCTGCCAAAAAGGCCAGTACCAGCACCGGTGGCCTGACCCCCAGCGCCGCCTTGGCCGCCGTGGTGGGAGCCGAGGCGCTGCCGCGCCCCCAGGTCATCAAAAAGCTGTGGGACTACATCAAGGCCAACAACCTGCAAGATGCCGCCAACAAGCGCAACATCAACGCCGACGCCCTGCTGGCCCCGGTGTTCGGCAAGCCGCAGATCAACATGTTTGAGCTGACCGGGCTGATTGGCAAGCACCTGGCGTAATTGGGTACACCCCCAGGCTACAGTGCCATGCACTTTCCGCCACCCCCCTTGCAGGGGGCGATGCCTGTGGCCCGGCAAAGCCGGTTCCACGGCATCCTTGAAAGGCGTGCGTCTTGGCTGAACGCTAGCGTATGCTCCTTAAAACATAGCGTCTAGTGCAGGTGGTACCTGCGCTAGACGCTATGTTTATGCCTGGGCCGCGATCACCATGATCTCCACCTTGATCTCCGGCTTGGCCAGCCGGGCCTCGACCGTGGCGCGGGCCGGGCCGACGCCGGTGGTGCCGATCCAGGCATCCCACACGGCGTTCATGGCGGCGAAGTCGCCCATGCTGGAGAGGTAGATGGTGGCGGTGAGGATGCGCGACTTGTCGCTACCGGCCAGGGCCAGCACGCTGTCGATCTGGTCCAGCACGCTTTGCGTTTGCGCGGCGATGGGCAGGCTGGCATCTTCGGGGATTTGCCCGGCCAGGTAGGCCACGCCGTTGTGGATGGTGGCGTCGCACAGGCGGTTACCGGGGTGGATGCGCTGGATGGTCATGGGAGCAACTTTCGGGTAAGTGAAAAAGGCCCGATGGTAATCGGCCCCTGCGGAATGCCGCCCCCAGCCGTTCACAGCGTTCTCACGCCAGCAAAAACCGCCGCCCCACCGGCGCGCCTTCTTCCAGCACCTCCACCGTCTCGTCCTTCAAATCCACCCCCGACAACTGCCGTTTGCGGGATTCGCGCAGCAGCATGTGCAGCTTGTAGGCGGCATCGAAGTACGACAGGCCGTCGGGGCGCACGTTGGAGATGCAGTTGCGGTCGGCATCGGTCAGGCCGACCTGCGGAGCCCAGGTGAGGTACAGGCCCATGCTGTCGGGCGCGCTCAGGCCCGGGCGTTCGCCCACCAGCACCACCACGGCTTTGGCACCTAGCAACTGGCCCACCTCGTCGCCCACGGCCACGCGGCCCTGGCTGACGATGGTGGTGGGCGCCAGGGACCAGTCTTCGGTGCCCAGGCGTTGCAGCAGGGCGTGGATAAAGGGGGCGGCGTTCTGGGCAATGGCCAGGGCCGACAGGCCGTCTACCACCACCAGGGCCAGGTCATACGGGCAGACCGGCTGGTACAGCGCGGCCAGTTGGTTGTGCGAGGCGGTGTTCAGGCGGCGGCCCAGGTCGGGGCGCTGCAGGTAGGTGCTGCGGTCGGGCGCGGCGCTGGCCAGTGGCAGGGCATCGGGGTGGCCGGGCAAGACGGCACCCAGGGCCTGCACCAGGCTGGCGGTGTCCAGGGGCAGGTGTACGGCATCGCGGGCCCGGGCGTGGTCGAGCTGGAAGTCGAGCTGCGGCGCGGTGGGCAGGCTGATGCCGCTGCGGCCCAGCGCAATGCGGGCGGCAGTCAGCTGGCGCAGGGCCTGCCAGGGGTTGGAAATCACGTTCATGGGGAGCTCCTTAGCCCATCGCCAACAAGGCTTGGGCAAATGGTTCGGGCAGGGCCGCGCCGAGCTGGGCCACACCGTCACCTTCAAAAATCTGCATGCGGTGCAGCCAGGCCTCGAACTCGGGCGCGGGGCGCAGGCCCAGCAGACGGCGCACGTACAGCGCGTCGTGGAACGAGGTGGTCTGGTAGTTCAGCATGATGTCGTCCGAGCCGGGGATGCCCATCACGAAGTTGCAGCCCGCCGCGCCCAGCAGGGTGAGCAGCACGTCCATGTCGTTCTGGTCAGCTTCGGCGTGGTTGGTGTAGCAAACGTCGCAGCCCATGGGCAGGCCCAGCAGCTTGGCGCAGAAGTGGTCTTCCAGCCCGGCGCGGATGATTTGCTTGCCGTCAAACAGGTACTCGGGGCCGATGAAGCCGACCACGGTGTTGACCAACAGCGGCTGGAAGGCGCGGGCCACGGCATAGGCACGGGCCTCGCAGGTCTGCTGGTCCATGCCATGGTGGGCGTTGGCCGACAGGGCGCTGCCCTGGCCGGTTTCAAAGTACATCACGTTGTCGCCCACCGTGCCACGGTTCAGCGACAGGGCGGCACTGCGCGCCTCGGCCAACATCGCGAGGTTGATGCCAAAGCTGCGGTTGGCCGCCTCGGTGCCCGCGATGGACTGAAACACCAGGTCCACCGGTGCGCCGCGCTCGATGGCCTGCAAGGTGTTGGTCACGTGGGTCAGCACGCAGCTTTGCGTGGGGATCTCGTAGCGCTGGATGATGGCATCCAGCATGGTCACGATCTTGATGACCTGGGGCACGTTGTCGGTGGCGGGGTTGATGCCGATTACCGCGTCGCCGCTGCCGTACAGCAGGCCGTCGAGCACGCTGGCGGCGATGCCGCTGGTGTCGTCGGTGGGGTGATTCGGTTGCAGGCGGGTGGACAGGCGCTGCTCCAGCCCGATGGTGTTGCGAAAGGCGGTGATGACGCGGCACTTTTTGGCCACCAGAATCAAATCCTGGTTGCGCATGATCTTGCTCACCGCGGCCGCCATCTCGGGCGTGATGCCGGGGGCCACCACGGCCAGCGTGGCGCTGTCGACCGCGTCGCTCAGCAGCCAGTTGCGGAAGTCGCCCACGGTCAGGTGGCGAATGGGCGCGAAGGCGGCGGCATCATGGCTGTCGATGACCAGGCGGGTGACTTCATCGCTCTCGTAGGGCACCACCTGCAGGTTCAAAAACGTGGCCAGTGGCAGATCGGCCAGGGCCATTTGCGCCGCCACCCGCTCTTGCGCATTGCCCGCCGCCACGCCCGCGAGCACATCGCCCGAGCGCAGGGGCGTGGCCTTGGCGAGCAAGTCACGGAGATCGCGGAAGCGGTAGGTGTGGGCACCGACCGTATGGACAAACTGGGGCATGCGGACCTTTGGCGGTGGAACGGCTTTGGTGCACGCGGGTGGTGCACCTTGGAAGTCGTGCAACTTTGATGCCAATCGGTCAGGTGTCTGTCACTACAAAATCAGGAGCTGCTAACGCTTATGAAATAAGCGCTAGAGGCCGATTTGATGCCTAAGTTTTGTGCTGGGCCAGCAGCTTGCCCACCGCCGCCTTGGCACAGCGCTGCACCGCCATCAGCATCTGGCTGTGGGGCGCGGCCACGCCCCAGCGCTGGCGCAGGTCGTGCTGGATCTGGCCCAGCAGGTGGGCGGCCATTTCGGCATCGGCCAGCGCGCGGTGGGCCTGGCCCGTGCGCGGCAGGCGGTGGTAGTCCACCAGGGTGCCGAGTTTGTGGTTCGGAGCCTGGGGGTACAGGCGGCGCGACAGCAGCAGGGTGCACACAAAGGGCTGGTCGGCCGGGTCGCCAATGCGGGCCAGCTCGGCCTGCCAGAACTTGCGGTCGAACGCGGCGTTGTGCGCCACCAGCGGCAGGTCGCCCACGAAGCGGCTGGCTTCCGCCATGGCCTGGGCCGCACTGGGCGCGCTCGCCAGCATGGCGTTGGTAATGCCGGTGAGCTGGGTGATGAAGCTGGGAATGCGCACCCCGGCGTTCATCAGGCTCTGGAAGCGGTCCACCACCTGGCCCTGGTCCACGATGACGATGGCCACCTCGGTGGCGCGGTCGCCCTGGCCGGGGGAGATGCCGGTGGTTTCGAAGTCGATCACCGCCAAACGGGTCATGGCAACACCGCCCTCACCAGCGCGACTACACGCAAGCTTTGTAGCTGCTGCTGAAGGCGGTTTTGGAGTGCGGTGCGGGTCATCATGGGAGCGCGATTCTAAAGACAATGGTCAGGCTCTATAGCCTGCTCTATTTTTAAGAGCGCTTCGTGCTTATCCCATTTGCGCCAGCGGTCTATATTTCATATGGATATGCGCGCTGGCTGGATTAACCTCGCCGCAGCGCCCGCCCGCCAGAGCGGCTACATTTTTTGCATGCCCGACACGACTTCTGCCATCCCGCACACCACCCCCACCGACACCCGCTTCCACACCCGCGAATGGCTGGCCCTGGCGGCCATCATGCTGGGCGTGTCGCTGGGCGCGCTAGACACGGCCATCGCCAACACCGCGCTGCCCGCCATTGCGGCCGATCTGCAGGCACCGGCAGCGGCATCGATCTGGATCATCAACGCCTACCAGCTCGCCGTGGTGGCCAGCATGCTGCCGTTTGCGGCGCTGGGCGATGCACTGAGCGCGCGGCGCATCTACATCTGGGGGCTGGCGGGCTTTACGCTGGCATCGCTGCTGTGCAGCTTTGCCAGCACCCTGCCCGAGCTGGCGGCGGCCCGGGCGCTGCAAGGCATCGGTGCGGGCGCGCTGATGAGCGTCAACATCGCGCTGATCCGCCAGCTCTACCCAGCGGAACGGCTGGGCCGCGGTGTAGGGCTGAACGCGCTGGTGGTGGGCCTGGGTTTTACGCTGGGCCCGGCGGTGGCCTCGCTGGTGTTGTCGGTGGCATCGTGGCCCTGGCTGTTTGCCATCAACGTGCCGCTGGGCCTGGTGGCGCTGGCCTTTGCCGTGCCCACGCTGCCCCGCAGTGCCCGGCGCGGCCATGGCTTTGACCGGGTGGCCGCTGTGCTCACGGCCACCACGTTTGCCGCGCTGATTCTGGCCTTGGGCAACGCTGCGCAGCGCGAGCCCTGGCCCTGGATTGCCGCCCCGTTGGTCGTGACCCTGGTGGCGGGCGCGCTGCTGTTGCGCCGCCAGGCCGGGCACCCGGCACCCATGCTGCCGCTGGACCTGCTGCGCCGCCCGATGTTTGCGCTGTCCACCGTCACCGCCATGGCGGCCTTTGCGGCGCAGGGCCTGGCCTTTGTGTCGCTGCCGTTTTACTTCGAGCAGGTGCTGCACCTCGACCCCATCCGCACCGGCTTTTTGATGATGGCCTGGGCCATCGTGGTGGCCCTGGCCGCACCCATCGCCGGGCGCATGTCGGACCACCATCCGCCCGGCCTGCTGGGCGGTGTGGGGCTGGCCTTGCTGTGCCTGGGCATGGTGTCGCTGGCCCTGCTGCCCGCCGCGCCGCACACGCTGGACATCGTGCTGCGCATGGCCTTGTGCGGTGCGGGCTTCGGCTTCTTCCAGTCGCCCAATCTGAAAGCGCTGATGTCCAGCGCCCCGCCCGAGCGCAGCGGCGGTGCCAGCGGCGTGATCGGCATGGCCCGCCTGATCGGCCAGACCACCGGCGCGGCCCTGGTCGCCCTGTGTTTTGGCCTGGCGGGCAGCCTGCACGGCCCTACCTGGGCGCTGGGGCTGGGGGCCATGTTCGCGGGCCTGGCGTCGATGGCCAGCTTTGCGCGGCTGTGGGCGCGGTGATGACAATACGCCACATGCATTCCATCCGCTTACTTCCTCTGGCGATCGCCCTGGCCACCTTGGCAGGCTGTGCCACCGCACCCCCTGCCGTGCCTGTGACTGCGTCCACCGCCAGCTCCCCAAGCGAGGTCGTTGCCCCCAGCTTTGCCCGCTGGGTGGCCGACTTCCGGGCCACGGCGCGGGCCGCAGGCATCAACGAGGCCACCCTGCAAGCCGCCCTCGACCCGGTGCAGGAGCTGCCCCAGGTGGTGCAACTCGACCGCGCCCAGCCCGAATTCACCCGCACCGTGTGGGACTACCTGGACACCGCCGTGTCGCCCCAGCGCATCACCCGTGGCCAGGACAAGCTGCTGCAGGTTCGTGCAGAAGCCGATGCCGCCGCCGCCCGCTATGGCGTGCCCGCCACCATCCTGGCCGCCATCTGGGGCATGGAGAGCAACTACGGCAGCAACTACGGCAACACCCCCACCATCGACGCACTGGCCACGCTGGGCTTCGAAGGAAGGCGCGCCGACTGGGCACGCGGCCAACTGCTGGCGGCGTTAAAGATTGTGCAAAACGGCGATATCGACCGCGCCCACATGGTCGGCTCCTGGGCCGGTGCCATGGGCCAAACCCAGTTCTTGCCGTCCAATTTTCTGGCCTACGCGGTAGATGCCGACGGCGACGGCAAACGCGACATCTGGGGCAGCATGGCCGACGTGATGGCCTCCACTGCCAACTTCCTGGCCCGCTCGGGCTGGCAGGCCGACCAGCCCTGGGGCACCGAGGTGCAGCTCCCCCCCGGCTTCGACGTGGCCCGCGCCGATACCAGCGTGCGCCAGCCGTCCGAGCAATGGGTCGCCGAAGGCGTGCGCAGCATGGACGGCACGCCACTGCCTGCGCTGCCCGATGCCGAGCTGCTACTCCCCGCCGGAGCCCGCGGCCCCGCCTTCCTGGTCGGCCCCAACTTCCGCGCCATCCTGCGCTACAACAACTCCACCAGCTACGCCCTGGGCGTCAGCCTGCTGGCCCAGCGCCTGGGCAACGGCCCCGCCGTGCAAGGACCGTGGCCGCGTGACCTGCAGGCCCTGACTCGCAGCCAGTTGCAGGTCCTGCAGACCGCGCTGAACGCCCGTGGTTTTGCGAGTGGCACGCCCGACGGGATGATGGGGCCTGCGACGCGGGAGGGGATTCGCCGCTTCCAGCGCAGCGTGGGGCTGCCTGCGGATGGGTATCCGGATGTGGGGTTGTTGGGGCGGGTGGGGGAGCGGTAATTGCACCGTCTGCCCAATGGCAGAATCATGGCTCATTCATCCAAGGTGTGTTCCACAGGGTGACGGCAACGTACCCAGGAAACACGCAACGGCATGGATAAAAAAGCACTCTCCGAAAGCGACCTCTGCGATAAGTGCATCCGCCCGGCCATGGAGCGCGCAGGCTGGCACCCCCTAGACCAGATCTACCGTGAGTTTCCCCTGCGCGCAGGCCGTGTGGTGGTGCGCGGCAAAACCGCCCAGCGGGACAAAAGCACGGTGCTGCGCGCCGACTACGCCCTGTTTTACAAGGCCAACATCCCCCTGGCCGTGGTGGAGGCCAAGGACAACCACCACGCCGTAGGCGCGGGCATGGCCCAGGCCATCAACTACGCCACGCTACTCGACGTGCCTTTTAGCTTCACCAGCAACGGCGATGGTTTTGTGTTCCGCGATGCGACCCTGGCCACCGGCGTGCTGGAACAAACTTTGACCTTGGACGAATTCCCCTCGCCGCAAGCGCTCTGGAGCCGCTACTGCGCCTGGAAGGGCTGGAGCGACGACGTTCGCCAAGTGGCCGAATGCGACTACGCCCCCAGCAAAGTCCCCCGGTACTACCAACTCAACGCCATTAACCGCACCGTAGAGGCCATTGCCAATGGCCAAAGCCGCGTGCTGCTGGTCATGGCCACCGGCACGGGCAAGACCTACACCGCGTTCCAGATCATCCACCGCCTGTGGAAATCGCCCTGGCGCGCCCACAAGCCCGGCGGCCAAAAGCGCATCCTGTTCTTGGCCGACCGCAACATCCTGATCGACCAGACCATGGTCAACGACTTCCGCCCCTTCAAAGGCGCAATGGCCAAACTCAGCCCCAATGCCAAAGGCGTGGAGCGGGTGGACGCGCAAGGCCAGGTGACGGTCGAACAGGTGGAGCTGGCCGTCAACAAAACCACCAAGCGGGTGGACAAGAGCTACGAGATCTACCTTTCGCTGTACCAGGCTGTGAGTGGCACCGAGGAAGAACAGAACATTTACAAGCAGTTCAGCCCGGATTTCTTTGACCTGATCGTGGTGGACGAATGCCACCGGGGCAGTGCGGACGAAGATTCCGCCTGGCGCGAAATCCTTACCTACTTCGCCAGCGCCACCCAGGTGGGCCTGACTGCCACGCCCAAGGAAACCAAAGACATTTCCAACAGCGACTACTTTGGCGCGCCGCTGTACACCTACAGCCTGCGCCAAGGCATTGAAGACGGCTACCTCGCCCCCTACAAGGTCATCCGGGTCGACCTGGACCGCGATGCCTTCGGCTGGCGGCCCACCGCAGGCATGTCGCTGCCAAACAGTGCGGCAAATGCTTGGCGGTTCTTTTCTTGGGCGGTGCTCATGCGACCACCAACCTTTTTTGGACTTCATCGGGCGACCAAAGGCGCCAGTCGTCCTCTTCACGTTCGTAGACGTTGGCGCCCTGCGTCAGTGCCAGTCCGCTACGCCCATAGAACGGAACGATGATGCTAAGCGCGCCGACATGGCGCACCACTTCCCAAGTGCGGTCGAGTTCCGACATTTGCACGTCGGCGCCAGGATGCGTGTGTAGTTGAACAACGCTGCGCCGACCGTCGCGGAAATTCTCCAACTGAATACGCTGAAGCTCGCTGCTATCGATATGAACCCATACCCCACTGGCGGAGACGCCAGGGGTCTGGGCCGGCACGATGCAACGGTCGACGCATAGCGGCCCCAACAGCGGTGCAACAGGCTTGATCGACGTCCAGATCGTAAAAACCTCGTGCTGACCCACGAGCACCGCGCGCTCTGTTTGCGTGACGACCTCAGGGTCAATATGCCATAGATGAGTTTTCATACCGGTGTGACTCCAGGGGCGTTGTTGAGATCCCAGCTAAGTTGCTGGATCAGCTGCATCACCGTATAGCTGCCATTGCTGCGCAAGGTTGCCCACGATGTGTCCTGATGGCTGGGATGGTCGTGATATTCGCGCCATCCCTTGAAGCAAAACCAGCAGCGGGGCGAACCGTCTAAGCCGCTGCTTTGAAAGCCTCCACCACCATTGCCAGGCACGATTCCGCGGCCCGGCAAAAGCCGGCCGTTGTGTTCGTCGATCCAGTAGCCACTGACGGGCCGGTACGGGTAATCTGTGCCGTCGATGCGGAGCCTTACGGCATGCCCGCGGGCATGCCAATCAAAATCCACATCGAGGAACGGATAAGTGAAGCTGCGCAAATGAATGCCCAGTTCCCCGTATCGACCCTTATGCGTCAGCAGAGGCCGGATCGCCCTCTCAAAGCTAGCCTGGGCCAACTTCGGGTGGACGATGACCACTGGGTTCATCCGCCGCCACCGTTCTTCTTGGTGATGGACAGGGTGTGGCCATCGCGCACACCCGCCGCCTTAAGGGTGGCATTCGGGTCCAAGCTACTGGTGCCGACCATCGCGTCCACCATCACGAACTCGCCAGCTTGGTCGCGGTCGCGCGGTGCGAGGCTTCGGCGAATGGCTTCGAGCACCGTGATTGCGGCAGGGAATCCGCATCCTGTTGGAATATTCCTTCCTGCTCGTGCAGCAGGCGATTGACCTCGGCACGATCTATTCCAAGCCTCGCGCCAATCGTTTTGGCCTTCGTGCCCGGGTTCAACTTAAGAAACGCGAAAATTTGACTAAGCATCGTCCACCATCATATTCGTACGTTTGTGCGTTGATGGAACCTTACTGTTCACATCCATAGCTTGCGGATGGAGAGAACCGTTGGATCACGGAACTCATTCTTCCCCACGGCAGATTCGCCAAATGGAGTCCAATAGAAAGGCACGTGTTAATCATCCGCGAGATGTCAACGCGACCATGGAACTCAATGATGCTCGGAGCCTTCGCACCCTCACACAGGTTACTCACGAAGATCCACAACAGTCACCTTCTCTCAAGAAAATGCCCGGATGTACCGGGCATTCTCGTTTCAAGTATCAGTCGGATATTTCGCTATCGATGTCAGCCAGCAACCTTTGAAAGGGCAACTGGAATTTTTCACGAACTGTGACAACAGTTTTTCACTAACTTGGGAAAGTTTTCACTTATTGTGAGAACCGACAAAATTGTCGGGTGACACGGAAAGTGAAAAGTGAGGCATTGATTTCAAAGGGATTTTTCAGTATCTTCGTCACGACTGGTCCGCAGATGCGACGCAGAAAGTGAAAAAATCCGAAATCTGTGACACGGAAAGTGAAAAAATCTGCTGCCGTGTTGCCTGTCCACTTTGAAAAAGATAATTGGCGGCGGAAATGAACCGGGATGCGCTGTGCCCCGCCACTTCCGGGTCATCTGCTGTTCAACCTAGGTCTGCATCAAACTTCCGCTCGGCGCTTGGGGGAAATCTCTCTAGTGAAAGAAGTGGGTGTTTGCCGCTCTCACAGTATCGAGGCTATCAGGCAATCTTCCGGTAAGAAGTGAAGGCTCACTCCCCATGTAAATCCGACTGGAGTCCATCGAGGTCCTGGAGGAGATGCCCCTTCCCGACACGTATGGACTGACCAAGTGTTTCGCCCAAGTACCCGTTGCTACCTGCACTCAAAATATCCCCCGAGCGAAAATTTCAGCGAGACCCTTTGGTCGTAGCTATCGTAAAAAACGAGCAAAATTTTTATGTGAAATACCTGGCTGCAAGACTCCGAAATTTGATTCAATTCACAAGGAAGTGTATTGTGAAGTGCATCATGTAATTCCTCTCTCAGAAGGCGGTAGGGATAGCATTCAAAATGCGATTTTTCTATGTCCAGTGCATCATCGAGAAGCGCATTTCGGTACGGATCGCTCAACGCTTAGAGAATCGATGCAAAAAATCCGACTGAGAACTTGAAGGCCAAGGTGACAAGAATATTCTATTTGACAATCTTGGTCAGGAAATGACATTCCGTGTTGCGATCCAACAGATCTAACAGGTGTTCATGTGAAGAGTTCTCATGCAGTCCAATCTTAAATGTGCTGCTTGATGAATAAAATATATCCAGATGATCTAGCGGGTGAAGTTTTTCCTTGGCATTTTTTTCGTCATGATCAAATCGTATGTAGCCATCTTCATAAAGCAACAATTCACGAAAAAGACTCCAAAATTCATCATCGGACTGACAAATATCTGAAATAGGCTCTGCGAAATGAAAAACCTCCCGGTTGTCTAAGGCATTGAATGTTTCAACTACAGACAGAACGTTTGATGTAACCGCGCTGTTTATTTCTGAGTGATGGGTAGATCTGAATAATAAGACTCCATCGCCTTCGATCACCGTATAAGGAAAATTTATCGAAAATATTTTATTTTCAAAAATATAAAATAGTCGACTCATTTTTTCGACATGCAACACGATCTTACCCACCGGCGCTGGATTGGGATAAGGCGGGAGCAGCATAATTTTAATGGTGCGCATCAGCAGCGCAATAACATCGCGCTTTGAGCGAATCATCGCCAAAATCCATTCGGCTTGATAGGTGTCAACAGAAAACTCGAAGCGTTTCAGTTCATTCTCCCTGCATTATTTTTGCATTGAACTCTATCGCTTCATGTAATCTGTCATATTCAAAATCTTCACTAAATAGTTTTTTTACTGCGTCAAGAAGATTTTCACGGTAAATTGGCAGTACCTCAAGTTCCTCAAAAATTCGATGTGCCATGTCAAAAAATGATTCTGATTCTGCGGAATATTTGATGGTCGCGCTGATGATTGTTTTCTCCGCCAGTGTCGGAACGTGAACGTCAATGCACCCTGTTTTATTGATATTCTCTAATCCTGCTTCAATAGCGGGCATGACATTGGCGGTGGCTTCTCCAGATACCACAAGATATGTCTGAATAAAAGACCTAGTAAGTGTCATGTAGATCGAATTTCGATACGAATAGCTATTCTTTATTCTGGTTGTCACACATATTACGAACGGAAATTCAAGACCTTTTACGTTGTTCTTATTGCTTACAAATAGGGTATCTTTAATCTTTCGCTTCGTCTCATAAGCCACGTTAACCTTCCACCCAAGTTCGCGGGGAACTCTGACTTTAACGGTATCGGCCAACGTGAAAGCAACGTCGTTTGTGTCAAGCAAAATAATGCCGATATCGTCTGCGGTTGCAGTTGGATTTTCTCGTCTAATTTGATTTATGCAGTATAAGATCTGATCCGTGGCGCCCTGAATGAAGGGGCCTGATGTCTTGTTTATCAAAACGCTTGGAACGTCATCGCGATCTACGTCTTCGAAGCGTCGAAGCGGTTCTCGACTCAGGCGATAGTTACCTTGAGCAGCGTCCTTTTCTACCACGTATCCGCAAGCGGCCCATTCAGGATCTTCCAACCATCTGAGCTTTTTAGGCTCGAATAATCCCATTCCAACGGAGTGAGCGAACATTAATGTTTTTGGATCTGTTCGATAGCATTTGGTTAATAGAAAATCTGGCTCTATCGCAAACGTAATATTCTCATCAAATATGCTTTGAAAAACATCTCCAGCAATGTAAACAGTAGATTCCGTAACCTTTCTGCATAGCTGAAAAAATGAATCCGGAAAGTCTTGACTTTCATCTATAAGGCAAAAATCAAATGCAAAAAAAGCAGGAGGGTTGTTTTCAAGATGAGCGAGTGCAAGCTTGCACGCCTTATCAAAAGACATATATCGGCTATATCTTTCGAATGGAATCTTATATTTTTCACAAATATATCTATATATTCCTGAATTCTGATCTGAGAGTGATCCCCAAGCATGAGTGCACCAAAGCCGCTCATCCCACTGAATCTGCTGTTCCACTTTCATGAAATCAAAGAATTCTGGAATTCTACGTTTCAGACTATCGGCCAATATTTTATTGTGACAAGTGAACGCGATTTTGCATTCGGGAAAGGAGAGATATATTTCTTTGAGCTTGTGCAAAAGAAGTTCAGTTTTTCCAGTACCCGAAAGTCCTTGAATGCGAATGCTTGGTTTCGTTGGCTGTTGATAAACAAAACGCGTCTGATCGCCGTCGAAAAGTAGGATCTTTTGTTTTACTTTGTCGAGTATTGTCTGTGGAATTTCTACCCCGACCTTGTCGATGTCATTGATGCTGCCTGTTAGCAAGGAAATTAAAAGCTCGCACACGCGCTGCCGCGTGGGAGGTTCAATCTCTATCGACTTCAGGAAATACTCAGCATTGAAATCTCTTTGGTAGCTAAGCTCTTCAATAAGATCTTTTCGCCACGCTTTTGGGCGCCCAATCGAATTTTTATAGCGGTACTTGTCCGAAATCGAGCCTAAATCCTCAATAAAATCTTCTACATACTCCTCAAACGATTCTTCATCTTCAGAAAAATTTACGAATAGGATTTTGTGCTTGGGGATCAGAAGGACGAGTGCATCTTTGTAGGCATAAGAGTATTTGTTATCCCCTAAGGGCTGGCTAATCAAATAAGCTTGTGTTTTCTTCTGTTCGCAATATTGGGAGATTGAATCGATGAACTCACGATTCTTCTGGGTTTTTTCTGCCTGCAAGTAGAAAAAGCTGCTCATTATTCGCTCGAGTTGTCAAATCTATGGATGGTTAGGCGCATGGACTTTATCAGTGTTCCGGCGCGCCGTGGCAAATCTGTCGCAGCACCGAAGATGGAGTTCCGTGCGTCGTAAGCTAAGGCCCTTTGCTCTAGCATACCCGCGCATTTGTAAGAATGGAAAACTGGACGAGAGAGGTTTGTCGGATCGTGAGATAGCTGTAAGCACTACTCAAACCTTGTGCTCAAGGTCGTGTGGTCAGATCGCGTCTCAATGCGTTTTAAGGGTTGCAGCGCGATGGCAACCCGGGCGGATGGGCGACCAGTCACGTCTTGGGCTGACCGAGATGAAGCTTTCGCTGATGTTGCGAAGCAGGTGCGCAGAGCCGTCGAGTCGCATGGCGCGCAACACTCGGCGCCCATACAGCGCAATTTTTCCAGCGCCCCTGCTGAGCAAGCGGTTGACATCACGCGCGCCGTACCGTCTCCTTGCTGGCGTCTGGTCCTTTCCAGAGCTATCGGAAAAATCAGGTCAGCCAGGGCCAGCGGTTCTAAGTTTCTACAAAACTGCATTCCTTCATTTTGTATCCTTAGCTGCAAAAGTTTATGAAGCGGCTTCGGTACCAGGGGAAAATTTTCCTCACCTGCACAATGCAGCACGCAGATAACCTTCCGCTCGCTGACGATCGGGGTTGGATAATGGCGGAAGCTGCCAAGCGGCAGACGCTTCGATGGCCGGTACTGTCGGTGGAAAACGGTGCTGATTTTTCCGCCGCAGGCGCTTCAATGGCCGCGCAGTTTATGCGATCGTATGGCCGAACATCGACCTGACGCATCGGCCTCTGAGGAGTTGCTATGAAATGCCCATGTTGCGGCGCGGCCGAACTCGTCAAAGAAACGCGTGATGTGCCGTATGTCCATGAGGGTAAAACCACCGTCATCCCGGCGGTGACGGGCGAATTCTGTCCTGCATGCGGCGAGGTAGTGCTCAACCGTGAGCACGGCAACCGTTACGGTGCATTGATTGCCGAGGTTCGAAAAAGGCAGGCGGAACGCAATTCAGATGCCCCGGATTAAGGTTTGCCCGCCAACGTGATTTAAGAGTCAACACTTCCTGCGCCTTCTGCTGGCAGGGCTCCATACGTCACTCGCATGGAGAGACCTGATGTCCCCAAAACACTGCGCATGCTGCGACACGCCGTTTACACCGCGTGCCCAAGTCCCAGACCAAGCTTATTGCTCCAGGCCGGAATGTCAACGTGAGCGGCGCCAGCGGTGGAATCGAGAAAAGCTGCGATCAGACCCAGACTATGTTGACAACAAACGCCGTGCCCAACGGGCATGGCTGGACCAAAACCCTGACTATTGGCGCCAGTACCGGGAGAAAAATCCCTTGTACACGGACCGAAACAGGCGTCGTCAACGATCGCGAACCGCATCGGGACGCTACGAAGATATTGCAAAGAGAGACGCGTCAACTTTGCCCTGTGAGCTCGTGGCTGGTATCTATCGTATTACGCCCGTAGAGAGCCATCCAAACCGCAACGCCTGGACCGTTGAAATCAGCCCTGCCTGATGCTGTCATGTTTGCAAAGATGACGCTTGCAAAGATAGGACGTGATGGTCTCGCATCGGTAAATTTATTACTTTCGAGACTTCAAAGCTCTCGACCGTCCGCAACGGGTTGTCATAAAGCAGGTTCGCGATTGCCGCATCAGTCGGCGTGAACAGGCTTTTCGCACCAGGACCATTCGGGAGTTCATTCAACTGCATACCGAGCGCGGGGCCATGGCCACAGAAGACTCCTCAAACGATGCCCCCACTACGCAGGTCCTGTTCCGCGCGGCTGAGTACGTGCGCATGTCGACCGAACACCAGCAGTACTCGACGGAAAACCAAGCAGACAAGATCCGCGAATACGCGGCACACCGCGGAATCCAGATCGTGCGCACCTACGCCGACGCGGGCAAGAGTGGACTGAACATCGGCGGCCGGCTGGCATTGCAGCAGTTGATCAAGGACGTGGAAGCTGGCGCCGTTGATTTTCAGATGATCCTGGTCTATGACGTCAGCCGCTGGGGGCGTTTTCAGGACGCCGATGAAAGCGCGTACTACGAGTACATCTGCCGCCGCGCCGGCATCCAGGTGACCTACTGCGCCGAGCAGTTTGAAAACGATGGTTCGCCGGTCTCCACCATCGTCAAAGGTGTCAAGCGCGCGATGGCCGGTGAGTACAGTCGCGAACTTTCCGCCAAGGTCTTTGCAGGCCAGTGCAGGCTGATCGAATTGGGCTACCGCCAAGGTGGCCCTGCTGGTTTTGGCTTGCGCCGGGTGCTGATTGATCAGTCCGGCGCTATCAAGAGCGAACTATCGCGCGGTGAGCACAAAAGTCTGCAAACGGACCGGGTCATTCTGATGCCGGGGCCCGATCCCGAGGTTCAGATCGTCACGCAGATCTACAAATGGTTCATCGACGACGGCACTCCCGAATCAGAAATCGCCTCGAGGCTCAATACCATGGCCGTGCGCACGGACCTCGGTCGCGATTGGACCCGCGCCACAGTGCGCGAGATCCTGACCAATGAGAAATACGTCGGTGACAACGTGTACAACAAGGTGTCGTTCAAGCTCAAAAAGGTCCGCGTAGTGAACGACCCGGACATGTGGATCAAGAAGGAGGGAGCCTTTCAGGCCCTGGTTCCGGCCGAAGTGTTTTATATGGCCCAGGGCATTATTCGCGCCAGGGCACACCGCTTCAGCAACGAGGAACTGCTGGAAAAGCTTCGCATGCTGTACCAGCATCGAGGTTTTCTGTCCGGGCTGATCATCGACGAGGCAGAAGGTATGCCATCGTCAGCCGCATACATCCACCGTTTCGGTAGCCTGATCCGGGCCTACGAAGCGGTTGGCTTCACACCGGACCGCGACTACCAGTTCCTCGAGGTTAACAAGTTCCTGCGTCGACTGCACCCGGAGGTTGTCAGCCAGACCGAGCGCGCAATCGCCAATCTGGGCGGCACTGTTGTGCGGGATCCTGCTACTGACCTGCTGCAGGTCAATCAGGAGTTTTCGGTGTCGGTGGTGCTGGCGCGATGCCAGACCCATGACAACGGCCGTCACCGCTGGAAAGTGCGATTCGATACGGGATTGGCGCCGGACATCACGGTCGCTGTGCGCCTGGACCAGCCGAACCTTGCGCCGCTGGACTATTACCTGCTGCCGCGTCTGGATTTCGGACGGCCGCGTATCAGCTTGGCCGAGCACAACGGCGTCGAGTTTGAGAGTTACCGGTTCGACAGCCTGGACTACCTCCATGGCATGGCCGAACGAACCCGTGTCAGGAGAGCCGCATGAGCAGAATCCACCCGGACAGTGAATTGCAGATGGTTCCGATTGCCTTGATCGATGTGTTGAATCCCCGCGATCGCGGCAGTCGCATTTTTGAAGAAATCATCGTCAACATCAAGAGCATCGGTCTTAAAAAACCGGTCACTGTTACGCCCCGCAAGGACGCAGGTGGCAACCAGAAATTTCTGCTGATCTGCGGCGAGGGTCGGCTGAAGGCATACAAATCGCTGGGCGAGACGATGATCCCCGCCATGGTCGTGCTGGTGAATGACGAAGAGGCGTTCATCATGAGTCTGGCGGAAAACATAGCCCGGCGCCAATGCCGTACGCTGGAGCTGCTTTCTGGAATCGAACAGCTTCAGAAGATGGGCTACGACAAAAAGGCCATTGCGCAAAAAACCGGTCTGACGGTCGAATATGTGTACGGCGTCCTGCAGCTGCTCAAGAACGGTGAGGAACGCTTGCTGATTGCGGTCGAGGGCGGACGCATTCCTTTGAACGCCGCCTTGGCGATCGCGGGTGCCGGAAACAACGACAAGGATGTACAAGCGGCACTGCAGGAAGCCTATGAGAGCGGTCAGCTGCGTGGGAATCACTTGTTACAGGCACGCAAGGTCATCGAGAAGCGCCGTTCGCTTGGACGATCGATCGCCAAGGGAGCCCCTCGCAAGGCGACCGAAGTAACCTCCTCGAGTCTGATCAGGGCCTACCAATACGAGGTCGGTCGGCAAAAGCTCATGGTCAAGAAGGCGGAGTTTGTGCAGCAACGGCTACTGTTTGTCGTTGAGGCTCTGCGCCAGCTCTTGTCGAACGATAACTTTACCAACTTGCTCAGAGCCGAAGGGCTGGAGACCTTGCCAAAATATATTGCCGAGCGGGTGTGGTCCGGGAGCAGCGCGGCATGAGCAAGATGCCACTGGGCTTCATCCCGGAGCCGATGAGGGTGGTTTTCGAGAAAATTCTACCGTCCCGAAAAACGCCTGACGGGCTCGTCAACTCACGCAAATTCAAACAAATCTTTTCATCCCTGGATGCGGTCGGCCTGATCGAGCCATTGACCATCGGGAAAGCCGACAAAGTCACGGGCATGCATTTGCTACTGGACGGCCATATTCGTATGTTCGCCCTGAAGGAGCTGGGCTTCACGGACGCGCCCTGCCTGGTTGCGGTGGATGACGAAAGCTATACCTATAACAACCGGGTCAATCGGCTGTCCACGATCCAGGAGCACTTCATGATCTGCCGTGCTGTGGAACGCGGCGTCACACCGGCACGGCTGGCCAAGTCGCTTGAACTGGATCTGGAACACATCACCAAGAAGATTAATCTTCTGGATGGCATCTGTTCCGAGGCAATAAGACTTCTGCGCGACACTCAGTTTTCCGCGAACCTGAGCCAGGTGCTGCGAAAAATGAAACCCACCCGGCAGGTGGAGTGCGTCGAGTTGCTGGTGGCGACCAACAACATTACGGTGCCATATGCCCAGGCGCTATTGGCGGCAACCCCGAGCAACATGCTTGTCGGGGAGGCCAAGCCCAAGAAGTTGGCCGGTGTCACCCCGGAGCGGATGGCGATCATGGAGCGGGAAATGACCAACCTCGAAGGGCAGTTCAAGCTGGTCGAGCAGTCTTACGGTCAGGACGTGCTGAACTTGGTGCTTGCCAAGGGGTATCTGACGAAGCTGCTGAACAACGAGGCGGCGATCCGGTTTCTGTCGCAGAACCACCCAGAATTCTTGACCGAATTTTCCAATCTGGTTAATACCGTATCGCTGGACAAGTGAGGCGCTGAGTCGCGCAACTAATCCTGAAAAAAACCAGCCCCAACGCGCCTGACTTCTGTTCTGCATCCTTGCATCCATACGCCAGGACACGTCTTGGCGTCACTACAGAATTGAAGGCATCTCTCCATATCGATTGTTGCTTGCTGCACGCTACCTGGCTGATGGGCAGTACCAAGTTGGATCGAATCCGCGATTGAGCTTGAGGCTGTTGCCGATTGCATTGTTTTGCCGAGTGGCAAGGTAATCCGTAAGGATCGCCAAGGCACCGTTGTGGACCTTTTAAGGCCGCGAGCCATCATCACGGGGATGTGATTTGCGCAGATCCATGTCCTGAAGCCAGTCTTGCTTGGAATAGCCCTTTCCAGGGAACGCTTCACTCAGCATAATTTCCCGCTTGACGAGTTGCTTGGCGATTCCTGCAAGCTCTCGAAGTTGACAGAGAGTGAGAATTTCCATGGGGATACACAAACTCACTCCCATGCCCCACGGATAGCGTTTGATCGTCAAGCTAGGGAAAACTAGTTGCTCAATCCCTTCCTCGCGAAGCCTGTCCTCAATCGCGGTGACTCTGTCAAAGTATTCAATTCGGCGATCGGTGAGCTCGAAGGCAGAGGATTTTCTGCGCTTGATCCGCCGCAATGATCGAGGAGGCCGACTCAACTTGCGTTCCTCTATCGGAGATCCAATAGGCATCGGTCCTGCAATTTCAAATGCTTTGTTCTCGATGGCATCGGCGTACTTCATGCGCGGGTGAATCCACCAGACCATGACCCGGTGTCGGCCATGGATGAATCCAAAATCGGCCCACCACGAAAGCGTTTTCGACGATGGGTAACGATGGGGAATGAACAATCCACCGTTCAATTTCCATGGATGGCGCCGATGGTGTTCAAGCATAGTGCGCCGCATCCTTTCGAAATGCATGTTTTTCATACTCGCAGCTCCATTTCTGTCTGTCTTTACTGTTTGGCTGGGAGGTCGCCGCCATTGATTCCAGGGATTGAAGGACGACCGCCAACATCTGTTTGCAGGAAAAAATACTGGCGAACTCCGTCAATACCGGGGCCGCACACTGGTCGGGCTTGAATTCTGCGCAGAAGCGCCCGAGGCGATACCTGTCCGGCGCGAGCCAATTCGGCCAGGGACACATAGCGTTCAATGAAGCTTTTGAGTGCTGTTCGAGGGATAACCCGCCGACTCTGATCTACTCCGTCTGCGACGCTCTCCAGCAGGCCGGCGCGGACAAGCTGGTAGCCCACCTCCTGCTTGACGCCCAACAGCCGACTCGCGGCATCGATGGACAGGAGCTCGCGGTGTATTGCCTGCCTGACCTGGCGCCAAGCTTTTACTGAGGTTACTAACAGCGGCAATTCTCCGAGCCTCTCGTGTCCGACTGCGCCCGCGGCTACACAAATTTGGCCCGTGAGCATGGCCGTGATCAGCAGCGGAAACTCCCCCTCTTGCAGACGCCATGTTTTCAACACCTGGTTCAATCGTACCGACGACCCCATGGCTTGGGCCGCCATAGTCGGCGCCTTTATTGCGCCGCAATGGCCCGAGCAGTGTCTGGCCAATGCCTCGATTTCACTACGTGACAGCAGCCATGCCGCTGCGCCCTCGCGACTACGCAGGCGAGGGATGATCAGCTTCGCATCGATCAACTCGCGGACCCTTCGCTTCGCCAGGCCCAACAACGCGGCGGCCTCCTGTAAATTGATGCCGTCGTTCAGCTGCGATGTAATCGCCGGAATTTCCGAAGCGGGGATAGACCAAGCCTGCCGCCCGCTGGGCAGTGAAATCACGTTCGCGTCGATCCATCCGGCCAGATGCAGTTGTTGAACCACGGAAGGCGTCGCCTCCGCAGCGGAGGCCGCCGCTTTGACGGATTGCCTTTGGTGCATACGTCGTGTGGTGTGTCTCAGTCGCCGGTTTCTCTCGCAGACTAGGCCCCACCAGTGCATGTTGAGGTAACTTTCAAAGCCCTCGCGCATGAACTGAAAAAAGCCATCTTGCAAGTCGGCATACAGCCACTTGTACATGCGTCCGAATGTCCTGGGGATACTGAAGCTATGCGGAGCACCTGCCTGCAGGCGGCTCAGCACAGCATGCAACCCGTCCGGCCAGTTCTTCAGCAGCTCGCCCACGATGGCGTTCAACGCCAAAGACACTGGCAGGCGATGCAGCCCCGGGACCTGACCGCTGCGGTGCCGGCTACCGTTGTCCTGCGCCCTGGCCGCCAGGCGCAGCAACTTGCACCAGTTTTCCGGACGCAGGTTGAACCCTGAGTCGGGTCTTGCTGTTCTAAGCGCCTGGTCGAGGTGATGCTGAACCAGAGCGACCTCCGAACTTGTGACCGGTGCGGCAACTTCGCTCAGACGGCTGCCACACATGCAACGGGTGATGTCCGCCCGTTCGAACCGTTGCACCGCGCCACACGCCGGGCATTGGTCGAGCAACAGCGATCCGTGGATGACACAGCTACATACCAGCTTGACACTCCAGATGGCGCGAAGGTGCGGGGCCGTCTGCAAACATTGTGGGCACCATCGCATGGTCACATGGCACACATCGTCTGGGGCGAGACCCGTTGGCAAGGCCATCGGCAGTCCGCAATATGAAGGCAGGGTGCCTTGCAGCCGGGACCATTCTGCAGGTTGCAGGCTAAACATTGCCAACACAGATTCGAGCGAGCCATCGTGATGCTTTCTCAGGGAACTCCAGAAGGTGCGCGGCGTCTGAAATCCGTTCGCCTGCGTCAGCCGCACAAGGAAACCATATGCTGACTCATCGGCAATCGGACGGGGTCGTACCGCCACAGCGGCATGTGATTCAGACACACTCCGCATCGGTATGGTGCCCGGCCCGCGTGTGAAGCTGCAGATCTGCCAAAGGCACTGCAGTTACATGGCATGCTGTCTTGAGCGGATGGCTCCCAGCGATCTCAATGAGTCTGAGCAAGTGGTGGAGATGTTCGAGGGAGATTGCTTCCAGTTGCCCCGTGAGATACACCACTAGCTCCATCGGTTGCAGCTTTTGCACGCTGTCCGACGGCGGCCAGGCCATCGCCACGCGGCGGAATGCTTTTACGGGACGGGCTTGAATTGCCGCCGTCACCAGCATATTCAGGGCCGTGACCACCGGCCGCACAATCATTTGTTCAACGAAGCTGGCGGGAATGCGTGTGGTTTCCATGAACGACGGATCCTCTGGATCAGTCGGATCGATCATTTCCGCCACCTCACTCCACCATGTGGCGAAGCATGAGAGTTGTCGCTCCCTTTCCTGGGAGGTGCACCTAGGATGAAAGATCACGCGCATCCGAGCCGATACCGGGGCGTTGACCGAAGAGACCACGCTGGACGCTGCGTCTACAAGGTCGGATGTCAGCTCGGCGCAGTGCGTAGCGCCCTCAAGATAGTTCAGAATTTGCGCGAGACTGCTGGCAGCCGTGATGTCGACCAGCAATCCGACTTCATTTCTGCACTTGAATCGAACCAGGCGCACGAGGTTGCGGTGGAACTGATCCGGCCAGCGTGCCAACAGCCGGCCCACCGATGCGGTCGAGAAATTCCGCCCTTTCCGAAGGGGGGTGCTGGTGACCGCGATCAGTTTTCTCAAGCCATGCAAAAAAACAATGTTCTTGTAAGTGACGCTCAGATCGCGTGGCGGATGTGCCGATGCCTTGACGCCATCCGGCCAGTAGCTCACTGGCAAGTTAACTCCGTCCGAGGCCAGCACCGTCATTGCCATCGCCAGTTGCGCCTCGGCTGCCTGTGCCGTGTCCAGGTTGGCAAGCTGTCGCCCGCAGCGGCAGGTCCAGCCTGGCCCGACGCTACGCCAGTCCAGGCGGCGTCCACACCGGCATTCATCGGTAAGAGTGATGTTGTGGACAGGGCAGGCTCGCACGAACGGCAACTCCCAGATCGCCAGATGAAATCCATGGCGATCCAGGCACGCCGGGCAGATCCTTACCTTGGTGTACGGGGCGTATCGCCAGCCTTGGCCATTCAGCTTTTTCGTACTGCTCTCGGTAGGACGGTCAAGCCAGCGCTCCTTGTCCTCAACCGTTGTTTCGCCAATGACTTGACCGACGATCTGCCACGCGGCAACCCGGCGTGCCGGCTCGCCAGAACTGTAAACGGCTCCGACTGCCCTGTGTAGTGCTTCCGGCATCCAATGGCCATTTGTTCCATAGTGTCGAACGACAAATCCCGCCAGGCTTTCACCGTCACGGCGCATGGGTCTGACCGGAAACAGGGTTTTTTCAACAAGCATATGTTCGCCTTCACTTTTGGGCTTTGGTGATGGCGCCGCGCTCGAACGGCTCACCCTGGCGATCCAGGCGACGGAACTCGAAGGATCCATGGAATGGATTGAGTGCGCCAACCCCTTGTGGCCAGATCTCTTCGGTGAAAGAATTTTCAAGATCGACTACTGTCAGTTCGTCGATGGAGTTGTTGAAAACGGCGCGGATGGCGCCCGCCAGAAGTATCTTGAGATATGCCACCCGCCCATCGGTCGCGGAATGTAGTCGATGGGCCAGTTCGCCCCAGCTCATGGAACCCTTGGAAAATGGAACTGGCAGGCTGGGCGTCAGCGACGTGAACAGCTGTAGACACTGTGTTGCGATCGGTGTCTCAGGATCCTGTCCCAGCTCCATATGTAATCGCCTGGTAAAACGGCGGCGCAATTGTTCATTGACACGCAGAAGGTTGGCGACACGCGGCAGGCCCAGCAACACGGTGGGAACCGCAAGTTCGTCGATCACGCCCTTGACCCAATCTCCCACCAGGTATTGCGTGGGCGACTGCCCTCGATCCTGGATGTGGTTAGCTTCATCGAACAACAGCAATTCAACGCTGCAAGCGCGCGCCAACCGCGTGGCACGTGCCGTTTTGTTCGAGGTCGTGCCGATGCCAGGCGCCGGATCCCCCAGCCGGGTCAGCATGGATTCCGCCACGCTGGCGATCGTGGCCGCCGGTGGTATCGGCACGAACAGCACCGGAACAACGTCGCGTTCGGGAAGCACGGTTTTAGGGTGCTGTTTAAGCAGCGTTTTGCATAGCGTCGTCTTTCCTGTTCCAGCCTCCCCAAGTACCAGAAGGCTCTGGGCTACCCCTGTGGAGCGGAACAACTGCAGCAGCCCATCGATATGCTCGAACGCTGCCACGAACGGCGGAAATTGAAGATACTCGCCGTTGAAACGATGCAGAGCTTCGTATTCTTTAGTGAGCATGGGCGACCCCAGATGAGTTCAGAGAAAAGACGGCAAGCGAAGGTGGAAGCGCATCTTCGAGATGCGCATCACTGGCAATGGCGGATCGAACGGACTTGGCTGTCTTGATCGACTTAGGCGGGGATGCCGGCACCGTAGGTTTGAGCCGTGCTTCTGGGTTTTCACTCGTGATGCCATGGCCGGCAGCCGCCTTGCGCCGTGTGCGCAGTTTGCGATGGCAGACCAATGTCTCCAGAGAAACCGCGATCTGGTTCTTCGCGATGCGCAGAGCTTCGGTATCCTCGATGTCCTTTCCGTTTTCCAGTGTTTGACGACGTATCAACTGGTGCTGTATCAATGTCAGGCCGCGAGCGTAGTCTTGATCGATCGCAAGCACGAGCACCGGGTCGTTTTCCTCTGGTGCCCAGACCTGAATGTCCCCTAAATCCTCTGCGTCATAGACGACGCGCACTTTTGTACCGATACCCCATTTTTTGAGAATGGGTAGCAGGCGGTCGTCGGCATAACGCAATCCTTTCAGATTGATGCCATCGGCGCGCAGCGACCTTTCCGTTACACGGCCTATGCGCCGCTTCAAGGTTTGCAGATCGCCTGGCAGTTCCCGGACCCTGCGCTGTGCACCTTCGTGCCACTTCGCCCAAGGTGTCGTTTGGATTCCCCGGTGCCGGGTTTGAGCATAGATATCCAGTAGCCATTTTTCAAACACCTGCTTGAATTCTGCGAGTGTCAGCACCGCATGTTTCTGAGGGTCGTAGTCGCCGCGGTCTTGCAGACGCGCCATGGACGTACCGGGTATTTGATGGGCAAAAAAATAGTTGACCGTCTTCAGATAGCGCTCGATAGTCCCCTTGAACCTGGGTGTCCGCTTGGGGCAGAACTGCAGGTATATGGACAAATCCATGGCGACACTTTCCAGATCCCATCCCAGAAACTCCATGCCGTTATCCAGTACCAATGAATCCGGACGGCCATAGCAGGGCCACCGATGCTCGACTTTCAGATTGGGTATAACTTCTGCAGCGGGTTGCTTGGGAAGGATGGCGTGTCTAAGCCCGCCAATAACCGCCGTCGCCGATGTTCCCCCATAGCTGAGGTAGTAGCCGATCGGAAATCGGCTGTAGTGGTCGATGTAGATCGTGAGCGTTGGTCGCCCCAGCGGGAGCCAGGTTTTCTCGTCGATCAAAAAGAGATCCAGCGGCGTATGGTCCGCTTCGACCCGCTCCAGTATGTTTTGGGTGCGCGCTCCTGCCTTGAAGATGCGGAATCTCCGATCCGCCTCGGCTTTTCCTTCACGTAGCACGACCTGGTCATACGCCTCGGTCCGCTGCAGAAGGCGGTACACCGTCCGTATATTCGGCGTTGAGAGCTTCTCGTGGCCGAATCGACTGAGGTTTTCGGTGACGATCTTGGTGGCGAAACGTGCGTAGATCATGCCACCTGTGGCCCTGGGACTTGCAGCAAACGCCTCGTTGACAGCGTCGGTAAGCAGTTCAGTGACGCGCGGCGACTGCCGATGTAAGCGGCATCCACGCGCATGGAGACGGGGAACCAGAGCCCGTACATCGTGGAAGTCGCGGTGCCGCCTGTGCCAACGCCACAGGGTTGTGACCGACGGTGGTAATTTATCCGATATGGCGATCGCAGTTCGTGCAATGATGGGCCGCAGGCATTCACGCGTGAAGACCACTCTGCCTTCGTCCGACATCGCTTTCAGATAAGCCCGTCGACGCATAACCTCTCGTCGCTGGGTATCTGTCAGCATCGATAGTGGAAGGCTGCTGAACGGTGATGGTGCCGTCGTCTCTTTGATCAGAGCTGAGATTCGCCCTTCGGAATAGCTTTTTAAAAGTTCATCCATCGAGCTCAGAACGGTTTTTCCGTCCTGGAGGCGCTCAAGAATCACATCTTCGCCATTGAGTCGCTCAATACGGAAGGCTGTGCCATCCTGCTCAAAAGTCGAACCGACCCTAAATGAAAAGCTGGCCATGCCGACCCTCCTTGCGTAGATGCACGGGGGATTCAAGCGAGAGTGTCTCTGTGAGATCACATTGCAACAGGCCTTGGATGATCAGCCCGAACGGGTTTTGCCCGCAAGGTTCCAGAAGCTCGATTGCGTCGCGGAGGGACATGGGAAAAAGATGGGCGAGCCTGCTGACTGCGCGGTCGGCGGCCAGTTCCGTCATCATCCGACGTGGCGCCTGGTGGTAGATCCATTTCAGATTGCTCAGGCGCGGCTCGACGCGGATGTAGGTGTCTGTTAGCACCACAAATTCTTTCCGCACGCTTTTCAGATGCGTGGCTATCTGCTCCAGCTTGTGTCGCGTTTCCGGCTTATCCGCATGGACCTGCGGCTTCACCTCGACCAGGATTTTCTTTCCGGATACCAGCTTGAGTTGGAAGTCCGGCGTGTAACGCCGTACGCGGTTGCCGTCCGGGTAGATGATGGTTTCATGCTGCTCGGTATAGCTCTCGATTTGCGGCATGGTCTCGAACAGATAGATGGCATCTCGTTCCAGCGAGCCTTCGTGGTGAATCATGCGACCCGTCTTGCGGCTCGGGAATTTGCCCCGAACAATGGTCCCGGTGCTGCGGACTATTTCGCGGGCGCGGGTATGTTGGAGGCCGTTGGGGGATGCACCCTTCCAACTGCCGTCCCAGATTTGGTACGTCATTTTTTGTTTCCGTCACTGCGGCCATTGCTGACCGATTTCAAGCTAATCGTCCCGTACGCCCGTTTTTGGGCGTAGCTATAGCCTTCCGCTGGTCAAAACCTTTGGAAAACGGGACGTGCGGTGTTGGGATTGCTTGACGGGTCCAGTGCGGATCGCGATACTTTGCCTGTTGAGAGCGGTTCGCGAGGATCGCGTAGGAGCGGGTCAAGCTGAAAGGTTTGGCTCGCTTTTACATTTGGGCCTCCTCGTTTCTGCGCCGTTTCAGGCGCCTGACCGGCTCCGTTTCGTTCTGTCGGACACTGTCAGGGAGTTCAATCAACTCACGAATGAGCCGTGCCTGGGCTGGATGAAGATCAGGCACACGCCGTCTCAGGGCTGCCAACATCAGGTAGATGTCAGTGTGAGAGTCGGTATCGACAACAAGTTTTCGATCGGAGGCTTCAGCCGCTACGCGAAGTTGCTGGGCTTCTGCCAGCGATAGGCCCAACCCGTCGATCAGCTTGTCTACAAACTCCGGCGTAGGAGGCCCTTTAAGGCCGACTTCCAGCGCCGAAATGTATGTCTGGTCGTAGCCGATGAGTTCCGCCAACTCATTTTGACGGATTCCGTGACGCATCCGAACATCATGGAGCTGGCGAGCGAAAGGACTCATCTTGGACCGAGAAAACATTAAGTTGACCCGTAGCGTACGCTAGTATTTCCGAAGGTGTCAATCGCGCAACCTATTGATTTTATTGAAAGTATTGACAGTCAACCCTTTTAAGCCCTTTTAGATTGGGCAAAGGGTTGACTGTGAATGCATTCGAACTGCGTTATAGGAATCAGCGTGGCATTGCTGCCACATCTCTCTTGGTTTGCAGTGGCGGAAAGTAAATGCAAGGCACGCGTTTTCACCCACAGCTTGGAGGTAAATATCATGAAATGTGCCTGCTGCGTGCGGTGCAGCGGAGTTGGTCTTAGACACACGAGATCTTCGCGTCGCGTACGGGAGAGTTCTGTCCAGTATGCGGGGAAGCGGTGTTGTACCGAGAAGATGGGGATCGGTACAGCGATTTGCTGAAGAAGTTTCATCAGCAGGTGGGTGCCCGCCCTAAAGACGGGGACAATTTGTCGGGAGGTCTGCGCGGTCGTTCTTGAACGGCTTGAAGATTCAACCCTGACGGGTGAAAAGGGGCAGTTTTTGCGGGATGAAACTCAGCGCTCCGAGTTAGCTCCGAGTCGGCCTGTTGTCCATACGCGATACACTAAGGGCGCGAGCTTAGCTCGCGGGTAGTGCCACGACTCAGGATTGCTTTAATCTGCCGTAAATTCCTTAGATGGTCTAGAAATTGACATGATGCTCGCCCCGCAGGCTGACCTTTCGCGACCAAGCGCTTCGGCCGACAGCTGGGGACGCTATTACACAGCGGAATGGGTAGGCAAGACCCTTGTAAAAGCGATGCATGCAGGCCAACCCAAGATGATCGTTGAGCTAGGTGCTGGTCGTGGTGCTCTAGCCGGTGCCGCAGGTGACAAGTGGCGACGCGCGCATGTTGTCACGGTCGACACCGACCCCGCTGCGGTTCGCTTTTTGGAGCGATTGGCGGAGCGCAAAGTAGGTGGGCATAAGCACCATCTTCACGATGCTCTTGATGATGACCTTGCGGAAAGAATCGGGCTTTCGCTCGGTAGCGTCGACGTTGCGGTGTGCAACCCGCCTTACGTGCGGCCGCGATGGCGCACCAGTTTTGGTCGCATTCTCGAGGATGCAGGGTTGTCTGGAGCCCTGAAGTCGGTCCACGACGCTGGGGCCGATTTGCTTTTCATTGCTCAGAATCTACGATTTCTCAAAAAGCATGGCAAGCTCGGTCTCGTTCTCCCTGATGGGTTAATCACTGCTGAAAGATACGCAGACGTTCGACGCACTCTTTTGCGGGAACATTTCGTGGAGCAAGTTGTGCAACTGCCGAGGCGCGCTTTCACGGGAACTGAAGCACAAACTTATCTTGTGGTCCTATCGAAACAAGGCGGTCAAACGAATTCCGTGACCTTGCGGCAGATGGGCATAGACGGCACAATTTCGTCCCCAGTGTCAATTGACGCTGACATGGCCCGCCGCCGCTTAGACTATGCATTCCATGTCTCTGCCCGCGACCAGCGGGAATGCAGGCGTGGGCCTGACATCCAGCTCATTCGCGACGTAACGTTGGGCGTCACGCGTGGTTCGATCAGTTCGCACGAGATCGCGCGTTGTACCTGGCCAGTCTTTCACCTCGGCGATTTTTCCGAGGAGGACTATGTTGTTCCAAGACGGTTTCGTCTGTCTCAGGTTGCTCTGAGAGCCTTGCCCGCGAGCGTCAAAGTTTCAATGCCAGGCGACATTTTGGTTGCCAGAATAGGCAGAAATTTGCACGAGAAGGTGGCTTTGGTCGAGCACGGTCCCTGCGTTGTTAGCGACTGTGTTTTCACTGTTCGCGTTGATGTTGAGAAGCGTGGAAGGCTTCTCTCTTTCCTAACAAGCCAATCGGGTGCCAGGGCATTGGAAGCGTCGGCGCACGGGGTCGGTGCACGCTATCTGTCTAGTTCTGACCTGTTAGACCTGGAGATGGTTGGATGAGCGCTGTGATTTCGGCGGACGAGCACTCGGGCAAGTTCGATCAACTCGCACTTGAGAGAGCCGTACGTTCACTTTGTAAGGCTGAGATTCGGCGATCGCCACTCTCGCTAGAAAGGGCTAAGGCCTGGATCAATCAGTTCGAAGGGGCTGCGGAGAGGTCGCTTGCATGGTTGATCCTTCGACATCTCATATACCGGACTGGCACGCAACTTGAATCTTGCCTGCGACAAGCTCTCAAGGAGGCTGTCACTCAATTTCTAAAGGCCTCACCGGTCGGTGCGGATGCAGACTGGAAGGAGGCATTGGCGGGAAAGTTGCCAGGCCTTCACTTTTTTTGCGGCCCACCCACCGTTGATGGAATCTCGAAGCCCGGAAAGAGCGGCGAAGTGGTCACGCGCATGGTGAGCCGGAACTACAAGGTCGACAAGTGGTATCCACATGACGTCACCGTGCTGGATGACGATGAGCGCTATCTAGTGGTTGACGATGGCGCTTACACGGGCGAGCAATTGATCTCGTTCCTTGACGGTTGGAGAGATGACTACGCTCAAAGGAAGGTTGCAATCGTCGTTGGGCTTGCGCATTGTCACGCCGTGGAAGAGTTGCGTAAGCGGCATCCCCATGTGCCCCTGTTTTATGGGGAACTCCTTACCGAAAAGAACGGTCTGCAGTCCCTGAGCGAACGCTGGGTTGCTGACGGGCAATGGTCACACGAAAGCACCACACCTCTCGAAACTTATCGAAGCATCATCCGTCGGATCGGGCCATTCAGTGGAGCTTCGGCAGAAGGGTTTGGCTCTCTTGGGCTGATGGTCGCATTTGAACATGGCATACCTGATGACTCTCTGCAGCTATTGTGGGACAGGTCAGCCAATTGGGCTCCATTAATCGAGAGATGACCATCAACATGACTGCAATGGACACCTCTAAGCTAACGAAGACGCGCGCAGAAGAGCATGACGCAGATGTGTGGGGTGAGTTTTTTATGCCGCCATACTTCGATCAGTTGCGCTTGAAGGGCGCGACGAAGTCAACCTACATCACAGGGAAGCGAGGTTGCGGTAAAACCATGCTTCTCAAGTATTTCGACTATCACACCGCTTTCTCGCCAAGGCGATCAGAGATACCCATCTCTGAGGTCGAGCACATTGGCATCTACTGGCGTGTGGATACGCAATTCTGTAGCTCGATGAAGCACCGCGGCATCGAAGAGGCCGAGTGGGGTGTTGTGTTTGATGGGTACTTCGGCTTGGTCATTGCAGTGGAGCTGCTTCGCGCTGCACGCGCTATTGCATCTAGTGCATTCGCTGGATTCGACATTTCTCATTTCAACCAGCTTGCTTTGCCCAGTGCCGCGGACTTCGTACCCGATTTCCCTCGCTCTGCACGGGAACTGATGGTGCACCTAGAGAAGGTGCGCAGGCTGTTTAGCACCTGGATCTCCAATGTGCAGGCCGTATCTCGCCCTTTGCTTCCGCCGGGACGGGAGTTCATTGCGGCGTTGGTGGAGGACTTGCGAGTGACGCCGGGCCTGGAGGAGCTATGCGTGCATGTGTACGTAGATGAGGTGGAAAACCTAGTCCCTTACCAAAGACGCGTGCTGAACTCATTTTTGAAGCACAGTCAGCGCCCGCTCATCGTCAACTTCACATCCAAGGAACACCCTACCGACAATCAGACTTCAGGACCGGAGTCCATTAACGCAACGCACGACTATCGGTTGCTCGACCTGGACAAGTTGCTGGTGCCTGCCTCCCGCCCCGTCTTCTTCGCGGAAGTTTTCCTAGGAAACATCGATCTAGCAGCCGGCGCAAGGGACAGTGAGCTGCTCAAGATAGTTCGCTCGCCTGCTCGGCTCGAGGAGCGTGCGGACCGCCGGTACCAGGATCGGGTGCTCCAATTGATGCGGGTGCGTTTTCCTACCAGTACAGAAAGGCAGTTTGCTGCAGAAGCTGCGGCCGACTCTCGAATCAGAGCAAAGCTCACTGAACGAATCGAAAAGGTGCTCAAGCAGCGTGCGGTCTCTCTAAAGGCCGAAGATTTTCTTGGTGTGGAAGGAGTACCGGAGGCAACTATCGTTGTGCCAGCGCTCTTGAGCAGAAAGACGCTGACACCTGACCAAGTTCTGCAGGAACTGAAGGCGTACAGCGTTGACCGATCAGGTTCGTTCGCGACAAGCTGGATACACAACAACTTGTTTGGTGCGTTGCTTGAGTTGTATCGCCCCTATGGCCGGGAGTGTCCGCTCTACAGTGGGTTCGACACTCTTTGTACGATGGCGAACAATAACCTCCGAAACTTCCTAATTCTTTGCTACAAGACACTTGAGGTTGCGGAACTTCGTGACGCCGACGACCCTCCCTACTCTGTCGAGATTCAATGCAGGGCAGCCTATGACGCGGCCGAACAACTGATTCGAGAGATTAAGACTTTCGGGCCATCAGGTGAGCATCTGCGTGTTTTCACGCTGCGGCTCGGAAGTGTTTTCAGGGCCCTGCAGGCTAACCCGGCTCTCAGCGAACCTGAGCAGAACCAAATCACTATCAATTCTGGCGTTAGGGCATTGAATAGCAGCGAGCACTCTTTCATCAGCGAGTTGCTCAAGTACGCCATTCTTGTAGAACAGTTGGAGACGAAAACCAAGGGGGGAGCTGGACAAGACATTGTCGACTACCAACTCAATCCGATCTATGCCCCATACTTCCAAATAAGCTACCGCAGAAAGCGCAAGATCGAGCTTTCAGTCGAACAGTTTCATGCACTTGCCATGGGAACCGAGGAAGAGTTTCGTGACATGGCACGAGTCTTTGCCCGTCAGCTACCCGAGGCTCAGACCTTGCAGCTTGATCTGCTGTGACCGATGCGAGTTAGCTTTCAAACCACGACTGTGCCAACCGCCGAGGCGCTTGGCATTACCACTGGCGCGGTTGTATTCCACGGCGAACCGATTGATCCTCGCGGAATGCTAGCCGTCGAAGCATGGGGGGCAGGCTGCACCCGAGTGCTAACGCATTACGACGTGGAGAGCATGTCAATTTCGCTCGGAGCGTCGACGGTCGACGTCGATTCAATTGGGCAATTGCTATCTTCCTTTGACGCGTCACGTGTCGTTTTGGAAGCCACTACGTTAGGCTTTGCTGAGCTATTCGCACTTGTCAGCGGCCTTGTAGAAGTTGGCGTTGCCAATATTGACATCGTCTACGTGGAACCTGAGAGCTACACGAGGGCTTTTCCGGGCGGCGAGCTGTTTGCTCTGTCCGAGACCACCCTGGGTTATCAACCTATACCGCGTTCTGTAGTAGACCTTAGCAGCGATGATTTGGAAGCCGGGGTCTTCTTTCTTGGCTTCGAACCTGACCGCTTGGACCGCGCCCTTGAAGAGCATCAAATGATCGCCAACAAGGAGCTGAAGGTCGTCTTTGGCATTCCCGCTTACCACCCAGAGTGGGAGCTGGACTCCATAATTCCGCACCTGCCGCGCCTGCAGCAGGTCTCTTTGGAGGTCGAATACTGTTCGGCGAATGATCCTGAAGCGGCCTTCGAATGTTTGGAACGCACGCGCGCCTCACTTGGTGTCGGCAAGCGGATGTTCATCGCACCCATCGGAACCAAGCCCTGTGGGATTGCTAGGTAAGCGGCCGGTAAACCCATCTTGATGTGACTCTCTCCATCTCGCAACATCGTGTGCACGCAACCCATCGTGCACACCATGCTCAAAGACTCAGACATTGCGAGATACACCGCCAGGCGCACCCACAGAACCTACAGCC
>CAUPPH010000020.1:0-60415 GCA_963513125.1 uncultured Albidiferax sp.
ACACGCACAAAGTGCCATCATCTGTGCGCATCACCGCCAGGGCGGGCAGCGGCACCAGGGCCAGGCGGTCGGGGCGGCTGCGGGTGAGCTTGGCGCTCAAGCCCAGTTGCTGCGCGGCCAGCAGCAGGTCATCGCAGCCCACGGCTTGTCCCGAAGACCAGCCCAGTTGGTGCGCTAGCGTGGCCGGGTCGGCGGCGATCTGGTGGAAGCGGGCTATCGCGCATAGGGCGGCAAGCGGAGCTGCAAGGTTTGCCGCAGTCTCAAGAAACGGCATACGGGGTGGATCAATGGCCGACATGCCCGCTGAGGAGGGACAGCAATGGAGTTGTGCAATCACAGAAAATTTCCGAAAGTCGCTGAGGCCTTGTTTATCGCAGCCATTTACATAACTTCACGTGATTCATTTCACATCTATTGCATACAGTTAGATTTCATAAAATGAAAGTGGGGAAACTCAAAATACTGCGCATCCGAACTATTCTCAAATCTACCTGCTAGCATCATTTCCCCACCTAGGAGACACACGCAATGGCAGCAGTAGGTCACTTCACCACCGCCGACGGTCGCTCGGCATTCCGGGTGTTCGCACCGCTGAAAACCCACCTCAGCGTACTGCTGGTAGACCCGCCGGGCCGCATCGCCCTGACCGCCGACGCGCTGGGTTACTGGCATGGCAACACCGACCGGCTGCCGCCCGGCACGCTGTACTGGCTGGAGGTGGACGGCCAGCGTTTCCCCGACCCGGCATCGCATTACCAACCGCAGGGCGTGCACGGCCCGTCCATGGTGGTGGATGCCACGCCCGCCCACAGCCCGGGCTGGACGGGGGTGAAGATGGAAGATGCCATCATTTACGAGCTGCACCTGGGCACCTTCACGCCCGAGGGCACGCTGGCTGCGGCGCAGCACAAGCTGCCTTATCTGCGCGACCTCGGCATCACCGCCATCGAGCTGCTACCGCTGGCGGCATTTCCGGGCGAGCGCAACTGGGGTTACGACGGCGTGTGCCTGTTTGCCCTGCACGCCGCGTATGGCGGCTACGCGGATTTGAAAGCCTTCATCGAAGCTGCCCATCAGAACGGCATGGCCGTCATCCTGGACGTGGTCTACAACCATTTCGGCCCCGAGGGCAACTACACCGGGGCGTTTGCGCCCTACACCAAGAGCGCGGCCACGCCCTGGGGGGCGGCCATCAATTTCGACGGCGAATACAACCACGGCGTACGCGAGTTCTTCCTGGAAAACACCCGCTACTGGCTGGAGGACATCGGCTTTGACGGCTTCCGCATGGACGCGGTGTCGCTGATTTTTGACGTGATGCCGGTGCACATCCTGCGCGAATGCACCGATCTGGCCCGCCGCATCGGCCAGGCCCAGGGCCGCGAGGTGCTGATGATCGCCGAGCACCTGCGCAACAACCGCTTTGTGACCTCTGAGCAGGGCTTTGGCTACCACGCCCAGTGGAACGACGACCTGAACCACGCCGTGTTTGCCAGGCTCACCGGTGAAACCAGCCGCCACTACGCCAATTTCGGTGCGTTTGCCGACGTGGAAAAGGCCCTGCGTGATGGCTTTGTGCTGGACGGTACGCGCTTTGACCAGATCTACAAATACTTTCTGGGCACCGACGCAGCCAGCACCCAGGGCTGTGAGCACGTGGTGCACATCCAGGACCACGACCAGGTAGGCAACCGCCTGTTGGGCGACCGCATGCTGGCCACCTACGGCCAGGCCAAGGCGCTGCTGGGCATCACCGCGGTGCTGGCCAGCCCGTTTGTGCCCATGCTGTTCATGGGCGAAGAATACGGCGAGACGGCCCCATTTTTGTTCTTTGAAGATTTCAGCGACCAGCCGCTGATCGACGGCGTACGCGCAGGCCGCAAGGCGGACTTCGCCTTTGACGGTGCCGACGGCGTGGAGCCACCCGACCCGCATGCGCGCAGCACCTTCGAGGCCTCCAAGCTGCAATGGCATTTACTGGATGCGCCGCAGAACCAGGCCATCCTGGCCCTGTACCGCCAGCTCATCGCCCTCAAACGCAGCGGCCAGCTCGGCCCCCGCCAGCGCGACCAGGTGCAGGTGGCCGCCGACCCGGCCACGGAAATCATCACCCTGGCCACCCCGCACACGCTCACCGTGCTCAACTTCTCCGCCAGCCCCCAAAAGTACGCGCCACCCGCCGGTTGGCAACCCCTGCTGGCCACGGTTGAGGCCCGCGCCGACGGCCTGCTGGCCCCGTTTGCGGCCTGGGTGCTGCAGTGCGGATAAAACCGCCTCTAGCATCCACGCCATTGTTTGCTATTTAAAAAATAGCTTCTTGCGCGCATCTTATAAGCACAAGAGGTTAATTTAGTGCCCGGATTTTTACCTGTTTTCGGGAACTGCCGTCTTGGAACAACTCCGCGTCGTTCTCAGCCAAGTTCTGGCGTGTCAACCTGTAAAAGTCCGGGGTGTCGTAGCCTCACTTCAAAGGACCCGGTCATGAAATTGAAACTTGCCGAGAAACTTACCGTTATTGCCGCCGCTTCTCTGTGTGCACAGCTGGCTTTTGCTGCCGAACCCGCCAGCTGCAAAGCCGTGCGTTTTGCCGATGTGGGCTGGAGCGACATCGCCGCCACCACCGGCATGGCATCGGTAGTGCTGGAAGGCCTGGGCTACAAGCCCACGGTAACCATCGCCTCGGTGCCGATCACGTTTGCGGGCATCAAGTCCAAACAGATCGACGCTTTCCTGGGCTACTGGAACCCCACCATGACCCCCATCATCGAGCCCTTCATCAAGGCCGGCCAGATCAAGGTGCTGGACACCCCCAACCTGGTCGGTGCCAAGTACACCCTGGCCGTGCCCGCCTACCTGTATGACAAGGGCCTGAAGACTTTTGCCGACATCGCCAAGTTCAAAACCGAACTCGACGGCAAGATCCACGGTATCGAACCCGGCAACGACGGCAACCTGATCATCCAGGGCATGCTCGACAAAAACGAATTCGGCCTCAAGGGCTTCAAGATGGTCGAATCCTCCGAGGCAGGCATGCTGGCCGAAGTGCAGCGCGCAGGCCGCGCCAGCAAGCCCATCGTGTTCCTGGGCTGGGAGCCGCACCCCATGAACGTGCAGATGAAGATGAAGTACCTGGAAGGCGGCGACACCAGCGGCTTTGGCCCCAACTACGGCGAATCCAAGGTCTTCACCGCCATTCCCCCCAGCTATGAAACCCGCTGCCCCAACGTGGCCACGCTGCTGAAAAACCTGCAGTTCACCACCACCATCGAGAACATGGTGATGGTGGACATCATCAACAAAGCCAAGCCCAACGCTGCCGCCCGCACCTACCTGAAGAAGAACCCCGGCGTGCTGGACGGCTGGCTCAAAGGCGTGACCACCTTTGACGGCAAAGATGGTTTGGCGGCAGTCACGGCTTCGCTGAAGTAAGCCACCCTCACCCCCCTCTCCTGCCCGCGGGAGAGGGCGTCATACCGGGCAACCGCCCCCCATTTCTGAGCCCTGCCCTGCCATGAATTCCGCCCCCTCCACCCATTACTGCCTCAACCTGGCCTGCGGCAGCGACCAGGGCCAGGTGGCCGCCGTCTCGCATTTGCTGAACCAGCACGGTGCCTACATCGAGCAATTTTCGGTGTTTGACGACCACAGCACCGAGCGCTTTTACGTGCGCAGCGTGTTCAGCCTGACCAGCTCGGTACAGGCCTTGCACAGTGCGTTTTCCGAGCTGGCGGTGGGCTTTCCGCAGGCGCAGTGGCAGGTGCACGACCTGGCCCAGCCCACCCGCGTGCTGATCATGGTGTCCAAATTCGACCACTGCCTGCGCGAACTCATCGCCCAGTGGCGGCGCGGCGAACTCAAGATGGACATCGTCGCCATCGTCTCTAACCACCCCGACCTGGCACCGCTGGCTGCGGCCGAAGGCATCCCCTTCCACCACCTGCCCATCACCGCCGACACCAAGCCCGCCCAAGAAGCCAAGCTCAAGCAACTCATCCTGGACACCGATGCCGAGTACGTGGTGCTGGCCCGCTACATGCAGGTGCTGAGCGAAGCCCTGTGCCACGAGCTGCATGGCCGTGTGATCAACATCCACCACTCCTTCCTGCCCGGTTTCAAAGGCGGCAAGCCCTACCAGCAGGCCTTTGACCGGGGCGTGAAGCTCATCGGTGCCACAGCCCACTTTGCCACCACCGATCTGGACGAAGGCCCCATCATCGAGCAGTCGGTAGAGCGCGTAGACCACGCCGACACACCCCAGCATTTATCGCAAGCCGGTCGCCTGGTCGAGAGCCTGGTGCTGTCGCGCGCCATGCGCTTTGTATTGGAGCGCCGGGTTTTCATCAACGGCATGAAGACGGTTGTCTTGCGCTGATTTTTTTCAAGATTTTTCTATGACCGCATCCCTGATTCCCAGCTTCGTCAATGGCCTGTCTGTGCACGGCAGCGGCGAGCACTTTGACACCCTTAACCCCGCCACCGGCGCCGTGATTGCCGGTGTGCACGACAGCGATGAAGCCGATGTCAACGCCGCTGTAGCCGCCGCCGAAGCGGGCTTCCAAATTTGGTCGGCCATGACCGGCACCGAGCGGGGCCGCATCCTGCACCGCGCCGCCCAGCTGCTGCGCGAGCGCAACGACACCCTGGCCGCCATCGAGGTGCAAGACACTGGTAAACCCTGGCAGGAAGCCTGCGTGGTCGATGTGGCCAGCGGTGCCGACTGTATCGAATACTTTGCCGGAGCCGCCGCCACCCTGGCCGGTGCCCAGTACCCTTTGAAAAACGCCTTCGCCTACACCCGCCGCGAGCCGCTGGGCGTGTGCGTGGGCATCGGCGCGTGGAACTACCCCATCCAGATCGCCTGCTGGAAGTCTGCGCCCGCGCTAGCGGCAGGCAACGCGATGATCTTCAAGCCGTCCGAACTCACGCCCATGACCGCCGTGAAACTGGCCGAGATCTACCTGGAGGCAGGCGTGCCCCCCGGCGTGTTCAACGTGCTGCAAGGCCGGGGCACCACCGGCGCGCTGCTGGCGGCCCACCCGGGTGTGGCCAAGGTGTCGGTGACCGGCTCCATCCCCACCGGCAAGCGCGTCATGGCCAGCGCCGCCGCCACCCTGAAACGGGTGACCATGGAGCTGGGCGGCAAGTCGCCGCTGATCGTGTTTGACGATGCCGACTTCGAGCAGGCCGTGACCGCCGCGATGATGGCCAACTTTTACACCCAGGGCGAAATCTGCACCAACGGCACCCGCGTGTTTGTGCAGCGCGGCATTGCCGACAAGTTCCTGGCCCGCCTCAAGGAACGCACCCTGCTGCTGCGCGTGGGTGACCCGAAAGACCCTGAAACCGAAGTCGGCGCGCTCATCTCCGCCGCCCACCGCGACAAGGTGCTGGGCTACATCGATGCAGGTATCCAAGGCGGAGCCACCCTGGTCTGCGGCGGCACGGCGGTCAGCGTCAAAGGCTGCGAGAACGGCAACTTCGTCGCCCCCACCATCTTTGCCGACTGCACCGACGGCATGGCAATCGTGCAGGAAGAAATCTTTGGCCCGGTGATGGCCTTGCTGGTGTTTGACGACGAGGCCGAAGTGGTCCAGCGCGCCAACGCCACCCGCTTTGGTCTGGCCGCAGGCGTGTTCACCCGCGACGGGGCCCGGGGCCACCGCGTGGCAGCGCGCCTGAAGGCGGGTATTTGCTGGATCAACAACTACAACATCACGCCCATTGAAATCCCGTTCGGCGGCGCGGGCGAGTCCGGCATCGGCCATGAGAACAGCATGGTCGCGCTGGAGCACTACACCCAGCTCAAAACCGTGTACGTGGAACTGGGCGAAGTCGCCTGCGGCTACCGCTGAGATTGCGCCAGAGCTCCCCAAAATGACCACTGAAAATTTCGACTACATCATCGTCGGCGCAGGCTCTGCGGGCTGCGTGCTGGCCAACCGCCTGACCGAAGACCCGGACGTGAAAGTGCTGCTGCTGGAAGCCGGGCCGGGCGACCGCAGCATCTTCATCCACATGCCGTCAGCCTTTGCCTACCCGCTGGCCAACGACAAGTTCAACTGGTTCTACCACTCCGAGCCCGAGCCCTTCATGGACAACCGCCCCATGTACTGCCCGCGTGGCCGGGTGCTGGGCGGCTCGTCCAGCATCAACGGCATGGTCTACATCCGGGGCCACGCACTGGACTACGACGGCTGGGCCAGCTACAAGGGTCTGGAAAACTGGTCTTACGCCGACTGTCTGCCCTACTTCCGCAAAGCCGAAACCCGCGCCAAGGGCGGCGATGCCTACCGGGGCGACAGCGGGCCGCTGAATGTATCCACCGGGGCCTGCGAGAACCCGCTGTACAACGCTTTTATCGAAGCTGCGCAACAAGCTGGCTACGCCCGCACCGACGACATGAACGGCTACCGCCAGGAGGGCATCGGCCCCATGGATATGACGGTCCACAAAGGCCGCCGCTGGAGCACCGCCATGGCCTACCTGCGCCCTGCACGCAAGCGCCCCAACCTGCAGGTGCGCACCCGTGCGCTGGTCGCCAAGATAGCCTTTGCGCCAGACACCAGTCCGCCGCGCGCCGTGGGCGTGGAGGTGGTCAATGGCCACCGCACCGACCTCATCTTGGCGACCCGCGAAGTGATTCTGTGCGGTGGTGCCATCAACTCGCCGCAGTTGCTGATGCTCTCGGGCGTGGGCAACCCGGACGACCTGCGCAAGCTCGGCATTCCGGTCAAAGCCGCGCTGCGCGGCGTGGGCGCGAACCTGCAGGACCATCTGGAAACCTATGTGCAGTACATGTGCAAGGAACCCATCACCCTGTACAGCGCCATGAACCCGGTGGCCAAGGTGAAGATCGGCGCGGAATGGATGCTCAAGGGCACCGGCCTGGGGGCCACCAACCACTTCGAGTCGGGCGGCTTCATTCGCAGCGAAGCGGGTGTGAAGCACCCCGATCTGCAGTACCACTTTCTGCCCATGGCCATCCAATACGACGGCAGCGCGCCCGCCAGCTTCCACGGCTTCCAGGCCCACGTGGGGCCGATGCGCCCGACCAGCCGAGGCGCGGTCACCCTCAAGACCGCCAGCCCCAAGGACGCTCCGCGCATCCTGTTCAACTACATGGCCACCGAGCAGGACCGCAAGGAAATGCGCGCCGGCATCCGCCTGACGCGCGAAATCTTCAGCCAGCCCGCGTTCGACAAATACCGGGGTGATGCTGTGTCGCCCAAGGACGACGTGCAGACGGATGCCGAGATCGACGCCCACATCCGCGAGCACGGTGAAAGCGCGTTGCACCCGTCTTGTACCTGCCGCATGGGCACGGACGACATGGCCGTCACCGACGGCGCAGGCCGCGTGCACGGCATTGCCGGCTTACGGGTGGTGGACGCGTCCATCATGCCCGACGTGATCAGCGGCAACCTGAACGCCCCCACCATCATGCTGGCCGAGAAGATGGCCGACGCGATCCGGGGCAAAGCCGCCCTGCCGCGTTCGGACGCACCTTTCTTTGTCCACCCCGATTACCTCACCGCACAGCGGTAACCAGAGAATTTCCCCATGGCCGTCAGTGTTTTCGACATCTTCAAAATCGGTATCGGCCCCAGCAGCTCGCACACCGTCGGCCCCATGCGCGCCGCCCGCATATTCACCGAGCGGCTGGCCCACCAGGGCCTGCTGGGCGCGTGCGCCAGGGTCGAGGTCAAGCTGTACGGCTCGCTGGGCTCCACCGGCAAAGGCCACGGCACCGACAAGGCCGTGCTGCTCGGCCTGGAGGGCCATGACCCGGAAAGCGTGGACGTAGAAGCCATTCCCGCCCTGCTGGAAGCCATCCGCACCACCGGCCTGCTGCGCGTGGGTGGGGTGCACCCGGTGGCGTTCAAGGAAAAAGACCACCTGGCCTTTTACCGCCGCGAAACCCTGCCCTTCCACCCTAACGGCATGCGTTGCATCGCTTTTGACGCGGATGGGGCCGAACTGCTAAACCGCTGCTACTACTCGGTGGGCGGTGGCTTTATCGTCAGCGACGAAGTGGCCGCCGACGGCAACAAGCAAAAAGTGCTGGCCCCCGACACCACCGTGCTGCCCTTCCCCTTCCACAGCGGCGACGAGCTGCTGGCCCAGTGCAAGGGCGCGGGCATCTCGATTGCCGAGCTGATGCGCCGCAACGAACAGCACTGGCGCAGCGATGCCGAGATCGACGCGGGCCTGCAGAAAATCTGGTCCGTGATGCAGGCTTGCGTGGTGCGCGGCTGCCGCACCCAGGGCGTGCTGCCCGGCGGCTTCAAGGTCAAGCGCCGTGCCGCAGACCTGTTCACCAAGCTCTGCGCCAACCCCGAACTCGCCCTGCGCGACCCGCTGCAGGTGCTGGATTGGGTGAACCTGTACGCCCTGGCCGTCAACGAAGAAAACGCCGCCGGGGGCCGCGTGGTCACTGCGCCCACGAACGGGGCCGCGGGCATCGTGCCCGCCGTGCTGCATTACTACGTGCGCTTTGTGGCCACATCCACACCCAACGGGGTCATCGACTTCCTGCTGACCGCCGCCGCCATCGGCATGCTGTACAAGGAAAACGCCTCCATCTCCGGGGCCGAAGTGGGCTGCCAGGGCGAGGTAGGCGTAGCCTGCTCCATGGCCGCCGCCGCCCTGTGCGCGGTGATGGGCGGCACGCCGGAGCAGGTGGAGAACGCCGCCGAAATCGGCATGGAACACCACCTGGGCCTGACCTGCGACCCAGTGGGCGGCCTGGTGCAAATCCCCTGCATCGAGCGCAACGCCATCGCGTCCGTCAAGGCCATCAACGCCGCCCGCATGGCCTTGCACGGTGACGGCAGCCACTTTGTGAGCCTGGACAAGGTCATCAAGACCATGCGCGAAACCGGTGCCGACATGATGACCAAATACAAGGAAACTGCGCGGGGTGGGCTGGCGGTGAATATTGTGGAGTGCTAACTTTCATGGACTCGGGTTCAGAGCACCCCGAGCCATGAAAGTTGTTTCACGTTAAACCCATTCGCCTGCTATTGGCTGCTACTCGAAAAGATCGGCGTGCGTTCCGGTGCGCACGAACACCACCAGACCATGTTTTCCGCCGTCATCGAGTTTGTACGCTAGCAGGAAATCTCCGCCAATATGGCATTCACGGTGCCCGAGCCACTCTCCACCCAGCGGGTGGTCTAGCCACTCCGGCCCCAGCGGGCCGTCGTTAGCCACCAGGATAGACATCGCTTCTTTGAGCCGGTTCATGTCATAGCGACCAGACCGCGACAAGCGCTCCCAATCCTTCAAAAAAGATTTCGCATAATCCGCCGCCCTCGGCAACACGGCACGTTTACTGGCCGCTGTTTTTTTCAAGGTCATCGAACAATGCTGAGGCAGTTGCAAAGCGATCACGGCGCATGCGCACTATGTCATCGGCCTCAGCCATTGCAGCACGGGTCTCGGCGTTGGGAACCTTGAGTGCAAACGGAAGCTGTTGCTCCGCAACGACGCGCGTCAGAAACACCCGCACAGCGTCAGATACCGACAAACCCATGGCAGCCAGCGCCTCGGTTGCCTGCACTTTCATTTTTTCGTCCAAGCGGACGTGGATCATGGTGGTGGTAGCCATCTAGACCTCCTTCTTGAATATTGAGATACATAGTATCTCAATATTCATAATCCCTTGCGCAAGTGCCCCCGTCTTTACGGCTGTGCAGGGCTGGCCGTTAACATCGTGCAATGCTCGCCAAACCCCGTTCCGACACCTTTGCCACCGGCCTCGTCTGGTTCCGCCGCGACCTGCGCAGCTTTGACCACGCGGCGCTGTACCACGCGCTGAAGTCCTGCCAGCAGGTGCACTGCGTGTTTGTGTTTGACACCGAGATTCTGGAGGGCCTGCCCCGCGCCGACCGCCGGGTGGAGTTCATCCAGGCCTCGGTCGTGGAGCTGGACACCGCTCTGCGCGCCCTGCAGCCCAACAGCGGCCTGATCACCCTGCACGCCGCCGCCCGCGAGGCGATTCCGGCACTGGCCAAGGAGCTGCACGCCCAGGCCGTGTTTGCCAACCACGACGACGAACCGCAGGCCCTGGCCCGCGATGCCTTGGTGCTGGGTGCACTGGCGCACCTGGGCATTGCGCTGCACACCTACAAGGACCACGTGGTCTTTGAGCGCAAAGAGCTGCTGACCCAGCAAGGCCGCCCGTATGGCGTGTTCACGCCGTACAAGAATGCCTGGCTCAAGAAGGTCGATGATTTTTACCTGAAGTCGTACCCGGTGGAAAAGTACGCTGTGCGCTTGGCCCCACGCCCGCATCCGCAGCCCGTGCCGAGTTTGCAAGCGCTGGGCTTCGAGCCCACCAACCTGGCCCAGCTGAAGCTGCCCACCGGGCAAAGCGGCGGGCAGCAACTGTTTGAAGAATTCTTCGACCGCATGGACCAGTACCACGCCACCCGCGACTTCCCCAGCGTCAAGGGCCCCAGCTATTTAGGCGTGCACCTGCGCTTTGGCACGGTGTCGATCCGGCAAATGGCGGCAACCGCCTACCCGCTGCACCTGCAGGGCATCCAGGGGGCCAGCGTGTGGCTCAGCGAGCTGGTGTGGCGGGACTTTTATGCGCAGATTCTCAGCAACTTTCCGCACGCGGCGAAAGCTGCTTTCAAGCCCGAATACGACAACATCGCCTGGGAGCACGGCAAGGCCGCCAAGGCCTTGTTTGCCGCCTGGTGCGAGGGCCGCACTGGCTACCCGCTGGTGGATGCGGCCATGGCCCAGATCAACCAGACCGGCTACATGCACAACCGCCTGCGCATGGTGGTGGCGAGCTTTTTGGTGAAAGACCTGGGGCTGGACTGGCGCTGGGGCGAGGCCTACTTTGCCACCCACCTGAACGATTTTGATTTGTCGGCCAACAACGGCGGCTGGCAGTGGGCCAGCTCCAGCGGGTGTGACGCCCAACCCTACTTTCGCATCTTCAACCCCACCAGCCAGAGCGAAAAGTTCGACCCCGAGGGCAAGTTCATCCGCCGCTATCTACCGCAGTTGGCCAAGCTGCCCAACGCCGCCATCCACGCGCCGTGGCTGGCCAAGCCGATGGAGTTGCAGGCGGCAGAGGTGGTGCTGGGCAAGACCTACCCCCTGCCCATCGTGGCCCACGACGAGGCCCGCGCCCGCACCCTGTTGCGCTACGCGGTGGTCAAGAAGCCGCATGCGCTGCCTTGACGAGCATGCTATATAATTTATAGCTAATTGCGCCCATTCAATAAGGGCTATAGGCCTAAAACACTGCTATTTTCAGCAGTGTAACGGCGTACCAGACTCAGCAGCTCTTCTTCCGGATAAGGCTTGCCCAGGTAGTGATTCACGCCCAGCGCCCGGGCATGTTCGCGGTGCTTTTCGGCCATGCGCGAGGTGATCATGATGATGGGCAGGTCTTTCAGTGCCGCATCGCTGCGGATGTTGCGGGTCAGGTCGAAGCCGTCCATGCGCGGCATTTCGATGTCGGACAGCACCAGGGCCGGCTTTTCTTCCTGCAGTCGCTCCAAGGCCTGCAAGCCGTCGTTGGCCAGCGCCACGCGGTAGCCTTCGCGCTGCAGCAGGCGCTGGGTAACGCGGCGCACGGTGATGGAATCGTCCACGACCAGCACCAGCGGGGTGTGCTGCACCGTAGGCAACTCGGGGGACACATCGCCCACGCCCATTTGCCATTGGCGGGCCTGCACGCCGTAGACCGACGACAGCGCCACCGGGTTGTAGATCAGCACCACCGCACCCGATGCCAGCACCGACATGCCAGACAGGCCGGGCAGGCGCGACAGTTGCGGGCCCAAGTTCTTGACCACCACCTCCTGGTTGCCCAGCACCTCGTCCACATGCAGGGCCAGGCGCTGCGCCGCGCTGCGGAAGATGACCACCGCGCTGTTTTTGCCGGACGGCTCGCTGCTGTGCTTTGATGCCTGCATCAGCGCCCCGCCCCAGAAGAAGGGCACGGCCTCACCCGCTACGTCCACCGTTTGGCTCTCGTAGGCCTGGGCCAGCTCGGCCTGCGGCATGCGGCGCACTACCTCGATCACGTTGGCAGGTACGCCGATGGACAGCGTGCCCATGCGCAGCATCACCACCTGCGTCACCGCCGTGGTCAGGGGCAACACCAGCTTGAACTGCGTGCCCTGCCCGGTGGCGGTCTTGGTTTCGATACGCCCGCCCAGGGCCAGCACTTCGGCACGCACCACGTCCATGCCGATGCCGCGGCCCGACAGCTCGGTGATCTGCGCCGCGGTGGAGAAGCCAGGCAGGAAGATCAGGTCGGCCACGGCCGCCGGGTCCAGCACCGCGTCGGCCTGCACCAGGCCCTGGTCCAGGGCTTTTTGGCGGATACGCTCCATGTCCAGCCCGGCACCGTCGTCGGCAAAGCGCACCGAGATGTCGTTGCCCTCGTGGTGCAGCTCGACCAGGATGTTGCCGATGGCGGTTTTGCCCGCCACCAAACGCACCTCGGGCAACTCGATGCCGTGGGCCACGGCGTTGCGCAGCAGGTGCTCGAACGCCGGGGCCATGCGGTCCAGCACGCCGCGGTCCATCTCGATGGAGCCACCGGTGATGTCCAGCTTGATGAATTTGCCGGTGTCTTTGGAGGCCTGGCGCACCACGGCGTACAGGCGCTCGGCAATGCCTTCAAACTCCACCATGCGGGTGCGCAGCAGGTCGCGCTGCAGTTCGCGGGCCTGGCGGGCCTGGATGACCAGGTCGTCCTCGGTGCCCTCGATGGTGCGCTGCAGATTGCGCTGCACCGTGCCCACGTCATTGACCGACTCGGCCATCATGCGGGTCAGCTCCTGCACCCGGGTGAAGCGGTCGAACTCCAGCGGATCGAAGCCCTGCGCCGTGTCCTTGGCCAGGGCCAGGCGCGACTGCATTTGCGATTCGGCCTGCACCTCAATGTCGCGCAGATGGCCGCGCATGCGGTCCAGGTTGCCGGTCAGGTCGGCCAGCGCGCCCCGCAGCTGGGACAGGCGTGTCTCCAGCCGGGTGCGGGTGATGATGACCTCGCCCGCCTGGTTGACCAGCCGGTCCAGCAATTGCGAGCGCACCCGCACCGACTGGTGGGCCATCAGACGCGGCGCAGGTAACACGGCAGCGGGCTGTGCGGGTGTCAGCAGCGTGATGATGGCCGAGGCTTCGGGCTTGACATCCGCCTTGGTGTCCGTTTGGGGTGGTGCAGGCAGCTCCACGGCCTCGCTGGGTGCGCGCAAATGGGCCTGGCGCAGGCTGTCCATCTGGGTCTGCAAGGCATCGAAGTGCGACAGCAGGGGTTCGATCTGCGCCGACTGCAGGGGCTCGGAGCCCAGGCGCTCGATCTCGGTTTCCAGCCGGTGGGCCATTTCCCCCAGGCGCAGAGCTCCGGCCAGGCGGGCGCTGCCTTTGAGGGTATGCAGGGCGCGCAGCACCTCGTTGCGCGCACCGCCGTTCTCGGGCCGGGCCCACCATTGGCGCAGGGCGCCACCCAGTTGGGGCAGCAGTTCGGCGGCTTCTTCTTCAAAGATGGGGAACAGATCGACATCGATGACATCGTCCAGATCGATGTCTTCGTCGAAGTCAGACGGCGGGGCCGGTGTGAATTCGGGAATTTCCTCGGCGGGCGCGGGAGCTTCCACGGCCTCAGCAACGGCAATGGGTTCCTCGACGGCATCCAGCAGGGCCTGCTCGGCGAGCTCGTGGGCATCGGCGTGCTCTTCGGGCTCTGGCACTTCGGGCTCAGCCTGGGGTGTGGGCAGCGAGGTGTCTTCCAGCACATCGCGCAGGGCCTGCAGCACACTGGGGTTGGGCTCTTTGAGGAAACCGGCGGCAAACTGGTGCAGCAGGCGGCGCATGTCTTCGGCCGCATCGGTAAAAATCTGCGCGTGACGGAGCGTGCCCTGGGGCATCAGCTGCACATGCTCTAGCGCCGACTCCAGCGCGCGGGCCATCTGAGACAGCGCCTGGAAGCCCACGGTGGCCGAGCTACCGGCCAGCGAATGCGCCAGGGAGACGGTCGATTCGGGTAGTGGCTGGTGCAGCTCCAAAGACCACTCGCTGAGCTCCGTCAGCAGGCGGCGCGACCATTCATCGGCCTCGTTCAGGTAAACGTTGTACAGCGGGATGCCGATGCGCAACGGGCCGATGACCTTGGTGGCCTCGTCGGGTACCGGGGTCTCCAACGGCAGCAGGCCGCTGTCGATGGGCTCGGGCACTGCCTCTGCCACCATTTCAGGCAGCAGGTCCGGCAACTCGGCAACCGCCGCTTCTTCAACAACAGGCTCCACCGGCTCTGGCACAGGCTCCATCACTGGTTCAGGCACCGGCGCAACAAGCAGTTCAGGCACTTCGTCCAGCAACGGCTCGGGTGCGATCGCATCGGCAGAGGCCTGGGGCACGGCCAATGGCAGGTAGCGCAGCTCCAGCCGACGGGCATCGGCAGAAGCGCGGAAAGGCTGGGCCCGCCAGTGGTCGGCTGCGCCCACCGCAATGTCTTCCACCCACAGACCAAAGGCGTTCAGGGCATCGCCTGCCACCTGCAACAGATCGGGGTGGGCCGGACTTTGCTCGGCCAACCAGCCGTTGACCATTTGCTCCATGGCCCAACCGGCTTCACCCAGTTCAGACAAACCCACCATCCGGGCACTGCCCTTGAGGGTATGAAAGGCGCGGCGCAGCGTAATCTGCGGCCCGACACCGGTGGGTGCGGCCACCAGCGCCGCCACAGCACCTTGGCCGGTGTGCACCACTTCGCGGGCTTCCTCCAGAAAGATGCCCAACAGTTCGGCATCGTCCTCGGACAGTTCTGCAGCCGGAGGTGGCACGGCGGTTTCCGGCCCGGGGCCGGTGGCGGTCACTTGGCCATGGTCTGGCGCAGCGGCTGTGAGGGTAAATTCTGGCTCCGGCTCGGGGACCAGTTGCACCGACACCGACACCGGCTCTTCGGCGGGCGCGGGCACAGGTTCAGGTTCAGGTTCAGGTTCAGGTTCAAGAATTGGTGTGGCAGGCTCCAGCGGAGCGGCCACGCTGGCCAGATCCAGGTCGAGCAGGTGCGGCAGTTCGGAAATGGCCCAGGGCTCGGCCTCCAGCGGCGGCAGGGGCTCCTCTGCCTCTGCAGCCAACTCGGCCACCTGGGCCCGCTCTTCCAGCACATCCTGGTAGGGAGCTTGCACAGAATCTGCCACTGGTACGGTGCTGCGCCCCATGGCCAGCTTGAATTCGCCTGCCGCTTCGTCGTAGGAAAACAGCTTCTTGGCCAGCGCGCGCTGGTAGCCCAGCATGTCGATCAGGAAACCCAAAGCCCCCAGGCTATTGCCCAGCCGGTCAAAACTGGCGGCCTGGGCCGCGGGGTCGCCCAGATCGTCGGCCATGTAGCCATCGACCGTTTCACGCATGCGCATCACGGCGTACGAGGCCTGGTCCAGACCCAGCACCGACAACACGCCGCGCATCTGCGTGAGTTGGTGCGCCACCTTGGACAGCGGCACTTTCTCGCGCGGGCTGCGGAAAAATTGGTCCAGCGCCTGCTCGACCTCGGCCAGGGTGTGGCGCAGCTCATCGACCACGCTGCCCATGGTTTGCCGGTCGCTGACGCGGTGGTAGAGCTCCTCCATCCACGGGGCCAGAGGTTCGGGTTGGGCACCCTGGCCCACCGCCGTCAAGCGGTCGGCGAGCAAAGCAGCACGTGCGGCCAGCTCCGCATCGGCCTGGTCCAACTCTTCAAAAGCGGCCTCCAGGTACAGCACAGAGGTAGCCACTTCCATGCCCAAAGCGGTCGACGGAGGGGCTTTGGAACGCACGGTGGACTCGACCGCGTGGGTCAGCGCCTGTGCCAACACGGCGCTACCGGCATGCAGCTTGGTCAGCGATTCGCCGACCATGGCGAACTGGTCGAGGGCGGGCTTGAAACGGTGCGTGTCGCCCCCGGCCAGGGCCGACCAGGTTTCGGCGGCCGCCGCCAGCCGCTTGCGCGCCTGGGCCAGCAAAGCCGGGTCAAACCGGCCAAAGGGCCGCATTTCGTAGTCGATGGGCGCATGCCGCTGCAAACCATAGGCCTGGCGCACGGCGGCCAGCGTGGGTGCGTCGGCGGCCTGCACCGGCACGGCCTGGGCACAGAAAAACAGCATGTCCTGAACCAGACGGGGCGCAATGGCCGCATCGCCCTTGGCCAGGGCGGCGTACTGGGTCAAGACCCGCGAGGCAATCCGCTTGGAATACACGTCCGTCGCAAACAACCCCAGCGACAGGGCTTCAAAATAGGCGGCAGCGATATTCCAGAACACCTGCTCGGGCTGGCGCTGCTGGTGCTGCGCAAAACCCAGGCAGATGCGGACCAGTTCCTGGGCCGCCATCGGGTCGCCGGTCTTGACCACCTTGAGCACGCATTGGTCGAGCCGCGCCCGCACCGCAGGCGCGTAGGCCAGCGGGGGCACCGGTTCGGCCACGGCAATATCCCGCCAGTGCGGCTCCAGCGGCCAGAGATCAGCCGGATGCACCTGGGCCACGCCCGCCAGGGCCTGCACCTCGCGGTACTGCGGAAACAGGCCCACCGACGACACCGGCTTGCTGGCCAACACAGCTTCCAGGTAGTCCACCACCGCAAACCCGGCGCGCTCAATCTTGTCCACCGCCTCCGGGGTACACAGGCTCGGGTTGTCCAGGCATTTGGCGACGGCGGCCTCCATAGCGCGCAGCAGCAGCGACGGCGGCATCATGCCCACCATCTCCAGCGCGCCCACGGTCAGGTGCAGGTGCTGGAGTGCGTTATCCAGATGACTGGTATCGGGCACGGCAAAACCAGCCGCCTGCGACGCATCGGCCTCGCGCACATAGCGCTTGAGCGACTTGACGGCGGCTTCCAGGGTTTTGCGCAGCTCGTCCAGCACCCAGGCCAGCGGGCCCAGGTCGTGCTCGGGAGCCTCTTCGGCAGGGGATGCAGAAAGGGACATGGCGGTTTCTGTGGCGGCAGGGGGCGACAACAGCATGGCCGCCTACTTGATTTTGAACCGCGCCACCGACAGGCGCAATTCTTCGGCCATCTCGGACAGTTCACGCACCTGGGCCGCCGTGGTCCGGGTGCCCGCGCCGGTTTGCTCGGTCACGGCAAAAATGTGCTGGATGTTGTCGGCCACCACGTTGGCCTTTTCGGCCTCGCGCGAGGTGGTTTGGGAAATCTGCTCGATCAGCTCGGCCAAGCGGCGCGACACGTGATCGATCTCGGTCAGGGCCGTACCGGCACTGTCGGACAGGGCCGCACCGGCCACCACGCCCTGGGTGGAGCGCTCCATGGCGGCCACGGCATCCTGGGTGTCGGTCTGGATGGCTTTCACCAGCGCCGCAATCTGGCGCGTGGCATCGGCCGAGCGCTCGGCCAGGCGCTGCACTTCTTCGGCCACCACCGAGAAGCCGCGACCGGCTTCGCCAGCAGACGCGGCCTGGATGGCGGCGTTCAGCGCCAGCACATTGGTTTGCTCGGTAATGTCGGAGATCAGCTCGGTGATTTCACCAATCTCTTGTGAAGATTCGCCCAGGCGCTTGATGCGCTTGGAGGTTTCCTGGATCTGGTCGCGGATGGAGTTCATGCCGCCGATAGCGTTTTGCACCGCCTGCAGGCCCGAGTCAGCGGCTTGCAGCGACTGGCGCGCCACCGCAGCCGATTCTTGCGCCTGGGTGGACACCTCGTTGATGCGCGAGGCCATGTCCAGCACCGAGCGCCCGGTTTCGCGGATTTCACGCAGTTGCTCGGTGGATGCGGCCAGCAGTTCGGTCGAGGTGCTGTCCACCTGCGCCGTGGTCTGGGCCACCTGGGTGGCGGTGTTTTGTACGCTGCCCACCAGGGCGCGGAGTTCTTCCACGGTGTAGTTGACCGAGTCGGCAATCGCGCCGGTGATGTCTTCGGTCACGGTGGCCTGCTGGGTCAAATCGCCCTCGGCCACGGCCTGCAGTTCGTTCATCAGCCGCAAAATGGCGGCCTGGTTGGCATCGTTGACGCGCTTGGCACCTTGCTGCGACGACTCGGCATCCAGGCGCTGCATTTCGGCCGTAGCCTGGCGCTTGCGGCTACCACGCAATTGCACGGCGGCCAAACCGGCGGCGCAGGCCAAGGCCAGCAAGGCCGACAACACCAGCGCCGCAATGGCCACCAGGCCCAGGCCGGTTTGCGAAGACAGCTTGTCTTGCAGCACTTGCAGCTGGCGGCGCAGCGGCTCGCTGTCGCCCACCACGGCGGTCTGCGCCTCGCGGGCCGACACCAGACCCTGCAGGTTGCCCAGAATGGCACCGGCCTGGGTGCGTGTTTCTTCGTACAGCTTGAGCAAGGCCTGGAGCTGTTCGCGGGTGGCGGCATCCTTGGCCGCGCCCAGGCGCAGCTCGGGGCTGCCGTCCAGCAGGCCCTGGGTGATTTCCTTGAACGAGTTCAAATCCTTGCCCAGCAGAAACACCGCCTCGGGACTGACCCCGTCCATGGTCTGGAATTCGTTGGCCGATTTGCCGATGCGCTGGGTCAGCATGACCAGTTGGCCTGCCGCAGAAATCTCGGTCGGGCTGGCAGCCTGCTGTAACTTGAACGAGGCCACGGTTTCGGCGATTTCCAGCAGATCGGACGATTGGCGGTTGATGGTGTGCAATGCAGCACCCACCTGCGTCAGGATTTTTTGCTGGCCCATGACGGTGGCCGCGTTCTTTTCGGCACGCTCCATCAAGGGGGCGATCTGGGCCATATCGGTCTGGGCATCGGCGTTGACCGGGCTCAAACGGTCGTCCCCGGCTTGCAGGCCGCGCACGTTCTTGGCCAACACGTCAGCGCTTTCGGCCACGTCGGCAAAAGCAGGCGCACTGCCCACCAGGGCTTGCGACACCGACTTGGCCAGGCGCTGGGACTGCATCAGGGCCTGGCCGGTGGCGGCCAGTTGCTGCGCGACGGTGTCGGCACGGTGCAAAGCCCAGGCAGCCACCACGGCCAGCACCAGCAAGGCAGCCGCCATCACCACCGCCAGAATCCGCTGGTGGGCGGTGGTGTGGCGGTTGCCTAGCAGGGGCAAGGTCACCCACTCATCGGCTGCGTCGGGCACATGCGGGCTGACAAACCGGCTCTCACCGAAGTCGGCATGCGAGCGCGCCGAAGCGTGGGGCGCGGCCTCCATGGGGAAGTCGGCCACGGTATCGGTTTCGGAATCCACAGAGTCCTCTACCGTCGGATGGGAGTAGGACTTGTCGTCAACAGCAGGCATGGTGCAGCTTTCTGGAGGGGCCCTAAGCACTGATGCTCAGAAAAGAAGGAAGTTGGGACAGGCTCAGCAGGTTGATTTCCTGCCACGGCAGACCGGCCGTGTCGGTGTGGATGGAGCCCAGAAAGCTGGGTGCACCAACGGGTGCCGGTGCCGATGCGGTAAATGCATCCGGGCCGCGCAAGCCGCTGAGCTGGTCTACCAGCATGGCGCAATTGAGCTCCATGCCGGCATTGAACGACAGCAGGCTGCACTCGGACAAGGCCGCATCGCTACGGTGCACCGGCGCATCGGGGGCCATGAAGCGCACCAGGTCGACCACGCCGCACAGGCCACCGCGTAGATTCGCCACACCCATGAACCAGGCCTGGGTGTACGCGGCAGGCTGCACCGGGGTCCAGGGGAAAATCTCGCCGCACTGGGCCAGCGGAAACAGGTATCGGGCACCGCCCACCTGGGCCGCCAGCCAGCGCACCGACAGCCCTTCGCTGCGGGCTGCCTGCAAGCGGGAGGCCAATCGGGTTTGCAGTTCTCGGAGAGCTTCGCGGTTCGCCATGGCTGCCGCTGTCCTACTTCGAAGTACTGTTCAATGCGCCGATCTTGGCCTTCAGCTCGGCGGCATTCACCGGTTTGGTGATGTAGTCGCGGGCCCCCTGGCGCATGCCCCAGACGCGGTCGGTTTCCTGGTTCTTGCTGGTACACATGATGATGGGCACATCGGCAAACTCGGGGTTACGGCTGATGGTGCGGGTCAGCTGAAAGCCGTTTTGCCCCGGCATCACCACGTCCATCAAGATCAGGTCGGGTTTTTGCTCCGCCAGGCGGCGAAATGCCTCGTCGGCATTTTCTGCAGTGCGCACCGCCATGCCGCTCTTCTCCAGCAGGTCGGTCAGGTACATCAGCTCGGTCTTGGAATCGTCCACGATCAGCACGTTGTGGATAGGCATCAAATGGTTCCTTGCAAGGCGGCACCGAACTGCTGCACCGCCTGGAGCAACTGGTCTTTGGTAAACGGTTTGGTCAAATAGTCCTGCGAACCCACCATGCGGCCACGGGCCTTGTCGAACACGCCGTCTTTGGACGACAGCATGACCACCGGGATGGAGGCGAACTTGGGGTTGCGCTTGATGATGGCGCAGGTCTGGTAGCCATCCAGCTTGGGCATCAGGATGTCGCAAAAGATCAGCTGCGGCTGGTGATCGTTGATCTTGGACAAGGCATCGAAGCCGTCCTCGGCCAGCAACACCTCGTGCCCGCCTTGTTTCAGGAAGATTTCAGCACTGCGACGGATCGTGTTGCTGTCGTCCACCACAAGGACTTTAAATGTCGTGGCAAGCGTACTCACGTGGCACCTCTTCTGGAAAGAACAGGACAACGCGGACGGTCGCCGCGCATCAAAGTTGGACCATCTCGAAATCTTCTTTACGGGCACCGCACTCGGGGCAAGTCCAGTTCATGGGCACCAGGGCCCAGGCGGTTCCGGCGGCAATGCCCGTGGCGGGGTCACCCGTGGCCTCGTCATAAATCCAGCCACAAATCAGGCACATCCAAGTTTTAGAGTCAGTCACAGCGTAAAAAGCCTTAGCAATAGAATGAAATGGATTGTATAGACGCAGATTATTGCCTTGACCATTTTGTACGCGGCCCATGCCGATTTAGGCCCATGACTTCCCCAACTCGCCCCAAAAAACCTCCCGCCGACGATTTACCCGAGGCAGCCCTTGTACCGGAAGCCCCCGACGAAGCCGAAGACGACCCGCTCGAAGGCCCGGCCTGCGTCATGGTATTCAACGCCAGCGACCCCAGCGGCGCGGGTGGTTTGGCGGCCGACACCACCGCCATCGCCTCGGTCGGTGGCCATGCCCTGCCGGTGGTCACCGGGGCCTACGCCCGCGACACCGGCGAGATTTTTGAGCACTTCTGCTTTGACGAAGAAGCCGTTACCGAGCAGGCCCGCGCGGTGCTGGAAGACATTGCCGTGCAGGTCTTCAAAGTCGGCTTTGTGGGCAGCCCGGAAAACGTCAGCGCGATTGCCGAGATCACCTCCGACTACGCCGACGTGCCGGTGGTGGCCTACATGCCCAACCTGTCGTGGTGGGACGAGGACAAGATCGAAGACTACCTGGATGCCTTCCGTGAGCTGATGCTGCCGCAAACCACGGTGCTGGTGGGCAACCACAGCACGTTGCGCCGCTGGCTGCTGCCCGACTGGAGCGGCGAGCGCAACCCCACGCCGCGCGACATCGCCAAGGCCGCGTCCGCCATGGGCGTGCCCTACACCCTGGTCACCGGCATCCCCCTGCCCGACCAGCACGTGGAAAACGTGCTGACCAGCCCGCAGGCCGTGCTGGTGAGCGAAAAGTTCGAGCTGTTTGAGGCCGTGTTCACCGGCGCAGGCGAAACCCTGTCGGCGGCGCTGGCCGCCCTGCTGGCCAGCGGCAGCGACCTGGCCGAAGCCACCAACGAGGCCATGAGCTACCTGGACCGCTGCCTGGATGGCGGCTTCCGCCCCGGCATGGGCCACATCCTGCCCGACCGCATGTTCTGGGCCCAGCCCGAAGACGACGACGCGCCGGACGACGGCAGCGACCCCGATGCCCCCCTGGACGAAGAAACCCTGCGCGCCATTGCCGCTTTGGAAGCCCCGAATGAAACCCGACACTGATCTGAACCAAGCCCTGTTTGACCGCGCCACCAAGGTGATCCCTGGCGGCGTGAATTCCCCCGTGCGCGCCTTCAAGGCCGTGGGCGGCACGCCGCGCTTTGTGCAACGCGCCCAGGGTGCCTACTTTTGGGATGCCAACGGCCAGCGCTACACCGACTACATCGGCTCCTGGGGCCCGATGATCCTGGGCCACGGCCACCCGGTCGTGGTCGAAGCAGTGCAAAAAGCCCTGCTCGAAGGCTTCTCGTTCGGCGCACCCACCGAGCGCGAGGTCGAGCTGGCCGAAGAAATTCTGTCTTTGGTGCCGTCCATGGAGATGCTGCGTCTGGTCAGCTCCGGCACCGAAGCCGCCATGAGCACCATCCGCCTGGCGCGCGGTGCCACCGGCCGCAACAAGATCATCAAGTTCGAGGGCTGCTACCACGGCCATGCCGATGCATTGCTGGTCAAGGCCGGGTCCGGCCTGGCCACCTTTGGCAGCGCCACCAGTGCCGGTGTGCCGCCCGAGGTGGTGCAGCACACCCTGGTGCTGGAATACAACCACATCGCCCAGCTGGAAGAAGCCTTTGCCCTGCACGGCAAGGGCATCGCCTGCCTGATGATCGAGCCCATCGCAGGCAACATGAACTTTGTGCGCGCCTCGGTGCCCTTCATGCGCCGCTGCCGCGAGCTGTGCACGCAGTACGGTGCACTGCTGGTGTTCGACGAAGTCATGACCGGCTTCCGCGTCGCCCTGGGCAGTGCCCAAAGCGTCTACGCCAAAGATATCCCTGGCTTTGCGCCCGACATGACGGTGCTGGGCAAGGTGATTGGCGGCGGCATGCCGCTGGCGGCCTTTGGCGGCTCGCGCGCGGTGATGGAGCATCTGGCCCCGCTGGGCACGGTCTACCAGGCCGGCACGCTGTCGGGCAACCCGGTGGCCACCGCCTGCGGGCTGGCCACGCTGCGCGAAATCCGCAAGCCCGGCTTTTTTGAAGCCCTGTCGGCCACCACCCGCTCGCTGGTCACAGGTCTGCAGGCTGCCGCCGATACCGAGGGCCTGGCCTTCAGCAGCGACAGCGAGGGCGGCATGTTCGGCTTCTTCCTGCTCGACACCCTGCCGACCAACTACCCACAGGTGATGAAAACCAGCAGCCCGCGTTTCAACCACCTGTTCCACGGCCTGCTGGACCGCGGCGTGTACATCGCCCCGGCGCTGTACGAGACCGGATTTGTCAGCGCCGCCCACACTGCAGACGACATTGCCGAAACCGTGACGGCAGCACATGCAGTTTTCAAGGAACTATCAAAAGTATAGCTACAACCGCATATTCCATATGCGCTAGAGGTTAATTTCACCCCAAAAATGGCCGGGGAAATTGAAAATGCACGGTAAAGCCTGCAACCGCCAGGGGCTGGCTGGCGTTTAATCTTGGCTATGCAAAAGATCCTTCTCCTCAGTGCCCTGACCCTGGTGTCGGGCTTGGTTGCCGCCCAGGAAACCGGGCGTGTGATTTCGGCCACCCCCATCAACCAGCAGTTCGCGGTGCCGCGCCAAGTGTGCACCCAGCAGCAGGTGGCAGTGGAAGCCCCGCGCTCCGGCGCGGGTGCGCTGATGGGCGGCATTGCCGGTGGGGCGATGGGGAATGCCGTCGGCGGCGGCAGCGGGCGTGCTGCGGCCACCATGTTGGGTATTGTGGGCGGGGCCATCCTAGGCAACAACATCGAAGGCCCGGGCCAGACCCAGCTGCAGACGGTGCAAAACTGCAGCACCCAAACCTTTTATGAAAACCGCAACGCGGGCTATACCGTGGTCTACGAGTACGCGGGCAAGCAGTACACCACCACCCTGCCCAACGACCCCGGCGCGACGATTGCGTTGCAGGTCAACCCCGTGGGCTACAGCAATATGCCGCCTGTGCGTGCGCCAGTGCAACAACAGGGCATCGCGGGCGATTACTACCAGCCCGAGCCCGTCTACACCACGCCCGCCCCGGTGGTGGTGCAGGCCGTGCCTTATTACCGCCCGGCGCTGCCGATCGGCGTGGAGCTGAACTTTGGCTACCAGCGGGGCTACGGCCATTGGCGTTAAGCGCCACCCTCTTGCTACTGTAAATATAGCTTCTTACGCCGATGCAATCCGCAAGTTGCCGATAGGGTTGAAGGCCGCGGCCAGGCTCAGGGCATTGCACAAGAACGCCCGGCCCTTGCCTTGCGGCACCAGATCGAACAAAAAAGAAGGTGGCGTGAGGCCTTCGACCAAGCCAATGCCCCGGTCCACCATGCGGGGCTGTTGGTAGCCCACGGGAAGGTTCAGGGCGATGGCTTGGGGGTACGCAGCGAAGATGTAATCGGCCCGGTATTCGACCCGGCAGGTGGCGGCATCTAGGGCGCGGATATCGGCTGCGGGAACCCAGCGCCCAAGCTGAAAAATCTCGATGGTGGATTTTTCGGGACACTTCATATTGCCTATTTTATTAGTCAATTTCACATAGTGAAATGGGTAACGTTAAATGCTTTGATGGCCAAAGTACGGTTTAAGCCACTTGGCGCATCTGCAGCAGCTCGAAGTCGCCAATCCAGTCGCCCGCCTGGGCGCGGAAAGCGACGCTGTGGGCACCAGCGATGTGGTTTTCCCAGGCATTGCGGTCGGCCCAGCGCTCGTAGAACAGCACTTTGCCGGGCTGGGTGAGGTCTTCGTGCAGCTCGTAGGCGATGCAACCGGGCTGCTGGCGCGATAGCTCGACCAGGGCGGTTTGGGCGGCAACCAGCACGGCTTCAAAACCGGGTTTAGCCTGGGCGCGGGCGATGATGATGAGATCGGACAAGGGGAGTCTCCAGAGGTATACGGCTTATGGTTGAGAGAGCACCCAGCGGGCCAGCGCCAAGGCTTCAGCCTCGGTGAGCTGGGGATGCCGGGGCATGATGACACGGCCCCACACCCCCACGCTGCCATTGCGTATCTTGCCCGCCAGCCGCGTCGGGGCATCTGCATCGCCCCGGTAGCGCGCAGCGATTTGTGCGAAGCCGGGGCCGATCTGTTTCTGCACCATGCCGTGGCAGGCCATGCAGTCGGACTTGTGGGCCAGTGCTTGGGGCGCATCAGGCTGGGCGGCGGCCAGCCCGCTGCACCAAAGCAAAGCGAGGCCGACGGTCGCCCGCAACATGTTTTTAGTGACGATTAGTGACGGAAGTGGCGCACGCCGGTCAGCACCATGGCCACACCGCGCTCGTTGGCGGCAGCAATCACTTCATCGTCACGCATGGAGCCGCCGGGCTGGATGACGCAGGTCGCGCCCGCATCCACCACCACGTCCAGGCCGTCACGGAACGGGAAGAAGGCATCGCTGGCCACCGCCGTGCCCGCCAGAGCCAGACCGGCGTGGCCAGCCTTGATGCTGGCAATGCGGGCGGAATCCAGGCGACTCATCTGGCCTGCGCCCACGCCCATGGTCATGCCGTCTTTGCAGAAGACGATGGCGTTGCTCTTGACGAACTTGGCCACTTTCCAGGCGAACAGCAGGTCTTCGAGCTGCTGCGGCGTGGGTTGCAGGGTGGTGACCACCTTCAGGTCGGCCAACACCAGCTCGTGGTTGTCGGCGGTCTGCATCAGCAGGCCGGAGCCGATGCGCTTGATGTCCATGGCGTTCTGGCCCTTGTCCCAGGCGGTGGCACCTCCTGGGGGCAAAGCGATTTCCAGGATGCGGACGTTGACCTTGGACTTGAACACTTCCAGCGCTTCGGCGGTGTAGCCGGGGGCCATCAGCACCTCGACGAATTGCTTCGAAATTTGTAGCGCTGCGTCCTTATCCAATATGCGGTTGAGGGCAATAATTCCGCCAAAAGCCGAGGTCGGATCGGTCTGAAAGGCCTTGCTGTAGGCTTCCAGCCCGTGGGCACCCACGGCCACGCCGCAAGGGTTGGCGTGTTTGACGATCACACACGCAGGCACGTCGAAGCTCTTGACGCATTCCCAGGCCGCGTCGGCATCGGCGATGTTGTTATAGCTGAGCTCCTTGCCTTGCAACTGCTTGGCGGTGACCAGCGAACCGGGGGCCGGATACAGGTCGCGGTAGAAGGCGGCCTGCTGGTGCGGGTTTTCGCCGTAGCGCAAGTCTTGCAGCTTGACGAAGCGGCCATTGGTTTGCGCGGGAAACTGGGCGTGGCTGCCGTCTTCGGTGATGCTGGACAGGTAGTCGCTGATCGCGCCGTCGTACTGGCTGATGCGGTTGAACGCGGCCACCGACAGGGCGAACTTGGTCTTGTGGCTCACGCTGCCGGTGGCTTGCAGCTCGGCCAGCACGGTGGCGTACTGGCTCGCATCGGTGAGCACGGCCACATCTTTCCAGTTCTTGGCGGCGCTGCGCACCATGGCGGGGCCGCCAATGTCGATGTTCTCAATCGCATCTTCCAGCGTGCAGCCGGGCTTGGCGACGGTGGCTTCAAACGGGTAGAGGTTGACCACCAGCAGGTCGATGGTGGCGATGTCGTGCGTCTTCAAAGCCGCCATGTGCTCGGGGAAGTCGCGGCGCGCCAGCAGGCCGCCGTGCACCTTGGGGTGCAGGGTTTTGACGCGGCCATCCAGCATCTCGGGGAAACCGGTGTGGTCGGCCACTTCGGTGACCGGCAGGCCGTTGTCGGCCAACAGCTTGGCGGTGCCGCCGGTGGACAGCAGGCCAAAGCCCAGGGCGTGCAAGGACTGGGCGAGTTCCAAAACACCGGTTTTGTCGGAGACGGAGAGGAGTGCGTTCATGGGCATCGGGGGGGAGGTTAGAAATCGTTATGAACAAGCCGTGGCGGCTTATTCCATCAAATGGTGTTCAAGCAGCTTTTTGCGCAGGGTGTTGCGGTTCAGGCCCAGCCAGGCGGCGGCGCGCGACTGGTTGTGGTCGGCCTGGGCCATGACCACTTCGAGCAGGGGTTTTTCCACCACCCGCACCATCATGTCGTACATGCCTGCGGGGTCGATGCCGTCCAGGTCCTTGAAATAGCTTTCCAGACTGGCGCGCACGCACTCGTCGATACTTTTTTGGCTCACGCGGCGCTCTCCAGATACAGGTGTTCTTGTTCGGGGCTTGACAGGTCAGCGGGCATGCGGTCCATGCGGCTGGCCAGCTCGGCAAAAAAATTATCCACTGCCGCCCACTGCTGCTGCGGGTCTTCCAGCAGGTTCATGCGGGCACGGAACGCCTCGCCGCCGGGCAGGGTTTTGACGTACCAGCCAATGTGCTTGCGGGCGGTGCGCACGCCGCTGTACTCACCATACAGGCTGTAGTGGTCTTGCAGGTGGTCGAGCAGCAGGCGTTGCACTTCAGCTACCAGGGGCGGGGCCAGGTGGGTGCCGGTGTCCAGAAAGTGCGCCACTTCACGGAAGATCCACGGGCGGCCCTGGGCGGCGCGGCCAATCATGACCGCGTCGGCCCCGGTGGCGGCCAGCACATCGCGCACTTTTTCGGGGGTGGTCATGTCGCCGTTGGCCACCACGGGCACGCGCACGGCGGCTTTGACGGCGGCGATGGTGTCGTATTCGGCGTGGCCGGTGTAGCCCTGCTCGCGGGTGCGGCCATGCACGGTCAGCATCTGGATACCGGCCTGCTCGAATTGTCGCGCCAGCGACACGGCATTCTTGTTCGCCTGGCTCCAGCCGGTGCGCATCTTCAGGGTAACGGGCACGTTGTGCGGGGCGCAGGCCGCCACCACGGCTTCGGCGATGGCCAGGGCCAGCGGCTCGTCTTGCATCAGCGCCGAACCGGCCCATTTGTTACAGACCTTTTTGGCCGGGCAGCCCATATTGATGTCGATGATTTGCGCGCCATTGGCGATGTTGTAGGCCGCGGCCTCGGCCATCATCTCGGCATCGGTGCCGGCAATCTGCACGGCAATGGGGGCAGCCTCGCCGTCGTGGTTGGCACGGCGCGAGGTTTTCAGCGTGGCCCACAGGTCGCGCCGCGAGGTGACCATTTCGCTGACCGCATAACCTGCACCCAGCGATTTGCACAAACGCCGAAACGGCCGGTCCGTCACGCCAGCCATGGGCGCAACAAACAGGCGGTTCGCTAACGCGTACGGGCCAATGTGCATAGGAATAGGGATAAGCGCCGGTGAGGCGCCAAGGAAATACGGGGGAAATTTCGGGGGATATGGCATTGTAACTGCCCAAAATTTCAGCAATTGAAATCTCACTTTTGCTTACACCCGGGCAATGACCCGTCGATGACCGTTGGCAGACAGGCACTAACATGCCGCCATGTTTGAAAAGTCTCTCGTAACGTTTGCCCTGCTGCTGGCCACTGCTGCCTGCGGACTGGCATCCGTACACGCCCAAACCAACCCGCCCGAAGATGGCGAGGGCGAAGTGCCACCTGCTGAAGCCATTCGCTCCTCGCCCAGCGATTTTTGGGCCGTCGACCTGGGGGCGGGCACCGGCCAACGCGGCAAGGCCAGCTGGTACGGCCCGCGTTTCCACGGCAGGCGCACCGCCTCGGGCGAGGTGTTCAGGATGCACGAGCTGACCGCTGCGCACCGCACGCTGCCTCTGCTGAGCTACGCCAAAGTCACCTACCTGCGCAACGGCAAAAGTGTGGTCGTGCGCATCAACGACCGGGGTCCGCACATCCTGACCCGCCGCATCATCGACCTGAGCCGCGCGGCCGCCGCCGAGCTGGGCCTGATCGACCAGGGCACCGGCGACGTGCTGGTGGAACGCGTGGTGGCACGCCAGGACGAGGATGCAGCACCGCCCCGGCTGCGGCTGCCATCGCTATCAAATAAGTAGCTATCAATGCAAACAGCCTGCGCGCTGGCAGGCTGTTTTCTATCAACCCAGCTTGAGACAAGCCAGGTTAGGGTTACCAGTCCTTAGTGGAACTGTTCTTCTTCGGTGGAGCCGGTCAGTGCGGTAACGCTGGACTTGCCACCCTGGATCACGGTGGTCACTTCGTCGAAGTAACCGGTGCCCACTTCCTGCTGGTGCGACACGAAGGTGTAGCCGCGGTCACGGGCAGCGAACTCGGGCTCTTGCACCTTCTCGACATAGGCCGACATGCCGCGCTTCACGTAGTCTTGCGCCAAGTCGAACATGTTGTACCACATGGAATGGATACCGGCCAAGGTGATGAACTGGTACTTGTAACCCATGGCACCCAGTTCGCGCTGGAACTTGGCGATGGTCGCGTCGTCCAGGTTCTTCTTCCAGTTGAAGGACGGCGAGCAGTTGTAAGCCAGCATCTTGCCGGGGTGGACCTTGTGCACGGCTTCGGCAAACTTGCGGGCAAACTCCAGATCGGGCGTGCCGGTTTCGCACCACACCAGGTCGGCGTAGTGGGCGTAGGCAATGGCGCGGCTGATGGCCTGGTCCATGCCCTTGTTGGTCTTGTAGAAGCCTTCAGAGGTGCGCTCACCGGTGATGAAAGGCTTGTCGTTTTCGTCATAGTCGCTGGTCAGCAGATCGGCGGCTTCGGCATCGGTGCGGGCAATCACCAGGGTAGGCACGCCGCACACGTCGGCGGCCATGCGGGCAGCGATCAGCTTTTGAACCGCTTCGGCGGTAGGCACCAACACCTTGCCGCCCATGTGGCCGCACTTCTTGACAGATGCCAACTGGTCTTCCCAATGCACGCCCGCCGCGCCGGAGTTGATCATGGCCTTCATCAGTTCGAATGCGTTCAGCACGCCGCCGAAACCGGCTTCGGCATCGGCCACGATGGGCGCGAAGTTGTCGATATAGCCTGCGTCACCTGCGTCGATGCCCTTGCTGTGCTGGATTTCATCGGCACGGCGGAAGGTGTTGTTGATGCGCTCGACCACTTTTGGCACCGAATCCACGGGGTACAGCGACTGGTCGGGGTACATGGCGGCGTAGCCGTTGTTGTCTGCCGCCACTTGCCAGCCGGACAGGTAAATCGCCTTCACACCGGCCTTGACTTGCTGCATGGCTTGGCCACCGGTCAACGCGCCCAGGCAGTTGACGTACGCCTCGGTGTGCAACAAGTCCCAGAGCTTCTCAGCGCCACGGCGGGCCAAGGTGTGCTCGATGGGGAAAGAACCGCGCAGACGCACGACTTCGGCGGCGGTGTAACCCCGCTTGATGCCCTTCCAACGGGGGTTGGTGTCCCAGTCTTTTTGCAGAGCGGCAGCTTGTTGGTCACGGCTGAGTTGTTCGGTGATGGATTGCGGCATAAAAACTCCAAGGTGGATTGAAAGGGGTCTGCACTGCGGTGGTTTGCGGTGCCGATGGACAAATTCTAAGTCTTCTATAAGACTTTTCATAGTCTTATGTCTTATATAAGATTAAAAATATATACCAATAAAATCAATAACTTATGGATTAGTTTTTATGATACGAAAACTATTTCCGCAGTTTGGTAAAAATTATTGCGGTGCAGCAATTGATGGTTTCGCAGTACGGTTCGACTCTTCCACATAGTGAAATATGAGCAGGCGTGGTGGCGCAACGCAATGAGCGCCCCACTACACTGGTTCTATGGAATCCTGGATAGAGCACCTTCTCACCCTGCTGGCCCTGCCGCAATACGGCCTAAGCACCGTCTTCATCGTCGCATTCATCTCGGCCACGCTGCTGCCGCTGGGCTCGGAGCCGGTGGTGTTTGGACTGGTCAAGCTCAACCCCGAACTTTTCTGGCCCGCCATCCTGGTCGCCACCGCAGGCAATACCCTGGGCGGTGCAGTGGACTGGTGGATGGGTTATGGCGCACACAAGGTAGCGGATAAATACCAGCACTCGTCCCACCACACCCGCGTGCTCGGTTGGCTGGAAAAGCTGGGGCCCAAAGCCTGTTTGCTGGCCTGGTTGCCCCTGGTGGGCGACCCGCTGTGCGCGGTGGCGGGCTGGCTCAAGCTGCCGTTTTGGCCCTGCCTGGGCTATATGGCGGTGGGCAAGTTTTTGCGCTTCCTGATGATGACCGGCTCACTGGTCTGGGCGTTCTAGAAGCGTTCGTGCTCTGCCAGATAACGCCACTGCCCGGGCGCTAAAGCCGTCATGGCCACACGGCCCACGCGGATGCGTTTCACGCTGCGGACCTGCAAACCCGCGCTTTCGCACAGGTAGTCGATCTGGCCAGGGCGCTCGCCTTTGAGCGCGAAACGCAGCCGGGTTTCGGTATCGGTATTGCTGCTGATGCTGACCTTGGCAGCGGTCAGAATTTTCTCGTGGTACTGCACTGGGACGGCCAGCTTACGCAGCATGCCGGGGGTGACATCGCCCGCCACCTCGACCATCACCTCGTGCTCGATCAGGTCTGCGTCTTCTTCCAGCTTGCGCACCACGCGGCCATCCTGGGTGTAGACCACCAGGCCACTGGCGCGGCTGTCCATGGGCGTAGCCAGGCGCAGCTGGGCGAAGTGCTTTTTCAGGGTGCGGATGCCGGAGCGGTCGTCGGGCGTGTGGTTTTCGCGCGTCAGCAGGGTCAACGCGGCCTGGGCTTTGGGGCCGGGGCCTGCGTCCAGCCCTGCCGTAAAGCCCACCGGCTTGTGCAGCACCAGCGTGACCGTGGGCGGTGCCAGCAGCGTGGCATCCGGGTCCACGGTGATCTTTTGGGCACCGACGCGGAACATCGGCTCTTCCACCAGTTGTCCATCCACCCGCACCCAGCCGCCTTCGATGTACTGCTCCGCCTCGCGGCGGGAGCAGGCCAGCTGTTCAGCGAGACGTTTGGCAAGGCGAACCGGTTCGGTCATGGGGTGGTTTACTACAAAATAAATAGCTGCTACCGCCCATGGAATGGGCGGTAGCAGCCTAAAAGGTTCAAAAAAATCAGGAGCTGAAGAGGAAGTTCATCACGTCGCCATCCTTGACCACGTATTCCTTGCCTTCCGCGCGCATCTTGCCCGCGTCCTTGGCACCCTGCTCGCCCTTGAAAGCGATGTAGTCGTCGAACGCGATGGTCTGGGCGCGGATGTAGCCCTTCTCGAAATCGGTGTGGATCACGCCTGCGGCCTGCGGGCCGGTGTCGCCCACATGGATGGTCCAGGCGCGCACTTCCTTCACACCAGCGGTGAAGTAGGTTTGCAGGCCCAGCAGGGTGTAGGCGGCGCGGATCAGGCGGTTCAGGCCAGGCTCGGTCTGGCCCAGCTCTTCCAGGAACATGGCGCGGTCCTCGTCCTCCATCTCGGCCATTTCGGCTTCCATCTTGGCGCTGATGGCCACCACGGGCGCGTTTTGCGCGGCGGCATAGGCCTTCAGGCGGTCGAGCATGGGGTTGTTCTCAAACCCGTCTTCGGCCACGTTGGCCACAAACATGGCGGGCTTGGCGGTAATCAGGAAGAATTGCTTGAGCAGCGGCAGCTCTTCTTTGGTGAAGTCCAGCGTACGCACCGGCTTGGCTTCGTTCAGCGCCACCTGGCACTTTTCCAGAATCGCCACCAGCTTGATGGATTCCTTGTCGCCCGAGCGGGCCAGCTTGGTCACACGGTGCAGGGCTTTTTCCACGGCGGACAGGTCGGCCAGGCAGAGTTCGGTCTGGATCACCTCGATGTCGGAGATCGGATCGACCTTGCCCGCCACGTGGATCACGTTGTCGTCTTCAAAGCAGCGCACCACATTGATGGTGGCATCGGTCTCGCGGATGTGCGCCAGGAACTTGTTGCCCAGGCCTTCGCCCGTGCTGGCCCCGGCCACCAAACCGGCGATGTCCACAAACTCCACCACCGCAGGCACCATGCGCTCGGGTTTGACGATCTCGGCCAGCTGCGCCATGCGCGCATCGGGCACCTCGACGATGCCCACATTGGGCTCGATGGTGCAAAAGGGATAGTTTTCCGCGGCGATGCCCGCCTTGGTCAGCGCGTTAAACAGGGTCGATTTACCGACATTGGGCAAGCCCACAATGCCACATTTCATGGGGAATCCTTCAGGAGCCGAGTCTTTGCGCCGGTCAAACCACCACGGCGCAGAGGAAAAAAGAGGGAGAACAGGCCCGCTGCACGGTGGCAAGAGGCTGTATGAAGCCCGCCATTGTAATGACCCCTGTCAGAGCGCCCAATCCTCGCCGATGGCCTGCATTTGCTGCAACACCAGCTCCACCGCGCTGTCTTGCAGGTCCGGCGGGTACTTGTACTTGCGCAGAATACGTTTGACCATCAGCCGCAGCTTGGCGCGCACGCTCTCGCGCTCGGACCAGTCCACGCTGAGGTTCTGGCGCAGGTTCTCGGTCAGCTCGTGGGCGATCTTCTTCAGGGTCTCGTCGCTGAGTTCGCGCACAGCGGACTCGTTATTGGCCAGCGCGTCGTAAAAACGTACCTCGTCTTCGGTCAGGCCCAAGGTCTCACCGCGAGAAGACGCTGCACGAAACTCCTTGGCCATCTGCACCAGCTCTTCCATCACCTGGGCGGTTTCAATGGAGCGGTTTTGGTAGCGGGTGATCACGTTCGCCAGCATCTCCGAGAACTTGCGGTCCTGCACCACGTTGCTGGCAAAGCGGCTTTTGACTTCGCCCTCCAGCAGGCGCTGCAGCAGCTCCACCGCCAGGTTGCGCTCGGGCAGGTTGCGCACCTGGGCCAAAAACGCGTCGTCCAGCAGGCCAATGTTCGGCTTGTCCAGGCCCACGGCATCGAAGATATCCACCACCGCATCGGACACCACCGCCTGGTTGATGATCTGGCGGACAGCCAGGTCGCGCGACTCCATGCTGCGCTTTTGGGCCGTGGCATCTTTCTTGGTCAAGATGACTTTTACGCCCTGCATAAAGGCCACTTCCTCGCGCACCAGCTTGGCCTCATCCAAGGTGCAGCACAGCGTGAAGGCGCGGGCCATGGCCACGGCGTTGTCGGCAAAACGTTTCTTGCCGTCGCGGGTCGGCCCGGTTTGCAAGCCCAGCACATGGTTGGCGGCCCCGGACAGGGTTTTGTGGCCACCGGTTAAAAAGCCGCTGTAGTCAAAGCCGTGCAGCAGGCTGCGCAACACATCGACTTTCTCCATCAGCAGGCTGTAGGCCTCGTGCGCATCCACCGTGGGGCGGCCCCGGCCCTGGGCCTGGGTGTACTCCTTCATGGCGGCTTTGAGCTCGTTGCCAATGCCGATGTAGTCCACCACCAGGCCGCCGGGCTTGTCCTTGAACACGCGGTTGACGCGGGCAATCGCCTGCATCAGGTTGTGGCCCTTCATGGGTTTGTCCACGTACAAGGTGTGCACGCAGGGCGCATCGAAGCCGGTGAGCCACATGTCGCGCACGATGACAATTTGCAGCGGGTCGTTGGGGTCTTTGAAGCGTTTTTCCAGCCGCTTCTTGGTTTGCGGGCTGTAGATGTGCGGGCGCAGCAGGGCGCGGTCGCTGGCGCTGCCGGTCATCACGATCTTGATCGCGCCTTTTTCAGGGTCTGCGTCGTGCCAATCCGGGCGCAGGCGCACGATCTCGTTGAACAGGTGCACGCAGATGTCGCGGCTCATGGCCACCACCATGGCCTTGCCGGGTTGGGCCGTGTTACGGGTTTCGAAGTGCGCCACCAAATCCGCCGCCACGCTGGCCACACGGGGTTCTGCGCCCACCACCTTCTCCAGCGCCGCCCAGCGGCTTTTCAGGGCGGCTTGCTGGCTGTCTTCTTCGTCCTCGGTCAGCGCGTCTACCTCGTCATCGATCTGCAACAGGTCATCGTCCTTCAGGCGCAGCTTAGCCAGGCGCGCTTCGAAATAGATGGCCACCGTGGCCCCGTCTTCCTTGGCCTGCTGCATGTCGTAGACGTGGATGTAGTCGCCAAACACGGCGCGGGTGTCGCGGTCGGTGCTGCTCACTGGCGTACCGGTGAAGGCCACGAAAGTGGCGTGCAGCAGTGCGTCACGCAGGTGCTGGGCGTAGCCGACCTGGTAGCGTTGGGTGGCGAAAGGCGGGGGCTCGAATGCCACGTGGTGGGGGTTTAGCACGCCGTCGCCTGTCGCTATGACATTCGTAGCTGCTTGCGCCCATCCATTCGGCACGGGAGGCACTTTTCGTTCTTTTAATTTAGCCTCAAACCCGTACTGTGTCCGGTGCGCCTCGTCGGCAATCACCACGATGTTGTGGCGGTCGGACAGCACGGGGAAGGTGTCTTCGTCCTCCCCCAGCATGAACTTCTGGATGGTGGCGAACACGATGCCGCCACTGGGCCGGTTGCTCAGCAGCGCCCGCAGCTCCTGCCGGGTACGCGCCTGCACCGGCTGCTCGCGCAACAAATCCTGCGCCAGGCTGAATACACCGAATAGTTGCCCGTCCAGATCATTGCGGTCGGTGATGACCACGATGGTCGGGTTTTGCATGGCGGGCTCTTGCATCACCCGGGCGGCAAAACAGGTCATGGTGATGCTCTTGCCGCTGCCCTGGGTGTGCCAGACCACGCCGCCCTTTTGGTTACCGCCCGGCTGCGATGCGGCCACCACCTGCCCAATCGCGGCGCGCACGGCGTGGAACTGGTGGTAGCCCGCAATCTTCTTCACCAGCGTGCCGTCGTCCTCAAACAGCACGAAATAGCGCAGGTAGTCCAACAGATACGCCGGGGCCAGCACGCCGCGCACCAGGGTTTGCAGTTCGTTAAAAGGGCCCAGCGGGTCCAGCGTGGCACCGTCTATCGTGCGCCAGGCCATGAAGCGCTCGGGGTCGGCGCTCAGCGAGCCCAGCAGCGCCTCGGTGCCGTCGGAGATGACCAAAATTTCATTGGTTTGGAACACATCCGGGATTTGCTCTTTGTAGGTCTGGATCTGCTCGTACGCCTTCCACACATCGGCGTTCAGGTCGGCCGGGTTCTTCAGCTCCAGCAGCACCAGCGGCAGGCCGTTGACGAACAGGATGATGTCCGGCCGACGTGGACGATTCGTCCCTCGGATGCTGAACTGGTTGACCGCCAGCCAGTCGTTGTTAGCGGGTACGGCCCAATCCACCAGCCGCACAAAGTCGCCCCGCGTGTCGCCATTCAGCTGGTATTGCACCGGCACACCGGTGACCAGCAGGCGGTGGAAGTGCCGGTTGGCCGCCAGCAGCACCGGCAGGCCCAGGTCCAGCACTTGCTGTAATGCGTCTTCCTTGGCACCCGCAGGCACGGTCGGGTTCAGCCGGTCAATTGCCGAGCGCAAACGGCCCACCAGCAGCACCTGGCGGTAGTTGCTACGCTCGGGCGCGGGGCCATCGGGGGCGATGTCGGGGCCGTAGACATGGGTGTAGCCCACGTCTTGCAGCCAAGCCAGGGTTTCGCGTTCTAGCTGGTCTTCGGTCATGCGTTTGCCTGCGGTGGGCCCAACAGAATCGGCGTCAACGCCAGGTTGACGTAGTAATTGCCTCGCCCAATTTTTTGCTTTTGCAAAAAGCCGCTGGCGGCCAGGGCATCCAGGTACTTGGTGGCAGTCAGGCGCGACACCTGCAGGTCGTGCTGCAAAAAGTCGATCTTGGTGTACGGGTGGTTGAACAGGTGGTTGATCAAGTCCTGGCTGTAGAACTTGTGCCCTGCGCGGATGCGGTGTTTGTAGTCCAGCAGCGCCGCCTTGATGGCGTGGATGGTGGCAATAGTGTGCCCGGCGGTCTGTTCCACCGCGTCCAACATGTACAACACCCAGTCTTCCCAGGTATCGGCATCACGCACGGTTTGCAGCAGGCGGTAGTAGTCGGCCTTGGTGCGCACGATGTGGTTGCTGAGGTACAGCACCGGGATGTCGAGCAAACCCTCTTTCACCAGATACAGCACGTTCAAGATCCGCCCAGTGCGGCCATTGCCGTCGTAGAACGGGTGGATGCTCTCAAACTGGTGGTGGATCAGCGCCATCTTGATCAAGGGGTCGACCGCCAGCAGGTCCGGGTTGTTGATGAACTGCTCCAGCCCGCCCATCAGCGCCACGATCTCGCTCGGGTCCTGCGGCGGCGTGTACACGGTCTGGCCGCTGCCGTCTTTCAGCGCGGTGCCCGGCAGCTTGCGGAACCCGGCGTTGTTGCGCTCCAGCTCGCTCTGGATGTCGATGATGTGGTTGGCCGTCAGCAGGCCGCTGGCGCGCACCTGGTCAAAGCCGACGCGCAGCGCCTGCCGGTAGCGCAGTACCTCTTTGGCGGCCGGGTTGGCAAAGGCTTCGGGCAGCACGTCGTCTTTGAAGAGCTCGTCGTGCGTGGTGACGATGTTTTCAATCTCCGAGCTGTCCTTGGCTTCTTGCAAGCCCAGGGTGTTGATCAAGATGCCTTGGTTGGGAATCGACGCCGCAATGCCCTTCAGCTCGGCCAGCCGCCGGCTGCTGCTGGCCAGCTTTTTAAGGATGGCCGGCGTGTCGAAGCGGGCGGCATCCAGGTGGTCGAGTGCTTGCAGCAGCGCGGGCATGGCCAAGTGGGGTGGGCGGGGTGATGTGTATAGAAAACGCGGATTTCTATACATGTTAGCCCGCACGTGCATAGAAAACGCGGTTTTTTATACATGTCCGCCAAGGCGTGGCGTGGGTGTCATGCTCTGGATTGCATATGAAATCAGCCTCTAGCGCCTATATAGCCAGCGCAAGCAGCTATTTAAAAAATAGCAACCGGCGTTTTATGCGCACGCCTCTTCTAGCACCGCTTCGGCCTGCGGCAGCCGCAACTGGCCGGAGATCAGGCGCGGGAGCAGGGTGTCGCGGAGAATGGCGAGGGTTTGGGCTTGCTGGTTGTTCCGAAAAATGCTTTCTCGAATAGTCCCGGCAACCCCATTAAAAGCCTGCAGAACAGCAGCATCTGGTCGCGGCACCATCAGCCGGTACACATTGCCCCGATTTAAGCCTGGCACAGCTGCATCCGTATTCATGCCACTCAGTCTCAAGGTTTGCAGTAAATAAAAACAGTACGACATTGGCACCGCTGTACGCACGTAAAACACCGTGTCGATGGGAAAAAATGGCCGGTCCTCCCAATACAGGCTACCCACCGTCCCCTTACGACCAATGACGATCGACGGCCCCGTAACCAGACTTTCATTGTGGAACCCGGTCACACCGCCAGATCCGTACACAGGCACATCACCAAGAACTCGGTCTGTGGCTTTGAGCGCTTTTCCATATGCAAGCTCCAGGAACGCATCCAACCGCGCTACTCGCCACTCCTTCGGCACCAACCCCAGCTCCGAATCCTCCAAACCATCGGGAAACAGTGCCGCCGTGGCCTCATCCATGCCTTCGGGGGCGCGGCCTTCCATCTTGGCGCGCACGGGGTCGAAATCGACAAACCACGACTTGAACAGCGCCTGGGCGATGCCCTCCAGCGTGGCATTGGTTTCGCGCAGGAGGGCGATGCGGTCGTCGAGAGCTCCGAGCAGGTTCGTCACAGTTTGCTGGTCTTGACGCGAAGGAATCGGAATCTCTATCGAATCAGCGAATTTCGTGAACTGGAACCTAGCGATGCCTGTGTGCTGCACTTGGTACGTCTCGATCACACCAGTCTTGTACAAACTCTGCAAATACCAGTAAACAAACTCTGGTTCGACCTGAGCAGCATCAATTCTCAGGAATCTTGCGAATGACGCACAAGTAAGGGGTAAGGAACTTCGCGCAAACAAGTTTGCCCTCAGAAAGGTCGTCTTACCAGTTGGCTTTCCCTTACTGCCCCCTGCGGTTTCGATGAGGATATCCAAAGGTACCAAAGTCTTTCGCGCTGCAGCTTTACCTGCAATGTGGCGAACTGGGACGCCAACTAGAAGGCCCTGCGTCACAGACTCAAAGTCGGTCCCGCGAATAACCACCATTTCGACACTTTCGGGAAATGGGTCTGCCTGCCCCCACTCGCCGTCCTTGGTTTCAATTAGCAAATTGCGAAATGGGACTCTCTCAAAACTCATACCCCAGCCCCCCCAGCTTCCGACGGATCACCTGGTCCAGCTCCGCCCCCTTAGCCATCTGCTCACCCAGCTTCTCGGTCAGCAGTTGCATCTTGGTCGCAAAGTCTGCGTCGTTGTCTTCCACCTCTTCCGCGCCCACGTAGCGGCCCGGGGTGAGCACGTGGCCGTGCTGGGCGATTTCGGCCAGCTTGACGCTGCGGCAGTAGCCGGGCTGGTCGGCGTACACCTCGGCACCGGGTTCACCGCGCCAGGCGGCGACGGTGGCGGCGATGCGGTCGATCACCGCATCGGTGAACTCGCTTTGCACGCGGCTGATCATGGTGGCGAGTTTGCGGGCGTCGATGAACAGCACTTCGCCCTTGCGCTGCCGCTTTTGCTTCACCAGAAACCACAGGCAGGCGGGGATTTGGGTGTTGAAGAACAGCTGGCCGGGCAAGGCGACCATGACTTCGACCACGTCGGCATCGACCATGGCGGCGCGGATTTCGCCCTCGCTGTTCTGGCTGCTGCTCATGCTGCCATTCGCCAAAACGATTCCAGCACGACCGCTCGGCTTGAGGTGGTACAGCATGTGCTGCAGCCAGGCGTAGTTGGCGTTGCCTGCGGGCGGCTCGCCGTAGGCCCAACGCGGGTCGCCACTGAGGCTGGCGTGCCACCAGTCGCTGATGTTGAAGGGCGGGTTGGCCAGGATGAAGTCGGCACGCAGGTCACGGTGCTGGTTGCGGGTGAAGCTGTCACCAGGCTCTTTGCCCAGGTTGAAGTCGATGCCCCGGATCGCTAAGTTCATGGCGGCCAGGCGCCAGGTGGTGGGGTTGGACTCTTGACCATAAATGGCCACGTCGCCGGTCTTGCCGCCATGGGCTGCTATGAATTTTTCACTTTGCACAAACATGCCACCCGAGCCGCAGCAGGGGTCGTAGACCTTGCCGGTGTGCGGGTTGAGGATGGCGACCAGGGTTTTGACGATGCTGGCCGGGGTGTAGAACTGGCCGCCGCGCTTGCCCTCGGCGCTGGCGAACATGCCCAGAAAGTATTCGTACACCTGGCCCAGGGTGTCGCGGGCCACGTCGGGGGTGGCACCGAAGCCTATTGCTGACACCAGATCGACCAGCTCGCCCAGCTTGCCGTCGGGCAGCTGGGCGCGGGCGTAGCGCTTGTCGAGGATGCCTTTGAGACGGGGGTTCTCGGCCTCGATCAGGGTCAGAGCATCGTCGATGTGTTTGCCGATTTCGGGCTGCTTGGCCGCTGCGCGCAGGGCTTCCCAGCGGGCGGCTTCGGGTACCCAGAAGATGTTGGCCTCGGTGTAGTAGTCGCGGTCTTCCAACTCGGCGGCCACGTCTTCGGCACTGGCCTGGCCGTAAAAGTAGGCATCGTCTGGGTCCACCAGGCGCAAGGCCAGGCTGGCGTGGTGGGCGGCAAAGGTGTCAGAGATGTATTTGACGAAGATCAGGCCGAGCACCAGGTGCTTGTATTCGGCGGCGTCCATGTTGGCGCGCAGCTTGTCGGCGGTGGCCCAGAGTGTTTTTTTAATGTCGTCAAGCATGCAGAGGGCAGGTTTCCAGGTTTAGTCAAATTTGTAGTCAGCACAGGCGCTTTGCCCCACGCGCAGCGCATGGTCTACCCCAGCCAACACGATGGCGTTCATGCCAAAGGCCACAGCGCCGCCGACCACGGCGGTTTGGCGGTAGGTTTGCAGCATGTCGCCCACGGTGGGGGTGCTGGTGGCGGTGGCGGGGTCGATGTTGGGGATGGGGCAGCGGGGGCAGGGTTTGACCATGCGCAGACGGGCCGGACTGTCGGCTTCTTCCTGGGCGGTAGTGATGAGCAGCTCGTCCAAGCGGTCTTCGTCGTGGGCTTCTATGCCTGCCAGCACGATGTTGGGGCGAAAACGCTCCATAGTCACGGCAGCCTGCCCGGCGGCGGCCAGGCGCTGGTTCAGGCCGTCGAGTGAGGCCTCGCTAACCACCAATACCGCGTAGCCGTCCGAGAACTGGTTCAACCCCTCGGTATCGCCCGTCCATTGCGCGCTGGACAGGCGGCGGTGCTCAGGGTGGAAGCGCACCAGGCGCAGGCTCTGGCCGAGAAAGTCGCTGAACCACTGCGCCAGGGCGTCGCCCATGTCGAAGGCGGGCACGGTGTCTTTCCACACCGTCACCTGCACGGGGTGCTCTATTTTGTCTAGCTGCACACGCTGGTCCAGCATGCCCGGGGCCCGTAAAACCATGTCAAAAGTCTGCAGCTCGGGCTGGATGAGGGCCATGCGCGGCAGTTCGCGCTGGGTGACGAACTGGCCCTGCGCGTCTACCACCATCCAGGCGCGATCGAACTCCAGGCCCGTCTCGGTCAGCGTCGCGTGGTCCAGCGCCACCCCGGCGCAGGATTTGACCGGGTAGACGAACAGGCGGGAGATGGTGGCGGTCACATCCATGGGGGCATCCTGGGGGCAAAGTCCAGCATTGTGCCCGGCTCCTACAATCCCGGAATGGCCCAACCTTTTGACATTTGTATCCGTGGCGCTGGCATTGTCGGTCGCACTTTGGCGTTGTTGCTGGCGCGCGACCGGCTGCGCGTGGCCTTGGTGGCCGACCCGGCCCACCCCGCCCCGGCTGGCGACGTACGCGCCTACGCGCTGAACACGGCATCGCGCACGCTGCTCGAATCATTGCGCTGCTGGCCCGACGCGGAGCACGCAACGAAGGTGCAGCAGATGCAGGTGTGGGGCGACAAGGGCGGCGAGATCACTTTTACCGCCAGCCAGCAGGGCGCGCCCGCGCTGGCCTGGATTGTGGACGTGCCCGCACTGGAAGCCCGCCTGGGAGAGGCCGTGCGCTACCAGCCGATGATCGAGGTGATGGAGTCCCCAGTCCACGCGGCACTGACGGTGGTGTGCGAAGGTAAGGCCAGCGCCACCCGGGCCGAGCTGGGTGTGGACTTCGACAGCATGCCCTACCACCAGCAGGCCATCGCCACCCGGCTGGTGTGCGACAAGCCGCACGCGCAGACGGCGCGGCAGTGGTTTGCGGGCGGCGAAATCCTGGCTTTTTTGCCCTTGCAGGGCGAGGCGGGGAACTCTGTGGCCGTGGTGTGGTCTGTGCAAGAGGCCCGCGCCGCCACGCTGCTGGCCTTGTCGCCCGAAGATTTTTGCAAGGCTTTGCACGAGGCCAGCCATGGCACGCTGGGGGCCTTGGCGTTGGACGGTGCACGTGGTGCCTGGCCGCTGCACAAGGCGCAGGCCCGCCGATGGATTGGCAGCACAGACCAGCGCGCCTGGGTACTGGCAGGCGACGCGGCGCACACCGTGCACCCGCTGGCGGGCCAGGGGCTGAACCTGGGGCTGGGCGATGCGGCCACGCTGGCGCAGGTGCTGCACGGGCGCGACTACTGGCGCAGCGTGGGCGATGTGAAATTGCTGCGGCAGTACGAGCGGGCGCGCAAGACGGCGCTGCTGGCGGTGGGCGGGGCGACGGACGGTTTGCAGCAGTTGTTTGCGCGCGGCGACGCGACCTCGCAAGGGCTGCGCAACTGGGGCATGCAGGGGTTTGAGCGCAGCGGCTGGGTGAAAGCCTGGGTCGCGCGCCAGGCCATGGGACTAGAAACTCTTGGAAATTGACATGACATTGATGAAATTTGCGGCGGCCACGGCCATCGCCTTCGCCTGCCTGGGCGCGCAGGCCGATGAAGCCGCCATCCGCAAAAACCTGACTGAGCGCATTCCGCAGATGCCCAAGATCGAAGACATCAGCAAAAGCGCCATGCCCGGCCTGTACGAGCTGCGCACCGCCGAGAACGACATCATGTACACCGATGCCGACGGCAACTTTCTGATCCAGGGCAACCTGATCGACACCAAGGGCCGCCGCAACCTGACCGAAGAGCGCATCAACAAACTCAGCGCGGTGGACTTCGACAGCCTGCCCAGCAAAGACGCGTTCACCATCGTGCGCGGCAACGGCAAACGCAAGATCGCGGTGTTTGAAGACCCCAACTGCGGCTACTGCAAGCGCTTCGAGAAAGATTTGCAGAAGGTGGACAACGTGACCATCTCGCTGTACCTGTACCCCATCCTCAGCGCCGACTCCACCGAGAAGTCGCGCAACATCTGGTGCGCCAAAGACAAAACCAAGGCCTGGAACGACTGGATGCTGCGCAACCAAACACCCACCACCGCAGCCGCTAGTTGCGATGCGCCCGCGCTGGCCCGCAACGTCGAGTTCGGCAGAAAATACCGCATCACCGGTACACCCACGCTGCTGTTTGCCGATGGCTCGCGCATCCCCGGTGCGGTGCCGGTGGAGCAGATTGAAGCCCAGCTGGCAAAAATCAAAAACTAATCTGTGCAGCCTTTCTGGGCGCAGCGGCAAATGCCTTGAAAATCGCGTCCATGCAAAACATAACTGTAGAAACTCTGGTGCACCGCCTGGCCTATTTGGGCCTGGTGCCTTTTGTGCTGCTGGCTGCGCTGATGTGGATGGTGTCGGCCGATCTGCACCCCTTCGTCGCCATCGCGCTGGTCAGCTATGCGGGGGCCATTGCCGCGTTTTTGGGCGGCATCCACTGGGGCATTGCACTGCGCCCCGATACGCTGAACACACCGCATGCCCTGTGGCACATAGGCTGGGGCGTGGTGCCTTCGCTGGTGGCCTGGGTGGCGTTGGTGATGCCAGCCTATGCGGGCCTGCCGCTGCTGGGCCTGCTGCTGGTGACCTGCTGCGTGGTGGACTTCAAGACCTGGCCCCGCGCCGGGCTGGCGGCCTGGCTGCCCATGCGCCTGCGCATCACCATCGTGGCGGTGCTGTGCTGCGTGTTAGGGGCCGCAGGCACCTGACCCTAGTGGGGTATTCTTGGCCCCATGCCTAACCCCACCGCGACCACTCCCGTCCATTACCGCGTGGAGGTGGCTAATCTCCACGCCCACCTTTTCCGCGTCACGCTGACCATCGCCCAGCCCGCCGCCCTGCAACGGGTGTCGCTGCCGGTGTGGATTCCGGGCAGCTACCTGGTCCGCGAATTCTCCAAAAACCTGCAGCACCTGCAGGCCCGCCAGGGCAAGCGCACCCTGCCCTTGCAGCAGCTGGACAAAAACACCTGGGAAGTGGCAGCACAGCCGGGCAAGCCCCTGGTGCTGGTGTGCGAGGTCTACGCCAACGACGCATCGGTGCGTACCGCCTGGCTGGATGCGACCCGTGGCTTCTTCAACGGCACCAGCCTGTTTTTGCGGGTGCACGGGCAAGAAGACGCGGCGCACGGGCTGGAGCTAGTGGCCGCTCCGGCCATCGCGCACTGGTCGGTCGCCACCGGCCTGACCGCCACCCAGGTAGACACCGCAGGCTTCGGCCAGTACCAGGCTGCCAATTTTGACGAACTGGTGGACTGCCCGGTGGAGCTGGGTACGTTCTGGAGCGGTGAGTTCAAGGCCTGCGGCGTGCCGCACCGCTTTGTGGTGGCGGGCGCACCGCCCTCGTTCGACGGTGCACGGCTGCTGGCCGACACCAAGGCGATTTGCGAAACCGAGATCCGCTTCTGGCACGGCGAGAAGCGTGGCAGCAAACCGCCGCACAAAAGCTACGTATTCATGCTCAACGCCGTGGACGATGGCTACGGCGGGCTGGAGCACGGCAACTCCACCGTGCTGGTCTGCAACCGCCGCGACCTGCCCCGCACCCCGGATGCCGAGGCCAAAAAACCCGCCGCCCCGGTCAAGCGCAGCGAGGGCTACACCACCCTGTTGGGCCTGATCAGCCACGAATATTTCCACACCTGGAACGTCAAGCGCCTGCGCCCGGCCGAATTCGCACGCTACGCCTACGACGCGGAGCAGTACACCCCGCTGCTGTGGTTTTTTGAAGGATTCACCAGCTATTACGACGACTTACTGCTGCGCCGCGCCGGGCTGCTGGACAACGCCCACTACCTCAAGCTGCTCAACAAGACCATCAACCAGGTGCAGCAAACGCCGGGCCGCTTTGTGCAGTCGGTGGCCCAGGCCAGCATGGACGCGTGGGTCAAGTACTACCGGCAGGACGAAAACACGCCCAACGCCACCGTCAGCTACTACACCAAGGGCGCGCTGGTCGCCCTGTGCTTCGACCTGACGTTGCGCGGCCAGGGCCAGACCACGCTGGACGAGGTGATGCGCGCCCTGTGGCAGCGCTGCCAGGCCGGGCCAATGTGCGAGACCGATTTTGCCGAGGTGCTGGCCGACCTGGCCGGGCGCAGCTTCGAGGCCGAAATCCAGGCCTGGGTGCACGGCACCGCCGACCTTCCACTGAAAGACCTGCTGGCCGGCCATGGCGTGGCGGTGCATGAAGACCCGGCCCAACTGGCCCAGCGCCTGGGCCTGCGCGTGAATGAAGCCCAGGGCGTGCAGGTCAAGGTGGTGCTGCGCGGTGGCGCGGCCGAGCAGGCGGGCATGGCCGCAGGCGACGAATGGCTGGGCGTGGAAACCAATGAGGGCGGCTGGCGCATGGCCAAGCTGGACGATCTGCTGCTGTACGCGGGCACCACCCGCCAGGTCACCGCCCTGGTGGCACGCGACAAGCGCCTGCTGCGCCTGCCGCTGACGCTGCCCACGGTCGCCAGCACCACCACCTGGCGGCTGGCCACCGAGAACCCGCGCGCCGTCACCGCCTGGCTAGAGGCCACACCGGTATAAATTTATACAAAAAGTGCTGCTACCGCCCATTCCACAAGCGCAAGCAGCTATTTATTCAATAGCAAAAGGAACTCTATGGACTACCAGGCAATTACCGTGACAACAGAAGCGGGCAAGGTCGGCATCCTCACCCTGAACCGCCCCAAGCAGCTCAATGCCCTGAGCGACCAGCTGATGGACGAACTGGGCCACGCGCTCAAGGCCTTTGATGCCGATCCGGCCATTGGCTGCATGGTCGTCACCGGCAGCGAGAAAGCCTTTGCGGCGGGTGCCGACATCGCGGCCATGGCGGCCTACGACTTTGCCGAGACATTCAAAACCGACTTCGTAACCCGCAACTGGGAAACCATGCGCACCGTGCGCAAGCCGGTGATTGCCGCCGTGGCGGGCTTTGCGCTGGGCGGCGGCTGCGAGCTGGCGATGATGTGCGACTTCATCATCGCCGCAGACAACGCCAAGTTTGGCCAGCCCGAAATCAAGTTGGGCGTGATTCCCGGCGGCGGCGGCACCCAGCGCCTGCCGCGCGCCGTGGGCAAGTCCAAAGCCATGGACATGGCCCTGACGGGCCGCATGATGGACGCGACCGAGGCTGAGCGCGCGGGCCTGGTCAGCCGCGTGGTGCCACTGGATCAGCTGATGACCGAGGTACTGGGTGCCGCCCTGATGATCTGCGACTACGGCCAGCTGGCCGTGATGGCCACCAAGGAATCGGTCAACCGCGCCTTCGAGAGCAGCCTGAGCGAAGGCATGCTGTTCGAGCGCCGCCTGTTCCATGCCATGTTCTCCACCGCCGACAAACGCGAAGGCATGGACGCGTTTTTGAACAAGCGTAAGGCGGTTTTTACGCACCGGTAAAAGCAGAGCCAAAATCCGGTATATAATTTTCCTCTTTGGTGATATAGCTCAGTTGGTTAGAGCGCAGCATTCATAATGCTGATGTCGGTGGTTCAAATCCACCTATCACCACCAAATTTAAAACCCGCAGAGCACACGCTCTGCGGGTTTTTCCGTTTTTGGGTTTCCGTTACAGAGCTGCCACATGAAATCAAACTTCTTCCGCACCGCACTGGTCCTGGGTTTGCTGTCGGCCATCGGCCCGTTTGCCATCGACATGTACCTGCCCGCCCTGCCCTCCATCGGCCAGACATTGAACGCCTCCATGGCGGCGGTACAGCTCAGCCTGATGGTCTTTTTCATGTCCATGGGCATTGGACAAATCATCTACGGCCCGGTGTCCGACATGTTTGGCCGCAAGGCCCCGCTGTACTTTGGCCTGCTGCTGTTTGCAGCGGGCAGCATTGGCTGCGCCCTGGCCCCCGACGTACAGACGCTGGTGGTGCTGCGCTTCATCCAGGGCCTGGGGGCCTGCGCGGGCATGGTGATTCCGCGCGCCATCGTGCGCGACCTGCACACCGGGCATGACGCCGCCCGGCTGATGTCGCTGCTGATGCTGGTGTTCAGCGTGTCGCCCATCCTGGCCCCGCTGGCGGGCAGCTTTTTGATCGAGTGGTTTGGCTGGCGCAGCGTGTTCTGGGCCGTCACGGTGGCGGCGGCACTGGGTCTGGCCCTGCTGGCCACCAGCCTGCCTGAAACCCGCCCTGCGGCAGAGCGGGTCAACAGCAGCGTGGGCAGCGCCCTGGCGGGCTACGGCAAGCTGCTGCGCGACCGGCACTACCTGGGGCTGGTGCTGATCGGGGCCTTTGGCATGGCCAGCTTTTTTGCCTACCTGGCCAATTCGTCCTTCATCATGATCGACCACTACGGGCTCACGCCGCGCGAGTACAGCTTTACCTTCTCGGTCAACGCCGCCGCCTTCATCGGGGTGTCGCAGTTCACCGGCAAGCTGAGCCAGCGCTTTGGCCTGGTCAAGGTGGTGAATATGGCGGTGGCCGGATTTGCGGCGGTCATGGGCGTGCTGCTGCTGGTCAACCTGGCTGGCGTAGACCGGCTGGACGTGCTGATCGCCCTGCTGTTCGTCGGCTTTGGCTTTTTGGGTCTGGTGGTGCCCACCACCGCCGTGCTGGCGCTGGAAGAGCACGGGGAGATAGCAGGCACCGCATCGGCCCTGATGGGCACCATCCAGTTTGTGGTGGGTGCGCTGGTGATGGCCGTGGTGGGCCTATTTGTGGACGGCAGCGCCCGGCCCATGGTGCTGGGCATTGCCGGGTCGGCTATCGCCGCCTATGGTTTTGCGCGCTTCACGCTGGGTGGCACGCGCTCGGTGCCTGCGGTGTAACCGCTACAGAAGCCAAGGCTCAGACCGTTTCTTCCAGCACCAGCAGGTTGTCGGTTGAGAAACCCAGGGTCACGTTCTCGCCGCGCTGTGGCAATGCGCGGTGCGGGTCGTTAAACACGTCGAGCGACAGCACAAAGGTGCCGGTGCGCACGCGGATACGCACCACCGCTCCCAGAAAGTTCACGTCTTCCACCGTGGCCTGCAGGGCGTTGCGGCCTGGCACCGGCGACTCCAAGGTGATGGCTTCGGGCCGGATGGCCAGCGCCCGGGTTTGCCCTGCCACCGCTCCTGGCATCTTGGTGGCGGTGACCAAAGGCTGCCCAGCCACCGAAATCTGGCCCGAGGCCGGATCAACCACCGTACCCGACAGCAAATTCAGCGTGCCCACAAACGATGCCACGAAACGGGTGCGCGGGAAGTTATAGACCTCGCTGGGCGTGCCGATCTGCTCGACCCGGCCTTCGTTCAGCACCACGATGCGGTCAGATATGGACAGCGCCTCTTCCTGGTCGTGGGTCACAAACACCGAGGTGATGCCCAGCTCGCGCTGCACGGCGCGGATTTCTTCGCGCAGCGAGACGCGGATTTTCGCGTCCAGGGCCGACAGAGGTTCGTCCAGCAGCAGCACCTGCGGCTTGCCTGCCAGCGCGCGGGCCAGGGCCACCCGCTGCTGCTGGCCACCCGACAGCTGCCAGGGGTAGCGCGCACCCAGTGCGGCCAGGCCGATGAGTTTGAGCATCTCGGTCACGCGCAGGTGGATCTGCTCCTGCGGCATCTTGGCGACCTTGAGCCCAAAGCCGATGTTCTCGGCCACCGTCATGTTGGGAAACAGCGCGTACGACTGGAACACCATGCCGATGTTGCGCTGGCTGGTGGGCGTGTGGGTGACATCCTTGCCGTCGAACTTGATGCTGCCGCCCGACGGGCCTTCAAACCCGGCCAGCATGCGCAAGATGGTGGTCTTGCCGCAGCCGGAGGGGCCGAGGAAGGTGATGAACTCGCCCTTGGCGATGTCCATGGTGAAGTCGTGTACGGCGGTTTGGGTGCCAAAGGTTTTTTTCAGATGGGAGATTTCGAGGAAAGCCATGTGCGGGTGTTTTCTGAAAATTATTGTTTGACGGCGTTCTTGGCATTGCGCCCGAAAACCTGGATCAGGCCCATGGAAGCCCAGGTGATCATGAAAGCCATGATGGCCAGCGCCGACGGCTCGTAGGCCTTGTTGGCGCCCACCAGTTGCAGGTAGGGGCCAAACGCCGGGCGACTCAGCAGGCTGGCCATGGTGAACTCGCCAATCACCACCGCAAAGGTCAGGAACGCGCCCGACAAAATAGCCGACCGCAGGTTGGGGAAAATCACCTTGAACAAAATGGTGAAAGTGCCCGCCCCCAGCACCTCGGCGGCCTCGGTCAGGGTGCGCACGTCGATGGTGCGCAGGCCGGTATCGACGGAGCGGTACATGTAGGGCAGCGACAAAGTCACGTAGCTGCACACCAGCAAAAAGTCGGTGGCCCGCTCGTTGCCGGTCAGCGGAATCCACGAGTTGCTGCCAAAGATGCGCAGGTAGCCAAACACAATGACGATGGCCGGAATCACCAGCGGCAGCAGGGTGATGAACTCCACCAGCGGGCGCAGCTTGGGCAAGCGCAACTGCACCCAGTAGGCCGTAGGCACCACCAGCAGCACACCCACCACGATGGTGATGACGGCCATCAGGATCGAGTAGCCAAACGTGGCCTGGAACAGCGGGTCGGCAAACACCACCCGGTACGCTTCGAAGCTGTACTCGCCGCGCAGCATGCGCATGCTGAATTCGAAGGTGGCGATGAGCGGAATCAGGAAGTAGCTGGCCCCGATGCCGATGGCGATCCAGGCACCCAACCTGGACGGGGATGAAGAGCTGGAACTCATGTGCGCCCCTTTTCCGATTTGCTGCGCAGCCAGATGTAGCCTGCGTTGGAGACACCGGTAATCACCACCATACCCAGGGCCAGCGCGTAACCCAGGTTGGGGTTGTGCAGCACATCACCCCGGATCTGCGCGTACAGCAGGATGGGCACAATGTTGAGCGAGCTGCCGGTCAGCGCGTAGGCCGTGGCCACCGCACCAAATGCATTGGCAAACAGCAGCAGCATGGCGCCCATGATGCTGGGCCACAGCACCGGCATCGCGATATAGCGCCAGTAGTGGTAGGCCGAGCCGCCCAGGCAGTCGCAGGCTTCGCGCCATTCGCGCTTGAGTCCTTCCAGCGCCGGCGAAATGATCAACACCATCAGCGGAATCTGAAAATACAGGTAGGTCAGCGTCAGCCCGGTGAAGCTGAGGATGCTGAAGCCGGTGGAGTACAGGTCAAACCCCAGGTAGTTGCGCATCAGCGCGGTCACCAGGCCGACCCGGCCCAGCGTGGCCAAAAAGGCAAAGGCCAGGGGCACGCCCGCAAAGTTGGAAGCTACACCCGAAAACGTCATCAGCGTGGGCTTGATCCAGGCAGGCAGCTTGCCCTGCACTGCGGCCCAGGCCAATAAGAAGCCAATGGCACCACCGCCCAGGGCCGACGCGGCACTGATGCGAATACTGATCCAGTAGGCACTGAGCACATTGGGTTCGAACAGCCCCCGGATGTTGGCCAGCGTGAAAGCGCCATCCCCGTCCTGGAACGCGCCCACCATCAAATACGCGGTGGGCAAAATCAGAAACATGGCGGCGAACACCAAAAACGGAAACACGCCCAACCAGTGCCAAGGGACGGATGTGGGCGCAGCCCCGCCGCCAGAATTCAAACTATGTGCCACGAGGTGCTACGCCTTTCAGCCAAGAATCAAAGCCCCAAAAAAACTTGGCATGGCCCCAAGAGGCCATGCCAAGACACACCTAAAGAGGCGCGGCTTTACTTCGCTACGTTTGCGCCCACCACCGCATCCCACTGCTTGGTGATGATCTCTTTGGAGGCGTTTTGCTGGTCCAGCGTGGGGAATACAGCCCGTGCATAGCCGTCAGCCGGAGGCAGCTTGTCCAGCATGGCCTTGGGGAACTTGTTCTTGGCCACCATATCGGCGAAACGGATCGGGTGGCAGTAGCCATCCAGCCAACCGATCTGGCCTTCGTCGGAGTACAAAAACTCCATCCACAGCTTGGCGGCATTGGGGTGCGGTGCATAGGCGCTGATGGCCTGCACGTACACGCCTGCCACCACGCCCGACTTGGGCACCACCACGGCCACCTTGGGGTTGCCTTTGAGTGCGTCGCGGTCGGCCAGTGCGTTGTAGTCCCAACGGATGATGATGGGTGTCGTACCTTGCGCCAGCGATGCAACCTTGCCGGTTACCGGCACAAAGTTGCCCGCCTTGTTCATATCCGCAAAATACTTCAGGCCCGCAGCACTGATGGATGCCGGGTCTTTGCCGCCCATGGCCACACCTGCTGCGTACACCCCTTGGATGGCCTGCGAGGAAGAACGCGGATCACCGGCCAGAGCTACCGAGTTCTTGTAATCGGACTTGAGCAGATCGCTCCAGTCGGCTGGCACTTTGCTGATCAGGTCGGTGTTGACCTCGAATGTCAGCACGCCGTAGTAGTCACCGTACCAGTAGCCATCGGCATCTTTGGAGTCGGCGGGAATGGTGTCCCAGGTGGCGACCTTGTAGGGCTGCAACAGTCCAGCGGCTTTGGCCTGCGGGCCAAACGACAAGCCCACATCGATCACGTCAGGAGCTTGCGGGCCTTTGTTGTCCTTGTTGGCCTTGATGGCCTCCAACTCGTCGCCCGAACCGGCATCGGGGTTCAGCTCATTGACCTTGAGGCCGTACTTGGCCTTGAAGGTTTTGATCAGATTGCCGTAGCCGCACCAGGAATTGGCCAGCGCAATGACCGTCAACTGGCCTTCTGCTTTGGCCGCTGCAATCAACTGGGCCGACTGGGCCGAAGCGCTTTGCACACCACCCAAGGCCGCGGAAACCGCTGCGGTGAGGGCTAGAACTTTGAACATTTGACGAGGCATATCACTTCCTTTGAGAAATTTTGTAATCTGATGAAGACACATGTGACCGATGAAAGATCAGGGTCCTACGAACGTTTACACAAGCGCATACGTTTGCAAATACCCAGCCTGGACTGGTGGTGTGAAGGCATAGAAAATGCCTGGTACTCCCCGATTGCATACTACTGCCAGCCCTATGCTCGCGCAATCGTAGTGGCGATATATGACTACTTTGCGACCATTTCGTGACACTAGCAATTTGCAAGCCAATGCCACTGTAGGCTGTAGCTGACTCGAGTGCTACAGTAAACTGAGCACCACACCGGTCCATCCTTCTGCCTGCCATCGATGAGCGACACCATTCTTCACCTGAGCTGGGCCCAGATCATGCTGTGGGGCTGCGGTTTTTTCGCTGTGCTGTACCTGGGTACCGGTGCACTGAACCTGTTCATCGTTCGCCACGTCATGCCCCGCTGGGGCCATGGCGGCCCGCTGGACCCGCGCCCCACCAGCCCCGGCCAAACCGCCCGAGAACTCCGGCAATCGGCTCTGGCCGTTGTACTGTTTGGCGTGGGCAGCATCGTGCCCTGGGGCTTCTTGCAACTGGGCTGGGCCCGGCTGTCCACCGGTGCTGGTAGCTGGCAGATTGCGCTGGAAATTGGCATTTTGGTGGTCTGGAACGAGGTGCACTTCTACGCCAACCACTGGCTGCTACACCGGCCCTGGCTGCGCCAATTCCATTTGGTGCACCACCGCTCGGTGGTGGTCACGCCCTGGTCCAGCTACTGCTTTCACCCGGTGGAGGCCATGATGCTGGGCAATGTGATCTTGTTGCCCATGCTGGTACATGACTTCAACGTTTGGTCGCTGCTGGCGGTGCCGGTGTTCAGCATTGTGTTCAACAACATTGGCCACTCCAATTACGACTTCCTGCCCGATGCCGACCGCGACCGCTGGTGGCTCAACGGGGCCCGCCGCCACCACCTGCACCACGCCTGCTACCAGGGCAATTTTGGTTTCATGTTTCCGTTCATGGACCGGCTGTGCGGCACGGCCCTGCCGCCGGATGCGGCCCAAGGCCACATTGCCCGCCACCTTGCAAAGCCGCATGCTGCGCCACCCGCGTGACTGGCAGTCGCTGCTGTACCTGCTGGCCCTGCCCGCGCTGGTGGCATGGCAGTGGCGCTACGGCATGCATTGGTGGCTGTACCTGCCGATGCTGTTTTTGACCCTGGGCATCAGCGTGGCACACCACAACCACGCCCACCTGAAGATGTGGCGCAGCCGCTGGCCCAACCGCGCCACCGACCTGTGGCTGACCCTGCTGCAAGGCCACCCCGGCTTTGTGTTCCACGCCACCCACAACGCCAACCACCACCGCTACCACCATGGCCCGCAGGATGCTGCACGCACCTACCGGTTTGGCGGCGACCACAACCACCTGGCGGGCTACCTGCTGCACCCCTTGCAGGCCACCTGGGCGCTGTACCCGCTGTTTGGCCGCTGGCTACTGCGGCTGCGGCGGCGTGCGCCGGGGGCGTTTGCCTACTGCCTGCTGCAGTACCTGCTGGTGGCTGGCCTTTGGCTGGGGTTGGCCCTACTGGACTGGCAGAAATGGCTGCTGCTGGTGCTGCTGCCGCAACTGCACGGCCTGCACTGGCTGCTGGCCACCAACTACCTGCAGCACGCGCATGCCGATGGCCATTCCAAAACCGATTTCGCCCGCAATTTCGAGGGCACGCTGAACCCGTTGCTGTTCAACATCGGCCTGCACACCGCCCACCACCAGCAGGGCCGCGCACACTGGTCAACCCTACCCGCTTTGCACGCTGAAGCGCGCAACAGCGTGCACCCGCGCCTCAATTGCGGCGGGCTGCTGCCGTATATGTTCACCACCTTTGTGCTGGGCTTGCTGCTGCCGCGTTACCGCAGCCAGCCGCTCATGCCATCCAACAAGACACCGTAATGCCCACCCGTTTTAACCACGTTTACATCGAATCCGCAGGCTCCTTCCTGCCTGGCGCACCCATAGCCAACGACGAGATGGATGCCTATATCGCTCCGCTGAACCGCATCTCCAGCCGCATCAAGGCCCGCATCCTGGCCGAGAACGGCATCCAGCAGCGCCACTACGCGATAGACACCGAGGGCCGCACGACCATATCCCACGCCCAGATGGCCGCCGCCGCCGTGCGCGACTGCCTGGGCCATTCGCAAACCAACATTGCCGATGTGTCGCTGCTCAGCGTGGGTTCATCCGGTGGCGACGCGCTGATGCCTGGCTTTGCCAATATGGTGCAGGGCGAGATGGGCGCGCCGCCCATGGGCACGCTGTCCAGCCAGGGCGTGTGTGCGGCGGGGGTCACCGCCATCCTGCACGCCGCGCAGGGCATCGAGCTGGGTGCGCACCAGAAGGCGTTGGCGGTGGCGGCAGAAATGCCCTCGCGCATGTTCAAGCGCAGCCGCTTTGGCCCGCGCGGCTACCAGAGCGACTTTGATGCGCATTTTTTGCGCTGGATGCTGTCGGACGGCGCAGGCGCGCTGCTACTGGGCAACAGCACCCAGGGCCTGCACACGCCGCAGGGCCACGCCAAGGTGCGACTCAAACTCAACTGGGTACACCAGCAAAGCTTTGCAGGCGACTATCCGGTGTGCATGCAGCTGGGCCTGAGCGAAGACCGCAGCACCTCTTTCCTCGACTACCCCAGCGCCAGCGAGGCCGAGGCCGCCGGGGCCTTGTCGCTGCGCCAGGACATCCGCCTGCTGCCGCATTTGTTCGACGTGTGCATCCACGAGTACGTGAAGCTGGTGGACGCGGGCTGGGTAAAGTCCAGCGAGATCGACCACTTTCTGTGCCACTACTCTTCTGAGAAGTTCATGCCGGTGGTGGCCGACCTGCTGGCCAAGGCCGGGCTGACGATTCCGCCTGAGCGCTGGTACAACAACCTGCGCACCCGGGGCAACACCGGGGCCGCGTCGATCTTCATCATGCTGGCCGAGTTCATCGCCACCCGCACCCTGAAACCGGGCGAGAAAATCCTCTGCTTCATTCCCGAATCGGGCCGCATCAGCGCTGCCTACATGCTGCTGGAGGTGGAGGCGGCGGATGCGCCTGTCAGCCTTGGAACGCCTGCGCCAGTGGTTCAAACGGTGCCTACCATCGCTGCCCCGCACGACCCGCAGCAAGCCCCGCCCACGCTACAGCCACTGCTCACCGCCCTGGCCAGCGTCTGGCACGGCTACCGCTCGGAGGTGTGGCGCAGCCCGGTCATCCACAAGCTGGTGGCGGGGCAGTTTGGCGTGGAGGATTACCGTAATTGGACGGCGCAATGGGTGCCCCAGGTGCGCCAGGGCAGCCAATGGATGCGCAAGGCTGTGGCCGCACTCACCGGCCCGTTTGCCGAGCTGGGCGCGCTGATCGAAACCCACGCCAGCGACGAGCAGGACGACTTCCACATTCTCTACAGCGACTACCTGGCGGCGGGTGGCACGCTGGCGCTGGACGATCTGCACCGCAACCCCGGCGGCGAGGCACTCAACAGCTACCTGCACGCCCTGGCCGCCACCGAGAATCCGCTGGGCCTGCTGGGGGCCATCTACGTCATCGAGGGCACGGGCCAGCGCATCGTGCCCGCCCTGCTGCCACTGCTGCGCCAGCAGGTGAAGCTGCCGCCCAGCGCGTTTCGCTTCCTGGAATACCACGGGGCCAATGACGAACACCACCTGGCCCGCTGGCTGGCGGCGGTAGAAATCACCCTGGCCATCGACCCACGCGCAGCCGATGCCATCCTGCAAACCGCCCGCCACACGGCCCAGCTGTATCTGATGCAGTTTGAACACATCGCAAAGCCATGAAACGTCTCCCCGATTTACTCGCCCGCGACCACGATCCATCGGACCCCAGCCCCTGGCTGGCGCTGTACCTGGACCAAAGCACCCCCCTGCCTGACCATGTGAAGCAGGCCTGGCTGGAGGATTCGAGCTCGGCATCGCGCCAATTCCTGCTGCCCTTCGTGCGACCCCTGGCGCGCACCTGCATCGTGCTGATCCAGATCGTCAAAGCGTTTATGCCCCGGGGCTGGGCGGCCTCCAAAATACTGCACCAACTGCTGGCCGAGGGGCTCAAACGCCTGGTTTCGCCCGAAGCCAACTGGCTGGTGATGCGCCACTTCCACATGGGCGGGCAGATTCTGGAGTTCATCGCCAAAAACGCCCCCACGCCGGTCGCCACCAACCCATTGCAACCGCTGACGCTGGACGACCTGAAGGACGAGACCTTCCTCAAGCACGACCTGAACCTGTTCAACTTTGTGATCCGCCTGAACCAGACCCTGCGCGATGCCGGGCAGCGCCTGCAGTTTGTGGAAAAGCCCGACTTCAGCATGGTGGTAGAGCCGCCATTAACGGTGGAGCAGTTCCCCCATGGCCGCTGGAACAAGGTGGACCTGCAAACCGCCATCGAATGCTTCACGCCCATCTACCAGCTGTTTTTGACCGACAACGACTTCTGGCGCGCCGCCAATTCGCTGCAACTGGACGAAACCATCGGCATCTACACCGCCACCATCCTGAACGCGCCCGAGCACCTGATTCTGCTCAACAACAAGCATCCGCTCGTGCCGCTAAGCACGCTGCGCGCCGGGCACCGGCTGGTGGTGCACGGCCTGTCTACCGAGATGCTGCATGCGCTGCTGATGCAGCTGAAGGCGGCGCAGGCCCGTGGCAACTAAAATCGACCCTCCCCCAGCCTCTGGATGTTTACCACGAACCGCTGTATGCCGACCTTTTCTCCGCACAAAAACGCTATATTTAAAATAGCTGCTCTCGCCCTATCCATAAGCGCTGGAGCCACTTTTTCTTTAAATCTACACGCCCAGGAGCGCAACTTCCCGGCCACCGCCCTGCGCGGCACGCTGGAGGTCACCGTGCCGCCGCAGGTGCTGCTGGATGGCAAGACCGATCAGCTCTCGCCCGGTGCCCGCATCTACGGCAGCAACAACATGCTGGTGCTGTCGGGCAGCCTGGTGGGCCAGCCGGCGCTGGCCGTCAACTACACCCGCGAGATCGGCGGCGCGGTGCACCAGGTATGGGTGCTGACCGAGGCCGAAGCCGCCGTCAAACGCCCCTCCGCGGCCAAGCCCTGGCGCTTCTTTGGCCTTTTCGATTGAGCGCAGGCCGCTGGTCGGCCGCGCTGTCATGCACTGAGAGTTCCCCATGTCTAAAAAAGTCTTTATCAAAACCTTCGGCTGCCAGATGAACGAGTACGACTCGGGCAAGATGGTCGACGTGTTGCACGCCGCCCAGGGCTATGAAACCACACACAACGTGGACGAAGCCGACCTGATCCTGTTCAACACCTGCTCGGTGCGCGAAAAAGCGCAAGAAAAAGTCTTCAGCGACCTGGGCCGCATCAAACACCTGAAGAAAAAGGGCGTGCAGATCGGCGTGGGCGGCTGCGTGGCCAGCCAGGAAGGCGATGCCATCATCAAACGCGCGCCCTATGTGGACGTGGTGTTTGGCCCGCAAACCCTGCACCGCCTGCCCGAAATGCTGAACCAGCGCCTGGCACAAGACCGCCCGCAGGTGGACATCAGCTTCCCCGAAATCGAGAAGTTCGACCACCTGCCACCCGCCCGGGTCGAGGGCGCATCGGCCTTCGTCAGCATCATGGAAGGCTGCTCCAAATACTGTAGCTACTGCGTGGTGCCCTATACGCGTGGCGAAGAGGTTTCAAGGCCTTTTGAGGACGTGCTGGTGGAAGTGGCCGGGCTGGCCGACCAGGGCGTGAAAGAGGTCACCCTGCTGGGCCAGAACGTGAATGCCTACCGCGGTGTGATGGGTGACACGGCCGAGATTGCCGACTTCGCCCTGCTGCTGGAATACGTGTCCGACATCCCCGGCATCGAGCGCATCCGCTACACCACCAGCCACCCGAACGAATTCACCCCGCGCCTGATCGCCGCCTACGCCACCCTGCCCAAACTGGTGAGCCACCTGCACCTGCCGGTACAGCACGGCTCAGACCGCATCCTGATGGCCATGAAGCGCGGCTACACCGCCATGGAATACAAAAGCACGGTGCGCAAGCTGCGCGCCATCCGCCCCGACATGGCCATGAGCAGCGACTTCATCGTCGGCTTCCCCGGCGAGACGGAAGACGACTTCCAGAAAATGATGAAGCTGATCCACGACGTGGAATACGACAACAGCTTCAGCTTCATCTTCAGCCCCCGCCCCGGCACCCCCGCCGCCAACTTGGCCGACGACACCCCGCACGCCGTCAAGCTGGCGCGCCTGCAGCACCTGCAAGGCGTGCTGAACGACAGCGTACGCGCCATTGCCGCCCGCCGCGTCGGCACCGTGCAGCGCATCCTGGTCGAAGGCCCCAGCAAACGTCCCAGCGCCGAAGGCCTGGAGCTGATGGGCCGCACCGAGTGCAACCGCGTGGTCAACTTCCAGGGCCAGCCACGCCAGATCGGCCAGATGGTCGACGTGCGCGTGACCGAGGCGATGTCGTTCTCGCTGAGGGGTGAGGTGGTGGTGCAGGGCTAACTATCCAGTTCCGCCCGCGCCAAATCCGCATCCAGGTGCTCCATGGCATCCAGGGGTGCGGCGGTGGCGGCCTGCTCGTACAGGCGGGTGGCTTCGGCCAGGCGCTGCTGGCCGTCCAGCATCAGCAGGGCGTTGGCGTACTCGACCATGGCGATGGCGGCACCGGGGGTGAGGTTCAGGGCTTCTTGCAGCAGCTTCAGGCCCACGTCTTTGCGCACGCCGTAGGTCATGCTGCCAATCAAAGCCCCCACTTTGTCGATTACCTCGGCGTGGAACGCGCCCAGCGCGATGTGGGCACCGGCATGCTTGGGCTCCAGGCGGATGGTGCGCTCCAGCGATTCCTTGACCTTGCCGCCCAGGCCCTGGGCCAAGGCCTTGGCCACGCTGATGCCCTGGCTGTAGCGGCTTAGCGCGTAGGCATGCCAGTACCAGGCGTTGGCGTTTTGCGGCTCTTCCTGGGCCTGGGCCTCGGCGCGGGCCGCCACTTCCAGGAACAGGTCCAGCCGCAGGCGTTCAAACGGCTCCAGATAAGTGGCGTAGATGCAGGTGGCCTTGTTGGCCAGAGTCAGCCCAGCTCCGCCCAGGGCCAGCCCGGCGGCGGCAGCTTTCTGGAATTCACCGTTGTGGAACAGCGCCCAGGCTTCGAGCAAGGGCGCATCTGCCGGCAAGGGCTCGGAGTCGCCCTGGTGCAGGCGCGTCCAGCCCAGGGCGGTACTGGCAGCATCGAATGCATAGGCCCCAGGGTGGGGAAAGGCGGTCCATAAGGACATGGTGTGTCTCCTCGTGGGCAGGCTTGCGGGGCAGTGTCAGCCCGCCGCGTTGGCAGCGGACTGGGAAGGCTGAGAATAGGCGGACACCAGGTTCAGCAAATGCAGGCGCTGGCCCGGCTCCAGGTAGGGCAGCAGCAGATTGAGCACGTGGTGGGCGCCGCGCAGCAGCGCCATCTGGGCGCTTTCACCCTCCAGCGCATGGCGCGGGTCGCGCACGTATTCAAAACTCAGCCAGTAGGTCAGCACCACCACCATGCTGGTGGCGGTGGGCTCGGCTTCGCGGCTGTCGATCTGCAAAGCGCCCGACTGGGCCATGCCGTCCAGCAGCGCACGGATGGCGCGGGTCTTGTGCTTGAGCACCGACTGGAAATGGGTTTCCAGGTGCCGGTTGTTGCTCAGCAGGTCGTTCAGGTCGCGGTACAAAAACCGGTGTTCCCAGATCAGCTCGAACAGGCTGTGCATGAAAAACCAGGCATCTTCCACGTCGCGTACGCCGTCGCTGGCGTTGAGCAGTTCGGTCAGACCGCGCTCGTAGCGGTCAAACAGGGCGTTGATGAGTTCTTCCTTGGCGGGGTAGTGGTAGTACAGGTTGCCGGGGCTGATGGACAGCTCGGCCGATATCAGGGTGGTGGAGACGTTGGGCTCGCCGAACCGGTTGAACAGATCCAGCGTCACTTCCAGAATGCGTTCGGCCGTACGGCGCGGCGCTTTTTTCGCCATGGATGTCTTCCCCGTTATTGAGCATCCACTCTAACCGACGCGGCAGGGCTGCGGAATTAGGGATGGCGATAGGGCTGGCCCACGCGAAAAAGGGCGCCGCAGCACCCCTTTTTGGGAGTCTTGGATGCTCAAGCGTCGGGCTTGGTCGCGCGCTTGGCTTTGGCGGCTGGCTCCTGCTGGGAGACCAGGGTTTGCACCAATTTGCTGAGTTCTTCGACCCGGGCCGTCAGCACCGCCACGTCCTGGGCCGAGGGCACGCCCAGTTTCTTCAGGGCTTTGGCGACGCGGTCTTCAAAGATATTTTCCAGCTTGTCCCACTGGCCGGTGGCCCGCTCGGTGATGCCCTGGGCCATGCTGGTCATTTTGCTGGCGGCTTCGGCCAGCTTTTCTTCAGCCATGGCTTGCGACTTGGTCTGCATGCCGATGCCGTCCTTGACCAGGGCTTCAAACACCTTGCTGCCTTCCTCCTGCGCCTTGGCAAAAGCACCCAGGCCTGCCAGCCAGATTTGCTGAGCCGAATCTTTGACGCTGGGTTTGGCCGAAGGGTTGGCGGAAGTGTCATCTTGGGAAGAGTCGGTTTTTTTATCCATAGCAGTCTCTTTAAAGGGAATTTAGACCTTGAACTGTACGCAGTAGCGGGTAAGGCGTGTAGATGTGGACTTCTAAACGAGCCAATGGCTGTGCGCGAGTGGGCTAAACTTTGTCGCTCCATGCGCTGCCCGCAGCGTTTTGCTTTAGAAGGAAAAATCATGATTTTGGTGACTGGCGGCGCAGGTTTTATCGGCGCGAATTTTGTGTTGGACTGGGTCGCACAAACGGGTGAGGCGGTGGTCAACCTCGACAAGCTCACCTACGCCGGCAACCTGGAAAACCTGGCCAGCCTGCAAGCC
>CAUPPH010000021.1:0-51061 GCA_963513125.1 uncultured Albidiferax sp.
CTAAAAAGCTCGCCCTCACGGCATGCATGCGAAAGCTGCTGACTATCCTCAATGCCATGGTGCGTGACAGCGTCCCTTTTAACGACGCATTTCATGTTTTTAGGGCAGAAAAATCTTGATTTTTAAGACAGTTGCTGACCCTTATTGGCGGGTTAACGCTAACGGAGATCCCTGGCCGGGATGTGCCCCCGGCAGGGCAGTAACTTTCTTTTGCGTGGCCAAAAGAAAGTCACCAAAGAAAAGGCCACCCCCACTACCTGCGCCCTCCGCTAGCGCTACGGGAACCTGCGGTGCTCGCTTTAGGTGGGGTCTGGCTAAACTCGCTTCGCTCAAACAAACGCCAGCCCTGATCCACCCAAAGCTGCGCTCCTCGGCGCATCTAGAGGGGGACCCCGGGTACGGGATCGGCGGCGCACAGCGCCGCATCGCGCCTAGGGCGCGAATGCCCCCATCCCTACCTTCCCCCGGCGGGGGAAGGGGCAAGACAGTGAACACCCTCACACACCGTGGTGCACACCGGCATTTCTCCCGCCCCCACCGGGGGAGGGCCGGGGTGGGGGCACCTCGCGCCCTAGGCGCGATGCCAGGCGCAGCCGGGCCGATCCCGCGTTGGGGTCCCCCTCTGTATGCGCCGAGGAGCGCAGCGGCAGGCGGATCAGGGCTGGCGTTGTTTGAGCGCAGCGAGTTTAGCCAGACCCCGCATGCCGTGAGCACCGCAGGCTCCCGTAGCGCCAGCGAAGGGCGCGGACAGTGGGGGTGGCCTTTCTTTTGGTTCCTTTTCTTTGGCCAAGCAAAGAAAAGGGACTGCGCCGCCGGGCGCACACCCCGGCCGACCATGCAGAGTGACAAGCCAACCCCATGACAAGCCTTTACGCAAAAAACGCCCTCCTCCCCACAGGCTGGGCCACCAACGTCCTCCTCGAATGGAACGCCATTGGAGAGTTAACAGCAGTCACCCCCAACACCAACCCCGGCAACCATCCAGCAGCCGCAGGCCCCCTAACCCCTGGCCTCCCCAACCTCCACTCCCACGCCTTCCAGCGCGCCATGGCCGGACTCACCGAATTCCGGGGTGCCGCCCAAGACAGCTTCTGGAGCTGGCGCACGCTGATGTACCAGTTCGCCGCCCGCCTCTCCCCCGAACAGGTCGAGGCCATCGCCACCTGGCTCTACATCGAAATGCTGGAAGCGGGCTACACGTCAGTATGCGAATTCCACTACCTGCACCACAGCGCCGACGGCACGCCCTACGCTGATGATGCAGAGCTGTCCCAAGCACTCTTGCGCGCGGCAAAAACAGCAGGCATCGCCATCACCCTGCTGCCCGTGCTGTACCAAACCAGCGGCTTTGGCGGCACGCCGCCCACCGCAGGCCAGCGCCGCTTTATCCGCTCCACCGACTCCATGCTGCGCCTGCTGGAGACGCTCAAACCCCTGTGCGATGCACAAGGCGCAAGGTTAGGTTTAGCCCCGCATTCCCTGCGCGCCGTGCCCCCCGACAGCCTGCGCGAGGCAGTCGCCGGGCTGCACGCCATCGACGCGTCCGCCCCGGTGCACATCCACATCGCCGAGCAAACCGCCGAGGTCGATGCCTGCCTGGCCTGGAGCGGCCAGCGCCCGGTGGCATGGCTGCTGGACCACGCGCCGGTGGATGCGCGCTGGTGCCTCATCCACGCCACCCACATGAGCGATGCCGAATACCAGCGCGCGGCAGCCAGCGGCGCGGTGGCGGGCATCTGCCCCAGCACCGAGGCGAACCTGGGCGACGGCCTGTTCGACATGCCGCGCTGGCAGGGTCACGGCGGTGCCTGGGGCCTGGGCTCCGACAGCCACGCCTGCGTCAACGCCGCCGAAGAATTGATGCTGCTCGAATACGGCCAGCGCCTGCAGTTCCGCCAGCGCAATGTGCTCGCCAGCGCTGACCACAGCCAGGTCGCCACCGCCACCCTGCTGCAGGCCGTGGCCGGGGGCGCGCAGGCCTCGGGCCGCGCTGCAAACGGCCTGGCGGTCGGCCAGCGCGCCGACTTCTGCATACTCGACGCACAGCACCTGGCCTTGGCCGGGTTGGCAGCCCCCGACATGCTCTCGGCCCACGTCTTCGCCAGCCACCGCACGTCGGCGCTGGATGCCGTCTGGGTCGGCGGCCAGCAGCGCACCCGGCAAGGCCGCCACTCGCTGCACGACGCAGCCGCCGCGGCCTTCGTCCAAGCCCGCACCCAACTCACGCAAAGGTAAATATGCAAGCCTTCAAGTTCATCCCCGGCACCCAGCCGCTGCTGATCTCCATGCCCCACGTAGGCACCTACCTGCCTCCCGCGCTGGCCGAGCGCCTGACGCCCGCCGCCCGGCAGGTGCACGACACCGACTGGCACCTGGAGCGCCTGTACGGCTTCGCCCAGGAGCTCGGCGCATCGGTGCTCATCGCCACCCACTCCCGTTACGTAATCGACCTGAACCGCGACCCGTCGGGAGCCAGCCTCTACCCCGGCCAAAGCGTCACCGGCCTGTGCCCGGTGGACGACTTCGACAACCTGCCCCTGTACCAGGACCCCGCCGACGTGCCCACCACCGCCGAGATCGCCCTGCGCCGCGACACCCTGTGGCAGCCCTACCACCAGCAACTGCACGCCGAGCTGGCCCGTATCCAGGCGGTGCACGGCAAAGCGGTTTTGTGGGACGCGCACTCCATCCGCTCGGTGGTGCCGCGCTTCTTCGACGGCAAGCTGCCGGATTTGAATTTAGGCAGCGGCAATGGCACAAGTTGCGATCCCGCGCTGTCCGGCGCACTGCTGGCGATCGCCCAAAGCGCCCCCGGTTACACCGCCGTGCTCAATGGCCGCTTCCAGGGCGGCTACATCACCCGCCACTACGGCCAGCCCGCGCAAAACATCCACGCCATCCAGCTGGAAATGACCCAGAGCAGCTACATGCAGGAAGCCATGCCCTTCGACTACCTGCCCGAAGTGGCAGCGGGCATCCAGCCGCATCTGCGGCGGATGGTGGAGGCGGCGTTGGGGTTTGGGATAAACCACCACTGAGCCACCACGGACGACGGCATTGCAGGTTGCCATCGGGGCACCGGATGTTCAAAATGCAGGGGACCTGGCGCTTACCAAGGAGTGCACATGTTCGCAGTCGAAAACTTAGCCTTGCTGGAAAAGCGTCTGAGTGAGGTGTATGCGGAACGCATCACACCCAAAGAGGGCCCTACGTCTACCCCCGTCCGCGGTGCCATTGGCCTGTTCTTTATTCGCGATGACGGGGCCAACGGAGCTAAACTGGCCAATGAAGTGGTGTCCAGCTTTCGTTACTGGAACACGCGCACCGGCCACTACTTCGACGGTATTTTTCTGGGCTGGGGATACGACCAGGTTCCCGCCTATATGGACGAGGCTTTCGAAACCTGTGTCCGGGAGCTGGAGCAACTGCTGGACTGGCGGTACGACGGAGGTGCGCAGCTAATTCTTGCAGATTTTGTGTACCTGCCTTCCGGGCAACAAGGGCATTTGGATTTTTCAAGCTGTGTGCCTGTAGACCTCTCCAAGCTCCTTGAAGAAAAGAAATATGCCCAGTTGTCCCCGCTCATCGAGGAGATTGTGCGACCTCTGCGCGACCCGCCGCCAGCAGGGGTGCAGTCTTTGACATGGCAAGTGTCGGACTACATGGCGGTGCTGCGAACACGCAAGTTTGTTTGGCAAGAACTGGTCAAAAAATTCGGTACCCTGCTCGGTTGGGCTGACGATGTGGCGAACTTTGCGGTACGGGATCTGCGCCGGAGAAACTAGCACGCAGCATCCACGCGGTCGTTGGGCCAGCACGGACGGTAGCCCAGTGGGGTCAGACCATCCATGCGCGCCGAAAAGTGGGTGGGCAACACGGCACCCAACCGCATGCGTGTTCTGACCCCGCTGGGCGGTTAAACGCGCCAAAGACGCCCGCTACGCAACCGGCATTGCGGGTCGGCATCAGGGCCGCGGATGTTCAGAATGCATCTGAATACAGCACGCTAAACCGCCAATGGGGGTCGGAGCACAAATGCGAGCCATTGCTGCTCCGCCACCGCCCATACAGCGCGCAATTGTGATCCGACCCCCATTGGCTAGGCCGCTGGAGCCTGCACCTGGCCGTCGCTATTGCAAATCGCCCCTGCAGCACCCAGCTAGCATGGCCCATGGACACCCCCACCGCCACCTTCCTAGCCCTCCTGCTCCTAGCCGCCGTCTGCACCCTGGGCTGGTTCACCCCCCAATGGTGGGTCGCCCGGCGCAGGCGCAAGATCCGGCAGCAGCCCTTCCCCGCCGCATGGCGCACGATCCTGCGCCGCCGCGTGCCGCTGGTGCGGCGCATGCCCGCAGACCTGCAAATGCAGTTGAAGCAGCAGATGCAGGTCTTCATCGCCGAGAAGGCGTTTCTGGGATGTGCAGGCTTAACCATCACCGACGAAATGCGGGTGGTAATTGCCGCACAAGCCTGCCTGCTGGTGCTGAACCGGCCCACCGGCCTGTACCCGCACCTGCGGCAAATTCTGGTCTACCCGGGGGCGTTTGCGGTGCAGCGCACGCACACCGATGGCGTGGTGCAGCGCGAGGAGCGGCAGGCGCTGCTGGGCGAATCCTGGTCGCAGGGGCAGGTGGTTTTGTCGTGGTACGACGCGCTGGAAGGGGCGACCACGCCCGGCGATGGGCGCAACGTGGTGATCCATGAATTTGCCCACCAGCTGGACCAGGAGAAAGGCCATGCCAATGGCGCGCCGCACCGCTATCGCAGCAAAGGCAACGCCGACCCGGCCCGCTGGTCACAGGTGTTCCACGCGGCCTACGCCAAACTGCGCCGCGAGGCCCATGTGGGCGAGCCCGGCCTGCTGAACCACTACGGCGCGCAAGACCCGGCCGAGTTCTTCGCCGTGGTGTCCGAGGTGTTCTTCGAGCAACCGGCGGAGTTGCAAGACTACGACCCGGCGCTGTACCAGGAACTCAGCGGCTACTACCGGGTGGACCCGGCGGGTTGGTGAAATAGATTTTTAAGCCAAATAGGCCGCTAGCGCATATTCCACCTGCGCTAGTAGCTCCTATTTAAATAGCACCACTCACTTCCCCACCACCGCCGCCCCCGCTCCAGCCCCCACCCAGCACCTTGTACAGCGTGACCTCATTGGCCAGCCGCGAAAGTTGCGTGCCGATCAGCCCCTGCTGCGCGGTGTACAGGCTGCGCTGGGTAACCATCACGTCGAGGTAGCTGTCCACGCCGCGCTGGTAGCGGGCGTTGGACAGTTGGAAGCTGTCCGCCGTGGCATCCACCAGGGCTTGCTGGGCGCTGAGTTGGTCGCCCAGGTTGCTGCGCTGGGCGAGGGCATCGGCCACTTCGCGGAAGGCGGTCTGGATGGTTTTTTCATACTGGGCCACCTGGATGTCGCGGGTGACGGTGGCGATGTCCAGGTTGGCCTGGTTGGCCCCCCCGTCGAACAGCGGCAGGGTGATTTGCGGCACAAAGCTCCAGGCTCCGGCACCGGCTTTGAACAAACCAGCCAGGTCGTTGCTGCTGCTGCCCGCCGACGCGGTGAGGCTGATGCGCGGGTAGAAGGCAGCGCGGGCTGCGCCGATGTTGTAGCGGGCGGCTTGCAGGCTATGCTCGGCCTGCAGGATGTCGGGGCGGCGCTGCAGCAGGTCGGACGGCAAACCCGCAGGCAAATCGGGCAGCGCGCTGACGCGCTTGGCCAGGCCGGTGGGAGCCAGGTCCGCAGGCACGGCGGTGCCCAGCAGCAGGGCCAAGGCGTTCTGGTCCAGCGCCACCTGAGCGGTGTAGCTGGCCACATCGACGCGGGCAGATTCCACGCTGGTTTGCTGCTGGCGCAGGGTCAAGGCCGAGTCGGTGCCCAGCTCGAAGCGGCGCTGGGTGAGGCCATAGGTGTCGCTCTGGCTTTGCAGGGTTTGGCGGGCCAGGGCCAGGCGGTCCAGGTCGGCCGACCAGGTGAGGTAGGCGCTGGCGACTTCGGCCACCAGGCTGATCTGCGTGCTGCGGCGGGCCTCGGCGGTGGCCAGGTACGACTCCAGCGCCTGGGCGTTGAGGCTGCGCACGCGGCCAAACAGGTCCAGCTCGTAGGCGCTGGTGCCGATGCTGGCGCTGTATTGGCGGCCCACCACGGCCTGGCCGGTGCCCGACAGGCTGGCCGGGGTGCGGCTGGCGCTGCCACTGCCGGTGGCGTTCAGCGTGGGCCAGGTCGCTGCATCCTGCACCCGGTACTGGGCGCGGGCCTGGGCGATGTTCAGCACCGCCACGCGCAGGTCGCGGTTGTTCGCCAGGGCCAGGTCGATCAGGCCGCGCAGCTTGGCATCGGCAAAGAAGTCGCGCCAATCGATGTCAGCGGCTGCCTGGCCGCTGGCCGAGGCAGTGGGGAAGACGGCAGGCACGGGGGCCACCGGGCGTTCGTAGGTGGGAGCCAGGCTGCTGCAGCCCGCCAAAACAATGGCGAGTGCGAGGCTGGTCAGTTTAAAAAATGGCATCTCAGTGACCTTCCAACAAAACAGGTGCAGCGGCAGGCTTGCGCTTGAACAAACGCATCACCACCACATAAAACAGCGGCACAAAAAAGATGGCCAGCACGGTGCCCGAGAGCATGCCGCCGACCACCGCGGTGCCCAGCGCGTTTTGCGCACCGGCACCGGCACCCGAGCTGATCACCAGCGGCAGCACGCCCAGCACAAAGGCCAGCGAGGTCATCAGAATCGGGCGCAGGCGCATGCGGGCGGCGGTGAGCGCGGCTTGCACCTCGCCCATGCCGTCGGCCACCAGGTCCTTGGCAAACTCGACGATCAAAATCGCGTTCTTTGAGGCCAGGCCCACGGTGGTGAGCAAGCCGACCTGGAAGTACACGTCGTTCATCTTGAAGGTCAGCATGGCGGCCAGCAGCGTGCCCAGCACGCCCAAGGGCACCACCAGAATGACCGACAGCGGGATGGCCCAGCTCTCGTACAGCGCGGCCAGGCACAAAAACACCACCAGGATGGACACGGCGTACAGCATGCTGCTCTGGCCGCTGGAGGCGCGCTCTTGCTTGGACAGGCCGGTCCACTCGTAGCCGATGCCCGCGGGCAACTCGGCGGCGTGTTTTTCCACCAGGTCCATGGCCTCGCCGCTGGACAGCACGCCGGGCAGGCCCTGGCCCAGAATTTCGACCGAGGGCACGCTGTTGTAGCGCTCCAGGCGGGGCGAGCCAGAGGTCCAGCTGGCGGTGGCAAACGCGCTGAACGGCACCATGGTTCCGCTGCTGTTGCGCACAAACCAGCGGTCGATGTCGCTGGGCAGCATGCGGAACTGCGCGTCGGCCTGCAAGAAGACTTTTTTCACCCGCCCCTGGTCGATGAAGTCGTTCACATAGCTGCTGCCCCAGGCGGCAGAAAAGGTGGCGTTGATGTCGGCCATGCTCAGGCCCAGGGCCCCGGCTTTTTGCGCGTCGATTTCCAGCTTGAACTGGGCTGTGTCTTCCAGCCCGTTGGGGCGCACGCCGACCAGGCCTTTTTCTTGCGCCAAGGCACCCAGCAACTGGTTGCGCGCCTGCATCAGCGCCGCATGGCCCACGTTGCCACGGTCTTGCAGCATCAAATCGAAACCGGTGGCGTTGCCCAGCTCGGACACGGCGGGTGGCACCACGGCAAACACCGAGCCGTCGCGGATGCTGGCAAACGCTGCCGAGGCTTTGGCGGCCACGGCGCTGACCTTCAGCGCGGCGGCAGTGCGCTCGTCCCAGGACTTGAGCTTGACGAAGGCCAGGCCCGCGTTTTGCCCGCTACCGGCAAAGCTGAAACCGGCTACCGAGAACACCGATTCGACCGCATCCTTCTGGTCTTCCAGAAAATGCTTTTCTACCGTGTCGATCACCTTCAGCGTGCGCTCTTGCGTGGCACCAGGCGGCAACTGGATCAGGGTGAACAAGCTGCCCTGGTCTTCGTCGGGCAAAAAGCTGGCCGGGATTTTGGTGAAGCTATAGCCCACAAAAGCCACCACCACCGCATAGCCCAGCATGTACACCTTGCCACGCCCCAGCATGTGGCGCACCACGCCCTGGTAACGGTGGCTGCTGCGGTCAAACACGCGGTTGAACCAGCCAAAAAAACCGGTGTTGGTCAGCGCATGGCCCTTGGCCACGGGTTTGAGCAAGGTAGCGCACAGGGCGGGCGTGAGGATCATCGCCACCAGCACCGACAGCGTCATGGCCGCCACGATGGTGACGGTGAACTGGCGGTAGATCACGCCGGTAGAGCCGCCAAAAAACGCCATCGGCACAAACACCGCCGCCAGCACCAGGGCAACACCCACCAGCGCACCGGTGATCTGGCCCATGGATTTGCGTGTGGCCTCCAGCGGCGTGGAGCCGTCTTCGGTCATCACCCGCTCCACGTTTTCCACCACCACAATCGCATCGTCCACCAGCAGGCCGATGGCCAGCACCATGGCCAGCATGGTCAAGGTGTTGATGGAATAACCAAACGCTGACAGCACGCCAAAGGTGCCCAGCAGCACCACCGGCACGGCGATGGTGGGGATCAGCGTGGCGCGGAAGTTCTGCAAAAACAAATACATCACAAAGAACACCAGCACCACGGCTTCGATCAGCGTCTTGACCACTTCTTCGATGGAGATGCGCACAAAGGGCGTGGTGTCGTAGGGCTTGTAGGCCTTCATGCCCGTGGGGAAGAACTTACCCAGCTCGTCCAGCTTGGCATCCACACCACGCACGGTGTCGAGCGCATTGGCACCCGTGGCCAGCTTGATGGCCAGGCCGGTGGCGGGCTTGCCGTTGAAGTGGGCCACGCTGCCGTAGTTCTCGCTACCCAGCTCGATGCGGGCCACATCGCGCAGGCGCACGTTGGAACCATCGGTCTGGGTGCGCAGGATGATGTTTTCAAACTCAGTCGCGGTTTGCAGCCGGGTTTGCGAGGTGATGGTGGCGTTGAGCTGCTGCCCGGCTGCCGACGGCAAGCCACCAAGCTGGCCGGCCGACACCTGGGCGTTTTGCGCGCTGATGGAGGTGCTCACATCGGCCGGGGTGAGCTTGAAGTTGTTCAGCTTGCTCGGGTCCAGCCAGACGCGCATGGCGTACTGCGCGCCAAACAACGTGGTGTCGCCCACACCCTGCACGCGGCTGATCTGGTCTTGCACGTTGGCGGCCACGTAGTCGGCCAGGTCGGCACCGTTCATCTTGCCGTCTTCGGACACAAAAGCGATCACGCTCAAAAAGCTGGCGGACGATTTGGTGACCTGCACGCCCTGCTGCTGCACCTCTTGCGGCAGCAGCGGCGTGGCCAGGGCCAGCTTGTTTTGCACCTGCACCTGGGCGGTGTCGGGGTTGGTGCCGTTCTCGAAAGTCAAGGTGATGTTGACACTGCCCGATGCGTCGCTGGTCGACGATATGTAGTCCAGGCCGTCCAGGCCCTTCATTTTTTGCTCAATGATCTGGGTGACGGTGTCCTCCAGCGTCTTGGCGGATGCGCCGGGGTAGCTGGCGCTGATGCCCACCGACGGCGGGGCAATGGTGGGGTACTGCGCGATGGGCAGGCTGGTGATCGACAAGATGCCGGCCAGCATCACGATGATGGCCAGTACCCAGGCGAAGATCGGGCGGTCGATGAAAAAACGGGCCATGAAAATTCTCCGGGATTACTTCTGGGCCACAGCGGCGCTTGCGGCGGTAGCAGGCTTGGCCGCCAGGGGTTGGGCATTGACTGCCGCACCGGGCTGGGCTTTTTGCTGGCCTTCGACCACCAGCTTGTCGCCCGCCTGCAGGCCGCTGGTCACCAGCCACTGGTCGCCGATGGCGCGGTCGGTCACCAGCGTGCGCTGTTCCAGCTTGCCATCGGCGGCCACCACAAAGGCGACGGGTTTGCCAGTGCTGTCGCGGCCCACGGCGGGCTGCGGCACCAGCAGGGCCTGCTCGGCCACGGCCTGGGCCAGCACGGCGCGCACGTACATGCCGGGCAGCAACTCGGCGTGGGGGTTGGGGAACTCGGCGCGCAGGGTGACGGCGCCGGTGCTCTGGTCTACCGTCACATCGGTGAATTGGAGCTTGCCGTCCAGCGGGTAGGTGCTGCCGTCTTCCAGCCGCAGCGTGACCTTGGCCGTGCCGCTGCCCAGCGTGCCCTGGGCCAGCGCCCGCTTGAGCGCCAGCAAAGCGCTGCTGGACTGGGTGATGTCCACGTAGATGGGGTTGAGCTTTTGCACCGTGGCCAGCGCAGTGGTCTGGTTGGCGGTGACTAAGGCCCCCACCGTCACCGCCGACTTGCCGATGCGCCCGCTGATGGGGGCAACGATGCGCGTGTAGTCGAGGTTGATCTTGGCGGTTTGCAGCGCTGCCTTGGCTGATGCCACATCGGCCTCGCCCTGCAACTCGGTGGCGGCGGCGTTGTCGGCCTCTTGCTGGCTCACCGCCTTGATGGCCACCAGCTCTTTGTAGCGGCTGGCCTGCAGCTTGGTGGACACCAGCGTGGCCTGCGCCTTGGCCAGCGCGGCCTGAGCACTGTCGACGGCGGCGCGGTAGCTGGCCGGGTCTACCTGGTACAGCAACGCACCGGCCTTCACCTCGCTGCCTTCGACAAACTTGCGCGTCTGCACCAGGCCGGTGATCTGGGGCCGCACATCGGCCACTTCCACCGGCGCAGTGCGGCCGGGCAGCTCGCTGGTCAGCGCCACACGCTGGGGCTGCACCACGATGTAGCTGACCTGCGGTGCCGCCGGGGCTGCCGCCGCAGGTGCGTTGGAAGCCGCTTGGCCGCAGGCGGCCAACGCCAGCACCACGGCCAATGCCGACACGGCCAGCCAGGCCGCCGTGGGCCGGTGCGAAAAGTAAGGGATCTGCATGGAAAAACTCCTGGGTGGCAAGGCATCTGCCGATGGCTTGCGGTGGATCAAAGTCGTATCTATAAATGTACTGTACGGTTTATTTTAGATTTGACAATTACCACCTGTCAAGCAAAAATGTACAGATGAGTACACTTAAAAGAAGCACCCCATGAAAGTCCGCACCGATGCCAAGCGCGATGCGATCCTGCAGATTGCCGCCGAGGTGTTCCGCGAAATGGGCTACGAGCGCGCCTCGATGGCCGCCATCTCGGCCCGCGTCGGTGGCTCCAAGGCCACGCTGTATGGCTACTTTCCGTCCAAGGAAGCCATCTTTCTGACGCTGGCGCGCCAGTTCGGGGCCGAGCACATCGACCCGGCGCTGGAGGAGCTGGTCACCTCGCAAGACGACGACCTGCCCCGCCTGCTGCAGCGCTTTGGCGAGCGCCTGCTGGTGTTTTTGGCCTCGACCACGGCCATGTCGTCTTACCGCCTGGTCCTGGCCGAAGCAGGGCACTCCGAGGTGGGGCGCCTGTTTTTTGAGGCGGGCCAGCAACAGGGCGAGCAGGCCATGGCCGCGTATCTGCAGTCGGTGATGGACCGCGGCCTGCTGCGCCAAGCCGACCCGCTGGTGGCCGCCCGGCACTTTGGCGCGCTGATGCACTCCGAGATCGACCACCGCTACTTCTACCGCGAAAGCCCCGAGCTCAGCCCAGAGCAGATCACCGGCATGGCGGAGCGGGCGGTGCAGGTGTTCATGGGCGGGTACCGGCGCTAATTTTTTATGCTTTTTAGGCCGCTAGCGCTTATTTAATAAGCGTGAGCAGCTATCTAAAAAATAGCACAGCCAACCCCGCGGTGCTCCTCTACACTTTGGCCATTGCCTGCCAACAAGTGCCCACGATGAACACCGCAACCCATGCCTCCGCGCCCCCCGTGGTCGAACACTTCCGCCAAGTCTTGCTCTGGCCGCTGCGGCTGATGCCGGTGCGCGGCAGCGAGGGCACGCACGCCAAGCCCTGGCAGGTACTCGCCGATATGGGCGAAGCCTCCCCCTGGCGCGAGGTGGTGGACGAATTCACTGGCGACAGCAGCCGCTTCCACGAGCGGCACTACAACGAGTTTGTGTCGTTCCTGCCCTATGTGCAGCGCTTTTTGTATGGCGAGGGCCTGCCCAAGCATGGGGCACCGGGTAAACACGGCGCGGCCCAGGGCTCGCCGATGCGCGTCTTCCGCCGCCACGACATTGCCGCCGTGCGGGTGGTGCCGCGCCCAGGTGACGCGCCCATCACGCTGGAGACGGTGCACGTCGACCTGTATTTCTTCCTCGACGTAGACCTGGTGCTGCTGAACGTGGAGGTCACCGCCAACCACCTGCCGCTGGAGACGGCGCAGGAGCTGATGTACCGCTTTGGCCGCGCCTACCCGGCCGGCTGGGACGAACACGGCCAGGCCCTGCACTGCCTGGCCCAGGCCGAGTGGCTGGACGCGCAGGGCCAGGTGCTGGCCGCGTCCGATGCCAACCAACGCGATGCCTTTCTGGCCCACGTCAGCACCCGGCGCGCGCCGCGCATCTCGGCCCACTGGGATTTCATGATGCAGCCGCTGGTGGGCGACCACTCGGACCACCCCGGTGCGCTGCGCTTTCGCCAGATCGAGTACTACCGCATGCCGCAAATGGCCTACCTGGCCATGGACCGCCCCCGCGACCTGAGCCGCAGCGACTTTGTGCGTCTGGGCCTGGTCACCGGCTCGGGCGCACGCGACCCCGCGGGCGGCTGCGCCCTGCCCTACGGCGACCAGCACCTGGCCGACTTCGAGGCCAAGTACTGCTACGACCGCTTCTGGACCGAAGGCGGTGCCGCCCCCAACACCCGCTACCTGTGCAACGGCCACGCCATGGTGGTGGTGGGCGATGCCAGCAGCCAGTTCTACGGCTGCCGCGACCGGGGCGTGCTGGCGCAGTTTAGGCACCAGCATTTTTTGGTGTTCCTGATCGCCCACTTCCAGAAGGCCGCGCTGCTGATGTACTCAGACCGGCTGGCCGAGACGCTGAAAAACCTGGACATCACCGACCCGGCCAGCGTGCGCCACTTCAAGCGCGCCATCCGCAACGGCTTTGCCAGCTTTTTACGCTTCACCCACCGCTACTGGTTCCACGAGGTGTCCGAGCAGGCCCAGGTGCGGGCCTTGTTCCACATGTGCTCACACCACCTGGAGGTAGACCCGCTGTACGCCGAGGTAAAGGAACGCATCGCCGAGATGAACCAGTACCTGGAGGCCGACAGCCTGCGCCGCCAGGCCAATACCGTGGTGCGCCTGACGGTGGTGACCATCTTCGGCCTGATCGGCACCGTGACCACCGGCTTTTTGGGCATGAACCTGCTGGCCGAGGCCGAATCCCCGCTGGAACGGCGGCTGCTGATCTTTGCCATCGTCTTCGTGCTGACCACAGCGCTGACGGTCTACACCATGGTCAAGTCCAAGCGCCTGTCGGACTTTCTGGACGTGCTGTCCGACGAGCGCACATCGGTATGGCAAAAAGCCAAGGCCCTGGTCGGCGTGTGGACGCGCCAGGACGACTGAGAACGGCTCAGAACGGCTAGCGGGAGCCCTGGGCCAGCACCCGCGCAAACAACTCGTTGCGGAAGTGGATGCCCAGCCGGGCAAAGGCCCGCTGGCGGTAGGTTTTGACCGTGGGCAGGCCCAGTCCGAGCTGGCAGGCAATGCCGTCCAGCGTCAGCCCTTGCAGAATCCCCGCGCACACCTCGCACTCGCGCAGCGTCAGCCCCGGGTGCAGGCGCTGCACCTGCTGTACCCGGGCGGCAAAGCCCGCATCCCGCGCGGGTGCGGCGGGTGCGGCGGGTGCGGCGGGTGCAGAGTCTGGCAGAAGCGGTTGCCGCAGCAACAGGTGTTTGTGGGCCAGCGCTAGCAGGGCCGGGGCCAGTAGGGTGAAGTCGCTGATCTGCGCGTCGCTGAAGGGCCGCTGGTGCTGGTGGCGGTAGAAGTTGATGGCAAACAGCGCGCCATCCCCCTGCGGCTCCACCACCGACACCCGCTCGGCCATGCCGTGCGCCTCGTACACCTTGGCACGGTGCTCGGGTGGCACCTCTTGCGCGGTGATGTGGCTGACCTGGTGGCCCGGCGTTTCCGAAGTCCGGCACAGCGTGTTGTCGCCCACGTAAGGCCCGGACAGGTAGGCCCGCCAACAGTCGCGGGTGGTGTCGGGTACGCCGTGGCTGGCCGACATGTAGATCACGGGCGGGCACAGCGGCCCGGTGCGGTACACCGCGCACGAGGCGGCGGGCAGCAGTGGGTACAGGCTGTCCAGCAGCGCTTGCTCAAAATGGCTTTCGCCCAGACGCGGCACCGCCTGGGTCAGCACATGCAGCAGCTCGCCGGGGGTGGCAGCATTGGCAGCCCACTGTCGCATTCTTCGGTCTTTCAGGGTTAACACGTCGTCTTCTGGGATGACAGGATACGGCCCACCCCGGCTCTACGCTATGCAGCATTACACCTAGACCGGAGACACCCCCATGCCCATCCCTTCCCGCCGCAGCGTGCTCGCCACCCTGCTCACCGCCCTGGCCTGCACCGCCGCCAGCGCCCAGACCAGCTATCCCCAAAGACCGGTGCGCCTGGTGGTCGGCTTTGCGGCGGGCACCGGGCCCGACATCGTGGCCCGCCTGGTGGGCCAGAAGCTGGCCGAAGGCTGGGGCGTGGGCGTGGTGGTGGACAACAAACCCGGTGCCGGGGGCCTGATCGCCGCCACCGAAGTGGCCCGCGCCGCACCCGACGGCTACACCCTGCTGCTGGGCGAAACCGGCCAGCTGGCCATCGCGCCCAGCAGCTATACCAAGCTGCCCTACGACGTGCAACGCGACTTTGCCCCGGTCAGCCAGGTGGCCAGCGTGGACTTTGCCTTTCTGGTGAACCCGCAAAAGGTAGCGGCCCGCAACGTGAAAGAGTTTGTGGAAGCGGCCAAGGTGCAAAAAGGCCTGTTCATGGCCACCTTTGGCGCGGGCACGCCAGGGCATTTCGGGGTCTTCATGCTGGGCGACGCGCTGAAGCTCCAGCCCGAGCCGGTGCACTACAAATCCACCGGCGATGCACTCACCGGCCTGTTTGGCGGCGACGTGCAGGGCGTGTTTGCCAGCATCGGCCTGACCGCGTCCAACGTCAAGGCGGGCAAGTTGCTGGCCCTGGCCACCACCGGCGCGGTGCGCACCACCGGCCTGCCCGACGTGCCCACCTTTAAGGAACAAGGCTACCCCGAGCTGGAATTCAACTCCTGGTTCGGCGTAGTGGCCCCGGCCAAAACACCGGCTGACGTGCTGGCCAAGCTGAACGCCGACATCGTCAAAGCCGTGCAGTCTGCCGACGGCAAAAGCAAGCTGGAAGCCGCCGGTTTCCGCGCCACCGGCACCAGCCGCGAGGACTTCACCCGCAGCATCGCCGCCGACACCGCCAAATGGGGCAAGGCCGTGGCGGCCACGGGTTTCAAGGCCGATTGAGTACCGATAAAAACACGCCAGGAGACACCATGCACACCCCTTTCACCAAGCACCCGGTCTTGCTCGCCAGCTTCGTGGCCACCCTGGTCACCGCCTGTGGCGGCAGCGATGGCAACCCTGTCGCCGCGCCGCTGGATGCCACGGCCTCGGCGGCGGCCTGCAGCAAGCTGGCCGCCCAATCCGGGCTGTCGGCCACCAGCATCACCGGCCAGTACACCCCAGCTGGCACCAAACGCCCCGGCACGGCCACCACCGGCAACTTCTTGCCCGGCCACTGCACGTTGGTGGGCAGCATTAACCCGCGCGTGGGCGAGGACGGTAAAAACTACGCCATCGGCTTCCAGCTCAGCCTGCCCGACAACTGGAACGGCCGCTTTCTGTACCTGGGCGGCGGCGGCAACGACGGCACGCTGCGCGACACCAGCCTCAGCTCCAGCATCTCCATCGGCACGCCATCGCCGCTGGGCCAGGGCTATGCCGTGGTGTCCACCGACGGCGGCCATACCGGCACCAGCGCCCTGTTTGGCCTGGACCCGCAGGCCCGCATCGACCACGCCTACAACGCCCACGACAAAACCGCCGTCAGCGCCAAGGAGCTGATCCGCCAGCGCTATGGCCGCCAGCCCGACAAGTCGTACTTCTCGGGCTGCTCGGGCGGGGGCCGCCAGGGCATGGTGTTCTCGCAGCGCTTCCCCGACTACTTTGACGGCATCACCGCCGGGGCCCCGGCCATGCGCGTCTCCAGCGGGGCCACGGTGGCAGCCATGTGGAACAACCGCAAGCTGACCGACATCGCCCCGCTGGACGGCACGGGCCAGCCCATCCTGTCGCAGGCCTTCAGCAACGCCGACCTGACCCTCACCGCCCAGGCCATCACCAGCGCCTGCGATGCCGCCGACGGCGTGGCCGATGGCATGGTCAACAAGGTACAGGCCTGCACCTTCGACCCCGCCGTGCTGCAGTGCGCCGGGGCCAAAACCGCCAGCTGCCTGAGCAGCGCCCAGGTGGGTGCCCTGAAAGACGTGTTCGGCGGCCCTAAAAACACCGCGGGCGTGGCCCTGTACACGGGCCAGCCCTGGGACCCCGGCCTGGCCGCCCCCGGCTGGCGCGCCTGGACGCTGGGCAGCTCCACCAGCGCCATCCCTGATTCGCGCTACAACACCCTGATGCGCGATGCCCTGGTGCACGAGTTCTTCACCCCGCCAGACCCCACATTCAGCGCGTTGAACTTCAACTTCGACACCGACCCGGCGCGCATGGCCTGGTTCTCGGCCATCTACGACACCTATGCCGATGCCACGCTCAGCGCCTACAAAAAGCACGGCGGCAAGCTGCTGCTGATCCACGGAATGTCGGACCCGATCTTCTCGGCCACCGACACGCTGGACTACTACGCCCGCCTGAGCGCCAACAACGGCGGCCTGGCGGCCACGCAGAGCTTTGCGCGGACCTTTCTGGTGCCCGGCATGAACCACTGCTCGGGCGGCCCGGCCACCGACAGCTACGACTCGCTGCAAGCCATGGTGGACTGGGTGGAAAAAGGCATCGCCCCCGACACCATTCCCGCCGTGGCCACGGCCAGCAACAGCTATTTCCCGAACCGCAGCCGCCCGCTGTGCGCCTACCCGCAGTACGCCCAGTACAAGGGGACGGGCAGCATCGAAGACGCAGCCAACTTCCGCTGCGTAGCCCCATGAGTAGCGATGCGTTGATCCCCCCGGCGCTGGCCTTCTTTGCCGACCTGTCGGTGCAGGTGGCCGCACCGCAGGAAGTGGGGACCACCGCCTACGGCCAACGCCGCCTGATTCCCATCCTGGGCGGCAGCGCCCGGGGCGATGGCTGGACAGCGCGGGTACTGCCCGGCGGAGCCGACGCGCAGCTGGTGGTCAACCCCACCCTGACCGAACTGGACGCGCGCTACTGCCTGGAAACCGATGGCGGCGACCTGATTTACGTGCACAACCGCGCCATCCGCACCGGCCCGCCGGAACTGATGGCCCGGCTGGTGCGCGGCGAGCCGGTGGACCCGGCGCAGATCTACTTCCGCTGCCTGCCGCACTTCGAAACCGCCGCCCCGGCCCTGCAGTGGATCAATGAGCGGCTGTTTGTGGGCAGCGGCGCACGCTACCCGCAGACGGTGGAGATGCGGTTTTTCACGGTGGGTTGAAGCAGGGGCGGGGCGGCAGTGGATATCGGCATCATTTTGGCCTCTAGCGCTTATTCAATCAGCGCTAGAAGCTATAAATAAAATAGCAAACGAATCATTCCTCCACCACCGCAAGTTCATCGCACAATAGGCCCCGCAGCATCCACGGAGGCCCCATGCACACCCCGCAACCGATCCAGCTTTTCGACCCCGCCAGCCACACCTACACCTATGTGCTGGTCGATCCGAGCACCCACACCGCCGCCATCATCGACCCGGTGGACACCCTTCTGGAGCGCGATCTGGCGCTGCTGCACACCCAGGGCCTGTCGCTGCTGTGGACGCTGGAAACCCATGCCCACGCCGACCACATCACCAGCGCGGGCCTGCTGGCCGAGCACGCCGGGGCCCAGACCGCCGTGCCCGCGGGCTGCGGCATCCAGGGCGCGGCGGTGCAGTTGCAGCACGGCGACCTGCTGCACTTTGGCGGCGAAACCCTGCAGGCGCTGCACACGCCCGGCCACACCGCGGGCAGCATGTGCTTTGTGTGGCGCGACCATGTCTTTACCGGCGACACCCTGCTCATCGGCGGCTGTGGCCGCACCGATTTCCAGTCCGGCAGCGCCGAGGCCCTGTACCACAGCATCACAAAAATTCTGTTTACCCTGCCCGACACCACGCGGGTCTGGCCGGGGCATGATTACCACGGCAAAACCCAGTCCAGCATCGGGGCCGAGAAGTCCCACAATCCGCGCATCGCCCACAAAACCCTACCGGAATTCATCGCCACCATGGAAGCCCTGAACCTGCCCCGCCCGCAACGCATGGACGAAGCCGTGCCCGCCAATCGGGCCTCGGGCCTGTCCCCGGTCCACCCCGCCGAGGGCTATGCGGGCGATGTATCGCCCCAGTTGGCCTGCCAATGGTGGCAGGCAGGCGAGGCGGTGCTGATCGACGTGCGCACCGATGCCGAACGCGCCTGGGTCGGCGAGGTGCCGGGGGCCGTACCCCTGGCCTGGAAGCAGTGGCCCGGCATGGCCCTGAACCCCGATTTCGACAGCGGCCTGCAAGCCGCGCTGGCAGGCGGTAAAAAAGCCGTGTTGCTGTGCCGCAGCGGCGTGCGCTCGGTGGCCGCCGCCAAGCGCGCCGCCGAGCTGGGCCTGCAGGCCTACAACATCCTCGAAGGCTTCGAAGGCGACCCCGACGCAGAAGCCCACCGGGGCCGCAAGGGCGGCTGGCGCTTCCACAACCTGCCCTGGCGTCAGGGGTAACCACACACGTGCCCCTGTATGGGCGCATAGATAATGCGGTGAAAAATACCGGAGACGCAGGATGAGTTTTCTCGCCATCGACATTGGCAACACCCGTCTCAAATGGTCGTTGTACGACACGCCTCGCCCGGGAGCCACGCTGCTGGCCCATGGTGCCGAGTTTCTGGAAAACATCGACAAGCTGGCCGACGGCCCCTGGGCTGACCTGGCTGCGCCCAGCGCCATCCTGGGCTGTATCGTGGCCGGAGATGCCATCAAGCGCCGCGTGCTGGAGCAACTGGAGCTGTGGGACGTGCACCCCCAGTGGGTGGTGTCCAGCCCCGCCGAGGCCGGTTTGACCAACGGCTACGACCACCCCACCCGCCTGGGGGCCGACCGCTGGGTCGCCATGGTGGGCGCGCGCCACCGCATGCTGGCCCAGGGCCCCGAGCGGCCCATGGTGGTGGTGATGGTGGGCACGGCGGTGACGGTGGAGGCGGTGGACACCCATGGCCGCTTCCTGGGCGGGCTGATCCTGCCCGGCCACGGCATCATGCTGCGCGCGCTGGAGTCCGGCACCGCCGGCCTGCACGTACCCACCGGCGAGGTGCGCGTGTTCCCCACCAACACCAGCGACGCGCTGACCAGCGGCGGCACCTACGCCATCGCCGGGGCCGTGGAGCGCATGGTGCAGCACGTGCGCCAGCACTGCAAAGCCGAACCGGCCTGCTACATGACCGGCGGCGCGGGCTGGAAGATGGCGCCCAGCATGTCGGTCCCGTGCGAGCTGGTGGACAACCTGATTTTTGACGGCTTGCTGGCCATGGCGGCGGGCCGGTTCGTCCGCTAGGAGCCTGGACTTACAAGCCTTTTAGGCCTCCAGCGCTTATTCGGTGGTCGGAAGCAGCTCTAGATTCAATAGCAACTGCTTATAACGGCTTCAACCACGCCTCGGCCAGCCGTACCCAGTAGGTGGCCCCCAGCGGGATCAGATCGTCGTTGAAGTCGTAGCTGGGGTTGTGCAGGGTGCAGGGGCCTGCGCCGTGGCCCAGAGCGCGGTGGTCGCCGTCGCCGTTGGCAATGAAGCAATAGGCCCCGGGCTTGGCCAGCAGCATGTAGGCAAAGTCTTCCGCGCCCATGGTGGGCTCCTGGGTGATGACGTTGGCGGGGCCGACGATATCGGCCATCACCTGCCGGGCAAAGGCGGCCTCGGCGGCGTGGTTGATGGTGGGCGGGTAGTTGCGGGCAAATTCAAACGCGCAGCGCGCCCCGAAGGCTTCGCACAGGCTGTCGGCAATCTGGCGCATGCGGGCTTCGATCAGGTCCAGCACCTCCAGCGTGAAGGTGCGCACCGTGCCCTGCAGCTCCACGCTATCCGGCACGATATTGGTGGCCGAGCCGCCGTGCACCATGGTGACCGACACCACGCCTGCGTCGATAGGCTTCTTGTTGCGGCTAATGATGGTCTGGAAGGCCAGCACCATCTGGGCCGCGATGGGCACGGGGTCGATGCCCATATTGGGCATGGCGGCGTGGCTGCCCTTGCCGTGGATGGTGATCTTGAACTCGCTGCTGGAGGCCATCACCGGGCCGGGGCTGAGGGCAAACTGACCCACCTGCATACCGGGCCAGTTGTGCATGCCAAACACCGCATCCATGGGGAAGCGGGTGAACAGGCCCTCCTGCACCATCTCACGGGCGCCGCCGCCGCCTTCTTCGGCGGGTTGGAAAATCAGGTAGACCGTGCCGTCGAAGTCGCGGTGCTCGGCCAGGTACTGCGCCGCCGCCAGCAGCATGGCGGTATGGCCGTCGTGCCCGCAGGCGTGCATCTTGCCGGGGTGCTGGCTGGCGTGGGCGAAGGTGTTGAACTCTTGCAGCGGCAGCGCGTCCATGTCGGCACGCAGGCCAATTGCGCGCGGGGAGTTGCCGTTTTGCAGGATGCCCACCACGCCAGTGCCCGCCAGGCCCCGGTGGATCGGGATGCCCCATTCGGTGAGCTGGCGCGCCACCAGGTCGGCGGTCAGCACCTCTTGAAAACTCAGCTCCGGGTGGGCGTGCAGCTCGCGGCGCAGGGCGGCGATGCCGGGGGCCTGGGCCACCAATTGGTCGATCACGGGCATGGCGCGGCTCCTGGATTTATCATCCGACCATTCTGTCAGAAGGCCCCCATCGGATGAATAACCCCACCCACACAGTACGTGGTGCCTGCCCGCACGACTGCCCCGACACCTGCGCACTGCTGACCACGGTGCAGGACGGCATCGCCATCAAAGTGCAGGGCAATCCAGCCCACCCGCACACCGACGGCGTGCTGTGCACCAAGGTCTCGCGCTACACCGAGCGCACCTACCACCCGGAACGCATCCTGCAGCCGCTCAAGCGCAGCGGCCCCAAGGGCTCGGGCCAGTACACGCCCGTGGCCTGGGATGAGGCGCTGGCCGACATCGCCGCACGCCTGCAGGCCATTGCCGCCCGCAACCCCGAGGCCATCCTGCCCTACAGCTACGCAGGCACCATGGGGCTGGTGCAGGGCGAAAGCATCGCCGCCCGCTTCTTCCACACCCTGGGTGCGTCGCTGCTGGACCGCACGATTTGCGCGTCGGCAGGCGGCGAAGGCCTGATCCACACGTTGGGCGGCAAAGTCGGCATGCAGGTGCAGTTTTTTGCCGAGTCGAAACTCATCCTGATCTGGGGCAGCAATTCCATCGGCAGCAATCTGCACTTCTGGCGCTATGTGCAGCAGGCCAAACGCGACGGCGCGCGGCTGGTGTGCATCGACCCGCGCAAAACCGAAACCGCCGAAAAGTGCCACGAACACATCGCCCTGCGCCCCGGCACCGATGCCGCACTGGCGCTGGCCCTGATGCACCAGCTCATCACCCACGACTGGCTGGACCACGCCTACCTGGCCGAGCACACCGTCGGCTGGCCCGCGCTGCGCGAACGCGCCCTGCAGTGGCCGCCCGAGCGCGCCGCCGAGGTCTGCGGTGTGCCGGTGGAACAGATCACCGCGCTGGCACGTGATTACGGCCAATGCTTTGTAACCGGCCAGCCCGCCGCCATCCGCCTGAACTACGGCATGCAACGCACGCGGGGTGGCGGCAATGCCACCCGCGCCGTGGTCAGCCTGCCCGCGCTGATCGGAGCCTGGCGGCACCGCGCAGGCGGCGTGCTGATGAGCAGCTCAGGCCAGTTTCCGGTACAGCGCGCGGCCCTGCAGCGGCCCGATTTGCTGGCCGGACGCAGGCCCCGCACCATCAACATGAGCACCATTGGCGATGCCCTGCTGGACTCCACTGCTCCGATAGAGGCACTGGTGGTCTACAACAGCAATCCCGTCGCCGTGGCCCCCGATTCGGGCAAGGTGGTACAGGGCTTTGCCCGCGAGGACCTGTTTACCGTGGTGCTGGAGCATTTCCAGACCGACACCGCCGACTATGCCGACTACATCCTGCCTGCCACCACGCAGCTGGAGCACTGGGACGTGCACAGCGGCTACGGCCACACCGATGCCATGCTGAACCGCCCCGCGATTGCGCAGCGAGGCCAGTCCAAACCCAATACCCAGATCTTTCGGGAGCTGGCCGCCCACATGAGCCTGACCGACCCGTGCCTGGGCGAGAGCGACGAGGTACTGTGCCGCACCGCCTATGGCGACCAGGTGGACTTCAACGCGCTGCTGGAGCACGGCTTTACGACGATTCCCTTGCCCGACGCGCCGTTTGCCCACGGGCAGTTCCCCAGCCCCTCGGGCAAGTGTGAGTTTTTCAGCGAAAGGCTGGCGGCACAGGGTCTGGACGGCTTGCCTGACTACCTGTCCAACTACGAGGCGGCAGGGACATCCACGGAGTTTCCGCTAGCGATGATTTCACCGCCCGCACGCAACTTCTTGAATTCCAGCTTCGTCAATGTCACCAGCCTGCGCCAGATCGAAGGCGAACCGCTGCTGGAAATCCATGCCGACGATGCCCTGCCACGGGGCATCACCAGCGGGGCCGTGGTGCGCGTTTATAACCAGCGCGGCACCTACCGCTGCAAGGCCAAGGTGTCCGCCCGGGCCCGGGTGGGCGTGGTGAATGGATTGGGGGTATGGTGGCGCAAACTGGGGCTAGATGGCAGCAATGTGAACCAGCTCACCAGCCAGCAGCTAACCGATCTGGGTCGCGCACCCACGTTTTATGACTGCCGAGTAGAGGTTGCGCTGGACGCGCCCCCGGCAACGGATGCCTTTTAGACCGAAGTGACCGACTTTTCGCTCTTGGTCTTCGCCACTACGGGCGGTGCGCCCACCACTTGCCAGATGGTTTTAAACCCGGTATCAGGGATCTGCAAAGGTTTGGTACGCGCTGCTTCAGGAGGGGTGGCGACAACCGCGGGAGCTTTCTTAGCCATGGGCACTTTCAAATTTTTGGAGGGCCGATTGTCGCAGCCGCACCGCGTAAACCCGTACAAGATGCAGACACTTACGCCTCCCAAGGCCTGTGGCGTTGTTACCAAACGACAAATATGCACCCGCACCAAGGCTTGCCCAAAATAGGCCACGCCCGTTTTCGATGAAAATGGAGCCTGTTCGCGCACTCTTTGCGCCTGTTCCCCACCGCAGACCCACATCACCGTGACCACTCCCCTCGCCCCGAAAGCCCCAACTCCCCAAGCGCGCAAGCCCAGGCCACAGCGCGTCACCCACGGCCGGGTGGTTCACCCCCTGCTGCACACGCTGTACGACCTGTATCCCAAAGTTTTTGGCGCACAGGCTTTGCCACTGAAACTCGGCATCTTTCACGAACTGGTGGCAAGTCACCCCGATCTGCTGGAAGCCAAAGCCTTGCGCGAAGCTCTGGGGCAACACACCCGGTCCACCCGCTACCTAGAGCAAGTCGCCACCGGAGTCCAGCGCCATGACCTGCAAGGCAATCCCGTGGAGCCCTTGGCACCCGAGCATGTGCACCAAGCCATCATGGAAGTCGCCCGCCGTGACCGTGCAGGCAACAGCCCCGCCGCACAGGCCAAGCTGCGCCTGCGGTTGCGCAATGCTTTCGAAGCCTCTGGATTGAGCCGCGGCGCGTATGCAGAGCAGGTCAAGCCCCCGCTCGAAGCCTGGAACGCGCTGCTGGACCACGCCTACACCGAAGACGGTGCAGCGGCTGCGAAGCGCGAAGCCCTGTTGAAAGCCTTTGAAAGCAGCGGCCAGACCTTGGTGCAGTTTGCCGACATGTACGGCATGGACCTGGCCAGCACCGAAAACTCGCTGGAACAGGCCAAACAAGACCGGGCCAGCAAACAGGCCGAGTAGATCCCGGCGGACAGTAGCGGCATGCTTGCGCTACGGTCCCCAGCGAGATACAGAGACACCTACCCACAAGCCACAAAGTAAAAAGCCCCAGTCATCGCTGGGGCTTTTTTACGAATGGCAGAAATTAAAAAACCCACACAAGGTGGGTTTTTTAACTCGTGGTACCGAAGTACCACTGATTGGTTGCGCGAGTAGGATTTGAACCTACGACCTTTGGGTTATGAGCCCAACGAGCTACCAGGCTGCTCCATCGCGCGGTATGTTTGTATTATAGCAGCTTATGCTTGATCTGCAGATATTTCTACAGCTTCTTTTACATCAGCACGGTCAACCAGCTCTACGAATGCCATAGGCGCATTGTCACCCACGCGGAAACCCATCTTCAAGATGCGGGTATAGCCGCCTGGACGGGCCTTGAAATGGGGGCCCAGGTCGTTGAACAACTTGGTCACGCTGTCGCGGTCACGCAGACGGTCAAAAGCCAAGCGACGGTTAGCGACCGTTGCTTCTTTGGCCAAAGTGATCATAGGCTCGATCACGCGGCGCAATTCCTTGGCCTTGGGCAAAGTGGTTTTGATGGCCTCATGCTCAATTAGCGAGTTCATCATGTTGCGCAGCATAGCAAGGCGGTGCGAGCTGGTGCGGTTAAGTTTACGAAGTCCGTGTCCGTGGCGCATGGTGCATTCCTTTCAATTATTTTGACGCACAGCCGGATCAGGTACTGCGCGTTGCACGTGTCCTTTGCAGGACATTTTTAAAGACCAGTGCCGCACCGAAGTGCTGCACCGGCCAAATTTCCAATTAACGCTTATCCAAACCGGCCGGTGGCCAGCTTTCAAGCTTCATACCCAAGGTCAGACCGCGCGAAGCGAGGACTTCCTTGATTTCATTCAGCGATTTGCGACCCAGATTAGGGGTCTTGAGCAATTCATTCTCGGTGCGCTGGATCAGATCACCAATGTAATAAATATTCTCAGCCTTCAGGCAGTTCGCAGAGCGAACCGTCAATTCCAGCTCATCCACAGGACGCAACAGAATCGGGTCAAACTGCGTGTTGCCACGCGGTGCTGGCTGTTCAAACACGCCGGCCAACTCGCTACCTTCCAGCTGTGCAAATACTGCAAGCTGTTCAACTAGGATTTTAGCCGATGCGCGCACTGCATCCTCCGCCGAGATCGCACCATTGGTTTCGATCTCCACCACCAGCTTGTCCAGATCGGTACGCTGCTCAACGCGAGCGCTCTCTACGGTGTAGCTCACGCGCTTGACGGGCGAAAACGAAGCGTCCAGCACAATGCGGCCAATCGACTTGGTTTGCTCATCCGCATAGCGGCGCATGCTGCCTGGAACATAACCACGGCCCTTTTCGACCTTGATTTGCATGTCCAGCTTGCCGCCTTGCGACAAATGCGCAATAACGTGGTCTGGGTTGATGATCTCAACATCGTGCGGAGTCTGGATATCCGCTGCTGTGACAACGCCGTCGCCGTCTTTACGCAGGCTCAGGGTGACTTCATCACGGTTGTGCAGTTTGAAAACAACGCCTTTGAGGTTCAACAAAATGTTCACAACATCTTCTTGAACACCGTCAATCGAAGAGTACTCATGCAGTACGCCTGCAATGGTCACTTCGGTTGCCGAATAACCCACCATGGACGACAACAGTACACGGCGTAGTGCATTACCCAATGTATGCCCATAGCCGCGTTCAAACGGCTCCAACGCAACTTTCGCACGATTGTGGCCCAGTTGCTCAACGTTGATGGCTTTGGGTTTCAGCAAATTAGTTTGCATGCATGCTTCCTCTCAATACCCCCAGCTCGTTACACCGGTAAGGCAAGTGTTGGTTCTAGACTGTAGTGCCCCGCAGCCTAGGAACAAAATCAAACGAAAAATGCGGAATTAACGCGAATACAGCTCAACGATCAGCGATTCGTTGACATCAGAAGCGAACTCATCACGGTCTGGTACTTTCTTAAAAATACCTTCGGTCTTTTCAATACTGACCTCCACCCAAGCTGGCAGGCCCACTTGTTGCGCCAATTGCAGGGCTTCAACAATACGGTTCTGCTTCTTCGACTTGTCACGGACAGCGACTACGTCGCCGGTCTTGACCATGTAAGAAGGGATATTTACGCACTGACCATTCACCGTCATCGCCTTGTGCGACACCAACTGGCGTGCTTCAGCGCGCGTAGAGCCAAAGCCCATACGGTAGACGACGTTGTCAAGACGCGATTCCAACAGGAACAGCAGATTGGCACCGGTGTTGCCCTTGCGACGATCGGCTTCTTCGAAATAGCGGCGGAACTGACGCTCCAACACACCATACATGCGCTTTACTTTTTGCTTTTCGCGCAGCTGCAAACCAAAATCAGAAGTGCGGGCACCAGAAGTGCGACCATGCTGACCTGGCTTAGAGTCGAATTTAGCCTTGTCGCTGATAGAGCGGCGGGCGCTTTTCAGGAAAAGATCAGTGCCTTCACGGCGGGAAAGTTTGGCCTTGGGACCGAGATAGCGTGCCACTTGAGCGTCCTTAAATATTATCTTCCACGCAGAAACGTGGGAGCCACCTGCGCAATGCAGATGGCGGTGGGCTTATAAAAACCGGACCGAAATGAATTCCGGAAGATTAGATGCGACGACGCTTTTGAGGGCGGCAACCGTTGTGTGGAACGGGCGTCACATCTGCAATCGAGGTAATGCGGATACCAAGTGCCCCCAGAGCGCGAACCGAAGATTCGCGGCCAGGACCCGGCCCCTTGATTTCGACATCAAGATTCTTGATACCTTGTTCAATGGCGGCACGACCAGCCACTTCAGAAGCAACCTGGGCAGCAAATGGAGTCGATTTACGCGAACCCTTGAAGCCTTGGCCACCAGACGAAGCCCAAGACAACGCATTGCCTTGACGATCAGTGATCGTGATGATTGTATTGTTGAATGATGCGTGCACGTGTGCGACACCGTCAGACACGTTCTTGCGAACTTTCTTACGTACGCGCTGCGATGCGTTGCTTTGCTGAGCTTTTGCCATAGTGATCTCTCAATCCCTTTATTTCTTCAATGAAGCTGCAGCCTTGCGCGGTCCCTTGCGGGTGCGTGCGTTGGTACGCGTACGCTGACCACGCATCGGCAAACCGCGACGGTGGCGGAAACCACGGTAGCAGCCGATGTCCATCAATCGCTTGATGTTCATCGTGGTTTCTCTACGCAAATCGCCTTCAATGGTGAAGAGAGCGATTTGGTCGCGGATCTTTTCCAGATCTGCATCGGTCAAGTCTTTGACCTTCTTGGAATATGCAATGTCGCAAGCTTCGCAAATCTTGCGAGCGCGGGTGCGACCGATGCCAAAAATAGCAGTTAAGCCGATTTCGGAATGCTTTTGCGGCGGAATATTAATACCAGCGATACGTGCCATGTGCGTCCTCTAAAACTTTTCTATCAACCTTGACGCTGTTTGTGGCGTGGATCTGTACAGATCACACGAACCACGCCCTTGCGCCGGATGACTTTGCAGTTACGGCAAATTTTCTTAACCGAAGCTGAAACTCTCATTTAATTCTCCTAAAACTCTGAATACCGTGCGATTGAATTCTCTGGAACAAAACACCAGAACCCATGACCAACTTTTAACTTACCAATCAATTACGCATTGGCAGAAGACTTGAAGTTAGCCTTTTTCAGCAATGACTCATACTGTTGAGACATCATGTAGTTTTGAACCTGGGCCATGAAATCCATAGTCACAACCACAATAATGAGCAGTGACGTTCCACCAAAATTAAATGGCACGTTGTATTTCAAGACCAATATTTCCGGAACCAAACAGACAAAGGTGATGTACACCGCACCTGCCAAAGTCAACCTCAGTAATATCTTATCGATATAGCGAGCAGTCTGTTCACCCGGGCGAATGCCAGGAATAAACGCACCGCTTTTCTTCAGGTTGTCTGCTGTTTCACGGCTATTGAATACCAAGGCCGTGTAGAAAAAGCAGAAAAACACGATAGCACTAGCATAGAACAACACGTACACCGGCTGTCCTGGGCTCAGCATGCCAGCTACATCTTTCAACCAGCGCAGCGATTCAGAAGCACTGAACCAATTCACAACTGTTGCAGGCAACAAAATAATCGATGAAGCAAAGATCGGAGGAATCACACCAGCCATATTGAGCTTCAAAGGCAGGTGCGAAGACTGTCCGCCGTATACCTTGTTACCCACTTGCCGCCGTGCGTAGTTCACCAAAATCTTTCTTTGACCGCGTTCAACGAACACGACAAAGTAAGTGACCAAGCCAACCACAGCAACAATAAAGATCGATGCAATGATGCTCATGGCGCCAGTGCGCACCAACTCCAGCAAGCCACCAATCGAACCCGGCAAACCAGCTGCAATACCAGCAAAGATCAGGATGGAAATTCCATTACCCAAGCCACGCTCTGTAATTTGCTCACCCAACCACATCAGAAACATGGTTCCAGCGGTCAAACTGACCACAGCCGTCATACGGAAACCAAAGCCCGGTGACAAAACAAGACCTGGAGAACTCTCCAAACCTGTGGCAATCACCAAGGACTGAAACAGGGCAAGGCCCAAAGTGCCATAACGGGTGTACTGGGTAATCTTGCGACGACCAGCTTCGCCCTCTTTCTTCATCTGCTCAAACATCGGCACCACATAACCCATCAATTGCATGATGATAGAGGCGGAGATGTAAGGCATGATGCCCAAAGCGAAAACCGTAAACCGGGACAAGGCACCGCCAGAGAACATATTGAACAAGCTCAATATGCCGCCTTGCTGGCCTTTAAAAAGCTGCTGCAGTTGCGTTGCATCGATGCCGGGCACAGGAATATGTGCACCCACACGATAGACAACCAGCGCGAGCAGCAAAAACACCAAGCGACGACGTAAGTCGCCGAACTTACCCGTCTTTGCGATTTGAGCGCTAGTTGCCACCGAACGTTTCCTTCAACAAAAACTTAAGCCAGGCTGCCACCGGCGGCTTCAATAGCCGCCTTGGCTGCTGCCGTAGCACCAATACCAGTGAACCTGATCGCCTTGGTCAGTTCGCCGGTCTTGATGACCTTGATGACTTTAGCCATCTCAGCGATCAGACCTGCTTGCTTCAGTGCCAAACCGTCTACTTCAGACAGGCCCAGCTTTTCCAGCGCTTCCAGAGTGACTTCAGCGTTGTACTTCAGCAAATGCGACTTGAAACCACGCTTAGGCAAACGGCGTTGCATAGGCATTTGACCGCCTTCAAAGCCTACCTTGTGGTAACCACCAGCACGGGACTTTTGACCCTTGTGGCCGCGGCCAGAGGTCTTGCCCAGGCCAGAGCCAATGCCGCGACCAACGCGACGCTTGGCGTGCTTTGCACCCGCTGCGGGCTTAATGCCATTGAGTTCCATCGTCAATCCTTAGATGATTTTGACCAGATAACTGATCTTGTTGATCATGCCGCGGACTTCGGGCGTGTCTTGCAGTTCGCTTACGCTGCGAATCTTGCGCAGACCCAAGCCACGAACGGTTGCACGGTGCGATTCTTTGGTACCAATCGGGCTGCGAACCAGCGTCACTTTGAGTGTTTGTTGCGTTGTCATTTGGATAACCTTGCTCAGACGAAGATTTCTTCGACGTTTTTGCCGCGCTTGGCAGCAATGTCCGAAGGAGTGGTCGAATTACGCAATGCATCCAAGGTGGCACGCACCATGTTGTAAGGGTTCGACGAACCGTGGCTCTTGGCCACGATGTCGGTGATACCCATCACTTCAAACACTGCGCGCATAGGGCCGCCTGCAATGATGCCGGTACCCTTAGGTGCCGGAGCCATCATCACGTTAGCTGCGCCATGTTGGCCAGTCACTTTGTGGAAAACGGAACCGTTTTTCAGCGTGACCTTGACCATATTGCGGCGGGCCTCTTCCATCGCTTTTTGCACAGCAGCAGGCACTTCTTTTGACTTGCCCTTGCCCATGCCAACGCGACCTTCGCCATCACCTACCACAGTCAAAGCTGCGAAACCAAGAATACGGCCACCCTTGACCACCTTGGTAACGCGGTTGACCGCGATCATCTTTTCACGCAGGCCGTCTTCAGGCCCTTCAGCCTTACCCTGCATTTTTCCTTGAACTTTAGCCATGATTTATTCCGATCTGCTTAGAACTGCAAGCCAGCTTCGCGGGCAGCATCGGCAAGCGCCTTGACGCGTCCGTGGTACGCAAAACCTGAGCGATCAAACGCTACTTTTTCAACGCCGGCAGCTTTTGCTTTTTCAGCAATCAGCTTGCCAATTGCTTGTGCTGCGGTGGTGTTGCCACCCTTGCCAGCGCCGCCCAGCTCTTTGCGTACAGCCGCTTCGGCGGTCGATGCGCTGGCCAGAATCTTGGCACCGTCGCCAGAAATAACGCTGGCGTAGATGTGCAAGTTGGTACGGTTCACCGTCAGGCGTGCAACGCCCTGGGTTGCAATACGGATGCGGGTTTGACGCGCACGGCGGAGACGCTGTTCTTTTTTGGTCAACATGTTGCGGCTCCTTATTTCTTCTTGGTTTCTTTGATCGTGATCTTCTCATCCGAATAACGGATGCCCTTGCCCTTGTAAGGCTCGGGAGGACGGATCGCACGAATCTCAGCAGCCACCTGACCCACGCGTTGACGATCCGCACCCTTGATCAGAATTTCTGTCGGGGTGGGGGTCGCAACGGTGATGCCAGCAGGCATGTCGATATTGACGGGGTGGGAGTAACCCACGGCCAAGTTCAGCTTGGCACCTTGGGCGGCGGCTTTGTAGCCCACGCCAACCAGGCTCAGCTTCTTCTCGAAACCCTTGGTCACACCGACCACCATGTTGTTCACCAGCTGACGCATGGTGCCCGACATGGCATTGGCTTCGCGGGACTCGTTGGCGGGGACAAACGTGAGTTTGCCAGCGTCATTGGTCACGGTAACCAGCGCATTTTGGGTCAACGACAGCGAACCGCCGGTGCCCTTGACATTGATTTGGTCGTCCTTGATTGCCACATCCACACCAGCGGGGATAGCAACAGGCATTTTTCCTACGCGAGACATTTGCTAGTTCTCCTGCTTAAGCGACGTAGCACAAGACTTCGCCACCGATACCGGTTGCGCGGGCTTTGCGATCCGTCATCACGCCTTGCGGAGTGGTAACAATTGCCACACCCAAGCCGTTCATGACTTGTGGAATGGCGCCATGGCCTTTGTAAACACGCAGGCCGGGACGGCTAACGCGTTCAATACGTTCGATCACAGGGCGACCGGCGTAATATTTCAAGGTAATTTCGAGTTCGCTTTTGCCAGCTTCGGTTTTCACCTGGAAGCCATCAATGTAGCCTTCGTCTTTCAAGACTTGGGCAATCGCGACCTTCACTTTGGATGAAGGAATCGATACAGTCGTTTTGGCCACCATTTGCGCGTTGCGGATGCGAGTCAGCAAGTCGGCGATGGGATCACTCATACTCATGTTTAGGTTCTCCTGCCTTACTTACCAGCTGGCCTTGACCATACCGGGGATGTCGCCAGCAAAAGCCAGTTCGCGAATTTTTGCGCGAGCCAAGCCAAACTGACGGAATGTTCCACGAGGACGACCCGTGATGGCGCAACGATTACGTTGGCGCGTCGGGTTTGCATTGCGTGGAAGCTTTTGCAAAGCCAAGCGGGCCGCAGCACGCTCGTCGTCGGTCTTCTTGGCATCGGTCGAAATTGCTTTCAACTCTGCGTGTTTTGCTGCGTACTTGGCAACCAATTGGTCACGCTTGAGTTCACGCTGAATCAGAGCTTGTTTAGCCACACGTCACCTCAGTTCTTGAACGGAAAACGGAACCCGGCGAGCAGTGCCTTGCACTCTTCGTCATTCTTGGCCGTTGTCGTGATGCTGATATTGAGACCGCGCAAGGCATCGACCTTGTCGTACTCGATTTCAGGGAAAATGATCTGCTCTTTTACGCCGATGTTGTAGTTACCACGGCCATCGAAAGCACGACCAGAGATACCACGGAAGTCACGCACACGGGGCAGAGCCACGGTGACGAAACGGTCCAGGAACTCGAACATCTGCACGCCGCGCAAAGTCACCATGCAACCGATTGCCTGGCCTTCACGGATCTTGAAACCCGCGATAGCTTTCTTGGCCTTGGTCACCACAGGGCGTTGGCCTGCAATCTTGGTCAAATCGGCAACTGCGTTGTCCATGACCTTCTTGTCGGATACCGCTTCGCTCACACCCATGTTCAGGGTGATCTTGGTGAAGCGGGGAACCTGCATCGGCGAGGTGTAGCCAAACTTGGCCATCAGCTCGGGAGCAACTTTGTCGCGATAGAGTTGTTGTAGACGTGCCATGCTCATGCAACCTTGATTTCTTCGCCGCTAGACTTGTAAACGCGGGTGCGCTTGCCATCTGCCAGCAACTTGATTCCAACACGATCAGCCTTGCCGGTAGCCGCATTGAAGATGGCTACGTTGGACTGGTGAATGGGCATATTCTTTTCAATGATGCCGCCTGCCTCGCCCTTCATGGGGTTAGGTTTAGCGTGCTTCTTGACCATGTTGATGCCATCGACCAACAGGTACGAGTCATCTTTGCGCAGCGCCACGGTGCCGCGCTTGCCCTTGTCGCGCCCGGTGAGCACAACGACTTGGTCGCCTTTGCGAATTTTATTCATGGTGCGTCCTTACAGAACTTCAGGAGCCAGGGACACGATCTTCATGAACTTTTCGGTACGCAATTCGCGCGTCACGGGTCCAAAGATGCGGGTGCCAATGGGCTCCAGCTTTGCATTTAGCAACACTGCTGCGTTGCCGTCGAATTTGACCAGCGAACCGTCTGCACGACGGATGCCTTTGGCCGTGCGCACCACCACTGCACTGTAGATCTCGCCTTTTTTGACGCGACCACGAGGAGCGGCTTCTTTGATGCTCACTTTGATGACGTCGCCAACGCTTGCATAGCGACGCTTGGACCCGCCCAGCACCTTGATGCAGAGAACGGATTTCGCGCCAGTATTGTCGGCAACATCTAACCGGGATTCAGTTTGGATCATGTCTATGTTTTCCCAACTTGCATCAGTTGAACCAGCTTGGAAGCCAACTCGCCTGATCAGTCTTGGGCCCGTCGTCCACGCTACAAACCACTCATAGCGCTTCCTTTGGGCAGAAGCATCGCTTTTTAGGAGCGAAGCCCACGATTATGCAGAGTATTTGGCAACGCGTCAACACCTTTCCCAGAAAAACCGTGTTCGGAGCCCTTCAGCGTGCGGCCAACAGCGCAAAAGCCGCCTCTGCAAAGCCCGCACCCCGCTCTTTGCTGGTGATGTATTGGGGCTTACAAGCCATCTGCGCCTCAAACCGTCGCACATTGGCCACACCGATGCTGTGCGGCAAAGCTTCGAACATGCATTGGTCGTTGGTGGAGTCGCCCACGTACGCCCAGAGCTCGCGTTCTGCGGCCAGGTTACGCCCCAGCATGGCCTGGACAATCCAGCACGCACCGACCCATTTGTCGTGCCCACCAAACCAGCCGTTGATATGGATGGAGCTGACCGTGGCGTGCATGCCCTCGGATTGCAGAATGGCCACGACCTGGGCGATGCTGTCGGTCGGTAGTTGGGTAAATTCACTGTGGTCGATGGCGATATCGGTCTCACGCCCTGCGGAATCTTGCGCCAGGATGGCCTCAGGTACTTCTGCCAGCACCCGCTGCGCAACCTCTTGCATGCGTAAGAAGTTCATGCTGCGCGTGCGGGCATCCTGGATATACAGTTTTGATAGCTGCTCGCGCCCATCAGGCAAGCGCAGGAGGCCAATTTGGCTTGTGTTTTTTTGCAACGCCACCGCACCGTTCTCAGCCACGATCGCATCCACCGGCCAGGTACGTGCAAACGGCTCGCTCCATCCCACGGGGCGGCCGGTAATGGCAATCACGACCAAGCCTGCAGCCTTCAGGTCCGCCAGAGCCTGCAGTGCGTCCGCGGTGATGGCACCGTCGGTTGTCAGCGTATCGTCTATGTCGGTCAGCACGCCAACCAGTCCGCGCCGCGCTGCCAGCGGCCATTGCGCCAGGGGCTTCACGCGGGCAAGGTCAGATACAGTTGCGCCAACGCAACAAATGCGTCAGCCTGGGGATCGACACCGGTTTCTTCCCGCAGGATGTCGGCCACGGTCGGGGCCATGGTGGCAGCTAGCTGTGCGTCCAGGAACAGCAAGCGGCTGCGGCGGGCCAGCACATCCTCCACGGTACGGGCATATTCAAATCGCGCCGCGAACCGCACCATGCCCTCGGTGACCCCACCACCCAGCCAGCGATCACCGCCAGGCAAGGCCTGCACGAGAGACTGCTCGGTGCCATAGGCGTGCAGGCCGGGCGCGTCGCTGATCTTCGGGCGCTGCGCATCCATGGCCGCACCGGCCCCTATCAAACGCAAGGTGGATGTCGTGCCGGGTTTGCGCGGCTGTAGCAAGGTCGCACCAAAGCATTTGTCCAGCACGTCTTCGGCCATGGCGCGGTAGGTGGTCCACTTGCCGCCGGTCACGGTAACCAGGCCGCTTTTGCTGACCAGCACCGTGTGCTCGCGGCTGATGCCCTTGGTGTTGCCGCCGTCGTCGTCTTGCGGTTTGACCAAGGGGCGCAGACCGACCCAGACGCTTTTCACATCGGCACGCGTGGGGGCGCGGCTGAGGTAGCGGGCGGATTCGCTCAGGATGAACTCCACCTCTTCCTTGAAGGGCCGCGGCTCGCGCGCCAAGTCGTCACGCGGCGTGTCGGTGGTGCCCAGAATGACCTTGCCAAGCCACGGCACGGCGAACAACACGCGGCCATCGGCCGTTTTGGGCACTAGCATGGCATGGTCGCCGGGCAAAAACTCGCGGTCCACCACGATGTGCACCCCCTGGCTGGGGGCCACCATGGGTTTGGCGACACGGCCTGTGGCCTCGCCGTCCTGCTGGCGAAACGCATCGACCCAGACGCCGGTGGCATTCACCACGCAGCCCGCCCGCAGGGTAATCTTGGCACCGGTTTCACGGTCTTCGCAGTGCACGCCCGCGACTTTGCCGTCTTCGTGCAGCAAACCGGTGGCGGCGCAGTAGTTGGCCACCACCGCACCATGGGCCGCCGCCGTGCGGGCCAGCACCAAGGCCAGCCGCGCATCGTCAAACTGGCCATCCCAGTACTTCACCCCGCCCTTGAGGCCCTGGGCCTGCACGGTGGGCAAATACTGCAGGGTTTTATTGCGCCCTAAAAATTCGGTGGGGCCCAGGCCCGCCTTGCCTGCCAGCGCGTCGTACATCTTCAGACCAATGCCATAAAACGGCGTATCCAGCAGCTTGTATGAGGGCATCACAAAGGCCAGCGGCTGGGCCAGGTGCGGCGCATTGTTGAGCAGCGTCGTGCGCTCGTGCAGCGCCTCGCGCACCAGGGCGATATTGCCCTGCGCCAGGTAACGCACGCCACCGTGCACCAGCTTGGTCGCCCGCGACGAGGTGCCTTTGGCAAAGTCATGCGACTCGACCAGGGCCACGCTGAACCCTCGCGCTGCGGCATCCAGTGCCACACCCAGTCCGGTGGCACCGCCGCCAATCACCACCACATCAAAGCGGTCGGGGGCGGTCAATTGCGCCATCAACGCAGAACGCAGGGTAGCCAGGGGTGGGGATGCGAGTGTCATAACCTAAATTTCACCAATCAAACAAACCCGCCAAACGCAAAGCATGCCGGGCTCAAAAAAAAGGCCGCGTGCACAAAGTCCACGCGGCGAGACGCATCAAGCTGATGGCATCTGTGTCAACGCTCTCACGTTAACGGACTTTGCCATTCTTCCACGCGTTCAGCAGCGTTTCGTAGGCGATGGTTTCACCCTTGGGCTTCTCGTTAGCCAGCTTCTTCCAGGGCGCCCCCTTGTCGCTCAAGTACTTGTTGGGGTCGCCCTTGGGGTTGAGCTTGGGTGCGCAATGCGCCATGCCCGCACGTTCCAATCGGGACATCACCTGGTCCATTTCTTCCGCCAGGTTGTCCATCGCGCCCTGCGGGGTCTTTTCACCCGTGACGGCCTGGGCTACGTTCTTCCACCATAGCTGGGCCAATTTGGGGTAATCGGGCACGTTGGTGCCGGTAGGCGACCAGGCCACACGGGCAGGACTGCGGTAGAACTCCACCAGCCCACCCAGCTTGGGGGCCATGTCGGTCATGGCCTTGCTCTGGATATCGGACTCGCGGATGGGGGTCAGGCCCACCACGGTCTTTTTCAGCGAGGTGGTCTTGGCGGTCACGAACTGCGCATACAGCCAGGCGGCGGCGGTCTTGTCGGCATCATGGTTGGCAAAGAAGGTCCAGGAACCCACGTCCTGGTAGCCGTTTTGCATGCCTTGCTTCCAGTACGGGCCGTTCGGGCCGGGGGCCATGCGCCACTTGGGTGTGCCGTCGGCATTCACCACCGGCAGGCCGGGCTTGATCATGTCAGCGGTAAACGCGGTGTACCAGAATATTTGCTGGGCGATCTGGCCCTGGGCGGGCACGGGGCCGGACTCGCCGAAGGTCATGCCGCTGGCCTCTTTGGGCGCGTACTTCTTCATCCAGTCCACGTATTTGGTCAAGGCATACACGGCTGCAGGCGAATTGGTAGCACCACCGCGCGACACCGAGGCACCCACCGGTGTGCACTTGTCGGCACCCACGCGGATACCCCACTCGTCCACCGGCAAGCCGTTGGGGTTGCCAATGTCGGCCGTACCGGCCATGGACAGCCAGGCATCGGTGAAACGCCAGCCCAGCGACGGGTCTTTTTTGCCGTAATCCATGTGGCCATACACGGGCTTGCCGTCGATGGTCTTCACGTCTTCGCTGAAGAAGGCGGCGATATCTTCGTAGGCGCTCCAGTTCTGCGGCACGCCCAGGTCGTAGCCGTACTTGGCCTTGAACTTGTCTTTCAGGTCCTGGCGCGCGAACAGATCGGCACGGAACCAGTAAAGGTTGGCAAACTGCTGGTCGGGCAGTTGGTACAGCTTTTTATCGGGACCGGTGGTGAAGCTGGTGCCGATGAAGTCTTTCAGGTCCAGGCCAGGGTTGGTCCACTCCTTGCCCTTACCGGCCATGTAGTCGGTCAGGTTCATGATCTTGCCGTAACGGTAGTGGGTACCGATCAGGTCCGAGTCGGTGATCCAGCCGTCATAGATCGACTTGCCCGACTGCATCGAGGTCTGCAGCTTCTCGACCACATCACCTTCCTGGATCAGGTCGTGCTTGACCTTGATGCCAGTGATTTCTTCAAACGCCTTGGCCAGCGTCTTGCTCTCGTATTCGTGGGTGGTGATGGTTTCGGACACGACCGAAATTTCCTTCACGCCCTTGGCCTGCAGTTTCTTGGCTGCGTCGATGAACCACTTCAGCTCGGCGGTCTGCTGATCTTTGGTCAGAGTCGAAGGCTGGAACTCGCTGTCGATCCATTTCTTGGCCGCCGCCTCGTCGGCGAAGGCGTGGCCGGTCAGCGCGCACACGGCGGCGATGGCCAGTAGGGAATAACGCATCTTCATGTCTCGTCTCCTGATTGGTATGCACCCCCATAGATCACAAAGGCTTGCTCGGCTCTGGGGGCAATGGAAGCCGAATCCTTGAATACCCATAAAACGGGTCTATCCCTTGCGCATGATGACGGCCAGCAGCACCATGGACAGCACAAAGCTGATCCAGATTGAGGGGTCGCCGTCCAGGCTGAACCACTCGGCAAACTTGCCGCTCAGTCCGACAAAAATCAGGTTCACATACGCCGCACTCAGCAAGCCCATGAACAACCGGTCACCCCGGGTGGTCTCCATCGGCAAGAAGCCGCGCCGCAAGGTGGTGGGCGACTTGATCTCCCACACCGTCATGCCCGCCAGCATCAGCACGATGCAAATAAAGAAAACTGCGACCGGCAAGGTCCAGGCCATCCACTCAAACATAGCAACTCCTTCGCTTCAACTTCGCTTCAAACTCGACCCATCGCAAAACCTTTTGCGATGTAGTTGCGCACAAACCAGATCACGATGGCACCTGGAACAATGGTCAGCACACCGGCTGCCGCCAGGGTAGCCCAGTCCATGCCAGAGGCCGACACCGTGCGCGTCATGGTGGCCACGATGGGCTTGGCGTTCACACTGGTCAGGGTGCGGGCCAGTAGCAGCTCGACCCAGCTGAACATGAAGCAGAAGAACGCCGCCACCCCCACACCGGCTTTGATCAGCGGCAAAAAGATGGTGAGGAAAAAGCGCGGAAAGGTATAGCCGTCGATGTAGGCGGTCTCGTCAATCTCGCGCGGGATGCCGCTCATGAAGCCCTCCAGAATCCACACCGCCAGCGGCACACTGAACAGCAAGTGCGCCAATGCCACGGCCAAGTGCGTGTCCATCAAACCCACGGTGGTGTAGAGCTGGAAGAACGGCAGCAAGAACACCGCGGGCGGGGTCATGCGGTTGGTCAACAACCAGAAGAACACATGCTTGTCGCCCAGGAAGCTGTAGCGCGAGAACGCATATGCCGCTGGCAAAGACACGGTGAGCGTGATCACCATGTTGATGCTGACGTAGATCAGGCTGTTGATATAGCCCGAGTACCACGACGGATCGGTCAGGATGGTGTGGTAGTTGTCCCAGGTGAAGTGCTGGGGAATCAGCGAAAAGCTGGCCACGATTTCGCTGTTCGTCTTGAACGACATGTTGACCATCCAGTAGATGGGCAGCAGGGCAAAGACGATGTAGGCGAACAAAAAGATCGTCCGCTTCTGAAACTTGGGCTTATTCATGGCCGCCTTCTTTTTCTTGGGTGCCCACACGCTGCATCCAGTTGTAGAGGATGAAGCACAGCAACAGGATGATGAGGAAATAGATCAGCGAGAAGGCCGCCGCCGGGCCCAGGTCAAACTGACCCACGGCTTTCTGCGTCAAGAACTGCGACAGAAAAGTGGTGGCATTGCCCGGCCCGCCACCCGTCAGCACAAACGGCTCGGTGTAGATCATGAAGCTGTCCATAAAGCGCAGCAGCACGCCAATCATCAGCACGCCGCGCATCTTGGGCAGCTGGATGTAGCGGAACACCGCCAGCTTGCTGGCCCCGTCGATGCGGGCCGCCTGGTAGTACGCATCCGGGATGGAACGCAAACCCGCATAGCCCAGCAAAGCCACCAGCGGTGTCCAGTGCCACACATCCATCAGCAGCACGGTGAGCCAGGCGTGGGTGGCGTTGCCGGTGTAGCTGTACTCGATGCCCATGCCTTGCAGCGCAGCCCCCAGCAAGCCAATATCCGAGCGGCCAAAAATCTGCCAGATCGTGCCCACCACGTTCCACGGAATCAGCAAGGACAGTGACACGATCACCAACACCACCGACGCCTTCCAGCCGTCGGCCGGCATGGACAAGGCCAGCAGGATGCCCAGCGGCAGCTCTACCGCCAGTACCGCCAGCGAGAAGGTGATCTGCCGCAGTAGCGCGGCGTGCAGCTCTTCGTCGCGCATCACCGCCACAAACCACTCGGTGCCCACAAACACGCGGCGCTCGGGCGAGATGATGTCCTGCACCGAGTAGTTCACCACCGTCATTAATGGAATGATGGCGGAAAACGCCACGCAGATCAGCACCGGCAGTATCAAGAACCAGGCCTTCTGGTTCACTGGCTTCGTCGTAGTGCTCATAGTGCCCCCACGCTTGCCGCTTTGGCGGCGGCGCTACCCCCCGAGGGGGTGCGAACTTGTTTGAAGCGGTTCTGCACGGCGTTCATGCCACTATCTCCTCGTTTTGATAAAAGCAGGTGTGCTCGCCCAGCACCTGCAGCCAGACGCTCTCACCTACTTCAGGCAGTTGCACTTCGGGGCTCAGTCGGGCTTTGAGCGTTTGCCCATCCACGGTGGCGGTCAGCATCACATGCGTGCCCACATCCTGGATCTTGGCCACCGTGCACAGCAGCGCACCGGGGTCGGCGGGCGATGCCAAGGCCACGTATTCGGGCCGCACACCCAGCTTGAGTGCACCGACCGGCAACGCCCGGGGCAAGGCCCATTGCACGCCCGCCACCTGCAATTGGCTGCTGGTGGCCTGCACGGGCAAAAAGTTCATGCCGGGCGAACCAATGAAGTTGCCCACAAAGGTATGGCTGGGCCGCTCGAACAGCGCGTCGGCCGAGCCCACCTGCACGGCGCGGCCCCGCGTCATCACCACCACCTGCTCGGCAAAGGTCAGCGCCTCCACCTGGTCGTGGGTCACGTAGATCAAGGTGAGCTTGAGTTCGCGGTGGATCTGCTTGAGCTTGCGGCGCAACTGCCATTTCAGGTGCGGGTCGATCACGGTCAGCGGTTCGTCGAACAGCACGGCCGACACATCGGGCCGCACCAGGCCGCGGCCCAGCGAAATCTTTTGCTTGGCATCGGCCGCCAGATTGGCTGCGCGCTGGTTGAGCTGGCCGCTCATCTCCAGCATCTCGGCAATCTCGCCCACGCGCTTGTCGATCTGCGCCTGCGGCACCTTGCGGTTGCGCAGCGGGAAAGCCAGGTTCTCGGCCACCGTCATGGTGTCGTAGATCACCGGGAACTGGAACACCTGGGCGATGTTGCGCTCTTGCGGCGAGGCACGGGTTACGTCCTTGCCGTCGAACAACACCGTGCCTTGCGACGGTGCGACCAGGCCCGACATGATGTTGAGCATGGTGGTCTTGCCGCAGCCCGAGGGGCCGAGCAAGGCATAGGCACCGCCGTCGTTGAAGGTCATCTTCAGTGGCAGCAGGGCGTAGTCACTGTCTTGCGTGGGGTTGGCGCGGTAGGCGTGCGCCAGATCGAGTTCGATGCGGGCCATTAGACAGCTCCCTTCCGTGCCGGGGCCAGCAGCAAGGCTCCCTGGGCATCAAACACATAGGCCTGGGTGGCGTGGAAGTACAGGTTCAAAGCTGTGCCCAGTTCAAAATAATGCACGCCCGTGAGCTGGGCGACCAGTTCGCCGATGGGCGTGGACACGTGGACAAAAGTGTCGGAGCCCGAGATCTCGGCCAGCTCGACATGCCCCTCCAGAGCCACGTCGCCGGGGCGCTGTTGCACCCGCAGCGCACTGGCACGCAGGCCCACCGTCAGGCCACCGGCCACCGTGGGCGGCAAGTCCAGCGCCAGCAGCGGCCCGGCCTGCAGCTGCACGCCACCCGATGCCGTGTGGCCCGCCGCAAGGTTCATTGGCGGGTCGCTGAAAGCCCGCGCCACACGCAATGATTTGGGCTGGTGGAACACCTCGGCGGTCGGGCCGTACTGCAGCAACTCACCGGCATCCATCACCGCCGTATAGCCGCCCAGCAGCAGGGCCTCGCCCGGCTCGGTGGTGGCGTAGACCACGGTGGATTCACCAGCGGCAAACAGCGAGCTCAGCTCATCCCGCAGCTCTTCGCGCAGTTTGTAATCCAGGTTGACCAGTGGCTCGTCCAGCAGCATGAGCGGGGCGGCCTTGGCCAGGGCGCGGGCCAGGGCCACGCGCTGCTGCTGCCCACCCGACAGCTCGGCCGGATAGCGGTCCAGGAACATCTCGATGTGCAGCTTTTCGGCCAGCGCAGTGACCTTTTGCGCCATGTTCTTTTCGCCGCGCAGCTTGAGCGGCGAAGCGATGTTGTCGCGCACCTTGAGCGACGGGTAGTTGATGAACTGCTGGTAGACCATGGCCACGTTGCGCTCACGCACCGGCTGGCCGGTTACGTCCACACCGTCTACCTTGACCCGGCCATGCGTCGGCACGTCCAGCCCCGCCATGATGCGCATCAGGCTGGTCTTGCCCGCCTGGGTGGCACCCAGCAGCACAGTGACCGCGCCAGGCTGGGGGGCAATACCCATCTCGTACAGCCACGTCTGCGCCCCCACCTTTTTGCTGATGCCTTCTAAGCTCAACTGCATCATGTTCCTTCATTGAAATGGATTTAAATCTTCGAATTTGATAATTATTGTTCGTTTACGTTTGTTTTTTCTCAGTAACAACCCTTGGTAGGTTCTTTGTCTTTCGTTTTAAAGTCGCCACCACGACATTTACCAAAACGAAAACTTGTGAACCCCAACCCCCGACAACTGCTGTTGCTGCAGGCCGTGCAAGCCCAAGGCTCCCTCACCGTGGACCAACTGGCGGACCGGCTGGGCGTGACGCTGCAAACCGTACGCCGCGACGTGCAGCGCATGGCCGACGACGGCCTGCTCACCCGCTTCCACGGCGGCGTGCGCGTGCCCAGCTCAACCATAGAAAACATCGCCCACCCGCAGCGCGAAAACCTGCACGCCGAAGGCAAGGCCCGCATCGCCCGCGCGGTGGCCGCCGAGGTGCCCAACGACTGCTCGCTGATCCTGAACATCGGCACCACCACCGAGGCCATTGCCAAGGCGCTGATGCAGCACAAGGGCCTGCGCGTCATCACCAACAACCTGAACGTAGCCACCATCCTCAGCGCCAACCCGCAGTGCGAAGTCATCATTGCCGGCGGCGTGGTGCGGGGCCGCGACCGGGGCGTGGTGGGCGAAGCTGCTATCGATTTCATACGACAGTTCAAGGTGGATATTGCGCTGATCGGCATTTCGGCCATAGAAATGGACGGCACGCTGCGCGACTTCGACTACCGCGAAGTCAAGGTCTCGCAGGCCATCATCGGCCACGCCCGCGAGGTCTGGCTGGCGGCAGACAACAGCAAGTTCAACCGCCCGGCCATGGTCGAAGTGGCTCGGCTGTCGCAAATCGACCGCCTGTTCACCGACGGCCCGGTGCCCGACCCCTTCCCCGCCCTGCTGCGCGATGCCCAGGTGCGCAACTACATCGCTATTGACTAGCCCCACCATGACCTACCTCCTCGCCCTCGACCAAGGCACCTCCAGCTCGCGCAGCATTGTTTTCCATGCCGATGGGCACATCGTCAGCCAGTCGCAGCTCGAACTGCCGCAGATCTTTCCGCAGCCCGGCTGGGTGGAACACGACCCCCTGGAAATCTGGCGCACCCAGCTCTCCACCGCCCGTGCCGCCCTGGCCCAGGCCGGGCTGACAGCCAAAGATATCCGCGCCATCGGCATCACCAACCAGCGCGAAACCACGGTGGTATGGAACCGCGCCACGGGTGTGCCCATCCACCACGCCATCGTCTGGCAAGACCGGCGCGCCGAGCCCACCTGCGTACAACTGCGCGCCGATGGCATGGCAGACGTGATCCGGCGCAAAACCGGGCTGCTGGTGGATGCCTACTTCTCGGGCACCAAGCTCAAATGGCTGCTCGACCACGTGCCCCAGGCCCGCGCCCAGGCCGAGCGTGGCGAGCTGGCGTTTGGCACCATCGACAGTTGGCTGATGTGGCAGCTCACCGAGGGCCGGGTGCACGCCACCGATGTCAGCAACGCATCGCGCACCATGCTGTTCAACGTGCACACCAACCAGTGGGATGCCGAGCTGCTGGCCGCGCTGGACATCCCCGCCAGCCTGATGCCCGCAGTCAAACCCAGCAGTGCAATCTACGGCGACATTAGCCCTGCCCTGCTGGGCCACGCCATCCCTATCGGCGGTGTGGCGGGCGACCAGCAAAGCGCGCTGTTTGGCCAGGCCTGTTTCAAGGCCGGCATGGCCAAGAACACCTACGGCACCGGCTGCTTCATGCTGATGCACACCGGCAACACCTTCCAGACCTCGCACAACGGCCTGCTCACCACCAGCGCGGCGCAACCCACAGCCCAACCCGAATTCGCCATCGAAGGCAGCGTGTTCGTGGGCGGCGCGGTGGTGCAATGGCTGCGCGACGGGCTCAAGGCCATCCCCAGCAGCAGCGAGGTGCAAAACCTGGCGCAAAGCGTGCCCGACTCCGGTGGCGTGATGTTTGTGCCCGCCTTCACCGGCCTGGGCGCGCCCTACTGGAAGCCCGAGGCGCGCGGCAGCATCACGGGCTTAAGCCGAGGTACCACTTTGGCCCATATTGCCCGCGCCGCGCTGGAGAGCATTGCTTACCAGAGTGCTGCCCTGCTGCTGGCCATGGGCCGCGACGCGGTGCAGGCCGGAGGCACGCCAGTGGCCGAGCTGCGGGTGGACGGCGGGGCCTGCGTGAACGACCTGCTGATGCAGTTCCAGGCAGACCTGCTGGGCATCCCGGTGATCCGCCCCGCCGTGACCGAAACCACCGCCCTGGGTGCCGCTTACCTGGCCGGGCTGGCGGTGGGCGTGTACCGCAACACCGACGAACTGGCCGCCCTGTGGCGGGCCGAACGGCGCTTTCTGCCCACGCTGGGCACACAACGTGCTACAGAGTTGATGGCACGCTGGGAGCACGCGGTACGGCAAACCGTGTTGGAGTAACCCCTCAGTTCTGAAGGTCAAAAGGCGCTAGAGGGTTAACCCTAGGACAAACACTAGGGTTAACCCTATAATTCACTCCAACGTCAACCCGATGTCTAGGAGTAAACACCATGTCCACCAATACCCTGCAACTGACCCGCGCCAACCATGCCCCTGTCAGTTCTGCCCTGCAAGAACTTTTCACCGCCGCTACCCACTTGGTCGCCGCCGTATCCGCCACGCTGTTCAAGACCGCCGAGCCCCGCAGCCTGACGGTGTTTGAAGAAGCCGAGCAAGTCCGCAAGATGGCCGAAGCCTACGCCGACAGCGACCGTGGCTTTGCCGCCGACCTGTTCGCCGCCGCCGACCGCCACGAAATGGCCAACCGCACGAAGTAATTCGCGCACCCTACAAAAAGGAGGCTTGCCTCCTTTTTTGTTTTGCTATTTTTTTAGCAGCACCTCACGCCGATGTAGTAAGCGCCAAAGGCATATTTCTTATAAATCCGTCGCGCCGTGTGGCCTCAGTGCCCATGCCGGTGGTGGATGTCTGGAAAGTGTGCATGGCTGTGCTGTAGCGGTGCATGCGGGTGCGGATGGGTATGCGGCTCCACGCCATCCCACGCAAAGTCGTGCACATGCTGGTGGTGTGCGTCATGCCGGTGTCGGTGGGCGTGCGACAAGGACACATGGGTGTGCGCATGCGCGTGGTGCTCGGTCAGGTGCAGCCACACGCCCGCTGCCATCAAGGCCGCCGCCGCCCAGAACGCCCCGGTCGTGGGCTCGCCCAACACCAGCACCGCCATAGCGGCCCCGACAAACGGCGCGACCGAGAAATACGCCCCGGTACGTGCTGCGCCCAGCCCGCGCAGGGCCAGCACAAACAGCACCAGGCTCAGCCCGTACCCCACAAAACCAATCCCCAAGGCCAAGGCCAGTACCGCCCCGCCGGGCCACGCTGCGCCCAATGCCCAACCCAAGCCGGTGTTGACCGCACCGGCCACCAGGCCCTTGCAGGCGGCCACCCACACCGCGTCCGAGGCAGACACCTTGCGGGTCAGGTTGTTGTCGATGGCCCAGGCCAGGCAGGCCCCCAGCAAGGCCAGCGGCCCCCAGCCCAGGTTCCCCGCGCTGCCGCCCGACCAGGCGAGCACGGCCCCGCCCGCCACGATCAGCAGCATGCCCAGCACGATGCGGCGGTCGGCGTTCTCGCGAAACACCACCCAGGCCAACACCGCCGTCAGCACCGACTCGAAGTTCAGCAGCAGCGAGGCGCTGGCCGCCGTGGTGTGCGCCAGCCCCAGCATCAACAGCAGCGGCCCCAGCACCCCGCCAAACAGAATGGCACCCGCCATCCACGGCCATTGCGCGCGCGGCAGCCGGGCAGGTTGCCAGCCCCGGTCGCGCAGCAGCCGCAGCAGTGACAGGCCCAGGCCGCTGCCCAGGTACAGCAAGCCCGCCAGCAAAAACGGCGACTCCACACCGCCGCCGATCAACTGCTTGGCCAGCGGCGTACTGGCGCCGAACAGAATGGCAGCCCCCAGAGCGGGCAGCGCAGCACGGTGCAAGGCGTTCATGGTCAGCCCAAATGGGTGTGCCGTGCGGGCGAAGCTTCCACTTCCATCGCCGCCAGGCCTTGCAAAATACCGCAGGCATCCACCGCCTGCTCCGCTGCGCAGCGCCCGCGCAGGGCGGTCAGCTGCAGCTTCAACTGCGCCAGCTCCCGGATGCGCTCGTCCACATGGGCGATGTGCTGGTCGAACACGGCGTTGACCGCACTGCAGTCATCCGCCGGTCCGTCGGCCAGCGCCAGCAGCGAATGGATTTCCGCATGGCTCATGTCCAGTGCCCGGCAGTTGCGGATCAGACGCAGCCGCTCCAGGTGCGCCGGGCCATACACCCGGAAGTTGCCCGCCGTGCGCGCGGGCGCGGGCAACAGGCTTTCCTTCTCGTAGTAGCGGACCGTCTCCACGGTGCACTGGGCGACCTGCGCCAATTCGCCGATTTTCATAAGGTCTTTCCAAGATAGCAGTTGACTCTATAGTAGCTTCAGGTTGCTTAATGGACCAAACCTGTTCCTGAAAGCCCCATGTCCGACCACGCCCACCACCACGAACACTCGCACACCCATGGGCACGGCCATGGAGAGTCTGCCTGTTGCGACGGCCATGCCGCGCCAGCAATGGCCCCGCTCGGCACGCCGATCGCTGGCAGCCATGGCGTGCAAACCCCTATCCGCATCCTGCAAATGGACTGCCCCACCGAAGAAGCCCTGTTGCGCGGCAAGCTGGGTGGCATGGGCGGGGTGGTAGGGCTGGAATTCAACCTGGTGCAACGGGTGCTCACCGTCACCCACGCCCCTGAGGCCATCGAATCCATCCTGGCCGCCGTGCGCTCGCTGGGCTACACGCCCGAGCTGGCTAGCAACGCCGCACCCACGCCTGAGCCCTCCAAACCCTGGTGGCCTTTGGCCGTGGCCGGGGTGGCCGCCCTCGCCTCCGAGGCCGCGCACTTTGCCGCCCTGCCCACCTGGGTGCCCGCGCTGCTGGCCCTGGTGGCCATCGCCACCTGCGGCCCCACCACCTACAAGAAGGGCTGGGTGGCGCTACGCAACCGTACCCTGAACATCAACGCGCTGATGAGTATTGCCGTAACCGGCGCGCTGCTGCTGGGCCAGTGGCCCGAGGCGGCCATGGTGATGGTGCTGTTCACGCTGGCCGAGCGCATCGAAGCCCTGTCGCTGGACCGCGCCCGCAACGCCATCCAGGGCCTGCTGCAACTGGCCCCCGAGCGCGCCACGGTGCAGCAAGCCGATGGCCGTTGGCTGGCGGTAGAAGCCAAAACCGTGCCGCTGCAGGCACGCGTGCGGATCCAGCCCGGCGAACGCCTGGCGCTGGACGGCCTGATTGCCAGCGGCCGCTCCACCATCGACCAGGCCGCCATCACCGGCGAAAGCCTGCCGGTAGACAAAACGGTGGGCGACAGCGTGTTTGCAGGCACAGTCAACGCCGCCGGTTCGTTCGAATACGTGGTGACGGCGCTGGCAGGCGACAGCACGTTGGCCCGCATCATCCACGCCGTGGAAGCCGCCCAGGGTGCCCGAGCCCCCACCCAGCGCTTCGTGGACCAGTTCGCCAAGGTCTACACCCCCATCGTCTTCGCACTCGCCGTGCTGGTGGCCGTGCTGCCGCCGCTGCTGGCGGGTGGCGACTGGTTTGCCTGGGTCTACAAGGCGCTGGTGCTGCTGGTGATTGCCTGCCCCTGCGCGCTGGTGATCTCCACCCCGGTCACCATCGTCAGCGGCCTGGCCGCAGCGGCGCGGCTGGGCATCCTGGTCAAGGGCGGCGTGTTCCTGGAGCAGGGCCGCAAGCTGCGTTGGCTGGCGCTGGACAAAACCGGCACCCTGACCCACGGCAAGCCGGTGCAAACCGACTTTGCCGTGCTCGACGGCAGCACAGAGCCCGATGCGCGCAGCCTGGCCGCCAGCCTGGCCAGTCGCTCCGACCACCCCGTGTCCCGCGCCGTGGCCGATGCGGCACAACGCGACGGCATTGCCCAGCGCGAGGTAGCAAACTTTGAAGCCCTGCCGGGCCGTGGCACCCAGGGTGAGATTGGCGGCCAGCGTTACCTGCTGGGCAACCACCGCCTCATCCACGAGCAAGGCCTTTGTTCGGACGCGCTGGAGGCCCGCCTGGCCGCCCTGGAAACCCAGGGCAAAACCGTGGTGCTGCTGGCCCACGCACAGCAGGTCATCTCCCTGTTCGCCGTGGCCGATACCGCCAAGGACAGCAGCCGCCAGGCGATTGCCGAACTGCACGCGCTGGGTGTCCAGACCGTGATGCTCACCGGCGACAACCCCCACACCGCCCAGGCCATCGCCACCCAGGTCGGCATCACCGAGGCCCATGGCGACCTGCTGCCCGAGGACAAGCTGAAGTACGTTGAAAGCAAGATCGGCCCCGATGCCGCCGTGGGCATGGTCGGTGACGGCATCAACGACGCACCGGCCCTGGCCCGCGCCGACATCGGCTTCGCCATGGGCGCGGCGGGCAGCGGCACGGCGATCGAGACGGCCGACGTGGCCCTGATGGACGACGACCTGCGCAAACTCCCGCGCTTTATCCGCTTATCACGCAAAACCCACGCGCTGCTGGTACAAAACATCGCGCTCGCGCTGGGTATCAAGGCCGTGTTTCTGGTGCTGACGCTGATGGGCTCGGGCACCATGTGGATGGCGGTGTTTGCCGACGTGGGGGCAAGCCTGCTGGTGGTGGCTAATGGCCTACGGCTGGTGCGGTTTCGCGCATGAAAGCCGCCCACCCGATTGCGATCGCCATGGCTCCCCGCCAATGGCACTGGCTCTTCGCCTGCTGGCTGCTGGCCCTGGTGTCCAGCGCAGGCAGCCTGTTTTTGAGCGAAGTGATGGACTACGTGCCTTGCGTGCTGTGCTGGTACCAGCGCATCCCGATGTACGCCCTGGTGGTGGTACTGGCGGTGGGCCTGCACGCCCAAGACCCGGGCGTGGTGCGGTACGCCAAGCCCCTGGCCCTGGTCGGCGTGGCACTGGCGGCCTACCACTGCCTGCTGTACCTGGGCTTCATTCCCAAAAGCATCCAGCCCTGCGGCAAGGGCCTGTCCTGCGCCGAGGTGAAGCTGGAACTGTGGGGCTTTGTGACGATTCCATTGATGTCGCTGCTGGCATTTACCGCCCTGTGGATGGGCTTGTTTTTAAGTGAGAAAAAGAGACCTGTATGACGAAAACCAGTACCTTGATCGGTGCCGCCATTGCAATAGCGTTGCTGTTTGTAGCGGGCATGTGGTTCTACCAAAAACAACAAGGCGCAGAGCTGGCCGATGTGGCCACCCAAAATGCCGCCGCGCTGGTGAAGTTCCACTCCCCCAGCGTCGGCCCGGCCGATGCCAAAGTCACCATCGTCGAATTCTTAGACCCCTCCTGCGAGGCCTGCCGGGCCTACTACCCGCTGGTCAAATCCGTGATGGCCGAGCATCCGGGCAAAGTGCGGCTGGTGCTGCGCTATGCCGCCTTCCACCAAGGCTCAGACACCGTCGTCAAAATCTTGGAGGCAGCCAAAACCCAAGGCCTGTACTGGCAAAGCCTGGAGGCGGTTTTCCAATACCAACCGGTCTGGGCCGACCACGGCAACCCCCAGGTAGAGCGCGTCTGGGAGTTCTTGCAACCTATTGGCCTGGACGTTGAAAAGGCCCGACGCGACATGCAAAACCCCGCCATTGCCGCCATCCTGGCGCAAGACATGGCTGACGTAGCCACGCTCAAAGTGGAACGCACCCCCACCTTCTTTGTGAACGGCAAGCCCCTGTTGGTGAAGGGCGAACAAGGCCTGCGCGACCTGGTGTCCCAAGAGGTCAAAACTGCTTATCGCTGAAAAAACTCTCTTGCTATTATTTAAATAGCTACTTGCGCTGATTAAATAAGCGTTAGAGGCACTTTTCATATAAATCCAGCTACCGCACCCGCTGCAGCAGGTCCAGCGCAGCTTCGAAGTCGTAGCCGGCCACGGCGGCCTGGATGCCGTCGAACGCTTCGGGCAGTACCTGCTGGAAGCTAGGGGCGTGCTGGTGCAGCAGCTCGATGGCCTTGGCATCGTCGTCGCCCAGCAAGCGAATGAGCTCCTCGCACAGCGCTTGGGCGCGTTCGGGCCCTATCGGTTCGGAGGTCTGGATGGGCGACTCCACGGCGGGTACGGGCCGCAACTGGATGAAGGCGGCCACCAGCGGGTCCAGCAGCTGGGCGGTGCTGGTGGCCAGGGCCTGGATATCGGGCAGCGGCTCTTGGCGGTAGATGGCGCGTTCGAGTTGGGCGGCGCTGGCCTGCAATGCCGTGGCCCCGATATTGCCCGCAGTGCCTTTGAGCGTATGGGCGGCACGCTCAGCGGCGGGGTGGTCGTCCTGGCCCAGGCTGACCAGAATCTGGACCACGGCACCGGCTTGCCCGGCGGCAAATTTGTTCAAGAAATCCAGGTACAACGCCTGCTTGCCCATGATGCGCCGCAGCCCCAGGTCCACATCCAGGCCAGGGATGCTGCGCAGGCCCGCCATGGCGGGAACCACCAGCGGCACGGCACCCTGTTCCGCCCGTGCCAACTGTGCCACGCCCAGGTTGCTACGCGGCGGTATCCACTGGGCCAGGGCGCGCCACAGCTCCTCGGGCTCGATGGGCTTGGTCACAAAGTCGTTCATGCCGGCGTCCAGGCAGCGCTGGCGGTCGGCGGCCATGGCGTTGGCGGTCATGGCCACGATGGGCAAGCTGGCGTTGCGCGGGTCCTGGCGTAGCAGGTGCGTGGCGCTCACGCCGTCCATCACCGGCATTTGCATGTCCATCAGCACCAGCTCGTAGGGCTGTGCGGTCTGGTGGCTGTGGGCCACCATGTCGATGGCGCGCTGGCCGTTGTCGGCAATCTCCACCACCACATCGGCCTCAAACAGCAGCTCGCAGGCCACTTGCTGGTTGAATTCGTTGTCTTCCACCAGGAGGACGCGCGCACCGCTGCGCAGCGCCCAAGCCCCCATGGCGCGGTGCCCCCGCAGGTCCAGGTCGGCCAGGGCTGGGCGTTCGATGTCTTCGCCCAGGCCGAGTTGGGCGGTGAACCAGAAGGTGGAGCCCTGGCCGTAGCGGCTTTCCACCCCCACGCTGCCGCCCATGGCTTCGGCCAGCGCTTTGCTGATGGCCAGGCCCAGGCCGGTGC
>CAUPPH010000022.1:0-46306 GCA_963513125.1 uncultured Albidiferax sp.
CAAATAGCTCATCAGACTTGGACTGGGGCGGTCGATCATTCAGGTTGTCACTACGGGCTTTTTGAGGGCTTCATAGTTTGCCTGCGATTCAGATGCCATCCCAGAAGGTGGGACGCTCAGAATTTAGATGCGATTGCCCTGTACATCAGCGTAATAAGCTATCAAATAAATAGCAAAAAATACACCAAGATACATGTTGGTTAAAATATGGGAAATATTCCCATATAAAATCCAAACATGTCCGAAACCCCCATCCCACCCCCCGGTCAGCCAGTGCTTACGCAGGTGCTGGCCATGTTGCAGCCGCTGGTGGTGTGGCTGCTGCGCTCGGGGGTGGGGTATACCGATCTGACGGCGGCGCTGAAGCCGGTGTTTCTGGAAGCTGCGCGGGCCGAGCTGGTCCGTACCGGGGCCAAGCAGACCGATTCGGCCATCAGTCTGCTGTCGGGCGTGCACCGCAAGGACGTGCGGGCATCCAGCCAGACGGCGCGGGCCGTGGACGTGCGTGCTCAGCTGGGCAAACCCACGCCAGCCAGCCAGGTGATGACGCGCTGGCTGGCCACGGACCTGCCCGACACCCTGCCATTCCATGGCCCGGCTCCATCGTTTGAAGCCCTGGCCCGGTCGGTGTCCACCGACATACACCCCCGCGCCGTGTTGCTGGAGTTGCTGCGCCTGGGCGTGGCCGACGAGCTGACGGACGGCAGTGTGCGCTTGTGCCGCCAGGCCTTTATGCCCAACCCCGCGCTGGAGGAGTCCCGCCGCCTGCTGGCGGGCAGCGTGGCCGACCACATCGAAGCCGGGGTGCACAACCTCAGCGCAGGTGACGGCAAAACCTACCTCGAACAAAGCGTGTTTGCCGACGGCTTGAGCGCTGCCTCGGCCCGGCAACTGGAACAACTGGCCAACAGCCTGTGGCGCGACGTGCTGGCCGCCATGGTGCAGGCCGCCGTGCCACTGTGCGCGCAGGACGAACCCGCCGGTGGCGACCAGCGCATCCGCCTGGGCATGTTTTGCCTCACTGCTCCGATGAACAGCAACCCACCCTTACCCACAACCGAGTGAGACGACCGCTATGCAGACACACGCTCCCTGCCGCCCCAGAGGCTGGCTCTACGCCATGAGCATGGGCCTGGCCGTGCTGGTCCTCAGCCTGCTGCTGGACGCTTGCGGCGGCGGTTTGGACGTGGCGGGCGTGGGCAGCGGCGGCACCGGCGTGGCCAGCGGCACCGTCAGCGGCTTTGGCAGCGTGATCGTGGATGGTGTGGAATACGCCGACACCCGCGCCACGGTGCAGCGCCAGGATGCCAGCGGCGCAGTGCACAACACCGACGTGGCCTTGGGCCAGCGCGTCCGCTTGAGTTACCAATCCGGCAACACCGCGCAGGCCATCGAAGTGGTGGCGCAACTGGTCGGCCCGGTCAGCGCCGTGCCCGATGCCCATGGCTGGATGCAGGTGCTGGGCCAGTGGGTGCGGGTGGTCAACACCACCGGGGACCCCACCCGCAGCGACCCCACCGTACTGGCGGGCTACAGCAGCACCAACGCCATTGCCAACAGCGACCCGGTGGAAGTGTTTGGCGCCTGGGTATGGGACGGCAGCAAATCGGCCTATGTGCTGGTGGCCACCCGTATCGAAAAACTCGCCACCATGCCCGACCCGGTGCAGCTCGGCGGTGTGGTGCAAGCCCTATCGGCCAGCGGTTTCCGGCTGAATGCGGCCAGCGGTACCCTGGTGCAGTCCAGCGCGCTGCCCACCGGTTTGGCGAACGGCCAGGTGGTGCAGGTCTGGACCGGCTCCATCGCCACATCCATCAGCAGCCCGGTCATTGCCAGCCGCGTGCTGCGCTCCGAGACCAGCGTGGCCGACCTGGGCAGCCAGCAATCGCTGCGCCTGGGCGGCCTGGCTACCCAATATGACGCGGCTACCCGGACGGTGGTGGTACAGGGCACTTTGGTGCAACTGGCGCCCGGCGTGGTGGTTGATACCGCGGCACTGGCACGCGGCGAATTCGTCAGCCTGCAGGTTCAGCGCGTGGGCGACAGCCTGGTGGCCAGCACCGCCAATGTGCGCAGCGGCACCGCGGGCCATGGCGACCCGGGCGACCTGGGCCGCACCACGGTGCTGTTGGGCGTGACCAGCGGCATCGACTGGACGGCCAGCAGCGTGCGCTTTATTTTGCGCGGTGTGGACGTGCAAGCCGCCGCAGTCACCATTGCCAGCAGTTGCCGCAGCGTGCCGCTGGCCAGCGATGTGTCGGTGCGCGTGGAAGGCCAAGCGCAAGCCCCCGGCCAGCCGGTTACCGCCACCCAGGTCACCTGCAGCCTGGCGGTGGCCGCCGACGCGGTGGTGCAGCGCCAGGGCAGCGTGCGCAGCGTCAACACCACCACCCGCAGCCTGGTGCTGCGCACCTCCCAGGGCGACATCCCCGCCAGCTGGGACAGCAAAACTTACTTTGCCCAAAGCCCCGAAACCCTGGTCGGCATCCCGGTGCAGGCCGAGGGCCTGCTCAGCGGCAGCACCCTGCAACTGCGCACCGTGCGCCTGGCACCCTAAATCCCCACCACCCACGATAGGAGAAAACATGCCCACAGAACAAATCCAACACCACGACCATGGCCTCGCCCACGACCTAGAAACCCTGGGCCAGATGCTGTCTGAGCGCCGCCGCGCCCTGCGCTGGCTGGCCGTAGGCAGCGTGGTCCCGCTGGGCCTGATGGCCTGTGGCGGCGGCAGCGACACGGCCACGACCACCGGAACGAGCACCACCACCGGTACCACCACCACGGTGGGTAGCTGCACCAACATCAACAGCGAAACCGCAGGCCCGTACCCTGGTGACGGCACCAACAGCGCCAACGGCAGCGTACAAAACGCCTTGCTGCTCTCGGGCATCAACCGCAGCGACATCCGCTCCAGCATTGTCAGTTCCAGCACCACCGCAGCTGGCATCGTGCTGACGGTCACGCTCACGCTCGTCAACACCAGCGCCAGTTGCGCTAGCCTGGCGGGCTACGCCATCTACCTGTGGCACTGCAACCGTGACGGCAAATACTCGATGTACGACTTGCCCACCGAGAACTACCTGCGCGGCGTGCAGGTGACCGACAGAAACGGCAGCGTCACCTTCACCACCAGCTTCCCCGGCTGCTACAGCGGGCGTATGCCGCACATCCACTTTGAGGTGTTTGCCAGTCTGGCCGCCGCCGTCAGCAACACCCCCGTGAATGACCAGGTGCGCACCTCGCAGATCGCCTTGCCCACGGCGGTGTGCAGCGCCGTCTACGCCACCACCGGCTACTCGGCCAGCGTGGCCAACCTGGCCGCCACCAGCTTTGCTGCCGACAACGTGTTCAGCGACGGCACCAGCACCCAGATGGCCGCCGTGACCGGCAGCACCAGCGCGGGCTACGCGGCATCGCTGGTGGTGGGCATCTCTGCCTAAAACCCAATTGCTATAGTTTAAGTAGCTGCTTGCGTTTATGAAATAAGCGCTACAGGCCTATTTCTTATAAATCGCTTAGCCGGGTTGCAACAGCACCAGCAGCGCCCCCGCGCCGCCCTCCATGGGCCGGGCCTGCACAAAGGCCAGCACCTCGTTCTTTTGCACCAGCCAGTTGCGCACCTTGCCCTTGAGCACTGGGGTTTTGCCGGGCGAGCTCAGGCCCTTGCCGTGCACTACGCGCACGCAGCGGATGCCGTGCTTGTGCGCGTCGCGGATAAAGCCCGACAAGGCATCGCGGGCCGCGTCGCTGCGCAGGCCGTGCAGGTCGAGCTGGCGCTGGATGGCCCATTCGCCCTTGCGCAGGCGCTGCAGCACGTCGATGCCGATGCCGGGGCGGCGGTAGCTGAGCGAATCGTCGGTTTCCAGCAGGCTGCTGGCATCGAAGCCGTCGCTGATCGCCTCCACCAGCACGGCCTGTTCGTCCAACTGCAATTGCGTGGCAATCGGCTCGGGTGGCTGCTTTTTCAGCAGCGCCTGGCGCTTGTCAGGCAGGCGGTGCACGGCCCCGGCGGCCTGCACAAACAGGTTTTTCTGGGCGGCCAGGCGGCGCTGGGTTTCCAACTTCGCGACCCGCTCGGCATCCGCCAGGGCGGCGGCCTCGGCAATGGATTTCTGGATCTTTTTCAGATCCTGCAGCGAGGTGATCTTCATCAGAGCATGCCTTTTTCGGCCATGGAAAACGCTTCACCGGTGGCGACGACGATGTGGTCCAGCACCCGCACGTCGATCAGCGCCAGCGCGGCGCGCAGGTTGTGGGTCAATGCTTCGTCGGCGGGCGAGGGCTGCACCGAGCCGCTGGGGTGGTTGTGCGCCAGCACCACGCTGGCGGCCTGGTGGTGCAGGGCGCGCAGCACCACTTCGCGCGGGTACACGCTGGTTTGCGTCAGCGTGCCGCGAAACAGCTCCTCCATGGCCAGCAGGCGGTAGCTGGCATCCAGAAACAGCACCGCAAACACTTCGTGGGCTTTACCCGCCAGGTGGAGCTGCACATAGTGCTTAAGCGCCTGCGGGTCGTTGAACACGGTGCGTTCCTGCAGCTTTTGCGCCATGGCGCGGCGGGCCAGCTCCAGCACCGCCACGATCTCGGCCCGCTTGGCCGGGCCCAGGCCTTTGATGCGCTTCAAGTCGTCTGCCGTGGCGTGGAGCAAACCGGCAATGCCGTCAAAGCCGCCGCTGGCAGGTAGTTGCAGTAATTCGTGCGCCATCTGCATCACGCCCTTGCCCGCGATACCCGTGCGCAGCAGGATGGCCAGCAGCTCCACATCGCTCAGGGCCGCAGCGCCGCGCGCCAGCAGCTTTTCGCGCGGACGGGCATCGGGGGGGAGGTCTTTGAGGGGCATGGGGAAGGCTTGGGGAAGAGCGCGGCAACAGCGCCCAGTTTACCGAGACTCCCATGCCCTGCGCGTGGGGTGTTCTGGCGCGGTCAGCCCACCACGCGTGGTGCTGTGTAGATACTGCCCATGTCCCAGGCCTGCAGCACCAGGTCCACATCGCCGTCGGCAAAGGCCGAGCCCTCTATGCTGTGTTCGCTGTGCGGATAGACGCGGGTGGACAGGCACAGGCGGTCGTTGGCATAGACCTCCAGCACGCTGGCATCGAGCAGCACGCGCAAATGCAGGTCTTCGCCCGGGTCCAGATCGAGCTGGGCCCACACGTCCTGGCGGCGCACCTTGCTATCGGTGGAGCTGCGTGCGCGCTCGATGCACAGGCGGCGTGCATCGGGCCAGAAAACGATGCGGGTGGCTTCGCTGCCATCGGGCGCGGCCAGCAGGGTGAAGCCGAGCTTGTGTTGCTCGCGCACCTTGTGCATCGTGAAAGTGGCCTCGATGTCGAGATGGCGGCCTGTGAAGGTGCGCAGCACGCCGCGTGCCGCGCCGGTCGTGTGTATGGCGATGGGGGCCTGGCGCAGCGCAGCGATTTCTGCCGCCGGGCGCAGGTTCAGCCGACCGCGCGGGTCCAGCGTCAGCTCGCGCGGCACGGTCATGGTACCGGCCCAGCCGTCGGCGTCGATGCGTTCTTGCTCGCGCTGCTCGTTCATCCACGCCACCTGCAGCGCCCGTCCGTCGGGGCCGCGCATGGTCAGGTGCGCGAAGGCACCGTTGTCGGGGTCTAGCACGCCGTCGGATTCGGGGATGAAAACCTCGTTCTCGAAGCGGCCCACGAACCAGTGCACGCCCAGGCCCAGCCAGACCGATACCGTCAGCACCCATTTGTCCCCCAGGGGGAAGAAGTTGGGGCATTCCCACATCCGCCCCCATGCCAGGGTGGGTGCGGTGTAGAGCGGGCCACGGTAGTCCCAGGAGTTGCCGTCTTTGCTGCGGTAGAGCAGGGCCTGGCCGCGCGCGTGGTGCAGCGACGCACCCACCACCATGTACCAATACCCATCATGTTGGAAAACATAGGGGTCGCGGAAGTCATGCGGCTCCACGCCTTCGGGTGGTGTGGTGATGGTGCGTTCGGGCTGCAGCGTCCAGCGTTGCAAGTCGTCGCTGGTGGCTGTGCACTGCACCTGGCGCTCGGGGGTGAAGCCGGTGTAGTAGAGCGTGGGCTGGCCGTCCACCAGCGCGAAGCTGCCGGAAAAGCAGCCACCGGCATCGGGGCCGCCCGGCGTGGGGGCCAGGGCCAGGGGCTCGTCGCGCCAGGTCACCAGGTCGGCGCTGCTGGCGTGGCCCCAGTGGATGTCGCCCCAACGGTTAGCGTTGGGGTTGTATTGGTAATACAGGTGGTAGCGGCCCGCGTGGAAGCACAGGCCGTTGGGGTCGTTGATCCAGTGGTGGGGGGCGGTGAAGTGGTAGCGTGGGCGGTGCATGTCAGAGCTCATGGGATGGTGGCGGAAAGGGCGGGTCGGTGGGTGGCGGCGGCGGTGGAATGCGGTAGCCGGGGGGTTGAATCGCGTTCGACGATGCCGCCTGCGACCAGTTGCCAGGGCTCGCTGGGTGCTGCGCCGGTGGATAGCAGGCGCTCGACCGCCGCAATCCCCATCTCGAAGTAGGGCAGGGCTACGGTGCTGAGCTGTGGCCGCATCGCCTCGCAGATGGTGTGGTCATCGTCAAAGCCCATCAGCGCCATGTCTTGTGGCACGCGCACGCCCAGCTCGTCGAGCAGCCGCGCGCCGTGCAGTGCCATCACATCGTTGCCGAAACACAGCGCCGTGACCCGGGGCTCCAGCGCGACCAGGCTGCGCAGCGCCGCCTGCAGCGGCAGGAACGGCCCGCCGGACTCCAGCTTGGAGCCGATGCGCACCGGGCAGTCTTCCACGGCCAGGCCGTGGCGCGCGCAGGTGGCCATGAAGGCGGCCTTGCGCAGCCGCCCGGCCACCATGTCTTCGTCGATACCGACATAGCCTATGCGGCGGTGGCCGCAAGCGACCAGGTGGTCCACCACGCGGGTCTGGCCCAGCGCGTCGTCGGGCAGTACGGCCGGTGTGCCGAGCCGGTCGAAGCAGTTGACCAGCACCAGCGGCGTGTCCTTGGGCTTGGGCAGCACCACCTGCTGGTGGTAAGAGGCCGCGTAAATCACGCCCTCGACCCGGTAGGACGTGAAGGTTTTCAGCAGCGCCTCCACGGTGTTCTGGTCGCCGCCCATGTCGGCCACCAGCAGCGTTTTGCGGGCCTGGCGGCAAGCTTGCTGGGCACCGCGCAGGATGTGCAGCTCGGACAGACCGGCGCGGGTGGAGCCGACCTCGGCATCGCTGAACAAGCCGGTGATGAAACCGATCTGCCCGGACTTGCCGGAGCGCATCAGCCGCGCGCCGTGGTGCGGCTCGTAGCCGAGCATTTCAATGGCCCGCGACACCTTCTCCATGGTCTCGGGGCGAATCGAGCCTTCGCGGTTGACGACCCGGGATACGGTCTTGATCGATACGCCGGCGAGTTGCGCGACATCAATGATGGTAGCCATGGCTTACTTTTTAAATGACAACGTTAGTACTTTGCCTTTTCAGATGGGGTTGTGTCAATACCTTGATGTGGAAAATTTAATTTTTTGGATTTTCATAGGAGAAACTGGAAAATTTTTGGGCATTAGGGTTTTCATGGATTGGATGGATTCTGCTTTGATTTCTAAAATTCAGGCCAAATGACAACATTGTCATTGACCATCATCCACCCAACCGGAGCCTTTCATGACCCTTCGCCACACCGTCAGCCGCCGTCTTGTTCTTGCAGGCCTGGCCGCCTGCGCCGCCAGCGCCAGCTATGCACAGACCACCTTGTCCATGTGGTACCACGGGGCGGGCAACCCGACCGAAAAAGACCTGATGGCCGGCATCATCAAGGACTTCAACGGCAGCCAGAAGCAATGGAAGGTGGAGCTACAGCAGTTCCCGCAGGAGGCCTACAACACCTCGGTGGTGGCTGCCGCTGTGGCGGGCAAGTTGCCCGACATCCTGGACGTGGACGGTCCTGTGATGCCCAACTGGGCCTGGTCCAAATACCTGCAACCGCTGACGCTGCCGCCTGCGGCGATCAGCAAGTTCCTGCCCGGCACCATCGGTAAATACAACGGCAAGGTGTATTCGGTGGGGCTGTGGGATGCCGCCTGCGCCATGTTCGCGCGCAAATCCGTGCTGCAGGCCCACAACATCCGCATCCCGACGCTGGACAAGCCCTGGACCAAGGCCGAGTTCGATGCCGCCCTGGTCACGCTGCAAAAGAGCGGCAAGTTCCAGTACCCGATCGACCTGGGCCTGGCCTGGAAAGGCGAGTGGTATTCGTATGCGTTCGGGCCGTTTCTGCAAAGCTCCGGTGGCGATCTGCTGAATACGTCGGTTCCCAAGGCCAATGGCACGCTGAATGGCAAGGCGGGCCTGGAGTTTGGCAACTGGTGGCAAAGCCTGTTCACCCGCAAGCTCACCCCCGGCACCTCGCAAGACGGTGCAGACCGTGAAACCGGCTTTCTGGATGGCAAGTACGCGCTGCAGTGGAACGGCAACTGGGCCGCGCTGCCTGCGCTGAAGAAGTTTGGCGACGACCTGGTGTTCCTGCCCGCGCCGGATTTCGGCAAGGGCCCGAAGATCGGTGCCGCGTCGTGGCAGTTCGGTGTGTCGGCCAGCTCGAAGAACCCCCAGGGTGCCAACGCCTTCATCGCCTTTGCGCTCAAGGACAAATACCTGGCCGCGTTCTCGGACGGCATTGGCCTGGTCCCTTCCACCCCCGAAGCGGCGGCCATGACCAAGAACTACGCCAAGGGCGGCCCCATGGAGGTGTTCTTCGCGCTGTCGGCCAAGCAGGCGACTTTGCGGGCTTCGACACCCGGCTATGCGGCTGCGTCCGGCGAGTTCGAGAAGGCGCTGTCCGATATTGCCAATGGTGGCAAGGTGGCCGACGCGCTGGACAACGCCGCCGATGCCATCGATGCCGACCTGAAGAAAAACAACAACTACCGCTGAGCCACAGCGCCGCACCAGGAGCCGAGGCCATGAGCGCATCCACCCACCCTACGACCCCCACCACTGCCCCGGGGGCTGCGCGCGCGCGGCGTTCGGGCCTGCTTATGGTCTCACCGGCCATGCTGCTGATGGCGCTGTTTTTGATCCTGCCGTTTCTGCTGGCGTTTGCCATGTCGTTCACCAACCAGCGCCTGGTGTCGCCCAACCCCACGCAGTACGTGGGCCTGGACAACTACCGTCAGATTCTGGGCCTGGGCGTGCTGACGCTGCAGCCCGAAAAAGATGCGCAAGGCCAGGTGGCGCACGAGGCCGACGGCAGCGTGCAATACCCCAGCCTGCGCACCTACACCCGCGACAACCCCGACTACCCGCACCTGAACCGCATGCGCGAGTGGTTCCATGTGGGCTGGACGGGCGACAGCCGGGTGGTCGTGCTGGCCAGCGACGTGATTTTCATGAAGGCGCTGGTCAACACGGTGCAGTTCGTGGTGGTGGTGGCACCGGTGCAGGCCTTTTTTGCGCTGCTGCTGGCACTGCTGATCAACCAGCCGCTGCGCGGCATCAACATCTACCGCACCATTTTCTTCATGCCGGTGGTGATCTCGATGGTGGTGGTGGCGTTTTTGTGGCGCTTTATCTACGCCGGTGACACCGGCCTGCTGAATTCGCTGCTGGGGCACCTCACCTTCGGCGCCTTCAAGCCGGTGGACTGGCTGGGCCAGCCCGGCACGGCGCTGTGGGCGATCATGGCCATGTCGGTCTGGCAGGGTGTGGGCTTCCACATGATCGTCTGGCTGTCGGGGCTGCAGACCATTTCTGCCTCGCTGTACGAAGCCGCCGCGCTCGAAGGCGCATCCCGGTGGCAGGTGTTCCGCTATGTGACCTGGCCGGGGCTGCGCAATACCGCCATCCTGGTGATGGTGGTGATCACCATGCAGGCCTTCACGCTGTACCCGCAAATCGATGTGATGACGCGTGGCGGGCCGCTGGACTCGACCCAGTCGCTGGTGTTCCAGGCGGTGCAGCGCGGCTACGGCAAGCAGGACATTGCCGGGGGCTCCGCGATCAGCGTGTTTCTGTTCCTGTTTGTGCTGGCCATCTCGCTGGGCCAGCGCTATCTGACCCGTGAAAAGAAGTGAAAGGAAACACTCCATGAGCCGCTCTCTGATGCCCTCGCTCGCCGCCAAGGCGCTGAACTACACCCTGCTGACCTGGATTGCGCTGGTGTTCATTTTCCCCATCGTGTTCATGGTGGTGTCGTCGCTCAAGCCCGACCTGCAGTTGCTGCAGGATGCCAGCTCGGTACGCGCCTTTTTGCCGGTGGGCGATATCTCGTTTGACAACTACCGCGCGGCGTTCCAGCGCGTGCCCATCGGCCACTTCATCTTCAACTCGGTGATGGTGACCGCCATCACCATGGTGCTGTCGCTGGCGGTGTGCTCCATGGCCGCGTTCGCCTTCGTGTTTCTGGAGTTTCCGGGGAAAAGCGTGCTGCTGGCGGTGGTGCTGGCGACCTTCATCGTGCCCTTCGAATCGATCGCAATTCCGCTGCTGTTGGTGGTCAACAACCTGCCCTGGATCGGCGAACAGGGCCTGACGGTGGGCTGGCTGAACTCTTACCATGTGCAGATCATCCCGTTCATCTCCGACGCGTTGACGATCTTCCTGTTTGTGCAGTACTTCCGCGACCTGCCCAGGGAACTGGTGGAGGCCGCCCGCGTGGACGGTGCGAGCTACTTCCAGATCTACCGCCGGGTGATCCTGCCGCTGGCCGGGCCGGTGTTTGCCACCGCCGCGATTTTGAAGTTCTTGGCCATGTACAACCAGTACTTGTGGCCGATCATGTCCGCGCAGTCCGAAGACTACCGGCCCATCATGGTCGGACTGCAGTACTTCTTCCAGCTCAACATCGCCTGGGGCGAAATGATGGCCTACCTGACCGTCATCACGGTGCCGGTGCTGCTGTTCTACCTGAGCCTGCAGCGCGCCTTCATCGCCTCCATTGCGTCCACCGGTGTCAAGGGCTAGGCCCCCCACCCCCATACCCCCACACCCAGCCCCTTTTTTTGAAATGCGAGAACCGACCATGCAAGACGTTCGCTTATCCCAAGTCCACAAGTCCTATGGCAACGACGTGGTCATCATCCCCGGCATAGACCTGCACATTCCCGCCGGTTCATTCACGGTGCTGGTCGGCCCCTCGGGCTGCGGTAAATCCACTTTGCTGCGCATGATTGCCGGGCTGGAGTCGGTGACCCAAGGCACGATCCAGATCGGTGGCCGGGATGTGACCCACCTCGAACCCGCCGACCGGGGCATCGCCATGGTGTTCCAGTCCTACGCCTTGTATCCGCACATGACGGTGGCGCAGAACATCGGTTTTGGCTTGACCATTGCCAAGAAGCCCAAGGCCGAGATCGACGCGGCGGTGCGCAAGGCGGCTGATGTGCTGCAGCTCGGCCACCTGCTGGACCGCACGCCCAAGGCCTTGTCCGGCGGGCAGCGCCAGCGCGTGGCGATAGGCCGGGCCATCGTGCGCGACCCGGCGGTGTTTTTGTTTGACGAGCCGCTGTCCAACCTGGATGCCTCGCTGCGCGGCCAAATGCGGGTCGAGCTGGCCGATCTGCACCGCAAGATCGGTGCAACCATGGTCTATGTGACCCACGACCAGGTCGAGGCTATGACCATGGCCGACCAGATCGTGGTGCTCAACAAAGGCCACATCGAGCAGGTCGGGCCACCCATGGACCTGTACCGCCGCCCCATGACCCCCTTCGTGGCCGGTTTCCTGGGCTCGCCCAATATGAACCTGGTGCAAGGTGAATTTGCCCGGGAGCAGGGTTGCGAGGTCTACGGCGTACGGCCCGAGCACATCGACATCAGCCCCACCCAGGGCCGCTGGCCCGCCACCGTGCACCACATCGAACAGCTGGGCGCGGACTGCATCGTCCATGCCGATGTGCGCGGCGTGGGCACGATGACGGTGCGCACCGAGAGCGAACTGGACCTGGGCATTGGCCAAAGCATCTTTCTGGCCCCGCGCGCGGGGCAGGAGCACCGATTCCGCGGCGGCCAGCGCATGGATGCCTGAAGCAGGGCTATCCAGCCGCTTTTGGGGGGTAGACCGGGCGCACTTTTACAATAGAGCCCAGTTTACCGAGACTCCTAATGCCCTCTACCTCCATTCCTACCGTCCAGCCCGGCTCGTTTTTGACCCTGCACTACCGCCTGGGCGGCCCCACGGGCGACATCATCAACACCTTCAACGACAAGCCCGCCACCCTGTCGCTGGGCACCGGCCAGCTCTCGCCCGCGGTGGAGCAGCGCCTTCTGGGCCTGGCCGAGGGCACGCGCACTTCGTTCGACATCCCCGCCGGAGAGGCCTTTGGCGAGCGTCAGCCCGACATGCAGCAGTGGGTGGCCCGCAAGCTCCTCAACCAGATGGGTGACCCGCTGGAGCAGTACCACGTGGGCGATGTGGTGCAGTTCCCCACGCCCGACGGCCTGGGCAGCTACGCCGGTGCCGTGCAGCAGGTGGGCAATGGCGACAGCGCCGACGCGGTCTTGTTCGACTTCAACCACCCGCTGGCAGGCCAGCCGGTGACGTTTGAAGTGCAACTGATAGGTGTTTTATGAGCGCCCCTCAAGAAATCATCCTGGCCGAGCCGCGTGGCTTCTGCGCGGGGGTAGACCGGGCGATTGAGATCGTCGAAAAGGCCCTGGCCAAGTTCGGCCGCCCCATCTACGTGCGCCACGAAATCGTGCACAACACCTACGTGGTCAACGACCTGAAGTCGCGCGGGGCCATCTTCATCGAAGAGCTGGACGACGTGCCGCCCGGTGCCACCCTGGTGTTCTCGGCCCACGGCGTGAGCCAGGCAGTGCAGCAGGAGGCGCGCGACCGGGGCTTCCAGATTTTTGATGCCACCTGCCCGCTGGTCACCAAGGTGCACGTCGAGGTGGCCAAGCTGCATAAAGAGGGCTATGAGTTCATCATGATCGGCCACAAGGGCCACCCCGAGGTGGAAGGCACCATGGGCCAGCTGGAGAGCGGCATCCACCTGGTGGAAGACGTGGCCGATGTAGCCAACGCCCAGCCGCTACAGACCGATAAGCTGGCCGTGGTGACGCAAACCACCCTGAGCGTGGACGATGCCGCCGAGATTCTGGCCGCCGTGAAAGCCCGCTTCCCGTTGATCCGCTCACCCAAGATGCAAGACATCTGCTACGCCACGCAAAACCGGCAAGATGCCATCAAGATCATGAGCCCGCAGGTGGACATCGTCATCGTGGTCGGCAGCCCCACCAGCTCCAACAGCAACCGCCTGCGCGAGCTGGCCGAGAAGCTGGGCACCGAAGCCTACATGGTGGACAACGCCGAAGAGCTGCAACCCAGCTGGTTCGAAGGCAAAACCCGCGTAGGCCTCACCGCCGGAGCCTCCGCCCCCGACGTGCTGGTCCAGCAGGTCATCGACCGCATCCGCGCCCTGGGCGCGGTGTCGGTGCGCAAGATGGAGGGGATTGAGGAGACGGTGAAGTTTCCGCTGCCCAAGGGGTTGCGGATGGATGGAATCACCGCCGCCGACTGAAGCCAGGCCGCTGTGTGGCCTTTCCATGATCTGGATCAGAAACTGCCCGCCGCTCCGGTAGCCCAATGTCGGTGTCTTCACCATGAAAGGACCGGACATGAAAACCAACGTCGGCGGCATTGACCGCACACTGCGCATCGTCGCCGGGGCCGCCCTGGTCGCCCTAGCCGCCACTGGCACCGTCGGCCTATGGGGCTGGATCGGTGTCGTCCCCCTGGCCACCGGCCTGATCGGCTGGTGCCCGCCGTATGCCCTGTTTGGGTGGAATACCTGCGCGGTGAAGTCGGGGGGGTGAGGGGAGGGCTGCGGTGTTGGAAACTCGCAGCCTGCCACTTTTAGATTTTTTAGGCTGTTTTTGGGGTGCCTAATTGGCTGCTGGCGCTTACAAGCTCAGCACGAGCAGCTCCTGTTTTTTACTATCAAAAGAGAAGCACTTGCATAACGTGCAGGATGCCACCTCCAGCTCGCGCCCTAGGCGCGATGCCCGGCGCAGCCGGGCCGATCCCGCTCCCCGGGGTCCCCATCTGTGTGCGCCGAGGAGCACAGCTTTGGGCGGATCAGGGCTGGCGTCTGTTTGAGCCGCAGGCGAGTTTAGCCAGACCCCGCCCAAAGCGAGCACCGCAGGTTCCCGCAGCGCCAGCGGAGGGCGCAGACAGTTGGGGCGCCTTTCTTTTGGTGTCTTTTCTTTTGCGTAAAAGAAAAGATACTGCGCTGCCGGGCGCACTACCCGGCCGGGGATGCTCATGGCACCCAGAAGAGGCAATTCCGCCACCGTCCGTCACGGAGAACCGCCAGGAGGGGTCGGAGCACGAATGCGGGTTCGCAGCCGTATGAAAACCAGCAGGGCCACGCGCAATCGTGATCCGACCCCGCCAGGCTCCATCCCGTCACACCACCCCCACCCCCGCCGACGCATGGCACACATACACCGTGGCCGCATCCCCATTGGGCGCACGGTACTGGGCGGCTACCGCGGCGCGGGCGGTGGGGACCAGGGCTTCGGGGAGCAGGGCGACGACGCAGCCGCCGAAGCCGCCGCCGGTCATGCGGGCACCGCCCTGGGGGCCGATGGCGGCTTGCAGGATGGTGACCAGGTGGTCGATGGGGGGCACGGTGATTTCAAAGTCGTCGCGCATGGAGTCGTGCGAGGCGGCCATGAGCTGGCCCAGGCGCTGCAGGTCGCCGGTGGACAGGGCCTGGGCGGCATCCAGGGTGCGCTGGTTCTCGGTGACGATGTGGCGGGCGCGGCGCAGCACCACCGCGTCCAGCCCGGCGGCATCGCGCTCCAGGCGGGCGATGTCGATGTCGCGCAGGGCTTTCACGCCGTAGTGGGCGGCGGCGGCTTCGCACTGTTGGCGGCGGGTGTTGTACTCGCTGCCAACCAGGCCGCGCTGTACGTGGGAGTGCACGATCATCACCGCCAACCCGGCGGGCACGGGCACGGCCTGGGTGCTGAGGCTGCGGCAGTCGATGAGCAGGGCGTGGTCGGCTTCGCCGCAGGCCGAGATCAGCTGGTCCATGATGCCGCAGTTCACGCCGACGAAGCTGTTTTCAGCCTTTTGGGCCGCCAGCGCAATATCGGTGGGCGTTAGTAGCTCTGAATTGTGTAGCACGTTGAAAGCCTGGCCGACCGCCACTTCCAGCGAGGCCGAGGACGACAAACCCGCGCCCTGCGGCACATTGCCCGCAATCGCCAGGTCCATGCCGCCTAAGTGAAGGCCTTTGGCCAGCAGCACCTGCACCACGCCGCGCACGTAGTTGGCCCACTGCGCGTCGGGGCGCGGGGTGATGGGCGCGTCCAGGTCGAACTGGTCGATGGCATCAAAGTAGTCGCAGGCGCAGATGCGCACCTGGCGGTCGCTGCGCGGGCCCACGGCGATGCGGGTTTCGAAGTCGATGGCGCAGGGCAGCACAAAGCCATCGTTGTAGTCGGTGTGCTCGCCGATCAGGTTGACGCGGCCGGGGGCGCGCACGTGCAGCGTGGGGGCGTGGCCGAAGTGCTGGGCGAAGGCGGTGTCGATGCGGGTTTGCAGGGTGGCGGTCATGTTGGTCAGGGGGCTACTTTGTCATTGCGGTAGTGAACGTCAGAGACCGCCCGCAGTTGGGCGGCGGCTTGCTCGGGGGTCAGGTCGCGCTGGGCTTCGGCCAGCATTTCAAAGCCGACCATGAACTTGCGCACACTGGCCGAGCGCAGCAGCGGCGGGTAGAAGTGGGCGTGCAGTTGCCAGGGCGCGGTGGCCTTGCCATCAAACGGCGCGCCATGCCAGCCCATGGAGTAGGGAAACGAGCACTGGAACAGGTTGTCGTAGCGCGAGGTGAGCTGCTGGATGGCCAGGGCCAGGTCGGCACGCTGGGCGGCATCGAGCTGCGGCAGTTGCTGCACCGCAAAGCGTGGCAGCAGCAAGGTTTCAAACGGCCAGGTGGCCCAGAAGGGCACGATGGCCAGCCAGTGTTCGGTTTGCACCACCACGCGGCTGCCGTCGGCGGCTTCGCGTGCGGCCAGGTCCAGCAGCAGGGGCGTGCCGTGCTCGGCGTGCCAGGCGCGCTGGCGCAGGTCTTCGGCGGCGGGCTCGTTGGGGATGAAGTCGGTGGCCCAGAGCTGGCCGTGCGGGTGCGGGTTGGAGCAGCCCATCAGCGCGCCCTTGTTCTCGAACACCTGCACCCAGGGGTAGGTGGCACCCAGCTCGGCGGTTTGCGCGCACCAGGTATTGATCACCTCGCCGATGGCGGCCAGCGGCAGCTCGGGCAAGGTTTTGCCATGGTCGGGCGAGAAGCAGATCACCCGGCTGGTGCCGCGCGCGGTGCGGGCCTGGAACAGCGGGTCGGCCTCGGCGGGCGCGTTCGGGGCGCTGGGCATCATGGCGGCAAAGTCGTTGGTGAAAACGAAGGTGCCGGTGTAGGCCGGGTTGCGCTCGCCTGTGACGCGCAGGTTGCCTGCGCACAGGAAGCACGTGGCATCGTGCGCCGGGCGCTCTGCGGTGTCGGCCTGCTCCTGCTGGCCCTGCCAGGGGCGTTTGGCGCGGTGCGGCGACACCAGCACCCACTGGCCGGTGAGGGGGTTGAAGCGGCGGTGCGAGTGCTCGGCCACGTCAAACGTGGCGGTGTCGGAAAGGTCGGTGCTCATACGGGGTAGCCTTGGGGGTGGGTGGATTGCCAGCGCCAGGTGTCGGCACACATGTCGGCCAGGCTGCGGCTAGTGTGCCAGCCCAGCACCTCGCGTGCGCGCCGGGGATCGGCCCAGCTGCTGGCCACGTCGCCGGGGCGGCAGGGCGCGATGTCGTACGGCAGGGTTTTGCCGCAGGCCTGGCCAAAGGCGGCCAGCACTTCCAGCACGCTGTGGCCTTGGCCGCTGCCCAGGTTGAAGACGTGCAGGCCGGGCCGGCCCACGCCGTGTTGCAGGGCGGCCAGGTGGCCGTCGGCCAGGTCCATCACGTGGATGTAGTCGCGTACGCCGGTGCCGTCGGGCGTGGGGTAGGTGTTGCCAAACACCCGCAGGCTGGCGCGCTGGCCCACGGCGACCTGGGCGATGTAGGGCATGAGGTTGTTGGGCACGCCCTGGGGGTGTTCGCCCATCAGGCCGCTGGGGTGGGCACCCACCGGGTTGAAATAGCGCAGCGCGGTGAGGGACCAGCGCGGGTCGGCGGCGGCCAGGTCGCGCAGCATGTGCTCGACCATGAGCTTGCTTTGGCCGTAGGGGTTGGTGGCCGACAGGGGCGCGTCCTCACGCAGCGGCATGTGCTCGGCTGCACCGTAAACCGTGGCCGACGAGCTGAACACCAGGTTGCGCACGCCCACGGTCTGCATGGCCTGCAGCAGCACCAGGGTGCCGTTGACGTTGTTGTCGTAATAGGCCAGTGGCTGGGCCACCGATTCGCCCACCGCCTTGAGGGCAGCGAAGTGGATGACGGCATCAATCTGCGCGTCGGCCAGCACACGTTCGAGCAGGGTGCGGTCGCGTACATCGCCTTGTACGAACTGCGGGCGGCTGCCGCCCAGGGTGGCGATGCGGTCCAGCACTGCCGGGTGGCTGTTGCACAGGTTGTCCAGCAGCACCGGGCGGTGCCCGGCCTCCAGCAGGCGCAGGCTGGTCAGGCTGCCGATGTAGCCGGTGCCGCCGGTGACCAGGATGTTCATGGCAACACCTTTTTCAAACGCACGATGAAGCAGGTCTCCGCCGTGGCGCGGGGCATGGGCAGGCCGGCCTGGGCCAGCCAGGCACCGTCCAGTTCTGTTCCGCCGTTTTGCAGCGCGGTGAAGAACGGCGCGGGGGACTGCACCGCGCCTTCGCCTGCGATGGGCACCAGTTGCGCCACCTGGTAGCGGGCAGCGGCATCCAGCATGGGCAGGCGCAGCGGCGGGGTGTAGCGGTGGCTGGTGGGCTGGCAGCGGTAGACCAGCAGCAGCAGGTCATCGGCATCGCCATGGGCCTGCCAGACCAGGCCGTCGGCAGCCTCGCCACGCCAGACGCGGCCATGGTGGAGTTGGTTTCTCCAATTTTTATAGCAAACTATCCAGGCAGATAGAGCGGAGAGGGTCGATTCGTCTAGATGCCGCACGTCTAGCTCCACGCCCAGGTGGCCGGTCAGGGCCACGGCGGCGCGGAAGGCCAGGGACTGGCTGCGGCCTGTGGTGTGGGCCGGGGCGGTGCCAATGTGCGAGCCCAAAATTTCCGGCGGGAAAAACTGGCCAAAGCCGTGCTGGATCTGCACCCGGCTCATCGCGTCGATGCAGTCGCTGCCCCACACGCGGTGGGTGTAGCGCAGGATGCCAAAGTCGATGCGGCCCCCGCCGCCGGAGCAGCTTTCAATCTCCACTTCCGGGTGGGCCGCGCGCAGGCGGGCCATCAGCGCGTACACCGCCTGCACCTGGGCGCGGTAGCCTGCGCTGCCCATGCCCCCGGCCAGGGCGGCGGTGGTCAGGTCGCGGTTGTGGTCCCACTTGAGGTAGCGGATGGGGTGGGCGGCCAGCAGGGTGTCGAGCTTGGCAAACAGGTAGTCGGCCGCCTCGGGGCGCGAGATGTCCAGCACCAGCTGGTTGCGGGCGGTGATGAGGGGGCGACCGGCGATTTGCAGCGCCCAGTCGGGGTGGGTGCGGTGCAACTCGCTATCGGGGTTCACCATTTCAGGTTCGACCCACAGGCCGAACTCCATGCCGAGGGCGTTGACGTGCGCCACCAGCGGGCCCAGGCCGGATGGGAACTTGGTGTCATCGGGCCACCAGTCGCCCAGGGCGGCGCGGTCGTGGTGGCGGCGGTGGAACCAGCCGTCGTCCAGCACAAAACGCTCCACGCCCACCTTGGCGGCAGCATCGGCCAGGGCCATCACGTCGCCGGGCACCAGGTCGAAGTAAAACGCCTCCCAGGTGTTGAGGTGCACCGGGCGCGGGCGCATGGCGCCGCCGGGCCAGGCCATGCGCTTGCGCAGGGCGGCGTGGAAGTTGGCGGCCAGGCCGTTGAGGCCCCCGGTGGAGCAGGTGGCGATGATCTCGGGCGTGTGCAGGCTGGCTCCTGGCGCCAGGCGGCCTTCACCGGGGGCCAGCCATTCGCCCATTTGCCACTGGTACTGGCCGTCGTGCAGCCACTCGATGGTTTGCTGGTGGTTGCCCGACCAGGCCAGGTGCGCGCCAAACACCAGGCCGGTGTGCTCGGTGCTGCCGGGTGTGGTGACCACCGCGCCGGGAAAGCAGTCGTGCGAGGTGCGGCCCCGGCGGTTTTCGCGCCGCCACTGGTTGCGGCCCAGGGTGTCGGTTTGCAGCAAAAATTCGTGGTTGTGCTGGCCCGCGTACGAGCGCACCGTGGCTGCATCGCCGGGCAAGGGCAGGGTGCCCGCCGCCAGCCATTGCACGTCGATGTCTGCATGGCCCAGGTTGGTCAACGTGGTCTGCAGGGTGAGCACGTCGGTATCTGCGTCCAGCGCCAGCGACACGTCAAAACGCAGTTGCGCCACGGCATCAGTCAGGTGCAGCACCACGGCGCTGCCGGGCGTGGTCCATTCCACGTCACATTGGGTGATGGCCTGGGCAAAGTCCAACCCGGCGCGGTGGGCCAGCAGCGCGCTCTGGCCGAACCAACCCACGCCGAAGGTGGGCAATACCGTGAGCGGCTGGTCGAAGTCGAGCATGAAGGACGGCAGCGGGCGGGTGCCGCGCAGGGGCTGGCCGGGCGTGCTGCCATCGGACAGGCGCGGGCCCCAGTAGCGCCACAGGGGCGCTTCACCGGGCGGGCATTCGAGGACCAGCGTGCTGTGGCGGCTGTGCAGGAGAAGGAATTCGGGTGGCATGGGATTGGAAATGGAGGTGGTTTGGTGGCTGCCTGCCCCCACCCCAACCCTCCCCCGGTGGGGGAGGGAGGCAAGCGGGGTCCGGTATGTCTCCCTCCCCCTTCGGGGGAGGGCCGGGGTGGGGGCGGATGTTCAGGCTGCGTGTGGAATGAGCATGTCGGCAATCGGAATGCGGCGTTCTAAAGCGTGGCCCTTGTCGTCAAACACATGCATGGCGGCTGCGGGCAGCGATACCGCCACGCGCTGGCCGGGGTCGGCGTGGAACTGGCCGGGGGCTTTGACCACCAGGGGCTGGTTGGCCACGCCGCTGTCCAGAAACAGGTAGGTGGATTCGCCCAGGCGCTCTTGCCAGTGCACCTGGCGCGTGATGCTTTGGGTGGCGGTGCCCAGCAGGGTGTGCTCGGGGCGGATGCCGATGGTGACGGGCTGGCCGGGCTGCAGCGCGCTGCCGTCCACCATGGCTTCCACCACCTCGCCGCCGGTGAGTTGCACCTTGGCAATGTCGCTGCGGCCCTCGACCAGGCGGCCTTCCAGAAAGTTCATCTTCGGCGAGCCGATGAAGCCCGCCACAAACAGGTTACGGGGCCGGTGGTACAGCTCCAGCGGGCTGCCGCACTGGGCCACGCTGCCCTCGGTGAGCACGGCGGGCCCGGCGTTGAGCAGCAAAATGCGGTCGGCCAGGGTCATGGCTTCGACCTGGTCGTGGGTCACGTAGATGGTGCTGGCCTTGCCGAAGTCGCGGTGGATCTTGGCGATCTCGAACCGGGTTTGCACCCGCAGCGAGGCATCCAGGTTGGATAACGGCTCGTCAAACAAAAACACGCCCGGCTCGCGCACGATGGCGCGGCCAATCGCCACCCGCTGGCGCTGCCCGCCGGACAAGGCTTTGGGCTTGCGGTCCAGCAGATGCTCCAGTTGCAGTACCTTGGCGGCCTCCATCACCTTGCGGCGGATCTCGGTCTTGTCGACCTTGTTCAGCGTCATGCCGAAAGCCAGGTTGTCGTACACGGTGATGTGCGGAAACAGCGCGTAACTCTGGAACACCATGGCCACGCCGCGTTTGGCGGGCTGGGTGTCGTTCATGCGCTGGCCGTCGATCAGCAGGTCGCCGCTGGTGATGTCCTCCAGCCCGGCCACCATGCGCAGCAGCGTGGACTTGCCGCAGCCCGACGGCCCGACGAAGACGCAAAACTCGCCCTGCTGGATGTGCAGGTTCACGTCGCGGATCACCGCCACGTCGTTCATGTAGGTTTTGTTGACGGAACGCAGTTCGATGCTGGCCATGGTGGTGCCTCTTTGTTTAAGCTTGTAGGTAGTCGGGCAGGAAGGCGCGGTGCGCCACCAGCAGCTCGTCCACCATGGCGCGGATTTGCGACAGGTCGAGCACGGCGGCGGTGTGCGGGTCGAGCATGGCCGCGTGGTAGACGTGTTCGCGCTGTTGCTCGGTGATGGCGGCCACCACCAGCTCTTGCACGTTGACGTTGGTGCGCATCAGCGCCGCCAGCTGGATGGGCAGCTTGCCCACGCGGGTGGGCTGCACGCCGTTGGCATCCACCAGGCAGGGCACTTCCACCGCGCAGCCCTGGGGCAGGTTGTCGATCAGGTGGTGGTTCAGCACATTGCCATAGACCACGCGTGGCGTGCCGCTGACCATGGAGTGGATGATCTGCCCGCCGTATTCGACCGAGCGGTTGACCGCGTTCAGGCCCTCCAGCAGGCGGGCGGCTTCGGTGATGTTGCGCGGCATCACGTGGATGTTGGCAGCCTCCAGCTCGGCTTTCAGGGCCTGCACGTCTTGCGTGCCGGGGGCTTGCAGCTCGCGCTCGATATAGGGCCAGGCGTGTTCAAAAATCTGGCAGCGGCCGGGGTATTCGTCCAGCGGAATGTTGTACTTGGCCAGCAGGTCTTCGCGGCCCTTCTTGATGAACCATGGCACGTATTCGGCAAAGTGCTCGCTGGATTCGGTGGGAAAGTGGCCCAGCTGGTTCAGCATCTCGTAGCGCACGCGGTTCCAGTCGGGGGCCTGGCCGTCGGCATAAATCTGGCGCAGGCGCGGGTACAGATCGACCCCCTTGTGCTCAAATTTTGTGTAGAACGACATGTGGTTGATGCCCGCGCAGGTGTAGTCGATCTCTTCGGCCGGAATGCCCAGATCGTGCGCCAGCTCGTGCGCGGTGTGCTGCACGCTGTGGCACAGGCCCACGGTGGGGATGCGCTTGCTGGCCTGGTTCAGCGCCCAGGTGATCATGGCCATGGGGTTGACGTAGTTCAGGTGGATGGCACCGGGCGCGCACACGTCTTCCATGTCCTTGAGCATGGCCAATTGCACGGGGATGGTGCGCAGGCCGCGCATGATGCCGCCAATCCCTAAGGTGTCGCCAATGGTCTGCTCCAGGCCGAATTTCTTGGGGATTTCGAAGTCGGTCACGGTGGCGGGCTTGTAGCCGCCAACCTGGATGGTGCTGATGACGAACTGTGCGCCATCGAGCGCACGGCGGCGGTCGGTGCTGGCGGTGATCAGGGGCTGCACGCCCAGGGCCGCGGCCCGGCGCTGCGCCACCATTTCGGCCAGTCGCAGGCGGTGTTCGTCGATGTCGTGCAAGGCCACTTCGCAATCGGCCAGCTCGGGGTAAGAAAAAATATCACCCAGCAGGTTGCGGGTGAAAACAATGCTGCCAGCCCCGATGAGGGTGATCTTGATGCGGCGTGTCATGGCGAGTCTCTAGTGGGTGGTGTGGATGGAGGGGCTGCACTGCACTCGGGGCACAGCGTAGCCTGGGGGGCTTATTTCAGGGCGTTCACTTGGGTGTTGGCGGCTTTCAGTGCGCTGGCGGCATCGGCCTTGCCGCCCAGCACGGCTTCCAGCGCGGCCTTCATGATTTCGTCGATTTCCGAGCCGTGGTCGGCAATCGGGGTCAGGAAGGTCTTGGACTTGGCCATGGTGAGGAAGGCGCTGGAGTCCACGCCCTTGGTTTTTTGTACTTCCATCGCGCGTTCAGCCTGGCCCTTGATGGCCGGAAACACCACGCCAGTGTTGGCCACCACGCTTTGGCAGTCGGCAGAGCCCAGATACTTGACCCACTTCCAGGCATCGGCTTTGACCTTGGAGCCCGACCAGATCGAGTCGGCCAGGCCGTTGAACATGGTGGCGCGGGTGCCGGTGGGGCCGGTGGGCAGCGGAATCCAGGCGTTTTCAAACTTGGCGTTGTCCTTGAAGTAGGTAATCATCCACGAGCCTGCGGGCACGATGGCGACCTTCTTGCCGACAAACATTGCGTCCGAGCCCAGTGTCTTGGCGTTCTCGAACACGGCCGACAGGCCCTTGCCTGGCAGACCGGCGATGTAGGTAATGCTTTCGGCCAGCTTGGGGTCGTCGTAGTAGAACTTGGAGTCCCAGGGCTTGTCCTGGAACTTGAAGCCGTTGGACACGGCAAAGTGGCTCCACTCGGTTTGGCCGCGCATGCCGGGCGCACCGGCCGGGGTTTGGTAGCCGTAGACGCTGACCTTCTTTTTGTCGAAGTTGGGGCTGGTGGCGTTGTTGCCCGCTGCGTCCGCTGTCAGTTTGCGCAGCACCTGCTCGAAGCTGCCGCCGTCCTTGGGGTTCCAGGTCATGGCTTGCAGGTCGGCCAGCGTGACACCGGCTTTTTTGGCCATCTCCATGTTCACCACCATGCCAATGGTGTCCCAGTCTTTGGGCAGGCCGTACTGCTTGCCGTCGCGGCCCCACACGTCGTACAGGCCCGCGGTGTAGCTGGCGGAGTCTACCTTGTCGCGCTGGATCAGCGGGGTCAGATCGACGAGCTGGTCGTTCTTGGCAAATTCGGGGTACTTGGACAGGTGGTTGGTGAACACGTCGGGCGCGGTGCCCGAGACGAAGCCGGTAGAGATGGCGGTCCAGTAGTCGTTCCAGCCGGACTGGCTGATCTTGATGGTGGTGCCGGGGTTCTTCTTTTCGAAGTCGGCGGCGCACTGCTTGTAGGCGGGCATTTGGTTGGCATCCCAGAGCATGTATTTGACTTCGGCGGCGTGGGCGCTGCCGATACAGGCCAGGGCGGCGGTTGCGAGTGTTGTGAGTTTGAGGGTCATGCTTGTCTCCGTTGTGGTTGGTTGTGGGAACACTTACTTGCCGCCAGAGAACTGGACGGATTCGACGACTCGGCGGCCTAAAACGACGAGCAGCAAAATGGTGGGCATCACGGTGATGGCGGTAGCGGCCATCAGGCCGGTCCAGTCGGGCTGGCCTTGGGCGGTTTGCGACTTGAAGCTTTGCAGGGCCACCGGCAGCACCTGCTGCGCTTCGTCTTTGGCCACCAGGTAGGGCCAGAAGAATTCGTTCCACATGTTGATGCCGGTCAGCATGGCGATGGTGGCCAGCGGGGTGATGCTCAGCGGCAGCACCACGTGGGTGAAGATGTAGGTGTACGAGGCCCCGTCCAGCAGCGCGGCCTCTTCCAGATCACGCGGGATCGACAGAAAAAACTGCCGCAGAAAAAACACCGAGAAGCCCTGCATCAGGCAAAACGGCGCCACCATGCCCACCATGGTGTTGAGCAGGCCCAGGTCTTTGATGAGGATGAAGTTGGGGATAAACGTGACCACGCCCGGCACCATCATCGAGCCCACAAACAGCCCAAACAGCACATTGCGGCCCGGAAAACGCAGCCGGGCAAACGCATAGGCCGCCATGGCCGCAAAGCTCACCTGGGTGACCACGATGATGCTGGTGAACAGCAGCGAGTTGCCCAGCGAGCGCAGAAAGTTGATCTCGGCGCCCGAGCCGCCCAGGGCGCGGCTTTCATCGGCGGTCATGAAACCCAGCACACGTTGGAAGTTGGCCAGCGTGGGGTTGGAGGGCAGGATCTGCGCCGACTCGGTGTACACATCGGTGCTGTGCATCAGTGCGGTTTTCACCACCATCCACAGCGGGGCCAGGGTGATCACCAGCATGGCGGCCAGCACCACCCAAGCGGCAATGCGGCCGGGGGTGAAGATGCGGATGCGGTGGGGTGTGGCATCGGCCACGGCGGGGGAAACGATTGTGTTCATGGGGTTACCTTGTCAAGCCAGGTCGTTCTCAGAGGCCTTCATCACCCGCATCTGGAACACGGTGTAAATCATCATGGCGATGCACAGCGTCATCGACATGGCCGAGGCGTAGCCCATCTTGTAGAAGCTGAAGGCGTTTTGCACGATGTAGTAGACGATCACGCGGGTGCTGTCCTGCGGGCCACCATTGGTGGTCACGGCGATGGTGTCGAAGATCTGGAACGAGCCCGTCACGCTGGTCACCAGCACAAACACCATCACCGGGCGCAGCAGCGGCAGAGTGATGCGCCAGAACATCTGCCACTCGCTGGCGCCCTCCAGCGCGGCGGCCTCGTACAGGTTGCGCGGTATGTTTTGCAGCCCGGCCAGAAACAGCATGGCTACCAGCCCCATGTGCCGCCAGATGTTGACCGCCGCCACCGTCAGCAGCGCCTGGTCTGCGCCGCCAAAAAAGGGCTGGCGCTCAAACCCGATACCGTCGATCAGGCTGTTGACCAGGCCCAGCAGCGGGTCCAGCATCCACAGCCACATCATGGCCACCAGCACGTTGGACAGCAGGTAGGGCAGCAGCACGATGGACTTGACGAACAGCGACTTGGTCAACCGGTCCATCGCCACCGCCAGAAACAGGCCCAGCACGGTTTGCAGCGGGATGTTCAGCGCCACGTAGTAGGCCGACAGCTTCATGCCTTGCCAGAACTTGCCGTCTTGCAGCATGGTGGCGTAGTTGGCCAGGCCCACAAACTTCGGCGCGCGCAGCAGGTTCCAGTCGGTAAAGCTGATCTCGATGGCGCGCAGCGTGGGCAGGGCGTAGAACAGCACAAAGCCGATAAAGGCGGGCAGCACCAGGGCCCAGGCGGTCAGGGTTTCGCTGCGCCGGGTGGCGCTGAGGGCGTGGGGTGCAGGCGGAGCGGGAATGGTCACGGAGTCTCCTTTTTTTGTATCTAACGCGGGTTAGTATTTGTATGATAAATTTACTGACACGGATTAGTACTAGGGAAAATACGGGTTTTGCCGCCAAGTTGGGCTTTAAATGTAGAAATTCGTAACCAGCTCTTGCATCCGCTACGATCGGTCACTTCCATGAAAGCTTCCCTCAAATCCCCCCCCACCAGCAGCGAGGTCGCGCGCCGCGCCGGGGTGTCGCGCACCACCGTGTCTTTTGTTTTGAACAATGTGCGCGACCAGGGCATCAGCGAGGCCACCCGCGAGAAGGTGCTGGCCGCCGCCCGCGACATCGGCTACGAGCCGAATGCCGCCGCGCGCACGCTGGCCGGTGGCTCCACCAGCACCGTGGCGCTGGTGATCCCCAAGGCCTCGCACCTGTATGTGGACGTGTTTTTGGCGCATCTGGTGGCCAGCATCAACGAGGAGTGCCACCGCTACGGCCTGAAGATGCTGATCGAGTCCAGCGACGACGAGGGCCGCGAGCCCGGTGCTTTTGTGGACTTGGTGCGCAGCCGCCGCATCGACGGGCTGATCGTCGTCAACCCCAGCCTGGCCGGTCGCCAGTACCTGTCCAGCATTGCCGATGCGGGCATTCCATTGGTGGTGTTTGGCACCGGCATGCCCGATGTGGGCCGCTACCACACCACCGGCAACGACACCTCGCTGGCCGCCAAGCTGGCCGTTAACCACCTGGTATCCCTGGGCCACACGCAGATTGCCTTTGTCAACTTTGCCCAACCCGAGTATCTGGCCGTCAACGAGCGCGAGCGCGGCTGGCGCGAAGCCATGGCCGACAACGGCCTGCCCATCCACCCCGCTTGGTGCGCCTACGCCGACATCAGCGCCGCCAGCGGCTACCGCGCCACGCAGGAGCTATTGGCTCGCAAAGTGCCCTTTACCGCCCTGTTTGCGGGCAACGACACCATCGCCTTCGGGGCCATCCGCGCGTTGAAGGAAGCCGGGCTGCGTGTGCCCGAAGACATTGCCCTGGTGGGCTACGACGACATCCCGATGGCGGAATTTGCCACCCCGCCGCTCACCACCGTGCGCTCCGACACCATCGCCCTGGGCCGCGAAGCCATGGCCATGCTGCGCGCCCTGTTGCGTGGCGAAGATGTGCAAAACAGCCCGCAGCCGGTGGTGGCCACCCACCTGGTGGTGCGCGAATCCTGCGGGGCGCAGCTCGTCAAAGCCAAAAAATAAGCATGGAAAGTGCCGTTTGTGCTTATAAATAGGGCGCAATAAGCTGCAAATTAGATAGCAAATTATTCGTATTGGTGCCAGCCGTCAAAGTCCGCCTTGCCCAGCGGCACGCCTTGCTGGCGCAGCAGGGCGTAGGCGCTGGTGAGGTGGAAAAAGAAGTTGGGCAGGGCGTACTGCGATAGAAAAGCCTCGCCCGGCAGCGTCACCGTGGCCTGGCCTGCCTGGTCGGTGCACAGGCGGTGGGCGCTGTCGGCCATCTGCGCCGGGGTCAGCGCGGCCAGAAAGGCCTGGGCGCGGCGGATGCGGGCGTGCAGGTCGGCAAATGTGGCGCTGCCCTGGCCAAACGGCGGCACCTCCAGCCCGGCCAGGGGCGCGCAGGCACGCAGGCTGAACTGGGTGGCGATGTCGATCTGCAGTCCCAGCGGCAGCATGTCGGGCACCAGCCGGGCCTGCAGGTCGCAGCCCTGGGCCGCGCCCGCATCCACCATCCTGGCCAGTTGGCCAAGGTAGCGCTGGAAGACGGGGACGCTGGCGGCGTACATCCTTTAGCTTTTCAACAAGGTCTGCACGTAGCGCGTCACCCCCGTGTGCACGTCGGCAAACGCGTGGTTGCAGCCGGTGCTGCGCAGAGCCGTCAGGTCGGCCTGGGTGTAGCACTGGTATTTGCCGCGCAACGCGTCGGGGAAGGGCACGTATTCGAGCAGGCCGGTGCTGGCGGCCTCGGCCAACGTCACGGGCTGGTTGTGCAGGGCATTCACGACGGCGTGGGCGATGTCGTTGAACGGCTGGGCTTTGCCCGTACCCAGGTTGAAGATGCCGGATTTTTCCGGGTGGTCGAAGAACCACAGGTTCACCGCCACCACGTCGTCGATGAAGACGAAGTCGCGCATCTGCCCGCCCTGCGGGTAGCCGCCGTATTCGCCAAACAGCTTGACCTTGCCGTCCGCCTTGAACTGGTTGAATTGGTGGAACGCCACGCTGGCCATGCGGCCCTTGTGCTGTTCGCGCGGGCCATAGACGTTGAAGTAGCGAAAACCCACCACCTGGTGCGGGTTGCGGTCAAAGCCGCTGCCGCACAGCAGGCGCATGCGCTGGTCAAACAGCAGCTTGGAGTAGCCGTAGACGTTGAGCGGGCGCTCGAATTCCGGCGTTTCGACGAACGATGCCGAGCCGCCGTAGGTGGCCGCGGACGAGGCGTACAGCAGGCGCGTGCCCTGGGCGTGGCAGGCATCGAACAGTTTGCAGGACAGCGTGTAGTTGTTCTCCATCATGTACTTGCCGTTCATTTCCATGGTGTCGCTGCACGCGCCCTCGTGGAACACGGCCTCGACCTTGCCGTAGGCACCTTGGGCAAAGCGCTCGTAGAAGCTGTCGGCATCCACGTAGTCGGCAACTGCCAAGTCGGCCAAGTTGCGGTATTTGTCGCCCTGGGTCAGGTCATCCACCGCAATGATGTCGGTGATGCCGCGTGCGTTCAGGCCTTTGACGAGGTTGCTGCCGATGAAACCGGCGGCTCCGGTGACGACGATGCGGGTCATGGGGTTTCCTTGGTGAAAAGTTCGTCATAGCTGACGGTGGCGGTGCCGAATTTGCCCACCACCACGCTGCCCGCCCGGTTGGCCAGCGGCATGGCTTCGCGCAGGCTCAGGCCCGCGGCTACGAGGGCGGCCATGGTGGCAATCACCGTGTCGCCTGCACCGGTTACGTCGAACACTTCCAGGGCCTGGGCGCTGGCGTGCAGCTCGCCGGCATCGTCGTACAGCGTCATGCCTTCTTCGCTGCGGGTAACCAGCAGGGCTTCGAGCTGCAATTCCTTGCGCAGGTTTTGCGCCTTGGTGCGCAGCTGCTCTTCGCTGCTCCAGCTGCCCACCACCTGTTGCAGCTCGGCGCGGTTGGGGGTGATGACGCTGGCCTGGCTGTAGCGCGAATAGTCGCTGCCCTTGGGGTCGATCAGGATCTTTTTGCCGCTGGCCAGGGCCAGGGCAATCATGTCACCCACGTGGGCCAGCCCGCCCTTGCCGTAGTCGGAAAACAGCACCGCCTGGTGCTGGGGTAGCAGGGTGGCGAAGGTGGCCGACTGGGAGGCCAGAATTTCGCTCTTGGGCGTGTTCTCAAAGTCCATGCGCAGCAACTGCTGCTGGCGGCCAATCACGCGCAGTTTCACCGTGGTTTGCAGCTCTGCGTCGCGGCCAAAGTAGGGGCGGATGCCGGTTTGGGCGACCAGCTTTTCCAGCTTGTGGCTGGCATCGTCGTCGCCCACCACCGTCAAAAGGGAAGCCTGCGCGCCCAGCGACACGATGTTGTAGGCCACGTTGGCCGATGCGCCCATGCGCTCTTCTTCGCGCGTGACGCGCACCACCGGTACCGGCGCTTCGGGGCTGATGCGGTCCACCGCGCCGTACCAGTAGCGGTCCAGCATGGCATCGCCGACCACCAGCACCTGGGCTTGGGCCATTTGTTCACGGGAGAGAGTAGATAGTTTTGTCATCTTCTTAGTTTCAAGGGACTATGCACCACCCGCGGCGCATCACACGGGAACTGTCTTTTCCAGGAACACCGCGGAACTGGCTTTGCCAGGCCGCTGGTGTTGCCCCCTGCAAGGGGGTTGGCGAAAACACGAAGTGTGTAGCCTGGGGGTGTTCGTCATTACAGTTCTTCTACGCGTCTTGCGGGATAGCTGTCCCAGGCCTGGCAGCCCGGGCATTGCCAAAAATGCTGCTTGGCCTCGAAGCCGCAGGCGGCGCAGCGGTAGCGCTTCAGGGGATTCGCGGCGTGGTCCAGGGCGCGCTGGATCTGGGGGTGGAATTCTTCGTGCTCCAGCTTTTCCCCGGCGATCCAGCGGGCGGCGGCCACCAGGGATTGTTCGCGCTCCAGGTGCTGGATGTAGCGCATGCGCACCTCGGCCATGGGGCTGCCGGAGCGCAGTTGCAGGGTCAGTATGGCTTCGAGCACATCCAGCGAGGCGCTATGGCTGTAGCTGGCTTCCAGCAGCGCAAGGGCCGGGTCGGTCAGCCCGGTGGCGCTGGCGATGGTGGCGATCCGATCTGCTACTAAAGGTATAGCTGCTGGTGCAGATTCAGAAAGCGCTAGCAAGGTTTTAAAGGCAACATCGAGTTGGCCTGCCTGCTGCTGCAGGATGGCCATGTCGATGCGCGGTCGGGCTGCCTGGGGGGCGATGGCGATGGCTTTTTCCAGCAGACCCTGGGCGGCTTCGGGCTGGGCGGCAGCCTGTTCACACAGGTAGTGCGACTGGCGGCCGCTGAAGCTGCCCTGGCCCGCGGATTCCAGCTTGTAGGCGATCTCGGACGCATCGGGCCAGTCGCGCGAGCGCTCAAAGATCGACAGCAGGGCCAGACGGCTCTGGGCCTCGTAGGCCGTGCCTTCGAGCTTGCGCAGTGCCTCTTCGGCCCGGTCGAGCAAACCGGCTTTCAAAAAGTCTTGCGCCAGTGCGTGCTGGGAGCGGTCGCGGTCGGTGGCACTCAGGTCGCCGCGCGACAGCAGGTGCTCGTGCACGCGCACGGCACGCTCGGTTTCGCCCCGGCGGCGGAACAGGTTGCCCAGGGCAAAGTGCAGCTCCGAGGTGTCGGGGTCTTTTTGCACCGCCTCGATGAAGGCATCGATGGCCTTGTCCTGCTGCTCGTTAAGCAGGTAGTTCAGGCCCTTGAAATAGGCCTTGGGGGCCAGGCGGTTGTCCAGGCGCAGCTGCCGAAAATCCCACCGCGATGCCAGCCAGCCCAGCACAAAGGCGATGGGCAGGCCCAGCAAAATCCAACTGAGGTCAAAGTCCATGGGGTGGGGCGATAGGTTCCGTGCGGGGGGTGTCGAGGGGGGCGGGCACCGGCACGGGCTGCTGGGCCTTGATGGCGACCACGCGGTGCTTCCACCAGCGCGGCACCATGCCCAGAATGCCCAGGGCCAGCCCAGCGGCAAATGCGCTCAGGATCAGCAGCACCATGGGCGCGCGCCATTGCGTGCCAAAAAAGAAGTGCACCACCGCGTCTTGCTGGTTGTTCAGCGCAAAGGCAAACAGGGTAAAAAAAATGGCTGCCTTAAGTAACCACTTAAGCAGCCGGACCAGATTCTTCATGGGTGTCCTCCATCGTCTGGGCATTCTATCTAGGCAAAAACCTCACTCGCGGGATTCGCGCAGCTCGCGAGCCTCGATCTCGGCGGTGTGCAGGTCTACGGCTTCGCGCAGGGCTTTGCCGGGTTTGAAGTGGGGCACGCGCTTTTCGGGGATGGCCACGCTTTCGCCGCTGCGGGGGTTGCGGCCCATGCGCGGCGGGCGGCGGTTGATGGAGAAGCTGCCAAAGCCTCGGATCTCGACCCGGTGGCCGCGCACCAGTGCATCCCCGACGGCATCCAGGATGGTCTTCACGGCGTGCTCGGCATCACGGTGGGTCAACTGGCTGAATCGGGCGGCCAGTTCTTCAACAAGGTCGGATCGGGTCATGGAGGGGGTAGTTCAAAAAGATTTGCGCAATGCACCCCGGGAGACGGGGGGGGAGTGGATTACGCAAACCCTGTCGGGTTATAAACAAAGCCGACCCGCTCGCCCCTGCGAGTCGGATCGGCCTGGCACTAGGCTATGTCAACAACAAATTAATTGTTGTTGTCCAGCTTGGCGCGCAGCAAAGCGCCCAGGCTGGTGGTGCCAGCGTTTTCGCGGGCCGAAGCCTGGCTCAGTGCAGCCATGGCTTCGCCTTGGTCGGCAGCGTCCTTGGCCTTGATCGACAGCTGGATGTTGCGGGTCTTGCGATCCACATTGACCACCACAGCGGTGACTTCGTCGCCTTCTTTCAGCACGTTGCGAGCGTCTTCAACGCGGTCACGGCTGATTTCGGAGGCGCGCAGGTAACCGATGATGTCTTCACCCAGGTCGATTTCAGCGCCACGGGCATCCACGGTCTTGACCTTGCCGGTCACGATCTGGCCCTTGTCGTTGATGGTGGTGAAGGTGGTAAAAGGATCGCTGTCGAGCTGTTTGATGCCCAAAGAGATACGTTCGCGGTCCACGTCCACGGCCAACACGATGGCTTCGACTTCTTGGCCCTTCTTGTAGTTACGCACGGCGGCTTCGCCGGTTTCGTTCCACGAGAGGTCAGACAAATGCACCAGGCCGTCGATACCGGCAGCCAGGCCCACGAACACGCCGAAGTCGGTGATCGACTTGATCGGACCCTTGACGCGGTCGCCACGCTTGGTGTCTTGCGCGAACTCTTGCCATGGGTTGGCCTTGCACTGCTTCATGCCCAGGCTGATGCGGCGCTTGTCTTCGTCGATTTCCAGAACCATAACTTCGACTTCGTCGCCCAGCGAAACCAGCTTGGCGGGAGCGATGTTCTTGTTGGTCCAGTCCATTTCGGACACGTGCACCAGGCCTTCGATGCCGGGTTCGAGTTCCACAAATGCACCGTAGTCGGCGATGTTGGTGATCTTGCCGAACAGGCGGGTCGACTGGGGATAGCGGCGGTTCACGCCCATCCATGGGTCGTCGCCCATTTGCTTCAGACCCAAGGACACACGGTTCTTTTCGGTGTCGAACTTCAGGATCTTGGCGGTGATTTCCTGACCAGCCGTCACCACTTCCGAGGGGTGACGCACGCGGCGCCATGCCATGTCGGTGATGTGCAGCAGGCCGTCAATGCCACCCAGGTCCACGAACGCACCGTATTCGGTGATGTTCTTGACCACGCCGTGCACCACGGAACCCTCTTTCAGGGTTTCCATCAGCTTGGCGCGTTCTTCGCCCATCGACGCTTCGACCACAGCGCGGCGCGACAGCACGACGTTGTTACGCTTGCGGTCGAGCTTGATGACCTTGAATTCCATGGTCTTGTTCTCGTAGGGAGACAAGTCCTTGATGGGGCGGGTGTCGATCAGCGAACCGGGCAGGAATGCGCGGATGCCGTTGACCAGAACGGTCAGGCCGCCCTTGACCTTGCCGGAGGTGGTGCCGGTGACGAACTCGCCGGATTCCAGGGATTTCTCCAGGGACATCCAGGAAGCCAGGCGCTTGGCGGTGTCACGGCTGACGATGGTGTCGCCGTAGCCGTTTTCGATGGCCACGATGGCAACCGAAATGAACTCGCCAACTTGGACTTCCACTTCGCCCTTGTCGGTTTTGAACTCTTCCAGCGGCACGTAGGCTTCGGATTTGAGGCCAGCGTTAACGACCACAAAGCTGTGTTCGATACGGATGACTTCGGCGGTGACGACTTCACCAATGCGCGTTTCCGTGCGGGTTAGCGATTCGGCAAAGAGGTCTGCAAATGATTCTGACATGGTTTTCCTAGTCCACAGCACAGGGTTGGCGGGTGCGGAATTGCACCTGCGTGAGGTTCTGGTGTGGCGGTTTGGCGGTCGGGGGACCACCGGGGTTACAGGGTTAAAAACCACTCGGCTGAAGCAGCAGAGTGGGCTGGTGCCATTCAGCTAAGGCTAAACGGCTGCTTGCTTTGCCACCAGTCCAACACTTGGTCTACCGATGTTTCGATCGACATGTCAGAGTTGTCCAGCAGCAAGGCATCTTGTGCGGGCTTGAGTGGCGCGGCGACACGGGAAGAGTCCCGTGCGTCACGCGCTTCCAAGTCCGCGCGAAGGTCTTCGAGTGTAGTCGAAATTCCCTTTGAAATCAATTGCTTATACCGCCGCTCTGCGCGCTTTGCGGCGGTGGCGGTCAAGTACACCTTCAAGGGGGCATCGGGGAAGATCACGGTGCCCATGTCGCGCCCGTCGGCCACCAGGCCGGGCAGGCGCCGAAAGCTGTGCTGCAGGTCCACCAAAGCCAGGCGCACCAAGGGTAGGGCGGAGACTTTGGAGGCGTTCATGCCTGCCTCTTCGGTGCGGATGGCTTCCGACACGTCGGAGTCGCCCAGCCACACCTTGCCGTCCACAAAGCGCACCGGCAGGGTTTGGGCCAGGGTGGCGATGGCGGCTTCGTCGGCGGCAGAAATGGCCAGACCTGCCCGCAAGGCAGCCAGCGCGGTAATACGGTACATCGCCCCCGAGTCCAGAAAGTGGTAGCCCAGGCGCGTGGCCAGCGCGGCAGCAACCGTGCCCTTGCCCGAGGCGGTGGGACCGTCGATGCACAGCACGGGAATGTGGGCGGTGGCCGTCTGTGACAGCGCCAGCAGGGCCTCGAAATAATCGGGGAAGGTCTTGGCGACGCACTTCGGGTCTTCGATGCGCACCGGAATCTTGGCCGGGTTGAAGGCCGCCAACGAGAAGCACATGGCCACCCGGTGGTCGTCGTAGGTGTGGATGCTGGCGGCTTTCCAGGCGGTGGGGGGCGTAGGTGGGGTAATGCGGATGAAATCCTGCCCTTCCTCCACCGTGGCCCCCAGCTTGCGCAGCTCGGTGGCCATGGCCGCAATGCGGTCGGTTTCCTTGACGCGCCAACTGGCAATGTTGCGCAGCGTGGTCGTGCCATCGGCGTACAGCGCCATCACCGCCAGGGTCATGGCGGCATCGGGGATGTGGTTGCAGTCCAGGTCAATCGCTTTGAGTGGCCAACTGCCCCGGCGGACTTCCAGCCAGTTCGGACCGCTGACGACATTGGCGCCCATTTGCTCGGCGGCCTCGACAAAGCGGATGTCGCCCTGGATGGAATCTGCCCCCACGCCTTCGATGCGTATTTTTGAGTCTAAAGTGCCATTAGCGTAGGTAGCAATTGCGCCTAAAGCTATGAAATAGCTAGCAGACGAAGCATCGGCCTCGACGTGTATGTCGCCTGGCGACTGGTAGCGGCTACCGGCGGGAATGGTGAAACGGGCCCAGCCCTCGCGCCGCACGGTAATGCCAAAGCGCTCCAGCAGGTTCAGCGTGATTTCGATGTAGGGCTTGGAGATCAGCTCGCCCACTACGTCGATCACCACGTCTTGCTGGGCAACCAGCGGCAGGGCCATCAGCAGGGCGGTCAAAAACTGGCTGGAGACATCGCCACGCACGCGGATGGGGGCAATCAGCTTGAGCTGGGGTTGGCCAATGCGCAGGGGCGGGTAGCCGTCTTGTCCGGTGTAGGTGATCTGGCAGCCGAGCTGGCGCAGGGCATCGACCAGGTCGCCAATCGGCCGCTCGTGCATGCGCGGCACGCCGTGCAGGCTGAAGTTGCCACCCAGCACCGCCAATGCAGCCGTCAGAGGGCGGATGGCGGTACCCGCGTTGCCCATGAACAGGTCGGCTTGCGAGGTCTTCAATTGCCCTGCCAACCCGTCGATTTCTACCGTGTTGCCCGTGTGGCGGATGCCGCAGCCCAGTTGGCCCAGCGCAGCCAGCATGACTTTGGTGTCGTCCGAGTCCAGCAGGTCGTGTACGCGGGTGGTGCCACCGCTCAAGGCCGCCAGCAAGAGCACGCGGTTGGAGATGCTTTTGGAGCCCGGCAGTACGACGGTGCCACAGGCGCTGTCGAGGGAAGGGAGGTCGAGAAAAGGGGTGGCGAACATTAATTTTTAGGCTTGAGGGAGGCCATGCTCCAGTCGGCGCGGCTGTCGCTGGCGTGCTCCAGCATCTGCACCAGGCCGTCCACATTGTTGCTGGTGAGCATGCTCTCCATGGTCTGCAGCGTTTTTTGGAAGATTTGCGACTGGGCCAGCACTTCCTCTTTGTTGGCCAGCAGCACGTCGCGCCACATGTGCGGGTCGGACGCGGCAATGCGGGTGAAGTCGCGAAAGCCCGGCCCGGCCAGGGCCAGATACTCCTGCCCCTGCGGCTGGCTGACCAGGCCGTGCATCATGGCAAAGGCGATCAGGTGCGGCAGGTGGCTGACGGCGGCAAAGGCCGCGTCGTGCGATTCGGGGGTCATTTGCAGCACATTGCAGCCCAGCGCTTTCCATACCGCCTGGGCTTGGGCCAACTGGGCGGGCAGGGTGCGTTCGATGGGGGTCAGGATGACGTTTTTGCCGCTGTAAAGGTGCGGGTCGGCAAATTCCACGCCCGAAACTTCTTTGCCGGTGATCGGGTGGGCGGGCACAAAGGAGCCGACCTGCTCGCGCAGCGCCCGGCGCGCGGCATCCACCACGTCGCGCTTGGTGGAGCCCACGTCCATCACCAGGGTGTTGGAGGTGATCAGGTGCTTGATGGCCTTGAAGGTGTTTTCGGTGGCGGCCACGGGCACGGCCAGCAGCACGATGTCGGCCCCTGACACGGCCAGCAGGGCCGAAGGGGCTTCGATGTCGATCACGCCCAGTTGGCGGGCCTTGCTGGTGGTGGAGGGCGACTTGCTGTAGCCCACCACGCGTTTCACCAGCCCGGCGTTTTTCATCGCCAGCGCAAACGATCCACCCATCAGGCCGCAGCCTATCAGTCCGAGTTGTTCAAACATGGGTGTTGCTTTCAGGAGCCGACCGGGTAGGTGCCCAGTACCTTGAAGAAGGCGCACAGCGCGCGCAGCTCTTGCAGTGCCTTGGCGACGTGGGGCTGCGAAGGGTGGCCATCCAGGTCGATGTAGAAGTAGTAGTCCCACTGGCCGGTGCGGGCAGGGCGGGACTCAAAGCGCGTCATGGACACGCCGTTGGTTTTCAGCGGCACCAGCAAATCGTGCATGGCACCCGGCTTGTTGGGCACCGACACCACCAGGCTGGTGCAGTCCTTACCCGACGCGGGTGGCGTGGCCAGGGTTTGCGGCAGGCAGATGACGGCGAAGCGGGTGCGGTTGTAGGCATCGTCTTGCACCGCGTGGGCCACGATGTGCAGGCCAAACTGGGAGGCGGCACGTTCGCTGGCCAGGGCCGCCCAGGCCGGGTTGGTGGCCGCCAGGCGCGCGCCTTCGGCATTGCTGGACACGGCGCGGCGCTCGGCGTGGGGCAGGTGCTGGGTCAGCCAGGCCTGGCACTGGGCCAGCGCCTGGGGATGGGCCATGACTACATCGATGTTGTCGCGCGAATTGGTCTGGCGCAGCAGGTTGTGGCGCACCAGCAGGCTGACTTCGCCCACCACGTGTACGGGAGAGTGCAAAAACAGATCCAGCGAGCGGGCCACCACGCCTTCGGTGGAGTTTTCAATCGCCACCACGCCGTACTGCACCGTGCCTGCGGCAGTGGTGTGGAAGACTTCGTCGAAATTGGCGCAGTACAGCAGTTCGGCGGCGCTGCCGAAGAATTCGATGGCGGCTTGCTCGGTGAAGGTGCCTTCCGGGCCGAGTACGGCCACGCGCTGGGGCGCTTCCAGGGCCAGGCAGGCCGACATGATTTCACGCCACACGGCGGCCACATGCTGGTTTTTCAGCGGGCCGGGGTTGGCCTGCTGGATCTTTTCGATGACCTGGGCCACGCGGTCGGGCCGGAAAAAAGGCGAGCCCTCGCGGCGCTTGATGTCGCCGACCTGCTCGGCCACGTGGGCACGGCGGTTCAGCAGGGCGAGCAGCTCCTGGTCGATCTGGTCGATTTTGACGCGCAGGTCGGCCAGATCAGGGGTGGCGGGGTTCAGCGGTGTCGTGGCTGTCATGGTTCAGGCCTGGCTCTTTTCAAATGCGTGCATGTAGTCCACCAGCGCTTGCACGCCCGCCAGGGGCATGGCGTTGTAGATGCTGGCGCGCATGCCGCCGACCGACTTGTGGCCCTTGAGCTGAAGCAAGCCGCGTGCCTTGGCACCTTCTAAAAATGCGTCGTTGCGGCTTTCATCGCGCAGGAAGAAGGGCACGTTCATGCGCGAGCGGCAGTCCGCATCCACCTTGTTGAAGTAGAGCTGCGACTGGTCGATGGCGCGGTACAGCAGCTCGGCCTTGGCGATGTTGCGCTGCTCCATGGCGGCAATGCCGTGCAATTCCCCGTGGGCACCTTCGGTTTGGTGCTTGAGCCACTGGAAGGTCAGCCCGGCGATGTAGATGGCGTAGGTAGGCGGCGTGTTGTACATCGACTGGTTGTCGGCCACCGTCTCGTAGTTGAAGGCGCTGGGGCAGATGTCCATAGCGTGGCCCAGCAGGTCTTCACGCACCACCACTACGGTCAGGCCCGCCGGGCCGAGGTTCTTTTGCGCGCCGCCAAAAGCCAGGCCGACCTTGCTCCAGTCCATGCTGCGCGAGGCCACGTGGGACGAGAAATCCACCACCAGTGGGGCCTTGGAGCCCAGGGTCTGCAGGTCGGGCAGGGTCTGGAACTCCACGCCATCGATGGTTTCATTGCCGCAGATATGCACGTAGCTGGCATCGGCGCTCAGGTCCCAGGTGGCGGGGTCTGGCAGGCGGGTGTAGCCGGTGGCTTCGGTGCTGGCAGCAATGTGTACGCTGCTGGCGTATTTGCGCGCCTCTTTTTGCGACTTGTTGCTCCAGCTGCCGGTGACCACGCAATCGACCTTGCCGCCACGCGACAAATTCAGCGGCACGATGGCGTTTTCACCCAGGCCGCCGCCTTGCATGAACAAAATCTTGAACTCGGGTGGCACGGCCATCAGGGCGCGGAAGTCGGCCTTGGTTTGCGCGTAGATCGACAGAAATTCTTTGCCCCGGTGGCTCATCTCCATCACGCCCATGCCGCTGCCGTGCCAGTCCAGCATTTCGGCCGCAGCCTGGGTCAGGACTGCTTCAGGGATGGCGGCGGGGCCGGCGGAAAAATTGAAGGGGCGTGTCATGCAATTTCTTAAAGTTTTAGGCCTCTAGCGCATATTCCACCTGCGCTAGGTGCTACTAAATTGATAGTAATGGCGGTTTTACGCTTCGGGGGTGCCAGGGGCGGCATCGTCGGTGCCCGCATCGTCGCCGACCTCGCCCGCCTCATCCGCTTCGGCGGCGACCGCGATGGCATCGTTTTCCACAATCCGCTGCAGGCCGCTGAGCTTGGAGCCTTCGTCCAGGCCGATCAGGGTCACGCCCTGGGTGGCGCGGCCGAGTTCGCGGATTTCGCTGACGCGGGTGCGCACCAGCACGCCCTTGTCGGTGATCAGCATGATTTCGTCGTCGGCATGCACCAGGGTGGCGGCCACCACGCGGCCATTGCGCTCGGTTTGCTGGATGGCGATCATGCCCTTGGTGCCACGGCCATGGCGGGTGTATTCGGTGATGCTGGTGCGTTTGCCGTAGCCGTTGAGGGTGGCGGTGAGCACGCTTTGCAGCTCGTCTTCGGCCACCAGCATGGCGATCACGCCCTGGCCTTCGTCGAGCATCATGCCGCGCACGCCGCGGGCGTTGCGGCCCATGGGGCGCACATCGTTTTCGTCAAAGCGCACGGCCTTGCCGCCGTCACTGAACAGCATCACGTCGTGCTTGCCGTCAGTGAGGGCTGCGCCGATCAGGAAGTCGCCCGGGTCCAGGTCCACGGCGATGATGCCGGCCTTGCGCGGGTTGCTGAAGTCGGTAAGCGGGGTTTTTTTGACCGTGCCCATGCTGGTGGCCATGAACACGTACTGGTCGGCGGGGAAGCTGCGCTTTTCACCGGTCAGGGCCAGCACCACGTTGATCTTTTCGCCTTCTTGCAGCGGGAACATGTTGACGATGGGGCGGCCACGCGAACCGCGCGAACCCTGTGGCACTTCCCACACTTTGAGCCAGTACAGGCGGCCCCGGTTGCTGAAGCACAGGATGTAGTCGTGCGTGTTGGCGATGAAGAGCTGGTCCACCCAGTCGTCTTCTTTGGTCGCCGTGGCTTGCTTGCCGCGCCCACCGCGCTTTTGGGCACGGTATTCGCTCAAAGGCTGGCTCTTGATGTAGCCGCTGTGCGAGAGCGTGACCACCATGTCGGTGGGCGTGATCAGGTCTTCGGTGCTGAGGTCGAACGAGCTGTATTCCACCAGGCTGCGGCGTGCGCCCAGCTTGGTCTGGCCGAATTCCAGCTTGATGGCGATGAGTTCTTCGCCAATGATGGCCGATACGCGCTCGGGCTTGGCCAGGATGTCCAGGAAATCTTCGATCTCGGACATCACTTCTTTGTATTCGGCGACGATCTTGTCCTGCTCCAGGCCGGTCAGGCGTTGCAGGCGCATCTGCAAAATCTCTTGCGCCTGCACTTCGGACAGGCGGTACAGGCCGTCGCTGCCCATGCCGAGTTCTTTTTCCAGGCCGTCGGGGCGGTAGTCGTCCACATTCACCATGCCGCCGTCGGCACGGGTGCGGGTGAGCATTTCGCGCACCAGTTTGCTGTCCCAGGGGCGGGCCATCAGCTCCACCTTGGCGACCGGCGGCGTGGGCGCGTTACGGATGATGGCAATGAAGTCATCAATGTTCGCCAGCGCCACCGCCAGGCCTTCCAGCACATGGCCGCGCTCGCGGGCTTTGCGCAGGTTGAAGATGGTGCGGCGGGTGACGACTTCGCGGCGGTGCTCCAGGAAGACCTCGATCAGGTCTTTCAGGTTGCACAGCTTGGGCTGGCCATTGACCAGCGCCACCATGTTCATGCCGAAGGTGTCTTGCAGCTGGGTCTGTTTGTACAGATTGTTCAGCACCACTTCGGGCACTTCGCCGCGCTTGAGTTCAATCACCAGGCGCATGCCGGATTTGTCGGACTCGTCCTGGATGTGGCTGATGCCTTCAATCTTTTTCTCGTGCACCAATTCGGCCATGCGCTCCTGCAGGGTCTTCTTGTTGCACTGGTAGGGCAGCTCATCCACGATGATGGCCTGGCGCTGGCCCTTGTCGATGTCTTCAAAGTGCACCTTGGCGCGCATCACCACGCGGCCACGGCCGGTGCGGTAACCGTCTTTCACGCCATTGATACCGTAGATGATGCCGGCCGTAGGGAAGTCGGGCGCGGGGATGATCTCCATCAGCTCGTCCACCGTGGCCTGCGGGTTGCGCAGCAGGTGCAGGCAGCCATCGACCACTTCGTTCAGGTTGTGCGGCGGGATGTTGGTAGCCATGCCCACGGCAATGCCGGAGGAGCCATTTACTAATAAGTTAGGAAAGCGTGCCGGCATGACCAGCGGCTCTTGCTCGCTGCCGTCGTAATTGGGGCCGAAATCGACGGTTTCCTTGTCCAGATCGGCCAGCAGCTCGTGGGCGATTTTGGACATGCGGATTTCGGTATAGCGCATGGCGGCAGCGTTGTCGCCATCGACCGAGCCGAAGTTGCCTTGGCCATCGACCAGCATGTGGCGCAGCGAGAAATCCTGCGCCATCCGGACGATGGTTTCATAGACCGCGCTGTCGCCGTGGGGGTGGTATTTACCAATCACGTCGCCCACGATACGGGCCGACTTCTTGTAGGCGCGGTTCCAGTCGTTATTGAGCTCGTGCATGGCGAACAGCACGCGCCGGTGTACCGGCTTGAGACCGTCGCGCGCATCCGGCAGGGCGCGGCCCACAATCACGCTCATGGCGTAATCTAGATAGCTCCGGCGCATTTCCTCTTCAAGACTGATGGGCAAGGTTTCTTTGGCGAACTGGGTCATAGAGAGGCAAACGTCATACAGCGGAGGTCAACTATTTTAGGGCCAAGTGACTGTAGCCACACAGCAACACATGTTCCTTAATGCCAGCGTATACCGTCGTGCATGCCTGCTGTCCTACTCGTTTCCCCTTAGCCCTGTGGCACAATTCAATGAACGTATGCAGTGATGGTCACTGTAAACGTCCCGTTTCGCAGCGCTGCTGCGGCTTTTTCCCCAAGAGGAGAACCATGAAGAAATTGAATAAAGTGGCAATGTTGTTTGCCTCCGCAGCGCTTGTAACCGCCGCGGGCGCCCAAACCGTTGACAACTGGAAGAATGGCACCAACGAGTTGGTCTGGAAAAACGGAACCAACGAACTGTGCTGGCGTGACAACTTCTGGACCCCTGCAACTGCAGCTCCAGGTTGCGATGGCGCTATTGTTCCTCCCGCACCTGCGGCAGCCCCTGCACCTGCAGCGGCTCCTGCACCTGCTGCAGCTGCAGCACCTGCACCCGCAGTTGTGGCTCCTGTCATGGTTGCCGAAAAGGTTACCTACGCAGCAGATGCATTCTTTGACTTCAACAAGTCTGTGTTGAAGCCAGAAGGCAAAGCCAAGTTGGATGACCTGGTCGGCAAAGTCAAGGGCATCAACCTGGAAGTCATCATTGCCGTGGGTCACACCGACTCCGTAGGCAGCGATGCTTACAACCAGAAGCTGTCGGTTCGCCGTTCTGAAGCTGTCAAGGCTTACTTGGTGTCTAGCGGCATCGAAAAGAACCGCGTGTACACCGAAGGCAAGGGCGAGAAGCAACCTGTTGCTGACAACAAGACCGCCGAAGGCCGTGCCAAGAACCGCCGCGTAGAAATCGAAGTGGTTGGTACCCGCAACAAGTAATTCTTGCGCTGGATGCCAGACCCGTCTGGCTCCCCAAAAAAGCCCCGTGTGCGCCAGCCCACGGGGCTTTTATATGTGGGGTTTCATACCATCGCAGAGCAGGCGGCTGGTGCAATCTGCGAAAATCTGGGCATGAATCCAAGTTTGAATGCCGACCCCGCCGAATTGGCTAAATTTTCCGAACTCGCGCACCGGTGGTGGGATCTGGACAGCGAGTTTCGCCCGCTGCACCAGATTAACCCCCTGCGTCTGAACTGGATCGACGGCATCGCGCCGTTACAACGCCAGCGGGTGCTGGATATAGGCTGTGGCGGTGGTATCTTGGCGGATTCCATGGCCCGCCGGGGTGCCGAAGTGTTGGGCATCGATTTGTCCATCAAGGCGCTCAAAGTCGCACAACTCCACGCCTTGGAAGCCCAGACACCGCAGGTGCAATACCGTGAAATCAGCGCGGAAGAGATCGCGGCAGAGCAACCTGGCAGCTTTGACGTGGTGACCTGTATGGAGATGCTGGAGCACGTCCCCGACCCCGCATCGGTGGTTAAGGCCTGTGCGGCGCTGGTAAAGCCGGGTGGTTGGGTGTTTTTTTCGACCATCCACCGCAGTACCAAAGCTTTCCTGATGGCCATCGTGGGTGCGGAATACCTCCTCAGCATGCTGCCCCGTGGCACGCACGAATACGCCAAGATGATCCGTCCCAGTGAATTGGCCGGGCACTGCCGCGTTGCGGGACTGACACTGCAGCATACCCGTGGCCTGGAATTCAATCCTCTGACCCAGCGCTACTGGCTCAGCGACGACACCAGCGTGAACTACATGTTTGCGACGCAAAAGCTGTGACCGCGCGTATGCATCCGGCATTCCACGGTGTCCGCGCCGTATTGTTCGATTTGGATGGCACCTTGGTTGACAGTGCGCCTGATCTTGCGGGCGCGGCCGACAAAATGCGTACCGACCGCTCCTTGCCGCCTTTTGCGCCAAGCCTTTACCGTCCCATGGTAGGTGCGGGTGCCAGGGGCATGCTGGGCGTGGCTTTTGGCATGCAGCCCGATCATCCTGATTTCGCGGCCATGAAAGAAGAGTTCTTTGTGAACTACGAGCGCCGCCTGACGCAAGAGACTTATGCGTTTGATGGGGTGCCTGAATTGCTGGCCCAACTGGCCGTACGCCAGATACCCTGGGGCGTGGTGACGAACAAGTCAGAGCGGTTTGCCTTGCCGCTAACCCAGGCCATGCCTTTGTTTGCCACGGCGGGCGCGATTGTCGGAGGCGATACCACTCCCCATGCCAAACCTCATCCAGAGCCTTTGTTTGAAGCCGCCAGGCGCCTGGGCCTGGCTCCGGAGCATTGCATGTACGTAGGCGACGATGAGCGGGATGTCGTCGCGGGCTTGGCCGCGGGCATGGCGACGGTCGCCGCAGGTTATGGCTATCTGGGATGCAATGCTGACATTGCCCAATGGGGTGCTCACGCCACCATCCAGTCGCCGATGGAGCTGCTGCACTGGCTGCCATAAGGCAGGTAAAATACAAACTTGGGGCTGCACTGGTTTCGACGTGGGTTCGGACGCGCAGCAGGGCATGTCGAGGTTCTGTCACCTCGTAAAACAGCAGAAAAAACCTAACTGCAAACGACGAACGTTTCGCACTCGCCGCTTAATTGCGCGTGAGCCTCGCAACAGCAAGCCAATAGGCTGGGCAAGGGTGGTGGAGCCGTAAGGTTTTGCTGTCCAGGCTGCGGGGTAACTTCATTTGGCTGGGCGCTCACTGGGTAACTTAGTGGGCTCCGAGAAAATAGGTTGCTGGCGTTTTGCATAGCGTGCCACTGCGCGATGCAAAAGGCGAGACTTAAACCAGATGGCTACACATGTAGAACTGTTCGAAGAAGGCTTGCGGACGGGGGTTCAAATCCCCCCAGCTCCACCATAAAACCATACGTAAGTCGTTGGAAATCAACGACTTACGTTTTTCTCTACCGTCCTGCGCCGTCCTCTGCCGTCCAGGCTCTCACACGTTTCTCACACATTTTTTAGCGCCGTCGTCTATGTCGGGTAGGCCCGGAAGGCATGCGGTTCCGTACTTCGCTGGAGGCTTGTCAAACCCCAGCGATGCGCCTTGCTCCACCCAGCGGCCATAGGTGCGGATCACCATTTCGGTGTTCTTGTGCCCAAGTAGCTTGGCGATGTAGGCCGGGTTTTCACCCTGACTGAGTAAGTGGCTGGCAAACGTGTGCCGCAGCTGGTAGGGGTTGCGGTACCGGATTTTCGCCAGTTTACAGGTCCGCTGCCACAGCCTAAGCAAGGATTGGTCCGTCCACTCCCCGCCGGTACGCGGATTCGGAAAGATGCGTCCCCCGGCCAATTCAGAGCACTTGCGCTGCGCCTCCAGCGCCTGGCGGGCGGCCAGCAGCAGCGGGATCAACCGAATACCTGCCTTGGTCTTGGTGGTCTTCTCCGCACCCTCGACCACGGCCTTGTCGATCTTTATCGCCTTGGATAGCTTGTCGCAGTCTGGCCAGGACACGGCAACCAGTTCGCTCGTGCGCACCCCCGTGAAGGCCCAGAACTGGATGGCGTTACGCTCCTGGCCATCCAGGAAGTCAAACAGGGTCAGCAATTCCTCGACGGTGTACGGGTCTGGTTCGTAGTCGGTCTGCAGCGTGTCGCGCGGCAGGATCTTCGCCAACTTCAAGCGGTCCAGCGGGTTGTAGGTGATTTTTTCGTCGGCTACAGCTTCGGCCAGGGCGTTGCGCATCGGAAGTAGCAGGTTGCTCATGCGCTTGCGGGTGACGTGCCGTGCTGCAATCCAATCGCGCAGCACGCCGGTATTCAGGGCTGACAACTGCAAGTGCCCAAACTCTGGGATCAGGATGTTGTCGATGGCCTTGCGATACCCGTTCCAAGTGCTGGGCTGCAGGGAGGTCTTGGACCGGCTCTTGTAGTCGGTCAGCAACTCCTTGATGCTGGCCGTCTTCCCGCCGCCGACATGACCAAACACCTTGCACCTGGGCGAGTCTGGGAAATACTCGTTGTAGAGGAATGACCCCCGTTCGATCTTCCCCAGGATCTCGGCGCGCAGGCGCTCAGCGTAGAGCATGTTCGCTTTGGTGCCCGGCAGGTCCAGGGTTTCGCGGCACTGCACACCCTTGAAGCTAAACGCAATGCGAATCACTTCCTTGTTTTTGCGTTTCAGCGGAGTGATGCCGGCACTCATCCCCCGGCCCGCCCGCGCCTTGGTAACTCTGCGGGCTTGCCTGCAGCCCAGTCGTTGACGGCCTCGACATTCACCCAGAACTGCTTACTCCCGGCAGGCTGGCGCACGTGCACATCGCGCAGCCAGTGCCCGCTACGCACGCGCTTTTCTACGGCATCAGGTGTGTCGCCAGTTGTGGCGCAGTGCATCGCCAGGTTCACCCACCGGTAGATGGGCTCGTTCGCTGGTTCGCGGTCACGTGCTACTCTGGCCATGGCCATCCTCCTTGTGCGCATCAGGTATGCGCATGGGTTTTGTGCGGGCGCGGATGGCATACGCGCACTGCGCTGTTTCATGATCAACATCGCGCCAACCGGGGGCCTTGGTCAGACGTCCCCACGACTGTCGAAGCAGGTTTCCCCAACTACTCCGTGACCAACTGGCACGGAATCATTGGTCCCAAGGGAATTCCGCAGGACATCGTTGCCAAGCTCAACAAGGCCATCAACGAGTCGCTGCAAGCGCCGGGCATGGACAAAGGCATGTCGTCCGATGACCTTTTATCCCACCCGGGTTTACGGCCAGGATATTCTGGGCCAGGTGATGCTGGTGGATATGGCTGGCATGCGCGATGCCGTGGCCGAAGCTGGCGGTGACGCTGCGCTGGTCCGTCCCAAGGTGCCCGTGGACGTCATCATCGACCATTCGCTGCAGGTCGACAGTTGGGCATCGCCCGTCTCCCGCCAGGTCAACCTGGAACGCGAATACCAACGTAATGGCGAGCGCTTCGCATTCCTGCGCTGGTGCAGCAGCAGCTTTGAAGGTGTCCGCCGCCCCTGCATGCGCGGCGTGGCTGCGCGAGCTGCTGCGGTGATTCGCATCGATGCGGTGTGGCTGGCTACCCAGCCGCTGGACATGCGCTGCGGCACCGACACGGCATTGAGCCGCGTCGTCCAGGTCTTCG
>CAUPPH010000023.1:0-42837 GCA_963513125.1 uncultured Albidiferax sp.
GACCCTGCGGGCGCACAACGACATCGTGGTGGCCGCGAACGTGGCGATTGCATCTACCGCCAACCGGCTGAACGTGGTGTTCAACAGCGACCGGGATGGCAGCGGGGCCGGGGCCATCGCGCTCAACACGGGCTCCAGCATTACCAGCAACGGCGGCAACATCACGCTGGGGGGCGGCACGGCGGGCGATGGCTCGGGCAATGCAGTAGGCAGTGCTGCCAACCCGGATGGTGTCTGGTTGGGTGGAGCCGCACTGAGCGCGGCGGGCGGCAATATCAGCATGCGAGGTATGGGTTTCGCATCAGGTTCCAACAATCTGTACGGTGTGGCGCTCTTCACGTCCAGTACGGTGGACACCACCGGCGCGGGAAACATTTCCATCATCGGCACCGGAGGTGCGGGTACGGGCACCAGTGGCAATGACATTGGCGTGTTGGTGAACTCGGGGTCTGTGGTCACCGGTAGTGCCAGCGGAAGCGTGTCGGTGGTCGGTACCGGCGGCGGGAGCGCTGGCAGTGGCGGCTCCGGTGTGGGGGTACAGTTGTACGGGGGAAGCATCGCAATGGCGGCCGGTGGATCGGGCAGCGTGACGGTGACGGGCACGGGGGGCGGCAGCAGCGGCAGTCATAACAATGGCGTAGAGCTTTCCAGCGCGGCCAGCCTCACATCGGGTGGTGGAAATGTTTTGGTGACGGGCACCGCAGGGGGCGTTGGCAGCGGTGGCAACAACCGCGGGGTGGTTATCTACAGCGGAACACTCAGCGCAGGCGGCAGCGGCACGGTGACGGTCGTCGGCACCGGCGGTGGCGGCTCCAGCCTGGGCAGTGACGGTATCAACCTCACCGGTGCCAGCAGTTCGATTGCCTCCAACGGCGGCAGCATCACGCTGACGGGTCACACCACCACGGGCTTCCTGCCCTATGGCCTGTGGATGACCTCGGGGGCCAGCATTGCTTCGGGCGGCAATGCGCCAGTCAGCATCACCGCCGACAGTGTCGGTATTGGCAGCACGGATTCCATTTCGGCAGGCACCGGCACGGTGACGGTACAAAACCGTACGGCGGGCACCCTGGTGAATGTGGGCGGGGCCGACGTGCGCAGCGGCAGCCCGCTGACCCTGGGGCTGACCGATGCCGAGATCGACCGCATCACCGCCGGCACGCTGGTCATTGGCCGCACCGGGGCCACGGCCTCGGGCAACATGGCGGTGAGCGCCAGCATTTCGCCTGCGCTGGCCAGGCATCTGACGCTGTTGGCAGGGAGCCATATCACCCTGAACGCCAGTACCGGTATCACCACGCTGGCCAATGGCAATGTGATTTTGAATAGCGATGCCGATGGCAGTGGTGTCGGTGCCATTCTGCTCAACAGTAGCGCCAGTATCACCAGCAACGGTGGCAACATCACGCTGGGCGGCGGTGTGGCGGGCGATGGTTCTGGCTTTGCTGCGGGCCTGGGTGGTACGTACAGCTCTAGTGCATACAGCCCCTACCGCAGCGGTGTGGAGTTGAACGTTGGCACGGTGGATGCGGGTGGGGGCAACATCACCATGCGGGGCAAGGGTGGGTCGGTGGCGTCATTTGGTACGAACCAGATAGGTATTCGGCTAACCACAGGGACGGTCAGTACCAGCGGTGCAGGGGTGATTGATATGACCGGTATCGGCGGCGGTGCCCTCGCTTCAACTTCCAATGCGGGCATTGCGGTGTTGGCCAGCAGCACGATCAACAGCGGTGCGGCAACAACCCTGACCGGAACCGGTGGCACCTCCGTCAGCAACGGGCACAGCGGTATTGCGGTGGATGTGAGCCAGGTGAATGGCGGCACGGGGTTGTTGAGCTTGATTGGCACCGGCGGTACCTCGACCACCACTGCTGTGGCGGGTGCCGTAGGGGTGACGGTGACCAGTGGGGTGGTCACTGGCGGCGCAGGCGGCGTGGTGGTGGTGGGGCATGGCGGTACGGCCCCTTTAGGTGGCAACAACTACCACGGCGTCTCCGTCTCGGGCAGCACCGGAAAAATCACCAGCACCGGCGGCAACGTGCAGGTGACTGGCACCGGTGGCAGCAGTGGCGGCGGGGCCGTGAACAGCGGTGTGGTGTTGACCACAGGCGGCAGCATTGCCAATACCGGCAGCGGCAACACCAGTGTCACGGGCACAGCCAACACCGGCGCGGGTCCGTACAACGTGGGGGTCAATGTCAATGGCGGCAGCATCACGTCCAATCCCGGCGTGGTGGCGGTGACCGGCATTGCAGGCCCCACGGCCGGAACCACCAACTACGGCGTGGCCCTGCGGGCTTCTGGACAGGTGGCTACGACCAGCGGCAGCGTGCTGATCACCAGCGACAGCTATGCCGGGGATGGGACGGAGTCGGTGAATTCCGGGTCGGGCCAGGTCAGCCTGCAAAACCGGACCGCAGGCACTCTCCTGAACCTGGGGGGCGCGGACGTGCTCACGGGGAGCCCGCGGACCCTGGGCTTGTCTAGCGCCGAGCTCAACCGCATCACGGCGGGTACGCTGGTGGTAGGCCGCAACGATGCAAGCGCTGCCGGGGCCATCACAGTCAGCAGTGCAATCGCGCCCGCCCTGGCCACCAACCTGACGCTGAAAACCGGCGCAGGCATTGCCATCAACGCGCCGGTGGGCAGCAGCACCCTGACCCTGACGGCGGCGGGCAACGTCAGCCAAACGGTGGCGGGCAACCTTACCGCCACCCATTTGTTGCTCAACGGTGTTGGCGCCAACTACGCCCTGGCGACCGCCAGTTCTAATGCTGTAACTACCCTCGCCGTAGGTGGGACGAGCGCAACCAGCTATCAAAACAGTAGTGCACTACAAATTGGTACGGTGGACGGTGTCAGCGGCATCAGCGCCAGCGGACCGGTCTCCATCGTCACCGCCAGCGGTGACCTGACGGTGGCACAGACGGTCAACAGCACAGACACCAGCAGTGCCGCCGTGCTGCTCAATGCAGGCATCGGCAGTGCCGCAGGCACCAGCACAGGTGGCAATATCCTTTTCAGCGGAAGCCCTGGCATCACCACCGGCACCGGTGGGCGGGCCACGCTGATGACCGGTTCGGTCAGCGGCAGCACTGGGCTCACCGCCTTCATCGGCTCCAGCAGCGGGCGCTTCCGTTATCACAGCGACGAGAGCGCCACCAACTACAGCACGGCTCTGGGCACTGGCAGTTATGCGGTGTACCGCGAAGCGCCTACCGTCTCGGTCACCGCCCATAACGCCACCAAGACTTACGATGGCAACGCCTTCAGCGGCGGCAACGGCTATGCCGTCAGCGGCTTGTCCAATGGCGACAGCCTGGGCGGCAGCATCGTGTATGGCGGCAGCAGCCAGGGGGCGGTCAACGTGGCCGGTAGCCCGTATGCCATCAGCGCCAGCGGGCTCAGCAGCGATCTGGGCTATGCGATCAGCCACACCAGCGGCAGCCTCACGGTCAACCCGTATGCCGTCAGCCTGAGCGGCAGCCGCAGCTTTGATGGCACCACCGATGTGGCCGCAGGCATCTTCTCGCTGGGGACGCTGGTGGGCAGTGAAACCCTTACCCTGGGCGGCACCGGCACCGTGGCCAGCAAAAACGTGGGCACCGGCAAAACCGTCACCTTGGGCAGCTTGGCCCTCGGCAATGGCACCGGGCTGGTCAGCAACTACAGCCTGATCGGCGGCACGGCCCACATCACCCAGGCCAGCCTGACGGTGGCTACCAGCAATGTCAGCAAAACCTACGACACCACCACCAGCGTCAGCGGCACCGCCGTGGTGACCGGCGGCAACCTGTTTGGCAGCGACAGCCTCAGCGGCGGCAGCTTTGCGTTTACCCATAAAAATGTGGGCGCAGGTAATAAAATCGTGACCACCTCGGGGGTGGTTGTGAACGATGGCAACGGTGGCAGCAACTACGCCGTGGCCTATGCCAACAACACCACCAGCACCATCACCGCCGTGAATCTGGCGGTCAGCGGTGTGGGTGCGAACCACAAGACCTACGATGCCACCACCATGGCCACACTGAACGGAACGGCCACCGTCAGCCCCTTGGGTGCTGATGTGGTGGGCGTGGGTGGTACGGCGACGGCCAGCTTTGCCGACCAGAACGTCGGCACGGGCAAGACGGTGGCGGTAACGGGCTACATCCTCGGTGGTGCGGATGCGGCCAACTACACCATCGTCCCACCTACAGGCATTGCCGCCAGCATCACGCCCGCCAGCCTGACCGTGTCCACCGCTAACGTGGTCAAAACCTACGACGGCACCATCTCTGCTGCTGGTTCGGTCGTGGCCACCGGCGGCACACTGTTTGGTGCCGACAGGCTCAGCGGCGGCAGCTTCGCATTTACCGACCCCGGTGTGGGCCTGGGCAACAAAACCGTGACCACGGCGGGCGTGGTCGTCGACGATGGCAACGGTGGCAATAACTACCAGGTGGCCTACGCGAACAACGCGACCAGTACGATCCATCCAGCACCGGTTACGCCGGTCCCACCGGTGAAACCCCTGCCCGCCTTCACACCTCCGCCCGCCTTGACGCGCGAGGTGTTGGTGCCGCAGTCCGCCAGCCCTATGTTGGCAGCCCCTGCCGTGGAGGCCAACATCGCCACGGGCAACGTGCCGGACAGCGCACAGAACGCCCCGGCGGGGACGGTAGTGCCCAGCCGCACGCTGGTGTCGGGCTGCATGGGCACCGCGCTGACCGGGCAGGATTGCGGACGCAGCAGCCAACAGAACGGCTTTGTGATCGTCACCCCGGTGCGCAATGTCTCGCCGAAGCTGTCGGGCCAGGTGATGGTGCAGGTCAGCGAGCAGGTGCTGCGCAATGGCGCATTTGAAGCTGCATTGCCCTCGCAAACCACTGTCGCGCTGCGTGCAAAGACGGTGGCCACGCGGCCCGATGGCCAGGCTCTGCCGGAATGGCTGCAGTGGGACCCGCAAAACCTGGTGCTGATCGCCAGGGCCATGCCCGCCGGTGCGCTGCCCAGCACGGTGCTGGTCGGCTCGGGGGAGGAGCGGGTCGAGGTGGAGATTACGGCGTTGCCCTGAGGCAGCGTCCGTGGCTGTATTTACGAGCCTTTTAGGCTTCTAGCGCTTATTGAATGGGCGGTATTAGCTATTAAAATAATAGCTAATACTACACCAAACTTTCGTGGTGCAAGCCAAACTGGCCGGCCCGGCGGTCGGCAAAGTAGTACTTCAGGGTCTGCGAGACGGTGCGGAAGGCGATTTCGTCCCAGGGAATCTCAGCCTCGGTGAACAGCCGGGCTTCGATGGTTTCAAAGCCGGGGTCGAACACCTCGCTGAGCAGCTTGGCGCGGTAATACAGGTGCACTTGACCCACGTGGATGACGCTCATCACGCTGAACAGTTCTTGCATTTCAAACTGCGCGCCGGCTTCTTCCACGGTCTCGCGGGCGGCACCGTCGGCAGTGCTTTCGCCCAGTTCCATGAAGCCTGCGGGCAGCGTCCATTTGCCGAAGCGTGGCTCGATGTTGCGCTTGCACAGCAGGACCTGTTCGCCCGTGGCTCCCCAGTGCGGCACGGTGCCCACCACGTTGATCGGGTTCTCGTAGTGCACCGCGTGGCAGGCAGTGCAGACCGCCCGCAGCTTGGTGTCGCCATCGTCGGGCACGCGGTACACCACGGCCGCGCCGCAGTCTTTGCAAAATTGAATGGGGCTGCGGTGCATGGCCGTGCTTATACGATGCGCACGGTCAGGGGCTCCAGCCCGGTCACGCTGCCCGCCAGCGTGTCGCCGCGCACCACCGCGCCGACGCCTTCGGGTGTGCCCGAGTAAATCAGGTCACCGGCCTGCAGTTCCCAGGCGGCAGACAGGTGCTCGATGGTCTCAGAAATGCTCCAGATCAGCTGGGCCACGGTGCTGCGTTGGCGCTCTTGGCTGTTGACCTGCAGGGCGATTTCGGCCTGCTCTACCTTGCCCGCCAGCGCCACCGGCGTGATGGCACCAATGGGCGCGGACTGCTCGAAGCCTTTGCCGATGCACCAGGGGCGGCCTTGCTTCTTCATTTCGTTTTGCAGGTCGCGGCGGGTCATGTCCAGGCCCACGGCATAGCCATAGATGTGCTGGTGCGCGTCGGCCGCCGTGATGTTTTTGCCGCCTTTGCCAATGGCCACCACCAGTTCGATTTCGTGGTGCAGATTGCCGGTCAGCGTGGGGTAGGCCACTGAGCCGGTTTGACCCGCCTCGACGGCCACCACGGCATCGGCGGGCTTCATGAAGAAAAATGGTGGTTCGCGCCCGCTAAAGCCCATTTCCTTGGCGTGCTCGGCGTAGTTGCGGCCCACGCAGTAGATGCGGTGCACGGGGAACCGGGCAGGCTGGCCGACAACGGGAACGGAGACGACAGCGGGGGGCGTAACAACGTAATCCATGGTTTTCCTGGAGTTAAAAATCGCGGGGTTTGAAGCCGATGATCATGGAAGAGGGCACCCGTCCATCGGTGTCGCGGGGCATGGTTTGGGTTTTGTCGATGGCTTTGAGCACGGCATCGTCCCAGGCCTTGTTGCCACTGGGTTTGGCCAGTTTGCTGCTCAGGATCGTGCCGTCGGGTGACAGCCGAATTTCGACTTCGGCTTTGGGGTTGCCTTCGAAGTCATCGGGAAACACGATGTTGGGCTTGACCTTGGCCACCACCTTGCCGCCGTAACCCGCCGATGGCGCGGAGGATTGCAGCGCGCTGCCGGTGGCGTTGGCCCCGCCCGTTGCCCCGGCCATGCCCGCCATACGTTTCAGGTTGTCGGCGCGCTGCGCGGCGAGGGCCTTGGCATCGGCCTGGGCATTGGCTTTTTCGGCGGCGGCTTTGGCTGCATCTTTTGCGTCCTGGGTGGCTTTGGCCTTTTTGTCTAACGCGTCCTGCTTGTCCTGCTTTTCCTGGGCAGCTTTCTTGTCTTTCAGGCGCTTGTCTTCAGCGGCTTTTTTATCGGCTAATGCTTCGGCTTTCTCTTCGGCCAATTTGGCTTTTAGGGCTTTGTCTTTTTCGAGTTTGTCGCGCTTGGCCTTTTCGGCTTTCTCGGCTTTGTCTTGTTGGGCCTGCTCCAGCTTTTCGGCCTCGCGCTTCTTTTTGGCGCGCTCCAGGGCGATGTCAGCATCTTTCACATCGGGCGCGGGTGGCGGCGGCTGGACCTTGGCCACGGGCTGGGGCGGCGGGGTGGGGCGGGGCGTTTCCACGGGCGGGGGTGGGGGTACGTCCACCGCCTTAGGGGCCGCCATTTGCACCGAGGACGACCAGAGTTCGGCCTCTACCGTGGCGCTCTCGGTCTGCTTCCACTGCACGTTGATCACCAGCGCCACCAGCAGCAGGCCGTGGGCCAGCAGGGCCAGGCCCAGCGCCCGCACCATGCCGGGTGGCTGGGGGGGCGTGAGGTTGAGCGTGTCCTGGGCGGCGTGCATAAGTTGCGTGGGAGGATTTATTTGCCGAGCTGGACCGACAGGCCCACGCGCTGTATGCCTGCGCGCTGCAAGGTGTCCATCACCTTGACCACCGACTCGTATTTGACGTTGCGGTCGGCGCTGATGACCACAGGCACGCTGGCATCGCCGTCTTGCGCGGTTTTCACGGCGCTGGCGACATCGGTTTTACCGAGTTTGGTGGTCTTGCTTTTTTGGGTGAGCTCTAGCGATTCGTCCTTGGCGATGACGATCTGGATCACCCGGTCCGGCTGCTTGCCGGCCTTGCCCACGCTGGGCAGATCGACCACGCTGGGGGTGATCATGGGCGCGGTGACCATGAAGATGATCAGCAGCACCAGCATCACGTCGATGAAGGGCACCATGTTGATCTCGTTGATGGTGCGCCGACCGCGCCCCCGTGACACCATGCTGGCCATGGCTTAGTGCCCCGCAGACATGGCAGGCGACTGGGCCGCCACGTTGCGCTGCAGGATGTTGGAGAACTCTTCGATGAAAGTCTCCAGCCGGATGGCGGTACGGTCGATATCGCGGGCAAATCGGTTGTAGGCCACCACGGCGGGAATGGCCGAGAACAGGCCGATGGCGGTGGCCACCAGCGCCTCGGCAATGCCGGGGGCCACGGTGGCCAAGGTGACCTGCTGCATGCTGGCCAACCCGGTAAAGGCATGCATGATGCCCCAGACCGTGCCAAACAGGCCCACATACGGCGATACCGAGCCGACCGAGGCCAGGAAGGACAGGCTGGATTCGATCACGTCCATCTCGCGCTGGTAGCTGGCGCGCATGGCGCGGCGGGCACCGTCCATCAGGGTGCCAGGATCGGCAATGCGGCGCTCGCGCAGTTTTTGGTATTCGCGCATGCCGCTGGCAAAAATACGCTCCATCGGGCCTGCCTCTTGCGCATTGCGCGAGGCGTTGTTGAACAGGTCGTTCAGGCTGGTGCCTGACCAGAAGTCGCGCTCGAAGGTTTCGTTCAGCGATTTGACTTTGCCCAGCGCAATCAGTTTGCGGAAAATCGCCGCCCAGCTGGAGATGGACACCACCACCAGCAGCAGCATTACCAGTTGCACCACGATGCTGGCATTCAGCACCATGGTCCAGATCGACAGGTCTTGGGTCATTGCAAAATTTCTAAAAGTGGGGCCGGAATACGGTCGGATTTGAGGGTGTCGTAGCGCACCCAGCACAAGCGGATGCTGCCCTCGCACAGCACGGTGCCATCCAGGATGGCCTGCTGTGTGATTGTGAGTGTGGATCGGCCGATTTTTTCCAACCGGGCGGTAACCATCAGTTGGTCGTCCAGCCGGGCCGAGCGCAGGTATTTCACCGTGGTCTCGGCCACCACGAACATGCCGCCACTGCTGTCCTTCAAGGTGCTTTGGTGGATGCCCAGCGAACGCAGCCATTCGGTGCGGGCACGTTCAAAGAACTTCAGGTAGTTGGCGTAGAAGACGATGCCACCGGCGTCGGTGTCTTCCCAGTAAACGCGGATGGGGTGGGTGAAGGTGGTGTTAAGCATGTTGGGGGCTGTTGAGCATGTCGCGCAGGCGGGCAATGGCGGTGTGCAGGTTTTCCATCGAACTGGCGGTAGAGAAGCGCAGGAATTTATGGGTGTCGGCGCTGCCGAAGTCGCGGCCCGGGGTCACGGCCACGTGGGCGCGGTGCAGGATTTCATAGGCCAGATCCCAGCTGTCCTTGATGCCTAATTTGCTGCAAATTAAAGAGCAGTCAGCCCAGGCGTAGAAAGCGCCATCCGGCATTTCGGGTACTAAAAATCCAAGGGCATTCAGGGCCGGGATGAAGTAGTCGCGCCGGGCTTTGAACTCGGCGCGGCGGCGCTCAAATTCTTGGATACTGGCCTCTTCAAAGCAGGCCAGTGCGGCGTGCTGGGCGATGGTGCTGGGGCAGATGAACAGGTTTTGCGCGATGCGCTCCACCACCGGCACCAGCGCCTCGGGCACCACCAGCCAGCCGAGTCGCCAGCCGGTCATGTGGAAGTATTTGCTGAAGCTGTTGATGCTGATGATCTGGTCGTCAATGGCCAGCGCGGTCTGGCCAAAGCGGTCGTCATGGCTCAGGCCCAGGTAGATTTCGTCCACCAAGGTGATGCCGCCATGCCATTGCACCACGCTGTGAATATCGCGCAGCACGGCGGGGTCGATCGAGGTGCCCGTGGGATTGGAGGGCGATGCCAGCAGCACCCCACGGGTCTTGTCGGTCCAGGCTGCGGCCACCATGTCGGGCTTTAGCTGGTAGCGGTCGGCGGCGGTGGTGGGCAGCAGCACGGCTTTGCCATCGGCCGCCGACACAAAATGCCGGTTGCAGGGGTAGCTGGGGTCGGGCATCAGAATTTCGTCGCCCGCGTCGATCAGCGCCAGGCAAGCGAGTTGCAGCGCGGCCGATGCCCCAGCGGTCACCACAATCCGGCTGGCAGGCACATTTACGCCAAAGCGGCTGGCGTACCAGGCGCTGATGCGTTCGCGCAGGGCCCATAGGCCGGTGGCCTGGGTGTACTGGGTGCTGCCGCTTTGGATGGCCTGTACGGCGGCGGCTTGCACCAGCGGCGGGGCGGTGAAGTCGGGCTCGCCGATGTTCAAAAACACCATGGGCCGGTCGGTGTGGGCGACCTTCTGGGCCAGCTCGGACGCGGCCTTGGCCACCTCCATCACGTAAAAAGGCTCGATGGCCTGAGCGCGCCGGGAAATCCGCATGCGGTGGGGTCTTATTCGGTAGCGTTGTTGGTGGGGGCTGTGTTGGATTTACCTGCCTTGTCGGCCTGCACTTCGGCGGCGCGTAGGCTGGGGGCCAGGCCGTTCAAGATGCCGTTGACGTATTTGTGGCCGTCGGTGCCGCCGAATTCCTTGGCCAGTTCGATGCATTCGTTCAGTACCACGCGCCAGGGCACGTCCAGGCAGTTGCGCATCTCGTACACGCCGATCCACATCACCGAGCGCTCGACCGGCGAGATTTCTTCCAGCTTGCGGTCCAGCAGGGGAATGATCAACGCGTCCAGCTCGGCGGACTGTTCGATGCAGCCGTGCAGGAGTGCGTCGTAATGCACCGAGTCGGCCTTGTGGAAGCCGGCCAGGTCGCGGGTGAAGTGGTCGATGGATTCGGCATCGTTGCGGCCCACCAGGTGCTGGTAGAGCGCTTGCAGGGCGAATTCGCGGGCGCGGCTGCGGTCGGACTTGGCGGAGGCTTTGCGTACACCGGTGTCGGTCAGGCCGCTGCGGGATTGGCGCGGGCGCTTAGGTGCGGTTGCGGGAGTTGCGGAGGAGGAGGGGGTATCGGGATTGCTCATGCCAATTGCTCTAGTAGATTGGCCATTTCCACCGCGACACGGGCAGCGTCTGTGCCCTTGTCGGTTTGGCGGGCCACGGCTTGCGCCAGGTTTTCGGTGGTGATGATGGCGTTGGCAATCGGAATCTGGTAGTCCAGCCCGATGCGGGTCACGGCGCTGCCGGATTCATTGGCCACCAACTCGAAGTGGTAGGTTTCGCCCCGGATGATGCAGCCCAGGGCCACCATCGCGTCAAATTGTTCGGTTTCGGCCAGGGCCTGCAGGGCCAGTGGCACCTCTAAAGCGCCGGGTACTTGCACGTGCTGGATGTTGTCAGCCTGCACGCCCAGGGCGGTCAGCTCGGCTTTGCAGGCATCTACCAGGGCGTTGGTGATGCTGGCGTTAAACCGGGCCTGCACGATGGCAATGCGCAGCTTGCTGCCGTCCATACGGGGGTCTTGGGCGGCGAGTGCGCCTTGGTCTGCTTGCTGCATAGGTTTTCCTTGTGTTCTTATTGTGGCGACAGGTAGCCAACGGTTTCCAGGCCGTAGCCGGTGAGGCCGGGGCTGCGGCGCGGACTGCCCATGAGCTGCATTTTGTGCACACCGCAGGCCAGCAGAATCTGTGCACCGATGCCGTAGGTGCGCAGGTCCATCTGACCACGCCCGGGGGCCTGGGCCGGGCGGGCAGTGCCGTCAAACTGGGCCAGCAGGTCGGCGGCGCTCTCACCACAGTTCAGCAGCACGGCCACGCCCTGGCCCTGGGCGGAAATGTGGCGCAGGCTGGCGTCCAGGCTCCAGGAGTGCAGGCTGCGATTGACTTCCAGCACGTCCAGCACCGACAGCGGCTCGTGCACGCGGGCCGGGACGGTGTCGTCGGGCTGCCAGCTGCCTTTGACCAGCGCCAGGTGCACGCCCTGGCTGGGCTTGTCGCGGAAGGCGTGGGCGGTGAAGCTGCCAAAGGCGGTTTCAATCTGGCGACTGCCCATTTTTTCGATCAGTGACTCGTTGCGGCTGCGGTATTCGATGAGGTCGGCGATGGTGCCGATTTTCAGGCCGTGCAGGGCGGCAAAGATTTGCAGGTCTGGCAGGCGGGCCATAGTGCCGTCGTCGTTCATCACCTCGCAGATCACCGATGCGGGGCTGCAACCGGCCATTACCGACAGGTCGCAACCGGCTTCGGTGTGGCCCGCGCGCATCAGCACGCCGCCGTCTACCGCTTGCAGCGGGAAGATGTGGCCGGGTTGCACCAGGTCGGCGGCGACAGCATTAGGGGCCACGGCGGCTTGCACGGTGCGGGCGCGGTCGGCGGCAGAGATGCCGGTGGTCACGCCCTCGGCGGCTTCGATGGACACGGTAAACGCGGTGGCGTGCTTGGCTCCGTTGCGGGCCACCATGGGCGGCAACTGCAGGCGCTCGCACATTTCGCGCGACAGGGTCAGGCAGATCAGGCCACGGGCATGGCGGGCCATGAAGTTGATGGCCTCTGCAGTGATGTGGTCGGCAGCGATGACCAAGTCGCCTTCGTTTTCGCGGTCTTCTTCATCGACCAGGATCACGATGCGGCCCGCGCGCATGTCTGCCACGATGTCTTCGACAGGGGAAATGGAGACCGGCTGGAGGGGGGAGGGCGATGTCATAGGGTGCAATTTCGAAAGCCGTAGCGACAGGGTATGCGCTGCGTGGGGGTTGCGTTCAGCACGGTTGTGCGGGCAACGCTCTGCAAAGCCAGTAATTATCGTCGCAATTGCCCGTGGCCTGGGCCTGCGGGTCAGAACTGGTCGCGGCCAGGGATGCGTGCGGTGATGCGGATATCCGGGCCCACCAGGCCGATCGAGGTGAACTGCAGTGGCACGGCATCCGACAGGCCGGCCAGCAGCGGCAGTTGGGCCATATCCAAACCCGGGCCCATCAACTTGGGGGCCAGATAGACCAGAAATTCGTCCACCAGCCCAGCCTGGATGAGTGCCCCGTTGAGGGTGTGGCCGGCTTCCACATGCACTTCGTTGATCTCGCGCCGGGCCAGCTCGCGCAGCAGGGCTGCCAGATCCACCCGGCCCGCTACGCCAGGCAGGTACAACACGGTAGCTCCTGCTGTCTCCAAAGCTCGATTTTTTATATCATTTTGGCTGCTTGTGCATATGTAGACAGCGCGACCAGCTATAAAAATAGAAGCATCTGGTGGTGTCTCCAATCGGCTGTCCACCACGACTAGATGGGGTTGCCGTGGGGTGTCGGCTAACCGCGCATCGAGAGTGGGCCGGTCTTTCAGCACCGTACCAATGCCGGTCAATACGGCGCAGGCACGTGCGCGCGATATGTGGCCGTCGGCGCGGGCGGCGGGAGAGGTGATCCACTGGCTGTCGCCGCTGGCCAGGGCGGTACGGCCATCGAGCGAGGCGGCAATCTTCATGCGCACCCAGGGTGTCTTGCGGACCATGCGGCTGAAAAAGCCGAGGTTGAGTTCGCGTGCTTCGGCAGCGCCGGGGCCGACCTCGACCTCCACCCCGGCAGCGCGCAGGCGGGCAAAGCCATTGCCAGCCACCAGCGGGTTGGGGTCAGCCATCGAGGCCACAACTTTACGGATACCCGCTGCCACCAGGGCATCACAGCACGGACCTGTGCGGCCCTGGTGGGAGCAGGGCTCCAGGGTGACGTAGGCGATGGCGCCCTGGGTGCTGTGGCCCTGCGCTGCGGCATCGCGCAACGCCATGACCTCGGCGTGGGGTCCGCCTACGCGCTGGGTGTGGCCTTGGCCCAGGATCTGGCCCTGGGCATCCACGATCACGCAGCCTACCGCCGGGTTGGGTGGGGCCAGCAGCCGGGCCTGGGCGGCCTGGGTTAGGGCGAGAGAAATCAAGTTACCAGAGTCGGGCGTGCGATGCATCAGTCACCCGTAGCAGAGCAGGTTGAGTCTGATTCCGAAGCCGGTTTGCAGGTGCGCGCACGTCCAGTGGCTGCAATCTTGAGTCTTCGGGTTTCATCCGCAGTGTTGCTACTGGCCACATCCGTGCGGGTAAGGCTTAAGGTTAGATTCTGGAGAGTAGCGCCCTTGGATGCAGAATATCCAGAAGCGTCAAACATGATGTAGGGAGGAGAAGCCGCAGCACTATTGGTCCCAGAGATACTGATGTAACTTGGCATTGCCCCCTGTGTCAAAACAACTTGGTCCTTTAATGCATCGAATGCTTGGCTGCGGTCGTTGTCGATAAATACAACCCAGCCCGCGCTCCAGTCTGAGCCATTGTTGGTGGGCACCACCATGGCACGCATGCCTCGCTTCATGGCCTCGCCACGGGCCGCATTGATGGCCGAAAAAAGCGTATTCGTGGCCGATGTCAATTCAGAATTGCGTTTAAATGCCACCATGCTGGGAGTGGCCACCAGCAGTAGAACGGCCAGCAGCGCCATCGTGACCATCAGCTCGATGAGCGTGAAGCCCTTGCTGGCAAGGTGGTGCTTCATGGCCAGCACAGCGCTGGGTTGCTGGTTTTTGCAGTTCCGGTACAGCCTTTGCTGCCGGTACTGGTCATCCACAACACATCCACAGCGGCATCGGCTTTCACGGGGGTTGCGAGTACACGCACGCATTCGGCTATAGACAGGGTGTTCGTACCAGACTCTGTAGGGCATACGTCAGCCGTCAAGGTGTAGGCACGGGTAGCAAATGAGTCACCCGAAAAGTTTTTGAATGGCACGGATGTGGCCGTGACCCCGCCACACGCGGTGGACGGCGATGGCGCAGTCGGTGTTGGCGTGGCGGTCGTGCCGGTAAATCCCAAATAGCAGTTGCGCTGCGTCATATACCGTTCTTGCTGCTGCATTAACTCTGCCAAAGCGGTGCGACCTTGAGCCCTTTTTCCTTTCACAATCGACTCTGTGTAAGCGGGGTACGCGACTGCCGCCAATATGGCGATGACGGCAACCACAATCATCAATTCAATCAAGGTAAATCCGTTGTTTTTCATGGTGTGCATGGCTAGTTTTTCAGGTCTTGGTAGTTATTGATTTGGCGCCAGCTCATACGGCCTTTGATGGTGGTGCTGCTCACCGTCGTAGGAGTGCCTATACCCTTTGTCCCTGGTGCAAAGGTGGTCACTGTACGAGTGGATTCTCTGCGGCCTGTCGTTTTACTGATCTTGCTGTTTGAAATTTCTTGGTCGAGGCCAAAACCCGGCCCTGTCATTCCAACCGTGGATATCGTTCTGCTTCCATCCCCCGTAGTGATGTCTATGTAGTAGGTTGCGCTGTTTCCGCCGCCTGATTTGCAAGAGGCGCTAGATCCAGTTCCATCCGGTATTAGACTGCTTGAGGTCAATATATTGCCGGTAAAAAATCCGTTGCTCACTTGACGTTCACCGGAAACTGGAAAATCAAAATACCACCCTGATCTCTGCGTTGTGTCAGCAGCAGTTTGGGCTCGGCCCCATGTGAATTCAGGCACAGAAACGATTCCAGTGGATACAACCACCGACCCCGCTATCAACCGGCCTCTGCCCTCGATGGTGGTAGTCGCATTTGATCGGTCAGCGGTAGTATTTCCGTTGTCGAAAACGGCATAAACTGAATTTTGTAATGTTGAAGACTTGTCACTGGATTCCAAGTATTTTCCAGTGCCAAATATTATATAGTTGGTTTCCACCCCTGAGACCAGTGGTCCAGCCTTGACGGAAGGTGCCATTGATATGGGTTGTATTGCACCAGCCGCATTTTTGGCGCTGTACATGGGAATCGGGTCAGAATTTCCATTTTTGAAATAGGACAGCTTGTTCATAGTCCAGTCAGAGGTGCCGTATTGCGAAAAATTCAATTTCCAAAGATTCCCATGTAAATCACCCATGAATATTAATTTGAGTTCGCCCACGTTTCCATAAGTGGTTTCGAAATTAATCAATCCAGTAGGGTTCGTGGCCTGCAATGTCGAATCAGTGGGAATAGATATTTTGTAATAGTTGCTTCCCGCTGTCCACTTTTCGCCTGCAGCCTTGTCGAGGGCAAGCAAAAACAAAGCTGGTTTTCCTTCAGTACTGTACAAGCCGTTTTCTGATACGTAGTTATTGACACCGCTGGCCACCAACGCAAACCATCGGTACGTTGCCGTGGTGGCGGTGGATGCACTGGTGCGCAGTCGCATGATTTTGGGTTTACCCACCACAAAGCCCATGTCGAGGTCGTCCGCACGGGTAAATTCCCAAATGACATTACTTTTGGTAAATGCGGCTGGGTTGGTGACATCCAAGGCAAAAACACCAGATCCACCGCCACCTGTGCCCGAAACAAGCACGGTCCTCCAGTCAGTTGCCGAGCCTGAAGACCCCACCATTGCCTCAGCCACCACAGGAGTGCTGTCTACATAGGTTTGGTGGTTGGTTTGGTATGTGGTGCTCGTCAATGCGGCAAGTTTAGGGGCCATCCAACTGGGGATATATGAAAATAATTCATCGCCAGTATTGGCATTGAATGCATGTAGCATACCGTCGTTGGCTCCTACAAAAACGGCTGGCGTTCGATTTTTATTATTTGTGGCAAAAGTTGTATAAGTGCTGCTGTAAAAAATGCCACTAGTTGGTTTTCCGGAATAAATAATTCCAGAATTGATGATGTCCCCCAGTAATGATTTGCGGGATCGAAATGAGGAGCCTTCGTTTGTTTTATCGCCACGGAGATAATTAAGGCGATTTCGACCAACAGTTTCACTGTCAGCGGTACTATTCGGTGTGAGTTTGCGCAGCGCGCTTTGATTAGTAACTTGGAGTTCGTCCCATAAAAAATCACTGGCGACCGGATTACTAGATGCACCGTTGTTACCAATGACGATATTACGTGATGTAGCAGGGGCGCTCAATGTGGCCAAGCGTGCGGCAGCCTCCCAAGTAGCCGTTGTTCCAACCGTAATAACACCAGAGGCCACACTAGCAGGATATGCCGAAACTTTTCCAGACCAGTCGGTTGTATCGAAGGCACCTTGGTATACCAAGCTTCCTTCGGCAGTCACAATTTTTGATGAAACTGAATTTCCGGCAATATTGTTCAATGCCGATGATGTGCGGTTAAAAATATCTTCAAATGCCAGTAGAACTTCTTTGGCACTACTTTGTAGGTAATAAGTGCCAGCCTCATTGGCAACATCGCTTTTTTCCCAAACCTTGTTATTATTTACTCCATCTTTGTCTTTGAATGGATTGCCGTAGTTGTTGTATGGTTTGCTGTTGGCATCGGTGGATTCAAAGCCGCCGTATTTGGCGGCCATAAAAAACTGGTTTCGGTTTCGACGGTAGCTGGCATCATTAGAGTTCCCGTATTCATTAACATCAAATAGAAAAGATTTAATGCGTAAACCAGGGCGTTGTTTGGAAACTCCGTTTGTCCAGTCAGTGCCCCGGATATCATGCGTGTGAGCCCAGTAAGCTGATCCAATAATTTGGTTGCTGGGTGTTCCGCTATTGGATGTGTTGGGATTTCCAGTAGTGCGGGTATCGCCTTGCCCATCCACATAATTGACGCTGGCATTGCTTTCAAAATTTTGAACAATGCTGCGCCATCCTGAAATATTTGGAATATTATCTGAAATATTGGTTGCTGGTATGTTGGATTGGTCGTGGCTATTAACGTCACCAATCATCACAATATTACTTTTTTGGCATGAATAATCGGCAGTGTTGGATCGTCCGCCCCCATATGGATCATTCCATGTTGTATATGCAGGGTAGCCGTCATACATAGCTGTGGTGATATTGCTAATAGCTGCGGCAGTTGGAGGAAGTCCTTGTAGGTAGCGAAGCGTCTCGTAGTGCAGTTCGCCTACTGGATCGTATATTTTGTAGCGCCCGGCAACAGGGCCGGTTCTGCCAAATTTGTTGAGGTAATTAATTACACCGCTGATGGGCTTGGTTTGGGTATTATCGTTGTCGGGATTAGATGTGTATATGCCCGTATTAGGATCCCATTCTGCATTGGGGTTGCCTGTGGTGGGCGTGTTCTCGCTGCCATTAATATCAAATGTTTTGTCACCCACGTATTTCATGGGTGCACGCAAAACACCACCCACACGGTTGGTAGTCTGGTCCATTAGATATCCAAATGCAGCTAATCGGAGTTGGTCACTGTATTTTTGAATTGACCCTGTTGGCTTGAAGTTTCCATTGGGATACTGCGTGCAGTAAAGTCGATCCTTAACTAATTCTCTAGTATCTAAAAGTTGTCCGATGTTATCTTTATTGCAGACTTGAACGCGTGCGTAAAAGAAGCCATCAGAATTAAGTGAACCGCCAGTTTGCTGCCATGTGCCAGAGTATGGACGTGTGTAACAATTTTTGACAGTTCCATTAATTGGATCACCAAAGTTGCCGTTACTGCAAACGACACTATTTGCTACGGGTGCAACTGCCCATCTATTATTTGCACCGTACCAAACCTCTTTGATTCCTGAAAATGAGCAGGTTCCATTTTCGGCGGCGCATACTGCACTAGCATCACTTGGCAAGCTTTGATTTTTATTTACAACTGGTCCAATGCTTGCGCCCGTGGGCCCACCGAGTGTGTAAGAGCTAGTGTCTCCGCAACTACCTGTTGCATTCAATCCAAAATATATTCGATTCAACGTATTGGCAACATAAACAGTATTCCCGTTGGCCTGGGTCCGCATGGCAGTTGGGATTGCACCCAGGTAATCGCTGTTGCTTCCCTTCGGAAGTTGTTTGCTTGGGAAGTTGCTGCTGTTCCACATGCAGATGGGGTCGCCATTTGGAATCATGGCACGCTGCAGAATGGTCAGGCCATTTTCGTCTATGTACCGGTCTCCTCCAGATAATGCAACGCGAAGCATGTCAATAGCGGAGTTGGATGACCAGTTTAAAAAATTTCCACTGAATGCATTCGTGCAAGTACGGTTAGTGGCTGCGTCACTGCGATCGAATCGTTTATAATCGACAGTGTTTAGCCCGGTGGCAGGGGTTTCTGTTGGAGCATTATTGTAGGTGTAGCAGCTTTCCGCATCATAATATCCAAGATATTCATTGGTATTTGAATATGTTGCATCTAAGTACTGAGCTCCAACTGTTGGATATTCGACTGATAATGCTAGTGCGATCACTGGTTTATCACCTGTAGAAGCTGCATATAATGGGCTACTGGCTAAATTTATTGCAGGTATGCTAGGTGCGCCTGCGGCCTTGACTGCGGCAATTGTGATGATGCCGGCTATTCCAAGAAAAGTTAGTGCAATCCACCGAAAGTCGTCACTTCGAATGATATTTTTTAAATAATTGGATTTGATAATATTTTTCATATATGCCTATTATTTAATAGCGATATACCATTTGCAAAACGGCTTGGATGTCATCTCGCGGACCAAATCCCATGGCGGTGACGCGGTAAATATAGGTAGGTACGCCTGATGTTTTGTCGCTATCTGGGTCTGGTATGGGTTCAATGATGTAGCGCGGGGGTTTGGAGGGCTGTATACCCAAACTGCCCGATGCGAAGCTTCGGTTGGTAAATTGTCCAAAAACAGCAGTTCTGGCAGTGCTGCTGGTGTTGGTAAAGTCCACGGTCAACCAGGCAGGCTTGCCTGTATCCACCAAGGTGCACAGCCCCACACTCTCTGCAGTGTTTCCACATCCCGCCACAAAGCCGGAAATATCGTCTGAGTTCTTGAAAATTGCACGGCGGGTGGCGTTGACGGTGCCCGGGCCGTAAATATCAAACTCGGCATCAATTAGTGCTGCTTCTGCGGCCTGCCAGGCGATTTGCATGTCGCGGTCATTGCGGGCGCCGCGCTCGCTCATGGTAGCAATTTGGATGCCTGCAATACCTAGCAGGGATACGACGGTGAGCACCATCATGACGACTATCAGGGATGCCCCACGTTGCCGGGGAGTGGGTAGGGGGGTATTTGGCATGTCAGTTCAGTTCGCCTGCTCGTTACGCAAAAACACCGTGAACGTGACCACTTGGCGCAAACGCCCGTCGGGGGTGGGGCTGAAAACCGTGCCGGGGTCATTGCTGGACGACATTGCCGAGCCTATGGCGCCACTTACTGAGCCGATGGCCGTGCCGAAAGGGTAGTAGGTTTGCGCGTTGCGGTCCTGGCTGGAGCCCGGGGGGCCACGCAATACTATGCCGATGCGAATGCTGCGGACACGCCGCCAATTGTTATTGGCTGCCTCGCCAACGCCCGCTACGCCGATCTGGTCTGCGCGCAAATAAAGCTCTGGAATAGAGTCGGAGGCAGCAAGTGTGTTGGACCCCGCAGTCACCCCATCTACACCGTACAAAACCTGAAAGTTCTCTACGCCTTGTATAAGCGGCTGTGTTACTCCACTGCTAGTCCTGCACATTAATGCAGGCTCTCCGTCACTGCCGGTTGCAACATAGAAAACGCTGAACATTCGGTCATCCCTATCAATAGCAATGTCATCAGTCTTTGTTGCTGTGCTATTTTCTTTGTTATCACCCATGCAGTTAATCATTGCATAGTCTGAAACACCTGATCCAGGGAATGTTTCATTAGCTTGGTATTGCAGTACCATAATGTCGCTGCCATAACCTAGTGTTCCTGTAGTTCGGGTTGTGGGCGTTACTAGAGTCCCAGAGATACTAGCGCTTGAATTATTAAATCCATACACACTCGGTATTGGATTTTGGTCGATGCCCTTGACTTTTGCACGGATTGTGGTTGCATGGAGAACATCTTGAAAGCCGGTTTGTACGCCGATCCGTTGCAGGATGTCGGTGGCAAATCGGGCGTTGTCGCGTAGTTGTGATGCCGCATCGACAGCAGTGAAACCTTGTCGGCTGATAAGCAACGCAGAGATGGCGGCAATGGCAATGAATGTGCTGATCAGCATGGCGACCAGCAACTCAACCATGGTCAGACCTTGCTGGCGGCTTTGCAAGGGCTGACGGTATGGGCGCAAGTTTTTCATACCGTGCTGCCTGATGTTAAAGGCATCACGATGACGGGCCTGCTACCGGTGTCACTGGCCCGTTCAATGGCAGAGCTGCCTGTGAGGGCTCGGTTGGTGGAACCTTGTGTCCAGCCGATTTTGATGACGGTGGCCGCTCCCGCGGTGTTATTACAAGTCCATTGCGGTAAACCGGTGCTGGTGACAAAAGGCGCGGAATCGATGCACACCCGTACGCGCGCGCCGGGCAACTGACTTTCGACACGTGTCAGCCATTCGGTCATCTGGGCGCTGGCAATGTCGGTTGTTGTGGTGCAGGCTGGGCTTGTGTTGGATGTGTTCAGGCAGTAGGAGGGCGCGGCAATCTTCAGCGGTGCGGTAGCAAAGTCGCCAAGATAGGGGTTGCCGGTGGTGAGCAGGGCGATGTCTTTGTTGGAGCGCATCATTTCTGCAAGTTCGCGGGCCAGCGAGATGCCCACCGACTGGGCCTTTGCTTCGCGGTTGGACTGTAAGGCGGTAGCCTGTAAGCCCACCATGCCGAGCAAGCCAAATGACAAAATGATGATGGAAATTAGCACCTCTAAAAGCGAGAAACCGCGCACAAAGGTGCGCGCGCGCGGCATGCTTGCGGGTTGGCGGCGGTGTTCTGATGGGCGCAGATGTTTCATATGCAGATGGTAAGCGCACCGCCTGCCTTGACGCATGCCGCCCATCCTTTGCTTTGCGCCGCTTGGCGGATACCTGTTTCGCGGCTTGGGGGCCTTACTGCTGGACTTCGTCCACCCAAGTTTTAAAGTCGGCAATATCGTCAAAGCTGCGGTAGACGCTGGCAAAGCGGATGTAGGCCACTTTGTCAAGCTTTTTGAGCTCGCGCATGACTAGCTCGCCGATCAGGTTGGATGCTACCTCGCGCACCCCCAGGTTGAGCAATTGCTCTTCGATGCGCTCAATGGCGGAGTCGATATCTTGCGTGCTGACGCTGCGTTTTCGCAGGGCTAGCGAAAACGAAGCGCGGAGTTTGTCGCTTGCGAACTCGGTTCGGCGGCCGTCTTTTTTCACGACCGCCGGGTAGCTCACATCAGGCCGTTCGTAGGTAGTAAACCTTTTCTCGCAGCCCCCACAGCGGCGGCGACGGCGAACTTGATCGCCGTCGTCAGATTCCCGGGTTTCCACCACCTGGGTTTCGCTATGGCCGCAGAAGGGGCACTTCATGGGAGCTGTGGATTCGTGCTTAACGGTAGACGGGGAAGCGGCTGGTCAACGCGGCGACCTTGGCGCGCACGGCATCCAGGTTGGCTGCATCGCGCGGGTTGTCCAGCACGTCTGCTACCAGGTGGGCCGTGGCGCGGGCTTCTTCGTCCTTGAAGCCACGCGTGGTCATGGCGGGCGTGCCAATACGCACGCCGCTGGTGACCATGGGCTTTTCAGGGTCGTTCGGAATGGCGTTCTTGTTGATGGTCATGTGCGCACTGCCCAGTACCGCCTCAGCTTCTTTCCCGGTAATGCCCTTGGCGCGCAAATCGACCAGCATCAGGTGGCTTTGGGTGCCGCCACTGACGATGCGCAGGCCGCGCTGGGTCAGGGTTTCGGCAACGACTTGGGCGTTCTTCAAAACCTGTTGTTGGTAGATTTTGAATTCCGGGGCGAGAGCTTCCTTGAATGCAACCGCCTTGGCGGCAATCACATGCATCAGCGGGCCACCTTGCAGGCCAGGGAAGATGGCACTGTTGATGGCTTTTTCAAACTGCGATTTCATCAGGATGATGCCGCCACGGGGGCCGCGCAGGCTCTTGTGGGTGGTCGATGTGACGATGTCGGCATGCGGCACGGGATTGGGGTAGATGCCAGCGGCAATCAGTCCGGCGTAATGGGCCATATCCACCATGAAAATGGCACCGACATCTTTTGTAACTTTAGCGAAGCGTTCAAAATCAATAGCTAAAGAATAAGCGCTGGCACCCGCAATAATCAGTTTTGGCTTGGATTCATGGGCCTTGCGTTCCATCGCATCGTAGTCAATCGCTTCATTGGCATCGAGACCATAGCTGACCACATTGAACCACTTGCCGCTCATGTTCAGTGCCATGCCATGGGTCAGGTGGCCGCCTTCGGCCAGACTCATGCCCATGATGGTGTCGCCGGGCTTCAGGAATGCCAGGAACACGGCTTCGTTGGCGGAGGCGCCACAGTGTGGTTGTACGTTGGCAGCTTCGGCTCCAAAGATTTGTTTGACGCGGTCAATCGCCAACTGTTCAGCCACGTCAACATATTCGCATCCGCCGTAGTAGCGGCGACCGGGGTAACCTTCGGCGTATTTGTTTGTGAGCTGTGACCCTTGCGCGGCCATCACGGCGGGCGATGCGTAGTTTTCACTGGCGATCAGCTCAATATGGTGTTCTTGGCGTGCGTTTTCAGCCTGGATGGCTGCGAACAGCTCGGGGTCAGTTTGCTCTACGAGAATCGTACGGTCGTACATGGCAGTCCTTTAACCTGGTAGTCAAGACGGTGGTCCTTGCGGTGAAGCAAGTGCTGCCCAGGCGAACGGCTGAACGCCAAGAACCTGCAGGCCCTGGCGGTACGCTTCCCAGTGGTTGCCCGACGGACCTTGTGAAAAAGGCCGCACCGGTGGTCCACGTCAGCGTGAGCACCCAAGGGGTCACGCCTATCGCCAGTTGCGTACTCAGCTAGTGTAACGGAGGCCTAGTAGTTGGCGAGCAAGGCGACTTTGTCTTCAACCGCTGGGGCTTGGGTTTTCAGCGCTGGAGCCGCAACAGGTACAGAACGCGGTGTGGCCGTGGAGGTGGCACGGCCTGCGGCAACCTGCTGCAGGCGGCTGTGTTCGGCCATGACCTTGCCTGCATAACCACCATCGTCTTGGATGTTGGCAGCGCCTACGTAGTAGCGCAGACCTCCTTCTACCGATCCTGCGCGGCCTATGCACTCTTGCAATACCTTAACGCCCACGCGCAAATTGGTCAGAGGGTCAAATGCAGCCAGCTTTCCGCCGAATACATCGTACTTCTCGGTATGCACACGGGTCATCACTTGCATCAAACCCTGTGCTCCTACGGGGCTTTGTGCAAAGGGGTTGAAGCCGGACTCAATGGCCATGACCGCCAATATCAGAGTCGGATCGAGCTTGGCGCGCTTTCCGAGGTCATAAGCCTCTGCGACCAGGGCGCTGACTGGTTCGGCCGCTACGCGGTATTTTTTACTCAGCCAATATGCCACGGCGGCCTGCTGTTTGGGCAGGTCTTGTGGGTTGCTGGCGGTAGCGCGGTCTACCGCATCGGCATCGGCCTCTGCAAGCAATTCCGTGTCGGTGCCGGGTACTGCCTGGCGCTCTTGCAGCCAGCCCATCAGTTGGACTTCTGCAATCTGGCGCAAATCAGGCCGGGCGGTCATGGTCACGACCGAAAAAGCGACCACCAAGCCCAGCAGGGCAAATCCATTGTGGGTAATCTCAAAAAAGCCTTGGGCAATATCGGCTGCGAAGGTTCGCAGCCCCTGGCCTATCCTGTGTAACGCTGTCATAGCACTTCCTCATCTAGCAAGGGCCTGGGGCGATAAAGTTTGCATAAGAGCAATTCGCTTGGGGCACCTCGATTGGGTGGGTACGCCATCAATATCCTGCGGTGCCCTTGGGGCTTTGGCAGCGATTTGACTTAGCCGGGGTTCGGCAGCGGGTTCGGGTTGTCCCTAGGGTTCTAGGGGGGACGGCGGATTCTAGGAGGACTATTAATATCGAGTCAAGCATATCAAATTTAATTGATATTCATATTTTTGCTGTTTTTGTGTCCAGCTTTCTGGTCTGTGCGACCACCATGCGGGTGTGCAATAGTGCACACGGACGCAATTGTTTCAAGTTGCTTACAAAATGCTACTGCTACCGAAAAAGCAGCGCCTGCACACCAGTGACAGGGCATATGCCGAGTGAGGCGAAGATGGTGGTGGTGGCAGAAACCCTCAATTTTCTGGGTTTTGATGGGTTTATTTGTCTGCCTTGGATCTCATTTTGTATACCAAAAAATGAAACTGAAAGGCCCCTCCCAGACCCACTCTAGGCGTTGTGTTTTACACAACGTGCCCTCCAAATAGCCTTTTTTAGACAGCCAACTCTTGTGCGGGCCGTCTGATCCAGGTGGTTATCAGCCCATCCGGACCGGCACAAAGATGGTGTCGCCCGCGCGCAGAATCAGCAGCGCAATCGATTTATCCGATTTAGCGACGGCAGCGCGCACCTGGTCGATGCTCTTGACCAGCGTGCCATTGATGGCCACCAACACATCGCCGCTTTCCACTCCCGCATTGGCTGCCGCGCCAGCCGAGGACTCTATCAACAGGCCGTTGGCAATGCCCGCGGCGCGTAGTTCTTCGGGTTGTAAGGGACGCAAGGCCAGCCCCAGGCGGCCTTGCGATGCAGCTTCCTTGCTGGTGGCGACTTGTACCGGTTTGTCATTGGCGTTGCCCAGCCTGGCCTCGATTACCAGAGCGGCACCTTTGCGCCATACATCCAGTTGGACCTTGTCACCAGGCGCGTTCTGGCTGATCACGGCGGGCAGGTCACCCGAAGACACCACGGCATGCCCATCCACTTTGCGGATCACATCGCCTGGCTGCAAACCGGCTTTGCCTGCGGGGCCGTTTTTTTCGACGCTTGACACCAGCGCGCCCTCCGGTTTGTCCAGCTTGAATGAGTCGGCCAGGGCCTGGTTGACCTCTTGCACCGACACCCCCAAGCGCGCATGTTCGACCTTCCCGTGGGCGACGATCTGGTCTTTAACTTTGCTGGCCAGGTCCATAGGAATGGCAAACGACAGACCCTGGTAGCCGCCGGTACGGCTGTAAATTTGGGAGTTGATGCCGATCACCTCGCCCCGGCTATTAAATAGAGGCCCCCCCGAGTTGCCGGGGTTGACGGCCGCATCGGTCTGGATGAAGGGCACCGCGCTGTCGTCGGGCAGGGAGCGGCCCTTCGCGCTGACCACTCCAGCGGTGACAGTATTTTCAAACCCGTAGGGTGAGCCAATGGCCAGCACCCATTCACCGACTTTCAGGTCGTTTGATTTGCCGATGGTGGCAATGGGCAGGTTCTGGGCATCTATTTTTAATACAGCGATGTCGGTTTTGGGGTCGGCTCCCAACACCTTGGCGACGAATTCGCGCCGGTCGGTGAGTTTGACGACTACTTCCTTGGCATCTTTGACCACGTGGGCGTTGGTCATCACGATGCCGTCGGCGCTCACGATGAAGCCCGAGCCCTGGCTTCGTGCGGGGGCTTCTTTCTGCCCAGGGGCACCGCCCTGGCCTTGCTGGAATCGGCGGAAGAACTCAAAGAACGGGTCGTTGCCAAACGGATCGTCGCGCTGCGGGCGTTGGGCTGTCTCAGAGCCGTCATCATTGGTTTTGGCGATGCTGGTCACGCTGATGTTGACAACCGCCGGGCCGTACTGGGTAGTGATCTGCGAGAAGTCGGGCAGCGCCAAGGGGCTGGCGGGCGAGCTGGCGGTGTTGGCCGTATTGACGAGAGGAGTTGCTGCGCTGGCTTCGCCGACGTTGTGCAGCAAGGAGCCGCCCATGCCGCCAATGGCTCCGGCGGCGACCAGGGCGAGAACGAGTTTGGTGTTTTGGAGAGACAGAACTTGCATGAGAGCATCCTTGGGGGGTTGGGTTGCGATGCCCAACTATCAGGATGCTGGCTTAGGCCAGACTTAAAAGCCCGGCCCCCTTTCAGTGGCGGAATTCTTTCAGGTCCAGCCGGATGTCGTAGTGGTTGTTGGTGCAGGTGATCAGTGCATTGCAGCAGGTGGTTTCCCCGGCGTGGCCTGCATGGGCCAGGCGGCGCTGGAAGCGGCTGCCATCGCCACTTGACAAGAAACCTACCCGTGCGCCGTGGATGCGGATTTCTACCGGTTTCCAGATTTCGGCGTTGTTGCCCCCGGTGTGCAAATGGGCAACCACCTGCGTACCGGCCGGGCTGATGGGTGTGCCGTCGGCCACCAGTTTCAGGGCCGCCTGGTAGCGGGAACTGTCCGCCGCACCCAGCTGGAATAAACCCAGCGCGGGCCACTTGTAAATAGCTTGCTCGGCCGTGTCGGCGTGGTAGAGCTGGGCAGACGTGGCGATCTGGTAGCCGCCTTGGCGGTTTTGGGGGCGTACGGTACGCCACAGCATGTATGCGGCGGCAAAAACAAACAGGGTGGTAAATAGTTCACGCATCGAAGACTCCAGTAGAGCCACGTTTGTAGTCGCATACCGTAGCTATTGGTGTGACTTGCATCACGCTTTATGCTCCATATTGTGGACATATGGTATCAATCTGTTTCACAGAGCAGGGCACCGCGTTTGCGATACTCGGGGTATGCAGCTTCAAGACATTCTTTATTCGCAGGGCTTTGGCACGCGCCGTGTGTGCGCCGGCTTGGTCCAACAAGGCCTGGTTGAGGTTTATCCAGAAAATTCGGCCCTTGTGCCCGTCGTATGTACAGAGTCAGCTATGGATTTTGAAGCTGAAGGCCTGCGCTTTCGGGTACAGGGCGTAGATTGGCCGTACCACCGCCAAGCCTATGTGCTGCTGAATAAGCCAGCGGGCACCGAGTGCTCGCAAAAGCCGTCCACTTACCCCAGCATCTACACGTTGCTGCCGTCGCCCTTGCGGTTGCGGCCCCAAAAGGGCGCGCTGCAAGGCGTGCAGGCCGTGGGTCGACTGGACCAGGACACCACCGGATTGCTGCTGCTCAGCGACGACGGCCAGTTCATCCACCGTATGACATCGCCCAAAAAGCATGTCCCCAAGGTCTATGAGGTCACCACCAAGCACCCGCTGGACGAACAGCAGGTGGCCAAGCTGCTGGCGGGTGTAGTGCTGGACGACGACCCCAAGCCGGTACGGGCCGCTGCGTGCGAGGCCGTCAGCAGCCACCACCTGCGGCTGACGCTGACCGAGGGCAAATACCACCAGGTCAAACGCATGCTGGCGGCGGTGAGCAACCGGGTGGAGGGCCTGCACCGCTCGCAAATGGGTCGTTTTGCGCTGCCCGCCGACCTGCTGCCCGGTCAGTGGCGCTGGCTCAGCGCGGAGGATCTGGCGCAGTTGTCGGCTTTGCAGGCACAGTAACGGCCTGGCCCGGCGGCTACACTGCCGGGTTGTCCGTTACCCGTGGTGCCTTGTGAAGTTGTTTGTCCGACGTTTTGCCTTTTTGGCCTCAGTTCTTGTTGTTGCCGTAGCCGCCCAGGCGCAATCCTCCCCGATTTTTGTCCTCAACTCGCTGGACGCGAGCGTGAGTGTGATCGACCCCGGTAGCTGGAGCGAAACCAAGCGCATCCCTACCGGCAAAGAGCCGCACCACATGTACCTCAGCCCCGATGAGAAGTCGCTGCTGATTGCCAACGCGCTGTCCGATACGCTGACCTTCATCGACCCCCGGACGGCGGAAATCCAACGCGTGGTGCACGATGTGCTCGATCCCTACCAGCTGCGTTTTTCGCCCAACATGAAGTGGTTTGTGACGGCGGCCAACCGGTTGAACCACATCGACATTTACCGCTGGGATGGCAAAAACATGGCGCTGGTCAAGCGCGTGGCCACCGGCAAAACACCGAGCCACCTGTGGATCGACAGCAAAAGCACCACCATCTACTCCACCATGCAGGATAGTGATGAACTGGTGGCGGTAGACCTGGCCACCCAAACCATCAAATGGCGCACCCCCACGGGAGCCATGCCCGCCGATGTCTATGGCACGGCCAATGACAAAACCCTGCTGGTCGGCCTGACCGGCGGGGAGGGCGTGGAGGTGTACGACGTGTCCGGCAAGACCCCCGTGCGCACCAAGGTCATCGCCACCGGCAAGGGCTCGCATGCGTTTCGTGCAGCGGGTGACAAGCGCCATGTGTTTGTCAGCAACCGGGTGGCCAACACCATCAGCAAAATCGACCTGCAAACCCTGGAGTCGGTGGCCACCTACCCGGCACCGGGCGGGCCGGACTGCATGGACGTGTCGGCCGACGGCAAGCTGCTGATGGTCACATCGCGCTGGGCCCGCAAGCTCACGGTGATCGATTTGGAGTCGAAACAAGTAGTGCGTCAAATCAACGTTGGAAGGTCGCCCCATGGTGTCTGGACACTGGACCACGCAGCCCGTTAAATTTTTTTTTGCTGCGGTATTGATAGCTACTTGCGCCCATTCCATAAGCGCTAGTGGCCAAAAACCTTGTGAAAAACCGCTCTACCTGACGTTCGACACCGGCCACATGGGCATCGCCCCGCTGGTGGCCGAGGTGCTCAACCGCCAGCAGGTCCAGGTGACTTTCTTTGGTGCCCAGGAGCGCACGCAAGAGGGCGACGGCAGCCTGGGCGCTCACTGGGCCCCGTGGTGGAAGGCCCGCGCCGCCGAGGGCCATGCCTTCGCTTCGCACACCTATGACCACGTGTACTGGAAGGCTGACGTGCCGGGCACGCCAGTGCAGTTTCGCGTCAAACCCTCGGCCGGGCCGGATGCCGACCGTGAATTTACCTGGACCGCCGCGCAGTACTGCGCAGAAATCCACCGCGCCAGCCAGCGCATGCAGGCCCTGACCGGCCTGGCCCCGCTGCCGCTGTTCCGCGCGCCGGGCGGCAAGACCTCGCCCGCGCTGTTGGCGGCGGCCCAATCCTGCGGCTATGCCCATGTGGGCTGGGCACCGGCCGGGTTTCTGGGCGACGAGCTGGCCAGCGAGCGTGCCAGTAATTCCGCGCTGCTGGCCCAGGCCCTGCGCGGCATCCGCAGCGGCGATATTTTGCTGGCCCACCTCGGCATCTGGTCGCGCAAAGACCCCTGGGCCCCGGCCGTACTGGAGCCGCTGATCGTTGGCCTGAAGGCGCGCGGCTTTTGTTTTCGCACCCTGCGCGACCACCCCGATTACACGGCGTGGATCAGTGCCCATCCCCAATAGCTGTGCCCCATGGATTTTCTGAGCAACCTGTTTTCTGACGCGCAGCAGTGGCTGTTTGAGGCGATGGTCCAGCCCCTGGTGTTCGGTCTGGGCCTGGGCGGCTGGCTGGAAGATGCCTACACCGCCACCGGCTGGTTGCTGGTGGGAGTTTTGCAACTGCTGGTACTGGTGGTGGTGTTGGGGCCGTTGCAACGCTGGCGACCGGTGGAGCCACTGCAAGACCACCCGGCGGTGCGCATTGACATCATCTACACGCTGTTGCACCGGCTGGGCGCGATCCGGCTGCTCTTGTTTTTTACCCTCGACCCAATGATGGACGGCCTGTTTGGCGAAATGCGGGTGGCGGGTATAGCGACTTTTCACCTCGATGCCTTGTGGCCTGGCATCACCGACCAGGCGCTGCTCAGCTTTGCTCTGTACCTGGTGGCCTTCGACTTCCTGGGCTACTGGGTGCACCGCGGCCAGCACCAGTTTGCCTGGTGGTGGAGCCTGCATGCCCTGCACCATTCGCAGCGGCAAATGACCCTGTGGAGCGACAACCGCAACCACCTGCTCGACGATGTGATCGGTGACATCGTCGTCGCCCTGGTGGCCCAGCTGGTGGGCGTGGCCCCGGGCCAGTTCATCGCCATCGTGGCCTTTACCCAGCTCAGCGAAAGCCTGCAGCATGCCAATTTGCGCCTTTGGTTTGGTCGGGTGGGCGAGCGCCTGTGGGTGAGCCCGCGTTTTCACCGGCGGCACCACAGCATCGGTATCGGCCATGAGTCGGCGGGCAAAAACACCCTGGGAGGCAACAACTTCGGAGTGCTGTTGCCCTGGTGGGACATGCTGTTTGGCACCGCCAATTTCGAGCTGCGCTATGACCCCACCGGCATCCGCAACCAGCTGGCCGAGGAGGGCGGACACAACTACGGCCAGGGTTTCTGGCAGCAGCAGTGGTTGGGCTTGCGGCGGCTGTGGACGGTCTTGCGTTAATTGATGCGGGTATCCTTGCCCTTATGAAATTGCTTTTGGATTCTTTTTGGCGTGCTGCGGCCTACTGCATGCACCACCGCGTGATTGCGCTGTCTTTCCTGCCCTTGCTGCTGATGGTCGCCCTGTCCTTGGGGGTGGGCTACTTTTACTGGGAGCCCGCGCTGGATACGGTGCGCGGCATGCTGGACGCGTCTGAATGGGTGGGCCGCATGTGGACCTGGCTGGAGAGTGCGGGCGTGGGCCAGCTCAAGGTGGCGCTGGCCCCTTTGCTGGTGATCTTTGCGGTCACGCCCTTCATCGTGGTGTTGTCGCTGCTGGCGGTGGCGCTGATGATGACCCCGGCCCTGGTGGCCCTGGTGGCCGAGCGCCGCTTTCCCCAGCTGGAAAAGAAGAAGGGCGGCACGTTTATCGGCGGGCTGTTCTGGTCGCTGGGTTCCATCCTGTTGGCGCTGGTGGCGCTGGTGGTGTCGATTCCGCTGTGGCTGGTGCCGCCGCTGATTCTGGTGCTGCCGCCGCTGATCTGGGGCTGGCTGACCTACCGCGTCATGTCTTACGACGCGCTGGCCCTGCACGCCAGCAAGGAAGAGCGCATTGAGATCTACCGCCGCCACCGCATGACGCTGCTGGGCATCGGTGTGTTGACCGGCTATCTGGGCGCGGCACCCAGTCTGGTGTGGGCTTCAGGGGCCTTGTTTGCCGCCGCCTTCGTGGTGTTGGTGCCGCTGGCTATCTGGATCTACACCCTGGTATTTGCCTTTTCGTCGCTGTGGTTTGCCCACTATGTGCTGGCCGCCCTGGAGGCCTTGCGGGCCGAGACGGCCTTGCCCGTATCCCCAGCGCCCCCGGTGGCTGCTCCGCTGGAAATCCTGGAACCTGTTCAACCCCAACCTACCTATGACGCTGGAACTTCCTACCTTCCGCCCCCTTGAATCTGCGCCCAGCTTTGGGCTGGTGATCGTGGGCGATGAAATCCTGTCGGGCAAACGCGCTGACAAACACCTGCCCAAGGTGATCGAACTGCTGGCTGCGCGCGGTCTGCAGCTCAGCTACGCCGACTACGTGGGCGACGACCCGGCGCGTATCACCAGCACCTTGCAGCGGGCGTTTGCCTCGGGTGACGTGGTGTTTTCCACTGGTGGCATCGGCGCCACACCCGACGACCATACCCGCCAGTGCGCCGCCCGTGCCCTGGGTTTGCCGCTGGCCCTGCACCCGCAGGCCGAGGCCCTGATCCGCGAACGCATGCAGGACACCGCTCGCGACCAAGGTCTGCCTTACGAACCTACCCACCCGGACAACGTCCACCGCCTGAACATGGGTGTGTTTCCGCAGGGCGCGCAGATCATCCCCAACCCGTACAACAAAATCCCCGGCTTCAGCATGGGCCACGTGCACTTTGTGCCCGGCTTCCCGGTGATGGCCTGGCCGATGGTGGAATGGGTGCTGGACCAGCACTACGCTCCGTGGTTCCAGCAGGCGGCCTGGATCGAGAAGTCGGTGATCGTGTTTGGCAGCATGGAGGCCGCGCTAACCCCGCTGATGGAAGCCCTGGAGCGCCAGTTTGATGGTGTCAAGGTGTTCAGCCTGCCCAGCGTGGACCACCCCGAATATGGTCGCCATATCGAGCTGGGGGTGAAAGGCACGCCCGAGCAGGTGGCGCACGCTTATCCGGCGCTGTTGGCAGGCTTGCACGGTTTCGATGCCAAGCTTGGCCCCGAACTGGTGCGTAGTTGATTGCACATATTTGGTGCGTTTTTGCAATGCTCTTTATTGGTGCGGTCTTGGGTGGCGCAGGGCTTGGGGCGCGACTTTCTGGCGCAAAATGCGTTGGCGTAAAGTAGCAAGTGTGCGCGTGGTTACAAATTGTGCAGTTGCTGTGTGATGGCACAAAAACTGCATTGCCTGATGTGCTAAAAATCTGTAGTCCCACTTAAACCCAACCCCTACCAGGAGATTCTTGATGGCAAAGACCGTCGCTGACGTGATGAAGATGGTGAAAGAGAACGAAGTCAAGTTTGTTGACTTCCGCTTCACCGATACCCGTGGCAAAGAACACCACGTGACCGTGCCGGTATCCCATTTCGACGAAGACAAGTTCATTTCGGGCCACGCGTTCGACGGTTCTTCCATCGCCGGCTGGAAGGGAATTGAGGCTTCGGACATGCAGCTCATGCCCGACCCCAATACCGCCAACATCGACCCGTTCTTTGAAGAGACGACGATGATCCTGACCTGCGACGTGATCGATCCCGCTGACGGCAAGCCGTACGAGCGCGATCCCCGTTCGCTGGCCAAGCGCGCTGAAGCCTACATGAAGGCTTCGGGCCTGGGCGATACCGCTTACTTCGGACCCGAGCCAGAATTCTTCGTTTTCGACAGCGTGCGTTGGGCCAACGACATGTCGGGCTGCTTCTTCAAGATCGATTCCGAAGAAGCTTCCTGGAACACCGGCAAGGAGTACGAACACGGCAACTCCGGCCACCGTCCTTCCGTCAAGGGCGGCTACTTCCCCGTGCCACCCGTGGACAGCTTCCAGGACATGCGCTCCGAAATGTGCCTGGTGCTCGAATCCCTGGGCATCCCGGTCGAAGTGCACCACCACGAAGTGGCCAACGCCGGCCAAATGGAACTCGGCACCCGCTTCAGCACGCTGATCGAGCGCGCCGACTGGGTTCAGCTGCAAAAGTACGTGATCCAGAACGTTGCGCACTCCTACGGCAAAACCGCCACCTTCATGCCCAAGCCCATCGTTGGCGACAACGGCTCCGGCATGCACGTGCACCAGTCGGTCTGGAAAGACGGCAAGAACCTGTTTGCTGGTGACAGCTATGCCGGTTTGAGCGAGTACGCCCTGTACTACATCGGCGGCATCATCAAGCACGCCCGTGCCCTGAACGCCATCACCAACCCCGGTACCAACAGCTACAAGCGCCTGGTGCCTGGCTACGAAGCCCCGGTGAAGCTGGCGTACTCGGCCAAGAACCGTTCGGCCTCGATCCGTATTCCTTTCGTGGCCAACCCCAAGGGCCGCCGCGTGGAAGCACGTTTCCCCGATCCACTGATGAACCCTTACCTCGGCTTTGCAGCCCTGCTGATGGCTGGTCTGGACGGCGTGGAAAACAAGATCCATCCGGGCGAAGCCGCCACCAAGGATCTGTACCATCTGCCTCCCGAGGAAGACAAGCTGATCCCTACCGTCTGCCACAGCCTGGACCAAGCGCTCGAATGCCTGGACAAAGACCGTGCGTTCCTGACCAAGGGCGGCGTGTTCACCGATGCATACATTGATGCGTACATCGAGCTGAAAATGACCGAAGTGACCCGCATGCGCATGGCTGCACACCCGGTGGAATTCGACATGTACTACTCGCTCTAAAAGCGACGGCCTTCGGAGGCGCAACTTATTGCGACACCCAGGCTCTCAAAAGGACGGCGCAAGCCGTCCTTTTTTCGTTAACGTGGAACAACTTTCATGGCCAGCGGTGCTCTGCACCCGAGTTCATCAAAGTTAGGGCCCTTGGCCCCCCATAAACAGAGTACCGTTGCGCACTTCTCCATAGATCAAGCCCGGCAGGGCTTCACCTTTTACGCATGAAACACTTTTTTGGTCTGATTTTGGTATGGACATCGGCCACCGTTTGGGCGCAGGACACGGTGGTTTACCGCTGCGGCAACGAATACACCAACGCCGTCCGGGATGCCAAAGATGCCAAGGCCCGTGGGTGCAAGCTGGTCGAGGGCGGCAACGTCACCATCATCCACAGCAAACCCTCTGGTGCGGGTTCGGGGGGCGCATCCGCCCCGGTGCGTGCGCCAGCGCCCAACAGCCCGCGCAATGACGGAGCCGAGCAGCGTGCCCGCGACTCTGATGCTCGCATGATCCTGGAGTCCGAGCTGAGAAAAGCCGAGGCCCGCCAGTCCGATCTGCTTAAGGAATTCAACGGTGGTGAGCCCGAAAAGCAAGGTGGAGAGGCCCGCAACTACCAAAAATACCTGGACCGCGTGGCCGAGCTCAAAGCCAGCATCGCCCGCAACGAAAGCGATATCGCAGGCCTGCGGCGTGAGCTGTCGCGCCTGCCCCCGCCCCGTAACCTTCCCTGAAAAGCCCTGGTTTGACACTCCCCACCCACCCCTACATCACGCGCTTTCACGCGTTTGACCTGCTGGCCACCCTGGTGGCAGTACTGGCCAGCGACGGCTCGGTGCTGTTTGCCAATGCGGCTCTGGAAGATGCCCTGGGCACCTCGCGCCGCACCATCGAAGGCTCGCATTTCCCCGACTGTTTTACCGAGCCGCACATCCTGCAAAACGCGCTGGAAGGCGCGGGCAGCAACGAATTTGCCGCGCTGCGCTACGACGCCTGGCTCAAGCGCCTGAACCACGAGCCGGTGCCCGTGCACGTGATCCTGGCGCAGACCGAGCGTCCCGGCGAGATCATCATCGAGCTGCTGCCGCAGGAGCAGCAGGCCAAGCAAGACCGCGAAGAGCGCCTGATCGACCAGGCCCAGGCCAACAAGGAGCTGATCCGCAACCTGGCCCACGAGATCAAGAACCCGCTGGGCGGCATCCGTGGCGCGGCGCAACTGCTGGAGATGGAGATTGAGTCGCGCGAGCTGATCGAGTACACCCAGGTCATCATCCACGAGGCCGACCGCCTGCAAAGCCTGGTCGACCGTCTGCTGGCTCCGCACCGCCGCCCGCATGTGGTGGGCGACGTGAACATCCACGAAATCTGCGAACGCGTGCGCTCCCTGATCCTGGCCGAATTTCCGCGCGGGCTGCGCATCGAGCGCGAATACGACGTGTCCATCCCCGAGTTCCGCGGCGACCGCGAACAGCTCATCCAGGCGGTGCTCAACGTGGCCCACAATGCTACCCAGGCGCTGGCCGAACGCATTGCCGAGGGCGATGCCGAAATCACTTTCCGCAGCCGGATTGCGCGGCAGGTCACATTTGGAAAACAGCGTTACCGATTGGCATTGGAATTGCATGTCATCGACAACGGCCCGGGGGTTCCCGAGTCGATCAAGGACCGTATTTTTTACCCGCTGGTGTCGGGCAGAGAAGGCGGGTCTGGGCTGGGGCTGACGTTGGCGCAAACCTTTGTTCAGCAACACCATGGCTTGATCGAATGTGACAGTGTTCCGGGCCGCACGGATTTCAAATTACTCATACCCCTGCCTTGATACAACCAAGGCATCCTGACCCGAGGTGACCCCCACTATGAAGCCGATCTGGATAGTAGACGACGACCAATCCATCCGCTTTGTTCTGGAGAAAGCGCTGCTGCGCGAAGACCTGCCGACCCGCAGTTTTACCAATCCGCGCGACGTACTGACCGCGCTGGAATCCGCCACCGACGAGGACGGCCCGCAAATCCTGGTCAGCGACATCCGCATGCCCGGTGGCTCGGGCCTGGACCTGCTGGAGAAGGTCAAGCTCATGCACCCCGGCTTGCCGGTGATCATCATGACCGCCTTCTCCGACCTGGACAGTGCCGTCTCGGCCTTCCAGGGTGGCGCGTTCGAGTACCTGCCCAAACCGTTTGACCTGCCCAAGGCGGTGGAGTTGATCCGCCGCGCAGTGGAAGAAAGCCAGCGCGAGGAAGTGGCCGAAGAACGCATGGCCGCCGCCCCCGAAATGCTGGGCCAGGCCCCGGCCATGCAGGACGTGTTTCGCGCTATTGGCCGTCTGAGCCAGAGCAATGTCACGGTGATGATCACTGGCGAATCCGGCTCCGGCAAAGAGCTGGTAGCCCGGGCACTGCACAAGCACTCACCGCGCGCCAATGGGCCGTTTGTAGCTATCAATACCGCAGCAATCCCGAAAGACCTGCTGGAGTCCGAACTGTTTGGCCATGAGCGCGGTGCTTTTACCGGCGCGCAAACCATGCGCCGGGGCCGCTTTGAGCAGGCCGACGGCGGTACGCTGTTTCTGGACGAAATCGGCGACATGCCGTTCGACCTGCAAACCCGCCTGTTGCGGGTGCTCAGCGACGGGCATTTCTACCGCGTCGGCGGCCACAACGCCGTCAAGGCCCAGGTGCGCGTGATCGCCGCCACCCACCAGGACCTGGAGCAGCGCGTGCGCGATGGTGTGTTCCGCGAGGATTTGTTCCACCGCCTGAACGTGATCCGCCTGCGTCTGCCCGCGCTGCGCGAGCGGGTCGAAGACGTGCCCATGCTGACCCGGCACTTTTTGCAGCAAAGCGCCAAGCAACTTGGCGTGGAGCCCAAGCGCATTTCCGATGCGGCGCTGGCGCAGATTGCGCTGTTTCCGTTTCCCGGCAACGTGCGCCAGCTGGAAAATCTGTGCCACTGGCTCACCGTCATGGCCCCGGCCCAGACGATCGAACCCAAAGACCTGCCGCCCGATGTGCTGGGTGTCACCGTGCCGCCGTCCAGCCTGGGCCACACCACGGCCTCCCGCATCCTGGGCGTACCGCTGGCGCATGGGGATATCGGCCCCGACCTGGATGCCGACCCCACGTTCCGTCCCGCCAGTGCCGAGCCGTTGCGCCCCGCAGATGCGCACGTCCATGCCCCCAGCGCGCAGACCGGCTGGGAGCTGGGCCTGGAGGCCGAGGCGCTGGAGCTGCTGGCCAACGACCGGCACGATGTGTGGGACGTGCTGTCGCGTCGGTTCGAGTCCAAGCTGATCCTCACCGCGCTGCACAACACCCGTGGTCGGCGCATCGAAGCGGCGCAAAAGCTTGGTATTGGCCGCAACACCATCACCCGCAAGATCCAGGAACTGGGTCTGGAATAGGGTCTACCCTCCCACCCCAGGGGTGGGAGTCGCTGTAGCGATTTAGATGGTGTTTTTGGCTGCTTATGCCTACGGAGTGGGCGCAAGCAGCTATTGAATGTATAGCTTGGCTAGGTTGTGCCCTGGCCAGGCCATGAGCCAGGTCTGGCAGCCTCGGCTCCACAATATCAATGAAATATTCTGGGTATACGCAACCGGCATTGCCCCATATTTTTTTAAAAAATAGGCTGCTAGCGCTTTCCATACATGCGTTTACAGCTATTTTTTTAGTAGCGCCTGTGCCGGGTTATATTTCCCGCCATTTTTTCCTTTGCACAAGTAAAGCATACTAAAGTTGGCATCATTTGTAACAATATGCCAATTGGTGGCGTGCGTCTGTACGTCTTTACGGGTGGCTGCTACGTTGTCCTGAGCACACGTGGACACCTTGTGCGTGTGCTTTCGGTGAGGAGACCGTATCCATGGTTGTTTATCTGGCCCAGGACGTGGCTTGGATGTTGGTGTTGGGTGTGATGCAGTGCCTGCACGTGCGCCTGTGGCATGACCGGCCCCGGGCGGGTCAGGTGGTCACGGGCCTGCTGTTTGGTATGGTGTGTGTGCTGGGCATGGCCGAGCCCTACATTCCGCTGCCCGGCGTTACCGTAGACGGCGGTTCGGTCGTGATGGGCATCCTGGGATTGTTTGGCGGTGTGTTGCCTGCCTGCGTGGCACTCGTGGTGGTAGGCGGCTACCACCTGGGGTTGGGTTCGCCCCACGTGGTAATGGTTTTTGCGATCTTGCTGGTCAGCGTGGGACTGGGTTTGCTCTACCGCCGCGCCGTGGCCCGCCAGCGGGTGCGCACGGATGTGCCGTCGCTGCTGGTGTTTGGCCTGGTGCTGCAACTGTTCCAGATTGGGTTTTTGGCCCTGTCGCCGCTGGAAGCCAAAGCCATTGGGTCCATTGCCATGGCACTGATTCTGGTGTTCACCCCGGCCACGCTGCTGCTGGCCATGGTGCTGCAGGAAGGGCAGCGCCGTGACGCTCTGGACATGGCGCTGCGCGAGTCGGAGGCCCGCTTTCGCACCTTGATCAAGGACATTCCTGGCGTGTCGGTGCAAGCCTATGCCCCCGACGGCACCACCCGCTACTGGAACAAGGCCTCCGAGCGCCTGTACGGCTTTACCGCCGACGAAGCCATCGGCCGCAATTTGCGTGACCTGATCATCCCAGCGCCCATGCGGGAAGGTGTGCGCGAGGCCATGGTGCAGATGTTTGCCACCCACGATGCGATTCCTGCAGGTGAACTGGTGCTGCAGCACAAAGATGGCAGCCGCGTGCCGGTGTTCTCCAGCCATGCGTTTGTGCAGGCACCGGGGCGCCCGCCAGAGATGTTTTGCGTGGACATTGACTTGTCGGCCCGCTACCGTGTCGAGGCCGAGCTGGCCATTGCCGCCACCGCTTTCGATGCCCAGGAGGGTGTGCTGGTCACCGACCCCGAGCAGCGCATCCTGCGCGTCAACAAGGCCTTTACCCAGAGCCTGGGCTACAGCGATGCCGAAGCCCTGGGCAAGACGCTGGCGCTGCTCAAGTCCGAGCGCGACACCGATGTGTATTTCATCGCCATCCAGCAGGCGCTGCGGCGCACCGGTAAATGGGCGGGCGAGATCTGGAGCCGACGCAAAAACGGCGAGGTGTTTCCGCAGTGGGTCAACATCAACGCGGTGTACGACGCGGCGGGCGAGGTCAGCTACTTTGTGGCCACGCTGTCCGACATCACCCTGCGCAAGGCCGCCGAAGACCAGATTCGCCAGCTGGCGTTTTTCGACCCCCTGACCGAGCTGCCCAACCGCCGCTTGCTGATGGACCGGCTGCAGCGCGCGCTGACCTCCAGCGAGCGCAACAAACGCACCGGGGCGTTGCTGTTCATCGACCTGGACAACTTCAAAACCCTCAACGACACCCGTGGCCACGACCAGGGCGACCTGCTGCTGCGCCAGGCGGCCCAGCGCCTGTCGGCCTGCATCCGCGACTGCGACACCGTGGCCCGGCTGGGCGGTGACGAATTTCTGGTGGTGCTGGAGAACCTGGACGGCAGCCTTGAGGTGGCCGCCGCCGACGTGCGTGCCGTGGGCGAGAAGATCGTGGGTGCGCTGAACCAGCCCTACCAGCTCGGCGACTTTGACTTCAACAGCACCGCCAGCGTCGGTGTGGCGCTGTACAACGGCCTGAGCCTGTCGATGGACGAGCTGCTCAAGCAGGCCGATCTGGCCATGTACCAGGCCAAAGCGGCTGGGCGCAACGGTTTGCGGTTTTTCGACCCCGCCATGCAGGCCGTGGTCAATGCCCGTGCCGCGCTGGAGGCTGACCTGCGCCTGGCCATTGCCCAGCGGCAATTCGAGCTGCACTACCAGCCCCAGATGGACGGGCAGGGCTGTGTGATCGGGGCCGAGGCCTTGCTGCGCTGGCCGCACCCGGTGCGTGGCATGGTGTCGCCGGCCAGCTTCATTCCTTTGGCCGAGGACACCGGCCACATCTTGCCGCTGGGCCAATGGGTGCTGGAGACCGCTTGCAAGCAACTGGTGCAGTGGGCGCAACTTCCGCAGCTGGAGCCGCTGGTGCTGGCCGTCAACGTCAGCGCCCGTCAGTTCCGTGAAACCAACTTTGTCGACGGCGTGCTGGCCCTGCTGGCCGCCACCGGGGCCAACCCAAAGCGCCTCAAGCTGGAGCTCACCGAGAGCATGCTGATCGACAACCTGGAAGAAATGGTGGGCAAGATGACTGCCTTGCAGGCCCAGGGCATCGGCTTGTCGCTGGATGACTTTGGCACGGGCTATTCGTCGCTTTCTTACCTCAAGCGCCTGCCGTTGGACCAGCTCAAGATCGACCAGTCGTTTGTGCGCGACGTGCTCACCGACCCCAGCGATGCTGCCATCGCCCGCACCGTGGTGGCGCTGGCGCAGAACCTGGGGCTGGGGGTGATGGCCGAAGGCGTGGAGACCCTGGCGCAAAAAGAGTTTCTAGCCCAGTGCGGCTGCCATGCCTACCAAGGTTTCCTGTTCAGCCGAGCCTTGCCCGCAGCGCAGTTCGTGGAGTTTGTGCAGCGCTGCTAGCACCTGTTCAAGGTCCATTTGGGGCCGCACCCCGAGGTGCAAAACCCAAGCCGAGGCTTTCTGCCTGGGATGATTTTGTAGCGACGCTGAGCGCCTGAAAAGGCACCTGCCCTGCGGGTTAGGGTGACATCGGGCGATTTTTCTGCCAGAGCCCTTGCATGGGCGGGGAACCCCTGCTGCGGTCTGCAACAAGTAATTCATCCCGATGGCACTCCAACGCGGCCCTCCAAAAAACTTTGAATACGTTCTTGGACGTTGCCGTGGCGGGTGTCATGCCACTTCATGTATTTATTTTGCATGCAAATAAATGTATTTTTAGAAAAAAATGCGATGTGATGCTGTGTATTTAATATAGTTTTTTGCTATATTCCAATTTAATTTGTATACAAATTAATGTGGATATGAACAAAACCTCTGTATTTGCTGCCCTGCTTTTGGGCTCTGCGGCTCCGCTGTGGGCGCAGGCAGTGCCAGTTCCCGCCACCAATGCGGGTACGCTTTTAGAGCAGCAACGCCGTCTGAGTCCATCCCCGTTACCGCAGACACCAGAGCCCGGAGTGCTGCCTGCAGCCCCGGTACAGCCCAATGCGGGCGCTGGGGCCAGCACGCAAACCACCGTGGTGCGCTTCCAGTTAGAAGGCAACACCCTGGTGGATGCCGAAGCCATCCAAAACGTCCTGTCGCCCTGGCGCGACCGCCCCGTCAGCCTGGCCGATCTGCGCCAAGCCACCGCCGCCGTGGAAGACCTCTACCGCCAGCGCGGCTGGCTCGCCCGCGTGAGCCTGCCGGGCCAAGACATCACTGACGGCACCGTGCGCTTCACCATCACCGAAAGTCGCCTGGGCCGCATCCTCCTGCAACAAAGCGACCGCCCGCTGGCAGCCGCCCTCAGCGCCCGCGCCCAGGCGCTGCTGGAATACCACCTGCACCCAGGCCAGCCCCTGAGCGTCCCCGCCCTGGAACGCGCCCTGCTGCTGGCTGACGACATCCCCGGCGTGCGCGTCAACGGCAGTCTGCAGGCCAGCGACATCCCGGACAGCACCGACGTGGTCGTGGTCCTGAGCGCCAGCGTGCCGTACCGGGGTGAGGCCAGCCTGGACAACGGTGGCCACCGCGCCACCGGCAGCGAACGCGCCACCGCCGAGCTCCGCCTGCTCTCGCCCTGGGGCCAGGGCGAGCAGATCAACCTCAAGGGCAGCGTCAGCCGGGGCAGCCAATTTCTCGGCCTGGGCAGCAACCTGCCCGTGGGCAACCAGGGCTGGCGCATCGCGCTCGCTGCCAGCGCTCTGCGCTACCAGGTGCTGGAAGCCCGCAACACCACCACCGGTCTGCCCCCCGAAGGCGCTATCAACGGCTTCGTTGTCGGTGCCCATTACCCGCTGGTACGCAGCGCGCTGTCCAACTGGCAGTTGTCCGCAGGCATGCAGCAAACCCAATGGCGCAACCGGGACGACAACCAGGCCCTGGGCGTGCTCGACACCGCCAGCCGGGGCCGCAGCCGGACCTTGGAGCTGGGCCTGGTGGGCAACCAGTTCGACCAACTCGGCGGCGGCGGAGCCAACAACGCCAGCCTAGCCCTCACGCATGGTCGCCTCAGCCTGGACGGCTCGCCCATCCAGTTTGCCGATGCCTACACCGTCGCTACCCAAGGCAGTTATAGCAAGCTGCGCTGGACTGCCAGCCGCCTGCAAACCCTGAGCCCCGGCCTGTCGCTGCTGGGCTCGGCCACCGGCCAGTTCGCCAGCGCCAACCTCGATGCCTCTGAGAAACTCTACCTGGGCGGCATGAACGGCGTGCGCGCTTACCCCAACGCCGAAGGCGGCGGCAGCACCGGCACCCAGGCCACGCTGGAACTGCGCCAGGACCTGGGCGCGCAGTGGCAAGCCAGCGCCTTCTACGACTGGGGCCAGATCCAGCTGTACAAGCACAACCGCTTCGCCGTCCGCAGCAGCGTCCCGCTGGTGGACCCCAACCGCATCACCCTGCAAGGCGCAGGCCTGGCCCTCACCTGGCGGGGCGGGCATGGTGTACAGATCCAGGGCACCTGGGCCCGCCGCATGGGCAGCAACCCGCTGGCTACTCCCAGTGGTGCCGACACCGACGGCAGCCTGCACCAAAACCGTTTTTGGCTCAACGCCAGCATCGCTTTCTAAGGCCCATGCACCATGAACCACATCTACCAACTCGTCTGGAACGCCCTGCACCAAGCCTGGGTGGCGGTATCGGAAGTGGCCAGCGGCCTGGGCAGCCGCAGCACCACCGACCAGCGGCACAGGCCGGGTACGGTGCCGGCCAGGTTCACTCTTAAAACCATAGCTTCTTGCGCAGGTGGAATGTGCGCTGGAGCCCTATTTCTTCTAAATTCTGCCCAGGTATCGGCGCAAACCCTGGCCCCCACCACTGTGCCCCAGGGCGGGGTGGTGGTGCAAGGTACGGCCACGC
>CAUPPH010000024.1:0-33715 GCA_963513125.1 uncultured Albidiferax sp.
CGAAGAACTTGGCAATCGCATTCAAACGCCCACGCTTATCGGCTGTATATTTTTAAGGATCAGTTAGTTGACTTTTACATCAACTAACTTGACTCGCTGTGATCAGCGAAGCCTTGTATTCTAGCATGCTTTTTAGAGCTTGTGGCAAAAAGATTTTTAACTTTTTGACATCTACTGCAACGTGTTTTGGAGTAAACCCTAACATTACCGCATTTAGCAGAGCCTCGAATTATATACTGGTTTTTACCCGTATCCGAAACATCTGCTACTTACTGACTTTGCTTTCGCATTCTGCACATTGCAGTTCGTCATCAGTGCAGCCTTAGACTTTAGCACGGTTTGTATCGATACCTGACTGGCCAGCACTTTAAAGTTGAGCGCAGCAACAAAAGTCATGTCTGCGGTGCCGATGGCACCCTGGGAGCAGGCCGTAGCTACACAGCTCTTATATATAGGCGTGCTGCTCCTCTTGACCTGCCTACCAAGGGGTGAAACCCGTAGGCCGGATAATCCACCTAACATGGCACTCATTACCCTACTCGACGCCCAACTGGCTTTTGGACACGTCGCACTTCTCGATAAAGCCGCTTTTTCCCTTGAAACCACGGAGCGTGTGGGTCTGATTGGCCGCAACGGAGCGGGCAAATCGTCCATGCTCAAGATCCTGGGCGGGCTGGAAAAGCCTGACGACGGCGCAATGCACGTGCAGCAAGGCCTGCGCATTGCCTACGTGGCCCAGGAACCGGTGCTGGATCCGGAGGACTCGGTGTTCAAATCCGCCAGCGTCGGCCTAGCCAGCGTGATTGCGGCGCGGGACCTGTATTTGTCCGGGGCCGATGGCGTGGATCTGGATGCCTTGCAGTCGCAGATCGAGGCGTTTGATGCCTGGAACTGGGAGCAGCGTGTCGAAGAAACCCTGCACCGCCTGCATTTGAACCCCGAAGCGATTGTCGGCACCCTGTCGGGTGGCACCAAGAAGCGCGTGGCTCTGGCGCAGGCCCTGGTCGCCAAGCCCGACGTGCTGCTGCTCGACGAGCCGACCAACCATCTGGACCTCGATTCCATCGAGTGGCTGGAAGACCTGCTGATCGACTTCAAAGGCAGCCTGATCACCATCACCCACGACCGTAGCTTCTTGAACCGCGTGGCGACCCGCATTGTGGAACTCGACCGCGGCAAGCTCAACTCCTACCCTGGCAACTTCGAGCAGTACGTACTACAAAAAGAAGAGCAGCTGGCGCAAGAAGCCGTGATCTCCGCCAAAGCCGACAAACTGCTGGCGCAAGAAGAAATTTGGGTCCGCCAGGGCGTGGCCGCACGCCGCACCCGCAGCCAGAGCCGGGTGGTCCGCCTGGAAGCGCTGCGCTCCAACCGCGCCGCACGCCGGGATGCGCAAGGCAGCGTCAACCTGGACGTGGCTTCGGGTCAATCCAGCGGCAAGATCGTGGCCGAACTGACCAATGTAAGCAAGGCTTTTGGCGACAAGATCATCGTGCAGGGCTTCAGCGATGTGATTCTGCGCGGCGACAAAGTGGGCTTTCTTGGGGCCAACGGCGCAGGCAAGAGCACTTTGCTCAAGCTGATCCTGGGTGAGATCCAGCCCGACAGCGGCAAGATCCGCCAAGGTGCCAACCTGCAGGTGGCCTACTTTGACCAGATGCGCAATGCGCTCGACCTGGATGCCACGCTAGAGGACTTTATCAGCCCTGGCAGCGAATGGATCGAGATTGGCAACCAGCGCAAGCACGTCAAAAGCTACCTCAGCGACTTTTTGTTCTCCCCGGCGCGCGCCAATTCCCCGGTGCGCTCGCTGTCGGGCGGCGAACGCAACCGCCTGCTGCTGGCCCGCCTGTTTGCCCGCCCGGCCAATGTGCTGGTGCTGGACGAGCCGACCAACGATCTGGACATCGACACCCTGGAGCTACTGGAGGACCTGCTGCAGAACTACGACGGGACGGTGTTCCTGGTGAGCCATGACCGCGCCTTTCTGGACAACGTAGTCACCAGCATCATTGCCCACGAACCCGAGGAGCGGCCCGGCTTCTGGCGCGAATACGAAGGCAGCGTGCAAGACTGGCTGATCCAGAGCAAGCGCGCCAAGCTGATAGCCGAAACCAATAGGAAAAATGCCCCCCAGCGCCCATCAGAAGCGCAGGAGAAGCTATCAAATGCAGAGCAAAAACCGATAGCGGCCGCGGTAGCTACCAAGGCCCGCAAACTCAGCTTCAAAGAGCAACGCGAACTCGACGGCCTGCCGGAACAGATTGCGGCGCTGGAAAAAGAGCAAGCCGACATCACAGCCACCCTGGCCGATGGCAGCATTTACACCCAGGATGCCGCACGCGCCGCCACCTTGGGCCAGCGCAATGCGCATATCGACGAGCAACTGCTGGCGGCGCTGGAACGCTGGGAAATGCTGAGCGCCTGAGCGCTATCGTTTAAATAGCTGCTCGCGCTTATTAACTAAGGGCGAGCAGCCTATTTGACGCCTAAATACGATTGTGCAGGCGGTCGCCACTGGCACCCAACTTGGCCAGCAGGGCGGGAGCAATTTTGTCCAGCGGCAGCACCTCATCGGCAGCGCCATGGGCAATGGCTTCGCGCGGCATGCCGAAGACCACGCAACTGGCTTCGTCCTGCACATAGTTGTAGCTGCCCTTGTCGTGCATTTCGCGCATGGCACGGGCCCCGTCGTTGCCCATGCCGGTGAGCATGATGCCGTAGGCATTGCGACCCACCATTTCGGCGCAGGACAGAAACAGGACTTCCACCGAAGGCCGATGGCGGTTCACCGGCTCCCCCTCCTCCACCACCGCCACGTAGTTGGCACCGCTGCGATTGATGCGGAACTGCTTGCCGCCCGGAGCGATGTAGGCGTGGCCGGGCAGGATACGCTCGCCGTGCGAGGCCTCCTTGACGGTGATCTGGCACAGGCTATTCAGGCGCGCGGCAAAGCTGGTGGTAAAGCCCGGCGGCATGTGCTGGGTGATGACGATGGCGGGCGAGTCGGCGGGCATGCAGACCAAAATGTCCTTGATGGCCTCGGTGCCACCGGTAGATGCGCCGATACAAATCATCTTTTCGGTCGAAACGCGGCCGATCAAGGCATTGGTAGAGCGCACCGCCGAAGTCGGTGGTACCACCGCAGCACCGGGCGCAGACACCGTTGGCAACAACGGGCGGCGAAACTTGGCGACGGCCGCCACGCGCACTTTGTCCACGATTTCAGCCGCCAGGTCGCGCAGCCCGTTGGCCAGACCAATGCGGGGCTTGGCCACAAAGTCCACCGCACCCAGCTCCAGGGCACGCAAGGTAACCTCGGCCCCCTGCGCGGTCATGGTAGAAATCATCACCACCGGCATGGGGCGCAGGCGCATCAGTCGACCCAGAAAGTCGATGCCGTCCATGCGCGGCATCTCCACATCCAGGGTGATGACATCGGGGTCCAGGTCGCGGATCATCTCTCGGGCGATCAGCGGGTCGTTGGCCGCGCCGATGCACTGCATGTCGGGTTGGCGGTTGATGATTTCGGTCAACAGGCTGCGCACCAGCGCCGAGTCGTCTACTACCAGTACACGGATTTTCTTCATCGCAGCACGCACTTAAAACAAATCGACCGAACCACCGGACGTAGATTGCACCACCGTGGCCACGTTGCCTCGCCGCTCGTTGACGGCCTGGTCGGGATGGGCGTGGGCCAGCCGTTTGACCATGGCTTTGCCGGTGATGGGGAAAAAGCAGACCTTGCGGGGATAAATATCCAGCACGTCTTGCGACAAGAGCGGAATGCGCTCGGTTTGCAGGTAGTCGATGACAAACTTGGTGTTGCGCTCACCCACGTTCATGGTGGTGAAGTTAGACATGACCTGACCACCGCCAAAAATCTTGGCCTGCATGGTTTCGCGGCGCGCCCCGATCTTGAGCATTTCGTTGATCAACAGCTCCATGGCGTACGAGCCATATCGGCCTGCGCCAATGCCGTCTTCGCCATCGGGCAGCATGAAATGGTTCATGCCACCGACCTGTGCCCGCGTGTCCCACAGGCAGGCCGCAATACAGGAGCCCAGCACCGTCATGATGACCAGGTTTTCGTCGGAAACAAAGTACTCACCCGGCAGCACCTTGACAGCGTTGTACTGGAAATGGTGATCGGGATAGAAGAAAGAGGCCTCACCCGGTTTGCGCGGGCGGGCCTTGAGCTCGTCAATCGTGCTGTGGCGCTCGCTGGCCGGCCGCCCGGTCGGCAGCCCACCGACCCGGGAGGCCCGACGGCGGTCAGTATCAGCAGCAGCGGCACCAACAGGTAGCGCACCCGCCGCCATGCGCTGGTACAGCGTGGGGCCTGTGGTTCTGGGGATGTCCATAGTGTTTAAGAGCGCACGCCAAAGCCAAGCGGCTTGCGAAGGGCTGGGTTAGCAACGTTCATAGCTGGTCTTCCCCCGCAAGATGAATAGATCACGCGATTCGCTGAAATTCTCGGCATGGCCGACAAACAGTGTGGCCCCCGGTTTCATCACCCGGTGGATACGTTCCAGCACTGCGCGCTGGGTGGCGGCATCGAAATAGATCATCACATTGCGGCAAAACACTACGTCGAAATGTTCGCGAAACGGCCAGTCGTTGCGGATCAGGTTGACGCTGATGAAATCGATCATGCGGCGCAGTTCGGGCTTGATACGCACCAGTCCGGCGTTGTCGCCCTTACCACGCAACAAGAACTTCTGCATCCGTCCCTGGTCCAGCCCCTTGAGGTTTTCCAGCCGGTAAATGCCCTGGGCCGCCGAGGCCAAGACCTTGGAGTCGATGTCGCTGGCGGTGAGCTTGAAGGACGGGCTGGGACCCAGATTCTCCAGCGCCGTCATTGCGATGGAATACGGTTCTTCGCCAGTAGAGGATGCGCTGCACCACACATTCCACGGGGTGCTAGCGGGCTTGGACTTGAACAGCGTGGCCAAAATCTCGAAGTGGTGCTGCTCGCGAAAGAAGGCCGTGAGGTTGGTGGTGAGCGCGTTGACGAACTCTTGCCACTCCGGCCCGTCGGTAGAGTGCTCCAGCCAGCCCAGGTAATCGCGAAAACTGTTGTGTCCGGTGTCACGCAGCCGCCTAGACAGGCGGCTGTAGACCATGGCGTGCTTGCCGTCGTGCAGCTTGATACCAGCGTGTTTGTAGATCAGCGACTGCACGCGCTCGAAGTCGGCATCGGTCCAGACGAACTCGCGGCCCTCCAGCGCAGGACCGGTATGGGCGGCAACAGGGGATTGGCGCATGGAAACGCCGGGCTCAGTCGGCCGACAGGCCCATATCGGGCCCGGACATCAAGCGCTCAATGTCCAGCAGAATCAGCATGCGGTCGCTGACCGACCCCAGGCCCAGAATGCAACTGTTGTCTACCACGCTGTCGATGTCGGGGGCGGCCTTGACGCTCTCGGGTTGCAGCTCCAGCACGTCACTGACCGAATCCACCACGATACCCACGATGCGAGTGCGTAGATTCAGGATGATCACCACGGTGAAGCTGTTGTACTCGGCCTCCGAGCAATTGAACTTGAGGCGCATGTCCACGATCGGCACGATCGTGCCGCGTAGATTGACCACCCCTTTGATGAAGGTCGGGGCGTTGGCGATACGGGTGGGTGGCTCGTAGCCGCGGATTTCCTGCACCTTCAGGATGTCGATGCCGTACTCTTCCTGGCTCAACCGGAATGTCAAATACTCTCTGGCCGCGGTGCTGGCCAAAGCCCCCGAACGCTCCATTGCTCCCATAACCTTCTCCTTCAACGTCTAACTGTTTGAACTGCGGCGTGCGGCGGTGGATCAATGCCGCGAGCGGCGCACCAGCGCGCCAATGTCCAGAATCAAGGCCACCTTGCCGTCGCCCATGATGGTGGCACCCGACACGTTGGACACTTTGCGGTAATTCGACTCCAGGTTTTTCACCACCACCTGGTGCTGGCCCAACAGCTCGTTGACCAGCAAGGCTACGCGGCTGCCTTCGGACTCCACCACCACCATGATGTTGTTGGCCTTTTCGGCATCGGCGATCGGTACCTGGAAGATTTTTTCCAGCGCAATCACAGGCATATATTCGTCGCGCACCTTCACCAACTGCGAGCCCTGGGCCACGGTGCTGACGGATTCGTCGTTGACCTGGAAGGACTCGACCACCGACGACAGCGGCAGGATGTAGACCTCGTCGCCCACGCTGACCGACATGCCGTCCATGATGGCCAGCGTTAGCGGCAAGCGCACCGAAACCTTCATGCCCAGGCCCTCGACCGATTCGATATCGACCGTGCCGTTGAGCGAGGCAATATTGCGCTTCACCACATCCATGCCCACACCCCGGCCAGACACATCAGTGACCACGTCGGCGGTGGAGAAGCCGGGCGCAAAAATCAACTGCCAGACCTCGCCGTCGGTCATGCCATCGCTCACGTCCAGACCACGCTCACGGGCCTTGCGCAGAATTTTTTCGCGCGACATACCTTTGCCGTCGTCACGCACTTCGATCACGATGGAGCCGCCCTGGTGGGCAGCCGACAGGGTGATGGTGCCGTTTTCCGACTTGCCCGCGGCGATGCGGTCTTCGGGCATTTCGATGCCGTGGTCGCAGCTATTGCGCACCAGGTGGGTCAGCGGGTCGGTGATCTTCTCGACCAGGCCCTTGTCCAGCTCGGTGGATTCGCCCTGGGTCACAAAGTCCACCTTTTTGCCCAGGCGGTTGGCCAGGTCGCGCAGCATGCGCGGGAAGCGGCTGAACACGATGGACATCGGGATCATGCGGATCGACATGACCGACTCTTGCAGGTCGCGGGTGTTGCGGTCCAGGTCGGCCAAGCCGGCAAACAACTGCTGGTGCATGGCCGGCTCCAGCCCCTGACTGTTTTGCGCCAGCATGGCCTGGGTGATCACCAACTCGCCGACCAGATTGATCAGTTGATCGACTTTTTTGATGTCGACCCGGATGGTGGTGGCTTCCAACGGGGTCTGGCCCGCGGCTTTCTCGACCTTGGCGGCCACGGCAGCAGGGGCCGCCACGGGGTGCTCGCCAGGGTGGCCGGGTGAGCCAGCAAAGAAGCCGTACTCCTCTTCGACCGACACAGCGGGTGCAGCCACGGCAACCGCTGCGGCGACAGGTTCCGGGGCGAGTGCCTGGGTGGCGGCAACCGGTACGGCTTCGGCATCCAGATCGCGTATGCGCACCACGTCCTTGGACACGTGGAACACAAACAGGTCGAGCAAGTCGTCATCGGTCGAGGTGGTTTCCACCGCAAACACGCGGGTGTCGGCGCTCTCGCTGGGCAGGGTGGTCACCGTGCCCAGGCCCGGAATGTCGCGGAACAGCTCTTTCACCGCATCCGCCTGCTCCGGCTTGTCCAGCGGGCCGATCTGGATCACCAGCGAGCGAGCCCCCGGAGCCCGGGGCTCGGCGGGCGCGACCGGGGCCGCCACCACCACCACTGGGGCGGGCGCAGGTACCGGGGTCGGGGCAGCCGCAGGCGTAGCACCCGAGGCCAGCACGCTGATGCGCTTGACCAGGGCCGAGGTGTTGATGGCCTCGCCCTCGCCGCCCGCCTGGTGGCGCGCCAGCAGGCTGCGCGACGAGTCGGCCGATTCCAGCAGGGCATCGACCATGGGGGGGATTAGCTTGAGCTCATGGCGGCGCAGCTTGTCCAGCAAAGACTCCATCTGGTGGGTCAGCTCGGCCACATCGGAAAAGCCGAAGGTGGCGGCACCGCCCTTGATAGAGTGGGCGCAACGGAAGATGCCGTTGAGTTCTTCGTCGTCGGTATTGGCCAGGTCCAGGTCCAGCAGCATCTGCTCCATCTGGTCCAGGTTTTCGCCCGCTTCTTCAAAGAAGATCTGGTAGAACTGGGTCAGGTCAAAGTCTGCGCCTGAACCCGAACTATCGGTATGTGTCTCAGCCATATATGCTCCTTGGGGTGCCGGGGTTCAGCGGATGACTTTCTGGATGACCTCGATCAACCGGGTCGGGTCGAAGGGTTTCACCAGCCAGCCCGTAGCACCGGCGCTGCGCCCAGCTTGCTTCATCTGGTCACTGGATTCGGTGGTCAAAATCAAAATCGGGATGGTCTTGTACTTGGGGTGCTCACGGAGCAGGCGGGTCAGGCCGATGCCGTCCAGCCGGGGCATGTTCTGGTCCACCAACACCAGGTCGATGGAATGCGACTGGGCCTTCTCAAAAGCATCCTGCCCGTCCACCGCTTCGATGACCTGGTAGCCCGCTCCGGTCAGGGTGAAGGAGACCATCTTTCGCATCGAGGGTGAGTCGTCAACGGCAAGAATCGAATGCATGAAAAACTCCAGCTAAAGATGAGAACGCGCGTAAATTGTGGGGGACTGGCATGTCAGAAAAGCTCGATGGAACCGGCATCCATTTCGCTCTGGGTCACCGGGTTGGGGCGGTCAGGCACCATGGACGCGTACGGTGCGGGCTCTTCCCCTTCGTCTTGCCCCATGGTCTCCGATGCCAGGCGGAATGCGCAACCTTGCAGCATCAGGGTGGTGTGCACGATCAATTGCGAGGCCATATCCTGGAATTGCAGCTCGGTCACGGCAGCGCGCAGATCACTGCGCACATTTTCCATCGCCGCTGTATCTGGCAAAGCCGCCCCCTGCAGCCCCAGGTTCACACTATTGAAACGGGACATCAAATTGTCCATCGTGTGGCTAAGCAGGCTTTCCAAGCGGCTTAAATCGTGCATTACCACCATCAGGGAATCCTGCAACTCAGCGACCAGCATCACCGGCAGTTGCACTACAGGTCCTATTGGTTGGGGTGGCTCTGTTTGCATGTATTCTCCGTCGCTGCAGGAAGCCTAAGGCAAATTGCCTCGTTTGCACGGATGTTAATTCTATTTCACATCCTGTTACGAGCAATCTTAAAAATCGACTGCCATCTCCCCGTATATCCACGCTCAACATGCTGACAAACGCCTTTTATGTAGCTCACGCCAGCCTGCGCCAGGAGCACCCATGAGCCCCTGGAAAAAACACCCTGCGATCCAGATTCTGCACCTGGAGGATTCGGCCATCGACCACCAGATCGTCGTGCGGGCGCTGCACAAACAAGGCCTGGCCTGCACCCTGCAGCGGGTGGAAACGCTACAGGCATTTACCGAGCTGACCGGCAGCACGCCGTTTGACTTGATTCTGGCCGACTACCGGCTGCCGGGTTTTACCGCCATCGATGCCTGGCACGCGCTGCAACAGCAGGCTCAGCAGCCGCCCTTCGTGCTGCTATCGGGAGCCATTGGCGAGGCGGCAGCGGTGGATGCCATCCGCCTGGGCTTCAGCGACTACCTGCTCAAAGATGACATCAACAAGCTGGCGCATGTGATTGCCCGTGCCATCGAGGTGCGCGAGGTGCGCCAGGCCAAGGAGCGCGCCGATAGCGAACTGGCCGCGTCCGAACGCCGCCTGGCCGAGTTGGCCGAGCACCTGCAAAGCTCCATCGAGCAAGAGCGTGCGGCCATTGCCCGCGAGGTGCACGACGATATCGGTGGCTCGCTGGCCGCCGTCAAGCTGGACTTGGCCTGGCTGGCGCGCCACCATAAAGACGCACCGTCTGCCGCGCACCTGGGTTCGGCGCTGGAGATGCTGCAACACGCCCTGGGGGCCAGCCAGCGCATCATGCTGAATCTGCGCCCGCCCATCCTGGACCAGGGCCTCACCGCCGCCGTGCAGTGGCTGGCCCAAAGCTTCCAGAAACGCACTGGCATTGCCACCAGTTTCCACGCCACGTGTGAGCAGTTCAGCGCCAGCAAAGCCATCCAGCTGGTGGCCTACCGCACGGCCCAAGAGGCTTTGACCAACATCTCCAAGCATGCGGAATGCAGCGCAGTCAGCATCGAGCTGACGGACGGCGAAGGCGTGCTGACACTGGAAGTGACCGACAACGGCCGCGGCCTGAACAAAACCCAGCTCGACAAACCCAAGGCCTTTGGGCTGCGCGGCCTGCACGAGCGGGCCAAGACCGTGGGGGGCTGGCTGGACATCAGCAACCGCGGCGGCGTGGGCACCTCCATCATTCTGTCGGTGCCGCTACTTCCGCTTGTGCCCGATACCGCCCCACCAGAAAGCCTCCCATGATCCACGTAGTTTTATGCGACGACCACGCCATGGTCCGGAGGGGCATCCGCGACATGCTGTCGGAGGCGGTGGACATCCAGGTCACCGGCGAGGCTTCGGGCTATGCCGAAGTGCGCGAACTGCTGCGCACCGCCCCCTGTGACGTGCTGGTGCTGGACCTGAGCATGCCCGGCCGCGGCGGCATGGAGGTGCTGGCCAGCCTGCAAGAGACGCATTCACCCATCAAGGTGCTGATCGTGTCGATGTTTCCGGAAGACCAATACGCCATCCGCTGCCTGCGCGCCGGGGCGCAAGGCTATCTGAACAAGGCGGGCGACCCCGAAGAGCTGGTGCTGGCCGTGCGCACCGTGATGCAAGGCCGCAAATACGTCACCCCCGAGGTGGCGCAGATGCTGGTGGAAAGCCTGTCCAAGCCGGTGCTGGAGGTGCCACACGCCGCTCTGTCCGAGCGCGAAATGCAAACCCTGCTAAAAATTGCCTCGGGCAAACGCCTGTCCGATATCGCCGAAGAGCTGCTGCTCAGCCCCAAAACCGTCAGCGTGTACCGCACGCGGGTGCTGGAAAAGCTCAAGCTGGCCAACAACGCAGAACTGACGGTGTACGCAATTCGCAATAATTTGGTCTAAAAATCATAGCTGCTACCGCCTATTCCATAAGCGCATAGGACTTATTTCATGCCTGAAAAATTGGGTAAAAATGCTAGCGCTGAGAGGCGAATAAGTCGATGGCGCGCTCCATCAGCGCCATCACCGGCTGGTCCATCATCGGCAGCGTCACGGTGACCCCGACCAGGCCCATGGTGAGCGTGACCGGGAAGCCAATCGCGTAGATGTTCATCTGCGGGGCCACGCGCGAGATCACGCCCATGGTCAGGTTGACGAACAGCAGCATGGCCACCATGGGCAAGGCCATCCACAGCGCGCTGGCAAATAGCTGGGTGCCCAGCGTGTACAACTTGACCTGGGCCAATACTTCCAGAAAGTTGCCGTCCACCGGAAAGCTATCGAAGCTTTTGACCACCGCCATCAGCACAATCAGGTGCCCGTTCATCACCACAAACAACAGAATCGACATGTGGCCCAGAAAGCGTGCCACCGCGCTGATCTGGGTGTTGCTGCCGGGGTCGAAAAAAGAGGCGAAGTTCAGCCCCATCTGTAAACCCACCAGCTCACCCGCCAGCTCCACCGCCGCAAACACCAGCCGTACCGCAAAGCCGATAGACATACCCACCCCCACCTGCTGCACCACCGCGCCAAACGCCTCCGGGCTGTTGATGCTGATCTGGGGCTGGTTGACCAGGCTGGCCTGGGCGGCCAGAGCCACAAAAAAAGCCAGGCCGATCTTGGCCCGCTGCGGAATGGATTTGAGCGAGAACACCGGGGCCACGCTGAACATGGCCAGCACCCGCAGGAATGGCCAGAGGATGGGCGACAGCCACTCCGCGAGCTGGGCTTCGGTAAAGATGAACACCGCAGGCCGCCCGCTGCTACAAAACCAGCGTCGGAATGGATTCAATGGTGCGGCGGATGTAGTCCACCAGGGTGGCCAGCATCCATGGCCCAGCCAGCGCAAACACCAGCATGCAGGCAATCAGCTTGGGCACAAAGGACAGCGTGGCCTCATGGATCTGCGTGATCGCCTGGAACACGCTGACCAGCAGACCCACCACCAGCACCGTCACCAGGATCGGGGCCGACACCATCAGCAGCAGCCACAGGGCCTCTTGCCCCACGGTCAGTACCATTTGCGAGTTCATGGCGTGCTCCGGCTACTGGACAAAACTGGCGGCCAGCGAGCCGATCAGCAGGTTCCAGCCATCGGCCAGCACAAACAGCATCAGCTTGAACGGCAGCGCCACCAGCACCGGCGACAGCATCATCATGCCCAGCGACATCAGCACGCTGGCCACCACGATGTCGATCACCAGAAAGGGGATGAAGATCATGAAGCCGATCTGGAACGCCGACTTCAGCTCGCTGGTCACAAACGCGGGCACCAGCACCCGCAGCGGGGCAGTCTCTGCGGTCACGCTGGGCTCCAGGCGGGCCAGCTTGGCAAACAGGGCAAAGTCGGACTGCCGGGTTTGCTTGAGCATGAACTGGCGCACCGGGGCTTCGCCCTTCTCCAGCGCCTGCTCGAAACTGATGGCATTGGCGGTGTAGGGGGCGTAGGCCTCCTTGTAGACCCGGTCAAAGGTCGGGCCCATGACAAAAAAGGTCAGGAACAGCGACAGGCCAATCACGATCTGGTTGGGCGGTGCCGACTGCGTACCCAGCGCCTGGCGCAGCAGCGACAGCACGATGACGATGCGGGTGAAGCCCGTCATCATCAGCAAAATGGCCGGTAAAAACGACAGCGAGGTAAAAAACAACAGCGTCTGGATAGGCACCGAGTAGCTCACGCCCTGCCCGCCAGAGCCAATCAGCAGCGGCAAGGTGCCCGCCGCCTGGGCAAACACCGGAGCGTGGACCAGACTGGCCAGTGCCAGCAGCCCCCAGCGCAGGCGCTTAAACATGCAGGCTCCCGTCTTCCAGCTTGGCGGCTACGGTGACATAGGCAGAGGGTGCAGAAGCAATGGGCGCGGTGTGCAGGCAGGTGATGGCCTGCGCAGTCACGCCCAGCACCAGCCAGGTCCGCGCGCCTTCGGGGCCTACCTCAACCGTCACCACCCGCTGGTGCGGGCCCACGCCCACAGCGGACACCACCCGGGCGTTGCCGGACGCAGCCACCCCGCCCCCCTGGGCGCGGCGTTGTATCCATTTGATGGCCAGTGGCAGCATGGCCATTGCGACCACAAACAGCACCACCAGCAGCAAAGTCTGCCCCATGACCATGGCGGATCAGCCTTTGCTGAGGCGTTTCAGCCGTTCGGACGGCGTGACCACGTCGGTCAGGCGGATACCGAACTTGTCGTTCACCACCACCACCTCGCCCTGGGCGATCAGGTAGCCGTTGATCAGCACGTCCATGGGCTCGCCCGCCAGCGCGTCCAGCTCCACTACGGAGCCCTGCGCCAACTGCAGGATGTATTTGATAGGCACCTTGGTGCGGCCCAGCTCCACCGACAGGGTGACCGGGATGTCCAGCACCATATTGATGTCATTGGAGCCCAGGTCCTTGTCCTTGCCCATCGGGTTGTTGCCAAACAAAGGGCCGCCCTGGCTGGTGTCTTCGGGCTTGGCTTCGGCCCCTTTTTGCTCTTCCAGGGCCTCGGCCCAGGCGGCCATCGGGTCTTCTTCGTCTTCTGTTTTCTTATCCGTTGCCATTCATTTCTCCCTGATGATTGCCGTCTTCCTTGCGCAGGCATTCTTCAATGCGGATCGCATACTTGGAATTGTGGGTTCCGTACTGGCAGTCAAATATCGGCACGCCCCCGATCGATGCCCGGATGCGCGGCTCGCGCTCCAGCTCGATGAAGTCGCCGGGTTTCATACTCAAAAGCTGTTCTACCGTGGCATCGGCACGGGCCAGCTCGGCCACCAGCGTAACCTCGGCAGACTGGATTTCACGGCTCAGCAAGGTGATCCAGCGGCGGTCCACCTCGACCGAATCGCCCTGGGTACTGGAGTACAGCACGTCCCGGATCGGCTCCAGCGTGGCGTACGGCATGCAGATGTGGATGGCGCCGGTGATGTCGCCGATCTCCAGCTGGAACACCGTGGACACCACGATTTCGCTGGGCGTGGCGATGTTGGCAAACTGCGGCTGCATCTCGGAGCGCTGGTAGTCCAGCTCCAGCGGGTAAATACCGTGCCAGGCCTTTTTGTACTCGGTGCAAATTACATCGACCATGCGGTTGATCACCCGCTGCTCGGTCATGGAGAACTCACGGCCCTCGATGCGGGTCTGGAACTTGCCCACGCCACCGTACAAAGTGTCGATCACGCCGAACACCAGCGAGGGCTCACAGACGATCAGGCCACTGCCGCGCAGCGGGCGAATCGCCATGATGTTGAAGTTGGTGGGCACCGCCAGCTCGCGCAAAAAGGCGCTGTAGCGCTGCACCTGCACCGTACCTACCGAGATTTCGGGGCTGCGGCGGATGAAATTGAACAGGCCGATGCGGAAGTTGCGGGCAAAACGCTCGTTGACGATCTCCATGGTCGGCATGCGACCCCGGACGATCTTCTCCTGGCTGGAGATGTCGTAGTTGCGGATTTCCCCGGTCTCGAAAACGGTTTCCACCGTTTTCTGACTCTCGCCGGTAACCCCTTCGAGCAGGGCATCGACTTCTTCTTGGGATAGGAATGATTCACTCATGAAGCGACTCCATGGTGTGCCGTCATTGGATGATGAAACTGGAGAACAACACGTTCAGGATCGGACTGGCGGCAACGTGCTTCTTTTTGGCCTTCTTTTTGGGTGCAGGGTCTTCTTCGACCTCTTCGTCTTCCACCTCGTAGCCCAAGGGCGTGGACACCTCGCGCAGGATTTCATGGGCCAGCTTCTCCTTGCCCTCCTTGGTCAGTAGCTCATCCGAGGTGCGCTGCGAAATCAACAGCAGCACCGCGCTGCGGATAGTCGGCAAATTGGCCTTGACAGCATCCGAGGTTTTCAGGTCTTGCACGGCAATGGTGATGCCCACCTGGGCAAACTTCTCGCCCCCGGCATCCGCCAGATTGACCACCATGTTGTCCATGGGCAAAAACACAGGCGGCGTGCCTGGTTTGACAGCGGCATGGGCTGCGGGTGCGCCCTCTTCACCGTCTTCAGTGGCCGGATGGCGCAGGAAAAAGAACCAGCCCCCACCGCCCAGTACCAGCAGCAAAACAACCGCCACAATAATGACGAGCATTTTCTTGCCCTTGGCCTTGGGGGGCGCAGACGCATCAGCGGCAGCAGGTGCAGACACAATAATTCCTTCCGGGGTGGGGCAGATTGCAGCCCACGTTCGCCATCAAATCGAAGCCTATGCCCGGATTATTCACCCAGACGGATCAGATAATAGCCAGATAAGCGGTGCAAAACCGCCGCATTCGCCTGGCTTGGAGAACCTAGACAAAGAGATCGACTGACCGCCCCGAAGACCCTTTGGGCGCGGTAGGCCGCACGGCAGCCACTTCGGGGGCCGACTTGGCCGTTTTTTGGCGCTCCTCCGAAGGCGCGCGGCGCTCGCGTGCACTGGTCCCACCGGCCCCCGACGACCCGACCGACAGGCCCGACAGCACCATGCCCTCGCTTTGCAGCAGGTCTTTCAGGTGCGCGGCGGCACCGGTGAGCAAGTCGCGGGTTTCCAGCTGGTCGGTGCGGAACTCCACATGCGCCTCGTTGCCCGACAAACTGATGCTGACCTGCACCGGCTGGGCATCGGCCCCGTCGAAGGTCAACTCGGCATTTTGGATGCCTTGCGATATCCAGTAACTGACCTGGTCGGCCACGGCGGCCTCGGGCGCGGGCTGGCTGGCATCCACGCTGGCGCTGGCGCTCTCAAAATGCACGGTAGGAGTGAAATGCTGGTGGCCCACGCTGCCCTCGGGCGCCTTTTCGGCCACCAAACTGTCGCGCGGGTCAGCGGTTTCGCGCAGGGCCCCTTGCAGGGCCTCGGTCGCACCGGTGCTGGCACGCAAGGCGGCAGCCTCGGTCACCGGCAGGGTCCACACGCCGCCGCCCCGGGCCACGCTGGCCACCTGGTCGGCCCGCGCATCGGCAGCCGCCGTGCCCAACACCGGCTTGGCCACACCTTTGGCGCCCGATCCGGCTCCTTCTTGCGCAGCCGTGCCACCGGCAGCCAGCCGACTCTGGATTTGCTCAAACACCGACGCATAGTTGGCCAGGCTGATCGACTGGGTCCGCGCATCCGGCACCACGGCTGGCGGAGTGGTGTTGGATGCCGTATTGGTGGCCAGGCTGGCCGATGCAATTTTGGTATCGGGCACCCCGACTACATCAGGTTTCAAGGCGGCCACCGGGGTGCTGGTGGCTTGCACTGCATCCGTGGCCGCAGATGGGGCGGACACCGCAGCGCTGGCCACAGGAGTCGCCACCGGCACTGGCACCGATGGCAAGTAGGCGGCCATCCAGGTCGCGGCATCGGCACTGGTGGTGCCGGTCGCCGTGGGTTCGGCCACATTCAGCAGTTTTTCTTGGCCAAGGCCCGTACTGCCTGCGGCTTCAGGTGCCGTCAGTGCGCTATCGGCAGGCACATCCACCGCCGTCTCCAACCCTTCCAGCAGATTGCGAAAGTCTTTGGCGGCCTTGTCGGTAGCCTGGTTTTTGGCTGCGGGCTTGCCCGTGCCAGGCCCCGCCACGGGTGCAGCCGCCTTGGTGGGGACCAGGGCGACGGGAACGGATTCAATGGCCATGGGAGTCCTCGCCAAATTGTTGGTCTATGGATTTGCCAAACCGCTGCGCCGCAAATTCGTCGATCTGCTTTTGTTCGCGGCGGTTTTGGAGTTTGTCGGCTTCCAGTTGCTTGTTGCGGCACACCTGTTGCAGGGTGGCCACGCGGATTTCTGTGTCGGCGAGCTGTTTTTTGGCCGCCTCGACCCAGCGGGCGTTGTCTGCCAGGATGCCCAACTGCATCTGGATGGCCTGCGCCAGGCGCTCCATGAACTGGTAGTGGTGGCGCATCAGCTCGGGCACAGCGCAGGTTTGGGCCTGCGTCATCCAGCGCGTCTCGGTTTCCGTGGCATAGGTTTCCAGCTGGGTGAGCTGATCGTGGGCGGCGATGTACTTTTGCTGCGCCTGGCCCAGCGCGCGGTGGGCCGCGTCACGCTTGCGGCTGGCCACCTCTACGGCCAACGCCAGGGTTTTCAGCAGCGACATGACCATGCCCCTTCAGCCATCCCGTCCGTCATCGCGCACCTGCCACTTTGGGAATGCTCTGCTCCATCTCGGCCAGGCTGCGCGGCAAGGGCGATGCCTCGTACATGCCCTGCTGCAAAAACGCCGCCATACCGCCGCTGAGGCGAATGGCCTCGTCCAGCCCGGGGTCGGAACCCGCCGCATAGGCACCAATCTGCACCAGGTCGCGGCCCTTTTGGTAGCGCGAGTTAACCATGCGAAAGCGCCGCGCCGCCTCGAAATGCGCCGGGCTGACCACGTTGTGCATGACACGCGAGGCGGATTGCTCGATGTCGATGGCCGGGAAGTGCCCGGCCTCGGCCAGGGAGCGCGACAACACGATGTGGCCATCCAGAATGGCCCGGGCGGCATCGGCAATCGGGTCCTGCTGGTCGTCGCCCTCGGTCAGCACGGTATAGAAAGCGGTGATCGAGCCCACGCCGTTGAGGCCATTGCCGCTGCGCTCTACCAGTTGGGGTAGCTTGGCAAAGCACGAGGGCGGGTAGCCCTTGGTGGCCGGGGGCTCGCCAATGGCCAGGGCAATCTCGCGCTGGGCCATGGCAAAACGGGTGAGCGAGTCCATCAGCAGCAGCACATGCTGGCCTTTGTCGCGGAAATACTCTGCCACGGCGGTGGCGTAGGCGGCACCTTGCAGACGCAGCAGCGGAGGCGCGTCAGCCGGGGCGGCCACCACCACCGAACGGGCACGGCCATCCGCACCCAAAATATCTTCCACAAATTCTTTGACCTCCCGGCCCCGCTCGCCGATCAGGCCGACCACGATCACGTCAGCCTGGGTGTAGCGGGCCATCATGCCCAGCAGCACGCTTTTGCCCACACCCGAACCTGCAAACAGGCCGATGCGCTGGCCGCGCCCCACGGTCAGCATGCCGTTGATGGCGCGCACGCCGGTGTCCAGCGGCTCGCGCACCGGGTCGCGGTCCATGGCGTTGATGGGGCTGCGGTCCAGCGGCTGCGAGCGCACGTTGCGGATGGGGCCGCCGTGGTCCAGCGGTACGCCCTGGGCATCCACCACCCGGCCCAGCAGGCCGTCGCCAATCGGCAAGCGCAGCACGCCCGCCACCCCGGCGGCCCTGTCGCGCCGCGCATCGCCCAAGCGAGGCTCGGACACAAACGGTGGCGCAGGCACCACGCTGGCCCCGCTGCGCAGGCCGTGCACGTCGCCGGCGGGCATCAGAAAAGCCTTGTCGTTGGAAAACCCCACCACTTCCACCAGCACCGAAGGCCGGCCCGGCATGGAGACAAGGCACTGCGAACCCACGGCGCTGCGCACGCCCGCCGCCTCCAGCACCAAACCCGCCAGGCGGGTCAGGGTGCCGCGCACTTCCAGGGTGCTGCCGGACTCGACACGCTGCTGCGCATCGGCCAGAAACTGCGGCCAGACATCGGCATCCGGGGAGCGGTCAGCTTCCATCTTCCGCATCCACATGGCCATCCGTCCAGGCCGAGGCCAGGCCCAGATTGGCCACCGCCCGCTCCCAGCGCTTGGACAGCGTGCCGTCAATTACGGTGCCGCCCGACTCCACCAGGCAGCCGCCGCGCTCTACCGCCAAGTCGGCCAGCCAGGTCAGCGTGGGCAAGGGGAAAGCGGCTTTCAACGGGGTCTGCAGCACTTCCCAGTCCTGGGGGTGGAGCTTGATGACGGCGGCTTTGCCATCCATCACCAGCATCCCCAGTGCTTCGCGGATGACCGGCTCCAGGGCGGCGGCATCCACGCTCAATTCCCGGCGCACCACCTGGCGCGCCAGCCCGCAGGCCAGGGCCAGCACCTGCTGGGCCATGTCTTGCTCCAGCTGGGCCAGGCGGGCCTGCATGGCGGCAAGCATGTCGGCCAGGTGCTGCGCGGTCTCCACACCCTGGTTTTGCACAAAATCATCGAGTTTTTGGTTGCCTTCCAGGGTGGCTTCCGCCAGGCCCTGGGCCAGGCCGGCGGCGTGGCCGTCGGCCCAGGCGCGGTCCAGGCGAACCTGTTCGGGCTCAACCGGTTCCGGCTCGGGCTCGGGTTCGGGCAATAGGTCCAGCGCCGTGGGCACCAGGGGACCGACCGCGCCAAAGCGCCATTCAGACACCTCGCCCAGCTCTTCACTGCGGATGAAGCGCGTGTGGGCGCGGGGGGAACTGCGGTGGCTAGACAAAACCATCATCGCCTCCTCCGCCCAGCACCACCTGGCCTTCGTCTACCAGGCGGCGCACAATTTTGAGCACTTCTTTTTGCTGCGCTTCGACCTCGGACAGGCGCATCGGCCCGCGCGACTCCAGGTCTTCGCGCATGGACTCGGCAGCCCGGCTGGACATATTGGCCAATATTTTCTCCTTGAGCTCGGGCGAAGCGCCCTTGAGCGACACCACCAGGGTCTCGGAAGCCACTTCCTTGAGCACCATCTGGATCGATTTGTTGTCCAGCTTGGCCACGTCGTCGAAGACAAACATCTTGTCCACGATCTTCTGCGCCAGGTCCGAATCGAAGCCCTTGATGGATTCGATGACCGTGCCCTCGATATTGGCGCCCAGCAAGTTGATGATTTCGGCCGCCGCCTTGACCCCGCCCAGCGAAGATTTGCGGATCTTGTCGCCCCCAGCCAGCACCTTGAACAGCACTTCGTTCAAGTCTTTCAAGGCCGTGGGCTGGATACCCTCCAGGGTAGCCACCCGCAGCAGCACCTCGTTGCGCTGGCGCTCGGTGAGCTGTTTGAGCACGGCGGCGGATTGTTCGTAGTCCAGATGCACCAGGATGGCGGCCACGATCTGCGGGTGCTCGTTGCGCAGCAGCTCGGCCACCGACAGCGGGTCCATCCATTTCAAACTTTCAATGCCCGACACGTCGCCGCCCAGCAAAATACGGTCGATCAGCAGCGAGGCCTTGTCGTCGCCCAGCGCGCGGCGCAGCACGGCCTTGACGTAGTCGGCCGTATCGTTGACCAGCAGGCTTTGGGCGGCGGCGGCGGCGGTAAAACGCACCAGTACCTCGTCTACCTTCTCGCGGGTCACCACCTTGGTTTTGGCGATGGTTTCGCCCAGCTTCTGCACTTCTTTGGGCGACAGGTGTTTGAAGACCTCGGCGGCCTCCTCCTCGCCCAGAGACATTAGAAAAATAGCCGCGTCGGTAAGACCTTGTTCGTCCATGGGGTTGCCTCAGTCTTCGCCGTTGATCCAGTTTTTCACAATATTGGCCACAGCGGTGGAGTTGGTGCGGGCCAGTTGGCGCGCATCTTCCAGCCGCAACTGGTGGTCGGTGGGGGCCAGAATCTGGATGCCGTCGGGGCCGATGATGGTGCCGCGCGGCGTATCGCCTGCCACCAGGGCATCCAGGGGACCGCCGAGCGGGCCCATACCCAGCGCCAGCGGCTGTCCATCCGCACCCACCACGATCGGTTTCCCGTCCGGGCCCACCATCAGCGGTCGTCCATCCGGACCGAGCAGCGGCTTGCCGTCCGGACCCAGCGCCACGGACCCCGGGGTGGCCGATTTGGGCTCGGCCATGGCCTTCAAGGCCGGGCGCACCAAGCCAAAAATCACCAACAGCGCCAGTAGCACCGTGCCGACGGGCCAGGCGAGGTTGCGGGCCATTTCCAGGGTTTCGGGCTGCTTCCACAGCGGGGTGGTGTCCACCACCGGCACGTCCACCAGAAACGGCGCGTTCATCAAGTTGACCGAGTCGCCACGGTCCTTGTTGAAGCCGATGGATTCGCGCACCAGGGCGGTCATTTGCTCGATTTGCTGCTCGGTCAAGGCTTTGGTGGTGGCCGCGCCCTTGTCGTCGGTGGCAGCAGCGTGGTTCACCACCACAGCGGCGCTCAGCCGCTTGATGGAGCCAGAGCCGCCGCGCACCACCCGCACCGTCTTGTCCACTTCATAGTTAGTCACTGATTCGCGCTTGGCACCGGCGGCTGCGCCCGCGCCCCCTGCCGCGTTGGCCGAACCTGCAGCCGTCAAGGCCACGGCGGGGCCGTTGATGGGCGCGGTGGCCGAAGCCGGTGGCTGGTTGGTGGTGGCACCGGGAATGCCGCTGGGCTGCGGCGCGCCCTGGGCACCCGCGCCGGTTTCCACTACCTGCTGGCTGCGCACGGCGCTGGCATCGCTGGCCAGGTTGGGCCGGTGCGATTCGGCGGTGGACTCCACCTGCGAAAAGTCCACCTCGGCCGTAACCTGGGCCTTGACGTTCTGGCGGCCCACAATGGGCTCCAGCATGTCCAGGATGCGGCGGCTGTACTGCTGTTCGATACGCTGTACGTACTGCAGTTGCTCCGCATCGGCACCACTGGCTCCGTCGGGCGACTGCGACAGCAGCTTGCCGGTATCGTCCAGCACGCTGACGGCACTGGGTTGCAGCTCGGGCACACTGGACGCCACCAGGTGAACGATGCCCGCCAGTTGCGTGCGGTCCAGCGACTGGCCGGGCTGCAGGCTCACCAGGATCGAGGCCGAGGGCTTTTGTTGTTCTCTGAAAAATCCGTTCTGGCTGGGCAGGGCCAGGTGCACCCGGGCGCTGGACACAGACGACAAGGCCTGGATGGAGCGGGTCAGCTCGCCCTCCAGCCCGCGCTGGAAAGCCAGCCGCTCCTGGAACTGCGTCATGCCGAAGCGATTCGCCTCCATCAGCTCGAAACCGACCACCGAGCCCTTGGGCAGACCCAACGAGGCCAGGCGCAGGCGGGTGTCGTGCACCTTCTCGGCGGGCACCATGATGGCACCGCCGCCTTCGGTGTACTTGTAGGGCACATTCATCTGCGACAACTGGGCCACGATGGCACCACCGTCCTTATCGGCCAGGTTGGTGTAGAGCACCTTGTAGTCGGGCTGCCGCCCCATCAGCATCACCACCAAGACCCCCACGACCAGCAGAGCGATGCCCGCGCCCAGCCGCATCCGCTGCGTACGGTCCAGGTTGGACAGCCGTTGCGTCAGTGGCGAGAGGGTCGGGGCGGGTATTTCGGCAACTGCAGACATCATGCTTTCCGGGTGGTATGGCGCGAGCTTGCTCCATCAACTTGCATGGACTTGGGTGCAGAGCAGCCCGAGCCAGGCAAGTTGTATCAATTAACGGTTTTGATTATTCCGGCAAGCCGCCCCGGCAGCGCCCTGATAAGCCGGGGTTTTGGCTGCCTTTTCAGCACCATACACCGACTGGGCCGCACTACGATCAGGGCATTCGTATCCATCCCTTGGAGGGAACTGCCATGGATCTCCGCCTGTCTCCTGTTTCGACCACCCTGCCCACCCGCACGGGCGTGGTGCAGCGCCCCGCCACGACCGGCATCGCGGATGCCAAGGGCCCCGGTTTCTCTACCGCGCTCAAGGGAGCGCTGGCCGAAGTGAGTGCGGCGCAGAACGAATCCACCCGGTTGCAAAAAGAAGTGCAGATGGAGAACCCGAACGTCAGCCTGGAGGAAACCATGGTGGCCATCCAGAAAGCGCAGATCGGCTTTCAAGCCACCTTGCATGTGCGCAACCGCATGGTGCAGGCGTACAGCGATATCATGAACATGCAGGTCTGAGCCCCCAAGTCTAGCGCGTCACTTCCCCATGCAAAAAGCCCCATCTCTGGGGCTTTTTTATGCATCAAATCAGGCTCTAGCGCTTATTTCATGTGCGCAAGCAGCTATCAATTTTATCAATGTAGCAGTTGCGGCTTGCGCTCCAGGATCTGCTCGAACTGCTGGATCCAGGGTTCGGTGAGGCAGCGGATCTGGGCATCGTTACGCAAGATGCGCTGCATGATGCGGGCTTTTTCGGTGCGGTTCTCGGGGGTGAGCTGGTCGGCCTGCGACTGGTGGCGCAGCTGCTCGATCAGCACGGCGCAGGCACCCTCGTAGCGCACCACCTCGTCCCAGTCTTCGATCTGGGCGGCCTTCAGCATCTTGTGGCTGCTGTCTTCGATGGCTTTGTAGTAGTCAATCAGAATTTGTGACATGGTCTGGGTCCGGCAAGGTGGGTAGGGCTTAGGCATTGCCGACAGAGGGCTGAGGGATGCTTTTCCAGGCATCGAATACGGGCACGATCAACTGCGTCACCTCTTCAATCAAAGTAATGTCATTCTTCAAATTGGCCGTGGTCAACCGCAGGATGCTGTAGTTGTACACACCGCGCAGGTTTTCGGCCAGTTCGCCACCAGACTCTATGTCCAGCGCCGCTTTCAGGCCTTCTTCCAGAATCCGCACGGCCTTGCCGATGGACTGGCCCTTGAGTTCCAGGTCGCCGCGCGCCAATGCGCCGCGGGCGGAGTTCAGGGACTGGACCAGCGCTTCGAACAGCAGGCAGATCACCTGGTGGGGGCTTGCGCCTTCGATGCTGGTTTGGGCACCCACGCGTTTGTAAGCGGAGGCTGCACGGGCACTTACGGGTGTAAACATGGTGGGGGCATCCATTTGACTTTGATGTATTAGTTATCGGCAACGCGGTCAAAAACTCAAGCCCCATCGAGAAAATTGCCACTTCCAAAGGACATCACTTGGTGCTGTTCCAGGCTTCCACCTGCTGCGTGATGTAGGTGCTCAGGGCGGTCAGCCCGGCCATCTTGGTGTCCAGTGCGGTGTAGGTCGTGCGCAGGCGCTTTTCCACCGCGGTGGCCCGGGCGGTGATTTTGTCTTGGTCGGAGGTGTTGCGCTTGGTTTCATTGGCCAAGGCATCGGACTTGTTGTTCAGGCCACCGCTGAAGGCCAGCATGCCGTCGGCAAAGGTTTTGATCTTGCGGGCAATGCCGTTGGTGGAGCTGTCCGTGTTCTTCTGGGCGAACAGGATCTTGACGTTGGCCGGGGTGTCCAGCGCAGTGCTGAGTTTGGTGGCATCCACAGCCAGGCTGCCATCGCGCGCAATACTCAGGCCGATCTGCGACAGGCGGGTGCTGCTGCCGCCCACCACGCCCGTGCCCAGCAGGGTGCGCAGCGAGTTGCGCAGGCCGATGGCGGTGGAGTCGCCCTGCAGGTTGCCCGCTTTCTTGGTGGCATCATCAAAAGCGGTGGCATCGGCCAGGTATTTGTTGACGGCGTTGTAGGCATCCACAAAGGCCTGGATGTTCTTGGTCAGCGAGGCTTTGTCGTTGGTGGTGGTCAGCTCCACATCGCTGGTGGTCACCGTGCTGGCGGTGATGGTCAGGCCCGCCACCACGTCTTTGAAGCTGTTGTTGGCCGAGGTCACGGCAATGCCGTTGATGGTGGCCTTGGCGTTTTGCCCGGCCTGGAAGGTGTTGGCCCCCATGCCATAGGCGGTGACGGTGGGAGCGGCGGTGTTGCCGGGGTCCAGGTCCAGGTCAAACGCCAGGGCCGACAGGCCGGTGTCGTTGGTGTTGTTGCCGTCGCCGGTGTCGCTGGCCTGCACGCGAAAGCCGGTGGCCTCACCGGTGCTGGCCGAGCGCAGCATAAGGCGGTCGCCCGAGGCATCGGTGAGCACGGTGGCCACCACGCCGGAGCCCGAGTCGTTGATCTTGGCGGCTATCTGGGCCATGGAGTCGGTGGCGGCCACGGTGATGTTCACGCTGGCTGCAGCGCCCGGTGTGAACAGACTGCCGGTGGCGTTGGCCCGGGCCGGGCCCCAGGTGCCGAGTTGCAGGGTCAACGTGCCCGCCGAGCCCACCGCCGTGCTGGCGGTGACGGCATCCGACACCGTGGACTGCGCCTTGGCCAGTTGCTGAACGCCCACGCTGAAGCTGGTGGCACTGGCAATACCGGTGACCGACGCGCTGACGGCCGCGCTGTTGCTGGAACCCACGGACACGGTGTTCCAGCCGCTGTCCAGGGTGAGCTTGGTGGCGGCATCGGTCACAGTGGACATCAGCGACTTGATCTGCGAGTAATCGGAGATCTTGGTCTGGATGAAGGTGGCCTTGGTCTGGAGGGTGGTCAGGGGCTGTTTTTCCAGCGCGACCAGCTTGGTGATGATGCCTTCGACATCCAGACCACTGCCGATACCCGTAGATGAAATACCCATGATGTTCTCCAGAACAATAACCTGCCACCCCTACCACCGTTACCGTGGCTGCGAATAGCCGTATTTGTATCCGCATTCCCAAAGGCAAAACGGCGGATAAAGGGGGTTCCTTTATCCGCCTTTTCGTTTTAGCACCTATTGACTCCCTTGCAAACCTTCAGCGGAGCGCAAGGGACGGTGCTGTTGCGTCTTATTGCAGCAGGGACAACACGCTTTGTGGCAGCTTGTTGGCCTGGGCCACCATAGCGGTACCAGCCTGTTGCAGGATCTGGGTACGCGACAGATTGGCGGTTTCCGAGGCGAAGTCGGCATCCACAATCCGGCCACGCGATGCAGACAGATTTTCCACGCTGATGGCGATGTTGCCGGTAGCGCTTTCAAACCGGCTTTGCAAAGCGCCCAACTGGGCACGTGCCGAGTTGACCTGGTTGATGGCCGCGTCCAGCTTCTTGATCGCCACCCAGGCGTTGCGCTGCGTATCGATGCTCAGGGTGTCGATGCCCACCGCGTCGGTAGTGGTGTTGGTGGCATTGATATTGGAAGCCAAGGCAGCACCCGTCAGACCGGTGATTGCCGTCGTGAAGCCGGCGCTCAAGGTCACCACAGCAGCGTCGCCAGCGGAGTCCAGCTTTTCGGACATCAGGTCGATGCGGTAGGTACCGGTATCGTTTACCGACAGGAACGCCGTTACGCCGGTGTCAGACGATTTGCGGTTGATGGCTTCCACCACCTGGCCCATACGCTCCGAACCCGAAGTGGCCGCGGCAATGGCGCCCAGATCCACAGCAGCAGCGGCACCCGTAACGGAAATTGTCAAAGAACCAGCGGCAACAGTGCTCAAGGTAGACACCGAAGAAGCGGCCACGGCGCTAGCGGTCTGGTCGAATGCATAGGCCACATCCGACAGGCCCTTGGCCGTGGAATTGGTCAGTGCACCCACGGTGATGTTGTCACCAGCGTTGGCACCCACCTGGAAGGCGGCACCGGCAAACGTACCGTCCAGCACCTTGCGGCCGTTGAACGAGGTTTGCTTGGCGATACGGTCCACTTCGTCGGTGAGCTGGCTCACTTCGGCCTGGAGCGCTGCGCGGTCTTGTTTGCTGTTGGTGGCATTGCTGGACTGCACGGCCAGTTCACGCATACGTTGCAGCATGTCGCCGACCTTGCCCAACGCGCCTTCAGCGGTTTGCGCCAGCGAGATGCCGTCGTTGGCGTTACGGGCACCGACGCTCAAGCCCTTGATCTGGCCCTGGAAGCGCTCGGCAATAGCCAAGCCAGCCGCATCGTCCTTGGCGCTGTTGACGCGCAGGCCGGAAGACAGGCGCTGCATGGAAGTGGCGAGCGAGCCGCCAGAAGCCATGAGGTTGCGCTGTGCATTCAGCGAATTGACGTTGGTATTGATAGTGGTGGTCATTTCAAAGCTCCTGAGGTGTGGGTCCAATGACGAACCAGTGAAAAGGCCCGTTGGATAGGTTTTCGGGTGTCCGCGCGAAAACTTTAGGCCTAACGCGTAAATAACCGGGGTTTTCTTGCCGCTTATCCAGGCTACGGCGCGGGCCTGAATGACCACAATTTAGTTACCGCTCATGGTCGTTGGCCAGCTGAGCTGACCTCAACCGGCTTTGGCCCACATTTTCCTTAAAGGAGCTCCGCAATGGCTGCCACGATCAATACCAATGTCAATTCGCTGAACGCACAGCGTAACCTGACCACCTCAGGCGCGTCGTTGGCGACCTCCATGCAGCGTTTGTCGTCGGGCTTGCGTGTGAACAGCGCCAAGGACGATGCGGCTGGCCTGGCCATTTCGGAACGTATGACAACCCAGTTGCGCGGGCTGACAGTAGGCGCGCGCAATGCCAATGACGGCATTTCGCTGGCGCAAACCGCGGAAGGCGCGTTGGGCAAGGTCGGCGACATGCTGCAGCGCATGCGCGAACTGGCGGTACAGGCCGGTAACGCCACCAACAGCAAGGCCGACCGCGCCGCGCTGCAAGCCGAGGTGGGCCAACTCACCGATGAAATCGACCGCATCGCCAAGCAAACCTCTTTCAACGGCAAAAAAATTCTGGACGGCTCGTTTGCCGGTGCCGTGTTCCAGGTGGGGGCCAACTCCGGCGATGTGGCCTCGCTGGGTGCCCTGACCAACTCCACCGCCCGGGGCCTGGCCGATGTGGCCTATGCCTATGACCAGTCGGCCAGCGCCGTGGCCGCCAGCAGCGTCACCGTACTGACCTCTATCGCCGCCAATGTGCTGACCATCTCGGTAGCTGGTTCTGCAGCCACGATCGACCTGGGCCCCATCAAGGCCGCCAGCTCGGGCGAGGAGCGTATGGGCCAGGTGGTGGAGGCCATTAACCGCAAATCGTCCGACACCGGCATCACCGCCTACCTGTCGCAAAACGACGACCAAAGCTACCGCTTCGATCTGGTGTCACAAAAACTGGCCCCCAATGGCGACCCGGCCGCCGTCACCCTCGCGGGCTTCTCTGCCACCGGCACAGGTTTTGCCGCCACCAGTATGGGCTCCCAGATCAGTGCCACCAATACGTCCACCGATGCCTTGGGTATCGACACGCTGAGCATCGATACCCAGCGCAATGCCTGGGTGGCGATCAAGAAGATCGATGCCGCCATCGACCAGGTGAACTCGGCCCGCGCCAACCTGGGTGCGCTGCAAAGCCGGTTTGAAAGCGCGGTCAGCAACATCAGCATCCAGGTGGAAAACCTGGCCGCCGCCAAGGGCCGCATCGTGGATGCCGACTTTGCGATGGAAACCGCCAATCTGTCACGCACCCAGATCCTGCAACAGGCCGGTACTGCGATGGTCGCGCAGGCGAACAAGCTGCCGCAGGGTGTGTTGTCGCTGCTACAGCAGTAACCCGCCCCAGCAACTGGCAAAAGGCCCCTCGGGGCCTTTTTTACGTCAAAACGGCTGCTCGTGCTTTCAGAACAAGCGCGAGCAGCTATTTAATTAAGAGCAATCATCCAGCCCGTCGCAGAAACCCCTCAGGGGCCACTGTCACCATCAGGCGCGACTCCATCGAGGCATCTACCGCGAAATCGGGGTGCTGCGCCAGCCACTGGCGGGTGGCGGTTTTGGGGTTGTTGCCCACGTCCCAGGGGCGGTCGGCAAAGAACTGGGGCGGCATGTCTTCCACAAAGGTGTCGAACACCACGCAGTAGCTACCGGGACTGACCAGCGGCGCATAGGCTTCCAGCTCACCCAGCACATGGTCGTGGGTGTGCATGGAATCCAGAAACACCATCACCTTCTGGTAACCCTGGGCCGCCGCGCGCACCTGGTCTACGACGTCGGGGGCGACAGACGAGCCCTGCACCATCTGGATGCGGCTGGCCATGGGGTGGGCCTCGATGGCAGCGCGGTTGTGCTCGCGGATGTCGATGTCGATGCCGATGACCTTGCGGGCCGACTGGCGCGGGTCGATCGTGGTGCCGCTGTCGATGGCATCGCACATATCCAGCATGGCCAACAAGGACGCGCTGAGGATCAGCGAGCCGCCGTGGGCAATGCCGGTCTCGATGATCAGGTCGGGCCGCACCGTCCACACCAGTTCCTGGATGGCCACCATGTCCTGCGGGTACTGGATGATGGGGCGGCCCAGCCAGTCATAGTTGTAAACGTACTTTTTATCCATCGAGGTCTGCAGCCATTGGCGTGACAGGTCTTTGAACGCGGTGTCCTGGGCGTAGTCGGCCAGGCGCTCGGCACGCTCGGCGGCAAATTGGTCTGAGGGGTTCATGCGTGCTCCTTGGGGTTCGATAAATAAGAGGCCAGCCAGGCCGATAGCAGCGGGGCCACCGGGCGGGGCAAGTAGCCGGTATCGCGTTGCAGCCGCTGCACCGCCACCGGGGGAAACTGCACCACGGGTGCGTCGGCGGCTACGCTGACGGCCACGCCCTGGTGGGTCAGCATCTGGGCCAGCGCGGCGTGGCGCATGGGTTGGCCGGTGGCGATGTTGTAGATGGGCTCCACTCCGCGCTGGGCGATGGCCAGCAGGGCCTCTACCGCATCGTCAATCCACACATAGTCTTTGACGGAGGCCAGCGCGGTCTGGAACTGCACCGCACCGGTGCCGCGGGCGGCGTGCAGCAGCGCGCCCACAAAATTGGTCGGCCCCATGCCGGGCCCCAGCACATTGCACATCCGCGCCACCCGGCAAGGGCGACCGCTGGACAGGGCCAGGCTCTCGCCCATCAGCTTGCTCAGGTTGTACAGGTGGTCGGGCCAGCCGGGTTGGACCCGTAGCGGGGCAGCTTCATCGGTGCTGTCCGCACCGTCATACACCCGGGTACTGGACAGGTAGAGAAGTTGGTCAAACGCGGCCCGCTCCAGCACCTGGCGCAGCACACCCAGGTTGGCATCCACCGTGGCAAAGGGCTGGGTTCGGAAGTTGGCGGTGATGCCGATGCAGTAGATCACCTGCCCCAACGGGCGGGTGAAGAGAGCCGGATCATCCCGCTCGGGCACCCAGCAGGCATGGCCCAGTGCCTGTAGCCGCGCCACCACGTGGCGACCGATAAAGCCGCGCCCTCCCAACACAGTGGTGGTGCTCATTCGCGCCAGCCCCGCAATTGCAGCGGGTTGCCCGCCTGGATGGAATACGCCGGTATTTCGCCGCGCACCACCGAGCCCGCGCCCACCACGCAACCGCGCCGCAGCACCGCCCCGTCGAGCAGCACGCAGTTGGCTCCAATCCACACGTCGTCCTCCACCACGATGCCGCCCTTGCTGGGCAGGAAACCTTGTTGGCGGATGGGCACATCGCGCCGCGCAAAACCGTGGTTGGTGGGCGCAAAAGTGCAGTTGGCCGCCACCGCCACGCCGTTACCCAGGGTGATGCCGTTGCCGGTATAGAGCACGCAGCCGGAGTTGATGGTGCAGTCCTCCCCTATCAGCAAGTCACCGGTGCCGCCAGCGGGCTTGATCTTGACAAAGGCGTCCAGCATGCTGCGCGCTCCGACCACGATACGGGTGCCACGCGTGGAGTCTTCGATGTCGCACAGCGGCGACACGCGGGCGCTGGGGTGGATGTCGATCATGGCCGGATCACCAACCCTGGCACGGCGGTGACGAAGCGGCCACCCCAGTCGCGGATGTAGGCCAGCTGCGCCATGACTTCCTCTTGCAGGTTCCACGGCAGGATGAGCACGTAGCGCGGCTGCTGGGCGCGCAGAAAGGATTCGTCCAGGATGGGGATGCGGCTGCCGGGCAAAAACTTGCCCTGCTTGGCCGGGTTTTTGTCCACCACGTAGGGCAGCAGGTGCGGGCGTACCCCGGCAAAGTTCAGCAGGGTGTTGCCCTTGGCGGCAGCTCCGTAGGCGGCCACCGGGTGGCCTGCGTGGGCGGTACTGGTTAAAAATGAGAGCAGCTCGCGCACAATCCGCATGCTCTGGAGGCCAAATTGGCTATAAAAATCTGATGTTTGCATGCCCGCTGCCGTCTCGGCCACCAGCACCTGCTGCACGGCGGGGGCGACCGGCTGCTGCCCGGTGTCGGCGCGCTGGGCAAACACCCGCAGGCTGCCGCCGTGGGTGGGCAGCTCCTGCACGTCAAACACCTGCAGGCCATTGGCCGCAAAGATGCGCTGTACGGCGGTGAGCGACAGGTAGGAGTAGTGCTCGTGGTAGGCGGTGTCGAACTGGCACTGCTGCACCATCTGCTGCAGGTGCGGAAACTCGAAGGTGGCCACGCCCTGGGGCTTGAGCAACACGGCAAACCCGGCCACGAAGTCGTTGATGTCGGGCACGTGGGCCAGCACATTGTTGGCGGCGGTCAGGTCGGCCTGCTGGCCCTGGGCGGCCAGTTCCTGCGCCAGTTCAACCCCGAAGAAGCGCTCCACCACCGCGATGCCCTTGTCCTTGGCTGCCGCCGCCGTGCTGGCGGTGGGCTCGATGCCATAGCAGGGCACACCCGCCGCCTGCACGTACTGCAGCAGGTAGCCGTCGTTGGAGGCAATTTCGACCACCCGGCTGTGCGCGCCCAGGGCGAAGCGCGCCTGCATGGCTTCTACATAGCTTTTCGCATGGGCCAGCCAGGAGCTGCTGAAACTGCTGAAGTAGGCGTAGTCGTCGGTAAACAGGGCCTCGCGCCCGGCGTGGTCTTCGGTTTGCACCAGCCAGCAGTGTTGGCATACCAGCAGGCGCAGGGGGTACCAGACCTCGGGGGCGTTGATGCTGGCCTCGGTGAGGTAGGCGTTGCTGGGTGGGGCGCTGCCCAGGTCGAGGAACGGCAGGGTCAGCGGGGTGGCGCAGTGGCGGCATTTCACGAATGCTCTCCTTCAATGAATGGGTGGCTGGCATCGCGGGGCGACAGGCCGTGGACCGGCAGTGGCCAACGGATACCCAGGCGCGGGTCTTGGGGGTGCAGGCCGCCTTCGCTGTGCGCAGCGTAGGCCTGGGAGTGGCAGTACAGCATCTGCACGTCGGCAGTGAGTGTTTGGAAACCGTGGGCGCAGCCGGGGGGAATCAGCAGCGCTCGGTGGTTGGCGGCAGACAGCTCCTCGGCGTGCCACTGCAAATAGGTGGGCGAGCCGGGCCGCAGGTCGACCGCCACGTCCCACACCGTGCCCACCAGGCAACTGACCAGCTTGGTCTCGGCGTGCGGGGCGCGCTGGTAGTGCATGCCGCGTACCGTGCCGGGCTCGGCGGTGAAGGTGTGGTTGATTTGTGCAATGGGCCCGGTCCAGCCTGCGGCGGCCAGGTCGTCGGCGCAGAACAAGCGCTCCAGAAAGCCGCGTGCGTCACCCAGCGGCAGGCGCTCGATGGCGACGATGCCTGCGAGGGGGGTGGGATGGAGGATGAAGCGGCCCATGCAGATTTATATGCCAAATCTGGCTCTAGCGCATGTATTACATGCGTGTATAGCTATTAATAATATAGCAATCATGGAGCTACTCCGTACGCGGCGATCTGCGCCCGGCTGGCGCCGGCCATGTCGTCCCCGGCCAACCAGGCACGGTGCCAGACGACGGTGTGGGCCAGGGCATCGTCCAAACTCCAGCGCGGCTGCCAGCCGAGTTCGGCACGGGCGCGGGTGATGTCCAGGCGCAGTTGGCCTGCTTCGTGGGGGTACTGGCCGCCGTCGGGCATGTCGACGCGTGCGCCCTGCCCCCACTGCGCGGCCAGGCGCTGGGCGAGCTGGCCCACGGTGGCATCGCCGCGGGCATCGGGGCCGAAGTTCCAGGCGCTGGCAGCAGCAGGGCCGTCCAGCAAGGCCTCTGCCAGACGCAGGTAGCCAGAGAGCGGCTCCAGCACGTGCTGCCAGGGCCGTACCGCGCCGGGAAAGCGCAGTTGCACCGGCTGCTGCTCGGCAAAGGCTTTCAGGCAGTCCGGCACCAGCCGGTCGGCTGCCCAGTCGCCGCCACCAATCACATTGCCCGCCCGGGCGGTGGCGATCTGCGCCGAGCCGGGCGTGTGGAAGAAGCTGGCGCGGTAGCTGGCCGTAATGATTTCCGCCGCGCCCTTGCTGGCGCTGTAGGGGTCGTGCCCGCCCAGCGCATCGCTTTCGCGGTAGGGGTAGACCCATTCGCGGTTGTCGTAAACCTTGTCGGTGGTGACCACCACCACGGCGCGCACGCTGGGCACGCTGCGCACGGCCTCCAGCAGGTGGGCAGTGCCCATGACGTTGGTCGCAAAAGTGCCCAGCGGGTCGGCATAGCTGGCGCGCACCAGCGGCTGGGCGGCCAGGTGGAACACCACCGTGGGCTGGGCGGCTACCAGCGCGGCTTGCAGGGCGGCGCGGTCGGCCAGATCGGCCCGGGTATCGCTGGCCAGCACCTCGGCTACGCGGGCCACGTCAAACAAATTGGGCTTGGTGTTTGGGTCCAGCGCGTAGCCATGCACCTTGGCCCCCAGCGCGTGCAGCCACAGCGCCAGCCAGCCACCTTTGAAGCCGGTGTGGCCGGTGAGGAAAACGGGGATGCCCTGCCACATCACCAGTTTTTCCAAGGCGCTTTGCCCGACAGCCACAGCTCTTCCAGCAGGTTCTTCTCCCGCAGCGTGTCCATGGGCTGCCAGAAGCCGGTGTGCTCATAGGCCATGAGCTGGCCCTCGGCGGCCAGGCCTGCCAGCGGCTCCTGCTCCCAGCTGGTGCCGTCGCCCGCAATGCGGTTCAGCACCTGGGGCGAGAGCACGAAGAAGCCACCGTTGATCAAGCCCCCATCACCCCGAGGTTTCTCGGTAAAGCCCTGCACCACCTCGCCCTGCATGCGCAAAGCGCCATAGCGGCCTGGGGGCTGCACGGCGGTGACGGTGGCCAGCTTGCCGTGTTGGTGGTGGAAGGCGATGCTGGCCGTGATGTCTACATCCGACACGCCGTCGCCATAGGTGAAGCAGAACGCGTCTTCGTCTTGCACGTAATCGGCCACGCGCTTGAGGCGGCCACCGGTCATGGAGTCGTCGCCGGTGTCCACCAGGGTCACCTTCCAGGGCTCGGCGTGTTTGTGATGCACTTCCATGCGGTTGTTGGCCATGTCGAAGGTGACGTCGGACATGTGCAGGAAATAGTTGGCGAAATACTCTTTGATGATGTAGCCCTTGTAGCCGCAGCAGATCACGAAGTCGTTCACGCCGTGGGCGGAATACATCTTCAGGATGTGCCACAGAATGGGCTTGCCACCGATCTCGATCATCGGCTTGGGGCGCAGGTGGGTTTCTTCGGAAATCCGGGTGCCCAGGCCCCCGGCCAGTATCACAGCTTTCATTTTTGCGTCTCCTCCCAACGGGCAAACATATCCTGGTAAGCAGATTCCACGGTGCGTGCAAAGCGGGCCTCGTCCATCAGCACACTGGCCTGCATCTGCGCACGCAGGCTAGCGCGCAATTGCGCCAACCCAGGCAGGTCGGCAGCCAACGC
>CAUPPH010000025.1:0-23121 GCA_963513125.1 uncultured Albidiferax sp.
GAAGGTGTTGGTGCACGACGGCATCGGCATCTGGCTGTGTGCCCGTCGCCTTCACCAGGGCCGTTTCGCCTGGATGTCGGGCAGCCTCAACCCACAGGCTGGAATCACACGCGAACAGCTCGATGCATTGGTGCTCGGCCTACCTCGAGATAAAGTATCTGTGCATGGGTGGACTGGCCCATTGAAGGGAAAAACGCTGCACGACGATCCGGGTATGGGCCCAACACGTATCCCACACGATCGCCTTCGCGATAACCCTCAACACCAGCGCCAATGTTCACGACCCGGCCCACACCCTCGACGCCGAGTCCATTGGGTAGGGCAAGCGGCGCCACACCCCTGCGCTGCATCACGTCCAGGTAGTTGACGCCAATGGCATCGTGCTCCAGCCACACCTCACCTTGGCCGGGCGCTGCGCGCTCAGCTGATGTCAATTCCAAAACCTCGGGTCCACCGACTTTATTGACTCGAACTAATGTTTCCATGATCGCCCCATGATGATTGACTCCACGAGCACTGGAGTGAGTTGGGGCGTGCGGCCTCAGGGAGTTTTAGATCCTTGGTGGCACGCCCACATGCAGTTCATCTGCTTTCATCGCCGTCTCATGCGACGACCCAAGAAAGGCAGTTGACTAGCTCAAATCTGCGGATGCAAGTTGCGCACAGAGCTTGCGTTCTCGAGCAAAGAGGCGACATGCAAGATGGTCGCTTCGTCCAGCCACTTACCGACCAGTTGAACGTTGATCGGCAGGCCTTCCTGGCTGGTGCCGAAGCGCATCGAGATGCCGGGCAGGCCGGTAAGGTTCAGTGGCACGGTCGCGCCCTGCAGATACCTGCCTTGGTCTGGAGGCCTTTTTCGATCTAATCCTTGGGGGCAGCTTGCCCCCGTGCCGCCGCCAGGCAGTCCTGTATCGCGGCAATGAGCCGCTCGGACACCAGCTTCACGATCGGGCCGGGCGGCTTGGTGGCATCCACGGCCACGCTGATCTCCTGGGGTTCGGCCCCCCGGTCCCGGATAGGGATGAAGACCAGCGTTCCGGTGGCCAGCTCCGTCGCCACGTCCAGCTCGGACGTAAACACCACATGGTTGCCGCCCAGCGCCAACTGCTTGACTAGCTGCAGCGAGTTGGTCTCGGTATAGCGGCGCGGTTCCTTGAACAGCCAGCTGTACTGCGCCTCCAGGTAACGCCGGATCGTCAGCGCCTTGCTCTGCAGCGCCACCGGGTGGGCCATGGCCTCCTGGAAACTCACCGTCTCGCGCTGCGCCAGCGGGTGGCCGGGTGCCACCACGCAGCCCAGCGGCAGCGCGCTCTTCCACAGCACCAGCAGTTCCCGGCGCGGTTTCAGGTTGAAGATGGTGGCCAGATCGGCCTGGCCGGTCAGCAGTGCCGCCTCGGCATCGTCAGGGGTGGCCAGGGCGATGGACAGACTGACCAACGGATGCTGCACACCCAGATCCCGCACCAGGGCGGGCATGACGCTGGTGGCATGGCTGTCCATGGCCACCAGCGACACATGGCCCTGGTGCACGCCCTGGAGGCGCCGGATCTCGGCGACCACCCCGCGTTCGTCCTGCAGCCAGTGGCGCGCCAGCGTGATGAGTGCGTCGCCCGAGGCCGTCAAGCGCATGCCGCGCGGTAGCCGCTCGAACAAGGGCACGCCGAGTTCGTCCTCCAGCTGCAGGATCTGCCGGTTGATGGCCGAAGCCGCCACGTGCAGTTCGCGCGCGGCCTTCTGGATGGAGCCCGAGCGCGCAACCTGGTCGGCGTAGCGCAGTCCGGCGGGAACGAGCGAATGGCGCATGGATAGGTGTTGAGAAGTGCCGACAGAGTGTACTGATTTTGCGTACGCAGCACTGCAAAAATGGTGATGGACGGCAATGAGTTGCGTGCTTACGATCCGTTCCCATGACCACACGCACCCACCTGGAACACCTCAACACCTGCGCGCCCGAGGTCTTTTGCGCCACCCTGGCCGACATCTGGGAGCATGCGCCCTGGGTGGCACGCGGCGTGGTGGGCCAGCGCCCTTTTGCGACGGTCGATGCCTTGCACACCGCCATGGTGGATGTGATGGCCGCTTTGGATGAGCCCGCACGCGTCGCCTTCTATGCCGGACACCCGGAGCTGGCCGGTGACGATGCCCGCCGGGGCACCATGACCGATGCGTCGATTGCAGAGCAGGGCACCTTGGCTCTGGCGCGGCTGGATGCCGTTGATGCCCAGCGCTGGAGCGCGCTCAACCAGGCCTACCGGGCGCGCTTCGGCTTCCCGTTCATCCTGTGCATCCGCCGCCACACGCGGGAGTCGGCCCTGCAGGCCTTCGAGCAGCGTCTGGCGCAGGACCGTACCACCGAACTGGCCACCACGCTCGGCGAAATCGCCGCCATCACCCGCCTGCGGCTGGACCGCCTGGTGCCCGATATGCCCGATGTTTCCCATGCCGCCAGCCACGGCGAACCCATTTCTTCTTAATTCTTAACTTACCCACCGGAGCTATCCATGACCACTCGACGCAACATTTCCCTCCTGGCGTGCGCGCTGGGCCTGCTGGCCACCGCCATGCCCGCCAGCGCCCAGGGCAGCTATCCCGACCACCCGGTGAAACTGCTGGTGGCACTGCCTGCCGGCGGCGGGGTGGACATCATTGCGCGCCTGGTCGGCCAGAAGCTGGCCGCCGTCACCGGCCAGCCCTTCGTGGTGGACAACCGGGCTGGTGCCTCCGGCCGCATCGGCCTGCCGGTGGTGGCCAAGTCCGCGCCGGACGGCTACACGCTGATGGCTTCACCCGCCTCGTTCCTGACCACCAACAAAAGCATCTTCAAAGAGCTACCGTACGACCCGCAGGCCGATTTCGCACCCATCACCAAGCTGGCCAACCAGTCCATGGTGCTGGTGGTCAAGGACAAGCAGAAGTTCGCCAGCGCCGGGGCGCTTCTGGCCGCAGCCAAGGCCAAGCCCGGTGGCCTGAACTACGCCAGCTCGGGCGACGGCAGCCCCCAACACCTGGCCGCGCTGATGTTCGAGACGCGGGCGCAGGTGCGCATGACCCACATCCCTTACAAAGGCGGCGCGCTGGCCATCACCGACCTGCTGGGTGGCAACGTAGACCTGCTGTTCGCACCCCTGCCCGAGGCGCTGCCCTACCTCAAGACCGGCAAGCTCACCGCGCTGGCGCTGATGAGCGACAAGCGCTCGGCCCTGATCGCCGACGTGCCCACGATGCGCGAAGCAGGCATCCCCAACATGGTCATGCAGACCTGGATCGGCCTGCTGGCACCGGCGGGCACGCCGCGCCCCCTGGTGGACCAGCTGAACCGCCAGGTGCACGCCATCCTGCAGAGCGAGGACGTGAAGAAACAACTCTATGAGATCGGCATGGACCAGGCACCCACCACCCCCGAGCAATTCCAGCAAACCATCGCCCAGGAAATCGCGCTGCACGCCGAACTGGTGAAGGCTTCGGGGCTGGTGCCTCAATAAGGGCTGCAGAGAATTGCCATTGCCGCGGAGCCCAGTGAGGCCCGGCGGCCCCTGCCTCTCAAAAGGCTAGCAGAGGATAGGCTGCATACCAACGCATACAACTGAGCATCACTTCAAGCGGATAGTGAATTCGCTTGATCGGCTTGCGCCAGCGCGGTACGTTCGTTCGATTGAAGTTGCTGGTACTGGGGAACTTTTATCATCTCTGCACCTTAGTCAAATGAGATGTTGTACTTCAGATTTGAACTCACCAGTATTCGAAGCTAAGGCATTACTTGCATGGCGCTATGACGATGATCAAAGTGTCATCCGGAACCTTGACTGACTGGGATTTCATGGTTAACAGTTGTATCTTTGACAATGTGCAGGTCTCATGCGAATAAATAGACGCTATGCAATTTATTGATTTTATATTTCTGTAAAGAAATACTTTAAGTCACATGCTGTTATTCAGTAAAAGACTTTTCTGATTTGAGGATGATTTCATTTTCTCTTGAAAACTGAAGTCACTAATGCTTTGGGCAGGTGGGAGAAACTCAATGGATCAAGTCGAAAATGATCTTTCAAAAGATCAAGTGGCAATTTCTTTCGATGCATGATCCGATGAAGCAAGTCTTGTGCGAAGGATGTGCGTAGTGTATTCAAATTATTCTGAATATGGGTGCGCTGCGTCTCTGTAACTGGAAACAACTGGCAAGTTAGTTTTTTGTATTTTATTTCGTTATGTACGCGGAGCAGGTGTTTCTCACTTCCCCAGTCTGTTCCTGCATATATATTTACGCCAGAACCATAATGCGCTTCGCATTGACTGGAAAAGGCTAATTTTGCACCGTTGTGTGCAATATTCATCTAGAATAAGTAATCTTCTCCTGCATTTGTAAACTCAACTTTAAATCGATTTTTTGGAAATCGTAAATAATCATATACTGCGGTGGATGTACCTATCACGTTGCCACGTATGATTTGGTCTAGCAAATCACCTTGGTAGCTATGTAAACCTGGTTGGGCATCAGGCAATTGGGGGTGTGTATTGGGTTGAATGCGTCCAGTCCGTGCAAATGCCCCAATGGTTGAGTTGATGGTGGTTGGTAAAATAAAAATCGTATCCTGCGCCCAGTGCCTCGGTGCTGCGTGCCAGATGGTTCTGGGACCATTCATCATCTGAATCAAGGAATGCAATATACCGTATTCCGACTGGAACGTGGTTGAGGTCCGTATTACGGGCGGCCCCAAGTCCTCCATTGGCTTGGGTTATGACTTGCACTTTGCAATCTATCGGACCGATGCTTTTTAATTCGAATTCGAAAGACACAGGCGATGCATCGTCTATTACTATAACGTGTACTGGTATCGGGGAAGATTTCTGTGCAGCAATACTTATTAACGCTTTGGAAAGTATCCCTGGTTTATTCTGATAATAAGGAATGATGACTGCAGTCATGATTGCGACTCTTATGCGGGAGGTGTAGCGGGGGCGATGCTGGGTTCATCTGCAGCTAGCGTTTCAGAAGATTCTTTGATTTTTTTATGCCGACGTTCAGCCAACTGTTTAAGCCAGGCCCAGCGATAACATGTTAAATGGTACAGGGTGCGCTTGCTTTCAGTCCATCGGGTATGCCACTCCATCATGCGGCCATAATATTCGATTCGTTTTGTGTTGCCTTGACCAAATACCAGCTCAACCTCATCTTGACTGAGTAAGAATGCAGGTGAGTAATTTTTAATGGTTTCGTCGTAGGTTGTTTTTAAAACTACGAGGGTTCCTGAGCGCTGTACACATATATTAAGCGCCACCGTTTTTTCATTAAAAAAATACTCGTATACTACAGCCTCTCCACGCTTTGCGGAATCTTGCAGTAGCTGTATATAAAACTTCCCCTGGGGGTTATCAGGGTGGATGGCGGTGCCTTCTGAAGCTTTCCAGCCAGAGCTTTCCAATATTCCATAGCGTGCAATCGCGCCTGCCATATCTTCAGGTGCTGTAAGTACCTGCATATGGATATGGGTGCCTTCTGTTGCGAGTTTGTTGCGCTGCTTGCGCATGTTTTGGCGTAAGTTCTTACCGCGTGCTGCCCAGTAGTCTTCGAATGTACCTGCGATATCTATCCATCCTGTTTCGATATAGTTCATATGTTTGGTGTCCGCTTGGTCGGGTTCCCGAGGTGCCAACAGTGGATCTACCTGCGTTAAGGAGAAGCCCAAGCAAAACCCGAGAGGGCCACGCAACATACTGCGCACTATATATGTGCTCGTGAGGTGTTTTGCGGCTACCCACACGCCCAACGGGAGTTGGGATGGCTGGAAGGTTCGCCACTGAAGTGAGCCACTGGGTACCACCAACAGCATAGCAACCACCGTGCCAGCCTCTCGTCCAATGAGTAGCTTTTCGGTGCCTGATCCAAACGTTTCGAGTGCGGAGCAGACGGAGGCGGCTGTCATGAAGGGCAGGTCCGCACGTTCTGCATTGAGTCGGTCCCAGTCGAGTAGCAGATCCGGAATTGAAAGAAGTGCATTGGCTGGCAGATTTTGCCAGTGGATTTTTTGGGATGGCATGGCGTATCTTGGAGAGGCGTTATGTGCTGACGGCATGGCGGTTCGCCTGCTGCGTCTGTAATAAATGCAGCACTGCTTGTGCTGTATGGTCTACATCGGCAGTATTAAGATCTTGATGGCATAGGAGCTGTAACACGTGGTGACTCCAGAGGGGACCAATATCATCACGCAAAGAGGGTGTTTTAGGCCAAATACGATCCCATCGAAATACCGGCAATTTCATGGCTCTAAGAGCTTGGTATATGGAGTCTGGATCGTCTACCCACAATGGGTATACATAAGGTGCAGCAGACGCAACAGAATCTTCGAAAATAGGGAATAATGGCCTGGCTCCCGGGACATTGGAGAAATGTGTTGCGTAGCGTGCATAATTTATTTGACGCTGAAGAATAATTCGACCACGTGGCAAAATGGTTTTTAGCGCCACCGCTGCCCAAAGTGGTGTTTGATTTATGCGGGCCATATCGCAATCCCGCATCATCTTTGCAGCTTTCGGATTTTTTATGGTTTCTGATATTTCGGATTTTTGGCCACGAATATTTTTTAATTTGAAAAAATATTTCAAGATTAGCCGTATGCCTGCAAAGCGTTGGTAATGCGACGCGAGTTCAATCACATCTACGCAGCCTTTTATCTGCGCCTTTAACGATGGTTTTTCCAAATTTAAAGGTTTTATTAATCTATGTGCAGATGCTAATAAACCTGCTTCAGGTAACGGGAAAAATTTTGACAAACTCGCAGTCGAGAAATCGCCCCACTCACCTACGGCCCGCTCTCCAGCTTGTCCAAAATAGCAGTGGGCGCAATCTTCGATCAGGGCAATTCCCCGATCGTCACACCATTGGCGTACTTTTTTCAGCGATTTGGCCAATCCAAAATAATGGGGTACCAGCATGGCTTTGCATTTTTGGGCTGTTGATTCCTCAATGGCATCAAGGTGTGGCAATCCGTTGGATAACAGTCCGAAGTAGGCCACGTTCAAATTGGCCAATAAAATAGGTGCCACCATAGTAGGGCAGTGGTAGGTGGGCACCAGCACCGAGCTGTATGCAGGTAAATCAAGCTGCAGCAACGCTTGGTGAATAGCTGCTCGCCCACTGGTGGTGAGCACTTTATGTTTTAGAATTTCAACACTATGGACATTGGGGACGTCCATGCGTCCAAAACTGTTCCAGTCGAGTACCGGGCCGCGCGGCAATGGTCTGTGGGAACCATTGGACTCCTTTGAATTGCTTTGCAAAAAATGCTCTCGTGAAAATTAATTGGATGGGGTAGGGGCCGATGCAGCGGAATTTGGTAGCTGAGCGACTGGTTCGGTCCATTTGCCAACACCTTTGAGCTTTTCTTTTAACACTTCTTGGGGGAATCCTAGAGCGTATGCCTTGTGCGCCTGGATTTCAGATTTGTTGTATTCTTTTAAGTCGAAATAATTTAAACCCAAGTTAAAATGGGTAAATGCATTTTCTTTGCCATCTGCATCCTCTGCTGCAGTATCCAGTTGTTGTATTGCTTCAGGTGTTCGGCCATTTTTTGCTAGGTATATGGAAAAAAGCATACGCACAATGGCATCGTCTGGACGAAATCTGATGGCGCGGTCAAAATAACACGGTATGGAGTACCGCATGTGTGGTGGTGTTATTGATTTTGTTTTTTCACCATAACGCACAACTGACATTAATGCGCGATGATGATTTGGGAAGGCGCGTAAGGTGTAATCAAGATCTCCTCCAATATAGCCGGCATTGGCTTTCAAAAGCATCTCAACTGACGGGGTGAAATGAGCACCCTCCACTAAACTTAAAGTGGATCCTTTATCCGTTCTGTAGTCGTAAGGTCCATAGCCATTCTGTAAAGGGCCGCATGCAGACTCGCCGGACTGGGCTAGTGCCATTTGAGAGAAAAATATAAAAATAATAGGAATTGATTTAAACATTTTAATGGCCGTTTAATGAGGGTTTTCTGCATTTATCCATTGCAGAGTCAATCTTTCAACCTGCGTTTGTGCAGCAGGGTCGGAAAAAGTGTGGTCGGCATGAGGGAGATCATGCCGTTCCAGGTGCATATGGTGGAAAGCTTCGCGCCAGTTTGCGTCCTCAGAAGCGTACTCCAGAAACTCTTTGGCGGTGTAATCATTGTCACTGAGCAATAGAAGAATGCGCCCGCCGAATTGCATCCATGCAATCGCCATACGTTGCTGAAATGGTCTATTGTCGGCGTGCCCAGACGAGACTTTGCTCCTGGACAGCCGAACGTTGTGGGCCAGACCTTTGAGTGCTCCTAGCGCCACTTTGCCACTTAACAATTTGGTCCAGAACGTCCGCTGCATCAAACGCTGGGTGTAGTAGTGTTTGACCTGGGTGCGCGCCAGGCTGGCTTCGGAGCGGACCCACGGATTCAACAGGCACAGGCCCGCCACGCGGGGGTCTTTTGTCTCGTGTACGTACAGTAATGCTGCGGATGCGGCATCGCATAGCCCCCACAAGACGATCTTTTCCACCTGCGGTACCCGTTTTTGCAGGCTGTCCATGGCAGCACGGATGCCGGGGCTGGCAGCCAGGAAGTCCCCAGCCGACCCGTCGCTATCGCCCATACCCTGGTAGTCAAAACGCAATACGACATGGCCAGCGGCAGCCAGTGCGCGGGCCAGCAATACAAATTGCCGGTGGCTGCCTACGCGGTACTGGGGGCCGCCCACCACGATGACGATCGCTGTGTTCGAGGGGGTAGCGGGCAGGCTGAGAACGCCCACCAGGGTGTCCTGCCCACAGGGGAATAGCAAAGCGTGTTCGTTCATGCGGGTGTGGCCGCAGAGGCTGGCGGATCTAGCGCGGCCAGTGTTGCGGTCAACAAAATGGGTGCCTCTTCAATTTCGCTGGTCTGCCAAAACGCCGGCCCCATGACGACCTGGCTGCGTACGGCAAACCCGGCGGCTTGCCAGGTTTGCAGGGGTTTGGCGGCAGCTGGTGACAGACGGGCATCGGCCTGTGTGGATAGGTCCAGCCATTCGAGCCGGCCTATGGCGGCAGGCGCTGTCAATGTCGCATGCTCCATGCCGGAGGCCAGCGCCGCTGACAGTCTGTACCCGGCAATGTCCACCGACGTGCCTGCCGCCAGTTGCGTCCGCAGCCCGTCCATCACCGCCTTGGCATTGCCGCTGGCCAGATCACCCGCAGCTTTGAGGCGTAAAAATTGTTGCAGCAGGGGTTTGCCGGCTGGCGTGGGGGCCCAAAACAAGAAGTTGCAGTGCGCGTCCAGTTGCGCAGCGGCCTGGGCTGCCAGCAGGCAACCGGCACGCAGCCCCCAAAGCCACAGCGGCGCATCGCCCTGGCGGCGTAGCCACTGGCAGGCCAGCACGACATCGTCCACCCAGGCCTGCCAGGAGGCATCGCCAAAGTCGCCCGAGCTGTCGCCGCAGCCCAGCAAATCCAGTTGCAACACGGCGTAGCCGTGGGCGGCAAGGGCTTTGGCTTGCAAGGCGGCCATGCGGCGCGACTTGTTCATTTCTTCGGCGAAAGGGTGCACGTAGGCCACCAGTCCGCGGGTGGTGCCGCCCTGGGCCGGGTGGAAAATGGCAAAGCGCTGGCCAGATCCGACGGGTAGAAAAAAAGCGTCCATCGGATGGCCCTGGCCTTAGCCTGCGAGCTTGGCGTCGACGAAATCGACCAGCGCTCCTACGGTCGCAAAGGTCGAGCCGTCCATGTCGTCGTCGTCCACCGTCAGGCCAAAATGCTCTTCCAGCCGGGTGATCAGAGACACCACGGCCATCGAATCCAGCTCTGGAATGGCACCCAGCAAATGGGTTTCGCGTGTAAAAGCGGCGCTGCGGCCATTCAGGCTCAGCACTTCGTCCAGAACCGCCTTGACCTCCTGTGTCACATCCATGGGAATCCCTGTTTGGTTACCTAACTTTCATGGACTCGTGAGCAGAGCACCCTGAGCCATGAAAGTTGTTTTACGTTAAAAGTAGACCGCATTTTAGGGCGCGCGTAAGGCCTTGCCGCGCAGGCCCCTGTGCGATACTTTTAGCTGCTTTTTTGGCGGTTTTCCCCTTTTTTCTACCGTGACCCCTATGCGTGAATCCACACTTTTGCATGAACTCATAGTCTGTGCCGCCCAACGTGCCCCGCAAAACCGTGCGCTGACCTATGGCGCGGTGTCCATGGCCTATGAAGAGCTGGACGCGGCAGTGGCGCAATGCGCGGCCGGTTTGATGGCCTTGGGGCTGGGCCGGGGCGAGCGGGTGGCGATCTACCTGGAAAAGCGCTTTGAAACCGTGATTGCCAGCTTTGGCGCGCCTGCCGCCGGTGCGGTGTTTGTGCCTTTGAATCCCTTGCTCAAGTCCGAGCAGGTGGCTTTTATTCTGCAAGACTGCAATGTGCGCGTGCTGGTGACCTCGCCCGAACGCCTGGCGCTGCTGGCGGGCGTGCTGGGCCAGTGCCCGGACCTGCGCCACATCGTGCTGACCGATACGGCACCGCAGGCGATTCCCGACCTGCCCCAATCCCAGTGGCGCGACCTGTTGGCAACAGCGCCCTGCGCCGGGCACCGGGTCATCGACACTGACATGGCCGCCATCCTGTACACCTCGGGCAGTACCGGCAAGCCCAAGGGCGTGGTGCTGTCGCACCGCAACATGGTGGCTGGTGCAAAAAGTGTAGCTAGCTATCTAGAGAACACCAGCGAAGACACCCTTTTAGCCGCATTGCCTTTGTCGTTTGACGCGGGTTTCAGCCAGCTCACCACCGCCTTCCATGTGGGCGCCCGTGTGGTGCTGCTCAATTACCTGATGCCGCGCGACGTGCTCAAGGCGATGGAGCGCGAAGGCGTGACCGGCCTGACCGCCGTGCCGCCCCTGTACATCCAGCTCACCCAATCCGCCTGGCCCGCCGCCATTGCCGAGAAGCTGCGCTACTTTGCCAACACCGGTGGCCGCATGCCGCGCGAGACGCTGGACCTGCTGCGCCAACGTGCGCCCCACAGCCAGCCCTTTCTGATGTACGGCCTGACCGAGGCCTTCCGCTCCACCTACCTGCCACCCTCCGAGGTAGGCCGCCGCCCCGACTCCATCGGCAAGGCCATCCCGAATGCCGAAATCCTGGTGCTGCGCGAAGACGGCAGCCCCTGCGCGCCCGAGGAGCCGGGCGAACTGGTGCACCGCGGCGCGCTGGTCGGCCTGGGTTACTGGAACGATGCCGAAAAAACCGCCGAGCGCTACAAGCTGCTGGCCGCCGACGTGCCGGGCCGCCAGCCGGGCCTGCAACTGCCCGAATACGCCGTGTTCTCCGGCGACACCGTGCGCATGGATGCCGAAGGCTTTTTGTACTTCATTGGCCGCCGCGACGAGATGATCAAGTCCTCGGGCTACCGCGTCAGCCCCACCGAGGTGGAAGAAGTGCTGTACGCCACCAAACTGGTGGGCGAATGCGTAGCCTTTGGCGTGGAGCACCCGGCCTGGGGCCAGGCCATCCAGGTGGTTGCCACCGCACCCGAAGGGGCTGGGTTGGACACCGCCGCCTTGCTGGCCGAGTGCCGCACCCGCATGCCCGCCTACATGCTGCCTGCCCACGTGGAAGTGGTGGCCGGGCCGCTGCCCCGCAACCCCAACGGCAAGATCGACCGCAAATGGCTGTCCACCGACTGGGCCGAGCGCCACCTTAGCTAAAGAATGCCCCCCATGACCGACCGCGTTATTCCTGTCCACGCTCCGCTGACCCAGTTTCCCGTACAAGGGAATGAGCTGGTCGTTGGCGGCATTCCGCTGACCCAGCTGGCCGCGCGCGTGGGGCAAACCCCGTTTTACGCCTACGACCGCGCGCAGTTGCGCCAGCGTGTGGCCCAGCTGCGCGCCGCCTTGCCCGCCAGCGTCAAGCTGCACTACGCCATGAAGGCCAACCCCATGCCCGCCGTGGTCGGGCTGATGGCCGGGCTGGTGGATGGCATCGATGTGGCTTCTGCGGGCGAATTGAAGGTGGCACTGGATGCTGGTGCTGACCCGCAAGAGATCAGCTTTGCCGGGCCAGGCAAGCGCGAAGCCGAGCTGCGCCAGGCCGTGGCCGCGGGCGTGCTGGTGAACCTGGAATCCATGCGCGAAGTCGGCTTGCTGGCGCAGATATCCGTAGATTTAGCCTTGGCGGCCCGGGTGGCGGTGCGCGTCAACCCCGACTTCGAGCTCAAGGGCTCGGGCATGAAGATGGGCGGTGGCCCCAAGCAGTTTGGCGTGGACGTGGAGCAAATGCCCGAGCTCATGGCCGCCATTGGCAGCGCGGGCCTGGCGTTTGAAGGCTTCCACCTGTTCGCCGGGTCGCAAAACCTGCGCCCCGAGTCGATCTGCGAAGCCCAGCAAAAATCCTACGCGCTGGCCGTGCGCTTGGCCGAGGCCACGCCGCTGCCGGTGAAGTTTTTGAACCTGGGCGGCGGCTTCGGCATTCCGTACTTTCCGGGCGAGCAGCGCATTGACCTGCAGCCCATTGGCGACAACCTGGCCGCCCTGGCCGAACGCGCCAAAACCGAGCTGCCGCAAGCCTCCTTCGTCATCGAGCTGGGCCGCTACCTGGTGGGCGAGGCGGGCGTGTACGTGGCCCGCGTGATAGACCGCAAAATCTCGCGTGGCCAGGTGTTTCTGGTCACCGACGGCGGCTTGCACCACCATCTGTCGGCCTCGGGCAACTTCGGCCAGGTGATCCGCAAGAACTACCCTGTGGCCATCGGCAACCGTATGGGCGCGGTAGATGTGGAGCCCGCTTCGGTCGTCGGCCCGCTGTGCACCCCGCTGGACCTGCTGGGCGACCGCATGGTGCTGCCCACGGCGCAAGAGGGCGACCTGGTGGTGGTGTTCCAGTCGGGTGCCTACGGTGCCAGCGCCAGCCCGCAAAACTTTCTGGGCCACCCGGCCTGCGTCGAAGTGCTGGTCTAAGGCGGTGCGAGACCCGCGCCGCGCCCTCTCGGCGTTGTTGGCGCTGGCCTGCGGTGTGGCGGGTGTCTGCCTGGCACTGGCACACCCCATTTCGCCGGTGCTGGCCCTGGCGGGTTTTTATGCAGCGGCGATGGTCGCCCTGTGGCTACCTGGCATCTGGCTGTTTGCCGTGCCTGCCTGCCTGCCGTTTCTGAACTTCGCCCCCTGGACCGGTTGGCTGGTTTTTGAAGAGTTCGATGTGCTGCTGCTGGCAGTGCTGGCGGCGGGCTACTTTCGCTTGGCCCGGCGGCCCAGCGAGGCCGCGTTCCGCTGGACCCAGCCGCTGTCTTTTCCTACCACCATCGTCGCCCTGTTCGTCGCCGCCAGCCTGGTGGTGCTGGCCCGGGGCCTGCTGGACGCAGGCGGTCTCACCTGGGATCTGTTCCAGGGCTACGGCGATCCCATGAACAGCCTGCGGGCCACCAAAAGCCTGCTCTGGGCCACCTTGTGCATGCCTTTGCTGGCCGATGCTTTGCGGCAGTCGATGGTGCAGAGCTGCAAGCGCCTGGCGGCGGGCATGCTGGTGGGGCTGGTGGTGGTGGTTCTGGTCGTGCTGTGGGAGCGGGCAGCCTTTCCCGGCTGGTTCAACTTCACCAGCAAATACCGTACGACAGCGTTGTTTTGGGAAATGCACGTGGGCGGCGCGGCCATCGATGCCTACATGGCCCTGGCCACGCCATTTGTGGCCTGGGCACTGCGCAGCGCCCGGCGGCCCTGGCAGTGGGCCTGGGGCGCGTTGCTGGCCGTGCTGGTGACCTATGCCGGGCTCACCACCTTCTCGCGCGGTGTCTACCTGGCTATGCTGGCCCCGCTGGTGCTGCTGGGCCTGTTGCTGTGGGTGCAAAAGGCGGGCCTGGACCTGCGGGCGCTGGCGCTCAGCCTGTGGCAGCGCCGCCGGCCCCGGGGCTGGCGCGCCAAGGCTGCCTGGGCGCTGAGTATTGCGCTGGTGGCCGAGGTGGTGGGCGTGCTCAACGGCGGCAGCTTCATGGCCAGCCGCTTGACCACCACCGAGCGCGATTTCGGCAGCCGCATGGCGCACTGGCAGCGCGGCCTGGACCTGTTGCACGACCCGGTGGACTGGGCCACCGGCATCGGCCTGGGCCGCCTGCCATCGCACTACGCCCGCAGCTACCCCGAGGGCGAGTGGTCCGGCCACGTGGCCTGGCAAAGCGGCAAAAGTGGGCAGGGCGGGCAAGGCGCAAAGCCCCCGGTGATGCGCGTGTCCGGCCCCGAGACCGACGACTACCTGGAAGGCCTGTATGCCGCCACCCAGCGCGTGCGCCCCGTGCCCGGTGCGCGCTACCGGGCCAGTGTGCAGGTGCGGGTAGACGCGCCCACGGGCGTGTACTTGCAACTGTGCGAACGCCACCTGCTGTACCCCGCCCGCTGCCAGAACGCCTACCTGACGCTCAAGCCCGTGGCCGACCCCGCTGTCAGCCCCTGGCAGCGCATCACCGTGCCCTTGCAGGGGCCGCGTTTCAAGGATATGCCGTGGTACGCGCCGCGCCTGGGCATGTTTTCGGTGATGGTGTTGGGCGCGAACGCGCATGCCGACTTTCGGTCCATCGGCCTGCAGAGCACCAACGGCCAGGAGCTGCTGTCCAACGGCAACTTTGCGCAGAATCTGGCGCACTGGTTCCCGGCGGCACGTTTTTACTTCCTGCCCTGGCATATCGACAATCTGTTTCTGGAAGTGCTGGTCGAGCGTGGCCTGCTGGGCCTGGTGCTGTGGGTGGCACTGGTGGGCACCGCCCTGTGGCAGCTGGTGCTGGGTAGCGCCCGCCGCCAGCCGCTGGCTCCCTACCTGGCGGCATCGCTGTGCGGGGTGCTGCTGGTGGGTTTGGTCAGCAGTGTGATGGACGTGCCTCGGGTGGCTTTTTTGCTGTTTTTGCTGGTCTGTTTTGCGTTGCAGTTGGCGCGTGCATCCAGGTCGACTGAGCCCTGAAAACTCCGGGCGCTACAGTTTTTGTAGCTTGTAACGCCCATGGAATATGCGCTAGAAGCTTATTTCTTTTAGTTTTACCCTGGGGCGCACAAGGTGGAATTTCCCATAGACAGGCGCTGTGGGCGGCTGTAGGAAAATAGCCCCCATTTCACCAACCTTCCTAGCTACCAAACATGAGTGCTTTCAACGAAGAAACCGTGCTGAGCGTGCACCACTGGACCGACCGCCTGTTCTCCTTCACGACCACGCGCGACCCGTCGCTGCGCTTCAGCAACGGCCACTTCACCATGATCGGCCTGCGCAAGGAAGACGGCAAACCGCTGCTGCGCGCCTACAGCATTGCCAGTGCCAACTACGAAGAGCATCTCGAATTCCTCAGCATCAAGGTGCCCGAGGGCCCGCTCACCTCCAAGCTGCAGCACATCCAGGTGGGCGACAAAATCATCGTCGGCAAGAAGCCCACCGGCACCCTGGTGACCGACTACCTGCTGCCCGGCAAGCACCTGTACCTGCTGTCTACCGGCACCGGCCTGGCCCCGTTCCTGAGCATCGTGCGCGACCCCGAAACCTACGAGCGCTTCGAGCAGGTCATCGTGGTCCACGGCGTGCGCCAGGTCGAAGAGCTGGCCTACCACGACCTGCTGACCGAGCACCTGCCCGCGCACGAATTTTTGGGCGAAATGGTCACCAGCAAGCTGCGCTACTACCCCACCGTCACCCGCGAGTCCTACCGCAACATGGGCCGCATCACCGAGCTGCTGCACAACGGCAAGCTGTTCACCGACCTGGACCTGCCCGAGTTCGACCCGGCCATCGACCGCGTCATGCTCTGCGGCAGCCCCGGCATGCTGGTCGATCTGAAGCACATGCTGGAAGAGCGCGGCTTCAAGGAAGGCAATACCTCCACCCCCGGCCACTTTGTGGTGGAACGGGCGTTTGCCGAAAAGTAAGCGCCGCGCTGGCCTCTGACGGGGCCGGCTACTTTTTCCGGGGTTTGCGTATTGCTGGTGTAGCCACCGGCAAATCGCAGTCCCACGGCGCGCCCTCGCAGCGCGCCGCCAAAAAATCCAGCAGGGTGCGCAGCAGCAGCGGCTGGTGCTTGCGCGACAAATAGCTGGCATGGATGCCCAGCACCTCGGGCTCGCAGTTGGGCAACAGGCGCACCAGCCGTCCGTTGCGCAAGGCCTCGCTCACCAGGTAGCTGGGCAGCATGGCGATACCTGCACCGCCCAGCGCCGCATGCATCAGCACCGTGGTTTCATTGCTCTGGAACGGCCCGTTCACCGGCACCCGTATGTTCTCGCCCTGGTAGTGCAGGCGGTACTCGCTCTGGCCTACCCGCGCGTGGGTCAGGCAGGCGTGGCTGCGCAAGGCATCCGGCTCCTGCGGGGGGCTGTGCCGTGCCAGGTAGGCGGGTGCGGCGCACAGCACCGAGCGGCAATCGGCCAGGCGGCGGGCCACCAGCCCATCGTCCAGCGTATTGGTGATGCGCACTGCCAGATCGATGCGTTCCTCCACCAGGTTCACCGCGCGGTCCAGCGCAATCATCTCGATCTGCGTCTGCGGGTACTGCACCAAAAAGTCGGCCAGCACCCGCGACAGCCAGGCCTGCGCAAACGACACGCTGGCCGTGATGCGCAAACGCCCGCCCGGTGCGGCACTGCGCTGGCCCGCCAGGGCCTGCACATCGCTGGTCAGGGCCAGCACCTGGCGGCAATGCTCCAGGGCTTCAGCGCCCGCATCGGTGAGGCTCACGCGGCGCGTGGTGCGGTGCAGCAGGCGCACGCCCAGCCAGGTTTCCAGGCTCTCCAGGTAGCGCGACACCATGGCCCGCGACATGTCCAGCGCGGTGGCCGCATCGGTCAGGCTGCTGCGGTCGGCCACCTCGGTAAAGACCTGCATGGCGGTGAAACGGTCCATCAATTGCCTCGATTGGTGCAACAAATATTTGATATTTTAGGTGTTTATCTATTTTTTCGAATCAATAAACTAGCACCTGTCCGCACTTTCATTCACCCAATAAGGAGACTCCATGCCACACACCCTGATCCGCTTCGGCCTTGCCGCCTTGACCCTGGTATCCGCCACCACCTTCGCCCAAAACCTGCCCTACGGCGCTCCTATCAGCCTGGAGACCGCCAAAAAAGCCACCCAGGCCGCCGTGGCCGAAATGCACAAAAAACGCCTGGAGCTGACCATCGCCGTGGTCGATTCCGGCGGCAACCTGGTCTATCTGGAGCGTGCCAACCAGGCCCCGATCGGCACGGTAGACGCTGCCATCGGCAAAGCCAAAGCCGCCAACGGCATCAAGGCCCCCACCAAGGCCATTGAAGAGCAGATTTTGAACAACAACAAACTCAACCTGCTGGCCGTGCCCGGCGCATTCCCGGTCGAAGGCGGCGTGCCGCTGGTGGCCAACAACCAAGTTATCGGTGCCATTGGTGTCAGCGGTGCCATGCCCGCAGACGACGGCGTGGTCGCCAACGCGGGTGCGAAAAGCCTGCAACCCTAACTTTTGTGGCGAGAAAATAGCACCATGCCCACCACCCTGACCTATCTATTTGACCCCTTGTGCGGCTGGTGCTATGGCGCTTCGCCCGTGTTGCAGCAACTCGGCCAGCACCCCGGTATCACCCTGGAACTGGCCCCCACCGGCCTGTTCGCAGGCGGTGGGCGCACCCTGGACGCGGCCTTTGCCGACTACGCCTGGACCAACGACACACGCATCGCCAAGCTCACCGGCCAGCGCTTCACCCCGGCCTACCGCACCCAGGTGCTGGGTCGGCTTGGCAGCGCGTTTGATTCCAGCACCGCCACCCTGGCGCTCACCGCCGTGTCTTTGGCCACGCCTCCACGCGAACTGGAAACTCTGAAACTCTTGCAGGAAGCCCGCTACGTGGACGGCCTGGACACCACCGCCGTGCCGGTCGTAGCCCGACTGCTGCGCGACGCGAATCTGGCCACCGCCGCAGACCGCCTGGTCGCCGCCGATGCCGAGCTGCGCCAGGTCAACACCCTGCGCCAGCAACGCGCTCAAGGCTTGATGCGCAGCCTGGGCGCCAGCGGCGTACCCGCCCTGGTGCGTACCGACGCATCCGGCAGCCACCTGCTGCCCGGCAACGCCCTGTTTGGTAGCTTCGAACAACTGCTGGACGCACTGCGGGCGTAAGCTGGCGGTGAAAAAGGAGCTTCCATGACCGACCTGCACAAGCAACTGGCCCAGGTGCTAGCCCACCTGCGCGCCAACCACTGGACCGAAGCCCACAACCTCGTCCAAACCGACAACTCCCCGTTGTCCAACTGGCTGCACGGCATCGTCCACATCCAGGAAGGCGACCTGGAAGACGCCGAATACTGGTACGACCAGGCCCAGCGCAATTTTCGTAGCCGGGGTAGCTTGGCCGAGGAGATGGAGCGGTTTGAGGCGGAATTGCTCCTGAATCCATATTGAAAAATAGGAGCTGCTTGCGCTCAAAGAATAAGCGCCAGAGGTCGATTTGACACCTAAAATCAGCCTAAAAGTCTGAAACCCCCCCCATCTCGCGCCCTAGGCGCGATGCCCGGCAAAGCCGGGCCGATCCCGCTCCCCGGGGTCCCCATCTGTATGCGCCGAGGAGCACAGCTTTGGGCGGATCAGGGCTGGCGTTGTCTGAGCGCCAGCGAGTTTAGCCAGACCCCGCCCAAAGCGCGCACCGCAGGTTCCCGTAGCGCTAGCGGAGGGCGCAGACAGTTGGGGCGCCTTTCTTTTGGTGACTTTTCTTTTGCGCAAAAGAAAAGTTACTGCGCCGCCGGGCGCACTACCCGGCCGGGGATGTCGGCAGGCACCCAGAAAACGTCAACGCCAACCTGCCAATAGGGGTCGGAGCACGCACGCGACTGGGCGGGAGGGTTGGCATCCACTTTTCGGCGCGCGTGGATGATCCAACCCCTATTGGCTACCAGCCAGTATCTCTTTTGATATTCAAAAACAGGAGCTGCTCACGCCCATGGAATAAGCGCTAGAGACACTTTTAGTACCCAAATAACACCTCAATCTTCAAAAATCCGCGTCTGCGCCACGTCCCCTGCCCGCACCCAGCCCCGGTACATGCCCGCGCTGATGTAGGGCAGGGCGATGTTCCCCTGGCGGTCTACCGCAATCACGCCACCTTCACCCCCCAGCCGGCCCACCTCTGCCAGCGCCGCCTGGCTGGCGGCTTCCAGGGTGGCCCCGGCGTAGGCCATGCGGGCGTGGATGTCGTGGGCTACGCAGGCGCGGATGAAATACTCGCCCGAGCCGGTGGCGCTGACCGCGCAGCTCTGGTCGTTGGCGTAGATGCCCGCGCCCACCAGCGGCGAATCGCCGATACGGCCCGGGTGCTTGTTGGTCATGCCGCCGGTGGACACGGCGCTGGCCAGGTGGCCCGCGCTGTCCAGGGCGACCGCGCCCACGGTACCGAACTTGCGGGTTTCGTCCAGCGGGGCCGCGTGGTCCATCTGCATGGAGGCACTGGCCGCGTTTTGCACCTGGTGCAGCTGGGCCAGCCGGTGGTCGGTGTGGAAGTAGCCCGGCGGCATGGCCTCGAAGCCGTGGTCGCGGGCAAACTGCTCAGCCCCGTCGCCGCTGAGCAGCACGAAGTTCGAGTCCATCACCGTGCGCGCCAGTTGCACCGGATTGCGCAGCGTGCGCACGCCCGCCACCGCCCCGGCAGAAAGTGTGGAACCAATCATCACCGCAGCATCCATCTCGTGCTGCGCCGCCGAGGTGTAGACCGACCCGCGCCCGGCGTTGAACAGCGGCTCGTCTTCCAGCGCCCGCACCGCCGCCACCACCGCGTCCAGCGCGTTGCCGCCCTGGGCCAGCACCGCCTCGCCAGCGGCCAGCGCGGCCCGCAGCCCGGCGTGGTAGGGCGCAGCATCGGTCTGGCCACGGGCAATGGTGCCTGCGCCACCGTGGACGGCAAGGGTGTAGGGTGCGGTCAAAGCGGTCTCCCAGGAAATCAAAACAGCCACTGTACTGGATGCAAAATAGCCGCATGACCCCACCCTGCGTTCGCATCCAGACAGCCGATTTCGACCCCACCACCGAGCTGGCCGCACTGCGCCAGGGCGACCGCCGCGTGGGGGCCGTGGTCAGCTTTTTGGGCACGGTGCGCGACTGGCACCCCGATGCCACGGGCGAGGTGCTGAGCCTGGAGCTGGAGCACTACCCCGTCATGACCGAGCGCGCCATCGAGGCGATGGTGGAGCAGGCGCTGGAGCGCTTCGACATCTACGCTGCCCAGGTGATCCACCGCGTGGGCCTGCTGCAGCCGCTGGACCAGATCGTCTGGGTGGCGGTGAGCTCGGCGCACCGGGGCCAGGCCTTCCAGGCCTGCGAATTTTTGATGGACTACCTGAAAACCCAGGCCCCGTTCTGGAAAAAAGAGGTCACCCCGGACGGTGCCCGCTGGGTCGATGCGCGGGTGCAGGACGATGCGGCCCTGCAGCGCTGGGGTATTGCGGCCAGCAACGCCTGAGGGCGCAGCACGGCAGCCACCTAATTCAGGTACTTGGGCCGGTCTGGCACCACGGGTGTATCGCTGGCCTGCACCGGCGGCGCGCCCAGTGCATCGCTGCCTTCGCTCCAGGCCGACTGCTGCAAGGCCCGCTGTAGCAACTGCACCAGGCCGTGCACCAGGGGCGGGGCCAGTTCCACCTGGAAGCCGCGGCCGTTGGCCTGGCCCGCCAACTGCTCGTTGAAGGCGATTTTCAAAGGGCCGTTGGCTACCGGGGTGATGCGCACCTCGGTCACCAGCAGCGGGGCGCTGCCCAGGGGCAGGGTGGTGGCCGTATCTGGTGCATCCGGCGTGTCCTGGTACGGCGTGGAAAAGTCGGCCTCGCGCAGCACGGCTTCGCGCTGGAAGTCGGCCAGCATCTTCTTGCTGGCCTCGTCGCGCAAATGGCTGGCGCCGCCGTCTTGCCGCGCCACATGCTCCACCACGGCCTTGTTCAGCGTAGGCCACAGGGCCAGCGTGAGGCGGCGCGTCAGCCACAGGCGCATCTCGGTGCCCTCGGTGGAGTTGATGCGCACCAGAATGCGGTCTTGCTCCTGGTGGTAGCGGGCCGACAGTTGGTGGATGTTCATGGGTGAATTTTAGGACTTTGGTGCGCATAGCATTTGCTGCTGTTTTTATAGCTGCTTGCGCTGGTTGGATAAGCGCGAGAGGCCGATTTTTCTTGAAAATCTTCTGCGGGATGCTTGTCATGCCATTGCCATGAAATCATCACACGTCTGTCGCACGGGATCGGAAGAATGACTGCCTATCTTTGTAACCCAGGACACCCTTCCCATGAAACTCCTCCCCATTGCCGCAGCGGCGATGCTCGGCCTGGCCAGCCCGGCTTTTGCGCTCAACATCCTGCTGTCCAACGACGACGGCCTGACCAGCAACACCAAGGCGCTGTACGAGGCCCTCAAGGCCAACGGCCACGACGTGATCGTGTCGGTGCCCTGCACCGGGCAGAGTGGCCGGGGCGCAGGCATCGTGATGTACAGCACCAGCGTGATCGTGTCCGACAACGACAAAACCCAGATCGAAGCCGAAGGCGGCTGCCACAACGGTGCGGCCCCCACGGGCGCGCCTGCAGTCGGCCCGTTCACCAAGTCTGGCTACACCGGGGGCGACTATTTTTACGTGCACGGCACGCCTGTGATGGCCACCATGTACGGCCTGGACGTGCTGGCTACGGCCCGCTGGGGCAAGGCCCCGGACCTGGTGCTGTCCGGCCCCAACGAAGGGCAAAACCTGGGCAAGATCGTCAACAGCTCGGGCACCGTCAGCAACGCCCAGTTTGCCGCAGGCCGTGGCCTGCCCGCCATCGCCCTGAGCGCAGGCGCGGACACCACCGACAACGCCACCCTGGCCAACCCGTACTCGGCCGTGGTGGCCCAGCACACGGTAAACCTGGTCAAGGCGCTGCAGGCCAAGGCCGGGACCGGGCCGCTGCTGGCCCCGGGCGTAGCGCTGAACGTCAACTTCCCCGATGCGCCCACCAGCGCGCTGAAGTTTGGTTTCTCGCGCTTTGGCACCTTTGATACCTATGTGCTGAAGTTCAAGGCCACCGTGCCTTACGGCCTGGGTGTCACGTTCAGTACCGCCGCCACCCCGGCCCAGGCCGAGGACGAATCGGTGCTGTACAAAACCAAGATCGCCGTGACCGCCATGCAGGTGGGCTTTGAGCAGCGGCCCGCCGCCCAGCAGTGGCTGCGCCTGCGTCTGCGCGACCTGTTCAGCCAGTGAGAGGCCGCAGCATGAACCGCAAAGTTGGAGCTTTCTCCCTGCTGGCCGTGGCCTGTGCCCTGGCCGCCTGTGGTGGCGACGATGGCCCCAAGGTGGCCGTGACCGACCTGCCCGCAGGCAACTACACCGTGAGCGTGGGCGACGCGAACGCCCCCACCGTGGGCAAGTACTACGCCGCCGCCGACGGCAGCCGCCTGCTGGTACTGGCCGATGGCAACGACCAGGCTACCCAGCTCTACCGCCGCGCTGCCGGAGCCGTCTGGGTGGGCGTGCCCGCCGCAGGCCAGGATGTCAGCATCACCCTGCTGCGCAGCGATGCGCTGCCGGTGGCCGCCGTCAACCTGGCCGCGCTGGCAGGTAACTACACCACCGCGCTGGCGGCGGGTGGGGTGGCCAGCTTTGCGGTCAACGCCAGTGGCGACATCACGGCGGGCACGTCGGCCTGCAAGCTCTCGGGCAAGCTGTCGGCGGGTGCTTTGCCCAACACGCTGGCCTTGAGCCTATCGGCGCAAGCCTGCGGCAGCCTGCCTGCCAGCAGCACCGGCGTGCTGGCGGTGGATACCGACTACGCGCCCGCCCTGCGCCTGGTGGCCGACAACGGCGTGCAGTTGCTGGATCTGTGGGCGTACCGGGACTGAGTCTGCATGGGTTGGGGGTGGATTTGCTATTAAAAAAAGAGCTGCTTGCGCTGACCCCCAGGGCAATCGCATCTAAATCCCCCGCCCCCGCATACCAAGGACACCTTCAAGATAATCGTTGTCCCAGCCTGCACGGCGGCGCTTACCTTGGATCCCTAGCTTCTTGCTCTTGTCCTGATTGAGCTGGGTGAGCGCAATGCGCCGGATGCAGGCCAGGTTTGCTGGCGCGTTATCTTTACGCACCCGGCAATCATCCTCTCTGAAGCCTACATCCAGCGTCCAGTGCAAC
>CAUPPH010000026.1:0-14711 GCA_963513125.1 uncultured Albidiferax sp.
CAAATAGCTCATCAGACTTGGACTGGGGCGGTCGATCATTCAGGTTGTCACTACGGGCTTTTTGAGGGCTTCATAGTTTGCCTGCGATTCAGATGCCATCCCAGAAGGTGGGACGCTCAGAATTTAGATGCGATTGCCCTGACCCACACGCGCCCCGCCGTGGTGATAATGCCGCGATGGAACTCACCCCCTTGCGCGCATTCTTGGCCGTCGCCCGCCACGGCCAGCTGGTGCGGGCGGCCGAGCAACTGCACCTGACCCAGTCCGCGCTGTCCAAGCAGATCAAGGGGCTGGAGGACGAGCTGGGCGTGCTGCTGTTTGCACGCACGCCCACCGGCATGGTGCTCACTGGCGAAGGGCGGCGGCTGCTGCCGCTGGCTACCAAGACGGTGGATGCCACGCAAGAGATCAGTGCACTGGCGGCGCAGATGCGGGGCACGGTGTCGGGCGGGCTGCGGCTGGGCACCATCATCGACCCCGAATCCATCCGCCTGGGTCCGCTGCTGGCGGCCTTGCTGGAGTTTTACCCGCACGTGGACGTGGCGCTGCAGCACGGCATCTCGGGCAGCGTGCTGCAGATGCTGCGCGACGGGCAGGTGGATGCCTGCTTTTTCCTGGGCGCCCTGAAAGACCCGGACATCGCGGTGCGCCAGCTCTGGCTGGAGCACTACGTGGTGGTCGGCCCGGTAGCCTGGGAAGCGCGCCTGCGCCAGGCCGACTGGAGCGATCTGGCCGCCATGCCCTGGCTGTCCACCCCCGTGGGCGGCTCGCAATACGGCCTGGTGGCCCAGATGTTTGCCGAACGCGGCCTGACCCACCGCACCTCGGTGCAGGCAGACCAGGAAGCCACGGTGTTCGAGCTGGTGCAAAGCGGCGTGGCGCTGAGCCTGATGCGCGAACGCATCGCCGCGCCGGTGCTGCAGCGCGGCCAGGTGGTGGTGTGGCAGGGCGTGCGCCTGCCCTGCCCACTGTCGCTGCTGTACCGCCGCGCAGACGAAAACGCCGCCACCCTCCAGGCCCTGCTGGCCATGCTGCAGGTGGTGTGGCCGGTGGATGAAGGCGATCTCGCCGACTAGGGGTTTTCACCATGCGGCGGCTGGGGCCACCGCGTAAGTCCTTGTCGCCAAAGGCTATTCCTGCAGGTTGAGGCCGGGTTGCCGCAATGTCACTCTTTGAAACGGGGGCATCTCCCTAGACTGCGCCCAGACCCGTTTTGCGGGTCGGTGGCAACAGGCCACACCCCCATGCCCATCCCCCGGAGACAACAAAATGCCCCTACCTTCCCCTGCCAGCGACGCGCTGGAGCAAGCCACCTACCGCAAGGTCATGTGGCGGCTGATTCCCTTCCTGTTCCTGTGCTACGTGGTGGCCTACCTGGACCGCGTCAACGTCGGCTTCGCCAAGCTGCAGATGCTGACCGATCTGCAGTTCAGCGACACCGTGTACGGCCTGGGCGCAGGCATCTTCTTCATCGGCTACTTTTTGTTTGAAGTGCCCAGCAACATGATCCTGCACCGCACCGGTGCCCGGGTGTGGATTGCCCGCATCATGGTCACCTGGGGGGTGATTTCGTCGTGCATGATGTTCGTGACCACGCCCACCATGTTCTACGTGCTGCGCTTCTTTCTGGGCGTGGCCGAAGCGGGCTTCTTCCCCGGCATCATCCTGTACCTGACGTACTGGTTCCCGTCGGCCCGCCGCGCACGGGTGGTGGCGCTGTTCATGACGGCCATCGCCTTGTCGGGCGTGGTGGGTGGCCCGCTGTCGGGCTGGATCATGCAGGCCTTTGCCGGTGTCAACGGCTGGGCGGGCTGGCAATGGCTGTTTTTGCTGGAAGGCATTCCGTCCGTTCTGGTGGGCATCGCGGTGTACTTCTACCTCGATGACTCCATCGCCCAAGCCCCCTGGCTCACCGATGCCGAGAAACGCCTGCTGATCGACAACATCCGCCGCGACGAAGGCACCCGTGCCGACCACAGCCTGAAGCAAGTGTTCCGCAATGGCCGCGTGTGGCTGATGGCCAGCATCTACTTCTGCTTCATCATGGGCCTGTACGGCATCAGCTTCTGGCTGCCGCAGCTGGTGAAGACAGCGGGCGTGAAAGACGTGCTGGATGTCGGCCTGCTGACCATGATCCCCTACGCCCTGGCCGCGGTGGCCATGGTGCTGGCCAGCCGCAGCTCGGACCGCAGTGGCGAACGCCGCTGGCACACCGCCGGGGCCGGTTTCATCGGTGCGGTGGGGCTGGTCTTGAGCGGCATGTTCGGCGGCGATCTGGTGCTGGCCTTGGCGGCGCTGAGCCTGGCCACCATGGGCATTTTGAGCAGCCTGCCCCTGTTCTGGACCCTTCCGACCAGCATGCTGCGCGGCTCGGCGGCGGCAGCGGGCATTGCGCTGATCAACGCGGTGGGCAACCTGGCCGGGTTCGTCAGCCCCTTCATGGTGGGCAGCGTCAAGGATGCCACCGGCAGCACCACCGCAGGCCTGTATGTGCTGGCCGCCAGCCTGGTGTTGGGCGGCGTGCTGGTGCTGCTGGCCACGCGGGGCCGCCACCAGAGCGCCCAACTGGCAGCCGCCTGAACCTTCCATGGCGACCCCACAGACCCTGTTGCGCAGCCTGTTCGATGCGGCCATCGCCGCGGCCCAACCCGCGCTGTGCCTGCCGCCGCACCTGCCGCCACCGCCCAAGGGTCGCACCATCGTCATCGGCGCAGGCAAGGCCTCGGCCGCGATGGCCCGGTCGCTGGAAGACCATTGGCACGGCCCGCTCGAAGGCCTGGTCATCACCCGCTACGGCTATGCCGTGCCGTGCGAGCGCATCGAGATCGTCGAAGCCGCCCACCCGGTACCGGATGCGGCGGGCCAGCACGCCACCGCACGCATCCGCCACATGGTGAGCGGCCTGACGGCAGATGATCTGGTGATCGCCCTCATCTCTGGCGGCGGATCTTCCCTGCTGGTGGCCCCTGGCGAAGGCCTGACGCTGGCCGACAAGCAGGACGTCAACAACGCGCTGCTGGAGTGCGGTGCCAGCATCTCCGAGATGAACTGCGTGCGCCGCCACCTGTCCCAGGTCAAGGGGGGTCGCCTGGCCGCCGCCTGCCACCCGGCCCGGGTGTGGACGCTGCTGATCTCCGACGTGCCGGGCGACGATCCCATCCACATCGCTTCCGGCCCCACCGTGGCCGACCCCACCACCTGCGCCGACGCGCTGGCCATCATCGAGCGCTACCGCATTGCGGTACCGCCCGCCGTGCACACCTTGCTGGAAAGCGGCCAGGGCGAGAGCGTGAAGCCCGGCACCCCCCGGCTGGCGGGCTGCACCACCCGCACCATCACCGCCCCGCAAATGGCCCTGGAAGCCGCCGCCGCCGTGGCCCGCGCCGCCGGGGTCACGCCCTACATCCTGGGCGACAGCCTGGAGGGCGAGGCCCGCGAGCTGGGCAAGGCCATGGCCGGTATCGCCCGCCAGGTGGTGCTGCACGGGCAGCCCTTCCCAACCCCCTGCGTGCTGCTATCGGGCGGCGAGACCACGGTGACCGTGAAAGGCACGGGCCGGGGCGGACGCAATGTCGAGTTTTTGCTGTCGCTGGCAGTCGCCCTGGACGGCCTGCCCGGCGTGCACGCTCTGGCGGGCGACACCGACGGCGTGGACGGTGCCGAAGAAATCGCCGGGGCCCTCCTCACGCCCGACACCCTGGCCCGCGCCTGGGCGCTAGGCATCCACCCGCGCCACAGCCTGGACCACAACGACGGCCACGGCTTCTTCCAGGCGCTGGGCGACTCGGTGGTGACCGGGCCCACGCTGACCAATGTGAACGACTTCCGCGCCATCCTGATCGAAAGTTGAGTGCTTTTTAGGCCGCTACCGCCCATTCCACCTGCGCTTTTAGCCCCTAAAATGGTAGCAACTACGGCTTCGCCTCCATCTCCTGCAGCAACCAGGTTTTGAACGCCTGCGCCGCCGGATGCGCCTCGTTGCCCTCGGGGGCAATCAGGTAGTAGGCCTCTTTCATCGGCAGGGCAAACGCCAGCGGACGCACCAGCCGCCCGGCGCGGATCAGGTCGTTGGCGACGGTGTCGTGGGCCAGCACCACGCCCAGGCCGTTTTGCGCCCACTCCAGGCTCAGCGCCCAGGTGCTGGTGCGGTGCACCAGGGGGCGGGCCACGCGGCTCTTGGCGGGGTAGGCCTCCAGCCAGCTGTCCCAGCTTTGCAGCGTGCCCGGCAGGTCGAACAGGCGCTGGCGCAGCAGGTCGTCCAGCCGCTGGATGCGCGCGCCCACCTCGGGCGAACACACCGGGAAGATGCTGTCCTGCCCCAGCCGCTTGCCCACCCGGCTCTCCCACTTGCCCTGGCCGAAGACGATCTCCACATCCGCCGAATCGCTTTGCCGTTCTTCGGGCCAGATCGAGGTCACCACGTTGAGCTGCACCCAGGAGTACTGGTCCATGAAGCGGCCCAGGCGCGGGCTCAGCCAGAACCGGGCAAACGACAGGTTGACGTGCAGCTCCAGCATGTCGGGCTCCTTGCGGCCGGTGAGCACGCGGGTGCTTTCCTCCAGCATGGCAAACGCCGCCTGCACCGTGGGCAGGTAGCCGCGGCCCGCGTCGGTCAGCTCCAGGCCGCGCACCCGGCGCACAAACAGCGGGCGACCGATGGCGTTCTCCAGGCTCTTGATCTGCTGGCTCACCGCCGACTGGGTCATGTTCAGCTCTTGCGCGGCGGCCGTGAAGCTCAGCGCGCGGGCCGAGGCCTCGAAGGCGCGCAGCCAGTTCAAAGGAGGTAATCTTTTCATCGCAATTTTTACGTTGACGGTCAGTGCACAACACCCAAGTTTCAGACTGGACGCGCACCTTCCAGGGATGCCGTGGAACCGGCTTTGCCGGGCCACTGGCATCGCCCCCTGCAAGGGGGTTGGAGAAAGATGCGCAGCACTGCAGCCTGGGGGTGTTCCATAAGCTAGGCATTAGTTTTGCTAAGGTTATAGCGTTGTTTTCTTCGTTTGTCGGCCATAGGGTCTGCCGCGACACTCATCCATTTCCTCCACCCGTGCCCACGCCATGTCTGAAATCCACATTCTTTCCAACCCCACCCGGCTGGTGATGCGTACGCCCACGGGCGACACCCCCCTGCCCGCCCTGTGGCTGCGCGCCCTCAGCCCCGACCCCAGCCAGCGCGACCCACTGACCGGCCAGCGCCTCATCAACCCGCACCTGTTCCCGGAAGACCTGGCGCTCACCGCCGCCCGCTGGGACGGCCCGCGCCTGCACCTGGCCTTCAGCGACGGCTTTGCCGGGCACTTTGATGCGGCAGAGCTGCTGGAGGCCACGGTGCTCAGCGAAGGCTGCCCCGCGCCCCAGCCCTGGGCGGCCAACATCGCGTACACGCCGGTCTACCAGTGGCCCGATCTGGCGCAGGACGCGGTGCTGTACAAGGCCTTGAAAGACTTCATCGAACTCGGCTTTTTGCTGGTGCACCACACGCCCACCCAGCCCGACGCCATCCTCACCATCGCCCGGCGCTTCGGCTTTGTGCGCGAAACCAACTTTGGTGCGTACTTCGAGGTGTATTCGCGCCCCAAAGCGGCCGATGCCATCGACCTGTCGTACCAACCCGTGGCGCTGGGCCCGCACACCGACAACCCCTACCGCACCCCGGTGCCCGGCATCCAGCTGCTGCAGTGCCTGCAAAACGAAACCTCGGGCGGCCTGTCCAGCCTGGTGGACAGCCTGGCCGTGGCCGCGCAGGTGCGCCAGGAAGACCCCGAGGGCTTTGCCCTGCTGAGCCGCGTGCCGCTGCGCTTTGAGCACCGCGATGCGACCACCCAGCTAGTGGCGATCAAACCCATGATCGAGCTCAACGGCAGCGGCGAAATGATGGGCGTGCACTACAGCCCGCGGCTGGACAATATTCCGCTGATGTCCGAGGACGACACCCGCCGCTACCACCGTGCCCGCAAGCGCATGGGCGAGTTGTTTGACGACGATGCCTACGCGCTGCGCTTCCGGCTGGAGCCGGGGCAGATGATGGTGTTCGACAACAACCGCGTGCTGCATGGCCGCACGTCTTTCAACCCCGCCGAAGGGCACCGCCAGCTGCAGGGCTGCTACATCGACCGCGATGGCCCGCGCAGCCTGTACCGTGTCCTACACCGTTCGCTCCACCGCCCATTCACTGGAACCCCCGCATGATCACCGTCGCCAACCCCGCCCTGCACGCCGTCAGCTTCACCCAGATGAAAGACGGCAGCACCGAGGAATACCTGTTTCTGCAAAAGCTGGAGCACGGCTACGTGCGCGCCCTGCCCGACCGCCTGCTGCTGGCCCTGCACCGCCTGGGCGACTCGCTGGAGGGCTACCAGGTGAGCCGCCTGGAGCATTCGCTGCAAGCCGCCACCCGCGCCGAGGCCGACGGGGCCGACATCGAGACCATCGTCGCCGCCCTGCTGCACGACCTGGGCGACGAGCTCGCGCCTGAAAACCATTCGCAGTTTGCCGCCTCGCTCATCCGCCCCTACGTGCGCGCCGAGGTGACCTGGGTGGTGGAAATGCACGGCCTGTTCCAGATGCAGTACTACTCCCACCACTACGGCCTGCCGAACGACGGCTACCTGGCCTACCGCGACCACCCCTGGTTTGCCGCCTGCAGCCGCTTCTGCGAGCGCTACGACCAGGCATCGTTTGACCCGCACTACCCCAGCAAGCCCCTGTCGTATTTCGAGCCGATGCTGCGCGAGGTGTTTGCCCGCCCACCGTTCGACCCCGCCATTCTTAAGGAATCCGAATGAAATATGCCTCTGACGCATATTCCATCAGCACTAGCAGCTTCTTTTTTTGTAGCAGATAGAACGTCTGCCCATGCACTCTGCCCCCAACGTGGCTTCGATCGCCGACACGCTGGCCCAAAAAATCCGGGACGGCCAACTGTCTGCGGGCGAAAAGCTGCCCGCCCAACGGGTACAAGCCCAGCGCCTGGGCGTGCCGATTGCCACCGTCAGCCGCGCCTATGCCCGCCTGGAGCAACTGGGCCTGGCAACCGCCCGCGTGGGCGACGGCACCTATGTGCGCGCGCTCAGCCCCACCCCGGCCTCACCCACGCCCGGCGCGCCGCCCATCGACCTGGCCCATAACGTCGCCATCCCCACCGATGAAGTAGAGGCCCTGCGCCAGGTGCTGCAGGAGATCAGCCTGGACCCGGCCTGCATGGCCGGGGTGCTGGCCTACCAGCCCGAAACCGGGGCCCCGCACCACCGCCAGGCCGGGGCCAACTGGCTGCGCCGCTTTGGCACCACCGGCGAGGCGAACCGTGTCATGGTCACCCACGGCGCGCAGCACGGCCTGGCCGGGGTGCTGCGCACACTGGCCAAGCCCGGCGACACCTTGCTCACCGAGTCGCTCAGCTACCCCGGCCTGCTGGCCCTGGCCCGGTCGCTGCGGCTGCAGGTGATCGGGCTGGAGATGGACGGTGAAGGCCTGCTGCCCGAGGCGCTGGACCAGGCCGCCCACAGCTTCCAGGCCAAGCTGCTGTTTTGCAGCCCCACGCTGCACAACCCCACCGGCCGCACGATGTCGCTGGCGCGCCGCGAAGCCCTGGCCGCCGTGGTGCGCCGCCGGGGCCTGTGGCTGGTGGAAGACGTGGTGCACGCCGCCGTGCTGGCCCAGCCGCCGCCCGCCGTCTCTTCCCTGGTGCCCGAGCAGTCTTTTCTGCTGGCCAGCCTGAGCAAGGTCATGGCCCCCGGCCTGCGCGTCGGCTACCTGGAGGCCGCCCCCGAGTGGCTGGACAAGGTGGCGGCCAGCATCCGCGCCGACTGCTGGATGGTGGCCCCGCTGATGCCCGAAATCGCCACCCGCTGGCTGCACAGCGGCGAGGCCGAGCGCCTGATCAGCCTGCAACGCCAGCAGATCGACGAGCGGCTGGCCCTGGCCCACACCTGCCTGGCCGGGTGGGACTACGCCTGGAGCGCCCACCACCCGCACCTGTGGTTTCCCCTGCCCGAACCCTGGCACGCCAGCCCGTTTGCCGCCGCCCTGCGCCAGGCCGGAGTGCTGGTGCGCACCGCAGAGCAGTTTGCCGCGGGCCGCAGCCGCGCCCCGCATGCCGTGCGCATCAGCCTGAATACCGCCACTTCGCCCGCGCAACTGGAGCAGGGGCTGCGCACGCTGGTACAGGTGCTGGAAAGCAGCCCCACCGCCGACATGGCGCCTTAGCGTATGCACACACCGTTGGTGACCTCTCGCCCCCACCCCAACCCTCCCCCGAAGAGGGAGGGGGCAAAACCGGACCCCGCATTACTCCCTCCCCCGCCGGGGGAGGGCTGGGGTGGGGGCCGGATGTCCTGCCTCCATTTTTCTCCCACCACCCCATGAAAACCGTCAAATCCTTCCCCCGCAAAGTCCAAGAGATTGCCAACACCTTCATCCCCCTGGCCGATGGCACCCGCCTGGCCGCGCGCATCTGGATGCCGGTGGATGCCGAGCACCAACCCGTACCCGCCATCCTCGAATATTTGCCCTACCGCAAGCGCGACGGCACCGTGGTGCGCGATGCCCTCACCCACCCGTACCTCGCAGGCCACGGCTACGCCTGCGTACGCGTCGACATGCGGGGCAGCGGCGACTCCGACGGCGTGATGCTGGACGAATACGCTGAAGCAGAGCTGGCCGATGCCGAAGAAGTCATCGCCTGGCTGGTGGCGCAAAGCTGGTGCACCGGCAAGGTGGGCATGATGGGCATCTCCTGGGGCGGCTTCAACGGCCTGCAGGTCGCCGCGCGCAAGCCGCCGGGGCTGGAGGCGGTGATCACCCTGTGCTCCACCGACGACCGCTACGCAGACGACATCCACTACAAAGGCGGCTGCCTGCTGGGCGAAAACCTGGGCTGGTCGGCCACCATGCTGGCCTATTCCTCCCGCGCGCCCGACCCGGCCCTGGTGGGCGAGCGCTGGCGCGCCATGTGGATGGAGCGGCTGGAGGCCGAGCCCCTGCTGGCCATCCCCTGGCTGCAGCACCCGCACCGCGATGCCTACTGGAAACGCGGCTCGGTGTGCGAAGACTTCCAAGCCATCGATGCCGCCGTGCTGGCCATCGGCGGCTGGAACGATGCCTACTCCAACGCCGTGCCGCGCCTGGTGGCTGGCGTGCAAAGTCCCGTTAAAGGGATCATTGGCCCCTGGGCGCACAAGTACCCGCACTTCGCCGTGCCCGAGCCGCGCATCGGTTTTCTGCAAGAGGCCCTGCGCTGGTGGGACCAGTGGCTCAAGGGCGTGGACACCGGTGTGGACCAGGACCCGGCGCACCGCACCTACATCATGGAACTAGGCCGCCCCGGTGCCAGCGTGGCGCACATCGCCGGGCGCTGGGTGAGCGACGAAGTCTGGCCTTCGGACCGGTCTGAAACGCAGCGTTGGCACCTCAACGCCCAAGGCCTAGGCCCCACCCCAGATGCCAAGGGTAAGCAAATCGTCTCTTCACCCCAGCACACAGGTGCCGACAGCGGCGAGTACTGCATCATCTGGCTCGGCCCGGAGTTCCCCGGCGACCAGCGCCAGGACGACTCGGGCTCGCTCACCTTCGACACCCCGCCGCTGAAAAAGCCCATCGACCTGGTGGGCGCGGCGGTGCTGCACTTGCAGGTCAGCAGCGACCGCCCGGTAGCGATTGCCGCCATCCGGCTCAACAGCGTCTGGCCCGATGGAGCCGTGTCGCGCCTGACCTACGCGGTAGCCAACCTGTGCCACCGCGATAGCCATGAGCATCCCGAAGTGCTGGAGCCCGGCAAGGTCTACACCCTGCAAATTGCGCTGGACGACGTGGCCTGCACCGTGCCCCAAGGCCACCGCCTGCGCGTCTCCATCTCCACCAGCTACTGGCCGCTGATCTGGCCCGCGCCCGAACCGGTAACGCTGACGGTGCACACCGGCAGCAGCTTCATCGACATCCCGGTGCGCAAACCCAAGCGCGGCGAAAAAGCCCCGGTGTTCGCACCCGCCGAGGCCGCACCGCCGGTGAAGCTGGTGACCGTGCAGCCCGCCTGGAACCAGCGCGAGGTGACCACCGACCAGCGCACCGGCGAGCGCCGCATGGCCATCATCGACGACTTTGGCCGCAGCACCAGCACCGAGCACGGCCTGACCACCTGGGGCTGCGGGCGCGAGAACTACCGCATCCTGCCCGACGATCCGCTGTCGGCCCAACAAGACTGCCACTGGTCGATGGAGACCTCGCGTGGTGATTGGAAGGTGCGCACCGAAACCTACAGCAGCCAGCGCGCCACCAAGACGCACTGGCTGGTGTCGGGGCGGCTGGAGGCGTATGAGGGCGACAGCTTGGTGTTTGCCAAGGACTGGAATAAAAAGATCCCGCGCAAGCTGGTTTAAGCGTTTTAGGCTGCTAGCGCTTATTCCATCAGCGTGAGCAGCTACTATTTTTGAAGCATCTATGCAAACCAAGTATTTCGTGCAACTGGTCGCTTTGTCGGCGCTGTGGGGCTCGTCCTTCATGCTGACGCGGCTGGCGGTGCCCACGCTGGGGCCGAATCTGGTGGCGGGCCTGCGCATGGCCATGGCCACGCTGGTGCTGGGCGCCATCATGCGGGTAGCGCGCCAGCCCTGGCCCTGGGCGCAGTGGCGCGAGATGTTTTTGCTGGGCGCGCTGGCGGTGGCCGGGCCGCACTTTTTCTACTCGTGGTCGTCGCTGGAGCTGCCTGCGGCCTACGGCTCGCTGCTGTCGGTCACGGCGGTGCTGTTTGGGGCCTTTATCTCCGCCTACATGAAAGAGGAAGCGCTGACCCCGGTGAAGCTGATGGGCTGCCTGCTGGGCTTTGGTGGCGCGGCGCTGGTGGTGCAGCTGGGCCCGGTCAACCCCACGCCGCTGCTGGTGCTGTCGGCCCTGGGCTGCGTGGCCGGGGCGGCGCTATCGGGCCTGTCCACGCCATTCTTGAAGCGCGCCACCACCCGGCTGGAGCCGCTGGCCATCACCGCCGGCATGCATGCCACCGGCGCGCTGCTGCTGCTGCCCGGTGCCCTGTACGACCTGCCCCGCGCGCACTTCACGCTGCCCGCGCTGGCCGGGGTGGTGCTGATGGGCACCACCACCTCGGGCATGGCGTACTGGATGTACATGCGCATCATGCGCCACGTGCCCCCGGTGGCCGCGCTGAGCAGCACCTTTCTGGTCACCGGCTTTGGCGTGCTGTTTTCCATCATTTTTCTGGGCGAAGCCACCGGCCCTGGGCTGTATGCCGGGGGCGCGCTGATCGTCTTGGCCAGCATGATGGTCATGGGCTTCAATCCCTTCCGTCGCACGGCGGCCTAATCTTTTTTTCTATCCACAGGACTTGTATGGCACTGAACATTGGTTTTATCGGCTTGGGCAGCTTGGGCGAGGGCCTGTGCAACAGCCTGGTGACGGCGGGCTTTGCGGTCACGGTGACCGACCTGAACCCGGCCTGCGCCCAGAAGCTGCTGGCGGCGGGCGCGGCCTGGGCGGACGATGTGGCCGGGGTCTGCCAGGGTGCGGACGTGGTCATCACCGTGCTGCCGTCACCCGCCATCTCCCGCCAGGTCGTAGAAGGCCCGGGCGGTGTGTTTGAGAACCTGCGCGCGGGCGGCGTGTGGATCGAGATGAGCACCACCGACTTTGAAGACCTGCAGCGCCTGCAAGCGGCCGCCACCGAGCGCGGCATTGCGGTGCTGGAATGCCCGGTAACCGGCGGCGTGCACCTGGCCAACTCGGGGCAGATCACCGTGCTGGTGGGCGGCGACGAGGCGGTGTTCCAGCGCGTCGAGCCGCTGCTGGCGGCCATGGGTGGGCAGATCATCTACATGGGCAAGCTGGGCAATGCGTCGGTGGTGAAAGTGGTCACCAATATGCTGGCCTTCATCCACCTGGTGGCCGCGGGCGAGGCCATGATGGTGCCCGCCAAATACGGCGTGGACCCGGATGCCACCTACCGCGCCATCCGCGCCAGCTCGGGCAACAGCTTTGTGCACGAGACCGAATCGCAGCTCATCCTCAGCGGCAGCTACAACGTCAAGTTCAACATGGACCTGGCCTGCAAAGACCTGGGCCTGGTCAACGGCATCGCCGAAAAACTGGGCGTGCCGCTGGAGCTGGGCGGCATGACGCAGCAGATCTTCCGCCGCGCGCGCGGCATGTTCGGCAGCCAGGCGCAAAGCCCCGAGGTGGTGCGCATGCTGGAGCAGGCCTGCGGCCTGGAACTGCGCGCACCCGGCTACCCCACCGAGCTGGTGGCGGAGTAAGCCATGACACACCAAGAATGGCTGTTGAAAGCCCAAAGCCTGTACATCGAAGGCCGCCTGTTCATCGAAGGCCGCTACGTAGACGCGCAAGACGGCGGCCACTTTGACTGCCTGAACCCCACCACCGGCGCGCTGCTGGCCCGCATCGCCCAGGGCGAGGCCAAAGACATTGACGCAGCCGTGGCCAGCGCCCTGGCCGCCTGGAACGACCGCCGCTGGCGCGGCCAGGCCCCGCGCGCGCGTTTGCAGGTGATGAACCGCTGGGCAGATTTGGTCGAGCAGCACGCCGACGAGCTGGCACTTCTGGAAACCCTGGACATGGGCAAGCCGATCAGCGACATGCTGAACATCGACCTGCCCGAGGTGCTGCGCACCATCCGCTACTTTGCCGAGTGCATCGACAAGGTGGAGGGGGCGGTGACCCACACCGCGCCCGGCTCGCTGCACATGATCCTGCACGAGCCGCTGGGCGTGGTGGGTGCCATCACGCCGTGGAACTACCCGATGCTGATGGCGGTGTGGAAGCTGGCCCCCATCCTGGCCGCAGGCAACTGCGTGGTGCTCAAACCCGCCGAGCAGGCCCCGCTGACCTGCACCCGGCTGGCCGCTTTGTTCGTAGAGGCGGGCGGCCCCGCCGGGGTGTTTAACCTGGTCAACGGCCTGGGCCCCGAAGCAGGCCGCGCACTGGCCCTGCACCCGGATGTGAACAAGCTCTCGTTCACCGGCTCCACCCGCGTCGGCAAGCTGCTGATGGGCTACGCCGGGCAGTCCAACATGAAGCGCGTGGCGCTGGAAACCGGCGGCAAAAGCCCGCAGATTTTCATGCCCGACCTGTACGACCTGGACGCCGCCGTAGACCGCGCCGTGGGCGGCATTTTTGACAACGCAGGCCAGGTCTGCAACGCGGGCTCGCGCCTGCTGGTGCACCGCGATCTGCAAGAGGCCTTCACCGCCAAATTCATCGCCCGCACCCAGGTGCTCTACCAGCCCGGCGACCCGCTGGACCCCGCCACCGCCCTCGGCCCCCTGGCCAGCCAGCCGCACCAGCGCAAGGTGCTGGCCGACATCGCCCGCGGCCAGGCCGAAGGCGCGCAAATGGTGATGGGCGGAACACAGGTCGCCCTGCCCGGCACCTATGTGCCCCCCACCCTGTTCGTCGGCCACAACCGCATGGCCATCGCCCAGGAAGAGATCTTCGGCCCAGTGACCACCCTCATCCCCTTCGACACCGAAGCCGAAGCCATTGCGTTAGCCAACGACTCCGTCTACGGCCTGGCCGCCGCCGTCTGGACCCGCGACCTGCACCAAGCCCACCGCATGGTCGGCGCGCTGGAAGCCGGTGTGGTCTGGGTCAACTGCTTCGGCGACGGGGATATGACCCAGCCGTTTGGCGGGTACAAGCAATCGGGGAATTCGCGGGACAAGCATGTGGATAGTTTGCTGTCGTATATGCAGACTAAATCGGCTTGGTTCCAGGTGGGGTGAGGGGGTGACCGGCTATGACCGAAGAAGAGTCTCTGCTTGCGGCCATCCATGAAGAGGTGAGGCTGCACCCCTACGACCCGTCGTGGCCCCTCGCGTTTACGGCTGAGCGGGAGCGGCTGGCTTCTGTGCTGCCGGGTGTGTTCCTGGACATCGCGCACATCGGAAGCACCGCCGTACCCGGCATGCCCGCCAAGCCCATCGTTGATCTGTTGGCCGGTGTGGTTTCCATGGCGGTGGCGAAGTCCATTGCGGAGCCGATCTGCCAATCGGGCTACACCACGTCAGCAGAGTTCAATGCCCGCCTGCAGGACCGCCAGTGGTTTATGCGCTGGGCCGAAGGGCACCGCACGCACCACCTCCATGTGGTGGTGCACGCAAGCGAGGTCTGGCACGCGCATCTGGCGTTTCGGGATGCCCTGCGGTCAGACGCTGCGCTTGCGGCCCGCTATGCGGCGCTCAAGTCCCAACTTGCGGCAAGACACACCACCGACCGAGAGGCCTACACCGATGCCAAGGCCGCCTTTATTCGCTCCGCACTGGGCGATGGGTGAGGCGGGCTATGGAGCCAACCACTTCAGCGATAAAAATGCTGCGTTTTGGATAGTTAAAAATAGGAGCTGCTCGTGCTGGTTGGATCAGCGCAAGAGGGCAATTTGGTGTCTGAAAAATGGCGTGAAAGCCTCAAACTAGCGCAATTACCATCCGTGCTCGCGCCCTAGGCGCGATGCCCGGAAAAGCCGGGCCGATCCCGCTCCCCGGGGTCCCCCTCTAGATGCGCCGAGGAGCGCAGCCCCACGGGGATTAGCAGGACGCGTGTTTGAGCGCAGCGAGTTTGCGTCATGCCCCCGTGGGGCGAGCACCGCAGGTTCCCGTAGCGCTAGCGGAGGGCGCAGGTAGTGGGGGTGGCCTTTTCTTTGGTGCCTTTCTTTTGGCCACGCAAAAGAAAGGTACTGCGCCGCCGGGCGC
>CAUPPH010000027.1:0-4526 GCA_963513125.1 uncultured Albidiferax sp.
ACACGCACAAAGTGCCATCATCTGTGCGCATCACCGCCAGGGCGGGCAGCGGCACCAGGGCCAGGCGGTCGGGGCGGCTGCGGGTGAGCTTGGCGCTCAAGCCCAGTTGCTGCGCGGCCAGCAGCAGGTCATCGCAGCCCAGGGCTTGTCCCGAAGACCAACCCAGTTGGTGCGCTAGCGTGGCCGGGTCGGCGGCGATCTGGTGGAAGCGGGCTATCGCGCACAACGCACAAAGGGCGGATGATGCCGGATGACCGACACCAGAAGTACCCACGGTAACGTTTTGGGTTTCGCTAACAATGTGTGCCAAAAACGCTCCCTGCTGGCCGGTCCAGACATGAGACCTGTTTATATAAATTCTTACTATTTTACATACCGATCGTATACGAAATTAATTTATGAATTTTTTGTACAGAAAAATTCATAAAAGTAGATTTTTTTAATTTTCAATCTACTCTGGAAATCTATTTTTTGGATGAAATAATGCCCCCGCGCTTACTCCATAGGCGTGAGCAGCTATATTTTTGGTAGTAAAACCCGCATGCCCTTCTTGCCTCTGTCCCAGTCTTTGCGCCGCCTGTGGGCGCTGGACACGTTTCCCTACAGCCTGCGCATCTTCATCGCGCTGAGCACCACCATGGCGGTGGGTTGGGTGAACGACCAGATGGCGCTGGTGATGCCGGTGTTTCTGGGCACCATTGCCTGTGCCCTGGCCGAGACGGACGACAACTGGCGCGGGCGGCTGCGGGCGTTGCTGGTCACGCTGCTGTGCTTTGCGCTGGCGGCGTTTGCGGTGCAGGCGCTGTTTCCCCACCGCTGGCTGTTTTTGCTGGCAATGGTGCTGTCCACCTTTTGCCTGACCATGCTGGGCGCCATCAGCCCGCGCTACCAGGCGATTGCCTATGGCACGCTGATTTTGTCGATCTACACCACCATCGGCATGGACCAGCGCAGCGGCCAGGGCAATGCCGAATGGCTGGAGCCCGCTTTGCTGCTGACCGGGGCGACCTGGTACGGCCTGCTGTCGGTGCTGTGGTGCGTGCTGTTTACCCACCAGCCGGTGCAGCAGAACCTGGCGGCGCTGTACCGGGTGCTGGGCGGGTATCTAACGCTGAAAGCTTCGCTGTTCGAGCCGGTGCGTGGCGTGGACCAGGAGGTCAAGCGCCTGGCCCTGGCGCAGCGCAACGGAGCGGTGGTGACGGCACTGAACGTGACCAAAGAAAGCATTCTGAACCGGCTGGAGGCCGTGCCCAGCCACCGCATGCAGTACTACCTGCGGCTGTACTTCATTGCCCAGGAGGTGCACGAGCGGGCCAGTTCATCCCATTCGCCGTACAGCGAACTGACCGAGACGTTTTTTCATAGCGATGTGCTGTTCCGCTGCCAGCGGCTGCTGCGCCTGCAGGGCCATGCCTGCGAGCGGCTGGCGCGGGCGATTTTGCTGCGCGTGGCGGTGATTCCCGACACGGTGAGCGCCCAGGCCCAACAGGATTTGCAAGACGCGCTGGCGCACCTGGAGAGCCTGCAGCAACCGCATTGGCAAAGGCTGCTGGCCACACTGACGGCGCTGGCCAAGAACCTGGGCACGCTGCAAACCCGCCTGACCAGCGCCAGCCTGCCCGCGCCCGAGGCGGAGGTGCAAGACCATGCGCTGCTCGACCGCTCGCCCCAGTCGCTGCGCGACGCATTTGACCGGGTGTGGCGGCAGTTGACCCCGGCCACGCCGCTGTTTCGCCACGCGGTGCGCCTGAGCATTGCGCTGGCCGTGGGCTACGGGCTGCTGCACTGGCTGCATGCGCGCCAAGGCTACTGGATTCTGCTGACCACGGTGTTTGTGTGCCAGCAGAGCTTTGGCGCGACCCGCAGGCGCATGGTGCAGCGGGTGGTGGGCACCATGGCCGGGCTGGTGGTGGGCTGGGCGCTGTTTCGGCTGTTCCCCAGCCTGCTGCTGCAGGCCATGTTTGCGGTGGCGGCGGGCGTGGTGTTTTTTGGCAACCGCACCCGGCACTACGCGTTGGCCACCGGCTCGATGACACTGCTGGTGCTGCTGAGCTTTAACCAGATTGGCGACGGCTACGGCCTGATCGTGCCGCGCCTGGTGGACACCGTGCTGGGCAGTCTGATCGCCGGGCTGGCGGTGTTCTTCATCCTGCCCGACTGGCAAGGCCGCCGCATGCACGAGGTGGCGGCCCGCACCCTGGCCACCTGCAAGCTGTACCTGCGCCAGATCATGGCGCAATACCAAAGTGGCCAAGGCGGCCAGCGCGACGACCTGGCCTACCGCACGGCCCGGCGCAACGCGCACAACGCGGATGCCGCGCTGTCTACCGCGCTGTCCAACCTGTTCCAGGAGCCGGGCTTTCTGCAGGGCCGCAGCGATAGCGGCTTGCGGTTTTTGCTGCTGTCGCACACCTTGCTGAACTACCTGTCGGGCCTGGGTGCGCACCGCGAGGCTCTGCAAAATGCCTCCAGCGACGCGTCCACCGAGCAGGCTGCGGCACTGATCGGCAAGGTACTGGAAGAACTGTCTACCAGCCTGGCGCGCAGCCAGCCCGTGCCGCCCGCCAACCCGGACGAAGAGGCCGTACTGGAGGCCTTGTGCGCCGCGCCCACCGACGTGGCGCACCGGGTGGTGCAAAGCCAGCTGGCGCTGATCGGCCAGTTGCTGCCGCCGCTGCGGGTGCAGGCCGAGCGGTTACTGGCCGTGGACACCGCGGACTGAAACGCCCTCTTGCCGGCCCATACATTTTTTGCATAGATGGCCTTAAAGCTGGCCTTGGACAGATGGAGGCGCGGGTTTTAAGCTCGGCTTTTCTGATAACACAAGGGATTTATTCCATGTCCAATAAAGCGCCTACCGTGCACGCCGTGCCCTCGTACCTGAACCCCGACCACATCGGTCCCTGGGGCATTTTTCTCCAGCAAGTGGACCGGGTAGAACCCTATCTGGGCGACCTGGCACGCTGGGTGGAAACCCTGAAGCGCCCCAAGCGCATTCTGGTGGTCGATGTGCCGATCCACCTGGACGATGGCTCGGTGGCCCACTTTGAAGGCTACCGCGTACAACACAACACCTCGCGCGGCCCCGGCAAGGGCGGTGTACGCTTCCACCAGGACGTGACGCTGTCGGAAGTGATGGCGCTGTCGGCCTGGATGTCGATCAAGAACGCGGCCGTCAACGTGCCCTACGGCGGCGCCAAGGGCGGTATCCGCGTCGACCCCAAAACCCTGTCGCGCGGCGAGCTGGAGCGTATGACGCGCCGCTACACCAGCGAGATCGGTATCATCATTGGCCCGAACAAGGACATTCCGGCCCCCGATGTGAACACCAACGAGCAGATCATGGCCTGGATGATGGACACCTATTCCATGAACCAGGGCTCCACCGCCACCGGCGTGGTCACCGGCAAGCCGGTCGACCTGGGTGGCTCGCTGGGCCGCCGTGAAGCCACGGGGCGCGGCGTGTTCACCGTGGGCATGGAAGCCGCCAAGCACATCGGCCTGGACGTGTCGACTGCACGCATCGCGGTGCAGGGTTTTGGCAATGTGGGTGGCGTGGCGGGCAAGCTGTTTGCCGAAGCCGGTGCCCGCGTGGTGGCCGTGCAGGACCACAGCGGCACCATCTACTGTGAAGCCGGTTTCAACGTGCCCGCCCTGCTGCAGCACGTGAAAAACGCCGGTGGCGTGGGCGGCTTTGCCGGTGCCGAGGTGATTGCCAACGACGCATTCTGGGACGTGCCTTGCGACATTCTGATCCCCGCAGCGCTGGAGCAGCAAATCACCGCTGCCAACGCTGGGCGCATCACCGCGCGCATGGTGATCGAGGGTGCGAACGGCCCCACCACTCCGGAGGCCGACGACATCCTGCAAGAACGCAATATCCTGGTGCTGCCCGACGTGATCGCCAATGCAGGCGGCGTGACGGTGAGCTACTTTGAGTGGGTACAGGACTTTTCGAGCTTCTTCTGGGACGAAGACGAAATCAACGCCCGCCTGGTGCGCATCATGAAAGAGGCCTTCAACGCCGTCTGGTTGGTGGCGCAAGAGAACAAGGTGACCCTGCGCACCGCCACCTTTATCGTGGCCTGCAAGCGGATTCTGCATACGCGCGAACTGCGCGGTTTGTACCCCTGAAATTGGCACACCCCCAGGCTGCAGTGCTACGCACTTTTCGCCAACCCCCCTCGCATGGGTTTGAAAAACCGATGCGACACGCAGGGGGCGATACCTGCGGCCTGGCAAAGCCAGTTCCGCGGTATCCCTGGAAGGGACGTTTATACGCTGGGTGGGTCATTTTTAGGCATGAAATCGGCAGCCCGCGCTTATTCCATGGGCGGGAGCAGCTATCTTTATTTTTTCAAAAAAGATAGCGAACTGCTACTGTAGCCAGGGCAATCGCATCTAAATCGTCCGCATGCCCAGGACACACTCAAGATAATCGTTGTCCCAGCCTGCACGGCGGCGCTTACCCTGGATCCCTAGCTTCTTGCTCTTGTCCTGATTGAGCTGGGTGAGCGCAATGCGCC